>NZ_JAROCG010000001.1:0-1200000 GCF_030433645.1 Arthrobacter burdickii
TTACCGCGCTGCTTCCGTTTCTCCAAATCGGCCGGTTCCCGCTTCCCTCGGCCCCGTTCCAGTCCATGCGGATAGGAGGTGAGCCTTGGTTCTGTGGTTGTCGGCCGATCAAATGTCTTCATCAGCGCGGATATAAACAGTAGCACCGGTCGGTCCTGAATGTAAAACGGCGGTGGACCCCCTCCTGGAAGGGGGTCTACCGCCGGGACTGCCGGCCGCCGATCAGGAGGCGGCGGGCTTCAGGTAGAGCACTCCGAGAGGCGGAACCCGCACGTCGCCGTATGCCGGCTGACCGTTGTGCGCGCCTTCCTGGGCGGTCACGAGGCCGCGGTTGCCGACGCCCGACCCGCCGAACTCCTCGGAGTCGGTGTTCAGGACCTCGGTCCACTCCCCCGCCCAGGGCAGTCCGACCCGGAAGCCCTCGTGCGGGCCACCGGCGAAGTTGGCGATGCACACGAGCGGATTCCCCTGGTGGTCCCAGCGGATGAAGGACAGCGTGTTGTGCTCGCCGTCGTTCTCGTCGATCCACTGGAAGCCGGCCGGCTCGTTGTCCCGCGCGTACAGCGCCGGGGTCTCCTTGTAGATCGTGTTGAGAGTGCGGACGAGTTCCTGGACACCCTTGTGCGACGGGGTGTCGGTGAGCCACCAGTCGAGGCTGTGGTGCTCGGCCCACTCGGATTCCTGGGCGAACTCCGATCCCATGAAGATGAGCTGCTTCCCGGGGTGGGCCCACTGGAACGCGAGGTACGCGCGGACGTTGGCCAGCTGCTGCCACCGGTCGCCCGGCATCTTGCGCAGCAGGGAACCCTTGCCGTGCACGACTTCGTCGTGGCTGATGGGGAGCATGAAGTTCTCGGTGTAGGCGTACACCATGGAGAACGTCGCCTTGCCGTGGTGGTGCACCCGGTTGATCGGGTCCTCCGAGATGTACTGCAGGGTGTCGTGCATCCACCCCATGTTCCACTTGATGCCGAAGCCGAGGCCTCCCGAGCTGGTGGGCCTGGTCACGCCGTCGAACGCCGTCGACTCCTCCGCGACCATCACGATGCCCGGCGCCCTCTTGTAGGCGGTCGCGTTGACCTCCTGCAGGAAGGAGATGGCCTCGAGGTTCTCGCGGCCACCGAACCTGTTCGGGCGCCACTGGCCTTCCTCGCGGGAGTAGTCGAGGTAGAGCATCGACGCGACGGCATCGACGCGCAGCCCGTCGATGTGGAATTCCTCGAGCCAGTAGAGGGCATTGGCGACCAGGAAGTTGCGGACCTCACGGCGGCCGAAGTCGAAGATCAGCGTGCCCCAGTCCTGGTGCTCCCCGAGGAACGGGTCCCCGTGTTCGTACAGGGTGCCGCCGTCGAAGTTGGCCAGCGCCCATGCGTCCTTCGGGAAGTGGGCGGGAACCCAGTCCATGATGACGCCGATGCCGGCCTGGTGCAGCCTGTCGATCAGGTACTTGAAGTCGTCGGGCGAACCGAAGCGCGAGGTCGGCGCGAAGTAGGACGTCACCTGGTAGCCCCACGAGCCGCCGAAGGGATGCTCGGCGACAGGCATGAGCTCGACGTGCGTGAAGCCCTGCCAGGACACATATTCCACGAGCTGCTCGGCGAGTTCCCGGTAGCCCAATCCCTGGCGCCAGGACCCGAGGTGCACTTCGTAGACGCTCATCGGGCCGTTGTGGGGATCGCCGGCGGCACGCGCCTCCATCCACTCGTCGTCGCCGAAGACGTAGGTCGACTCCACGACCTTCGACCCCGTGAGGGGCGGGACCTCGGTGCCTCGCGCCATCGGGTCGGCCTTCTCGCGCCAGTGCCCGTCGTTGCCGAGGATCTCGAACTTGTAGCAGGTGCCCGCCCCTGCCCCGGGGATGAAGATCTCCCAGATGCCGGAGCTGCCGAGGGCGCGCATGGCGTTGACGGTTCCGTCCCAGCCGTTGAAGTCGCCCATGACGCGCACGGCGCGGGCGTTCGGGGCCCAGACCGCGAAAGACACTCCATCGATGTCGCCCAGGACGGACGAGTAGTGGCGGACGTGCGCACCGAGCGCGGTCCACAGTGTCTCGTGCCGGCCCTCACCGATCAGGTGCATGTCGATCTCGCCGAGCGTCGGCAGGAACCGGTACGGGTCGTCGACGACCTCCGGTTCGCCGCCGTAGGCCACCTCGAGCCGGTAGTCGGGCACATGCCCGGGGCTCTCGGCGGGGAGGGCACCGACCCAGATGCCGTTGTGCTCGTGGTGCAGCTCGGTGCGCCCGGAGGCGGTGATGACGGCGACGGACCGGGCCAGGCGGCGCAGTGTCCGGATGGTCACGACGTCGTCGTTGCCGAGGTGCGCGCCCAGCACGGCGTGCGGCTGGTAGTAGCTGCCCTCCGAGACCTGGTGGAGGACGGACGGGTCGACCGGAACGGGGGTCAGGTCCGTCGAGGCGGTGGACGTCTCGGGGTCGTCGTCCTGCCCGGAGGAGGCTACGGCCTCCTTCGCCTTCACGGCCAGTCCTGCCGTCGCGCTCTTCGCCTTGCCGGCCACGGCCTTCGCCGTGCCCGCGACGGCCTTGGCCGCCTTGCCTGTGATGGTTTCTTCGCCTGTGCCCTCGTCCGGGCCGGAGTTCTTCGGGGGGTTCATGTCAGCTGCTTTCGTAGCGTCCGCTCCGGGCTGTGCACCCAGTGCGCGTCGGACATCCCGGACGGGCATCTCTACCCAGTCCGGCCTGTTGCGGATCTCGTAGACGACTTCGTACAGGGCCTTGTCGAGCCAGAGGGCGCGGAACAGCGGACCCGTCGTGTCTACGGGTGCCCCGGCCTCCTCCGCGTACCCCTCGAGGAAGGCATCGCGGGCTGCGTCCGACCACTGTTCGGTCTCGGCAGCCTCGGGGGAACCGACCGGAGCAGCCCCGCGGGAGGCCGCGGCGTACTCCAGTGAGCGGACCATGCCGACGACGTCGCGCAGTGGGACGTCGGGGACGCTCCGCTCCGCGGTGGGCCGGAGGGGCTCCCCCTCGAAGTCGATGATGAGCCATGTGCCGTCGGGGGACTGGAGGACCTGACCCAGGTGGAGGTCGGCGTGGATGCGCTGCAGGGGCGGGATGTCCCCGAGGCTTTCGACGTCGCGGATGATGCGGTCGACCTCGGCGCCCAGGGGCCCGACGGCGTCGCCCGCCTCTTCCCAGGCCCAGCGGATGCGCTGCGCAAGCGCGTCCTTGAACTCCTTCTCCTCGGCGTCACTCGCCGTGCGGCTGCCGAATGCGCCCTCGAGCTGCCGGTGGATCCGGGCGACGGCCTGGCCGAGGCCGCGTGCCTGGGTGGTGAAGTCCGTCGCGGACGACGCCGCCTGGGACGCCGTGCGCCACGCATCGGTGCTTCCCTCGACGAAGTCCCGCAGGACGCTGACGTGGCCCGTCACGTGGTGGCCGGGTTCCCCGTGCGGTTCCTGCCAGGTGCCCGTGATCCATCCGAAGGTGTCCGGGGTGTCGGTGGACCCCTCGGCCGTGAGCCCTGCACTGATGTGCACGTCGGGGCTCTCACCGGCGGCGAGGACGCGGAAGAACTTCACGATCATGGACCCGGGGCCGGTGCCGTACACGACCGAGGTGTTCGACTGCTCACCCTGGAGCACCTTCACGGGCTGCACCGTGCCTGGCTCCTGGTGATCGGGTGCCTTGATGACGACGCCCGAGAGCCTCCCGTCGGGGGTGCTGGCGCCGCGCAGGAGGAAGTCGACCCAGAGACGCACGAAGTCGGCGTCGTGGGTCGCGTCGTAGGCCCACTGCGGACCGAGGTCGGGATGCTCGACCCGGCCGATGAGGCCGGACGCGGCGTCGTCGAGCGGTTCGCTGCGGTAGCTGATCGGCACACTGACGACGTCGGTGCGCCGTCCGGAGTCGACGGCCAGGAAATGCACCTCGAAGCCGGCAGCACCGGCAGGGTCCTCCAGGACCGTCCCGCCGACGACCGTCAGGTCCACCGACGGTTCCTTGGCAGGGAACCACCGCTGGGCTGGAAGCCATTCCGTGAGGATCTCCGGGATGAAGGGGGTGTGGGTCGTCATGATCGGATCGCCTCCGGGAGGGGGATGACCGGCATCGCTTCCGTGTGGGGGGACGACGTGTTGGAACTTGCGGAACGCACGCGCAGCCAGAAGAAGTCGTGGCTGCCGAGCGTCAGCGTGTTCTCGCCGTCCTCGGCGAAGGCCGGGAAGATCGCCCCGCCGAAGAGGTCCCGCAGGCCACGGCCGGCGAATTCCGGGAGGCGCATCTTCACTGCCACGGGGTGCTGCGACAGGTTGAAGATGCACAGGACGGACTCGGCGGGCTCGCCTTCGGCGTTGTCGGCGTCGACCTCGCGGAGGAACGCCAGGACGTGCTCCGAATCGACGGGGACGTTGCGGTAGGTGCCGAGCCCGAACGCCGGGTGGGCCTTGCGCACCGCGAGCATCTGCCGGACCCAGTGCAGGAGCGAACTCGACGTCGCCATCTGCGCTTCGACGTTCACGTGGTTGTAGTGGTACACGAGCGACTGGACGACCGGGAGGTACAGCTTGCCGGGGTCCACCGGGGAGAAGCCCGCGTTGCGGTCCGGGTTCCACTGCATCGGGGTCCGGGACGCGTCACGGTCCTCGAGCCAGATGTTGTCGCCCATACCGATCTCGTCGCCGTAGTAGAGGAACGGACTGCCGGGCAGGGACAGCAGCAGGGCATGGATCAGTTCCACTTCCGCCCGCGAATTGTCGAGCAGTGGGGACAGCCGTCGGCGGATGCCGACGTTCGCGCGCATGCGGGGATCCGGCGCGTACCAGCCGAGCATCGCCTCGCGCTCCTCGCTGGTGACCATCTCGAGTGTGAGCTCGTCGTGATTGCGGAGGAAGGTGCCCCACTGGGCGCCGGCCGGGATGTCGGGGGTCTCCTTCATCGTCTCGATGATGGGCGCAGCCTTCTGGTCGCGCAGCGCGTAGAAGAGCCTCGGCATGATCGGGAAGTGGAAGGACATGTGGCACTCGGGGCTGTCCTCGTCGCCGAAGTACTCGACGACCTCGTCCGGCATCTGGTTCGCCTCAGCGATGATGACCCGGCCCGGGTAGTTCTCGTCCACCATGGCGCGGAGCCGCTTGAGGAACTCGTGCGTCTTCGGCAGGTTCTCGCAGTTGGTGCCCTCCTCCTCGAAAAGGTAGGGGATGGCGTCAGCGCGGAAGCCGTCGATGCCCTGGTCGAGCCAGAACCTCACGACGTCGAAGATGGCCTCCTGCACCTTGGGGTTCTCGAAGTTGAGGTCCGGCTGGTGGCTGAAGAACCGGTGCCAGAAGAACTGGCGGCGCACCGGGTCGAACGTCCAGTTCGATTCCTCGGTGTCCACGAAGATGATGCGCGCGTCCTGGTACTTCTCGTCCGTGTCGCTCCAGACGTAGAAGTCCCCGTACGGGCCTTCGGGGTCCCTGCGGGACTCCTGGAACCAGTGGTGCTGCTCCGAGGTGTGGTTGAAGGGCAGGTCGATGATGACCCGCACGCCGCGCGCGTGGGCCTCGGCGACGAGCCGCTTGAAGTCGCCCAGGGAGCCGAACTCGTCCAGGACGTCGTAGTAGTCCGAGATGTCGTAGCCACCGTCACGCAGCGGGGACTTGAAGAACGGTGGCAGCCACAGGCAGTCGACGCCGAGCCACTGGAGGTAGTCCAGCTTGTCGATCAGGCCCGAGAGGTCGCCGGAGCCGTCCCCGTTCGCGTCGGCGAATCCGCGGACCAGGACCTCGTAGAAGACCGCCTTGCGGTACCAGTGGGGGTCGTGGGCCAGTCCGGGTGCGTTGAGCTGGAAGGGGTTGGGCACTAGCGCTGCCTCCTGATCGAGAGAATGTGGGCGGGCTCCACGTGGGGGTCGAGCCGGACGTAATTATGCTCGCCCCAGGTGAAGGTCTGGCCGGTGATGAGGTCGTCCACCAGGAAGGTACCGTTCTCGTCGAAGTCGGCGGCGTCCAGCCCCAGCTGGCTGAGGTTCAGGGACACCGTGCTCTCCCTCGTGCTGTGCGGATCGACGTTGACGACGACGATGATCGTGTCCTTGCCCTCCGCCGTCTGCTTGTGCTTGGCGAAGACCACGGTGGACGTGTCCGTGCTGCCGTGGACGGTGAGGTTCTCGAGGTCTCCCAGCGCCGGGTGCGCCCTGCGGATCGCGTTCAGCCTGGTGATGAACGGCGTCAAGGAGCGTCCCTCCGCCTCGGCGGCGGCGTAGTCCCGCGGCCGGTACTGGAACTTCTCGTTGTCGATGTACTCCTCGGCACCCGGACGGGCGACGTGCTCGTACAGCTCGTAGCCCGAGTAGACGCCCCACAGCGGACTGGCCATGGAGGCGAGCACCGCCCGGATCTTGAAGGCGGCCGGCCCGCCGTACTGGAGGTACTCGGTGAGGATGTCGGGGGTGTTGACGAAGAAGTTGGGCCGGAAGTAGGCGGGCGAGACCTGGCTGATCTCGGTGAAGTACTCCTCGAGCTCGGTCTTGGTGTTGCGCCACGTGAAGTAGGAGTACGACTGCTGGAACCCGGCCCGGCCGAGCGCATGCATCATCGGCGGCCGGGTGAAGGCCTCGGCGAGGAAGATGACGTCCGGGTGCTTCTTGTTCACGCGGGCGATCAGCCACTCCCAGAACTGCACCGGCTTGGTGTGCGGGTTGTCGACCCGGAAGATCTTCACGCCGTGCTGGATCCACATGAGGACGATCCGGAGGACCTCCTTCGACAGGCCCTTCGGGTCGTTGTCGAAGTTGATCGGGTAGATGTCCTGGTACTTCTTCGGAGGGTTCTCGGCGTAGGCGATGGATCCGTCGACGCGGGTGGTGAACCACTCGGGATGCGAGGTCACCCAGGGGTGGTCGGGTGAGGCCTGCAGCGCGAGGTCGAGGGCGACCTCGAGGTTCAGCTCGTTGGCTCGGGCCACGAAGGCGTCGAAATCCTCGAAGGTCCCCAGGTCCGGGTGGATGGCGTCATGGCCTCCGGCCTCGGAGCCGATGGCCCAGGGCGATCCGGGATCGCCGGGGCCCGCGGTCAGGGTGTTGTTCGGCCCCTTGCGGTGCGTCCGCCCGATGGGGTGGATCGGGGGGAGGTACACGACGTCGAAGTTCATGGCCGCGACCGCGTCGAGGCGTTTGGTGGCCTCGCGGAAGGTGCCGGACGTCCACTCGGCCGTCTCGGGGTTGTAGGTGGCTCCCTCGGATCGGGGGAAGAACTCGTACCAGGCGGCACGGCCGGCCAGTTCGCGCTCCACGTTGATCGGGTAGGCCTGCGACGCGGTGACCAGCGACCGGATGGGCTGCCGTGCGATCGCCTCGTGGATCTGCAGGGACAACCCGGCGGCGAGGCGCGCCTCGACGCTCTGGGACGTGTCCGCGAGGGCGTCCGCGGCACGGCGGAAGAGTGCGGCGTCGCGTGCCGAGCGCTCCCCGGCCGCCCGCGTGAAGAGGGCAGCTCCCTCTGCCAGCATCAACTCGACGTCGACCCCTGCGGCGATCTTGATCGTCGCATCGTGCTCCCAGGTGCCGAAGAGGTCGGACCAACCCTCGATGGTGAAGGTGTGCAGCCCCTTGGCACGCGGCGTCAGGATGCCGGCCCAGCGGTCCAGCCCCGATCCCACCGGCGTCATGCGGACGCGCTGCACCTCCTTGCCGCGGGGGTCGTAGAGGACGGCTGACACGCCCAGCTGGTCGTGGCCCTCCCGGAACACGGTTGCGCCCACGGCGATGTCAGAGCCGGGGATCCCCTTGGCAGGAAAGCGGCCGCCCTCGATAACAGGCGTCACGGCCGTGATGGGGATGCGGCCAAAACGGAGTCCCTCGGGATACTGGACATTTCGGTTCTGCTCGGTAGTGGTCGTCACCCGTACGACGTTAGCGAGTAATGGGCCGAAATGCTAAGGGGGCTTTGCGTAACATCATCCAGGGCTTCGTATTACGTAAGCGATTGCGCGGTGCGCCCTCCCGCGCAGCCGGGCAAGTGCGCTAGCGTAACCGGAGTGAAGGCAATCCGCAGATTTACCGTCCGAACCGTCCTCCCCGAGAACATCGCTCCGCTCGGCAAACTGGCGGGAAACCTGCGCTGGTCGTGGCACCTGCCGACCTGGCGTCTCTTCGAGGAGATCGACCGCGCCGCATGGGAGGAGAGCGACCACGACCCCGTGGCCTTCCTCGGCTCCGTCACCCGTGAGAAACTGCACCAGCTCGCCGCCGACGAGAAGCTGGTGCAGCGCATCCAGGAGCTCGGCGCGGACCTCGACGACTACCTGACGGCGCCGCGCTGGTACCAGGGTCTCGGCGACGACGCCCCCCGCAGCATCGCCTACTTCTCCCCCGAGTACGGCATCAGCGCCGTCCTCCCCCAGTACTCCGGCGGCCTGGGCATCCTGGCCGGCGACCACCTGAAGTCCGCCTCCGACCTCGGCGTGCCCCTCATCGGCGTCGGACTGCTCTACCAGGCCGGCTACTTCAAGCAGTCCCTCTCCCGTGATGCCTGGCAGCAGGAGACCTATCCCGTTCTCGACCCGGACGGCCTGCCGCTGACACTGCTCCGCGAGGAGGACGGCTCCGCCGCGAAGGTCGTGCTGCCCCTGCCGAACGGCCGGCAGCTGTCCGCACACATCTGGCGCGCCGACGTCGGCCGCGTCCCCCTGCTGCTCCTCGACTCCAACGTCTCCGAGAACGACGAGGCGGCCCGCAACGTCACCGACCGCCTCTACGGCGGCGGTGGGGACCAGCGCCTGCAGCAGGAACTCCTCCTCGGTATGGGCGGCGTCAAGGCACTCCGCATCTTCCAGCGGCTCACCGGCACACCCGCTCCCGAGGTGTTCCACACCAACGAGGGCCACGCAGGTTTCCTCGGCATCGAGCGCATCCGCGAACTGATGGACCCCTCGAACGAGTCACCGATGAGCTGGGAGGAGGCGCTGGCGGCAGGCCGCGCGTCGACGGTGTTCACCACGCACACGCCGGTCCCGGCAGGCATCGACCGCTTCGACCGGTCCCAGATCGAGCACTTCTTCCACGCCGGCCTGGCGCCGTCCGTGCCCACGGACCGCGTCCTGGCCCTCGGTGCCGAGAACTACGCCGACGGCGATCCGTCGAAGTTCAACATGGCCGTGATGGGCCTGCGCCTGGCACAGCGCGCCAACGGCGTGGCGAAGCTGCACGGCGAGGTCTCGCGGGGCATGTTCTCCGGTCTCTGGCCGGGGTTCGACACGCGCGAGGTCCCCATCACCTCCGTCACCAACGGCGTGCACGTCCCGAGCTGGGTCGACCCGCAGATCGCCGACTTCGCCCGCGCCAACTTCGGCGCCGAATCGATCCTCGATCCGCAGTGGAACAAGGTCTACGACGTCCCCGACAAGGACATCTGGGCCCTGCGCCGCAGCCTGCGCTCCAACCTGGTCGACGACGTGCGCCAGCGCCTGCGTTCCTCCTGGAAGAAGCGCGGCGCCGCCGACGCCGAACTGGCCTGGACGGACTCGGTGCTCGACCCGGACGTCCTCACCATCGGCTTCGCCCGCCGCGTCCCGACCTACAAGCGGCTGACGCTGATGCTGCGCAACCCGGCCCGCCTCAAGGCGCTGCTCCTGCACCCGGAGCACCCGATCCAGCTCGTGATCGCCGGCAAGTCGCACCCCGCGGATGAGCAGGGCAAGCGCATGATCCAGGACCTCGTCCGCTTCACGGACGACCCGGAGGTGCGCCACCGCATCGTCTTCCTGCCCAACTACGACATCGCCATGGCCCGCACGCTCTTCCCCGGCTGCGACGTCTGGCTGAACAATCCGCTGCGCCCGCTCGAGGCGTGCGGCACGTCCGGGATGAAGGCCGCCATCAACGGCGGCCTGAACCTGTCCGTCCTCGACGGCTGGTGGGACGAGATGTACGACGGCGACAACGGCTGGGCGATCCCGACCGCCAACAACGGCGCCTCGGCCGACGAGCGCGATGACATCGAGGCGGCGGCGCTGTACGACCTCCTCGAGACCCAGGTGGGCCCGCGCTTCTACTCGCTGGTGCCCGCGGAGGGAGCAGGAGCCGCCGGCCCGTCGGAGCCCTCCCGCGACGGGGTCCCGCACCAGTGGATCGCCATGATCAAGCACACGATGGCGACCCTCGGCCCCGCCGTGTCGGCGGAGCGCATGCTGCAGGACTACGTCGAGAAGCTGTACCGCCCGGCCTGGCGCTCCGGACAGGCCGCCACAGCCGACTCCTTCGCCCTCGCGAAGAGGACGGCCGCCTGGCGCTCACGCGTCCAGGGCAGCTGGCCCGCCGTCCAGGTGGAACACGTCGATTCCACGGGCGTCTCGGAGGACCCGCAGATCGGCGACTCGCTCACGGTCAATGCCTACGTGGCGCTCGGCGGGCTGAATCCCGACGACGTCGCGGTCGAGGTGGCCTACGGCCGGGCCCTCGACAGCGACGAGCTGAGCGACGTGACGGTCGAGGACCTGGACGTCGCCGAGAACCTCGGGAGCGGGCGCTACCTCTTCACAGGCGGAATCCGCATCGACCACTCCGGGTCCTTCGGGTACACGGTGCGCGTGCTCCCGAAGCATTCGACCCTCGCGACGAAGGCCGAGCTCGGGCTCGTCGTCAACGCCTGACCGTCCCCGCCCCCGACGGGGCGGTCGACACGAACGAAGCCCGGGACCGTGCGGTCCCGGGCTTCGTTCGTACTGGCTGCGGGCGGGTCAGCAGCGGTAGATACGCACCGAGATACCCGCCACGGTGTCGGCGTCGCCCGACCGCAGCTGGGCACCCGACGGCTCGCGACCGGCCGAGTCGAAGGTCTGGCTGAACCAGCGTGGCTGCTCCCCCTCGACGCCCTGCCCCTGCAGGATCCAGGCCGACGGGAGATGGATGCGCGTCTCACGGGGGGAGCCGTTGATCACGACGAGTCCGTTGATCGTCCCGCCCGTGGAGCCGAGGAGCAGCTGGACCGTCCGCGTCCCTGGGTCGTTCCACTCGTGGGCCGTCATCGGGAGTCCGGCGGCATTGAACCAGAGCAGCATCGACTGCTCTCCGCGGGACGGGAACGTGGAGGGTTGCCTCGCCAGGAAGTCCCGGCGGATGGACAGCAGCGTGCGCGTCGCGTCCAGCATGCGCCGGGAGGACGCATCATCGGGCCAGTGCATCCAGCCGAGTTCGTTGTCCTGGCAGTACACGTTGTTGTTGCCGTGCTGCGTCCTGCCGAACTCGTCCCCGGCCGTGATCATCGGAACACCGAGCGAGATCAAAAGCGATGCCATGAGGTTGCGGGCGCTCTTCTCGCGCGCCGCGAGGATGACCTCGTCCTCAGTGCGCCCCTCGGCGCCGTGGTTGTAGCTGTGGTTGTCGTTGGAGCCGTCGCGGTTGCCCTCGCCGTTGGCTTCATTGTGTTTCCGCTCGTACGCCGTGAGGTCGGCGAGCGTGAATCCGTCGTGGGCCGTGACCAGGTTGATCGAGGCCAGCGGGCTCCGTCCGGACGCCGCGAACGTCTCGGCCGACCCGGCGAGGCTGCCGGCCAGCCGCGCAGGCGAGGACCCCGTGCCGCCGGCCGCGATCGACTCCACGTCCCGCAGCCAGAAATCGCGGACCGTGTCCCGGAAGCCGTCGTTCCAGTCCGCCCAGCCGACCGGGAACCGCCCTGTCTGCCAGCCATCGGGCCCGAGATCCCAGGGCTCCGCGATGAGCTTGGTCCCGCGCAGCGCCTTGGAGGCGCCGGCTGCCACGAGGAAGGGGTGCCGCGGCGTGAAGGCGTTGTGCTCGTCCCGTGCGAGGGTGACCGCGAGGTCGAAGCGGAACCCGTCGATCTGGCATTCCTCGACCCAGTAGCGCAGCGAATCAAGCGCGAATTCCACGACCCGTGGCTGCGAGAAGTCCAGGCTGTTGCCGCAGCCGGTGGTGTCGATGTACCGGCCCGCGGCGTCGTGCCGGTAGTAGTCCCTGTCCCCCAGACCCCTCCAGCACAGGGCAGGACGGTACTGCGGGCCCTCCCCGGTGTGGTTGTACACGACGTCGAGGAGAACCTCGAGGCCCGCTTCGTGGAGTGCGCGGACCATGCCCTTGAACTCGTCGAGCACTGCTGCCGGTCCTGCCGCCTGTGCTGCCGCGGTGGCGTAGCCGGTGTGCGCGGAGAAGAACCCGAGGGTGTTGTAGCCCCAGTAGTTGCTGAGTCCGAGTGGCTCGAGGTGCGGCTCGTCGATGGAGAAGTGGATGGGCAGGAGTTCGACGGCGGTGATCCCGAGCTCCCGGAGGTACGCGATCATGGCCGGGTGCCCCAGTCCGGCGTAGGTGCCCCGGAGGTCTTCCGGCACGTCGGGATGGAGCTTCGTCAGGCCCTTGACGTGGGCCTCGTAGATGACGGTGTCGCGCCAGGGCGTGAACGGGCGCTCGCTCTTCCCCCAGTCGAACACGTGCTGGAGGAAGACGGAGTAGTAGGCGCGCGACGGCGGCTCGTCGGTCCCGGAGGCAGTGTGTATGGTCTCCACTGCGCGCGCGTACGGGTCCAGGAGCAGTTGTGCCTCTCCGACCGTGCCCGGGAGTTCCTTGCCCGTCGGCCAGAACGCATAGAGGGCGCCCGGGGCGACCGGCCCCACGACGCCGTGGTGCACGCCGCCGTCGAGCCCTACGAGCGTCTCGAAGGTCCACGAACCGTCGGCCCGCTGCCAGTGGACGTCCATGGAGTCGATTGCTGGAGCCCAGACGGCAGCGTTGGCGTGCGCGTCCCGGATCCAGGTCCCCCTCGTGGCGTGGAGCCCGAGCGGGAACTCGCGGGAGTCGGGCGGCAGCGCCTGTGCGGGTTGCGTCACGCCGACCGCTGGCGCGACACCTCGTACAGCGTGATTCCCACCGCCATCGACGCGTTGAGCGACTCCATGGCGGAGTCGATGGGGATGGAGACTATCTGGTCGCAGTTCTCGCGCACGAGCCGGGAGAGACCCTTGCCCTCCGAGCCGACGACGATGCAGATCGGGTCGCGCCCGAGGGACAGCGCGGGGAGCGAGACGTCGCCGTCGCCGTCGAGCCCGAGGACGAAGATCCCCTTGTCCTTGAAGGACTTCAGCGCCGAGTTGAGGTTGCCGACGCGTGCAACGGGGACACGGACGGCCGCACCGGCGCTGGTCTTCCAGGCCGACGCCGTCACTCCGACCGAGCGGCGCTCCGGCACGATGACGCCGTGGCTGCTGAACGCGGACGCCGAGCGGATGATGGCTCCGAGGTTGCGGGGGTCGGTGATGCCGTCGAGGGCCACGAAGAGCGGCGCGTTCCCGATGTGTCCCCGCTTGTACCGATCGATCGTCTCGTCGACGAGGTCCAGCGCGTCGGCGTACTCGTAGGGCGGGATCTGCAGCATGAGGCCCTGGTGCACGGCGCCGTCCGTCATGCGATCGAGTTCCGGCTTGCCGGTCTCCATCACGGGGATGCCGCGCTCGGCGGCCATCTTCAGCGACTCGCGCACGCGGTCGTCCATCTCGATGCGGATGGCGACGTGGAGGGCCTTGGCCGGGATGCCCGCGCGGAGAGCCTCGACGACGGAGTTGCGCCCGGTGACGACTTCTTCGGCGGCCTTGCCCTTGGTGCGGCCCGTTCCGGCGCTCTTGCCGCCGGCACGCTTGGCAGCCGAGCGCTCCGACAGCTCCTTGTTCTTGAACGCCTTGTGGTACGGGCGGTCCTCCGCCTTGGGAGTGGGGCCCTTGCCCTCGAGCGACTTGCGTCCGTGTCCGCCGGTGCCGATGGTGGGGCCCTTTTTCGTTTTGCGAACCGCGCCTGGACGTCCGTGACTGGCCATGGAAGAACACCTTTATATAGAAGAAGAATCTCCCCCAGTTTACGCGGAGCCGATGCCGTATACCGGCACCGGCCGGAATACGGGCGCCACGGGCGGACGGACCCGGGCCCGCGCCCGGCGTGCTAGTCCCCGGAGAGTGCCCAGCGCGCGCCCTCCGCGGAGTCCTCGATGGTGATTCCGGCGGCCGCCAGGGCGTCGCGGATAGCATCCGCCCTCGCCCAGTCCCGGGCGCTCCGGGCCTCGCTGCGTTCGGCCAGCCGGTCTCCGATGAGCGCGTCGAGCGCCCTACCGACTCCCCCTTCCGCCCCGGTCCCCGTGACCGCCGGGTCCCCGGCGTCGTCGAGCCCGAGGACAGCGGTCATCGCGAGGACGGCGGCGAGGCTGCTGCGGACGGCGTCGTCGTCCCCCGCCGCGAGGGCCGTGTTGCCGCTGCGCACCGTGGTGTGGAGCACGGCGAGGGCCTGCGGCACGTTGAGGTCGTCATCCATCGCCTCGGCGAAGGCCTGCGGCAGGTCGGCTGCGCCAGCCGGTCCGGGTGCCGGGGAAAGTCCCGCGAGACGGGCGGAGGCCTTGGCGATGAATCCGTCGATCCGGGACACGGCAGCACCCGCTTCCTGCAGCGACGTCTCCCGGTAGTCGAGCACCGACCGGTAGTGGGCCTGCCCGAGGTAGTAGCGGACCACCCGGGGGCCGGCGGCGTCGACCATCTCCTGCGGGCTGACGGTGTTGCCGATCGACTTCGACATCTTCTCGCCGCCGTACGTCACCATGCCGTTGTGCATCCAGAAGCGCGCGAAGGCGTGTCCAGCAGCCTGGGACTGGGCCATCTCGTTCTCGTGGTGGGGGAACCGCAGGTCCAGACCCCCGCCATGGATGTCGAACTCGGTGCCGAGGTACTTGGTGACCATGCTGGAGCATTCGAGGTGCCAGCCCGGACGCCCGGCGCCCCAGGGGCTGGTCCACGATGCCGTGGCCGGATCCGTGTCCTTCGAGCCCTTCCACAGCGCGAAGTCGCGCGGATCCTTCTTGCCCCGCGGGTCGGCGTCGGGCGCGGCCTGCATGTCGTCGATGTCCTGCCGGGTCAGGCTGCCGTAGGCGGGCCAGGAGCGCACGTCGAAGTAGACGTCCCCGGAGTCGTCCAACGCCGGATACGCATGGCCGCGGTCGATCAGGAGCTGGATGAGTGCGTGCATCTCGGGGATGTGGCCGGTGGCACGGGGCTCGTAGGTGGGCGGACGGACGCCGAGGGCCGTGTAGGCGCGCTGGAACTCCTGCTCGAACCGGTAGGCCAGGGCCCACCACTGCTCCTCCGGCACCACCGACGGATCACGGTCGGCGGCGCCCTCGCGGAACGAGTCGGAGGACTTGGCGAGGATCTTGTCGTCGATGTCCGTCACGTTGCGGACGACGGTGACGCGCAGTCCCCGCGCCTCCAGCCACCGGGTCAGCTGGTCGAAGGCGATCGCGGACCGCACGTGCCCGACGTGCGGCATGCCCTGCACCGTGGCGCCGCAGTAGTAGAGGCTCGCCCTGCCCGGTTCCAGTGGCTCGAAGGGGCGCACCTCGGCGCGGGCGGTGTCATAGAATCGCAGGCTCACCGCTCCAGATTACCCGGCGGGTTCCGTCAGCCTTCCGGACGAACCGCCACCCGGGACGAGGACCGCACGACGACGGCGGTCGCGATCGCTGCGACACCCTCTCCCCGGCCGGTGAGCCCGAGTCCGTCGGTGGTGGTGGCCGAGATGCTGACCGGTGTCTGCGCGGCATCGGACAGGACTGCCTCCGCCTCGGCGCGGCGGGGCGCGAACTTCGGGCGGTTCCCGATGAGCTGGACCGCGATGTTGCCGATGTCGAATCCGGCGTCCCGCACGATCGCGGCGGCCGACGACAGCAGGGTGGAGCCCGAGGCGCCGGCGTACTCGGGTCGCGCGGTGCCGAAGTGCGTGCCGAGGTCCCCCACACCCGCGGCGGAGAACAGCGCGTCGGCTGCCGCATGCGCGACGGCGTCGCCGTCGGAGTGGCCCGACAGCCCGCGCTCGCCCTCCCACAGCAGGCCCGCGAGCCACAGCGGCGCGGGGTCCCCGTCGGATGCGTAGGCATGGACGTCCACACCGATCCCGGTGCGGGGTAGGTGGAGGTGTTCACTGAGGTACACGGCTGCTCCTGCTGGTCGGCGGTGGGAGTGGGGCGTCAGGGTGCCGCGGGCGGCGTGGCGGGGTCCCGGGCTACATCCCGGGCTGTATCCCGGGCTATGTCTCGGGCTATGTCTCGGGCGGCGAACCGGGATGCGTCGCGGGCTGCCGTGCGGCGAGGACCGCCTCGGCGATGACGAGGTCCAGGGGCGTGGTGACCTTGAAGGCGAGGGCGTCCCCCTCCACGACTCGCACCGTGGCGCCCTGGGCCTCCAGGAGCATCGCATCGTCCGTGACACCGGGGTCGGATGCGGTGGCGCTCGCATGGGCTGCCCGCAGCGCGCGGGCGTCGAACCCCTGGGGGGTCTGCACGGCGCGCAGGACGGCACGGTCGGGCGTCGCCGTGACGACGTCGCCCGTCACGACCTTCACCGTGTCCACCACGGGCAGCACCGGGATGACCGCGGGCGACCCTGCACGGACGGCGGCGGCGACCCGATGGAAGACCGCGGGCGGGGTGAGCGCACGGGCGGCGTCGTGGACCAGGACGACGCCGGCTGACGAAGGCAGCGCATCGAGGCCCGCACGCACGGAGGCGGCCCGTGTTGCCCCACCGGCCACCGCCGTGATCCGCACCGTCCTATCGCCTGCGGTGCGCCGCCCCGCCTGGTCGACGACAGCGGATAGGACGGCGTCGCCTGCGGGAACGACCACGACGACGGACGCCGCGACGCCCGACGCGACGACGGACTCCAGCGAATGCTCGAGGAGGGTCCGCCCACCGCACAGCACGCGCGCCTTCGGGATGCCCTGCCCGAGCCGCTGTCCGGACCCGGCGGCGACCAGGACGACGCCGACCTCGGCTCGGACGGACTGTGAATTCTTCTCGGACACTCCGTCACCCTATGACAGGGCAACAAAAAAGAGGGACCCGGGGGTCCCTCTTTCGCGTCGAGCCCGTCTCCTAGGAGGCGAGGACCTCGTCGAGAACGCTTGCGGCCTTCTCTTCGTCGGTCTTCTCCGCCAGGGCGAGCTCGGAGATCAGGATCTGCCGCGCTTTCGCGAGCATCCTCTTCTCACCGGCCGACAGGCCGCGGTCGTGGTCGCGGCGCCAGAGGTCGCGGACTACTTCTGCAACCTTGATGACATCGCCCGAGGCGAGCTTCTCGAGGTTCGCCTTGTAGCGGCGCGACCAGTTCGTGGGCTCTTCCGTGAATTCGGCCCGCAGGACGTCGAACACATGCTCGAGGCCCTCCTTGCCGACTACGTCACGAACCCCTACGAGGTCAACGTTCTCTGCTGGTACTTCTATCGTCAGATCACCCTGTGCCACCTTGAGCTTGAGATACATCTTCTCTTCGCCCTTGATGACGCGCATCTTGATCTCTTCGATCTTCGCTGCGCCGTGGTGAGGGTAAACAACTGTTTCGCCGACCTCAAAAACCATGTGGACTTTCCCCTTTCCCGTCAATCAGTTTATCACGGCAACGACACGCCCGACGATGCGTTTTCGCAGGTCAGAGGGCCGAATCAAGCTCAATTGGCTATCATTCGCCTCTTGACGGGGAGAGCTTTTGGTGATCCGAGTGCTCCCGGGCCGACGAAACCAACACCACGATTCCGCGGCATTGCCGATAGTCTGTTGGGTAGGTCCGCACCGGATCACACCCTTGTCCCGCCTGTTGAACCCCAGGAGTTTGTGCTGTGAATTGTGCACCGAAGAACCGAGCGCAGCAGGCCGTTGCTGCCGGCGCCGTGCTGCTGATGCTGGGTGTCTCCGGCTGCAGCTTCACCACGGAGCAGTCGACGACGACGCGGTACGCGGCGTCGGACGGCATCGTGAAGGACCTCGGATCGGTGCAGCTGCGCAACGTCCTGGTGGTCGGGCGCGACGACGAGACCGCAGGCCGCCTGGTGGGCACCGTGTTCAACACGAGCGACGAGCCGGTCGACCTCTCCATCCAGGCCGGCGGCGCATCCACCAGCGTCACCATCGAGGGCCAGGGCGAGTTCAGGTTCGAGGACGAGTCTGCGGACGACGGCACCCTCGAAGGACTGCCGGACATCCCGGGCTCGCTGATCGACGTCGACTTCACGGTCCAGGGCGACGAGGCGACCTTCGAGGTACCGGTGCTCGACGGGACGCTGGAGGAATACCGCGAGTACGTACCCGGCGGATACACCCCCCGGCCGAGCGAGCCCGCCGCGACCGAGGAAGCCGCCGAAGGCGAGTAGCCTTCCCCGCCAGCACCTCCACCCGATGGACATGCCCGCCTCCGATCGATCGGAGGCGGGCATTTCCGTCTCTCCACGACTCCGCTCGCTGTGAAGGCGGCCGAGAGGACAGAAAGAACCGCGCACAGGGCCCTCGGCCGGTCATTCCTGTCGTCTCGCGGCTCGAGCCGGAGGACAACGCGGGGTGCGGCTCAGGGCTCGTACTTGTACCCGAGGCCGCGGACCGTGATGAGGTAGCGGGGGTTCGAGGGATCCGGCTCCAGCTTGCTGCGCAGCCGCTTGACGTGCACATCGAGGGTCTTCGTGTCCCCCACATAGTCCGACCCCCAGACGCGGTCGATCAGCTGGCCGCGCGTCAGGACCCTGCCCGAGTTCCTGAGCAGCATCTCCAGCAGCTCGAACTCCTTGAGCGGGAGGGCGACCTGCTCACCGTCGACACTCACCACATGGCGTTCGACGTCCATCCGGACAGGCCCGGCCTGGACGGTGGTGGAGACGAGCTCCTCGGGTTCGCCCTGGCGCCGGAGCACCGCCCGGACGCGGGCCACGAGCTCGCGCGACGAGTACGGCTTGGTGACGTAGTCGTCGGCGCCGAGTTCCAGCCCCACCACCTTGTCGATCTCGGCGTCCTTGGCCGTGAGCATGATGACCGGGACGTTGGAGCGCTGGCGCAGCTGGCGGCAGACCTCCGTACCGGACAGTCCCGGAAGCTGGAGGTCCAGCAGCACGAGGTCCGCGCCCGCGCGGTCGAACTCGGTGACGGCGTCGAGGCCGTTGTCCACCACGGACACCTCGAAGCCTTCCTTGCCGAGGAGGTAGGACAGCGGGTCGCTGAACGACTCCTCGTCCTCGACGATCAGAATGCGGCTCACGCCTTGACTCCCTGCTCCTGGACAGCGGCGCTGCCCTTCTTGACGGTCTTCCGGTCGGACTGCTGCCCTGTCGACCCGGCAGCGCCGTCGTCGAGGGCGCTCTCCATCTCGGGCAGGCGGACGGTGAAGGTGCTTCCCTGGCCTGCCTGCGACCACACCGTCACCTCGCCGCCGTGGTTGGACACGACGTGCTTGACGATGCTGAGCCCCAGGCCGGTGCCGCCGGTCTGGCGGGAACGCGCGGCGTCGATGCGGTAGAACCGTTCGAAGATGCGCTCCTGTTCCTCGGGCGTGATCCCCGGCCCCTGGTCGGTCACCGAGACCTGGACGAGGCCGTCCCGGGACCGGACGCCCACCCCGACGCGGGTACCCTCCGGCGAGTAGCGGATGGCGTTGTCGATGAGGTTGCGGAAGGCCGTCATCAGGAGATCGTGATCGCCGTACACGGGGAGGGAGACCGAACCGCCGACGACGATGTCGATCTGCTTGCTCTCGGCGGGCAGCTTGTTGCGGTCCACGGCCTCGACGATGACCGCGTTGATGTCCACGGGCTTCCCGCGACGCACGACGTCGGCGCCCTGCAGGCGGGAGAGCTCGATGATGTCCTGCACGAGAGCGGACAGGCGGCCGGACTCCTTGTGCATGCGCTGGGCGAAGCGGCGCACGGCCACCTCGTCCTCGGCGGCGTCGTCGATGGCCTCCGCGAGGAGGGAGATCGCGCCCACCGGTGTCTTCAGCTCGTGGGACACATTGGCGACGAAGTCGTTGCGGATCTCCTCGCTCCGGGTGATCTCCGTGCGATCGTCGGCGAGGATCAGGATGTATTCGGTGCCGAGGGCGGCGACGCGGACCTGCACCACGATGGTCCCCTGTCCGAAGGGGCCGCGGGGAAGCTCGAGCTGTTCCTGCTCGATGACGCCGTCGCGCCGGACGCGTGCCGTGAGGTCGAGCAGTTCGGAATGGACCACGGTGTGTCCGCGGACGAGGCCGAAGGCGTAGGCGGCGGGACTCGCCCGCACGACGCCGTCGATCGCGTCCACGATGACGTAGGCGCGTCCGATGATCGAGAGAACCTCGGCCGCGCCGTCGGGCAGCGAGGGTTCGTCCTCGTAGCGGAGCCGGAGTCGCTGCGCCTCGCTCGCCCGGAACGCTGCCATGCCGCTCACGCCGAGGGCCAGGCCTACCAGCCCGGCCACGAGCGTCAGGAGAAGGGGGTCCACGGACCTAGCTTATGCTCTGCGATTTCGGGCCCAGGCCCATCCGGTGGCAATAGGTAAGGGGTTCAACTAACGTTCACATAAAGCGGGGAAACAGTTCACCGCTGGCTGGAATGCTCGTCGGCAGAACTGTGACAACGGTTGAACCGATACTTCCAGGGAAGGACGCCCACGTGCGTAAGGTTTTTCAGGCCGAGCTACACCAGATCGGCGAGGAGCTGATCGAGATCTCGCAGCTGGTGTCCGAGGCCATCCAGAAAGCCAACAGCGCTTTCCAGGGTGCCGACACCGAGCTCGCGCAGGAGGTCATCGCCGCCGACGCGCGGATCGACTTCCTGCAGAACTCCCTCGACGAACGGGCCATCGACATCCTCGCCCTCCAGGGGCCGGTGGCCTCCGATCTCCGCATGATCGTGGGTGCGCTGAGGATGAGCGCGTCGCTCGAGCGGATGGGCGACCTGGCCCGCCACGTGGCGCAGCTCGCGCGCCTGCGGTACCCCGCGAACGTGATCCCGGAGACCATCCGGCCGACCTTCGACGAACTGGCCGAGCTCGACGTCCAGATCGCTGCAAAGGTCACGGAGCTCCTCGAGACCCGCAACCTCGAGCTGAGCAACGAGATCAACGCCGCGAACACCCGCGTCAACGAACTGCACGCCGGCGTCTTCAAGGCCGTCGCCGCGGAGGACTGGAACGAGACCGCGCCGACGACCGTCGATGTCACCCTCGCCAGCCGCTACTACGAGCGCTTCGCGGACCACGGCGTCTCGGTGGCCCGCAAGGTAACCTACCTCGTCACAGGCGAGTGGCAGCCCAGCGCTCCGCTCAACTGACCCTCCTGAACCTGCGTTGAACGGAACGACGGCGGCCCCTCGGGGCCGCCGTCGTTCCGTTCAACGCAGAGAATCGTTCCCGTCGAGGCGAGGTGCTAGTGCTTGCCCTGGTTCGCCACGGCCTCGATGGCGGCGGCTGCCGCGTCGGCGTCGAGGTAGGTGCCGCCGGCCTTGACGGGCTTGAGGTCCTCGTCGAGCTCGTAGACGAGCGGGATGCCGGTGGGGATGTTCAGCGCCGCGATGTCCTTGTCGCTGATCCCGTCGAGGTGCTTCACGAGGGCGCGGAGGGAGTTGCCGTGGGCGGCGATCAGCACGGTCCTGCCGGCCCTGATGTCCGCGGTGATGTCCGACTCCCAGTACGGCAGGAAGCGCTCGAGGACGTCCTTGAGGCACTCGGTGCGCGGGACGTCGTCGCCGAGGTCCGCATAGCGGGGGTCATTGGCCTGCGAGTACTCGCTGGCGTCGTCGAGGGGCGGCGGCGGGGTGTCGTAGGACCGGCGCCATTCCATGAACTGCTGCTCGCCGTACTCCGCGAGGGTCTGGGCCTTGTCCTTGCCCTGCAGCGCGCCGTAGTGGCGCTCGTTGAGGCGCCAGTTGCGCTTGACGTCGATCCAGCTGCGGTCGGCGGCTTCCAGCGCGAGGTTCGCGGTGATGATGGCGCGCTTCTGGCGGGACGTGTAGACGATGTCGGGAAGGATGCCGGCCTCGGTCAGGAGCTGGCCGCCGCGGGTGGCTTCCTCGCGGCCCTTCTCCGTGAGGGCGACGTCCACCCAGCCGGTGAAGAGGTTCTTCTCGTTCCATTCGCTCTGCCCGTGGCGCAGCAGGATCAGTGTGTAGGTCATGGCTCCTAGTCTGCCGTATCGCGCTGCGCCGGTCATTCCGGCCCGCCCCTGGTCCGCGACTGTTAAGCGGTGCCGTCGAGCGCTCCGCTCGAACAGTGCTATCGGCAGTGCGGTCGGGCGAGTGCCCTAGCCTTGATGGGTGCCCCCGCGTCCCCGTCCCCCGAAGCCGCTCGGGACCATCACCCGCGGCACCACGAACCCCAACCGGCTCCGCCGCGTGGACCGCTGGCTCGCCGGCCCCCAGGGGCACCGGCTCCGTCGAGCCGCCGCTCCGCTCGTGGTCGACCTCGGGTACGGCGCGGCTCCGGTCACCGCCGTCGAACTGTTCACGCGCCTGCGCTCCGTGCGGGACGACGTCGAGGTGGTCGGGATCGAGATCGACCCGGCACGCGTAGCCGCGGCCGAACCTCTCGCGCGGCCCGGGCTGACGTTCCGGCAGGGCGGCTTCGAGCTTCCGCTGGATGGCCGGCTGCCGGTCTTCGTGCGCGCGTTCAACGTGCTGCGGCAGTACGGCGAGGACGAGTACGCGGCGTACTGGGACGAGGTCCGCTCCCGGCTTGCACCCGACGGGCTGTTCATCGACGGGACGTGCGACGAGATCGGGCGGCGGTCCACGTGGGCTGCCCTCGATACCGGCGGGCCTGTGTCGCTGAGCATCTCGCTGCGGTTCGGGGCGTTCACCCTCCCCTCCGACGTGGCGGAACGGCTGCCCAAGGCACTGATCCACCGCAACGTGGAGGGCGAACCGGTCCACGCCTACCTTCGGGCCCTGGACCGGGCCTGGCTCGATGCCGCGGCCCTCGCGTCCTTCGGCCATCGGCAGCGGTGGGTGGCGATGTGCGGTGCGCTCAAGGCGGATGGCTGGCCGCTGCTGGACGGCGCATCACGCTGGCGCCTCGGGGAGATCACCGTGGCGTGGGAGGCCGTGAGGCCCGGCTAGGGTCCTACCAGGGTCCGTAGGGGCCGTAGTTGCCGCCGCGGCCCGAGGTCTGGCTGACGGCCGGCTTCACGTCCGCGAGGTACACGCACGCCGCGACGATGGCGACGATCTGGAAGAGGTTGAAGCCGCCGCCTCCGAGTGCGGACAGCAGGCCGACGACGACAGCACCGCCGGTGAGGGCGAGCCAGAAACCCTTGGTGCGCTTGAAGGCGGCTTCGAAGGCCGTTCCGGGACGTCGCACGCAGTCGGAGAAGGCCCATACCTCGATGCCCAGGGCGATCAGGCCGAGCGCGAGGTACAGGTAATGCTGGATTTCGATAACGAGAGCCACGGACCCAGCTTACCGGGCCTGCCTGCGGCGGTGCACCGGCGATATCGGCCGACGATATCGGCCTGTGTGAACGCGCTGCGTGAACGGGCTGCCGGCCTATCCGTGCTTCCGGAGGGTCAGAGCCCGCCGTCGCGCGGGCCGGCCGCGACACGAAGCGCGGAGTCGAGGTCCGCCCACAGGTCCTCGGGGTTCTCGATGCCGACGGACAGGCGCACGAGGGCCTCCGGTACCGTGACCGGTTCGGCGGGCTGCCGCCGTCGTCGTTCGACCAGCGATTCCACTCCGCCGAGCGAGGTGGCCGGCAGCCACAGCCGGACGGCGGCGACGAGGGCATCGGCCGTGGCGACGTCGTCGAGCTCGATGCTGACGATGCCACCGAAGCCGTTGAACTGCGCGGCGGCGCGCTCGTGCCCCGGATCCGTGGGGAGGCCCGGGTAGCGCACGCGGCGGACGGCGGGGTGGTCCGCGAGCCGGAGTGCCAGCGAAGCCGCGGTCCCCTGGCTCCGCTCCATGCGCAGGGCGAGTGTTCGCAGTCCGCGCAGGGCGAGCCACACCTCGAACGGACCCGCGATGGCGCCATGCAGGGTCCGGTGCGCCAGGAGCCGGTCACGGAGTGCCGCATCCGAGGTGATCAGCGCCCCGAGGACGACGTCGGAGTGGCCGGCGAGCCACTTGGTGACCGAGTGGAGCACGACGTCGACCCCGGATTCGAGCGGCCGATGGACGATGGGCGTGTTGAAGGTGTTGTCCGCGACGACGACGGCGCCGGTCGCATGGGCGGCATCGGTCAGCACGGACAGCTCGGCGACCTCGAGCATCGGATTCGTGGGGCTCTCGAGCCACAGCATCACCTGGCCGGCGTCGAACCGGGCGGCGAGCGCGTCGAGTTCCGCGAGGACGGCCGGGGTGTCCGCGATGTCCACGGTGCGCAGTTCGAAGCGGCCCTGTGCGGCGAGGTCGGCGGCGAGGCTGATCGAGCCCGCATAGGCGTGGCGGGGCATGACCACGGCACCCCCGGTGGGCACGAGGGACAGTGCGGCCGCGGCCGCACCGAGTCCCGAGCCGAAGACGAGGGCCGGGAGGTCCGCGCCCTCGAGAGCGCCCAGGGCCTCCTCGAAGGGGTCCCACGTGGGGTTGGACCCGCGTGCGTAGATACGGTCGCCCGCCTCCGGCGCGCGTGTCTCGTGGTACGTCGTCGAGAGGACGATCGGAGGGTTGACGGGCGCATCGTGCTCGCGGGGAGGACGTCCTGCGGCGACGGTGAGGGTGTCCGGGGCGAGGTCGGAGCGCTCGAGTTGCATGGCATGAGCCTAGTGCCGGGCGCGACGGCCCCTGCAAGTGTTACCGGGAAAGGTCGTCGGCACTCGGTAGGCTTGGCCCGTGACCTTTCCCCTCCCGCACGGCCTTCCCGGGCTCTTTCTCGCACTCGAGGGCGGCGACGGTGCCGGCAAGTCCACGCAGGCTGCACTGCTGTGCCGCGCTCTCGAGGACATCGGCCGCACCGTGGTGCGCACGCGTGAGCCGGGCGGCACCCCGATCGGGGAGACGTTGCGCTCGCTCGTGCTCGAGCACGGGCACGGCGATATCGATGCCCGGACCGAAGCCCTGATGTTCGCGGCCTCGCGTGCGGCGCACGTGCACCAGGTGATCGTCCCCGCCCTGCAGCGCGGCGAGGTCGTGGTGTGCGACCGCTACATCGATTCCTCCGTCGCGTACCAGGGAGCGGGCCGAGGGCTCGGACCGCAGACCGTCCTCGACGTGAACCTCTGGGCCACCGACGGCCTCCGCCCCGACCTCACCGTGCTGCTCGACGTCGACCCGGCGGAGGGCCGCAGCCGCCGCACCGCCGGAGCCGCACCGGAGGACCGGCTCGAATCCGAGCCCGACGGCTTCCACGCCAGCATCCGGTCCGCCTTCCTGGACCTCGCGCGCCAGGAGCCCGGACGCTACCTCGTGCTGGCCGCGTCCGCTCCACCCGAAGAACTCCACCGTGCCATCCTCGACGCCCTGCCCCGGGTCACTGCATGAGCGTTGTGTCGCACGGCCTTCCCACGACGGGCGTGTGGGCGGAGCTGCGCGGGCAGGAGCAGGTCGTGGAGCAGCTGCGCCGCGCCGCCCAGTCCGGGGCCCCCACCCACGCCTGGCTCTTCACCGGCCCGCCGGGTTCCGGTCGCTCCAACGCGGCCCGCGCCTTCGCCGCCGCTCTCCTCTGCGAGCGCGAGGCGCTCGACGAGCGGGGCTGCGGCACCTGCAAGGCCTGCCACACCGTCCTCTCCGGCACACACGCCGACCTCACCAACGTCACCACGGAGAAGGTGACCATCAGCATCGACGAGGCCCGCGAACTCGTCCGCAAGGCGCAGGACAAGCCCTCGACGGGGCGCTGGCGCATCATCATCGTCGAGGACGCCGACCGCATGCAGGAGCGCAGCACCAATGTGCTGCTCAAGGCCATCGAGGAGCCGCCACCGCGGACCATCTGGCTGCTCTGCGCGCCCAGCCCGGGCGACGTGCTCGTCACCATCCGGTCCCGCTGCCGGTCGGTGGGTCTCCGGCTGCCGCCCGTCCAGGATGTGGCGGACCTGCTCGTGGCCCGCGACGGCATCGACCCCGCGACGGCGGAAGCGGTGGCGCGGGCGGCCCAGAGCCACATCGGGGTGGCGAAGAGGCTTGCTACCGATGAGGGTGCGCGGGAACGACGCAACCAGATCGTCCGGCTGCCGCTGACGCTGCGCTCCGTGGCCGGCGCCATGCGCGCGGCGGCGGACCTGGTGAAGCTGGCCGAGGCGGAAGCCCAGAGTTCCTTCGAGCAGCGCGACGCCGAGGAGCGGGCTGCCCTGCTCGCAACCCTCGGTGCCCCGGAGACCGGCACCCTGCCGCCGTCCATGCGGGCGCAGATCAAGCGCCTCGAGGAGGACCAGACGCGGCGGGCCAAGCGGTCCAAGAACGACTACTTCGACCGAGCCCTGACCGACCTCATCTCCTTCTATCGGGACGTGCTCATGCTGCAGGTGTCCAGCGGGCAGTCGCTCGTCAACGAGCCCCTGCGGCCCGAGCTCGAGGAGTTCGCCCGCCGGGAGAGCGCGGAGGACACGCTCCTGCGGCTCGAGGCCATCAACGAGGTCCGCACGAGGCTCGTCAGCACCAATGTCTCCCCGCTCCTCGCGATCGAAGCGATGACCGTGAGCCTCCTGTCCCGGAAGGACCTCGACCGATGACCCTCGGGCCGCTCCACCGACTCCCCTCTCCCGGCAGGACTCCCCGCCGTCGTGCCGTCAGCGCCCTGGCGGCCGCCGCCGTCGTGCTCGGCCTGTCCGGGTGCTCGCTGCTCGCCCCCGAGAACCGGACGGAGTCCCCCGTCTCCGGCGTGGAGACAGCCGAACCCGCCGCGATCGGCGAGATCGACGAGGACCTCCGCGGCTTCTACACGCAGGAGGTGCAGTGGGAGACCTGCGAGGTGTCCTTCTCCTGCGCCACGGTCGAGGTGCCGCTGGACTACAGCGACCCGGGCCGCAGCAGCATCGACATCGCTGCCATCCGGGCCGACGCCACGGGCGAGGCCCAGGGCACCATCCTGGTCAACCCAGGAGGGCCCGGCGGGTCCGGCGTCAACATCGTGAAGGACTCGCTGGACTACGTCGCCAGTGATCGGCTGCGCGAGGACTACGACATCCTCGGGTTCGATCCCCGAGGGGTCAGCCGGTCCAGCGCCGTGAAGTGCTACACCGACGAGGAAGCCGATGCGGCGCGGCAGGAGAGCTACCCGTCCGACGCGACGGACGACGAGCTCCTGGCGCTCATGGTGGCGGACGCGAAGGAGTACGCGGACCTGTGCGCCCAGCGCACGGGAGAACTCCTCGGATTCGTGGACACCGAGTCGGCGGCACGCGACATGGACATCCTGCGCGCGGTCGTCAGCGACGAGAAACTGAACTATCTCGGCTTCTCCTACGGGACGCAACTGGGCGCGACCTACGCCGATCTGTTCCCCGAACGGGTAGGGCGCCTCGTCCTCGACGGCGCCATCGATCCGTCGCTCAGCAGCGAGGACGTCACGCTCGGTCAGGCGGCCGGCTTCGAGAAGGCAGTCCGCGCGTACGTCGCCGATTGCCAGCAGGGCGCCGAGTGCCCCTATCCGGGAACGGTCGACGACGGCGTGCGCCAGATCCAGGACCTGTTCTCCGCCGTCGAGCGGCAACCGATGAAGGCCAAGGACGGCCGCCTCGTGCCGGTCCTCACCTTCGTCCAGGGCTTCATCCTGCCGCTCTACGACAACGGGAACTGGCCCACCCTGACCCAAGCGGTCAGCTCGGCGCTGGACGGCGACGCCTCCAGCATGCTGTACCTCGCCGACCTCTCGGCCGAGCGCGAGCCGGACGGTACCTACGCGACGAACTCGTCGGCGGCCTTCCTCGCCGTGAACTGCCTCGACTACCCGATGACCAGCGACCCGGACCAGATGCGGGCGGACGAGCGGGAGCTCATCGCCACGTCGCCCACGTTCGGCCGGTTCCTCGCCTACGGCGGTCTCACCTGTGCGCCGTGGAAGTACGCACCGGTCCTCGTACCGGCCCCCGCGCGGGCGGAGGGCGCGGACCCCATCCTCGTCATCGGCACCACGGGCGATCCTGCTACCCCCTACGAGTGGTCCACAGCGCTGGCGGAGCAGCTCGAGTCCGGCGTGCACGTCACGTGGGAGGGCGAAGGACACACCGCATACGGCCGGTCCAACGACTGCATCCTGGACATCGTTGATTCCTACTTCACCGACGGAACGGTCCCGGAGGACGGCGCGCGCTGCTGACCGCAGTGCGCCCGTGCCCCGGACGTACCCATTTTGACCCCGGGCCGGAACCTCCTATAAAGTTGGAGCTTGTGGATCGGCCCCGGGCATCGCCCGGACCAAGAAGCATTGCCTCCTTAGCTCAGTCGGTAGAGCGTCTCACTCGTAATGAGAAGGTCGCCAGTTCGACTCTGGCAGGAGGCTCCACGAAAGCCCCGGACGGTACGCCGCCGGGGCTTTTTCGTGCCCGGGTACCCCGGCACGACGAACGCGGCGGGCACCCGGAGGTACTCGCCGCAGTGTGGTCCGCCTCCGGTCAGCTCATCGCGGGACCGGACTCCGAGGACTTGGTGAGTTCGCCGAGGAACGCGTGGCAACGGACGGCGCGCTCGGAGTCCTCGGACATCACCTGCTCGAAGAAGTCGGCGATGTCGTCGCGTCCGGCGTTCCGGGCGTCCCGGACGTACTGGCCGTAATCGTGCCCGGCCTTCAGCGAGTGGTACTGCAGTGAGATGAGGTCGAACGAGACGTCGTCGAACCCGGTTTCGCCAGTGGCCATGAGGCACCTCCATGCTTGGTATGAACAGGTGGTGACAGGCTAGGTCGCGCTGATTTTGATCGGCAACGGGGAATTCCCCGCACCCGGACCCCTCGCCAGCGTGCGGAGAGTCTGTTAGCCCGGACCCATGGGACGGGCCCTACGGAAACGGAGGAGCCTCCCGGCAGCGCCGGGAGGCTCCTCTCGGTCGGCAGGTGCTGTCTGCCAGGGATGGGGCTAGGCGAAGTCGGACGTCGCCGGGTCGGCGCCGATGCGTCCCGCGGGGCCCTTGTCGAGTCCGTTGATGGCCTCGATGTCCTCGTCCTCGAGCGTCACGTCCAGGGACTCCCAGTTCTCGACGATGCGGGACTCGGTGACCGACTTCGGGATGACGACATTGCCGAGCGCAAGGTGCCAGGCGAGGACGACCTGCGCGGGAGTGGCGTTTCGCTTCTGGGCGATGTCCTGCAGCACGGCGTCGTCGAGCAGTCCCTTGCCCGAGCCGAGGGGCGACCAGCTCTCGTGCAGGATGTCCTTCTCGGCCTCGAAGGCCCGGAGCTCGGACTGGTTCAGGTACGGGTGGGTCTCGACCTGGTTAATCACGGGAACCACGCCGGTCCCGTCGATGATCTCGGTGAGCGCCTCGATGGTGAAGTTGGAGACACCGATGCTCTTCACGCGCCCCTGCTTCTGCAGTTCGATGAAGGCCTTCCACGTGTCGAGGTACTTGCCCTGCTTGGGCTGCAGCCAGTGGATGAGGTAGAGGTCAAGGGTCTCGAGTCCGAGGCGTTCCATCGACTCGTCGAACGCCCTGAGGGTGCTGTCGTAGCCCTGGTCCGCGTTCCACAGCTTGGTGGTGATGAACATCTCGTCGGAGCCCAGGCCCGAAGCGGCGATGGCACGGCCGACACCGGCTTCGTTGCCGTAGATCCTGGCGGTGTCGATGTGGCGGTACCCCGCCTTGAAGGCCCGGCCCACGACATCCTCGGCAACGGTGTCCTCGACCTGCCACACTCCGTACCCGAGCTGCGGGATCTCGTGGCCGTCGTTGAGCGTAAGATTTGGTGAAGTAGTCATACAGGCGGGAACCAGCGGCGGCTCCCATTTATTTCTGTTCCCCCTGACAACTATCAGCCTGCGGAGCATTTGGTCCGACAGAACCCGAGCGCGCAGGTCGGATGTCGGCTGGTGGCGGGATATGCAGGCAACGGAAGACAGGGTGCGGGCGGCCCTCCACGACGACGCCTACCGGTACGCCTATCGGCGCTCGCTGTCCACGCGGCTCGCCTCGGAGGTGGCGCTCGAGGCGGTCGAGGCGCTGGACGCCGGAAGCCCCGCGACACGCGATCCCTCTGGTGGAATTCCCCTCGACGGCATCCCCGGGCGCCTTCCGGTGCTGGCGACGGCGCACGCAGCCCTCGAACGGTACCTGCCGCCGGCGCTTCCTCCTCGGGTCCAGGGCGTCCCGGACCTGCAGTACGCCCTGGCATCGCTGTCCCCCGGCGAGCGCGAACTCCTCCTGCTCTGTCACTGGGATGGTCTCAGCGCCGGGGAGGCCGCACGTGCCTCGCAGCAAGAGGCCGGCCTGCTCCCCGTCGTCGAAGCCGCCTGTGCACGCCTGCTGTTCCCGGAACCGGCATCGGCGGAGGCTTTCGCCGCCGTCCTCGCCGCCGCCGACCCGGCCCGCGCCGTGACGGCGGAGGATCTCGTCTTCAGCACCCCTGATCTGCCGTTCGCTGCCGCGGCGACCGATGGCTTCCCAGCCGATGCCCGCACGCTGCCGGGAACCTCCGGGGATTCGGACCCGGCCTCCCCACCTGGCGGCGGGAGCGCGGCGCGGAACCGGAGGAGCCAGGCGATGGTCGGCGGCTCCTGCCTCCTGACGCTCGCCGCGCTCGCCCTGGCCCTGGTCCCGCGCCAGGCCCCCAGCCCCGCCCAGGAGACGGCACGCCTGTTCGCCCTCGCCGACGTCGTCGCCGTCGTGGTGCAGTCCCGGGTGGAGCCGACGCTGGTCGAGGGCCAGATACGGATCCTTCGACGCGCATCCGTGGTGCAGATGGTGAAGGGCGAGGCGGCGCGGGACGTCCTCACCCTGGACATGACCGGGCGGAGCACCCTCGAGCGCCCCCACACCCGGGACTTCTTCCCGCCCCACCAGCTTCTGTTCCTCGTTCGGAACGCCGACGGCCACCTCGCCCCGATCGAGGGTGACGGCTCGGTGCTGACGCTGGTCGATCGTCGGTCCCCGGAGGCGACGACGGTCACCGGCGATCCCGTTCCCCTGCCGGATGAACTGCGGGAGGACCTTCGGGCGCTGCCGGTCGAGGAACTCCGGCTGGCAACCAGTGGTGAGGCGCCGGGGTCCCTGGACCCGGACGCGATCATCGGCATCCGGCCGCCGCCGGGCCGGGACGCGCAGAACCTGCCGGCGCACCAGCTCGGCACGTTCCAGGGGAGCGCTCAGGACGGGGAGGCATGCGTCTGGTTCGAGTTCAACTCCCGCGCGGTCCTCATCCGCTGGCCCGACGGCTTCTCGGCGTACCAGCGGGCATCGTCCCTCCGGACCGGCGTCGGCGACCCTCCGGACCGGCGGGTGCTGACCGTCCTGAACGAGCGCGGCTACCCCTACGTGGACGAGGGCCGGCCGACGCCGTTCATCCGTGCGGTCCCGACCGGCGAGCGAGGCATGTGCGGCGGGCAGGAATTCGAGGTCTGGGACATCGCGGTCGCACCGGGAAGCACCCTGCTGTACTACTGAGGGTGTCCTGCTTACGGCCGACCTACCGGGCGCCCGGCATGCAGCGCTCCGCCTCCTCGACGTCGTCGGCGACCAGCTGAGCCCGACGCCGCACGTTGTCGAGCCCCGAGGAGGCGATGCCCCACCGCTCGCCGTCGAGCCTCGTCATCGCGGCTGCCTCCGCCGTCGTCGCGAGGGTGTTGCCCGCGCGGGACAGCGCCCGATGAACCTGCAGGAGCGCGCCGGGGATGTCGAGGCCGTTACTCGGGGAGGATGCCTGGGCGCTCACGCAGATCGCCCGCACGCGGGGCAGCATGGCGCCGAGGTCGTTGGCGACGACCACGAGTTCGTTGTAGACGTCGTCGTCCTCGATGCCTTCGAGGATCTGGTGGTACCGATCGAGGCCCCGGCGGAAACGGTCGTGCGCCCGCCTCCACACCCCTGTGCCCAGCTCGGCATCGTCCTTCCGTCCCTGCCGCGCCGCCGCGAAGAATGCCACGTAGGCCTTACAGGTACTGGCCGGGCCCGTGGCTGTCCGCCGGGGCCGCCTGGGCATGGCGGACAGGCGGAGTGCGCCGTGGTTCACCGTCCTCGCCGATCACCACTCCGGGGGCGATCACGGTGCCGGGAGGGAGCTGGCGCAGCTGGAGCCGCGCGGCCAGCTGCTGATTAGCCATCTGCTGCGCAGCGAGCGCCGCCTGGATCCCGTGGAACAGGCCTTCGAGCCAGCCGACGAGCTGGGCCTGCGCGACGCGCAGTTCGGCGTCGGTCGGTACGGAGTCGTCGCCGAAGGGCAGGTTGATACGGTGCAGCTCCTCGACCAGTTCGGGTGCGAGGCCGTCCTCGAGTTCCTTGACCGAACGCTCGTGGATGGAGGCGAGCAGGGTGCGGCCGGCGTCGTCGAGCGGCGCAGTGCGGACCTCCTCGAGCAGTTGCTTGAGCATGGTGCCGATGCGCATGACCTTCGCGGGTTCGTCCACGAGCTCCGCGAGTGATGTGGGGCGCGCGCCCGGAGCGCCCTCCGTCGCGCCGTCCCCTGCCGTGCCCGCCTGGGCGTTGCCCGGGGCGTCGTGCACGGTACCGGGAGCGGGGTCGAAGGGACTGGCCGGCTGCTGTTCCGTCATGACGCTATGCTCCCACAACCGCCGCGCGCCGGGCACACCGGATCCGGCCTTGCCCACGACAAGCTCAGGACGCGACGAAGCCCGGCGCTCCTCGCGGATGCGCCGGGCTTCGTGCCGGGCCGCCTAGCAGCAGCGGCCTTCGGGGTTGGCGTCCTGGCGGTCGGTCTTGTCCCGCCAGAACTCACGCTCGGTTATGGGCGGCTCGCCCGGATGGGTGCGCTCGTGGTGGTCGAGGTACGCCTGGTAGGCGTTCTCCCCCATGACCCCCTTGAACAGCCAGGCCAGCTCGCGCGCGGTGTCCCTGGCCCGGTGCAGGACGTGCGGCACGCTGCTCATCAGTGTCCTGTCCGCGCCGGGCGCCTGCCCGGCTCGAGGGCGGCCCACTGCGCCTCCAGCTCCTTCTCGGCCGGAGTCGCCACCAGGCCGGCCGGCGCGAAGATGCGGGACGCCACCGGGGAGTCCTCGGTCTCCGTGCCGCCACCGTCGCGGTAGGCCTTGATGGTCGCGAGGATCGCCGTCACGATGACGATGATCGACAGCACCACGAAGATGATCGACAGCGTGCCCTGGATGGAGGTGTTGCGGACCACGGCCTCCATCGCGGCCACGGTCTTCGCGGTGCCGAAGCTCTCCTCGCCCGCGGCGAGGGCATTGCGGAACGCCGCGTTCTGCGCCCAGTAGCCGATGGCAGGGACCGGCGAGAAGATCTTCAGGAACGACGCCGTGATGGTCACCGCGGCGGCGAAGGCCAGCGGAAGTGCCGGGATCCAGAGGACCCGGAAGAGTCCGCGCTTGGCGCAGATCGCCATGCAGACCGCGAGCGCGATCGCCGCGAGCAGCTGGTTGGCGATGCCGAACAGCGGGAAGAGCGTGTTGATGCCGCCCAGCGGATCGGTCACGCCCATGATGAGGATTGCTCCCCAGCCGGCGACCATGATGGCCGTGCAGATCCATGCTCCGGCGCGCCACGAGGTGTCGCGGAAGCGGGGCACGAAGTTGCCGATGCTGTCCTGCAGCATGAAGCGCGCGACGCGGGTTCCGGCGTCGACCGCCGTGAGGATGAACAGCGCCTCGAACATGATGGCGAAGTGGTACCAGAAGGCCATCATGCCGGTACCGCCGAAGACGCCGTGCATGATCTGCGCAATGCCGACCGCGAGGGTCGGGGCTCCGCCGGTCCGGGAGACGATCGATTCCTCGCCCACGTTGGAGGCCAGTGTCGAGAGGACGTCGGGCGTGAGGCTGACCCCGGTGAGGCCGAGTCCGTTGACGAATGCCACGGCGCCCTCGACGGTGCCGCCGGTCGCCGCGGCAGACGAGTTCATGGCGAAGTAGATGCCCCGGTCGATCGACAGGGCGGCGACGAGCGCCATGATCGCGACGAAGGACTCCATGAGCATGCCGCCGTAGCCGATGAAGCGCGTCTGGCGCTCCTTCTCGATCATCTTCGGGGTGGTGCCGGAGGAGATCAGGGCGTGGAAGCCCGAGAGGGCACCGCAGGCGATGGTGACGAAGAGGAACGGGAACAGCGAGCCCGCGACAACCGGTCCGGTGCCCGAGCGGGCGTACTCGCTGACGGCCGGGACGCTGATCTCGGGACGCGTGATGACGATGGCTACGGCGAGCATGACGATCGTGCCGATCTTCATGAACGTGGACAGGTAGTCGCGCGGAGCGAGCAGGAGCCAGACGGGCAGGACGGCGGCGATGAAGCCGTAGATGATGATGCCCCAGGCGATCGTGATCCGGTCCAGCGTGAACAGTTCGGCGCCCCAGCCGGTCTCCGCGATCCAGCCGCCGCCGATGATGGCGAGCAGGAGGAGGACGAAGCCGATCAGCGAGACCTCGGTGACCTTGCCGGGGCGCAGGTAGCGCAGGTACACGCCCATGAACAGCGCGATCGGGATGGTCATGGAGACGGAGAAGACACCCCATGGGCTCTCACCGAGGGCGTTCACGACAACGAGGGCGAGGATCGCGACGATGATGATCATGATCGTGAGGGTCGCGATCAGCGCCGCGGTTCCGCCGATGACGCCGAGCTCCTCGCGCGCCATCTGGCCGAGCGAGCGTCCGCCCCGGCGCATGGAGAAGAACATCACGAGGTAGTCCTGGACGGCCCCGGCGAAGATGACGCCGATGATGATCCAGAGGGTCCCGGGCAGGTAGCCCATCTGCGCGGCGAGGACGGGCCCCACCAGCGGACCCGCGCCGGCGATGGCGGCGAAGTGGTGGCCGAACAGGACGCGGCGGTCCGTTGCAGCGTAGTCCTTGCCGTCGGCCTTGTACTCGGCGGGGGTCGCCCTCCGGTCATCGGGCTTCAGGAGGTTCCGCTCGATGAACTTGGAGTAGAACCGGTAGGCGATGAGGTAGGTGCAGACGGCGGCGAAGACGAACCAGATGGCGTTCACCGTCTCGCCCCGGACGATGGCCAGGATGGTCCAGGCGATACCGCCCAGGAGTGCGACACCTACCCACAGTGCGATCTTCGCCGGGGTCCACCGGCGGTCCTCTGCTTCAGCCTGCTGCGGATCGACGGCGACCGCGGGCAGGTCCGGATCCGTCACCAGCACGTCGGCGTGCCGGTGGGCTCCGTTCTGCTTCTTACTCATGATGCTCCTCGGGTGCGAGAGTGTGATGCACACGAAGGTAGCAACGTAGTGAGCGCCGCGTCACATGGCAAGGCTGCTGTGCAACGGAATGCGCCGAACGCACCCGCCCCTGCGGCAGGTGGGCCGGCGCTCCCCGACCCGGCCGGTCAGGACGACCTGCGGGAAGGGCCGTCGTCGTCGTCGCCGAGCACGGCCGGCGGCTCGTCGTCGTCGTTGGCGTTCATGCCCTCGCTGATGCTCGCGTGCGTCCTGGTGCGGCTGTCGGCGGGCTCGTCCGCGTCGGCGGTCGGTCCGTTGTCGATGCCGTCGGGTACCTGGTCGCCGAGGTTCTCGGCGAAGCTGTCGGCTGCCTGCGACAGTCCGCCCTCGTCCCCGTCGTGGCCGTGATGCGTGCTCACTGTGCTGCTCCTTCCGGTTGCCTGTCCTGCAACCTTTCCACAGCTACGACGCAATCGAAAGCATGCTGATGATGCTTCCGCGCCACCCGGCCGGGCCCGGACGGGAGTAGGGTTGATCGATGGCTTCCCGCCATCCGATGCCAGCGGCGCCGTCGATTCCTCCGACCGAAAGCCCGCAGTCCGTGCACCTCCTCCGCGACCTGGTGAGCATCACCCCCTCCGCCAACGACCACCACCCGGCACTCCGCTGCGCGATCGGAGTGGGCGTCCCATTGGTCGTGGTGCTGCTGATCGGACGCCTCGATCTCGCCGTCTTCGCCACGTTCGGGGCCTTCGCCGGCATCTACGGGCGGAACGAACCGCACCGCCAGCGCCTTGCCACCCAGATCCGCGGCGGCGGGCTCATGCTCGCCGTGATCCTGGCAGCCGCACTGGCCTCGCGCGGCGACGTCGGACCCTGGGGACTCGTCCTGCTCACCAGCGCGGTCGCCGGACTCGGGACCTTCGCGGCGGGACTGTTCCGCCTCCGGCCGGGAGGCTCCCTGTTCCACATCTTCGCTTTCGCGGCGATCGCCTCCGTCCCCCAGCAGCCACCGCTGCTGCAGGGACTCGGTACGGCGGTCGCCACCGTCGCGTTCGCGGTGCTCCTCGGGCAGGCGGGCGCACTCTGGCCACGCCACCGCACGGGCTGGCATCGCCCGGCGGCGGACCGGCCCACGGCGCGGCACCTGGCAGGACTGGCCCGGGAGTCGGCCCTGTACGTCGTCGCAGCCCTGCTAGCCGGCAGCGCGGCCACGGCGCTCGGGATCGGCCACACCTACTGGGCGATGGTCGCCGCGACCGTGCCCCTTGTGGGACAGACGGCACGGGCGCGCACCAACCGGGGGCTGCAGCGGATTCTCGGCACGGTCGCCGGGCTCGTCCTGACGGCGCTGATCCTCCTGCCGGGGCTGGCTGCGTGGCAGTTCGTCCTCGTCATCGCCGTCGCCCAGTTCGCGGCCGAGATGTTCATCCTGCGGCAGTACGCCCTCGCGCAGGCGTTCGTCACGCCGCTCGCCCTGGTCAGCACGGAACTGGCGCACCCGAGCGATCCGGCTGTGCTCCTCGCGGATCGTGCCGTCGAGACCCTCATCGGGGCCGTGGTCGGCATCGCGCTCGTGCTGGCCCTGCATCTCCGGCAGCGTGCCGTGCAGCTTTCCGCGCGCGGCGCCTAGTCCGTCGCCGGGGCGGGGTTCACCTCGTCCAGGTACTGGAGGGCGATCAGCAGTTCAGCCCGGACCTGCGCGCTCCCGAGGTCCATGCCGAGCAGTTCGGCCAGCACGCCGATCTGCCGCCGTACGCTGTTGCGGTGCAGCTGCAGGCGCTTCGCAGCTCCGTCCCAGCTGCCGTTCTCATGGAGCCAGCCGTTCAGGACTGCGAGCAGGGGGTCGCGGCGGTGCGGCTTCAAGGAGAGGACCGGGTGCAGGAGGCGCTCTGCCAGGGCGGTTCCTGCCTCACGGCCCAGGAGCCCTGCCACCGACCACGTCACGTCCTCCGCCCGGACACTCCTTCCGCTGGACTGCACACGCGCGCGCAGGGAGCTGACCCGCTGGTAGGCGGCAGCCAGGCCGGAGAGCTCCGTCCCCTCGCCCACGACGAGGCGCCAGCCCATCCTCTCGACATCGGCCAGCAGCGACGAGTCCACCCGAAGCCGCGTGATCGCGGTGAAACCGTAGTCCGTGATCTCCACCAGCTTGGTGTCGAACAGGCGCCGCCATTGCAGCAGCTCGCGGATGGGGCCGTCACCCGGAAGACCATCGGCGGGATCTACCCTGATGCCCTGTACCACCCGCATCGGCGCGGACCGTGTCGAGGACAGGCTTTGGGCGAGCAGGTCCTTGAGCACGTTCAGGTGCCGGGTATCACCGTTCGTGAGGCTGTCGGGATGCAGCAGGACGGCTGTCGCCAGCTGGCTCGGGGCCAAAGAGCCGCTGGTCCTCTGCCGCACCAGGAGCTCCAGCAGGCCGATCGCCGCCTGGACCACGCTGTTCTGGGCGGCAGTCAGGGGTGCGTCACAGCCGAGGATCAGGGCACCGAGGTTGGCGTCCTTGGTGCTCCGCAACGGGTGTCCGTACACCAGCGCGGAACCCGGCTGGTCGAAGCCGTCCATCTCCACACGGGGTCCGCTACCCGAGAACAGCCGCTCCACCAGAGGCGCCAGCAGTGCAGGGTCGATCTCCGGGGTGTTCCCGCGTGCGCGGATCCGCCCGTCCGTCCCTACCAGGAGGGCCCACACGGGCACCTTCTGCACCAGCGCACCGAGGAGTTCGTGTTCCGGCCTCGGGGAGAGCACCGCCCGCATGAGCTGCCGGTTGGTGTCCGCCAGCTGACGGAACGCCCGGGCGTTCTCGGATTCGAGCAGCTGCGAGAACTCGAGTCCGATGGCCGCGAACGGCAGTGTCGAGGGGACTTCGAACAAGGTCAGGTTCCGGCGTCGGCAGGCGCTCACCAGCACCTCCGGAACCGCGTCGAAGTAGGGCTGGATCCCGAAACCGAGGGCCGGGACGCCGGCGTCCACCAGGCGCCGGACGTAGGCGTCCACGCCGGCTTCCGACCCGCCGTCCCCCAGGAAAGGCAACCCGCAGGTCAGCAGGAACTCGCCCTCGGGAAGGTACGGCGTCGGATCCTCGAGTTCGCTCGGCTCGACCCATCGGAGCAGCTCCTGGCCGCTGCCGCCATCGTGGAGCAGTCTCAACTCGGGCCGCAGCTGCTCGACGAACTGCTCGAGCGTGACGAAACCCGGGCGAGCCGGAGCGGGAACCTGCTCGTCCGGTGTAATACGTCCCATGAGCAACCACTCTAGGTCATTTTGCACCAGGGTGAGACTCGGCTCACATGCCATGGTGGTTCCCGGAAAGAAACTACTGTGAAGGGACGTCCACAGGTGACTGTGCCTATGAACGCTGAGAAGACAACCATCCCGGGCGAAGGCCGGCCGGGCCTGGGTGCCCAGCTGCTCCGGCGTAAACCTCTCGACCAGATGGTCGGCGAAGCCGGAAGTGATGGCGGAGGTGCGCCGCTCGTGCGCAGCTTCGGGGTTCTCCAGCTGACCATGATCAGCGTCGGTGCCACGCTGGGCACGGGCATCCTCGTGATCCTGGGCGAGTCGGTTCCGCTGGCAGGTCCGGCGATCTGGATATCCTTCGTCCTCGCCGGCCTGGCCGCGCTGTTCTCCGCCGCTTCCTACGCCGAGATGGCCGGGCTGGTGCCCGTCGCCGGCTCCAGCTACTCGTACTCCTACGCGACCATGGGTGAAGGGATGGCCTGGATCTGCGGCTGGTGCCTGGTGCTCGAGTACGCGGTGTCCGTCGCCGCCGTCGCGGTCGGCGCGGGCCAGTACGTCAACGAGACGCTGGCCGGGTTCGGCCAGTTCCTGCCCGCTGCACTGTCCCAGCCCCCGGGCGACGGCGGCGTCGTGAACATCCCCGCGATGGCGATCGTGCTGCTCTCCATGGTGCTCCTGGTCCGGGGAGCGCGTGAAAGCGCCCGGATCAACACGGCCATCGTCGTCATCAAGGTGTGCATCCTGCTGTTCTTCTGCGCGGTGGCCTTCACCGCCTTCGACGCCGGCAATTTCGAGCCGCTCCTGCCCATGGGTGCGGCCGGCGTCTCGGCCGCGGCCTCCCGCGTGTTCTTCTCCTACATCGGCTTCGATGCCGCCTCCACTGCCGGCGAGGAAGCCCGGAACCCCAAGCGCGATCTCCCCCGTGCCATCCTGCTGTCCATGCTCATCGTGACCAGCGTGTACGTCCTCGTCGCCGTCGCCGCCATCGGGGCGCGCCCGTGGGGCTGGTTCGACGGAACGGAAGCGGCCCTGGTGCAGATCCTGCAGGAGCTCACGGGCCGGCCCTGGATCGCCCTCGTCTTCTCCGCCGGTGCCGTGCTCGCGATCGCGAGCATCGTGTTGACCGTCCTGTACGGCCAGACGCGCATCCTCCTGTCGATGTCCCGCGACGGACTCGTTCCCCCCGTCTTCGGGCGGGTCTCGCGCCGGACGGGGACACCCGTCGCCGGAACGCTCATCGTCGGCACCGTCGTCGCCGTGACCGCGGGACTGGTCCCGCTCGGAGAGCTTGCCGACGCGACCAGCATCGGCACCCTCTTCGCGTTCGCGCTGGTCAACGTCGCGGTGGTCTACCTGCGCCGCAACCGGCCGGACCTCCCGCGCAGCTTCCGCGTCCCGTTCTACCCCGTCACACCCGTACTGGGAACGCTGATGTGCGCCTACCTCATGGCCAACCTGGGCGCCGCCACGTGGCTCGTCTTCGGAGTGTGGATGCTCGTGGGCATCGCCATCTACGTCGGCTACGGGCGCCGGCACTCCAAGGTCGCGGCCCTCAGCGAACTGGAGTACCGCACACTGACCGCCAAGCCCTCGACCATCAAGGAGACGCACTCGTGACCACCGCCACCGAACTCCCGGCCGACGATCTCGCGGCCGACCGCCAGGCAGCCTCCCCGATCACCATGCTGAACCCGGACTTCCCGTTCAGCTACGACCACTACCTCGCCCACCCCGATGGCCTGGGGTCGGTCCCGGAGGAACTGCTCGGGACCGAGGTCGCGGTCATCGGCGCCGGACTCTCCGGCCTCGTCACGGCCTACGAGCTGATGAAGCTGGGGCTCCGGCCGGTGGTCTACGAGGCGGACCAGATCGGCGGACGCCTCCGGACAGCGGCCTTCCCCGCGGCGCCCGGCGTCGTGGCGGACCTGGGGGGCATGCGCTTCCCCGTGTCCGGCAGGGCCTTCTACCACTACGTGGACCTGCTGGGAGTGGAGACCGAGGCCTTCCCCAACCCGCTCTCGTCGGCCTCCTCCAGCACCGTGATCGAACTGGCCGGTAAGAAGCACTACGCCACCACACCGGAGGACCTTCCTCCCTTCTTCCAGGAGGTGGCCGACGCCTGGAAGGCAGCAATCAACGACGGCGCCAGATTCACCGAGATGCAGGATGCCATCCGCTCGCGGGACACGGGCCGGATCAAGGAACTCTGGAACGACCTGCTGCCGCGAATGGACGAGCAGACCTTCTACGGCTTCATCGCCGCGAGCAAGGCCTTCAAGGAGGCAGGGTTCGCCCATCGGGAGGCTTTCGGGCAGGTGGGCTTCGGCACCGGAGGCTGGGACACGGACTTCCCCAACTCCATCCTGGAGATCCTCCGGGTGGTCTACACGGACGCGGACGACCAGCACCGCCTCATCCGCGGAGGAGCGCAGCGCCTGCCGGAGGCCCTGTGGCACCACGCGCCGTCGGGGATGAGGCACTGGCCGGAGGGGACCTCCCTCGCGTCCCTGCACTCGGGTTCACCCCACGGCGCCGTGGGCAGGATCAGCCGGGACCCTGACGGCGACCTGCGCATCCGCGAACGGTGGGGTCGCGAAGCCAGCTATCCGGCCGTCGTGACCACGTGCCAGTCCTGGCTGCTGTCCACCCGGATCCACACCCAGGAAGCGCTGTTCCCTGCCGACCTCTGGACCGCGATGGAACGGTCGCACTACATGCAGTCGTCGAAGACCTTCGTGATGGTGGACCGGCCCTTCTGGAAGGACATCGATCCGGAGACGGGCCAGGAAGTCCTGTCCATGACCCTGACCGACCGGCTGAACCGCGCCACCTACCTGCTGGACAACGGACCGGACAAGCCCGCGGTCATCCTGCTGTCCTACACCTGGAACGACGACGCGCTGAAGTGGCTGGCCCTGGACGCGGACGAGCGCGTGGAACTCATGCTGCACTCGCTGGAGCAGATCTACCCGGGCGTGGACATCGCCAGCCACATCGTGGGACAGCCCATCACCGTGTCATGGGAGGCGGATCCGAACTTCATGGGCGCCTTCAAGGCGAACCTGCCGGGCCACTACCGGTACCAGCAGCGGCTGTTCACGCACTTCAAGCAGGACGCCCTCCCGGAGGGCCAGCGTGGCATCTTCCTGGCCGGTGACGACATCTCCTTCACCGCCGGCTGGGCGGAAGGCGCCGTGACGACGGGCCTGAATGCCGTGTGGGGCGTGGTGAACCACCTGGGCGGATCGTCCGCACCGGGCAATCCAGGTCCCGGTGACCTGCTCGACGCGATCGGGCCGATCAGCCTCGACTGACCTCGTCATCAGCGCGCCGGAAACACCCACCCCAGAACGAAAGGCTCCCCCATGCTGTCGTCCGTCCTCCCCGCTCCCGCAGCTAGCCCCTCACCGGCACCGTCCGCCGACGACGGCACTCTGCCGGCGGATGCGCCCTGTGCGCCCCGCTGCGAGTACTGCTTCGGCCCGGAGACGGACTAGGCCGGCTCCCCCGCCGGCCCGGGATGTAGGGGCATCCCGACGAGGAACGACAAGGGGCCTTCCGCGGAAGGCCCCTTGTCGTTCAGGCGCTGTTCTCCCAGGTCCTGTACACCTCGGGGCGGCGCTCCCGGAGGTAGGGGACGTCGTCGCGCGCGGCGCGCACAGCGTCCGGGGCGATCTCGGCGAACAGGAGGGTGGGGGCGTGTCCGGCCGCGGCGAGCAGGGAACCATCCGGCCCGGCGACGACGCTTCCGCCCTCGAAGTCGTAGACGTCCTCGCGGCCGCTGTGGTTCGCGTACGCGACGACGAGCTGGCTCTCCAGTGCACGGGACCGGATGATGACCTGCGGCACGGACTCGAACCCGGCGGACAGGGCGGTCGGTACCAGCAGCAGCTCCGCGCCCCGCGTGGCTGCGGCCCGCACCGCCTCGGGGAACTCGACGTCGTAGCAGATCAGCAGGGACGTCCGGACTCCGTTGAACTCGACGACGCCGGGAGGATCCTGGGCGGGGACGAACGCCGCACGCTCCTCCGCGCCGAAGAGGTGGACCTTCCCGTAGTGGAGGACCGGAACCCCGTCGGCGTCCAGGAGGGTGGCCGTGATCTGCCATCCATTGCCGTCGGAGCTGCCGTCGGAGGTGTCCCCTAGCTCCTCCGGCGTGGCGGGAAGGCTGTACACCAGGCCGATGCCGTGCCGCCGTGCGATCCCGGCAAGGCGCTGCCGAACCCCCGGCAGCACCGCGGGATCCAGTTCGGCGGCGAGGCGCTGGGGTGCATACCCGACCGGAAAGAGCTCCGGCGTCAGGAGGATGTCCGCCCCTGCCTGCGAGGCACGCCCGGCTGCCTCGTCGATGGTCCGGAGATTCGCCTCGACGTTCAGGACTTCGGCATGGGCCTGCAGGACGGACAGCAGCATCGGTACCACCTCGGTTGTGACGGCCCCGGAAGAGTCCGGGGTGCTCTCCCCAGTTTAATCGGCGCGGCATCCGCTGACCGGGTCGTTTCGTCCCACGGGCAGGAGCCTCCGGGCACATCGCCCGCGGTGGCTGCACGCGCGCGGTGCTCCTAGGGCATCAGCAGCAGGATCTTGCCGGTGTGCTCCCCGGCGTCGAAATAGGCGTGGGCCTCGGCCACCTGCGCCAGGGGGAAGGTCCGATCCACGAACGGCCGAACGGCGCCGGTCGCCACGAGCGGCCAGACACTCTCGCGCACCGCTGCCATGATGGCTGCCTTCTCGGCGACGGGCCGTGCCCGCAGGGTGGTTCCCGCGATGCTCGCCCGCCTGCCCATGAGCGCTCCGAGGTCGAGTTCGGCCGTCGCTCCGCCCTGCAGTCCGATGACGACGAGCCGCCCGCCGGTCGCGAGGGCCTGGATGTTGCGTGCCAGGTATTTCGCGCCCACGACGTCGAGGATGACGTCGGCACCCCGGCCGTCGGTCGCCGCCATCAACTCCTGGACGAAGTCCTGCTCCCGGTAGTTGACGAGGGTCCGTACGCCGAGGGAGCGGGCGACGTCGAGCTTCGCGGCGGACCCGGCGGTCACATGCGGCACCGCCCCCAGGGCGAGGCTCACCTGGATGGCCATCACGCCGATGCCACCTGACGCCCCGTGGATCAGGACGTCGTCGCCCGGCGCGAGGCCGGCCTGCAGGACGAGGTTCGACCACACGGTCGCGGCGGTCTCGGGAAGCGCGGCGGCCTCCACGAGGTCCACGCCCTCCGGTGCCCGGACCACCTGCCCGGCCGGCACCACCACCTTCTCCGCGTACCCTCCACCCGCCAGCAGGGCGACGACGGCGTCCCCTTCGGCGAACTGCGAGTCGCCCGCGTCCGCGATGGTGCCGGACACCTCGAGGCCGGGCACCGGGGACGCACCCGCGGGCGGCGGATAGTAGCCGCGCCGCTGCTGCACATCGGCCCGGTTCAGCCCGGCCGCGACGACGTCGATGAGTACCTCGCCCGCACCCGGCACCGGATCGTCGACCTCCTGCACGGAGAGGACCTCCGGCCCGCCTGCCCCCTCGATCACCACTGCGCGCATGCGATCCTCCCGTCCCTCGGTATTTGGGCGTCACCGCCCTTCGTGAAACACTAGCGGCGGGAAGGTTGTCCGAGCGGCCGAAGGAGCTGGTCTTGAAAACCAGTGGGCGGTTACCCCGTCTCAAGGGTTCGAATCCCTTACCTTCCGCCCATCAGGAGGCCCCGCACGGCGGGGCCTCCTTTCTTTTCGGGACAAAGCGGACGCCGACCGGGAGATCCGTGCTTCGTCGGGGACGCGCCCGGCATGATGCGACGGACACGCCGGTGGACGGAACGCTCAAGGGTGCAGGAAGACAGCGCGATGCGTCCACAGATCCCTGCCGATAGCTCCTGTTGTTCCGGGCCCTCTGGTCTTTTAGTAACCCATTGTTAACGATGTTCTGGTTGGCTCCTCCCGGGGACGGAATTGTCACCTGTGTCACATATGGTGCTTTTGCCAACGCGCCGCCCATCGACGGTCGGCGGGCTTCACTCGCGGCTGCTGGGCAGCCATCGTCAAGGAGAAGAACGAACGAATGGTTTATTCGTCATGGAAGGGAGCGCTCGGTGCGGCGCTGTCGGTGGGGCTGATCGCCTCACCGATGATCGCACTGCCGGCCAACGCCGTGGAGACACCACCGGCAACGGCATCTGCCGCAGCCACCGGCGTCATCATCAACGAGGCCTATCTGTCGGGTGGCTCCGCGGGGACGCCGTTCACCAACAAGTACGTGGAGCTCTACAACCCGACCGACGCACCGGTGAGCCTCGACGGCTGGTCGCTGCAGTACCGTGCGCCGGGGTCCCCCGCGACACCCGCTGCGACCGCGCTTCGGGGCACCATCCCGGCCAAGGGCTATTTCCTGATCCAGGGTGGCTCCAACGGCACCGCCGGGTCAGCTCTGCCCACCCCTGACCTCGCGACGGGCCTCAACCCCGGCGCCGCCGGCGGCGTCCTCGTGCTGTCCGATCAGGCCGCGACCGTCGGTGCCCTCCGCATCGGCAGCATCGTCGGCACGCCCGGCGTCGTCGATGCCCTGGGCTATGGCACGGCCAACGCGTTCGAAGGCACGGCCGCACCGACGCCCGGCGCCGGAAGCACGAAGTCCGCCAACCGGACCGGCTTCGCTGACACGGACAACAACGGTGCCGACTTCACGCTGCAGGACACGACGCCGATGAACAGCGCGTCGACCGGAGGCTCCACGCCGACGCCGACGCCGACGCCGACTCCGACCCCGACGGTTCCTCCCACGCCGGGCGCGGTCGTCCCCATCCGTGACATCCAGGGCACCGGGACCGCCACGCCGCTCTCCGGCCAGACGGTCACCACGCGCGGCAAGGTCACCGCCGCATACCCCACGGGCGGATTCGCCGGCTTCTACCTCCAGACCGCGGGCAGTTCGGCAGCAGCCGATCAGACCGCGTCGGACGCCATCTTCGTCTTCTCCCCCGACACGGTCGCGTCCGTGGCCGTGGGTGACTACGTCGAAGTCACCGGTACCGCCGGGGAGTTCTTCAACCTGACGCAGCTCACCGTCCCCGCCGGCGGCACCACGAAGCTCACCGAGGCAGCCGAGGAGCCCAAGGCCTCCAGCATCGCCCTGCCCGCCACCGACGCCGCACGTGAAGCCGTCGAGGGCATGCTCTTCCAGCCCTCCGGCGCCTACACGGTCGCCGACAACTACACGCTCAACCAGTACGGCGAGGTCACCCTCGCGGCCGGCACCGAGCGCCTCCTCCAGCCCACCGACGTCGCACGTCCGGGCACCCCCGAGAATGCAGCGGTCATCGCCGACAACGCAGCCCGGAGCATCCGGCTCGACGACGGCGCCACGACCAACTTCTTCACCCAGGCCAACCGCGGCAAGGTACTCCCGTACCTCACGGCGTCCCAGCCGGTCCGCGTGGGCTACAGCGCTGCGTTCACCTCTCCGGTGGTCCTCGACTACCGCAACAGCGCGTGGAAGTTCCAGCCGCTCTCTGAACTGAACGGCGCGACCCCCGACGCACAGCCCGTGCAGTTCGCCGGCGAGCGCCCGGCCGCGCCCCAGCCGGTCGGCGGCAACCTGAAGATCGCCTCATTCAACGTGCTGAACTACTTCCCCACCACCGGTGAGGAGCTCACCGGGTGCAAGTACTTCACGGACCGCGCCGGCAACCCGATCACCATCGACGGCGGCTGCGACTCCCGCGGCGCCGCGAACAAGGAGAACCTCGAGCGCCAGGAAGCGAAGATCGTCGCCGCGATCAATGGCCTCGGCGCCGACGTCGTCACCCTCATGGAGGTCGAGAACTCCGCCAAGTTCGGCAAGGACCGCGACTTCGCCCTCGCCACCCTCGTCGAGGCGCTGAACGAGAAGGCCCCCGGCACCTGGGACTACGTCCGCTCCCCCGCGGCCGTCCCCGCCCTCGCCGACGAGGACTTCATCCGCACCGCGCTGATCTACAAGAAGGCCGTCGCTGAACCCGTCGGCGAGTCGGTCATCCTCAACGACAACGTGGTGTTCTCGAATGCCCGCAAGCCCCTCGCACAGGCCTTCAAACCGGTCGGCGGCAGCGACGCGGAGACCTTCCTCACGATCGTCAACCACCTCAAGTCCAAGGGCTCCGGCCCGAGCTCCGGCGGCAACGCCGACACCGGTGACGGCCAGGGCGCCTGGAACGCCGCGCGCGTCGCCCAGGCACAGGCCCTCGTGGGCTTCGCCGACTCCATGAAGGCGGCGGCGAAGACCGACAAGGTCTTCCTGACCGGCGACTTCAACGCCTACACGATGGAGGACCCCATGCAGGTCCTCTACGACGCCGGGTATGTCGACCAGGGCAAGAAGGACGGCAAGTACTCCTACGTCTTCTCGGGCCTCAGCGGATCCCTCGACCACGTCCTCGCGTCACCCGCGGCGGACGCCACCGTCACGGGCGTGGACACGTGGAACATCAACTCGGCGGAGTCGGTCGCCCTCGAGTACAGCCGCTTCAACAACAACGTCACCGACTACTACGTAGCCGACCCGTATCGCGCCAGCGACCACGACCCCGTGATCGTCGGCATGAACCTCGCACCGGCCGACACGACCGCGGAGCTCAACCTGCTCAACATCAACGATTTCCACGGTCGGATCGACGCCAACACGGTCCGGTTCGCGGGCACGGTCGAGAAGCTGCGCGCCGAGTTCGGCGAGGACAAGACGGCCTTCCTCTCGGCCGGTGACAACATCGGTGCGTCGCTGTTCGCCTCCGCCCTGCAGGACGACAAGCCGACCCTCGATGTCCTCGACGCGCTGGACCTCCGGGCATCGGCCGTGGGCAACCACGAGTTCGACAGGGGCTTCGGGGACCTGACCGGACGCGTCGCCGACACGGCGGACTTCCCCTATCTCGGTGCGAACGTCTACGCCAAGGGCACCACCGAGCCCGCACTGGATGAATACTCGATCATCACCGTCGACGGCGTCGATGTCGCAGTGATCGGCGTCGTCACCGAGGAGACGGCGACGCTCGTCAGTCCCGGCGGCATCGCGAACGTCGACTTCGGCGACCCCGTGGAAGCGGTCAACCGCGTCGCGGAGGAGATCGAGGATCAGGGCCTCGCCGATGTCATCGTCGCCGAGTACCACGAGGGCGCCGGTGACGGCGTCGTCGAGGGCGCGACGCTCGAGCAGGAGATTGCCGCCGGCGGTTCGTTCGCCCGGATCGTCACGGAGACGACCCCGCTGGTGGACGCGATCTTCACGGGCCACACGCACAAGCAGTACGCCTGGGACGCACCCGTTCCGGGAGCTTCCGGCGAGACCCGCCCGATCCTGCAGACCGGTTCCTACGGTGAGTTCATCGGCCAGATCACGCTGACCGTCGACACCGCCACCGGAGACGTGCTGTCCTACACGGCCCGCAACGTCGCCCGGACCACCGACGCGGACGCCGCGCTCGTGGGCGCCTTCCCGAGGGTCGCCGAGGTCAAGAGCATCGTCGACGCGGCCATCGCGCAGGCGTCGGTCATCGGCAGCCAGCCCGTCGGGTCGGTCACCAGGGACATCACGACGGCCTTCACCGGTACCACGCGTGATGACCGCACCTCGGAATCGACGCTGGGCAATCTCGTGGCCGACTCCCTGCGGGCCAGCCTCTCCCCCGCCGAGCGCGGCGGAGCACAGATCGGCGTCGTCAACCCGGGTGGCCTCCGCAACGAGCTCTACTTCGCTCCCGACGGCGTCGTGACCTTCGCCGAGGCCAATGCGGTGCTGCCGTTCGTGAACGACCTCTGGACGACCACCCTGACCGGTGCGGAGTTCAAGGCGATGCTCGAGCAGCAGTGGCAGCCGGACGGGAGCTCGCGGGCCTTCCTCGCCCTCGGCCTCTCGGACAACGTGAGTGTCACCTACGATCCGGCCCTCGCGCGCGGCTCGAGGATCACGTCCGTCCTGATCGACGGCGCACCCCTCGATCCCGCCAAGGATTACCGGATCGGCACGTTCAGCTTCCTGGCCCAGGGTGGCGACAACTTCACGGTGTTCCGTGAAGGAGCCGACACCCGTGAGTCCGGCCTGGTGGACCGTGACGCCTGGATCGACTACATCCGGGCCAACAGCCCGCTGTCGCCGTCCTTCGACCGTCGCAGCGTCCAGGTGCAGGGCGCTCCGACCACCGTGAAGGCAGGCGCCGCCGTGTCGTTCACCGTGTCGAAGCTGGACCTGACGTCGCTCGGCAGCCCGGCAAACACCACGCTGGCTGCCGGCTTCGTGGCCGCCGATGGCACCACGACGCCGCTGGGTTCCGTCCCCGTCACCGGCGGGAGTGCCACGGTGGACCTCACCGTTCCGGCCACTGCGAGCGGGCAGGGACGCATCGTCCTGACGGCGGCACCCAGCGGGACGACGGTGACCCTTCCGGTCGCGGTCGAAGCGGTTCCTCCGGTCGAACCGCCCAAGCCGGGCAAGCCGGAGAAGCCCGGCAAGCCCATCAAGCCGGGCAAGCCTGCCTGCTCCGAGCCGGCCCTGCCGTCCGAGGGCGCGAACAGCGGCAGCTGGGCGAGCTACCGTGCGCACCTGGCGAACTACCACCGCTGCCTCGAGGGCTAGGTAGGTCGCGGGGCTCCGGCCCGCAGAATCAAGGGGACCTTCACCGCATGGTGAAGGTCCCCTTTTTCGGCGTCGGACCCGCATTCGGGAGCGTCGCGCCGCGTCCGGTTCCCGCAGGGTGCGTGTCAGGCGGCTGCGGCCCGCGTCAGGATGGCGCCGGCGATCGCGTCGGCGTCCAGCAGGGTCCTGCCACCGGCCTCCAGGGGTGCTCCTGCCTCCGCCGCGATGGCCGTCCCCCACTGCACCGATGCGAGCTGGAGACCGATCACGAAGAGTGATTCCTGTTCCTTGCCGGTACGGTCGACGGCGCGGTAGGGAGGCGCGGTGACGTCGAGCCCGGCTGACGTCACCGGGACCCCGTCTTCGGCCATCGAGGTCCTGGGCCGGACGGTGCCCGTGGCCAGGAGGCTGCGCATGAGCGGGGACAGGCTCGTCGAGACCCGGTTGGCGGGCATCATCGCCTCCACGAGGTAGCGCCCCGAGAACGAATCGCCATGGACCCAGGGAGACGTGGCGCGGAAGAGTCCCTCGTCCGGGTCGAAGCCGAAACTCGGGTTCGGCCCGACGAAGCGCACGATCCCCGCACGGACGAGCGCCGCGAGCTGGGCGATGCGCACCGGTGGCGGCCCGCTCGCGAGACCCTCGACCAGCGGTTCGAACCATCCCCGCAGTTCCGCGTCCCAGGACGTCGCGGAGATGCCGCCGTCCGCTACGGCCTGCTTGATGACCGACCGGCCGGCGTTCATGGCGCCGATCGCCATCTTGAGCGGGTCGTCCTCGCCCCGGGCCGAACCGGCGGCATCGGCGTCGAGGTAGGCGAGCACGGCCGCGGAGAACTCCTCGCCGTCCTCGAAGCGGCGCCCGGCGAACGGGTGCGCGAGGGCTTCGACGTCCAGGCGCAGGGCCTCCGGTACCCGGCGCGCGACGACGGCACCGGCTGCTGCTTCCCACCCGGAGCCCTCCAGGGCAAGGGCCCCGTCGAGTTCCTCGAGGAACGCGTCGCAGGACTGGAGCGCCCGTTCTTCGGTACGGCAGAGCGTCGAGTAGTAGGCCCACAGCACGTCGCGGTGCAGCAGGGGCCAGATGTCGTGATCGAAGCCTGGCTGGACGCCCGACCTCCGGAAGGCGAGCACGCGGTCGGGTGTGCAGAAGCGCAGTGTGACGCTGCGCGGGATGTAGGAGTCGAGTTCGGCCTTCGCCCGATACGGCACTCCGCGCCGCGAGGCCGCGACGAGCCGTGGCTCCCTGCCTGATGCCTCGTAGTCCAGCCGGCCGTCGTCCCGCTGCGAGAACCGTCCCCCACGGCCCTCCGTCAGCTGGATCATGGCGTCGAAGAAGTTGAGCCCGAGCCCGCGGATCAGCACCGTCTTCCCGGCGGGCAGCCGGTGCCAGGCGACGTCCGCCGGAACAGCGGGCGCCCAGTACTGCAGCCCGTAGCGGGCCGCAGCGTCCTGCAGCTTCTCCTGCTCGGGGGTGAGGGTGGCGGCGAGGTGGCCGACAGCCAGGACGACGTCGTCGACCTCGAGCTGTGACCCGTCGTCGAGGATGATCCGCCAGCGACGCGCAGCCCCGGCTGCAGCGCCGCTACGATTCGTCCCATCCGCTTCGGCCGCGCCGCGGCTGGAGTCACCGGCATCGTGACCGGTATCTGCACCGGTATCTGCACCGGCGTCGTCACCGGCGGGCCCGATGCCGACGGCTTCCTTGCGGTGATGCATCACGCTGACCCCGGGACCGGCCTGTCGCACGACCTGCCCGAACACCCAGGTGAGGTACCGCCCGTACAGCGCCCTGCTCGGGAAGTCCCTCGAGGTGAGCCTCGTGCACTCCTCGACGTCCGCGTCGCCGAGGCCGGGAACGAGTCCTTCCGTGGCACGAACGCGCCACTCGTCGAAGGACACCGCCACCGGTCCTGCTGCGATACTCCCGGCGACGGAGCCGACGGGTACCACCGTGGGGTAGAGGGACGGAGTGTTCATCAGGAAGAGCCGTGACTGGTCGGTCCTCCAGATGTGTCCAGGACCGGGCTCGTGGGGCTCGATGAGGTGTACGACGATGTCCGGAGCAGCGTCACCGAGAGCCCTGTGCCTCGCGATCAGTCGCTCCACCACCGAGGTGCCGCGGGGCCCGCCTCCGACGACGGCGACCTGCGTTGCCTCCTGGTTCTTCACCCGTCAAGACTATCCAACTCGGCCGCTGCCCCCGGCCGGGGGACCTCTGCGCAGTGCTGTGCTTCCCGGGCCCTGCATAGGATGGGCCCATGACGCACGCGACGGACACCACCGCGACAACGGACGACCCCTTTCTCTGGCTCGAGGACATCTACGGCGACCGGCAGCTCGAGTGGGTGCGCGCCGAGAACGCGCTGACCGAGGACGCCCTCGTGACACCGGACTTCGAGCAGCGGGAGCGGAGCATCCTCGAGGTGCTCGACTCCACTGACCGCATCCCGATGGCGGGCAAGCACGGCGACTTCTACTACAACTTCTGGCGGGACGCCGAGCACCGGCAGGGCATCTGGCGCCGGACGACGTGGGACAGCTACGCCTCGGAGGACCCCGCGTGGGAACTCCTTCTCGACGTGGACGCGCTGAGCGCCACCGAGGGAACCGAGTGGGTGTGGGCCGGCGCCCTCTTCCTTCGTCCGGCTGAGGGCGCACCCCACGAACGGGTCCTCGTCGCCCTCTCCCCGGACGGTGGGGACGCGACGCGCTACCGCGAGTTCGATCTCGGCAGGCTGGCCTTCGTCGACGACGGCTTCGACATCCCGACGGCGAAGAGCCGGATCAGCTGGGCCGGCCCGGACGCCCTGTACGTCGGCACGGATTTCGGTCCGGGCTCCATGACGTCCAGCTCCTACCCCCGGACCGTCCGGATCCTGCCGCGCGGCGGAGACCTCGCGTCGGCCGAGCAGTACTTCGAGGTGGACCAGGACCACATGATGGCCCTCGTCGTGCACGATCCGACGCCCGGCTTCGAGCGTGACCTCGCCGTCGACACCATCGACTTCTACACCCGCCGGACGTACCTGCGGCAGGACGGCGGGTGGCGCCTCATCGAGGTCCCCGAGGACGCCAGCATCTCCCTGCACCGGCAATGGCTGATCGTCCGGCCCCGCACGGACTGGACCGCCGCAGGCAGCACGTACGGAGCGGGATCCCTGCTCGTCATCGACCTCGCGTCCTTCCTCGGCGGGGACCGCTCCTTCGTGACGGTCTTCGCCCCGGACGCCTCGACGTCCCTCCAGTCCTGGAGCTGGACACGGAACCATCTCCTGCTCAACCTGCTCCACGACGTGTCCTCGGAGATCCGCATCATCGACCCGGCGAGGGACTGGGCCGCCGACCTCCTGGACGCCTGCCCGCCCCTCCACTCGGTGGACGCGTACGCGGTCGACGACGAGGACGACGACGCCGGCGACGACTACTGGCTCGTCGCCACAGGCTTCCTGACCCCGTCGACGCTGTACCGCGGCACCATCGGCGGAGATTCCACCGCCGTGAAGTCCTCACCGTCCTACTTCGCCGAGGACCGGTTCAGCGTCGAGCAGCACTTCGCGGTATCGAGCGACGGCACACGGGTTCCCTACTTCCAGATCGCGCCGAAGGACCTGCAGCTCGACGGCGGCAACCCCACCCTGCTGTCCGGCTACGGCGGGTTCGAGCACTCGATGACCCCCGCCTACAGCGGCGTGATCGGCCGGGGCTGGCTCGAACGCACCACGGAGGACGGCCGGCACGGCGTCTACGTCCTCGCGAACATCCGGGGTGGAGGAGAGTACGGACCGCGGTGGCATTCCGCCGCACTGCACGCCAACCGCCACCGCGCCTACGAGGATTTCGCCGCCATCGCCGGCGACCTGGTGCAGCGGGGTGTCACCTCGCCCGCACTGCTGGGCTGCACGGGCCGGAGCAACGGAGGGCTGCTCGTCGGCAACATGCTCACCACGTACCCGCACCTGTTCGGCGCGATCTCATGCGGGGTTCCGTTGCTGGACATGCGCCGCTACACGAAGCTGTCTGCCGGGTTCTCCTGGATCGCCGAGTACGGCGACCCCGACAAGCCCGAGGAATGGGAGTACGTGCAGACGTTCTCGCCCTACCACCTCCTCCGGGACGACGTGGCGTATCCCAAGACCCTCATCTGGACGGCGACGAGTGACGACCGGGTAGGCCCCGTGCAGGCCCGCAAGATGGCGGCGAGGATGAAGGACCTGGGCGTCCAGAACGTCTGGTTCCACGAGGCGCTGGAGGGTGGACATGCCGGAGCGTCCGACAACCGGCAAGCGGCGAGGATGCACGCCATGAGCTTCGAGTTCCTGTGGCGGGCACTCACCGGCTCGCTCTGACGGATCGCTCTGCCGGCGCCGTCCTGCCGGGGCCGTCCTGCCGGCGCTTGCGCGGCACGGCCGGGACCGGACGGGGCGTTTTGCTCTTGCCCTCCCCTTCTGGGTAACCTTGGGAGGCTAGAGATAGCCGATGGAGACGTGCCAGAGCGGCCGAATGGGCTTCACTGCTAATGAAGTGTGGGCCTAAAGCCTACCGGGGGTTCAAATCCCCCCGTCTCCGCGAACGGACCCCCTGGAAACAGGGGGTCCTTTGCGTTCCGGACCCTGCCGGAACGGCCCCGCCACACCAGCCCCGTCGCACCGCAACCCGTCCGGCTAGGCCTTCAGCGCCAGGGCGAACGGAAGCACACCCGAGGCTCCTGCAGCACGCAGGGCCCTGCCCGCCTCGGTGATGGTCCACCGGCTGTCGGCGAAGTCGTCCACGAGCAGGACGGGTCCGGGGTTCGCTGCGAACCAGGCGGCACCCTCCGGTGGAACGGCGAAATGGTCCCAGACGGAGGCGAGGCGGAACGCGCTGTTGCCTCCGGGCTGGCCCTGCGGGAAGCCGTGCGGCGTGGTCAACTGCCCCAGGTAGGGAATCCGCCCCACCCCGGCGAGCGCCTGCGCCAGGGATCCGATGAGTTGCGGACGCCGCCGTGACGGCACGCTGACCACGGCGACGGGCCGCTCGTCCCAACCCCATTGCGCCAGGACCCGCACCACGGCCTCGACGATCGACGGATCCAGCGGCGCGTCGGGCGTCGCGTCCGCCATCAGCTCCCGGAGCCGGTTGCCCCAGCCGAGGTCCGTCAGGCGGGCCAGGGCCCGACCGGACAGGCTGACCTCGCCCGGCTTGAGCTTCCCCTTGAGGGGCACTCCCAGCTTGTCCATGCCGCTGGGCCACTGGCCGCGCGGCTCCAGCTCCACGCCCACCCTGCTGAGCGCCTGGCTCGCGGAATCGGACGCCTCGTGTGCCACCTCGTCGGAGTACCAGGGGCCCGCGCAGTTGTCGCAGCGACCGCAGGGCGTCGCGGCGGGATCGTCGAGGGACCTCGACAGGAATTCCATCCGGCAACCCGTCGTGTTCTCGTAATCCAGCATCGCCCGCTGTTCCACGACGCGGGCCTCGCTGATGCGGCGGTACCGCTCGGCGTCATAGGTCCAGGACGTACCGGTGCTCTCCCACCCGCCGGTGACCTTGCGGACCGCGCCGTCGACGTCGAGCACCTTGAGGAGGAGTTCGAGGGGCGAGCGCTTCAGGTTGACCCGTGTCTCGAGCGCCGGCGTGGACAGGACGACACCGGGTTCCAGTGCGTCGAGAACCCGCAGCGCGGCATCCTGGGAGGGCATCGACGCGGTGGCGAAGTACTCCCAGATGTCGCGGTCCTCCGCGCCGGGCAGCAGCAGGACATCGGCGTTCGGCGTCCCGCGGCCGGCGCGTCCCACCTGCTGGTAATAGGCGACCGGCGAGGACGGGGCGCCGAGGTGCACCACGAAGCCGAGGTCGGGCTTGTCGAAGCCCATGCCGAGGGCGCTCGTCGCCACGAGTGCCTTCACCTCGTTGTTCTTGAGGGCCGACTCCGCGGCCTCGCGATCTGCCGGGTCCGTGCGGCCCGTGTAGGCGCGGACGGCATGCCCGTTCTCGCGCAGCAGGCGCGCGGTGTCCTCCGCAGCTGAGACCGTCAGGGCGTAGATGATGCCGCTGCCCGGCAGGTCGGACAGGTGCGTCAGCAGCCAGGCGAGGCGTGACCGCGGACTCGGCAGGCGGAGCACCCCGAGCCGCAGCGATTTGCGCGCCAGCTCGCCGCGCAGCGTGAAGACGTCCGTGCCGCCTGCCCCGAGCTGCTCCTCGACGTCCTTCACCACGCGGGAGTTCGCCGTCGCCGTGGTCGCCAGCACGGGAACGCCCTGCGGGAGCCCCAGGATCAGTTCGCGCAGGCGCCGGTAGTCCGGCCGGAAGTCGTGTCCCCAGTCGGAGATGCAGTGCGCCTCGTCGATGACGAGCAGGCCGGTGCGCCGCATGAGTTCGGGCAGGTGCAGCTCCCGGAAGGACGGGTTGTTGAGGCGCTCGGGCGAGACGAGGAGGACATCCACCTCGTTGGCCTCCAGTTTGGCGGTGATGTCCTGCCACTCGGTCTGGTTGGCCGAGTTGATCGCTTCCGCGCGGACACCTGCCCGTGCCGCGGCGGCGACCTGGTCCCGCATGAGAGCCAGCAACGGCGAGACGATCAGTGTGGGACCCGCACCCCGCGCGCGCAGCAGCAGGCTCGCCACGAAGTACACGGCAGACTTGCCCCATCCCGTCCGCTGGACGACGAGCGCACGCCGCCCGCCCTCCACGAGGGCCTCGATGGCCTCGAACTGCCCCTCGTGGAACTGCGCGTCCGGTGACCCGACGAGGGTGTGCAGGAGGGAGGTTGCTTGCTCGTTGAGTGTGGTGGTCGGCGACATTTCCCCAGTATCCCAGCCGCCTCCCCCACTCCCTGCGGGCGGGTCTCCCCTGTGGACGGCCCGCGCCGCGACACCACCCGATACACTTCGGAACGTGAATACAACCTTCGATCTTTCTGCATCCTTCAAGGCGTACGACGTCCGCGGCATCGTCGGCGAGACCATCACCGTGGACTCGGTCCGCGCGGTCGGAGCAGCCTTCGTGGACTCGCTGGAACTCGCAGGGGAAACCGTCCTCGTCGGCGGTGACATGCGCCCGTCGTCCCCCGAATTCTCGAAGGCCTTCTCGGAAGGTGCCACCCTGCGCGGTGCGAACGTCGTCCTCCTCGACCTCATCTCCACGGACGAGCTGTACTACGCCAGCGGCACCCTGAACGCGGCCGGCGTGACGTTCACCGCCAGCCACAACCCCGCCCAGTACAACGGCATGAAGATGACGCGCCCCGGAGCGGTCCCCGTCTCGTCCGAGACCGGCCTCAAGGACGTCCAGGAACGGGCCGAACGCTACCTCGCGCAGGGCACCATCCCGGCCGTCGAGGTCCGGGGCGAGACCAGCGTGCGGGACATCCTCGAAGAGTATTCACGGTTCCTCCGCACCCAGGTGGACCTCTCCTCGTCCCGGCCGCTCAAGGTCGTGGTCGACGCCGGCAACGGCATGGCGGGCCTGACGACTCCCGCCGTCCTCGGCGACCGCCTCCTGCCGGCCCTGCCGTTCGAGATCGTCCCCCTCTACTTCGAGCTCGACGGCTCGTTCCCCAACCACCCGGCCAACCCGCTGGAGCCTGAGAACCTGCGCGACCTGCAGGCGGCCGTCGTCGAGCACGGGGCGGACATCGGGATCGCGTTCGACGGTGACGCGGACCGCTGCTTCATCATCGACGAGAAGGGTGAGCCGGTCTCGCCGAGCGCCATCACCGCGATGGTTGCGCGCCGGGAGATCGCGCGTGCGCAGGCTGCCGGCGAGTCCGAGCCCGTGATCATTCACAACCTCATCACCTCCCGGGCCGTCCCGGAACTGATCCGGCACGACGGCGGCCGCCCTGTCCGCACCCGCGTGGGCCACTCCTTCATCAAGGCCGTCATGGCCAAGGAGGGCGCAGTGTTCGGCGGTGAGCACTCGGCCCACTACTACTTCCGTGACTTCTGGAACGCCGACACCGGCATGCTGGCCGCCATGCACGTCCTGGCCGCCCTCGGCGAGCAGGACGGCCCGCTCTCGGAGCTCGGGCGCGAGTACGAACCCTACTTCTCCTCGGGCGAGGTCAACTCGAAGGTGGCGGACCTCCAGGGCTCGATTGCCCGCGCCCGTGCCGAGTTCGAGCAGGACGGCGTGGTGGTCGACGACCTCGACGGCCTCACCTTCACTCCCGACCACGGCAACTGGTGGTTCAACCTCCGCCCCTCGAACACCGAGCCCTACCTCCGCCTCAATGCCGAGGCCGTGGACCCGGAGACGCTCGAGGACCTCGTCCAGCGCGTCCTCGCCGTGATCCGCGCATAGCCGTCCCGGGACGGCCGAACGCGCCAGAACGGCGAAAGGCCCCTTCCGCATGGAAGGGGCCTTTCGCGTCTCCGGAAGCCGGATCCCTGGCCGGATCAGCCCACTGGATCAGACGGTGTGGAAGCGTTCCTTGAGTTCCTCGAGCTGGCCCTTGAGCTCCTCGGGCAGGGATTCGCCGAAGCGGCCGTACCACTCCTCGATGGCCTGGAGTTCCTGGGCCCATTCGACGGCGTCGACATGGACGGCGGCCTCTACCTCGGCAGGGGTCATGTCCAGGCCGGTGAGGTCCAGGGCATCCCCGGTGGGGACGTACCCGATGGGGGTCTCGACGGCGTCCGCGGTGCCCTCGAGGCGTTCGATGACCCACTTCAGCACACGGGAGTTGTCGCCGAACCCGGGCCAGGCGAACCCGCCGGATGCGGTGCGGCGGAACCAGTTGACCAGGAAGATCTTGGGCAGGCGGGACTGGTCCGCCGCCGCACTGAGGGTCAGCCAATGACGCAGGTAGTCCCCGGCGTCGTACCCGATGAAGGGCAGCATCGCCATCGGATCCCGGCGGACCCGGCCCACTTCCCCGGCGGCGGCGGCCGTGGTCTCCGAGGAGAGGGTGGAACCCATGAAGATGCCGTTGGCCCAGTTGCGCGACTGCGTGACCAGGGGGATGGTCGTCTTGCGGCGGCCGCCGAAGAGGATCGCGGAGAGTTCGACGCCGTCGGGCCGGTTGAATTCCTCCGCCAGCATGTCGATCTGGTCGATCGGGGTGCAGAACCGGGCGTTCGGATGCGCGGCGGGGTGGTCCATGTCCGGAGTCCAGTCCCGTCCCTGCCAGTCGGTCAGGTGCGCCGGCACCTCCTCGGTCATGCCTTCCCACCACACGCCGCCGTCGTCGGTGAGTGCGACGTTGGTGAACACCGAATTGCCCTTGGCGATGGCGCGCATGGCGTTCGGGTTGGTGTGCCAGCCGGTACCGGGGGCGACACCGAACAGTCCCGCCTCAGGGTTGACGGCACGCAGCTCGCCTTCCTTCCCGAAGCGCATCCAGGTGATGTCGTCCCCGAGGGTCTCGACCTTCCAGCCCTCGATGGTCGGGTCGAGCAGCGCGAGGTTGGTCTTGCCGCACGCGGAGGGGAACGCCGCCGACAGGTAGTAGGTCTTGTCCTGCGGGGAGGTGAGCTTGAGGATCAGCATGTGCTCGGCGAGCCAGCCTTCCTCGCGGGCCATCACGGAGGCGATGCGCAGCGCGTAGCACTTCTTGCCGAGCAGGGCGTTGCCGCCATAGCCGGAGCCGTAGGACCAGATGGAACGCTCCTCGGGGAAGTGCACGATCCACTTGTCGTCGTTGCACGGCCAGGGCACATCCGCCTCGCCCTCGGCCAGCGGTGCCCCCAGGGAGTGCAGGGCCGGGACGAAGTCGGCGCCGAGCTCGGTCATGCGGTCCAGGACCGCGGAGCCGATGGTCGCCATGATGCGCATGGACGTCACCACGTAGGCGCTATCGGTGATCTCGACCCCGAACTTCGGGTCCTCGGCGTCGAGGTGGCCCATCACGAAGGGGATGACGTACATGGTGCGCCCTCGCATGGCGCCGGAGAACAGGCCCGTGAGCTTGGCCTTCATCTCTCCGGGGTCCATCCAGTTGTTGGTGAAGCCCGCTTCCCTCTCGTCCTTCGAGCAGATGAACGTCTGCTCCTCGACCCGGGCCACGTCCTTGGGGTCCGAGAACGCCGCGAAGGAGTTGGGGAACGTCTCGGGATTCAGCCGCACGAAGGTCCCGGCCTCCACGAGTCCGTCCGTGAGGCGCTTGTTCTCCTCCTCCGACCCATCGATCCAGACGACCTCGGCAGGCTGCGTCAGCTGCTGCACGTCCCGCACCCAGGCGAGGAGTGCCGCATGGGTCGTCGGCGCGGAACCGGTAGCATTCGACAGCGCGGCGTCATGGGGGCTCGTGGGTGGCGTGTCGACCTGATCAAGCTGGCGCACAGGATCGCCCATTACTCTTCCCTTCGTTGGGTGCTAGGTGTATCGATGCTAGGGGTGGCACATTTCAGGCAAGGGCGCGCATTTCGAAACATTCGGAGCGCCAGCTTCACGGAGCGCGGCATCACAAGGAAGTCGAGCGCTTACGTAACACGCTGTTGTGACGAAGGTCACGTAGACCGGTCTAGGCGAGACAGGGGTAATGGCTCGATTAGGCGTCCCGATCGATTTCAGCTAGAGTTGTCTACGGCCAAACGGCCAGCTTGTAGGACTCATCCGCACTGCGGATCGACGGACTACGGATGCGTGCGTAGCTCAACGGATAGAGCATCTGACTACGGATCAGAAGGTTGGGGGTTCGAATCCCTTCGCGCGCACCACGGTTCATCCGAACCTCCTGAAAGGCCCCGGCTCCGGCCGGGGCCTTTCTCGTTGGTTGCTCCCCCGCTGGTCCGATGGGAAGCTCAGCCTATGAGTGAACCCCGCACCATCGATGTCATCGTGATCGGCGCCGGCGCTGTCGGCGAGAACGTAGCAGGACGGGTGGTCCAGAAAGGCCTCTCCGCGGTGCTCGTGGAGTCCGACCTCGTCGGCGGCGAGTGCTCCTACTGGGCCTGCATGCCGTCCAAGGCGCTCCTCCGTCCCGGCACCATCCTCAATGCGGCCCGCAGCGTCGCCGGCGCACGCGAGGCAGTGACCGGCACGCTCGATGCTCAGCAGGTGCTAGAGCGCCGCACGTCGTTCACCTCCGACTGGGACGACGCCTCCCAGGAGGAATGGGTGGCCTCCGCCGGCATCGAGCTGCAGCGCGGCTGGGCGACGCTCTCCGGTGAGCGCGAGGTGACCATCTCCCACGACGACGGCTCGACCTCCGTGTTCAGGGCCACTCAGGCGGTCGTCCTCGCCACCGGCTCGACGCCGATCGTCCCGCCCATCGACGGACTTCCGGACCTGGACTACTGGACCACCCGGGAAGCCACCTCCGCCAGGGAGGTGCCCGCGAGCCTCGCGGTGCTCGGCGGCGGGGTGGCCGGCATCGAACTCGCGCAGGCCTACGCCCGGCTCGGCGCTGAGGTCACGGTCATCGCCCGCAGCGGCATCCTCGGCAACTACCCGAAGGAGGCCTCGGACCTCGTCCTCGACGCGCTCCGCGGTGAGGGGGTGACGATCCTGACGGACACGGCCACGAACGCGGTCCGCAAGGAGGGCGGCAGATTCGTGCTCGAGGTCGGGGAGGGCCGGACCGTCACGGCGGAGAAGCTGCTCGTCTCGACCGGCCGCCACCCGCACACGTCGAACATCGGCCTCGAGGCCCTGGGCCTGGACCCGAAGAAGCTGAGCCGCGACGACACCGGGCAGGTGCCCGACGCCGGCGGCTGGCTCTACGCGGTGGGCGACGTCGGAGGCAGGGTGCAATTGACGCACCAGGGCAAGTACGAGGCGCGCATGACCGGTGACGCCATCGCGGCCCGCGCTCAGGGCATCCTCGGGAACTCCGCCCCGGACTGGAGCCCCTACGCCTCGACGGCGGACCGGGGCGCCGTTCCGCAGGTCGTCTTCACCGATCCGGAGATCGCCATGGTCGGGCGCACCCTCGATCAGGCACGGGAGGACGGCGTGAACGCGTCCGAGACCTCCCTCGAGATCGCGGTCGCCGGCTCCTCCCTCCACTCCGACGGGTACAAGGGATGGGCGCAGATGGTCGTCGACGAGGACAGGAAGGTGCTCGTGGGCGTCACCTTCGCGGGACCCGAGGTGTCCGAGATGCTGCACGCCGCCACGATCGCCGTCGTGGGCGAGGTACCCCTCGACCGTCTGTGGCACGCGGTGCCCGCTTACCCCACCGTCAGCGAGATCTGGTTGCGGCTGCTCGAGAAGTACGGGATGTAGCCCAGCCCGGCGTGCCCGCGAGAATATTCTGCTTTCATCTGTCTGCTTGGCAGGCAGATAGCCTCATCATCGGTGGAACGACCAGATGAAGGATCATAGGGCGGCGTCGAGGGTGACGAAGCCGTATCCTGCCGCCCGGAGCTGGGAGATCACCTGTGGGAGGGCCGCGGCGTCGAGCATTGAGCCGTCGTCGGGGTTCGAGCCGAGGTGCATCAGGACGATCTCCCCGGGCTGCGCTGAAGCCATGACGCGCTGGACGATGAAGCTCGGGCCGCGCGTCCCGTTCTGGGTGCCTTGCCAGCCCAGGGTGTCAACGGTCCACCGGAACGCCGCGTAACCGGCGGCATTGACGTCTGCGATCGTGCGGGAATCGCGGGCGCCGAGAGGGAAGCGGAAGAACGGGAGCGAGTCGCCTCCAGCGGCCCTGATGGCCCTCTGCGCACTGCTGATCTCGGTCGCGATCTGGGCATCGGTCAGGGTCGTGAAGTCTGGGTGGGTCATGGAGTGATTGCCGATCCGATGCCCCGCGTTGTAGATCAGCGCCGGGTCGGAGGGGAACTGGTTGACCCAGTTTCCGGTGAGGAAGAACGTGCCCGGAACGCCGTTGGCTTTGAGGGTGGCGAGGATCGATCGGAGGGCGGCGTCATTGGCGCCGGCGTCGAACGTGAGCGCGACAACCTTCCGCGTGGTCGGAATGCGCTCGAGGTCCACGCCCCGGAGCGTCGACGGAACGCCGGTGTAGATGACCTCGGTCCTGCCGCTGGCCGCGTGCCACAGGATGGAACCGCGCTGGAAGTCGCCGCGGCGCCCGCCCGTGATGCCGTACTCGCCGCTGGTCGGGTAGCCGAGCCGGCTGCGCTCCCAACCGAGAGCTACCCACCGGGCGCGGATGGCTCCGTACACCTCGCGGGCTCCCGTGGCGGGCGACCAGTAGATCGACGCGGCGGCGTTCTTGCCGCTGAAGTGGTTGTACCGGCCGACCCCGTCGGGAGTGACGGTCTCGTTCGTGAGCGGGAAGCCCAGCACGCCGGCCGGCCCGCCGAGCACGAGATAGCGTCCGCGGATCGCCCCGTGCACCTCGCGCGCTCCCGTGCCGGAGCTCCAGTAGACCGACCCTCCGGCGAAGTCGTTGTACCGACCAGCGGCGCCCGGAGTGGCGATCTCGTCCGTGAGCGGGAAGCCCAGGAAGCCGGCCGGCCCGCCGAGCACGAGATAACGTCCGCGGAGCGCCCCGTGCACCTCGCGCGCTCCGGTGCCGGAGCTCCAGTAGATCGTGCCGGCAGTGTAGTCCTGGGCGCGACCCCCGGCGATGTCGTACGCGCTGCCGACGGGCGTGCCGAGGAACGAAGCGCTGCCGCCGAGCTGCTCATAGTGCTGGATGATCGCGTCGTCGCCGGCCTGCTCCACCGCCATCAGCGCCGGAACGCTCCGCTGCGCAGCCACCGCTGATTCGGCGGCCGCGGGCGGCCCCAGAGCCGTGCCACCGAGGCCACCACCGAGGACGAGGGCGAGGGCCAATGCCATTCCGAGGACCGCGGGGCGAGACCGGCGCATTGTGACCCCTTCGTGCTGAACGAGACATGCGAGCTTTGATCGAGACGCTATGCCCCAGGGACGTGCCCGGGTAGGGCCATAAGTCCCGGACCGCACTGCGACCACCCGCGCCACCGTCCGCGGCGCTGCGTCAGCGGAAGGTCGACGCCCGGCGCACCACGAAGTCGGTGACGTCGGCGTCACGCCCGTCGAGTGCGGCCCAGTCGCCGTCGTACGTCAGAACGGTGAGGCCCGCGGTCGGGTAGTCCGTCGCGAGGTCCATGACCGCCGGCTCGCTCGACCGCACGGAGGCGAGGCGCATCGCAAGCTCCTGCACACCGGGGTTGTGGGCGATGACGAGCAGGCTGGTCACCGTCGGCGGCACGTGGTTGATGAGCGTGAGCATCTCCGTCGGCCGCGCCGCGTACAGGTCGTCCTCCAGCTTGGGGGTGGGCGCCTTGTCTCCGAGCTCCTTGCAGACCCAGGTGCAGGTCTGGCGGGCGCGCAGCGCCGTGGACACGAGGATGAAGTCGGGGACGGCGTCATGCTCGAGCATCCAGCGACCGATCAGCGGTGCGTCGGCATGCCCCCTCGAGCTGAGCGAGCGCTCGTGGTCCGGCACGCCCTCCTGGAATTCGGCCTTCGCATGGCGCAGCAGCAGGAGCTTCTTCAGGTGGTGGGAGGCCATGATCCGAAGTCTAGGGCCTCCCGGCCGCACAGGGCTGACTAGATGGAGTACTCCGGTGCCGCCCAGACGACCACTTCGGGGTGGTCGTAGAACCGGTAGCCCTGGCCGCGCACGGTCCGCACGGTATTGGCCAGGCGTCCGAGCTTCGATCGCAGCCGCCGGATGTGGACGTCGATCGTGCGCTCGTTCGGCACCTCGTCGGCGTTGCGCCACAGCCCGCTGAGCAGTTCCTCGCGACCCACGGTCCGCGCCGCGTTCTCGACGAGGTAGTTCAGGAGTTCGAACTCCTTGAAGGTCAGGTTCAGCGTCTCGCCGTCGAGGTGGACCTCACGGCGCGACAGATCGATGAGGACGCCGGTGGGCCGGGCAGGCTGGGCCTGCGACGGGGCGGGGACCGCCTCCGGCCGCGGGCGGCGGGTGACCGTCGGGTCACCAAGCGCCGCACGGACGACGTCGATGTCGGACCCACGGGCGTCGGCCGGCGCGAGGGCAACCGCGGCGTGGCTCTCCGCCGTCGGCACGAGGGACCGCACATAGTTGCGGACGTCCTGGGCCAGCTTGGAGAACGTGGTGCCTGCGGCAGCCGCCGTGGCCTCGTCGAGCGCGACGTAGAGCACGAAACCGCGCGCCGTCGTATCGCCGGTGACAGCCTGCGGCCCGGGCACCCCGTTGGGTGCGACGACGGGAACCGGTTCGCTCATCGGCCGTGCCGCGTCCCCTCCGGGCAGTGCCTGGAGGCGGGAATGCTGGTGGGGAACCTGCGGGGCGTGCGCGGTGTAGGACGGCGCGAACGGCTGGCGTGCCTGCCGGTTCTGGGGGGAGCGGAGGGAGATATGGACGTAGCCCGGATTTACTGACATGGAAGCAACCTCGTGAAGTGTGCCGTCATCGCGGCTCGAATGCGGGATGTGCCCGGTCGGGATGAAGAAAAGTGCCCGCCGTTGGGCTGAAAGTGCGTAAGGAAGGTCTGGGTGTAACCGTTACGCGTGCATTCGACAACAGCGGAAGTTCGCTGCGGACAGGACGTCCGAGGAAACTGCGGCTGCAGATGCGAGTGAGTTCGTGTTCACGTGTCGAATTATTGCATGTAACAATCCGCTACGCGCAAGTAACATTGCCGGAACGTCCACCATGTGGACCGGTTCGGGCGTGGACGGACGGGCGTCAGCGGACCGCACTGCGGCGCTCCGTCGACGAAGCGTCCAGCGCAGCGGGTCTTCTGACGCCTCCCGTCCAGATATCGACGGTAAGCGGAGCGTACTTTACAGCCTGGAACAGCGGCACCAGACACTGCAGGAAGACACTGCTCCTTCCTGCACGCTATCGCGTGGCGCGCGCCTCCCGCTTCCGCCCGGCCCGGGCGGCGAGGAACAGCAGCGACCCGACCGCCACGTACGCAAGAGCGCCGAGCCAGACGACGCCGGTCTGCTGGGTCAGCAGCGCGATGCTGGCGATGATCGCGAGTATCGGCACGATCCGGGGCACCGAGAAGTGGGCGTGCTCGACCTTGTCCTTCTTGAGGACGAGCAGGCTCACGTTGGCCGACAGGAAGACCAGGAGCAGCAGCAGCACGGTGGTCTCGGCCAGCGTTGCCAGCTCTCCGGTCAGGGTCAGCACGATGGTCAGCGCGGCGACGACGAGGATCGAGACGAACGGCGTGCGTCGATTCGGCAGCACGCGGGCGAACGCTCGCGGAAGGAGGTCGGCCTCTGCCAGGCCGTAGCCGACACGGCTTGCCATGACCATGAATAGCAGGGCCCCGTTGGCGATGGCGACCAGCGCGATGAGGCCGAACAGCCAGGTCGGGACCGCGATGCCACTGGCCTTCACCACGTCGAGCAGCGGTCCGGTGGAGACCGCGAGTTCGGACGGGGCCAGGACGATGACCGCGCCGAGCGCGATGAGGAGATAGACGACAGCCGCGGTGCCGATGGCACCGAACAGGGCGCGGGGGTACGCCCTCGACGGGTTGCGTACTTCCTCGGCCATGTTGGCGGCCGATTCGAACCCCAGGAAGGAGAAGAAGGCGATGACGGAGGCCGCGAATGCGCCCTGCAGCGGAGGCACGTCCGGGGCGAACTCGAGAAGTCGGGCCGGTTGCCCGTTGCCGCTGCCGAGGACGACGGCGGCGAGCACGATGACGAGCACGAGGCCGCTCACCTCGATGACGGACGCGACGAGGTTCGCGGTCAGCGATTCCCGTACGCCGCGCAGGTTGATCAGGGTCAGCAGGACGATGAAGACCACGGCCGCCGGACCTGACGGAACATCGATGAGCGCGGCCAGGTAGTCGCCGGCGAAGGCGTTCGCCAGGGCCGCCGCAGTGGTGATGCCCGATGCCATCATCAGGAACCCGACGAGGAACGACACGTACGGGATGCCGAAGGCCCGGTCGGCGTACCGTGCCGCACCACCGGCGTGCGGATACTTCGTGATGAGTTCCGCATAGGTCCCCGCGGTGAGGAGCGCCACGACCAGCGCGATGAGCAGCGGCAGCCAGATCACGCCCCCGACATCGGCGGACATGGTGCCGACGAGCGTATAGATGCCGGCTCCGAGCGTGTCGCCGACGATGAACGCGTAGAGGAGCGGTGTGCCGATCGCCCGCTTCAGTCCGCCCTCGGTACTCGGCTCGGCCGTGCTGATGTCCTTTGTCATCGCCCTATTCGAGTCCGTCGCCTCGGGTTGCACAACCCTCTGGCGCTTTTTCGATAATTGTTGCGCAGGTCCTGCCGGTGCCGGTGCGGCCTGCTACCGGAAGCCCCAGGCCCGGAAGGTGAGGGGATCCGCCTAGCCGACGACGCCGTACAGCCGGTCTCCCGCATCGCCGAGGCCCGGCACGATGTACGACTTCTCGTTGAGCTTCTCGTCGATCGAGGCGAGGACGATCGTGACGTTGCGGCCGTCCAGCTCCTCCTGCAGGGTCGCGAGACCCTCGGGCGCGGCGAGGAGGCAGATGCAGGTGATGTCCGCGGCCCCACGGGCGAACAGGAACTTGATGGCCTCGCGGAGGGTGCCTCCGGTGGCGAGCATCGGGTCGAGAACGAACACCTGGCGTCCCGTCAGGTCGTCGGGCAGCCGCTCGGCATAGGTGATGGCCTCGAGGGTCTCCTCGTTGCGGGCCATGCCGAGGAACCCGACCTCCGCGGTCGGAACGAGGCGCGTCATCCCCTCGAGCATGCCGAGGCCGGCACGGAGGATGGGGACCACGAGGGGGGTCGGCTTCACGAGGCCCGTCCCCTCGGTGGTGGTCACGGGGGTCTCGATGGACACGGTCTCGACGCGGACGTCGCGCGTGGCCTCGTAGGCCAGCAGGGTGACGAGCTCCTCCGTGAGGAGGCGGAACACCGGAGACGACGTGTTCTTGTCCCGGAGAACCGTGAGTTTGTGGGCTACCAGGGGGTGGTCGACTACCAGTACGCGCATGGGTCAAAAGTACCATTGAGCCCATGGCCCCCTTCCGTCCGCCCGTCGATCCCGAGCATCGGGCGTGGATGGGACTGGCCCTGGACGCGGCTGCGAGGACCCGCGCGAGCGCGGACGTGCCGATCGGCGCCGTCGTCGTCGGCCCCGGCGGCCACGTGCTCGGCACGGGCTGGAACCAGCGCGAGGAACTCGGCGACCCGACGGCGCACGCGGAGGTGCAGGCCATCCGCGCGGCAGCGGCGCAGCTCGGCGCCTGGCGGCTCGAGGACTGCACGCTGGTGGTGACCCTCGAGCCGTGCGCCATGTGCGCCGGGGCATCCGTCCTGGCCCGCATCCCCCGCGTGGTGTTCGGCGCCTGGGACGAGAAGGCGGGGGCGTCGGGCTCGGTCTTCGACGTACTCCGCGAGCGCCGGCTGAACCACTGGACCGAGGTCTTCGCGGGCGTCCGCGAGGACGAGTGTGCTCTGCTGCTCAAGGACTTCTTCGCGGCGCAGCGGTCCGGTTCCGGCTCCCGGTGATACTGCGTAGGCTGATCGAATCCGCAGCATCCCCTTCGAAGGAGTGAACGTGGCAGACCAGCAGGACGGTTTGAAGGAAGTACAGGGCATCCTCGGCAAGGCCGACATCGCGATCCTCACCACCATCAATCTCGACGGGCAGCTCGTGAGCCGGCCGCTCGCACTGCACGGCAAGGACTTCGACGGCGACCTCTGGTTCTTCACCGAGGATCCGTCGCCCAAGGCCGACGAGATCCGCGCCAATCCCCAGGTCAACGTCTCCGTGAGCACGGGCAAGGGCTATGTCTCCATCGCGGGAACGGCCACCCTGTCCAGGGACCAGGCGAAGATCGACGAGCTGTGGGGCCCGTCGGTGTCCGCGTGGTTCGAGAACGGCCGCGACGACCCCGCCGTCGCCCTTCTCCACGTCGACGCGCACACGGCCGAGTACTGGTCCATGGACGCTCCGCGCGTCGTCTCGGCCGTGAAGATGGTCAAGGGCCTCGTGACCGGCAGCAAGCCCGACTCCGGCAAGAACGACGTCGTCGAGCTCCCCTGACGCTCCCCTGCTGCGCCCTCGTCCCGGCCCCGTTTTGGGACTCGGGCGTCCCACCCGGTAAAGTAGCGGCGTTGGTGACGTGTCCGAGCGGCCGAAGGTGCAACACTCGAAATGTTGTTTGGTGTAAAAGCCAACGTGGGTTCAAATCCCACCGTCACCGCCAATTGAGAAGGCCTTGCTTTCCTCGTAGACCGAGGGAAGCAAGGCCTTCTGCTTTGCCTAGGAAGCCCCCGAATCCGGGCAGCGACCTGCTGGCTGGTCGTAATCAGCCCATCTACCGGTCAAGTACAGCTCGGATGAGGGCCAAAAGTGGGCCTGGTCAGAAGCGGAACTCCCGACGCGGCCAGAAAGTGGTCAGGCTCAGCCCGCTTGCAGGCTATGCGACCAGCGCCATCAGGCGGCATCCGATGATGCCAGTGGTCGAAGTGCTGCGCGCCAGATCGCAGTCGCAGGAGTTGTGTTGTACCTGATCATCCGGCTGGGCGTGATTACTCCGGGTCGATGAATGGTTTCGCAGGGTCAGAGGGAGCTTTCTTCTGGTTCGCGGTAGCCCTGATGTCGCCTCATGCCAGATGAACGAACCCCGGCCAGTAGTCATCCACGAGTCGACCCGTGACGCGCTTCGCATCGTGGGGCAGGATGCTCCCATGGGGAACAGGTCGAAATCTTCCACTGCTGCCACGGTCGGTACGGCTTTTCTGCTGGCCGGCTGCGCTATTGCTCCGTCCTTCTCCCAGGATGAGAAGCGTGAGATGCGGGACAGCGCCAGTGTCTACCAGCAGGCTGTCCTGGAAGACCTGGTCGTCACGGAAAGCGAGTACCGCGGCGCGGTCGACGCGACACGCGACTGTGTCCGGGACAAGGGATGGGGCGTCGGGCCTCTTACTGAGCAGGACGGCAACCAACTCGGGTTCCAGTCCTCCTACAGCGGTGATGCCCCACCCGCCAACGAAGAGATGCAGGCCTGCAACAACGAGTTCGTGTCGCAGGTCGGTCCGATCTGGGTATCCCAGCGCGCGCCGCTGACCCGTTAGCCACCGCACGCGTCGTTACACTCACGAGGATGACTATGGGGACGAACGGACAAGCACAGCCACGCTCACGCACAGCGGGACGAGACACCATCATCTGGGCTCTCGGAGGAGTGCTCTTTGCTCTGGCCGGAACCACGTCCCCCATGAAGGCCGATGCCTGGTACCTGATCGCGGGCTCCGGCTTCATGCTCATCGCAGCAGCTTTTCTTGTCGCCCGGGCGATCATCTCGCTGCGTCGGGACGACGACGCCACTTCCTGGTAGCTGCAACCATCACCTCGGGCGCAGGACCCGGCAATGCTGCGCTGGGTCATGCGGCGCAGGCCTGCGGCCGCCACTAGCTCTGCAGCAATCCTTGTCGCCCCCGGTACTACCTTCGGCACCACATAAGAATTCTGCTCAATCCAACCAAAGGAAAATTACATGGCTGAATCCAAACTTGTCCCGCAGAAGCCCACTGGAGCATTCATCGGCGCTAGCTGGGTTGCGTTGATCATCGGAGTGTCGTCCTATCTCATCGGCCTCTGGAACGCAACGAGCATGGAGCTGAACGAGAAGGGCTACTACTTCACGATCCTGCTCTTCGGACTGTTCGCAGTGATCTCGATCCAGAAGACGATTCGAGATCGAGCTGAGGATATTCCAGTTACGAATATCTACTACGGCGTGGCATGGTTCTCCGTTGTTGCATCACTTTCGCTACTGGTAATCGGTCTTTGGAATGCCGACATGCTTCTGTCCGAAAAGGGCTTCTACGGCTTGGCCATGCTGATGTCTCTCTTCGGAGCCATCACCGTCCAGAAGAACGTGCGAGACATGGCGGTGTTTGCCGAGGTCGAGAAAACCGAGAACCCAAAGCGAAAGCTCTTCTCAGGCCAGGACATCCCTGCCGCAACGCCCGGGTCCACTCATCGCCCTGATTCCAATCCGACCCTCGGTCGACCCGAGTGAGTTGAGAGCCTCCCTGCACGGTTGTGGCTGTCGGCTCGGGTGCAGGCCCTGTCTAGCCCTCGTTGCTGCTGCAGGCGGCCAGACAGGGCTGCGTCATTCCGGTCATCGTCATTCAGCTGTGGCGGCATATGTTGCATCGCTCTGCTGCCTCCTGTTCCAGTTATCGGGCCAGTGTTTGCCTGCTGCTTGCCTCAGCTGTCGGCTGGTCCCGGGTGAAGCTGGGCGATACGGTGACACAGCAGCAGAACCCCGCGCACTCCAGACGGACCGCGCGGGGTTCTGTGCCGCTCAGCGCCGCGGCCGGCTTCCCGACGCGAGGCCCGCATCCGCCGCAGCCAGACGCCGTCGTGCCTCCTCCGGGTCGACGTACTCCCCCACGGTCGCGAAGGAACCCAGTGTCGCGAAGGACGTGACGATCGTGTGCGGATATACGTGCACGAGGTTGAAGCCCTGCGCACCGTCCATCCCCCGGATGCCGCCCACCGGGACGTTGAGGTCCTGCGTGTAGCAGGTGGACGAGGCCACGGACACGGGAATGCCCGCGAAGAGGGCCGACGACGGGAAGTGGACGTGCCCGGCCAGGATCAGCCGCACGTCCTTGCCCGCCACGATCTCGGCCAGCCGGTCCTGGCGCCGCAGTTCCGTCAGCACCGCGAGGTCCTGCACCATGGGGATCGGCGGATGGTGCAGGGCCAGGATGCTGCCCTCGGGCGCGGGCCGGGACAGCTCGGCTTCCAGCCAGGCGAGCTGGACGTCGTCGAGCTCTCCGTGGTGGTGCCCGGGCACGGAGGTGTCGAGCGTGATGACCCTCAGGCCCCCCACCCGGTAGCTGCGGTACAGCGGCGCCTCCTCCGGCGGCTCCCCGAGCAGTGCCGTGCGCAGCGCCGGTCGTTTGTCATGGTTGCCCATGAGCCAGATCACCGGTGCACCCAGTTGCTCGGCGAAGGGCTCGATGATCCCGCGCAGCGCGGCGTAGGCGTCCGGGTCCCCGGCATCCGTGAGGTCGCCCGTGAAGATCAGGGCATCCGGCCGAACCCCGGACCGGCCGACCTCCGTCAGGAGCTGGACGAGCCGTTCGCGGCCGTCCACTCCGCCGTAGAGCAGCCCGTCGGCCACGAAGTGGGTGTCGCTGAAGTGGAGGAGGAGGTGGTCGGCGGGAGGATGCTCCCGGGAATGGGGTGCATCCTCCCGCCTGCTGGGAGATGGCATGGGCGCTAGGCGGTTGCCTCGGCCGTGGCGCGCTCCGGCGTCGACCGCTCCTGATCGAAGATCAGCTTGTCCATCAGCTCCGCGATCCGGCTCCAGTCGTGACGTCGGAGCAGCCTGCGCAGCTCAGGCGACGGCAACTCACCGGCGCGCCCCCGCAGGGCTTGGCAGGCGGCGGCGAAGCCCTCGGCGTCGTCCTGAAGGTCGACGACGCCGGGGAAGTCCGCGACGACGTCGGCCACACGTGTGGAGACCACCGGTAGCCGGGATGCCAGGTACTCGAGCGTCTTGGTGGGGCTGATGGACTTCGTGGCCTCATTGAGGGCGAAGGGCATCAGGGCGACGTCGAACTGCGCCATGTGGCCCGGCAGGTCCTCGTACGCCTGCTGGCCGAGGTACGTGATGTTCGGTGCCTGCGGCAGGTCCGACTCCTCGATCTTGCAGATGGGACCGACCATGCGGATCTCCCAGTCGGGCAGGCGCTCCGCGAGGCCCGCGACCAAGTCGAGGTCGAGACGCTCGTCCAGCACGCCCACGTAACCCGCCACGGGCCTGCTGCGATCGGGTTCCGCTGCCCGTGCGGCGGCGGCGTAGTGGCCCACCGACACGCCGCTGGGGATGAGGTGGGCGTCCTCCCTGCCCTGCTTCACCACGGAGCGGTGGAGGGAGCGGCCGCCGGCGAAGACGACGTCGGCCGCGCGCAGCGCCTGGCGCTGCCGCACGAGGAGCTCGGGAGCCGCGTTCTTGAAGGCGGCGAGATCGTCCATGACGTCGAACACGAGCGTCGTCGGTTCGAGCGCGAGCGCCGCTTCGAGGGCCAGCGGGGTGTAGATCCAGACGACGCGGTCACCCGACGGGGGCCCGATGAGCTCGGGCAGCTGCGCGATGTAGTCGGGCATGACCTCGTCGAAGAAGCCGACGTGCCTGCCCTGCTCGGGGATCTCCAGCCAGACCCGCGTGAGGCCGTCCACCTCCGCGGTGCCCAGGCGGTTCTGCGGAACCTCGACGCCCTGCGGCGTGAGGGGTTCCTCCACGAACCAGGTCTTCCGTCCGGGCGCCTTGTTCAGGCGCGACACGAGCTGTTGAGGTCGCTGCCAGACCCAATCCCACCGCAGGTGCGACAAAACAATGAGTTCACTTTGCATCGACGATCCTCAATTCCATTCGGGTAGTTGTACGGGGAAGACTCGAACCGACATCGGTTCCGGGAGGCTGTTGCCAGTCCCAATGGGCCATCTGGGATCGATAGCCCTGCAGCCAGGTGGCCACGGGTTCAGCGAGCAGGTAGGCGGGAAGATCGCCCGAGCGGGCGCCCCCGGCGGCGAGCGCGTACGACGTCGACATGACCGACGCGCGCCGCTCGAGGTCCTCGTCGAGCCAGTACACGCCCACGGGATCCACGGAGCCCTCGCAGCGGAAGAGCAGCGAGTTCCAGTCGGTGGAGTCCACGACGGGGAACCAGCAGATGCCGTCCATCACCACGCCGCGCGCCTGGGCGTCCTCGCACTGCTCGAGCACGTACTTGAGCCAGGTGGCGCGGTCCGAGGTGTGCCCGCGGACGTTGGTCTCGGTGAGCATGCACGGCAGGGCGTACCGCTCCCAGTACTGCTGGATCTGGTCGGCCAGCGGCAGCGGGGTGGGTGTGGGCGCCGTCCCGCCCTGCTCCGAGAAGTTCCACTGGCAGTGCGCGTAGTAGTCGAGTCCCAGCACGTCGATGCTGCCGGTGGGCAGGGACAGCAGCCGTTCCCCGCCGACGGGTGCGAGGTCCCGTCCGAGCTGGCTGTCGACGTCGTACCCCCTGCCCAGGAAGGCATCGATCACGAGGAAGCGGCGGTCGTTGGCCATGTCCGCGTACCGCTGCCCCGAGGCGTCGGAGCCCGTATGGAACTCGCACGTGTCCACCCAGACGTGGCGGGCGGCCGGCAACAGCTCCCGGTACAGGCGGCTCGCTTCGGCGACGGCGGGCATCACGTTGACGAGAAGGTCCACGAACCCCTGCAGGCCGGAGTGGTACGGGGGCCAGATGGCCTCGTGCCCGGACAGGAACAGGGTGGAGAACGGCTCGTTGAAGAGCGTGTACTCCTCCACCCAGGGATAGCGGCGGGCGAAGGCCTCCGCGTACCGCAGGTAGGCAGGACCGAAGCGGGTGTCGGCGAAGCCGTCGGTGAGCCAGGCCGGGTAGCTCGTGTGGTGGACGAGGTCGACGATGGGCCGGAAGCCGTGCTCCCGCAGGTGGCCCATCACCTCGTCGGTGGAGGACCAGTCGTAGCTGCCCTCGGTCTCCTCGATGCGGTGCCACCGGATGGGGTAACGCAGCCTCGTGATGCCCGACTTCGCGAGCAGGTCCAGATCCTCGCGCCAGCGGACATCGTGTTCCGTGGTCTCGAAGATGTCGCGATCGTGCGCGGGCATGAAGGTGCTCTCGAAGCCGCCGATGATCTCCAGCGGGGGCCCCTCCTCGTAGGCGGTCATGATGTTCCCTCCCGTCCGGGGCGTCGTGCGCCCAGTTCCTCGTAGACGACGTCGAGCAGTTCTGCCGCCCTCAGGTTGAGCCGGCGTGACTCGTCCAGGTCCGCGTCGAGGCGGACGACCTCCGCATCCAGCCGGACGACCTGCTCCCGCAACTGCTCCACCTCGTTCCGGAGCGCCACGAAGGGCTCCGCGACACCGCTCCATCGTGCGAAGCGTTTGCCGACCTTCCATACCGTGGTCTGCGTCATGTCATCTCCCTCCTCACGAGCACGCGCCGGCCTGTCGCCGCGCCTGCTCCGTCGTCGTCCTGCTCCTCTGCGCTCAGCGAGTACCGGCGCAACTGCTCCTGGAACCTCGTCCAGTCGACGGGCTGGTACTCGGACCAGCTGGCCGATCCTTCCGTGTCGGCCACACCCACCTCGAGGAACGCCCGGCTCCCGGGCTCTGCCAGGAGGTGCTTGATGAGCATCAGCGTGGTGTCCCAGCCGAGCGGACTGAGCGCGTTGAACAGGTGGTTGGCGTACACGTGGACCGTCCCGCCGAGGTCCGCGCACCGCTTCCGCAGGTGCAGCGCGGAGCGGGCCATGGTCAGGTTGGCGCGTTCGAACAGGACGGCGCCGTCGTGCCCGAAATTCTCCTGCGCCCAGACGAGCGCCGGCCGGCTGAAGTCGACGGCGAGGACGCGGTGTCCGCGGTCCGCCAGGTACCTCGCGTCCGCTCCGAGCCCGCAGCCGAGGTCGAGCACGGTCGACGACGGCGGCAGCTGCTCCGCGGTCGTGACGGCGAGGCGCGACGGTGTCGTGGCGGGACCGGCCTCGATCTCGGCGCGGTGGTGGTCCTCCCAGTTCTCGCGGTCGACGTCGAAGTGGTTCAGCCACCAGTAGTACCGGCGGAACGCGGCCGGCGGGGTGACGAACGTGAAGGTGGGGTCGGGCACCTCCCAGGACGGCCCGTAGATCGCCGCGAGGAGCTGCGCGGGTTCCGCCGGACCGGGCAGCAGCCGCCCGTTCACGGGGAGGGGCTTGAGCGGGTGGATCGTGACCCTGTCCGCGCGCTCACGTGCGTGGAAGGTCCCGTAGAACCAGCCGTTGCACTCGAAGTAGGTGAAGATGTCGAGGTAGAAGCGGTCGGTCACCGTTCCACCCGGGAACATGAGCTGGAGGTGGCCGTTGGAATGCCGCACCACCTCGTACCCCTGGTCCACGAGCACCCTCTCGATCCGGAAGCTCTCCAGCATCACGTCGGACGGATTGGGGTGCGCGCTGAGGTACGCGAGGTCGGCGTCGTCGTCGTGGGCCATGATGCGGCCGTTGCGGACGGGCCCGAGCAGCGTGCCTCCGGTGACGAACAGCTCGACGCCGACCGTCCGGCGCAGCACCTCGATGAGGTGCTCGGCCTCATCCAGGACGTGCTCGACGAGCGCGGCGTCGCGGCCCTCGAAGGACCGTGCGATCCGGCCCCACTTGTTGACCACCAGGGGGATGCCCGTGCCCGGTTCGCTCAGGTCGAAGTCGGACGCGTCGTCCTCGAACACGACCGTCGACGCGGCGATCTCACGGCCCGCATGCTCGACTGCGAGCCGCGCGCTCCCCGTGAAGCGCTCGGCGAGGGCCGGAGGCCAGGGGACGCTGAGGACGCCGTCGTCGTCCGGGCGAGGCGCCCGGACCGTCCAGATTCGCCGTCCGCCGAGCAGCACGGACAGGGCGTCACCGGAGGGAATCCGCGCGCCGGTGATCACCAGCCGATCGGTGTCGGCTGTCAGGGCGGGGGCGGTCACCGGACACTTTCAAGCTGTGTCGGCAGCGGATCGACCTGCGGCAGGCGGACATCGAACACCTGCCCCGTGATGTCGGAGGCGAGGACCTGGGCACTGACGCGCGCGACGTCGGCGGCCTGGACGAGGGTGTGCTCGTCCTCGTGGCCGAACGCCTTCTCGCGCATCGGCGTGGCCGTGCGGCTGGGACTGATGCAGTTGACGCGGATGGAGTCGCCGCTCCACTCGTCGGCCAGTGCCTGCGTCAGGTTGACCAGCGCGGCCTTCGTCGCCGAGTACACCGTGTACTTGGCGCGGCCGCGGGTGTAGGAGCTGGAGGAGAAGAGCAGCAGCGATCCGGAGGACTCGGCGAGGTAGGAGTGGGCTTCCTGCGCGACGACGAACGCGGCCATGAGGTTGACGCCGACGTCGTGCTGGAGCTGCTCGTCGGAGAGGTCCACGAGGTCGCCGATCGTCAGGACGCCGGCGGTAAGCACCACGTGGTCGATGCGTCCGTGCTGCGCCGCCGCGGCGGCGAGCGCCCGCGAGACCGAGGCGCGGTCCTCCACGAAGGTGCCGCTGCCGGTCCTGCTGTGGCAGACCACGTGCGCGCCCTCGTCCTGGAGCTGCCGTCCGAGTTCGCCGCCGATGCCGGAGCTGCCGCCGAACACGACGACGACGGCGTCGCGCAGGGACGCGGCGGGGAACGGCACCGGATCGACGTGCTGGTGCTTGAGCTGGAACAGCTTGTCGGCCAGGTGGATGTCGATCGGATGCGTGATCTTGATGTTCGCCTCGTGGCCCGGGACCACGATGATCGGGACGTCCGGGCAGTACTTCAGGACGACGGAGCAGTCGTCCGTGGCGGCGAACTCCGCGTCGCTGCGGGCGTGCCCGTAGGCCTCCATGAGGGTGTCCCACCGGAACGCCTGCGGGGTCTGGCCGCGGCGGAGGGAGGCGCGCGGCGGGACCGCGCGGATGATGTCGTGCTCGTCCACCTCGATGATGGTGTCCGCGGAGGGGATGCCGGTATCGACGGCGTCGTAGGTGTCGAGTGCGTCGACGCAGGCGCGGATGATGCTCGGGTCGACCAGCGGGCGCACGGCGTCGTGGAAGACCACCTTGGCGCCGGGCGTCGCGATCTCCCGCAGGGCCAGATAGGAGGTCTCGTTGCGGTCGCGGCCGCCGGGCAGCAGGCCGGTGAGCTTCGGGAAGCGCTCACGCGTCACCAGCTTCTCGGCGCGGTCCATGGACCCGGGGTCCATCATGACGATGATCTCGTCGATGAACGGGCACTGCTGGAAGATGTCCACGGTGTGCTCGAGGCTGGTCCGGCCGGCGACGGGTACCAGCTGCTTGGGGATCTCCAGCCCCATGCGCGTGCCGACGCCGCCCGCGAGGACCACGCCGACCGTTCGTCGTCGGGAGCGTGCCTCATTGCCCGCTGTGCTTGTTCCGTCCATTCCGCCGGTGATGGTCGACATTGCCGCCCCCTTCGTCCAATTCGTGGTCCTCCCAGAATTCAGCCAGCGTACTGAGCGCAGGGACGGTTGGACAGGTTAAGTTCGGGGGGCGAAGTACTTGTGCAAGCGCTTGTTCTTTGCCTAGCGTTCCGCGGAGGTTCACCCTTCCCAACCTGTTTCCGCCCCTTTTGAGGGGTTTTTCACTCCACTTTCGCGGGCTTTCCACCCCCCTTTCAGTGGGCTTTCCACCCCGCTTTCAGCGGGCTTTCCACCCCGCTTTCAGCGGCTTCTCACCCCGCGATAACCTGAGGACATGGCAATCCGGGTGCTCGCAGTGGGCCGCAAGCACGAGAGCTGGGTGTCGGAGGGAATCGACCGCTACGCGAAGCGGCTCAAGAAGCCGTTCGACCTGTCCTGGCAGCTGATCGCCCATTCGGCACGGGAGCACGACGCCGCCCGCAAGGAGGAGTCCGAGCGGCTCCTCGCCCGGCTCGGCAGCGACTTCGTGGTGCTGCTCGACGAGCGCGGCAAGGCCATCGATTCCCCGACGCTGTCCCGCACCCTGCTGCGACCGCTCGAAGCGTCCCGCAGCGTCACGGTGATCATCGGCGGCGCCTACGGCGTGGACGATCAGGTGCACCAGCGGGCGGACTTCGTCTGGTCCCTGTCGCCGCTGGTGTTCCCGCACCAGCTCGTGCGCCTCATCCTCGCCGAACAGGTGTACCGGGCCCAGGAGATAGCCGGTGGTCGCTCCTACCACCACGAGTGAAGCCCCGCCGATAACGATCGTGGTACGCCACGGTCCGCCTGCCGGACGCGTGGAGCGCCGGACATAGGGTGAGGCCATGACTAATCTGCTGGGGAGCAAACCTTGGATCTCGGCCGTTGCGGCCACCGGAGCCGTCGTCGCGCTGAGCGGCTGCGCGCTGTTCGAGCCGGCAGGCTCTGCCTCGCCGTCCGCAGCGACCCCGGCGGTGAGCGAGGCACCGATGAGCCAGACACCGACGGCAGAGCCGGGCGCGACCTCCCAGGCGGCGCCGGATCCGGCCTCCGCCAGCGCCTCCGCATCGCCGGCGGCGTCCGCTCCGGCGTCTGAACCGGCAGGCGAGTCGGCAGGCGCTTCCGCCAGCGCGGGTGCAGTGCCGTCGCCCTCCTCCAGCGCTTCCGCTTCCACCCCCGCAGCTGCCGGGACCTGCTCCGCCGCGCAACTGGCCGGCGCGATCGAGGACCAGCCCGGGGGCGGTGCAGCGGGGAGCGTCTACCGGACGCTCGTGCTGACCAATGCCTCCGACCAGGAGTGCGTCGTCGACGGTTACCCCGGGGTGTCCTTCGTCGATGCGTCGGGTACCCAGATCGGGGCCGCCGCGGAGCGCGACGGCGCGGCGGCAGTCCCGGTGGCGCTCGCTCCGGGAGGGTCCGTCACGACGACCCTCCGGCAGACCAATGCCCAGAACTACGGCACCGACTGCGGCATCACGCCGGCCACAGGACTCCGGATCTACCCTCCGGGCGCCACCGACTCGCTCGTCCTGCCGCAGGAGATCCCGGCCTGCTCGGCGACGTCGATCGTCCTCATGACCGTCGGGACGCTGCAGCCCGCCTCATAGCCTCACTGATCGCGGGTCCGATGTGGCTTCGTCGACGGGTCAGGTGAAGACGTGGAGGAAACGAAAGAACACGGAGGCTGCGACGGCGATGTAGGTCAGGACGATGATCGGTCCGACCCATTCCGCGAGCCATCGGGTGAGGACAGCGGGCGCGGGGATGACGCCGTGGACCATGGTGCGGACCGTGGTGAGGATGAACAGGGGGATCATCGCCGCCCAGACGACCATGCAGTAGAGGCAGAGGATGTAGATGTCGAAGAGGGCCTGACTCCACAGCCAGGTCGCGAACACGGCTCCGAGTGTGACGCCTATCTGCAGGCCGGCCCAGTACCAGCGGTCGAACCGGGCTCCGGCGAGCAGGGCCATGCCGGTGGTGACGATGATGGTGAAGCCGACGAGCCCGATGAAGGGGTTGGGGAAGCCGAAGAGCTCGGACTGCCAGGTTTCCATGACCTGTCCGCAGGACACCCACGGGTTGATGTCACAGCTCGTGACGTGGTCGGGGTCCCGATAGAGCTCGAGCTTCTCGAGGATCAGGATTCCGGCGGCTACCCATCCGATGACACCGGTAGCCACGAGCATGATCCCGAACGGGACCCTGCGCGCGAACCCGGGTACGGCGGATACGTCGTCCTGCAATGTGTGCGGTGCTGAGCCGGCCTCGCTGGTGGTGTGTGCCATCGTGCCTAGTCCGCGATGGCGGTTTCGATGAGGCTGCGGAATTCCTCGACCGTTGCGGGCTGGATCTTCCGGCCGTCGAGGAAGAACGTCGGGGTTCCCTCGACGTTCAGGGCCATGCCGTCGGCCTTGTCGGCGTTCACCCGCTCCATCGTCGCCGGGTCGGCGATCGCGGCGTCGTAAGCAGCCATATCGAGGCCAAGATCTTCCGCATAACCCCTGAAGACCGGAGACCGGTCCTCGCTGGTGTGGCTCCACTCGGTCTGCGTCTCATACATGTGGGCGTGCATGTCCTTGAACCTGCCCTGCTGCGCGGCGGCCTCGACAGCTGCTGCCGCGGTCTCGGAGTTCGGGTGTCCAGGCAGCGGGAAGTAGCGGGAGGCAACGGTCAGGTTCTGCCCGTACTCCTCGGAGAGGTCTTCCACGAGCGGGTACGCGGCGAGGCAGGATTCGCATTCGAAGTCGAGGAACTCGACCAGGACGGCCTTTTCATCCGGAGCCTGGGACAGGCGGTGGCTGTCCTCCCGCACGACGCTGGCGGCGGTACCCGACGTACCCGCGGCCTGGCTTTCATCCTCGCCGAGCGTGTTGAACAGGATGACGAGGCCGATGACGAGGGCGGCCGCGGCGAGCAGGCCGATCGCTATCCGGTTCTGCACGCTCAGGCCATTCTTTGCGCCGAGGGTCGCGCTGGAAGCGGGGGCGGGGGTCGGCACGGTGGTGTCTCCTCGTCATGGAACAGCGTGGTCGTACTCGTTCCCCGCCGAGTGCGGGGAACCGGTGATGAATCAGGTGGATCAGGATGATCCCGGGGGTGCGCTAGTCGTGCGCGCAGCAAGCGCAGGACGCGCCGGCAGCAGTACTTTGCGGGGTGCCTGTTGTGGCGCTGGGACCGGCGGGTTGGCTCGTCAACGTCAGCGGTGCAACTCCCGCAGGGGTATTCGGCGCCGCCGCGGCCGCGCTGGTCGTGCGGTCGGTGGTCTCGGCGGTGTCCGTGCTGCAGCACGAGTCCGTGCCGCCCTCCGGGGTGCTCCCGCACGCGTCAACGCTTCGATCGGCGTCGAGGTTTCCGAATGATGGTGCGCAGCAGGAGTCACCCTTCCAGGCTTCACGGCCTTCCTTGATGGCGACGGCTGCGATGACCAGGGCGGCGATCGGGTCGGCCCAGGACCAGCCGAGGGTGCTGTTGAGCAGCAGCCCGACCAGCAGGACACCGGACAGGTAGGTGCAGAGCAGGGTCTGCTTCGAGTCCGCGACAGCGGAGCGGGAGCCCAGTTCACGGCCGGCCCGGCGCTGGGCCCAGGACAGGAACGGCATGACGGCCAGACTGACCGCGGCGAGGATGATCCCGACAAGGGAATGCTGGGGTTCGGACGCGCCGAGCAGGGTCCGGACGGCGTCGAAGGTCACGAACGCGGCGAGGCCGAAGAACGAGAACGCGATCAGACGGAGCGCGGTCTTCTCGCGGGCCTCCGGGTCCCGGCCGGCGAACTGCCACGCCACGGCGGCCGCGGACAGGACCTCCACGATCGAATCGAGACCGAACCCGATCAGGGCGCTCGAGGACGCGATCGTGCCGGCGCTGATCGCAACGACCGCTTCGATGACGTTGTAGGTGATCGTCGCGGCCACGAACAGGCGGATACGCCGGGACAGGACCGCCCGACGCTCCGTGGTCGGGGCAGGTCGCACTGACCGATCCGACTTCGTCGACGTGTGAGTACTCATCAGCAGCAGGCCTTTCCATCGATGTGATTCTCTTCAGCGGTGCAGCAGCACTCGGGGTTGCCGACCGCAACAACCCCCAGGAGGGCGGTCAGTGCGTCCCCCAGTTTCGGATCGGCCAACTCGTACCGGACACGCCGCCCCTCGGGAACGGCGACAACCAGCCCACACCCTCGCAGGCATGCCAGATGATTCGACAACCGCTGCTTACTCACGCCCGCCAGCGCGGCCAGCTCACCCGGATAGGACGGCGCGTCCCGTAGTGCCAGCAAGACCCGGGCCCGGACCGGATCCGACAAGGCGTAGCCGAACCTGGCAAGCACAGAGTGATGAGTGAGCGTGTCCATCCCCCAATAGTACATAGTTCCATGTACTACGCGGGGTGGGATGCAGGAAGCGTCATGAGAGCTGGATCCTCCCGGTGCGCCTCCGCCGTCAGCGTCCCTGTCCACGTCCCGTGCACCTCCCCGCTCCGGGACGCGGATCAAGTGTCGGTGGGCTGGGGCATGATGAGGGAGTGACGCAGGTGCTGACGAGGTTCACTCCCGCCACCCATGAGTGGTTCGCGGGAGCCTTCTCCGAGCCCACCCCTGCCCAGGAAGGCGCGTGGAGGGCCATCTCCGCGGGCTCGAACGCGCTCGTCGTCGCGCCCACCGGATCCGGCAAGACGCTTGCAGCCTTCCTCTGGGCCCTGGACCGGCTGATCGCCTCGGGCGACGGCGGCAACGAGCCGGACGGCTCGGGGCCCGCGGCGCCGGCCAAGGGGCGCAAGGTGGCTGCGCCGAAGCGCAGCACCCGCGTGCTGTACATCTCCCCCCTGAAGGCGCTGGGCGTCGACGTCGAGCGGAACCTCCGGGCTCCGCTGATCGGCATCACCCAGACCGCGAAGCGCCTCGGCCTCCCGGCGCCGAGCATCACCGTGGGGGTGCGGTCCGGGGACACTCCGCAGGCCGAGCGCCGTGCCATGCTCACGCGGCCGCCGGACATCCTCATCACGACTCCCGAGTCGCTGTTCCTCATGCTCACCTCCAAGGCGCGCGAGACGCTCCTGGAGGTGGACACCGTCATCATCGACGAGGTCCACGCCGTCGCGGGCACCAAGCGCGGTGCCCACCTCGCCGTGTCCCTGGCGCGCCTCGACGCGCTGCTCGAGAAGCCCGTGCAACGCATCGGCCTCTCCGCGACGGTGGAACCGAAGGAGACGGTGGCCCGGTTCCTCTCGGGCAACGCCCCGGTCGAGATCGTGGCCCCGCCCTCCAGGAAGCAGTGGGACCTCACGGTCACCGTGCCGGTGGAGGACATGACGGAACTCGGCGGGGCGGCCGCCAACACCGACGACGACGGCGACGCCGTGCCTCAGGCGAGCATCTGGCCGCACGTCGAGGAGAAGATCGTCGACCTCATCGAGCAGAACCGGTCGACCATCGTGTTCGCCAACTCCCGCCGGCTCGCGGAACGCCTGACGGCGCGACTGAACGAGATCCACGCCGAACGGCTCGAACGCGAGGCCGTGTGGGCCGCAGGCGGCGAATCGGCCGCTATCGGGCCTGCCGAGGCCGCGCCGTCGTTCGCGTACACCACGGCCACACCCGCGCAGATGATGGCGCAGGCCGGGCAGACCACCGGTGCGGAGCCGCTCCTCGCCCGGGCCCACCACGGTTCCGTCTCGAAGGACCAGCGCGCCCTCATCGAGGACGACCTCAAGTCGGGGCGCCTGCGCTGCGTCGTCGCCACGAGCTCGCTGGAACTCGGTATCGACATGGGCGCCGTGGACCTCGTCGTGCAGGTCGAGTCGCCGCACTCCGTGGCCAGCGGCCTGCAGCGCGTCGGCCGGGCCGGGCACCAGGTGGGCGAGGTGTCGCAGGGCGTCCTCTTCCCCAAGCACCGCGGGGACCTCGTCAACACCACGGTCACGGTAGAGCGCATGCTCGCGGGGCAGATAGAACCCCTGTACATCCCCACCAACCCGCTCGACATCCTGGCGCAGCAGACCGTCGCGGCCGCGGCGCTCGGCACCATCGACGTCGAGGAATGGTTCGACGTCGTCCGTACGTCCGCGCCGTTCGCCACCCTGCCCCGCTCCGCCTTCGACGCCACCCTCGACCTCCTCGCGGGCCGCTACCCGTCGGACGAGTTCGCCGAGCTGCGGCCGCGCATCATCTGGGACCGCGTCGAAGGCACCATCACGGGCCGGCCCGGTGCCCAGCGGCTGGCGGTCACCTCCGGCGGCACCATCCCCGACCGCGGCCTCTTCGGGGTGTTCCTCGTCGGATCCGACGGCGAGGGACCCCGCGCCGGCGGCCGCCGCGTCGGTGAACTGGACGAGGAGATGGTGTACGAATCCCGCGTGGGAGACGTCTTCGCGCTCGGGGCCACGAGCTGGCGCATCGAGGAGATCACGCACGACCGCGTGCTGGTCTCCCCCGCGTTCGGGCAGCCGGGCAAGCTCCCGTTCTGGAAGGGCGACTCCCTCGGCCGGCCCGTCGAACTCGGCAGGGCCCTCGGCGCCTTCGTCCGCGAGATGTCCGGGACCACGACGGAGAAGGCCCAGGAACGCTGCGCGAGGATCGGGCTCGACGCCTGGGCCTCCGGCAACCTGATCACCTACCTGACAGAGCAGCGCGAGGCCACGGAAGTCGTTCCGAGCGACCGGACGCTCGTCGTCGAGCGTTTCCACGACGAGCTCGGCGACTGGCGCGTGGTCCTGCACAGCCCGTTCGGCATGCCGGTGCACGCGCCCTGGGCGCTCGCCGTCGGAGCCCGGCTCGAGCAGCGCTACGGGATGGACGGCTCGGCGATGGCCTCCGACGACGGCATCGTGCTCCGTGTACCGCTCATGGACGACGAACCTCCCGGCGCCGACCTCTTCCTCTTCGACGCGGAGGAGCTCGACGGCATCGTCACCGCGGAGGTCGGCGGATCGGCGCTCTTCGCCTCACGGTTCCGCGAATGCGCGGCGCGCGCCCTGCTGCTCCCCCGCCAGAACCCGAGCAAGCGGACGCCACTCTGGCAGCAGCGCCAGCGTTCGGCGCAGCTGCTCGACGTCGCCAAGAAGTACCCCACGTTCCCGATCGTCCTCGAGACGGTGCGCGAATGCCTGCAGGACGTCTACGACCTCCCCGCGCTGAAGGACATCGCGGCATCGCTCGAGCGCCGGGAGCTGCGCATCGTCGAGGTCACCACGCAACAGCCCTCCCCGTTCGCACGGTCCATGCTGTTCGGCTACGTCGCGTCGTTCCTCTACGAGGGCGATTCCCCGCTGGCCGAGCGCAGGGCCGCCGCCCTCTCACTGGACCCGACCCTCCTCAACGAGCTGCTCGGCCGCGCCGAGCTGCGGGAACTGCTGGACGCGCAGGTCATCGCCGACACCGAGCTGGAACTGCAGCGCCTCAAGCCGGACCGCCTGGCGCGGGGGCTGGAGGGCGTCGCCGATCTGCTGCGGCTGCTCGGACCGCTGACGATCGACGAGATCTCCCGGCGGCTCGAGGCCCCTGCCGGCGATGCTCCTTCCGGCGGTTCTCCTTCCGGTGAGGTCGCTGTTCCGGGCCCCGGGCGCGCGTCCGCCGACGTCGTCCAGCAGCACGTCGCCGCGCTGGTCCGGGCCAACCGGGCCCTGACGGTCCACATCGCGGGCGTGGAGCGCGTCTCCGCCGTCGAGGACGCGGCCCGGCTGCGCGATGCGCTGGGCGTCCCGCTGCCTATGGGCATCCCCCTCGCGTTCATCGAACCCGTGGCCGATCCCCTCGGAGACCTCGTGGGACGGTACGCCCGCACCCACGGGCCGTTCACGGCGGCGGAAGCGGCGTCGCACCTGGGCCTCGGGGTCGCCGTCGTCGCAGGTTCACTGCAGCGCCTCGCAGGTGCCGGGCGGGTCGTCGAGGGCGAGTTCCGGCCTGCGGAATCGGTCCCCGTGCTCGACATCTCCGCGGCATCCGGAGCGGCTCCGGGCACCATCACCGTGCACGCTCCCGCCTCCAGCGAATGGTGCGACGTCGAGGTGCTCCGCCGGTTGCGCCGTCGCTCCCTCGCCGCGCTGCGGCAGGAGGTCGAACCGGTCGACCCCACGGCCTACGGCCGGTTCCTGCCGGTCTGGCAGCACATCGGCTCGGGGCTTCGGGGTCTCGACGGGGTGGTCACCGTCATCGACCAGCTGTCCGGCGTGCCGATCCCCGCATCCGCGTGGGAACCGCTGATCCTCGCGCAGCGCGTGGCCAACTATGCCCCGGCGATGCTCGACGAGCTGACCGCGACGGGCGAGGTGCTCTGGTCCGGCGCGGGATCGCTGGCGGGCAATGACGGCTGGATCGCGCTGCACCTGGCCGAGAACGCCCCGCTGACGCTGCGGCCCGACCCCGCGTTCGAGCCGTCCTCGCTGCACACGGCGCTGCTCGACCTGCTCGCCGGGGGCGGCGGCTACTTCCTGCGCCAGCTGACCAACCTGCTCGACGTGCAGGAGGCGACCTCGGACACCGCCGTCGTGACCGCCCTCTGGGACCTGGTGTGGGCGGGCCGGATCAGCAATGACACGTTCACGCCCGTGCGTTCGCTCCTCGCCAACGGCAAGACCGCGCACAAGCAGCGGCCCGCACCGGCACGCGCGCGCACGTCGCGTGCAGGACGGCTGGGCCGCGCGCCGGGCAAGTCGCTCACCGGAGCATCGATGCGGCTGAGCATTGCGGGGGACGACGCCGGGAGCGGCGGCTACCAGCGCGCGACCCCTCCCCTGGCTGCCGGCCGATGGAACATGCTGCCCGCGGTGGAAGCCGAGACGACGCTGCACGCCCACGCCACGGCGGAGCTGCTGCTCGACCGCTACGGCGTGGTCACCCGCGGCGCCGTCGGCAACGAGGGTATCCCCGGAGGCTTCGGCCTCATGTACAAGGTGCTGGCCCGGCTCGAGGAGATGGGCCGGTGCCGCCGCGGCTACTTCATCGAGCACCTCGGCGCGGCGCAGTTCGCCGTACCTGCGACGGTCGACCGCCTGCGCTCCTTCAGCGCGGACAACCAGCTGCCCACCGCGCAGGACGTCCTCGGCGGTGAAACCCCGCCCCTGAAGGCCGTGGCACTGGCAGCGACGGACCCGGCGAACCCCTACGGCGCGGCGCTCAACTGGCCGCAGGCCGAGGGCGGGCACCGCGCCGGACGGAAGGCGGGCGCCCTCGTGGTGCTCGTCGACGGGGCACTCGCCCTGTACGTGGAGCGCGGCGGAAAGACGCTCCTGACGTTCACGGAGGACGCCGACGTCCTGCGGGCCGCCGCGCTCGCCCTGGTCACGGTCATCCGCCGGGGTGCGGCGGACAAGATGGCCGTCGAGAAGGTCAACGGCGGCGAGATCCTGGACACCGACATCGGACGCGCCCTCGCGGACGCCGGGTTCTACCCGACGCCGAGGGGGCTGAGGATCCGTGCCTGAGGGGGACACCGTCTGGCGTGCAGCCCGCGAACTGCACAGCGCCCTCGCCGGGAAGGTCCTCACGCGCTGCGACATCCGTGTACCGCGCTTCGCGACCGTGGACTTCACCGGCGACACCGTCCAGGAGACCGTCGCCCGCGGCAAGCACCTGCTCATCCGCGGCGGGGGCGACGACGGGTGGGACATCCACTCGCACCTGAAGATGGAAGGGCTCTGGCACGTCTACGCGCACGGGGAGAAATGGCGCAGGCCCGCGTTCAAGGCCCGCTGTATCCTCGAGACGGACGACGCCGTCGTCGTGGGGTTCGAACTCGGGTTCCTGCGCGTGATTCCACGATCCGAGGAAGAGGACGCCGTCGGGTACCTGGGCCCGGACCTCCTCGGGCCCGACTGGGACCCGGACGAGGCGCTGCGCCGGTTGCTCGAGCAGCCGGACCGGCCGATCGGCCTGGCCCTGCTGGACCAGCGGAACCTCGCCGGGATCGGCAACGTGTACCGGTGCGAACTGTGCTTCCTCGCGGGCGTCCACCCGCTCACCCCGGTGGGCGAAGTACCCAACCTCCCGCGCATGGTCGAACTGTCGAAGAAGCTCCTCGAAGCGAACAAGGCGCGCAGCACAAGGGCCACCACGGGCCGGCTGCGCGGCGACACCCTCTGGGTCTACGGCCGCTCCCGGCGGGGATGCCTGCGCTGCGGTACACCGGTGGCGCTCGAGCAGCTCGGGGACAAGGACACCGAACTCCGGGAACTGTACTACTGCCCGCACTGCCAGCCCCGATTGGAAGCCCCGACAGGAGCGGCACTACCCTGACTGGGTGGACGGAACTGGACCGGTGATGCGCTGATGGCGATGAAGTCCCCCCTGCCCGTGCGCAACGGGGTCAACGCGACGCGCCTCCGCCTCCCCTCCGAGGGCCCGTGGGGAACTGCGCTGGAGTACATCCTCGACCGCTTCGACCACGTGGATCCGGAGGGCATCGGCGAGCGCTTCGACCGCGGCGAGGTGGTCGCACTCGGCGGCGAGGTCCTCACGCGTTCCACTCCCCTCGGCGAGCACACCTTCGTCTGGTACTACCGGGAACTGCCGGTGGAGGAGCGCCTGCCGGTCGAACTGTCCGTCCTGTACCAGGACGACCACCTGCTCGTCGTCGACAAGCCGCACTTCCTGCCCACCACACCGGGCGGCATGTACGTCGCGGAATCGGCCCTGGTGCGGCTGCGGGTGGAGCTGGATCTCCCGGACCTCATCCCCATGCACCGCCTCGACCGCATGACGGCGGGCATCCTCATGTTCTCCGTCGATCCGGAGACGCGGGGCGCGTACCAGCTCCTCTTCGAGAACCGGCGCATCCGCAAGGAGTACCGGGCCGTCGCGCCCGTGCGCGCCGACCTGGGGCTCGATGCCGCGTCCCTCGACGTGCGGAGCCGGATCGTCAAGTCGCGGACCTACCTGCTGGCGCAGGAGGTGGAGGGACCCCCGAACACGCACACCACGGTCAGCCTGCTCGACCAGCGCGAGGACCGGGGCCTGTACCGGCTCCAGCCGCACACGGGCAAGACCCACCAGCTTCGGCTGCACATGGCGTCACTCGGGCTCGGAATCATCAACGACCCGTTCTACCCCGTCCTCCAGCCACAGGCCCCGGACGATTACGCGAAGCCCTTGCAGCTCCTGGCGCACAGCATCGCCTTCACCGACCCCGTGGACGGTACGGACCGGAGTTTCGAGTCGGGCCTCACGCTCGCCGAGTTCGCCTGATCTTCACCCCGATTATCATCCGACCCCCGGGATTTCCGGTGTCCGGACGGTAGATTTGCAGGGTGGACCTGCCCGGCATGGACATCCCAGCACCGCTCTACCTCCTCGTCATGTTCGCCGTCATCTTCGTCGACGTGGTGCTTCCCGTGGTGCCCTCCGAACTCCTGGTGATCGGTGCCGGCACCATGTCGGCCCACGACATCGTGCTCCTTCCGTTCGTGATCATCGTCGTGTTCGCCGGCAGCTGGATCGGCGACGTCGCCATCTTCCTGCTGTTCCGGCGCAAGCTGACACACTTCCTCGACCGATTCCGCTGGGGCCGCTCCATCCATCGCGGGTTGCGCAACGCCATCGACAAGGCCGGCACCTCGCCCACCTACGCCGCCGTCGTCGCCGTCCGGTTCCTTCCCGGTGGCCGGACCGCGAGTGTGGCGGCCGCGGGCATCGCCGAACTTCCGCTGCGCCCGTTCATGCTTGCGGCGGCGGCCGGAGGTGTCCTGTGGACCGCATGGCTGGTCGGTCTCGGTTTCGTCGCGGCGGCGTCCACCGGCTTCCCTGTGGGGGTCAGCGCTCTGCTCGGAATGGCTGTGGGTACGCTGGTGGGAGCCATCACGGCGGCAGTCCTCGCCCTCAAGAAGAAGCGGAAGGCCACAAAAGCGCATGAGCACCCCGAAGAACCCGGGCCCCAGGCTTCCTGACAGGCCGGCCGGTCCGCCGACGATCACCGGTGGAGCTGCTGCGGCCACCCCGCCGACGAGCGTCCTCGAACGGCTGAAGGCCGCGCAGCCCGCTGCCCCCGGGACGACCGGGGGCGCGGCAGCCGAAGTGCTCTCCGACGCGGTGAGCGCCGGGATGACGGGAGCCCGTCGGACGGCGACGCCGGGGGATGCGGACGTCGCGAACGGGGGCCTCCCCTCCGAGGGGAAGGGTGCCGGCGTCACCCGGGGTGAGGGCGCTTCGCGCCCTGGTGCCAACCGAGGTGGGCGTCTCCGCGCCGGGGCGGCGCGGAGTGACCGGCTCCGGCTCGTGGCCCTCCGCACCAAGCGGCTCCGTCTCGCGGCGGCTCGGAGTGAGCGGCTCCGCCTCGCGTCCGACAGGGCGAACGCCGCGGCGCGCGTGACGGGAACGGTGATCCGCCGCGGCAGCACGGCCACGGTCCGCCACGTCGGGTCCTGGCACCCGGACACCGTGCGGCAGTGCACCGTGACCCTGTGCGCTGTCGCTTGCGTCCTCGGGTCGGCGGTAGGCGTCGGTGCCTTCGGCGGTCCGTCCATCCGCGATGCCGCCGGCGGCCTCTTCGCTCCGGACGCGACGCTGCTCGCGCCGTCGTCGTCGGCCTTCTCGATCTGGAGCGTCATCTACGGGGGGCTCGTGGCCTACACGGCCTTCCAGTGGCTGCCCTCGCAGCGGACGAGCGAGCGCCAGCGACAGCTCGGTTGGGCGGTCGCGGCCTCGATGCTCCTCAACCTCGCATGGATCCTCAGCGCCCAGGCGAACCACCTGGCACTCAGCCTCGTGGTCATCCTGCTGCTGCTCGTCGCCCTGGTGTCTGCCGTCCGCACCCTGAACGACCACCCGACAGAGACGCGCCTCGAAGGTGCGCTCGTGGATACGCCGATCGGCCTCTACCTCGGGTGGGTGCTCGTGGCCGCCGCGGCCAATGCGGCGGCGTTCCTGACGGACAGGAACACCGACCTGTTCGGCTGGAAGGGCAGCACGTGGGCGATCCTCGGCATCCTCGCGATCCTCCTGACCGCCGCCGTCATCTGCTCCACGGACCGGGGACGCCTCTCCGTGGCTGCGGCGGTCTCCTGGGGGCTGCTCTGGATCGCCGTCGAGCGGGTGCTGGGCGAGCCGTTCGCAGTGAACATCGCCTTCGCTGCCGTTGTGGCCATCTTCCTGCTGCTGATCACCGCCGGATCGCGCCGGCACCGCGTGGACCACGCCTACCGCCACTGGCTCCGGGCGGAGGAGGACGCCAAGCGCGAACCCCTCGACCTGCTGGGCGGCGACTACGAGCACTCGCGCCACTGAGCGTCGCCGGGCCGGGCGCGTAGCGCCGGACGTTCCGTGCTCCACCCACGGGAACCCGTCGGAGCGACGCCTCACGCCCACGGGCACCCGGAACGGCGCCTCCCGCCCTCGCTAGCCCTGGTCGCCCACCGTGACGGCGATCTTGCCGCGCACGTGGCCCTCCATGCTGCTGCGGAAGGCGTCGGCCGCGCGCTCCAGCGGGAAGGTCTCGGCGAGGACGGGCTTCACGCTGCCGGCTTCCACGAGTTCGGTCAGGGCGAGCAGGTCGTCCGGGTTCGGCCGGACGAAGATGTAGCGTCCGCCCCTGTCCTTGACCTCTGCATCGACCACGGAGGCTACCCGTCCGGGAGTCCTCAGGTGCTCGAGGGAGGCCGGCAGGTCGTCGCCGCCCACGAAGTCGACGACGGCGTCGAGTCCCTCGGGAGCCGCGCCTGCGATGCGGTCCGCGAGTCCCTCGCCGTAGGTCAGCGGCTCCGCGCCCAGGGACCGCAGGAAGTCGTGGTTCTTCTCGGAGGCGGTCGCCAGTACACGGGCGCCCCACGCCTTCGCGATCTGAATGGCGTAGTTCCCCACGCCGCCCGCTCCGTTGTGGACGAGGACCGTGTCACCCTCGCCGACGCCGACGGCCCGGAGCGCCTGGTACGCCGTGAGCCCGACGAGCGGGATGGTGGCCGCCTCCGCCCAGGAGACGTTGCGCGGCTTCCGGGCCAGCGCCCGCACGGGCGCGGCGACCTGCTCGGCGAACGTGCCGAACGCGACGGTGTCCATGCGGACGTACCCGATGACCTCGTCGCCGGCCTGGAACTCCGTCACCGACGGACCGGGCTGCACGACGACGCCGGCGACGTCCCAGCCCGGGATCACCGGGAAGAAGGCCGGCAGGGCAGCGTCGAGGTACCCGGCGGTGATCTTCCAGTCCACCGGGTTGACCGAGGATGCACGCACCTCGACGAGGACCGAGTCCGGCCCCACCTTCGGATCGGGCTGGTCCCCGTACTGCAGGACGTCGGGATCGCCGTACTTCTCGTAAAACACTGCCTTCATGGTGCTCCTCCTTGCAGATGATCCGGCCGTGGCCGGTGTCAGCTTCCAGAGGCGGCAACCGGCACGTCCCGACACGTATTCCGGCGCGCGTGCCCCTCGCCCCAGGAGAGACACGCGAGGGCGCGGATCAGCCGGTGTTGCGCATCCCCGCAGCGACCCCGTTGATGGTGATCAGCATGGCCCGCTGCAACTGCCCGTCCGGGCGGCCGCCGTCGGCCTCCGCCCGCACCCGGCGCAGCAGTTCGACCTGCAGGTAGGAGATCGGGTCGAGGTACTGGTCCCGTACCGCCAGCGACCGCTTCAGCACGGGCTGGTTGTCGAGCAGTTCGTGCTCGCCCGTGAGGTGGCGGATCTCCGCGAGGGTCAGCTCGTACTCCTCCCTGATGACGCCGAAGAGGTGCTGCAGTTCGTCCGGCACCAGGGCTTCCACATAGTGGGCCGCGATCACGAGGTCGGTCTTGGCGAGCGTCATCTCCACGTTCGAGACCACGGTGCGGAAGAAGTGCCAGCGGTCGAGCATCTCGGCGAGCAGGCCCTCGTGGCCCGCCTCGCGCGCAGCCCGCAGCCCCGACCCGACGCCGAACCAGCCGGGGACGATCTGCCGTGACTGGGTCCACCCGAAGACCCAGGGGATGGCCCGGAGCCCGCCCAGGCCGCTGCCGGAGTCCGGCCGCTTCGAGGGACGCGACCCGATGTTGAGCGAACCGAGCTGTTCCACCGGCGTCGACGCGAGGAAGTACGCCGGGAGGTCCTCGTGGTCGATCAGGGAGCGGTACCGGGTGAAGGCGGCATCGGACACCGTCTCCATCACCTCCGCCCAGCGGTCGCGGTCGTCGTCGGACGTGCGGGGGGTGCGGTGCAGCGCAGAGCCCTGCATGACGGCGGCCAGGGACAGTTCGAGGTTCTCGCGGGCCAGGGCCGGCAGCGAGTACTTGTCGCTGATGACCTCGCCCTGCTCGGTGAACTTGATCTCCCCTTCGAGCACGCCGTTGGGCTGCGCGAGGATCGCGTCGTAGGTGGGCCCGCCACCGCGGCCCACCGACCCGCCACGGCCGTGGAACAGGCGGAGGCGGACGCCGTGCTTCGCCGCGACGTCGCGCAGGCGCCGCTGCGTCTTGTGGATCTCCCAGAGGCTCGTGACGACGCCGGACTCCTTGTTGGAATCCGAGTAGCCGAGCATGACCTCCTGCAGGTCGCCCCGAAGTCGCACCACCTCCCGGTAGGTCGGGTCGGAGAGGAGGGTGTCGACGATCTCCGCCGAGACCCGGAGCTCGTCGACGGTCTCGAGCAGCGGGGCGAACCCGATCTTCGCGAAAGCACCCGAGTCCGGGCCGCCTGAGCCGTTCCCGACGACGTCGACCAGGCCGGCTTCGCGGGCAAGCACCACGGGGGCGAGGACGTCGTCGGCGCCGCGCGTCATGGAGACGATGTAGGTCTCGATGACATCGGGTCCGTAGGTCTCCAGCGCCGAGGCGATCTCGCGGAAGACATCGAAGGTCCGGCGGGCACCGTCGTCGAGCGGCGGGTTGAGGGTCGCCAGCGGACGCCGGGACGCCAGTTCGCGGGAGAGCGCGCACAGGCGGGCCTCCCGGTCCAGTTCCAGGTAGGGCACCTCGAGTTCGCCCAGCCGGTCTGTCAGCTGCGCGACGACGTCGTGGTGCATGTCGGCGTGCTCACGGATGTCGAGCGTGGCCAGGTGCAGGCCGAAGGACGAGATGACGCGCGACGCCGTGGCGAGGGCGCCGTCGGCCGCCAGGCCCGCGGCGTGCTGCCGGAGCGAGTCCCCGACGAGCTGGAGGTCCGCCAGCACCTGGGCGGTGTCGTTGTAGTCGCGGCCCGGCTCATGCGCCGTCTGGTTCTGGACCCGCGTCGCGGTGTTGAGCAGCTTGGCCTTCACGCACGTCAGCTTGAGCCGGTACGGCTCCTGGGCGTTGAGCTCGAGGATCCGCTTGTCGAGGCGCGGAAGGCTGGCGAGGTCGCGCTCGATGGACGCCGTCAGCTCGGCGGACGCTCCGACGATGGCAGTCGAGGAGGACAGCGAGGAGATCAGCCGGTCGACGAAGTGGATCGCGATCCGCACGGCCTGCTGGTTCTGGATCTGCAGGATCTCCCGGGTCACGGCGGCCGTGACGTTGGGATTGCCGTCGCGGTCCCCGCCGATCCAGGAGCCGAACTTCACGGGCGCTCCGACGGCGGGAAGGGTGACGCCGTGCTCGGCAAGGAGATCCGAGAGGTCCTCGAGCAGTTCGGGCATCGACGTGGTGAGGATGTCACCGAGGTAGTAGATGGCGTTGCGCGCCTCGTCGATCGGCGTGGGCCGTACCTGGCGCAGCTCGTCCGTCTGCCAGATCAGGTCGATGACCTCGGCGAGCCTGCGGTCCTGGCGGCGCCGCTGCTGCGAGCCCTCCGTCGTCGCCTCGGCGAGGATGTCGGAGAGCCGACGCAGCTTGTCGAGCACAGAACGGCGCGAGGCCTCGGTGGGGTGGGCCGTGAAGACCGGGCGGACGTCGAGCTCCTGGACGACGTCGGCGAGCGCGCCAGGACCGGCGTCGGCCGCGATCCGGGACACGGTCTGCGCGAGCCAGCCGTCCTCCTCGGAGCGCGTCCGCAGTCCGCGCACGCGGTGCACCTGCTCGGCCGCGTTGGCGAGGTGGAAGTAGGCGGCGAAGGCCCGGACCAGCTCGGTGGCCTGGTCGATGGGAAGTGCCGCGAGGAGCTCCCGGACCTGCTCCGCGAGCACTGCGCGCTCGCCGACGTCGCTGACGGTGCCGGACTCCTTGGATTCCTTGGTGAGCAGGCGGACGCGCTCCACGAGGTCGAGGAGATCCTGCCCGTGTTGCCGGACGAGCGATTCGCCGAGCAGGGTGCTGACGCGGCGCACGTCGGCACGGAGATCTGAACTGAGATCTCCCGCGGTCTCGCTGAACTGGTCGGCGGCTTGCGCGGGGGACACTTCGAGGGGCACTGTCACAACAGCCTGCTTTCAGGGCACGGAAAACGGGGCGTATGCGGCACTGGATACGACGGATTGCTGTTGGGATACTACCCAGTAATGTGGCGTGGGCCTCACTCGGTCCGTCATGTGAACCGGACCGGCCGGCTGGCGCAGCCCTCGAATGGCGGCGGCGCCGCCGTGGAACTCCCGATCGGACACTGCCCGACCGCGGCTCCTGCAGCGTCGTGGACGGCTTCACGCGGCGACGGGGTCGAACTCCGGCGTGTTGCCGCCCGACACGCAGTTCCTCGCCGAAACGCGTGCCCGACGGCGCGGCCGGGGTCGCTCCGGCCGCACCCCGCCGCCGTCGTTCCTGGTTCTTGACGGAGGCGGGGTTCGAACGTCGGCGTGTTGCCGCCTGACACGCAGTTCCTTGCTGAAACGCGTGCACGACGGCGCGGCCGGGCCGCTCGGGCCGCACCCCTCGCCGTCGTTCCTGGTTCTTGACGGAGGCGGGGTTCAAACTCCGGCGTGTTGCCGCCTGACACGCAGTTCCTCGCCGAAACGCGTGCACGACGGCGCGGCCGGGCCGCTCGGGCCGCACCCCGCCGCCGTCGTTCCTGGTTCTTGACGGCGACGGGGTTCAAACTCCGGCGTGTTGCCGCCTGACACGCAGTTCCTCGCCGAAACGCGTGCACGACGCCGCAGCCGGGGCCGCTCGGGCCGCACCCCTCGCCGTCGTTCCTGGTTCTTGACGGAGGCGGGGTTCGAACGTCGGCGTGTTGCCGCCCGACACGCTCTGTCAGGCCAAAACCCTGGAACGACGGCGGCGCTGGCAGAGGATGCGTCAGGCGAAGGCGGAAATGCCCGTCAGCGCCCTGCCCACGATCAGGCTGTTGATCTCGTAGGACCCCTCGTACGTGTAGACCGCCTCGGCATCCGCGAAGATCTTCGCCATGGCGTAGTCCGTCACGATCCCGTTCCCGCCCAGGATGCCCCGCCCGAGCGCGACCGTCTCCCGCATGCGCGCGGTGGTGAAGGACTTGGCGAAGGCTGCCTGCACCATGTCGGACGCCCCGTCCTCCTGCAGTTGCGCGATGCGCGCCATGACGGCCAGGCTCGCCGTCGTATTGCCCATCATGGTGACGAGCTGGTCCTGGACGAGCTGGAAGCCTGCGATCGGCCTGCCGAACTGGTGGCGCTCGACCGCGTACTGCCGGGCGACGTCGAACGCGGCCAGTTGCTGCCCGACGGCCTGCCATCCGACGAGGATGCGCGATCCGAGCAGGAGCTGGCGGGTGTCGTTGAAGGACTCGATCCCGGCGAAGCGGTCCGCCTCGGGGATCCGCACGTTGGTCAGGGTGATGTCGGCGTTCTGGACCGTCCGCAGCGCGATCTTGTTGTCGATGGCTGTCCGGGTCACCCCGGGCAGCGAGGCGTCGAGGATGAAGCCCCGGACGTCCCCTGTCGCGGTGTCCCTCGCCCAGAGCAACATGTAGTCGCAGAACGTGCCGTTGCCGATCCACCGCTTCGCGCCGTTGAGGACCCAGCTGTCTCCGTCGCGCGTCGCCGTCGTGGTCATGCCGCCGGCGACGTCGGACCCGTGCTGCGGCTCGGTCAGAGCGAACGCACCGGTGATCCTGAGGTTCATCGCGTCCTGCAGGAGGCGGGCCTTCTGTTCCTCGCTGCCGAAGGTGTGGAGCGCCTCGACGAAGAGGTCGTGGTGGACCAGGAAGAACGTCGCGATCGAGGTGTCGGCGCGGGTCAGCTCGGCGATCACGAGGCCGCTGAACAGGTGGCTGTACCCCTGCTGCACGGGCGTACTCAGATTCAGCGAGGCCAGCTTGGGCAGGATCCCGGAGGGGAACTCGGCCCGGTTCCACCACTCGATGGCGTGCGGCGAAACCTCCTTGGCGAGGAAATCCCGGACGTCCTGCAGCTTCTCCCGCTCATGGGCAGCCAGAAGGGACTCGAAGCCGAGGAGATCGGCGGTGGGCAGCTGGCTCTCCATCGAGCCGTCCTTTCGGTTGAGACCGGGCGGTTGAGGGAACGGCTACTTCGGCGCCATGCGGATGGCGCCGTCGAGGCGGATCGTCTCGCCGTTGAGCATCTGGTTCTCGATGATGTGCGCTGCGAGCGCGGCGTATTCGGCGGGCTTGCCGAGGCGCGACGGGTGCGGCACCTGCGCGCCGAGCGAGTCCTGGGCCTCCTGCGGCAGCCCGGCCATCATCGGGGTCTCGAAGATCCCCGGGGCAATGGTCACGACCCGGATCAGGGAGCGGGCCAGTTCCCGCGCGAGGGGCAGGGTCATCGCTGCGACGCCACCCTTGGAGGCCGAGTAGGCAGGTTGTCCGATCTGGCCGTCGAAGGCGGCGACGGAGGCGGTGTTGATGATGACGCCGCGTTCCTCCGATCCGCCGAGTCCGCTGACCGTGCCGGTCACCGCCATGGCCTCGGCGGCGAGCCTGAGGACGTTGAAGGTTCCTACCAGGTTGACGGTGACGACGCGTGCGAACTGATCCAGCGGAAGGACGCCGTCGCGCCCGAGGACCTTCCCCGGCGTGGCGATTCCGGCGCAGTTGATCACGATGCGCAGCGGGCCGAGTTCCGACGCCGCAGCGACCGCGGCCTGGACCTGGGCGGGATCGGCGACGTCGGCGGCGACGAAGCGGACGCGTGTGCCGGCGGGGTCGAGGTCGGCTGCCGCATCGGCGCCGGCGGACTGCGGAAGGTCGACCAGTACCACCGAGGCGCCGTCGTCGAACAGCCTGCGGGCGGTGGCGAAGCCGAGCCCGGATGCGCCACCGGTGACGAGGGCTACTGCTCCCCTGATATCCATGCCTGATCCTTCCACTGCGGGAGGGCCGCCATTGGTCCATCCACGCGCCCAGCGTACTGTGACGCGGACCACTGCGCACCCGGACGACGATCAATTGCGCATCCTGCCCAACGCGGGGGTCACGGCCTGTGGCTAGGGTGGTCATATGCCCATTCCCGACGAGGCCGCTGCGTCGGCCGCCCACAGCGTGCGGCACCTGTTCTCCCGACGGAGCCTGCACGTCCCCGGAACGAGGCTCGGAGCGATCGCCCTCCCTGCCCCGATCGGTCGCCGCCATCACTGGCACTACTGGTGGCAGGCGCACTTCCTCGATTGCCTGCTGGACGAGCACCTCCGGGATCCGGCCGGGAACGCCCTCTCCGAGGCCCGCAAGCTGGCCCGGGGTATCTGGCTGCGGAACGGCGGCCGCTGGCTCAACTCCTACTACGACGACATGGCCTGGCTCGCCCTGACCCTCCAGCGCCTCGATGCGATGGAGGGACGGCGCCGCCCCCGGCGCCGTGTGCGCGTCCTGGGTGACGCCCTGCGATCGGCGCATACGGACGAGCTCGGTGGCGGCATCTTCTGGAACACCACGAGGGACTACAAGAACACCGCGACCACGGCGCCGGCAGCCCTGTTCTTCGCCCGCGCCGGTGACTTCGGCCGGGCACAGGAACTGCTCGACTGGCTCCGCACCCGCGTGCACGATCCGGCGACGGGACTGTACCTGGACGGGGTGAAGGCGGACGGATCCGCGGGCGGCGTCGTCGACCGGAGGGTGTACACGTACAACCAGGGCACGGTGCTCGGCGCGCTCGTCGCTGTCGGCGGCCGGGAGAACCTGGAGCATGCGGCGGACCTGGTGGACGCGGTCTCCCGCTCCACGGCGGACGACGACGGCGCACTGCCGTTGGGATCCAGCGGCGATGGCGGCCTGTTCGCCGGGATCCTCGGACGCTACCTCGCCCTGGCGGTCTCCACGCCGGGGATCGGCGCGCGCGCCGCCGCCACCGGCCGCTCCCTGCTCGCGACCACCGCGGAGCGGCTCTGGACGGGCCGGATGCAGGCGGGCCCTGGCGTGTTCCTCTTTCCGCCGCGGCAGGAGGGACCGGTGAGCCTGTCGTCCCAACTCCAGGCCTGGACGATGCTGGAGGCCGAGCAGGCCTGCCGCTAGCCGCCCTGCTCCTTGTCCTGCTTCCCGCCCTGCTTCCCGCCCTGCGGATAGAAGGTCTCGCCGCGGGCCAGCATGGCGACGAATTTAGCGATGTTCCGCTCCTTCGCGGCATCCGTCTTGAGCTGGGCGAGGCGGAAGATCAGCGCATAGCGGTTTTGGGAGGACAGGGTGCGGAACATGGCGAGCGCGGCGTCGTCGGCCTCGATCGCAGCCATCAGGTCGGGCGGGATCTCGGCCGTCGCGGGCCCGGCGTAGGCCCGCTCCCACCGGCCGTCAGCCTGGGCTGCCGCGACCGCCCGCTCCCCCGCCGCGTGCATGCGCCCTTCGGCCCGCAGCCGCTCGACGAGGCCCTGGTTACGGATGGACCAGATGCTGCGCGGGCCGCGGGGCGTGAAGCGCTGGAAGTAGCTGCCGTCGTCACGTGCCCGCGCCTGCCCGTCGATCCAGCCGAAGCACAGCGCCTCGTCGACCGCCTGCGCATACGTGAGCAGCGTCGTCGTTCCGCCCTTCTTGTGCTCGATCAGCCAGACGCCGGGCGAGGCCTCGTGGTTCTCCTCGAGCCAGTGCCGCCAGGCTGCCGCGTCGGGCAGCAGGAGTTCGGGAAGTTCGGCCTTCATGCGATCACCCTAGGCCGCCCCGGGCCATCCGGGAACGGGTTGCGAGCACGTCAAGCCATGGCCGAGGATTCCAGGGGGCGGCCGACCGCCCCGCCGGGCCTCATGCACGAGACCGGCACCGCGCTGCCGACTCCCTGACCGCAACTCCCTGTCCGGCGACTTCCTGACCGCAGTGACGGACGGGCGTCCCACATCCGAAGGAAAACCGATGCTCCGCGTCCGTCCCATCGTCTCCACCTCCGGCCTCGCCCACGGCGCCGTATTCCTCCGGGCACTCGGACTCAGTGCGGCCCAGGACCCGGCGCCGAACGATTCGTTCGCTGTCTTCGACGCCGGGAGCGGCCGGCTGGCGCTTCGCTCCTGTCCGGCCGGCAGCCCCGGGGACGGCACCACGGCTATCACGTTCGAGGTCGGCGACGTGCGGGAATTCGCACGGAGGACCTCCGAAGCCGGCACGCCCGTCGAGCTCACCGGGGAGCACGGCCTCGTCGCCCGGGTTCCCGCACCCGACGGGGCCTCCCTCCCCGCCGAGGCGGGTCCGCGCGAGACGGCGGCTCCGGCGTCGCCCCTGGTGGTCCTCGCCCTCTGGCAGACGCCCGACGTCGCCTCCGCGGTCCGCGTCCTGAAGGACATGGGCGCCAGGCCCAGGAGCAGTTCCGACGCCGGCACGCGGCACGACTTCACCACGAAGAACGGCGGGCTCGTCGCCGTCCACCACGCGGAGCGCGCCGGAATGGAGCCTGCCTTCGAGTACGACGGCGATGTGCGGGACCTGGCCGCGAATCTCACCGCAGCAGGCTTCGAACCCGGAGTGGCCGGAGAGAGCCACCAACGATCGCTTCGTGTCCGTGCTCCCTGGGGGGGCGGAGGTCCGGATCAGCCAGCGACAGCGGGACCTGCCTTCGTGGTCGTGACCTGGTCACTGACCCAGCGCGGCCGCCAGTTTCGGGATGTACAGCGCGGCCACGGCATCGTGACCGGCCTGTGCCAGGTGGACGTTGTCCAGGTACTGGGCGTCAGCCGTACTGGCGAGGCCGGCGACGGAAATGAAGGTGACACCATCCTTCGCGGCATTCGCCGCCAGCACATCGTCGATGTGGCGCCGCTGGACGTGCGAGGAATCGCTGCGGGACATGACACCGTTGATGACGATCCTGCTCTGCGGATACATGAGCTTCAGCTTGGCCCAGAGGGCCGAGCTGTCGGCAATGACCTGTGCATCGGACTTCCATGTCGTTGCGTCATTTCCGCCCAGGGAAACCAGAACCAGGCCCGGGGTGCCGCCCGGAAAGGGAACCAGCCCCTGCTGAAGTGCGGTCCAGCCGGTTCCACCGGCCCAGGGGCTCGACGTCGAGTAACCCATTCCGCCGAAGGCCAGGTGCGAGGCCTGGTCGGTGAAGCCCAGGGCACGGGCACCCTGCTCGCTCCAGGAATCGCCGTCGAGCTGGGAATCACCGTAAAGCACCACCGACGTCGCGGTGGCCTCGACCGAGGTGAACGGGTAGACGGAGGTACCAGGCGCATCGGCCGACGGTTCAGTCACCAGCGGCGCGGGGATCAGCGGTGCAGTGACCGGAGGTGGAGTGACCGGAGGCGCACCCGTTGTGATGATGCCCGTCTGGAACTGGGTGTGTGTGCCGGTGGTGTCCTTCCAGGTGTCCCTTGTCGGCCAGCCGTACTTGCCGAAACTGCCGGCCAGGGTGGTGAAGTGGCCGGCGTCGATGCTTCTGGCACCGGTGGTCGGACCCCAGGTGATCACGCCGCCCTGGAACCGCTGGTAGTAACCGCCCTGCCAGGCGGTCTTGTTGCTGGTCGGCAGACCCAGGGAGGACTGTGCGCCACCCTTGTTCTCGTAGTAGGTCTGGATGTAGCCGCCCGTCGTGACGAACACCCGGCCGCTGGAGCTTGACCAGTAAGCCTTTCCGCCCTCGAAATCCTGCCGGACGCCGTTCGTGACGGCGACTTCTTCGGACCTGGGGTAACCCAGGAAACCGCGCTCGTAGGTGTTGGCGGCGAAGTAGCCCTTGATGGCGCCCATGGCCGCGTGGGCTCCTGTCGCGGACGACCAGTACACGGAGCCGTTCTGGAACTTCTGAACTGCTCCACCGCGGACATCGAGCCTGAATTCGTCACTGAGGGGGAAGCCCAGGGGCCCCTTGGTCCAGCCGTTGGCGGAATACCGCGCGCCGATGGCATAACTGAGCACCATCTGGGCACCGGTCCTCTGGGTCCAGATGATGGAGCCCCTCTGGAAGCGCTGGGAGCAGCTGACCGCGTCGCAGCTCTTGCTGCTGATGGGGTTCCCGAGCGTGGCGCGGTTGGCGTTCCACTTGGTGTAGGTCACGCCGTCGACGTTGTAGCCGGCGACCCTGAGCGCGGGGACGGAGGTTGCCGCTGGTACCGCTACCGCCTGGGCAGGAAGTGCGAGCCCGGCTCCCGCAGTCAAGGAGAGCACGAGAGCTGTGGCGGCAACGGTGCGGCGCCACTTGATCTCAAACATCCAACGCTTCACGTTTCACAAAGGCATTCTTACAGCATATTCGTATGCAGAGGTGACTATCCGGACTCCCAATTTCGATGACGCCGTGGAGCACTCCAGGTTTCGGTGACCAGTACCGCGGCGAGATCCGGATCAGTGAACGGCAGAGGACTCCGGCTCCCCCGTACGCTGAGAACCCATTCCTCGGACGGATTCAGCCAGCGGCCGAAGAACAGCGCGCCGCACCTCACAGGGTGGGCGTCTGCTATAAAACTGGGGGTATGAACGTACGCACCCCTGACCCCAATCCGGGCTGGCTCTCCGAAGATGACCTGTACGAGGCCCGCCGCCGCCTGCCGATGGTCTACGTGGAGGCGATTCCCGTCCGGTGCGACGCCCTCGGGTACGTCAACCAGGTGGGGCTGCTGTTGCAGGCCAACGAGCAGGGCGAGATGGTGCGGACCTTCGTCTCCGGGCGCGTGATGTACCGGGAGACGATCCGGGCTGCCCTGCTCCGCCATCTCGAGAAGGACCTCGGCCCGCTCGCCCTCCCGCAGCTCCCGCCGTCGCCCGTACCCTTCACCATCGCGGAGTACTTCCCGTCCCCCTCCGAGACCGGGCTGACCGACGACCGCCAGCACGCCGTCGCCCTCGCGTACCTCATCCCTGTGACCGGCGAGTGCAGTCCCCGTCAGGACGCCCTCGAATTGTCCTGGCTGACCCCGTCCGAAGCGCTCAGCCCCTCGATCCAGGCGGAGTTCTCGGGCGGCCGCGCGGACCTGCTGCGGCAGGCGCTCGCGCACGCCGGCTGGGGCCGCTAGCCGTACCTTCGGCCCGAGGAGCACCCGCCGGGGGCCGCGTTACCGTATCGTGAAACGGGCGCGCTGAGCGCTGGCGACATCCGGGGGGCTACTGGCAGAGGTTGGCACGACGTACATGATGGTGGGCAGATTGGACAGGACTGGACTGCGCGCAGTTCCGGCAGAGGTACTGGCGGCAGGGAACGTACTCGCGCTCCCCGACGGCGACGACTCGGCGGAGGTCACCGCCGTCGCTGTCGAGAACGACGACTTCGGAGTACCCGCCCTGGTGATCGCGACCGTGGCCGGAGGGCGCCGGATCTCCATCGCCACTGGATCGATGGTCTATGTCGAGCCGGCCGACGCCGAGATCGGCGTCTCGGCCGTCGCCGCGGACCACGGATCGCCGGAGGCGCTCGTCGCCCAGATAGCGCAGGCACACGCGGACAGCGGTGTCGTCCAGGAGATTGCCGCCCGCCTGGCGAGGGGCATCAACCTCAAGGCCGGCAGCAACCTCCAGGACCTCCAGCAGCTCGCCCTCACACTGTTCATCGACGAGGGCGACACCGCCGCCGCCCTCACCATCGCCGACCTGCTCGCGGAACTCCCGTTCGACGGGAACTTCGGGCGGTGGAAGTGGATCGAGGGGGGACTCGCGATCGCCGCGTACCTCACCCGCCACGACGAGGAGCGCTCGGCCCGGTACTCCGCGGCCATCCGTGCGGCCGACGACGCCGAGACGGACCCGCTGCGGGCCAAGACAGCCGCGATGTACCGGCAGCGCCAGCTCAACGAGCCCAACGTCTACGACCCGGAGATCCTGCGCGCCTCCGCAGCCGGCAGCATCGACGTCGAACGCGACTGGCGGATCCTCCGCATCGGAGTGCTGCTGTACCTGCGGGCGCACGGCGGGTCGGAGACCCTGAACCGTGAGGTGCTCGAGCGCCGGATCGCCGCGGAACTCGCCGCCGTCGCCTCGCTCAACGCCCAGCTGGCCGGGGCCTGACGCCGCGGATCGGCGGCCTGCTCCGGGCTGGCAAAATAGGGTGGTGCATCCACAGTCCCAGCAGTCCTCGTTCTCCTTCTCCGTCCGCAACCGTCTCGAGGACACGACGCCGGGAGCCGGGAACGGCGGGCATCGGCACGGGCGCACCGGGACCATCACCACTCCGCACGGTGAGATCCGGACGCCGGCCTTCATCCCCGTAGGCACCAAGGCATCGGTGAAGGCGGTCCTCCCCGGAGCCATGGCCGAGCTCGGCGCCCAGGCGCTCCTCGCCAATGCGTACCACCTCTACCTGCAGCCCGGAGCGGACATCCTCGACGAGGCCGGCGGACTCGGCGCCTTCATGAACTGGCCCGGCCCCACCTTCACCGACTCCGGCGGATTCCAGGTCATGAGCCTGGGTTCCGGGTTCAAGAAGGTGATCACCATGGACGTTCCCGTGGATGCCGACAAGGCCGGGGCCGACGACCGCATCGCCGTCGGCAAGGAGCGCCTGGCGCACATCGACGACGACGGCGTCTGGTTCAAGTCCCACCTGAACGGTGACCGGCACCGCTTCACCCCCGAGATCTCGATGCAGGTGCAGCACCAACTCGGAGCCGACATCATGTTCGCGTTCGACGAGCTCACCACCCTCATGAACTCGCGCGGCTACCAGGAGGAGTCCCTCGAGCGGACCCGGCTCTGGGCCCTGCGCTGCATCGCCGAGCACGAGCGGCTGACGGGCGAGCGCAGCCACCGCCCCTACCAGGCCCTGTTCGGCGTCATCCAGGGCGCGCAGTACGAGGACCTCCGCAGGAAGGCCTCCGCCGATCTCGGGGCCATGAACTTCGACGGTTTCGGGGTCGGAGGCGCCCTCGAGAAGGAGAACCTCGGGACGATCCTCGGCTGGTGCAGCGACGAGCTGCCCGAGAACAAGCCGCGCCACCTGCTGGGCATCTCCGAACCGGACGACCTCTTCACGGGCATCGAGAACGGCGCCGACACGTTCGACTGCGTCTCCCCCACGCGCGTGGCCCGCAACTCGGCGTTCTACACCCCGGACGGCCGCTGGAACCTCTCGAACTCGCGCTTCAAGAGGGACTTCACCCCGCTGGTCGACGGATGCGACTGCTACACCTGCACCCACTACACCCGGGCGTACATCCACCACCTGTTCAAGGCCAAGGAGATGGTGTCGGCGACGCTGATCTCCATCCACAACGAGCGCTTCGTGGTGCGCATGGTCGACGACGCGCGCGCGGCCATCGACGATGGCACCTTCTACGAGCTGAAGGACGAGGTGCTGGGGCGGTACTACGCCTAGCGCCGTCGTCGGGCCTTCTTAACTTCCCGCCGCCGCGCCGGGTGCCCGGACCCGTGGCGGCGCCCCACCGGCACGGAGCCTGTGCCACGGGTCCGGCCGCCGCCGGAGAGTCGTTTATCCACATCGGAGGACGCCGGACCCACCAGCGGCGCGTGTCCTGCCACTGTCGCACCATGCCTTCACCACTGGATGCGACCGCGACCCGAACACTGTGGCGGTACCGGGAACTCCTCGACGAGGGACTGAGCCGCCAGCGGATCCAGCGGCTGGTGGCCCACGGTGATCTGCGACGGCTACGGAAGAACTGCTACGTCCCGGAACCCCACTGGACCGGGCTCACCACGATGCAACGGCTCGCACTTCAGGCCGAGGCGCATCACCACTCACTCGTGGGCCTTCCGACGGCACAGCACGTCTACAGCCATGAGACGGCGGCTGTGCTCCACGGTCTCAGCCTGTGGAGGCCCGGCACCGCGGTCCATGTCACCCAGCCGACGCGCACCTCGAACGCGAGCCACGGCGCGGACGTGCTGAACCACAGCGCCCGCCTCGCCGCCGACGACGTCGTCCTTCTCCGCGGACTGCCCGTGACGTCGCTCCTCCAGACCACAACCGACTGTGCGCGGACCCTCCCGTTCGACAAGGCCCTGATCATTGCCGATCAGGGCCTCGCTCGCGGCGTCTCGCGGGCGGCGGCCATCGCCCACCTCGAACTGCTCGGGCCCGCCAAGGGAGTGGGCCGGGCGCGCGCCGTGCTTGCTGCATCGGATCCGTTGTCCGAGTCCCCCGGCGAGACACTGACCCGGAGCCGGCTGCTGCGCTTCCGGCTGCCTCCTCCCCAGTCACAGGTCGATGTCCTGACCCGTCTCGGCCGGTATCGGCTCGACTTCGCTTGGCCGGACCTACTGGTGGGACTGGAGTTCGACGGGAAGGTCAAGTACTTCGGCGCCACACCGACGAGCGAGGTCCTGTACCAGGAACGACGTCGCGAAAAGGCGCTGACGGAGGACGGCTGGACGGTGCTTCGGCTCGAGTGGGCCGACCTCTTCCGCGAAGCGGAACTGGAAGCACGGCTCCGTTCTGCCCTCTACTGCGCCGCTACCCGGGCCGCACGGACCCCACGGTCTTGACGGCGCTGCCGTAGCCGGAGTTCCCCGTCGACTCGCGGCAGGCAACCAGGCAGCAGTCCCCCTCCTCGACGTCCAGCTAAACACTTCGGCGGGCAGCCGAGCGCGCAAACCCGTGGCGCGGTGTCATTCCCGGGGAGGGCAACCAACGGGTCTGGGCACCCGGCGCGGCGGCACAGAAATGAAGGAGGGCAGGCGCCCGTGCCGCTCCGGTCTGAACGCGTTCAAAACAGCACTACACTTCGAATCGAACACGTTCGAAAGGAAGACAGGTGCCGACCCCCACCGCCAAGAGCGAAGCGACCAGGGAGCTGCTGGTCTCCACCGCGCTCCGGCTGTTCCGGGAGATCGGCTACGAGAAGACGACCATGCGGACCATCGCCGCCGAGGCATGCGTCTCGACGGGGAGCGCGTACTACTACTTCGCCTCGAAGGACGACCTCGTCCACGAGCTCTACCGCAGCCTGCAGGAGGAGCACCGCGCGCTCGCCCTGCCGCTCCTCCGCGAGGGACAGAACCTCGGGGAACTCCTGCGGATCGTCCTGAACACCAACATCGACGTCATGGGCCCGTACCACGACTTCGGCTCCAACTTCGTCAGCATCTCCATCCGGCCGTCGAAGACCACGAGCCCCTTCGGCAGCGAATCCGCCGTCGCCCGCGCCCGCGCCATCGCGTTGTTCCGGCAGGCGGTCGCCATGTCGCGGCCGCAACCGCCCCTCGCCATCCGCGACGACCTGCCCGAGCTCCTCTGGTACGCGTCCATGGCCATCACCCTGTTCTGGGTCTATGACTCCTCGCCCGGCCAGGTCCGCACCCGCCGGTTGATCGACCAGGCCGCGCCGCTCATCTCGAAACTCGTGATCCTCTCCCGGCTTCCCGTGGTCCGGAAGATCGTCGAGGACATCGTCCAGCTGATTCGGGGTACGCGGCAGTGACCGCCGACGACGACGGGAACAAAGACGTCCACGACGACGAGCTGAAGAACGAGGTGAGCGACGAGCTGGACGACGACGTACAGGACAACGACGGAACTCCGCCGCGCCACCACGTCACCTTCGGGCCCGCCGCCGTCGTCGTCGGATTCCTCGTCGGACTGTCGGTCCTCGCACTGGTCTTCTCGCTCCCGTGGGCGGGGGACATGGCGCCGGGTGTCTTCGTCCTGGCCCTTGCGTACGGGGGCCTGCTCGGCGCGGTCACGGCCCTGCCGCTCGGCGTGGTGCTCGGGTTCCTGCTCCGGCCCGTCCGCAACCAGTGGGTGCACGTCGGGGTCTTCTTCGGCGTCTTCACGCTCGTCGCCCTTCTCATCGTCACCCTGCTGTCGCCCTCCCGGGTGGTGCTGGAGAACCTCCCCATCGCCCTCATCATCGGCGGAGCGGGCGCCGTGGCCCGTGCCAGCGTCTGGAAGATGGTCCGCGTGCGCTGAGCAGCATCACCGGAGCAATCACCGGAGCGCTCCCAGCCGCCTGGTCCACCGTCGCCGACGTCGACGCGCGGACGGTCGAATGGTCCGATCCGGCGCCGCGGTGCGACTGGACCTACCCCACGCCGGGGCCGGAGCTCCATGGGATCCGTAGGCGGGACCGGGTGGCAGCCGCGGAGCAGGTTCGGGCAGACTAGGAAAATGCCCGAGACCCAGACTTCCGCGTCCCCCGCCACCACCCTGACCATCGCCGGATCGGAGGCGACGGGCGGCGCCGGTGCCCAGGCCGACCTCAAGACGTTCCAGGAGCTGGGCGTGTACGGCATCGTGGCCCTGACCTGCATCGTTTCCTTCGACCCGAAGAACGAGTGGCAGCACCGCTTCGTACCCGTGGACCAGCAGGTCATCGCCGACCAGCTCGAGGCCATCCAGTCCTGCTACCCCCTCCGGACGGTCAAGCTCGGCATGCTCGGCACGCCCGCCACCATCGACACGGTGGCCTCAGCGCTCAAGAGCCAGGAATGGGACAACGTGGTGCTCGACCCGGTGCTGATCTGCAAGGGGCAGGAGCCGGGCGCCGCACTGGATACGGACCAGGCCCTCAAGGCGAACATCCTTCCGCTGGCTACCTTCGTCACGCCGAACCACTTCGAGGCGGAGTCGCTCTCGGGAATCACGATCGAATCCCTCGAGGACCTGAAGGAAGCGGCACGCATCATCCACAGCCAGAGCGGGGCCGTGGTCCTCGCCAAGGGCGGCGTGCGCATCGAGGGACCCGACGCCGTCGACGTCTACTTCGATGGCGAGACGCTCGAGGTCCTGTCTGCACCCAAGGTGGGCGAGGTGGCGGTCAGCGGCGCCGGCTGCACCCTCGCCGCGGCGATCGCGGCCGAGCTCGCGAAGGGTGCGGCACCGCTCGACGCCGCCCGCACCGCCAAGGAGTTCGTCACCGAGGGCATCCGGAACCGGGTCGGGTCAAACGCCCCGTTCGACGCCGTGTGGCAGGGCGGCGCGCGATCATCGAGGTAACGGTCGGAACTGGATGATGAGCACACCGGCGGGCGCGGCCCACGACGGCACGGCAGGCACTCCTGGTACGGCGGCCTCAGGGCTGGGGGACGTTGACGCCGTGGTCACGGACGCGGCACCTGAGGGCACTGCGCCGGACGACGACGGGCGCGGTGAGAGCCGCAACCAGCGCCTCGACCGCAACTGGCAGGAGATGCTGCAGGAGCTGCGCGTCATGCAGACGGGCATCCAGATCCTCACGGGATTCCTGCTGACACTGCCCTTCCAGAGCCGCTTCACCGAGCTCGACGACGTGCAGGTCATCGCCTACCTGTGCCTCGTCTGCCTCTCGGCGCTGATCACGGCGATGGTGCTCTCCGCCGTGAACCTCCACCGTGTCCTGTTCGGGCTGAGGGTGAAGGATGCCCTCGTGCACCACACCGGCAGGATCATCCAGGTCACCATCGCGATGGTGGGGCTCGTCCTCGCCGGGACCGCAGGCCTGATCTTCGACATCGTGGTGAGCAGACCGGCCGGACTCGTCGCCACCGGCGTCCTGCTGGTCACGGTGGTGCTGCTGTGGGTCGCCTATCCGCTCGCGGTCCGCCGCCGTGCGGTGCGCCGCCGCATCTGAAGCGACGTCACCACGCGACGGGACGGCGCCCGCCCGGCGTCGTCCCGTCCTGCACTCGGCCGCCTCACGGTGCCGTGGGCGTGGGCGTCGCCGCCCCCTCCTCCGGGGCGCAGGTCAGCCCTGCCGGCGTGGTGTCGACGGCCTCCGGCGGGACGAGGTCCTTGTAGGAGGAACCGAGGATGACGTCGACCGACTTGTCCTCGCGCTCGTCGGCCACGTAGATCGACTCCGGAATGGTCCGCTGGACCGTGAAGGCGTTGGCGCGTCCGCCCTCCCCCGACACGATGATCGCCGTCATTCCCGTGGGTCCGACCTCCAGGTTGCCGATGTCCTTCACCGCGAAAGCACGCCCCCGCAGCTGCTCGGCCGCGGTCCCGGCGAGCCCGTCGATGGGCGTGCTGTTGTAGACGTTCACGGTGATGGCGCTCGGGTCCTGGTAGTCGAACGGCCCGGCCGGGCAGTTCGACGTCGGGGCCGGGGAGGCGTCGGAGGCGCCGAGGGCACCGAGGCTGATGTCACCGCGCGCCAGTGCGAGGGCGGCGTAGACCGCTGCGGCCAGGAGTCCCAGGAGGAGTACGAGCACGATGCCGTGGCGGACCCTGCGCGCCGACACGCGGTGGGGGCGCGCGTCGTCTTCGGCCTCGAAGACGGCGCCGAGGTCGGTCTCGGTGACGATCCGGTGGCCGTGCCACTCGGTCGGATCGCGTTTTGCCTCCGCCCGCTGCAGGCGCGGCGAATCCTTCTCAGGCATCGAGCACGAGGACTCTGGCGTGCAGGATGGTCCGCTGGTGCAGCGCCGTCCGGACGGCGCGGTGCAGGCCGTCCTCGAGATACATCACGTCGTTCCACTGCACCACGTGCGGGAAGAGGTCACCGAAGAACGTCGAGTCCTCGGCGAGCAGCGCCTCGAGGTCGAGCGTGGTCTTGGTGGTCACGAGTTCGTCGAGCCGCACCTGCCGGGGAGGCACTTCCGCCCAGTCCTTGGGGGTCACGTGTCCGTGGTCGGGGTATGGGCGGCCGTCGCCTACTGCTTTGAAGATCACTGCTACAGCCTAGGTAATTCCGTCTGGCAATGAAACGCGGACGCCCTCCGGCCGGCATCTCGTGGCCCAATGGTTACGCAGGACGCGCCGGGACGGTCAGGCGCGCGGCGTCTCCTCCTGGCTGCCCAGCAGTGTGGGGAGTTCGTCCGCGGGTGAGGGGTAGGAGGGCTGCGCTCCCGGATGCTGGACGGCGTAGGACCCCACGCGGACGGCGAACCGGACGGCGTCGTCGAGCAGTTCGCCGTACGCGAGGCGCGCGGCGAGCGCTCCGACGAAGGCATCCCCGGCACCGGTCGTGTCGACGGCGGTGACGCGCGGTGCCTGCACCCGGAGGACCGGGCCACCGTCGGACACCAGCGCCCCGGCTCCTCCGAGGGTCATCACGACGGACGCGAAGCCGCAGGCGAGGAGGCCAGCGACGACGGATTCGTGGTCCGCGTGCGCCGTGCCCCCGAGCTGCCCGAGGACCAGGGCCCCCTCGTGTTCATTGACGACGAGCGGATCCGCCCGCAGGAGCGTGGCGTGGTCGACATCGATGACGGGAGCCAGGTTGACGATGACGCGCCCCGCAGCCGCCCGGATGGCGGCCGCCGTCGCGTCCGCAGGCAGCTCGCCCTGGACGACGACGACGGCTGCATCCCGGATGGTTTCGGCGGAGGCCTCGACGAGTGCGGCCGTCACCTCGGCGTTGGCTCCGGGCAGCACCACGATGCTGTTCTCACCGTCGTCGGACACCTCGACGACGGCGACGCCGGTGCCGCCGGCGGTCCGTCGGACGGCGGTCAGGTCCGCGCCGGCCGCCGTCAGGGCCGAGAGGGCGACGTCGGCGTAGGCGTCGGTTCCCACGGCACCGATCATGATGACGTGGGCGCCGAGCAGCGCAGCTGCCACGGCCTGGTTGGCGCCCTTGCCGCCGGGCAGCACCGTCATCGTTCGGCCCAGCACGGTCTCGCCCGGCTGGGGGTGGCGTTCGAGGGTGACCACGAGGTCCGCGTTGATGGATCCGACGACGACGATGCCCGGTGCGGTGCTCATCCCAGCAGTCTTCCATGGGCCAGATCGCTACCGTCGCCAAACGGCCCCGAATGGGAGGAGGGCGCACCTCCGGAACATAATGGGGTCATGCCTACGGACGCCCCGATCGACCTGTTGCCCGATGCCCCCGCCGCTCCTGCGGCCCAGAGGGGGAATCCCGTCCAGGGACTCCTGCTCGACGTCGACGGCCCCGTGGCCAGCCCGGTCACCCGGACGGTCCCGGCCGGGATCATCGCCGACCTGCTCACGCTCGCCGCCGCCGGCTGGCCCGTCGTGTTCAACACGGGCCGCTCCGACTCCTTCATCCGGGAGCAGGTGATGCGGCCGATGCTGGCCACCGGCATCCCGGCCGGGATCACCTTCCATGCGGTCTGCGAGAAGGGCGCCACGTGGTTCTCCTTCACGGCCGACGGCGCCGGCCAGGTCTTCGTCGACCGGGAGCTCGCACTTCCGAGGAGCTTCGCCGACGACGTACGGGACCTCGTGGAGGAGAAGTACTCGGACCTCATGTTCTTCGACGAGACGAAGCTCTCCATGGTGTCGGTGGAGCAGTCGCTCGATGCGGCCAACGCGGACTACCTCGTGGCCCAGCGCTCGTTCGACGACGACGCCCTCGACATCATGCACAGCCACGACATGGGCGCCCGCCGGCTGGACCGCGAGGAGCCGGACAGCAACGGGGACATCGCCTACCGGGTGGACCCCACCATCATCTCCACGGACATCGAGTCCGTGCGCGTGGGCAAGGACCTGGGGGCTGAGCGCGCGCTGACGCTCGTCGCGCCGCTTCTGGACATCCCCCGGACCTGGCACACCGTCGGCGATTCCCGCACGGACTACGCGATGGCGGACTACCTGCACGGGCAGGGCTTCGACGTCGCGCACGTCGACGTGCGGCCCGCGGACGGCGTGCCCGCCAAGCCCTACGAGATTCTCACGGAGGGCTCGCTCATCCACGAGGAGGCAGGGGCCGCCTTCCTCGCGCGCTGCGTCGCCTTGCTGGGCTGAGGCCGGCTCCGCGTCGCGGAGCGCCCGAAAGGCTCAGGCAGCGGCGCGTGCCAGGGCATCCTCGATCGCGGCGATGACCTCGGGGGCGTCCGGTTCCACGTTGGGGGCGAAGCGCGCCACGATCTCGCCGTCGCGGCCGACGAGGAACTTCTCGAAGTTCCACTTCACGAGCCCGGGCAGGGCCCCGTTCTTGAACGTGGTGAGCTGCCGGTACAGCGGGTGCTGGTCCTTGCCCCGCACATCACCCTTGGCCAGAAGCGGGAACGTCACGCCGAACGTCGTGGAGCAGAAGGCGGCGATCTCGTCGTCGTTCCCCGGTTCCTGTCCCAGGAACTGGTTGCAGGGCATCCCCAGGACCACGAGCCCATCCTCGGCATACCTGCCGTACAGCTCCTCGAGGCCGGCGTACTGCGGGGTGAACCCGCATTTCGACGCCACGTTCACCACCAGGACCGGGTGGCCGCGGAAATCGCCGAAGGACTTCCGGCTGCCGTCGTTCATGGTGAGGTCGATGCCGTACAGGTCGGACGAGGACATGGCTGCTCCTGGTAGGTCGGTGTGCTCCTGCTTCGTATCGCACCGTATCGCGGATGGCTGCGGCGCGGAGCGAATGCTTGCGGAGCAAATCGGCACGGGGGTGCGTTGGAAGGAACGGCGGCCGCACGGCCGCGAGCGCAAAGCGCCTGGCCGGCCGCAGGTCATGAACAGGATGGGTCACCGCATGGGAATCATCGGCACGTGGAAGACACAGCTCCGGACCACCTTCACGGACGGCGATCCCGCCATCCCGCAGTGGCAGTTCGAGTTCGAGAACGGCGATGACGCCGGCTATTTCCCGGTCGGATCGGCCGTCTGGACCGTGCACAGCTCGATGACGCCGACGGTGGCCGGCATCCGTGCCCTGCTGCTCCAGGCCCTGCATCCCGGAGCCATGGCCGGGGTGCATGCCCACTCGAGCTTCCGGGAGGAGCCGCTCGGCCGGCTCGCCAACACCATCCGCTGGATCTTCACGGTGACCTACGGCTCCAGGGTCGCGGCGCAGGAGGGTTCGGCCTTCGTGCAGCGGCTGCACACGAGGGTGCATGGCACCTACGTCGACAGCCGTGGCGAGGAGAAGCCCTATTCCGCGGCCGACCCCGACCTCATCCGCTGGGTGCACCTCGCGTTCACCGATGCGTTCGTGGCTGCCCATGCCTCCTACGGCGGGTCGATTCCGGGTGGAGTGGACCAGTACGTGGCCGAGTGGGCGCAGGCCGGGGAGCTGATGGGGCTGGAGGATCCGCCGCGCTCCGAGGCCGAGCTGCGGTCCCAGCTCGCGGCGTTCGACGGCGAGCTCACCGCCAGCGAGCAGGTGCGGCAGGCGCTCACCTATATCCGCCGTCCGCCGCTTCCGTGGTCCCAGCGCCTCGGGTACCAGGTGCTGTTCGCCGGGGCCGTGGCGACGCTCGAGCCGAGGCACCGCGAGATGCTCGGCCTGAGGGTGCCGTCGCTCGGACCGGTTGCCCTGCCTCTCCGGACCGCGGTGCGGCTGGTGCTCGGAATGATCCGGCTGGGCCTCGGACCCGAGGGCCCTGCCGAGGCGGCGGCGAAGCGCCGCATCCGCCGTGTGACGGGAGCTGCGGCCGACGGCGCGTCCGGGGTGGCTTCCGCTTAAACAGCAGGACCCCGGCCGGAGCCGGGGTCCTGCTGTTTGTTGCAACAAGGCGGAGGATGGGGGATTTGAACCCCCGAGGGCGTTAACCCAACACGCGTTCCAGGCGTGCGCCATAGGCCGCTAGGCGAATCCTCCTCATTTGGAGCAGATACCAGAATACCCATACAAGCGGATACTGCCGAATCGGGCCCTTTTGGACCGGTTCCCGCCGATTCGAAAGCGGCCCATCCGACTGTGTAGACTATTTCCCGGCCCCTCATGTGGTGTCATCCTGTGAACTCCCCCAGGACCGGAAGGTAGCAAGGGTAAGCGGGCTCTGGCAGGTGCATGGGGGGTCTTCACTTTAAGGGCGCACTCAGTGGGAGGTCGGAAGGTGGCACACCAGGGCGCCGGCCGATTCGCTCCCAGCCCGTCGGGGCAACTGCATATCGGGAACCTCCGCACCGCCGTCCTCGCCTGGCTGTTCGCCCGTTCCACGGGACGGGACTTCCTGGTCCGCATCGAGGACCTGGACCGCGTCCGTGCCGGAGCCGAGGCCGATCAGCTGGCCGAACTCGCCGCGCTGGGGATCCGCTCCGACGCACCCGTCATCCGCCAGAGCGAGCAGGGCCACCGCTACGCACAGGCCCTCGACGACCTCCTTCACCGCGGACTGGTCTACGAGTGCTTCTGCACGCGCCGGGACGTGGCCGAAGCGGCAAGCGCGCCCCACGTCTGGCCGGGTTTCTACCCGGGCACCTGCCGCCACCTGAGCGAGACCGAACGCGTCCTGCTGCGCGTGCAGCAACGTCCGGCGCTGCGCCTGAAGTCCGGCGTGGAGTCCTGGAGCGTCGAGGACCTGCTGGCGGGCCACGTCTCCGCACCGGTCGACGACTTCGTGCTCCGGAGGAACGACGGCGTCATCGCCTACAACCTCGCGGTCGTCGTCGACGACGCCGCGCAGGGCATCGACCAGGTGGTGCGGGGGGACGACCTGCTCGATTCCGCTCCACGGCAGGCCTACCTCGCCTCGCTGCTCGGCTTGCCGGTCCCCGTCTATGCCCATGTTCCCCTCGCGGTCACGCAGGAGGGGCGCCGCTTGGCAAAACGGGACGGCGCTGTGACACTGGAGGACCTTGCCCGGCTGGGTTGGGCTGTGCCTGCGGTGCTCGATGTCGTCCTGGGCTCCCTCGGCCTTCCCGGCGGGTCGCTCGAGGCAGCCCTGGCCGTGTTCGATCCCGGCCGGATGCCCCGTGATCCGTGGGTGGTGGACCCGTCAGCCCTGTTCCCTCCGCCGCCTGCACCGGCATGCAAACCGTCAGTACCAACCGATAAGGTTTCTTCGTGAGCACAGCCCTTTACCGCCGCTACCGTCCCGAGACCTTCGCGGACGTCATCGGTCAGGAGCATGTCACCGAACCCCTGATGGCGGCCATCGACAAGGACCGCATCAACCACGCCTACCTGTTCTCCGGCCCGCGTGGCTGCGGCAAGACGACCTCCGCCCGCATCCTCGCCCGGTGCCTCAATTGCGCCCAGGGCCCCACCTCCACGCCGTGCGGCACCTGCGACAGCTGCGTCGAACTGGCGCGCAACGGATCGGGCAGCCTCGACGTCATCGAGATCGACGCCGCCAGCCACGGTGGCGTCGACGACGCCCGCGACCTCCGCGAACGCGCAACCTTCGCCCCGGTGCGTGACCGCTTCAAGATCTTCATCATCGACGAGGCGCACATGGTCACGTCGGCGGGCTTCAATGCGCTGCTGAAGATCGTGGAGGAGCCGCCCGAGCACATCCTCTTCATCTTCGCGACCACGGAGCCGGACAAGGTCATCGGCACCATCCGCTCGCGCACGCACCACTACCCCTTCCGGCTGGTCCCGCCGGAGCCGCTTCTGGCGTACCTCGAGCTGCTCTGCCACCAGGAGAACGTGCCGGTGGCGCCCGGCGTGCTCTCGCTCGTGATCCGGGCCGGGGGCGGCTCGGTCCGCGACTCCCTCTCGGTCCTCGACCAGCTGATGGCCGGGGCCGGTGAGAACGGGCTCGACTACGAACTCGCCGTCTCACTCCTCGGCTACACCCATGCGACGCTCCTCGACGACGTCGTCGACTCGGTGGCCGCCGGCGACGCCGCGACCGTCTTCAATGCCGTCGACCGCGTCATCCAGACGGGCCATGATCCCCGCCGCTTCGTCGAGGACCTCCTCGAACGGTTCCGGGATCTGATCGTCATCAACGCCGTGCCGGAAGGCGCCGCGTCCATCCTCCGCGGCGTGCCCGACGACCAGCTCAACCGCATGCGTACCCAGGCCAATCAGCTCGGTGCCGGTGAACTGTCCCGGGCGGCCGACGTCACCAACACCGCGCTCACCGAGATGACGGGGGCCACCTCACCGCGCCTGCACCTCGAACTGCTGTGCGCACGGCTCCTGCTGCCCGCGGCGGACGCCACCGCGCGCGGCACCCTCGCCCGGGTGGACCGCATCGAGCGACGCCTCGAGTACGCCGCCGGCGCTCCGGTGGCCGAAGTGGACGATGCTCCGAAGGCACCAGCACGCACACGGCTCGACGGCGTACCCCGGACCGCCGAGGAAGCCGCCGCCCGCTGGTCGCTTCCCGTCGCGGAACCAGCAGCCGAAGCCCCGGCGGTTCCGGCTGCAGTGCCCGGCGTCCCCTCCCCCGCGGCACCGGCCGCTTCCCGCGTCCAGCCTTCCTCCGGCACGCCCGTCCGGGATTCATCGCCCGATTGGGGCGGCAGCTGGGGCGTGTCCACGGACTCCGCCTTCTCCGATCCGGTGCCGTCACAGCCGTCGCAGCCGACAGGGCAGCCGTCCGAGCAGCCGGCAGCAGCCGCCCCGGCGAGCCTCGCCGGGCAGGCCCCGCCAATAGCGAACGTTCCTGCGACGGAGCGCCCGCAGGCGAGCCCGCAGGAATCCTCCCGTCCCGGGCCCACGGCTCCCTTCGGCCAGCAGGGGCCGCCGCCTGTGCAGGCCGCAACGGCTCCGCCCTCCACGCCTCAGCAACGGCAGCCGGCGGTGCAACAGCCGGCGGCGCAGGGGCAGCAGCCCGGTGCGCCCGCAGCAGTCCGGCGACCGAACCAGGACGATGCTCCGCAGCAGGGACCACTGCAGGGAGGCCAGCCGCAGCCGCAGCCACAGCATGAGGTTCGGCGACCCGACGCGGCCCAACAGGGCCGGCCTGCTGCCTCCGGGGGCAACGTAGAGATGGTTCGTCGGGCATGGCCGGAGATCATGGACGAGGTGGCCCGGATCAAGCGGGCCACCTGGCTCATCGTCAACGTCTCTGCGAAGCCGCGATCGTTCGAGGGCAATCAGCTGGTCCTGGCCTTCGCCAACCAGGGCAACGCCATCGGGTTCCAGCGCGGGCCCCACGTGGACAACCTGAAGCAGGCCATCCACAAGGTCCTCGGCCTCACCTGTTCCATCGAGGCGGTCCACGACGCCGGCGGGGCGGGTGAGTCGGGCCCAAAAGTACCGGCCAGCCAGACGGCCTCGGGTAGCACCCCGGGCCCTGATTCCTCCGCGCCCTCGGCACTCCGTGGCGACTCGCCGACGGCTTCCACCGGTTCCGTGCAGCATCCGGAAGGCAGAGGTCCTGCAGGTCAGCCAGGCCCTGCGGCTGCCCCCGGCAGTGACCCCGGCGCACAGCCAGGCCCTCAGCCCAGCGCACAATCCGACAGCCAGTCCGGCAGCCAGTCCGGCGGTTCCACTGTAGCCCTCGGTGCCGACGCCGGTAGACCGGGCGGCCCCGCCGTGCCCGCAACCGCCGGCGTCCGGCAGCCGGTAGGCGACCCCGCCGTGCCCGCAACCGCCGGCGTCCGGCAACCGGTAGGCAGCCCCGCCGGGGACACAAGCGCCTCCGCCCTGCCGGGATCAGCTACACCCGGGCCGGGCCGAACGCTCGTCGTCGCTGGACCACCTGCCACAGTGCCTGATGTCCAGACACCTGCCGGCACGCCCGGTTCCTCCGGCCCTGGTGGCCAGGTCCCTGCCCGCACGCCCGGTTCCTCCGGCCCTGGTGGCCAGGCCCCTGTCCGTACGCCCGGTTCCCCGCAGCAGTCACGCAGCGGCAGCCATCCGGCAGGAATATCTGCGCTGACGTCGGCCCCCTCGGACGGTCCGTCCGGTGGGCGCCGACTGCAGGGATCCCGCCCTGCATCGCCGGCAGTCGGAAAATTCCGGAGTGCTGGCGGAGGCCCTGCAGCCAGCGACCCGACTACCGAAGCGGTCAGTGCCTGGGATCCATCGATGTCGGACGACTCCTGGGCACTCGTCGAGCCGCCGGAAGAGGCCTTCGACCCGGGCCCCGGCTGGAATGCAGTACCGGAGGATCCCTATGAGCGCCGGAGCCCAGGCACACAGGGGACAGCAGTACCTCCGGCTGGCGGTCCAGCACCTGATCGGGCCGGCGGAGCCCTTCCGACAGCTTCGGGAACGCGGCGCTCCGGCCCGCAGCTGACAGCACCCTCCACTGGAGTAACGGCCGGCCCCTCCGTCACGCCTGAACGAGCGCCTGAACGGACGCCCGGGCCCGCACACACGCCCGCACGCACGTCAGCGCCGCAGGCTCCCGGACCCGTGGGCGTGCCGCAGGTTCCAGAGCCGGAGGCGTCCCGGTCGGTGGTGTGGAGCCCCTCCATCGAGTCGGTGCCCCCCGCGCCGGAAGCAGGCACGGTTCCGTCCCCGATAGGTCCGACAGGTCAGACAATCGGCTTCGGCGGGAGCGGATCGCCGGCGACTCCTGCCGGTCAAGGGAGCACAACGGGTCCTCGCTCCGGCAGCCCGGCACCTGCCGGGCCCGGCGTGCTTGCGCCGGATCGCCCCGCATCGGCCGAGAACATCCGGCAGAAGCCCGTCAGCCGCTACCAGCAGCTTCTCGATGAAGCCGAACGGAAGCGGGCCGAGGAGGCTGCTGCTGCCCGGGGAACCGCCGATCGCCGTTTCATCGAGGACGAGCCCAGCGCCGATGATGAAACCATCGAGGAGTCCGGGCTGGTAGGCCGCAGAGCGATCGAGCGCATCCTCAACGGGCGCCTGATCGAGGAACGCAGCGTCGACGGCCAATGACCTCCCTGCCCGGACAGGCAGTCAGGCGGGCAACGCTGAGGGCTTAACCGCCGCGCTGCGCGGCGACTGATCCGCGGCGCGCTAGGGCGGACAATGGAAGGGACACTCCCTGCCACCGCGCCGGAGAAGTAGGGCAGCCGGCCGTATCGCCGGCACCATCACCTGAGAGTAGAAGAGGAAACACCGTGTACGAAGGCGCAGTGCAGGAGCTGATCGATGAGCTCGGGCGCCTGCCCGGCGTGGGACCGAAGTCGGCCCAGCGCCTCGCGTTCCACATCCTGGAAGCAGACGGGGACGACATGAAGCGCCTCGTCACGGCCATCACCACGGTCAAGGAACGCGTCAAGTTCTGCACCATCTGCGGGAACGTGGCGGAGCAGGAGCAGTGCGCGATCTGCCGCGATCCGCGCCGCGACCCGACAATGATCTGCGTCGTCGAGGAATCCAAGGACGTGATCGCCGTCGAACGGACGCGGTCCTTCCGCGGCAGGTACCACGTCCTCGGAGGTGCCATCAATCCGATCGCCGGGGTGGGACCGGATCAGTTGCGTATCCGGGAGTTGCTCGCCCGGCTCTCCGACGAGCAGATCCAGGAGATCATCATCGCCACGGACCCGAACCTCGAGGGCGAGGCGACGGCGACCTACCTGGTGCGGATGCTCAAGACCATCGGCATCCCGGTCACCCGCCTCGCCTCCGGCCTCCCCGTGGGCGGAGACCTCGAATACGCCGACGAGGTGACCCTCGGCCGCGCCTTCGAGGGCCGCCGCGCCATGTCCTGATCGAGCCCTGTCCACGCCGTCACACAGATCTCAGTGGCGGATGCGGACGATCGGGAGGAGCTAGGCGATGCGCGTCCCCTGCGCGAGGCGCTTCGCCGGCATCGTGAGCCTGCGCCGGGCGAGCATCAGCAGCCCGGCCGCGAGCACCAGCTGGATTCCCAACCCGAGGGGCCAGATGGGTGCCTCCTGGGGCAGCCGCCGCATTGACTGCGCGAACTCCTCGCAGGTCTGGTCCAGATCGGGTCCGGCCTGCGCCGCCCGCACTCCCTGGCTGATGGTCTCCATGACGCCCGGGGTGTAGTACGAGCCATCCCCGGCGAGCGGATCCAGTCCGGGCTCCTCCGGCAGATCCTCGGTGCCGTAGGGCACGGCGTCGGCGACCACCACGAACGGGTTCGCGGCGAGCAGCCAGGCGATGTACTCCGTATGGGGGATCATGCCCTGACTCGTCTGCGTGACGCATTCCATCTCGGCACCCTCCTCGGGAACGCCGGTGTTGTCGAGACTGCTCTCCGAGTAGGTGTAGTACGACGTCGTCAGGGTTCGCTCCTCCATCACCAGCGTGGTGCTCAGCCCGAAGACGATCACCGTACCGATCGCGAGCAATGCCACCAGCATGTAGGTGCTCACGATCGAGAACAGCGGACGGTTGGCGATCCCCGAGACGCCGACGCCGAGCGCGCAGACGATGCCCAGCTCGACCGCGAGCATCAGGAGGGAGACGAATGCTTCCTGCGCGTTGACCCCTCCGAGCGCCAGGGCCCAGAAGATGAAGGGACTGCTGAGGACGAGGAAGGCCAGCGATCCCACCCAGGACGCCAGCCATTTGCCGGCCAGGAGCTGGAAGGGACTGACGAGGGTCACCTGCAGGATGGCCAGGGTGCCGCCGGCACGGTCCCCGTTGATGGCATTGGCGGACAGTCCCGGGGCCACGAGGAGGCCGAAGAGCAGGACGAAGCCGACGACGAGGTCGAAGAGGATGCCGCCCTCGTTGTCGGTCGTTCCCAGCAGGGACGTCCCGAGCACGAAGATGAAGCCGATCACCACGAACCAGATGCCGAGCATCCAGTACCAGCCCCTACCGCGCAGGCGCTGCTTCATCTCGAGGGAGAACACTGTGCGGACGGCGGACCAGAAGGGCAGCCTGGTGGCGGCACGGACAGGGCGCGGGGTCGATGGTTCGGTGGCTGTGCTCATCGTCTGTCCGTATCCAGGCTCATGTAGGTCTCCTCGAGAGCACCGCCCGCGGGGGCGAAGGCGGTGATGACGACCTCGCCCATCACCAGGGTGCGCAGCAGCCAGGCGGCCTCGGCGGTACTGCCCAGCTGGACGAGGAACTCCTCGCGCCGGGAGTCCCCTCGCGTCTCGAAGCGGACCCCGTAGCTCTCGAGTGCCGCGGCGAGCGCCGACATCGGCTGCGCCTGGACGTAGTAGCGGCGCACCTGGCTGCCCGCCTCGTCGAGCGTCTGGCTCTTGACCGACTGCCCCCGGCTGACGAAGACGGCGCGGTCCGCGATCTCGTCCAACTCGGACAGGACATGACTGGACACGACGACGGTCTTTCCCTCGGCCGCGAGGGACCGCAGGAGCGACCGCAGTTCCACACGGGACCCGGGATCGAGCCCGGAGGCGGGTTCATCCAGCAGCAGGACCTGCGGGTCGTGGATCAGGGATCGCGCCAGGCTGAGCCGTTGCTGCTGGCCGCGCGAGAGCACGCGGGCCGGCTGGCGGCCGAACTCCGTGAGGTTCACGGCGACCAGCAACTCGTCGGCGCGGCGCGTGCGGTCGGCCACGCTCATCCCGTACAGGGCACCGAGCGTCGTCAGTACCTCGAGGGCCGTCAGGGACTCCCACACGCCGAGCGTGTCCGGCATCCAGCCGACCCTGCTCCTCACCTCCCCCGGCTGCGTGACGGGATCGAACCCTGCCACGCGCACGGTTCCCAGGTCGGGAGCCAGGAGGCTCGCCATCATCAGTAGCAGAGTGGTCTTGCCGGAGCCGTTGGGACCGATCAGAGCGGTCACTTCCCCGGGCGGAGCCTCGAAATCGATGTCGCGGACGGCCTGCACCGAGCCGAAGCTCCGGGCGACTCCCTCGACAACGATCCCCCCGCATTCGTCGGTCATGGTATGAGGGTATGCGACGAAGACCCGCTTGGACCCGGCGGAGCACGAGGTATTCGCGCAGGGGACGCTGTTCTTATTCGGACCCAGACTTTGGGCGGGCAATTGCCGCGCCGCTACACTGGCACGGGCGCCGGATCCCGGTTCCATGTTCCCGAGGCGCCGGTGCCGCCGCCCGTCAACAGCCAGCGCGGTGGGTTCCACCGCCGTCCTCCTTCATCAGTGAGCGAGTGCATGAGCCTCATAGTCCAGAAATTCGGCGGATCGTCGGTCGCCGACGCCGAGGGCATCAAGCGCGTGGCGCAGCGCGTCGTCGACACGCAGGCGGCCGGCCATCAGGTGGTGGTCGTCGTCTCCGCGATGGGCGACAGTACCGACGAGCTGCTGGACCTCGCCGCCCAGGTGAGTCCGGCGTCGTCCGATGCCCGCGAGATGGACATGCTCCTCAGCGCGGGCGAGCGCATCTCGATGGCCCTGCTCGCCATGGCCATCCACGGCATCGGGGCGTCGGCGCAGTCCTTCACCGGCAGCCAGGCCGGTATGATCACCGATGCCATCCACGGCAAGGCCCGCATCATCGACGTCTCACCGCATCGCATCCGGACGGCCATCGAAAAGGGCGACATCGCCATCGTCGCCGGATTCCAGGGCATGAGCCGTGACAGCAACGACATCACGACCCTCGGTCGGGGCGGCTCGGACACCACCGCCGTCGCGCTCGCGGCCGCACTCGACGCCGACGTCTGCGAGATCTACACCGATGTCGACGGCGTCTACACGGCCGACCCCCGGGTCGTCCCGTCGGCGCAGAAGATCGACACCATCTCGAGCGAGGAGATGCTCGAGATGGCCGCCTCGGGTGCCAAGATCCTGCACCTGCGCTGCGTCGAGTACGCGCGGCGCTTCGGGGTGCCCATCCACGTCCGCTCCTCCTTCAGCCATAACGAGGGCACCTGGGTCCTGCCCAGCCCTGACGACCAGATCAAGATTCAAGAGGGAGAACCCTTGGAACAGCCCATCATCTCCGGTGTCGCGCACGACCGCTCCGAAGCGAAGGTCACCGTCGTCGGCGTGCCCGACATCCCCGGGAAGGCCGCAGAGATCTTCGGCATCGTCGCGGGCACCAACACGAACATCGACATGATCGTCCAGAACGTCTCGACGCATGGTTCGGGACGCACGGACATCTCCTTCACCCTGCCGATCGTCGACGGCGCCGAGGCCCTCGCCGCGCTCGGCGAGGCGCAGGACCGTGTCGGCTTCGAGAGCGTCGAGTACAACGAGACGATCGGCAAGCTCTCCCTGATCGGCGCCGGCATGCGGTCGAACCCGGGTGTCTCCTACCGCTTCTTCCGGGCACTGTCCGACGCCGGCGTGAACATCGACATGATCTCGACGTCGGAGATCCGCATCTCCGTGGTGACGGGGGCCGACCTCCTCGACACCGCGGTCCGCGCCGTGCACGCGGCCTTCGAGCTCGACGGCGACACCACGGCGACCGTCTACGCCGGCACAGGGCGCTAGCCTCCCCTCCAGGGAACGAGAAAGGCCGGTGGATGATCCACCGGCCTTTCTCGTGTCAGTCAGGTACTGCTACTTCTCCCCGGTCGGGGTGATGGCTCCGCTCGGACCCGTCAGGAGCTTGGCCGCCGGGTCGACGGCCGGGAGCTGGGCCGCGGCCTCGCCCTCCCCATCGACGACGACGGTCACGTAGGTCACGGCGGAGGACCCTGCGTAGGACACCCGTCCCACGTAGGAGCCGGGGGTCAGGCCGGTCCAGGCGAGGGTCACGGCACCCGTGCTGCCGTTCGCGAGGACGAGCGGGTTGGGTGTCAGCGTCGCATTGTTCTCGCCGCTCTTCAGGATCGCAGCATCGATGGTGCCGGTGGTCGGCGCGTTGTCGGTGCTGGCGTACAGGTTCGCGATGATCCGGTAGGTGCCGGCTGCCGGGTTCGGGATCGTGATGGTCTCACTGGCATCGGACGTTGCCACCTGGGTCACGGTGCCGTTCGGCCTGACCACGGCCATGTCGAAGTCCGCGGACAGATCATCCGACAGCACCGAGAACTTGGCCACGGAAGTACCCGCGGGCACCGTGACGGTCTTGGATGCGTTGGATGCGTTGTCGGTGTCTTCGAAGTCGCCCGGCACCAGGCTGATCGCCGTCGAGTCCGCCTTCGAGAGACCCTCGAGCGTCATCTGGATCGGGCTGTTCGTGCCCGAGGTGACGTCGAAGCTGCCGCTTCCGTCAGGTCCGGCGGAGGAGAAGGCCACCTCGTTCGGCGCGTTGACGGCCTGGGGACGGACGGCCACCGGGGAGGTGACCTTCTTGCCCTGGCCGGACCAGGTCAGCGACCCGGCGGCGAACGTGCCGGACGGTGCGCTCTGGTTCTCGAAGGAGACCTTGAACGTGCGGGTCTCCCCCGGTGCACTGAAGTTCAGGACCGACGGCGTGACGGTCACCTTCACTCCGGGCACGTTGGCGGTCGCGCGGTAGAGCCCGGGCGTCAGGGCGGTGACCGTGCGGGTCACCTCGATACGGCCGGTCAGGTTGCCGAGCGCGAACGACGGGACGTTGGTGTCCTTTGCTGCAACGGGCTCGATGCCATCGATACCCAGCGCGACGCCGGTGCCTTCGATGAAGCGCAGGTAGTCGTCGATCTCCTGGTCGTAGACCAGTCCGGGGCTGAGGACGCTGGCCGGGTTGATGTGTCCCGCGCCCACGGCGAGGACGTCGGTCTCGACGCCGCCGGTGGCGGTCTTCAGCGGGTAGGCCGTGGTCATCATCGCGGATTTCACGGTTGCCGGGGACCAGGCGGGGTTCTTGCCGAGCACCAGGGCGGCGAGGCCGGCGACGTGCGGCGACGCCATCGACGTTCCCGACAGGAAGCCGAACTGCTCACCGTTCGAGCCGACGGTGGAGACGCCGGCGAGGACGGCGACACCCGGAGCCGTGACGTCCGGCTTCAGGAGGTCGGAGTCGGTCGCGAGCAGCGGGCCGCGCGAGGAGAAGCCTGCGACCTGGGGCGCGGGAGGCAGGGGCTTGCCCGTGGTGTCCGTGGGCTGCAGGGCAACGGTGAGTGCCGGGTTGGCCGCGACCTTCGCCTTGAGCTCGAGTGCTTCGGGAGCATTGACGTGCACTGTGGGAACTGCGTGCTGGTCCGTGTCGGTCGAGGAGTCGACGAGGTTCACCAGGATCATGCCGACACCCCCGCCGCGTGCGACCTCGGCGCTCTTGGCGGCGCGGTCGACGACGCCTCGGTCGCAGACCACGATCTTGCCGGCGACCTTTGCGGGATCGAGCGTCTTGGGACCGCAGAGGTTCGGGTTCGCCGCGCCTGCTGCCGCAGCATTGGCGGCGAGAACGACGGGGCTGGCCGGGACGCCGTTACGCATGATCGACGCTCCGCGGTACTTGGTGCCGTCGGAGAACTCGGCGGTCCCCTGCAGTTCGTAGCTGAACGTGCTGGCGGCGACCGTGGTTAGCCAGGGAGCTCCGTGATTGACGGTGCTGGCCGCGGGACCGGAGTTGCCGGCCGAGACCGCGACGAAGACACCTGCGGCCGTCGCCGAGAGGAAGGCGAGGGACACGGGGTCCGTCGTCGTCGTCGTGCTGCCGGAGATCGAGTAGTTGAGGACGTCGACGCCGTCGAGGACGGCCTGGTTGATGGCCGCGATGGCGGAGGAGGAGTAGCAACCGCCCGTATTGGGATTGGTGTCCTCCCAGCAGATCTTGTAGACCGAGACCTTGGCGGCAGGAGCGACACCGGAGGAGACGCCGAAGTTGCGGCCGTCGACGGTCTGGGTCACGCCGGAGTTACCCGCCGCGGTGCTCGCGGTGTGCGTGCCGTGGTTGTCGATGTCAACCGGGGAGAGGACTTCCTCGGGTGCGCGGTTCTCCGCCGGAACGCTCGCGAGGAACGTGTCGGCGAAGTAACGGGCCGAGAGGACCTTCGAGTTGCAGAGGCTGCCGTCGAAGCCCTCGCCGACCTGGCAATCACCGGTGAAGGTGGAGCCGTCGGACTTGAGCATCGCGATGTCGCCTACGGCGTTGAGGTAGGGCACTCCCACCTTGGGCTTCGCATTGCCCTTGAGCGGCCGGACGGGGTCGCCTGCGAGGAAGGGGTTGTCGGGCGCGTACCCGGTGTCGATCACGCCGACGACCGTCCCGGCGCCCGCGTTCTTCTCTCCGCCGAACTGCGTCTTCCAGGTACCCTTGTTGCCGCCCAGGCCGAGGAAGTCGATGCTCGAGTAGTCGGGGGCGTTCTCGACGTCCGGCGCCACGAGGAGGACCTCGTCGCTCTTGGCCAGCTGGACGGCCTGGTCGGCACTGAGATCCGCCGCGAAACCGTTGAGCGCCGCCGTGTAGGTGCGCTTGATCTCGACGTTCTCCTCGGCGGCGACCTCCTGCTGCTTGGTCTCGAGGAACTCCGAGTACTGCTTGACGTTGTCGGCTGCGGCGTCGAGCTTGCGGCCCTGCTCGGGTTTGGTCGGGGCGATGCCCTGCACGCCGCCCTCGTAGGTGGCCAGCGGCTTGTCGGCGAGCACCACGATGTACTTGCCCGCCGGGTACTGCGCTGGGTCCAGCTCCTTGGCCGGCGCCTTCTGCGGCGTCACCGAATCGGACTGGGCGGGAGCTGCGAAGGCAGCAGGCGCCACGGCCGTCGATGTCACCAGTAGCGGCAGACCCAGGACGATGGCCGCGGCAGCGCGCATGGCGCCGCTACCCCGTCCGTCTTTTCTCCGTCGTGTCATAGGACAGTGAGACCTTTCATGAAGTGCGGTCCGGCCACGGCCGTTCCCCCGGTGCCGCGGTCTCCCGAATAGGACCCGATCTGTGATGATGCCCACAGACGCCACGGCGAATTCAAACTTACCCGAGGCAACTCATGCGGTCAGCCCGGTTCCGTGTACGCCGGGCACAATTTCCCCGCAGTATTTACCGATTCAACTCGCGGTGATAATGGAAGGATGTCCGACGTCCTCCTGCCCCGCTTGCAGGCGGTCGACTGGCAGGATCGTGAACGGCGACACCAGGAACGTGCCGCGCGCGTCGCGGACCCCTATCTCGACCGCCGGTCCCGCGGCGTCAGGCATCCCGTCGAGGACTTCCTCTTCACCTACTACAACCAGAAGCCGGGCCAGCTCCTGCGCTGGCACCCGGGTGCCGGTGTGGTGCTGGCGGGAGCGGCGGCGGCCGGACGCGCCACCTGGAAGTACTACACGGCGGACGACGACGGCGTGCGGGTGGATGTGCACCGGTTCACGGCGGAGCGGCGCGAGGCCGTCGACTTCGCCCGGCTGATCCTCGCCCGGACGGCGGCACGGCCGGCGCAGTTCGGCTGTTTCGGGCTCCACGAATGGGCCATGGCCTACCGGTCGGCAGTGCACGGCGTGCGGCACGAATACCTGCGACTCCGGCTGGGGACCGCGGGCACGGACGACGTCGTCGAGCAGTCCCGCATCCGGTGCACCCACTTCGACGCCTTCCGTTTCTACGCGCCGGAAGCCGTGCCCCTCAATGAGCATGCGCCCACGCGGGAGACGCAGCGGGACCTCGAACAGCCGGGCTGCCTGCACGCCAACATGGATCTCTACAAGTGGGCGTACAAGCTCACTCCCCTCCTGCCGAGCGAACTGGTGATGGACTGTTTCGAGCTGTCGTGGCGGATCCGCACGATGGACATGAGGGCATCACCGTACGACCTCTCGGATTGGGGGTACGCGCCCATCGCCATCGAGACGGCCGAGGGCAAGGCCGAGTACGTCCGTCTGCAGCGCGGCTTCGCCGAGGAATCGCAGGCGCTCCGGGCGCAGTTGCTCGACCACCTCGAGAGGGCGCTCGCCGGGTCGTGACGGTGCGGGGCCGGACCGATCCCGCCTGGATCGCGAACCCGTCGCGATGCCGACCCTCGGCGGGCCGGTCGTCGATGGTCCGGACCGGGACGCTCCGCCGTCGTCCCTCGTTGAGCCTGCATCAGCCGTTACGCTGGCAGCCGAGGGGGACCACCATGACGACGCCTGTCCTGATGCGAGCAGCCCGGCCACGCCGAGGAGCTGTGCGGCTCGCGCTCGTCCTCGCAGCACTGCCCCTCGCCCTCTCCGCATGCGGCGGGCCGGCGACCGAACCGACAGAGCAGGAGACCGCCGTGCAGTCCTCCCCCGATCCCTCCGGGCCTTCCGGGCCTTCCGGGCCTTCCGGGACACCTGAGGCTTCCGGGCCTTCCGGAACTCCCGTGCCCTCCGGGACACCCGGAGCCTCGACGCCGATGCCGGACGGCAGCGCCGTGCCGACGGCATCTCCCGCCGCCTCGGGAACCACGGCCCTGCTGACCATCTCCATCCAGCAGGACGCGTCCGCGGAGCCCGTGCAGTATGTCCTCGAATGCGTGGACGGCGCGCCTGGTCCCGCATCGACGCTCCCCGGCGCCGAGGCCGCCTGCGCCGCCCTCGCCCGGCTCGGCACGAAGTTCTTCACGGCCCGCCCCGACAAGGACATCATCTGCACCCAGCAGTACGGGGGCCCGCAGACCGCGAGCATCACCGGCACGCTGGACGGGACGTCGATCCTCGCCGCCTTCGCCCTGACTGACGGCTGCGAGATCTCGCGCTGGAACAGGGTCCGGGACATCCTCGGGGCCCCGGGGGCGCAGTAGCGCCTCCCCGCGCGCCGGGCACCGTCCGGGGCGGGTTCGGCTGCCCGCCCTCGCCCCTCGGGAGTGGGACCTACTGCCCATGTCGTCCCCGAAGGCGTCCGAAGAGGAGTCCGGCGGCGCCGGACAGGTGCCGGGCGAATCCCCGGTAGACTTGTAGGGCAAGCTCGCGGAGCGCCGGTGTCAACCCAGATGCGGCGTGAGACGGCACTTCCGGGCTACTGCATTTAATGCTGGAATCCCCAGCACTTGCCGCTCACGCACAGGAGTTGCCGGATGCCCCGGATTGTTGTCGACGTCATGCCCAAGCCCGAGATCCTCGACCCGCAGGGTAAGGCGATCGCCGGAGCCCTCCCCCGGATCGGCCTCACCGGGTTCGCCGGTGTCCGCCAGGGCAAGCGCTTCGAGCTCACCGTGGACGGTGACGTCACCGAGGAGGTCCTCGAGCAGGCCCGCCACGCCGCCACCACGTTGCTGTCGAACCCCGTCATCGAAGATGTCACGCGCGTGGAGGTTCTCGAGGAGGACGCGCAGTGACCACATCCAATATCGAGACGCCCCTCATCGGCGGCCCGCAGCCGGTCGCCTCGAACAATGAGGACAGCCCGCTCAACGGCGTGAAGGTCGGCGTCGTCACGTTCCCCGGCTCGCTCGACGATCGCGACGCCGTCCGCGCCGTCCGCCTCGCAGGCGGCAGCGCGATCCACCTGTGGCATGGCGACCACAGCCTGCAGGACGTCGACGCCGTCATCATCCCCGGGGGGTTCTCCTACGGCGACTACCTCCGGGCAGGCGCCATCTCCCGCTTCGCCCCACTCATGGAGCAGATCACCGAGGCAGCATCAGGCGGGGCCGACGCCCTGCCCGTGCTCGGCATCTGCAACGGTTTCCAGGTCCTCACCGAGGCGCACCTCCTGCCCGGCTCGATGATCAAGAACAACGACCTCCACTTCATCTGCCGCGACCAGCGCCTCCGGGTCGAGAACGCGGACACGTTCTGGACGTCGGAATACGCGCAGGGCGAGGAACTCGTCATCCCGCTCAAGAACCAGGACGGCCAGTTCGTCGCGGACAACTACACGCTCGACGAACTCGAGGGCGAGGGCCGCGTCGTCTTCCGCTACGTCGGCGGCAACCCCAACGGCTCACGCCGCGACATCGCCGGCATCTCGAACGCTGCAGGCAACGTCGTCGGGCTCATGCCCCACCCCGAGCACGCGGTGGAGGCGGGCTTCGGACCCGACTCCTCGGCGCGCGGGGAGGTCGAGGTCCGTGGTGGCACGGACGGTCTCGGCATCTTTACATCGGTACTCAAGAAACTGGTTGGTTAAGGTGACTGCAGAGGCAACGTCCAAGAAGTTCAACATCGACACCGTCGCGAACGCCGAGGCCACCCCGGGCCAGGCGCTTCCCTGGGCCGAGCTCGGCCTGAAGGAGAACGAGTACCAGCGCGTCGAGGAGATCCTCGGCCGCCGGCCCACCGGCGCGGAGCTCGCCATGTACTCGGTGATGTGGAGCGAGCACTGCTCCTACAAGTCCTCCAAGGTGCACCTGCGCCAGTTCGGCGACAAGGTCACCGAGGCCATGAAGGAGCACCTCCTCGTGGGCATCGGCGAGAACGCCGGCGTCGTCGACATCGGGGACGGCTGGGCCGTGACGTTCAAGGTGGAGAGCCACAACCACCCGTCCTTCGTGGAGCCCTACCAGGGTGCCGCGACCGGCGTCGGCGGCATCGTGCGCGACATCATCTCGATGGGCGCACGCCCCGTCGCCGTCATGGACCCGCTGCGCTTCGGTGCGATCGACCACCCCGACACCGCGCGACTCGTCCACGGCATCGTCTCGGGCATCGGCGGCTACGGCAACTCCCTCGGCCTGCCGAACATCGGCGGTGAGGTGGTCTTCGACTCCGTTTACCAGGGCAACCCGCTCGTCAACGCCCTCGCGGTCGGCGTACTGCGCCACGAGGACATCCGCCTCGCCAACGCTTCCGGCGCCGGCAACAAGGTGGTCCTCTTCGGCGCCCGCACCGGTGGCGACGGCATCGGCGGCGCGTCCGTCCTCGCCTCCGAGTCCTTCGACGACGCCAAGCCCTCCAAGCGGCCCGCGGTCCAGGTGGGCGATCCGTTCGCCGAGAAGGTGCTCATCGAGTGCTGCCTCGAACTGTTCAAGGCCTCCGTGGTCGAGGGCATCCAGGACCTCGGCGCCGCAGGCATCTCCTGTGCGACGTCGGAACTGGCGTCGAACGGCGACGGCGGCATGCACGTCGAACTCACCAACGTGCTGCTGCGCGATCCCTCCCTGACCCCGGGCGAGATCCTCATGTCGGAGTCGCAGGAGCGCATGATGGCGGTCGTGACGCCCGAGAACGTCGCGGCGTTCGAGGCGATCATGGACAAGTGGGCCGTGGAGTACTCCTGGCTCGGCGAGGTCACCGACACCGGGCGCCTCATCATCGAGTGGGACGGCCAGAAGATCGTCGACGTCGATCCGCGCACCGTCGCCCACGAGGGACCCGTCTACGACCGCCCGTACCACCGGCCGGAGTGGCTGGACGGCGTCCAGGCGGATCGTTTTGCACCCGAGCAGCCTGCGGACCTGCGCGAGGCCGTGCTCGAACTCATGGCCTCCCCCAACATGTGCGCGAAGAACTGGGTGACGGACCAGTACGACCGCTACGTGCAGGGCAACACGGCGCTCGCCATGCCCGACGACGCCGGAGTGGTTCGCGTGGACGAGGAGACCGGCCTCGGCGTCGCCATCTCCACCGACGCCAACGGCCGCTACTCCTACCTCAACCCCTACGAGGGCGCACGCCTGGCCCTCGCGGAGGCCTACCGCAACGTGGCCACCTCGGGCGCCGAGCCCCTCGCCGTCACCGACTGCCTGAACTTCGGATCCCCCGAGGACCCCGAGGTCATGTGGCAGTTCGCCGAGACCGTGCGCGGGCTCGCGGACGCGTGCCAGGAACTCGGTGTGCCCGTGACCGGCGGCAACGTCTCGCTCTACAACCAGACCGGCGGCGTCGCCATCCACCCCACCCCGGTGGTCGGCGTCCTGGGCGTGTTCGACGACGTCGCGCGGCGCACGCCGTCCGGCTGGCGTGAGGACGGCCAGGCCGTCTACCTGCTGGGCACGACGGCGGACGAGCTGGACGGTTCCGAGTGGGCCAACCTGCGCGGCCACCTCGGCGGACAGCCTCCCGCGCTGGATCTGGCAGCGGAGAAGACCCTCGCGGCGATCCTCGTCAACTGCTCGCGTGACGGCATGATCGACGCCGCCCACGACCTCTCCGAGGGCGGCCTCGCCGCCGGCCTGAGCGAGATGGCGCTGCGCTTCGGCGTCGGTGCGCGGATCGGGCTCGACGAGCTCTGCGAGCGCGACGGCATCGACGCGTTCACCGCGCTGTTCAGCGAGAGCCAGGCACGTGCCGTCGTCAGCGTCCCCCGCTCGGAGGAAGTGCGCTTCAACGACATGTGCACGGCCCGGAACTTCCCGACCATCCGCATCGGTGTGGTCGATACGGAGAACCAGTCACTCGACGTGCAGGGCTACTTCAACCTGCCTCTGGACCAGCTCCGGAAGGCCCACGAGGAAACCCTGCCGAAGCACTTCGGCTAGTCGCTCCACCGGGGCAGCTCGCCCGGCCGGCAGGAGGCCGCCACCCGACCGGGTGGCGGCCTCCTCCGTCTTCCGGGCCGATCGGAGTCCACCGCGGACTGCTTCTTGGGGTTGGGCCGCCGCGCCGGGTGCCCAACCCCGTGGCGGCGTTCCACCGCACCTGAGCCGCAGCCCCGGTTTTACAGTCCGACGACGACGGCTGCCTTCTCCGTCCCCCGGGACCGAGCGGAGTCCACCCCGGCGGGGGCCTGACGGGGGCGGAGGGCGGGACTTACCGGGCCAGACCGTGGCGGATGCCCCAACCCGTGGCGGCGTTCCACCGCATCCAGGCCGGAGCCCCGGTTTTACAGTCCGACGACGACGGCTGCGGCGGCTGCCGCCCGCCAGCCGTCAGGAATCAGCTGCCATGCCAGGGAGCGGCCGGATCAACGGCTCAGGCAGTCTTGGGCATCGCCGTGACGACGACGTTCTTGCCCCAGGGGTCCTCGGTGTAGCAGCTGATAAGGACCACGCGGTTCGGGACGATGTTCCAGATGTCGCTGTCCTTCAGGGTGTCCTTATCATGCGTGAGGACAGAATCGACGACGTACGTGATGTCGCCCGTCTGCGTGGTGAGCGTGAACTCGCTTCCCACGAGCGCTTCGTTGCTCAGCCGGTTGAAGGGTGCGTCCTGGCCGTCCCAGCTGTGCCCGGCGATGTAGGTGGTGTTGTTCGAGCCTGCGCCGGGAACCCCGTACGGGGTGAGCCAGTAGGCGTCGATGGTGAGCGGCGGCACCAGCGACTGCGCTGCCAGGTCCGCATCGCTGGGGGTCAGCGGGAGCACGGCCATGTCGATGCCAGCGTCGGCGAAGGACAGCGCAATGGGTTGGGATGCGGCAGGCCCTGGGTCCGCTGCGGGCGCCGCGGGGGCTGCTGAAGGGGCTGCCGAAGGCGTCGCGACAGCGGAGAGTGTGCTCGACGGCGCGGCCGATGGCGCGGAGTCCGGCGGCAGGACAGAAACGGCGATCGCGAGGCCGGCCGCCGCGACGAGCGGAAGGGCTATCCACCGCTTCCGGGACCGCTGGGGGACCCCGGTGCGCGCAGGGGCGCCGGGCTGCTGGGCGGCCGGTTCGTCGACTCCGTGCTGTTCCATGCGGTGCGCTGTCCTGGGGTGGTGAGGGATGGTGCACCGTCCTGGCCCGGCGAATGGTTCTGGACCAGATCGCCGGGCCGGGACGGCTCGGTGCTAGCGCTGTGCGCGTGCGAGGCGGCGCATACGGGCAGCGGTGGCCACGGGCACAGCGACACCGACTGCCAGCAGCGCGGCGAGGAGGGCGACGGCCGGGCTGTCGTCCTCGGTGGCGACGGCGGTCTGGACGTTGAGGCCCTGGTTGGTCGCGACTGGAGCGACCGGGGTGACCGGAGCGGCCGGGGTGACCGGAGCGGCCGGGGTGACCGGAGCAGCCGGGGTGACGGGGGCTACCGTCACGGGCACAACCGGGGGAACGACCGGCGCCACCGGAACAGGAACCACGACGGGCGTGACGGGCTCGACGCCGATGGCGCCGGCGTCACAGGCGGCAAGGAATGCCTTGAACAGGGCGATGAGCTCTGCTGCGGCTGCTTCATCCCCGCTCAGCTGGGTGATGAGCGCGTCGGCGGCGACCGATGCGTCGTCGAGTGCATCCTCCGCAGCCTGTACCTCGGGGGTGTAGACAGCCACCTGGTAGGCGGCGGCGGCGGCATCGGCGGTGTTGAGCGCCGCTGCCTGCGCAGCGAGTGCGACGGTGAGCTCGCCCTGCGCCGCGACGACGGACGCGGCGGTCACGTCCCCTCCAGCTGCTGCAAGGGCGGCGTCGTACTCGGCCTGCTCGGTTGCTGCCAGCGCGAGTGCGGCCTGGTAGTCCTCGTCCGCCTGCGCCAGGACCGCTTCCGCATCCACCGCAGCCTGGGAGGCCAGTGCGGCCTCGCTCACGGCCTCGTAATTCTCCGCAGCGGCGACGACGGCCGCCGTTGCGAGCTCGAGCTGGCTGACGAAGGCGACGTCGATCCCGGCGGCGCCGAGTGCTGCGTTGAACTGGACGGATGCCTGCAGGCAGGCTGCGTCACCCGGTGCGGCTGAAGCCATCGGAGCCCCGAGGAACAGTCCACCGGCGAGAAGGGTGGCGGTGGATCCTGCGGCGATCCATCTTTTGGTAACGATCATGTGTGCGCGTCTCCTGACACGTAGTTTCCCCCGGGCCGTTCCCGACGGCGCAGCCTGCGGTGCCACACGCAAGCGGCGTCCTCCTCCGGAGGGCGCCGCGAGACAAGAAGCCGGAATCCGCCGATCGCTGATCCAGGGAGTTGCTCCCGAAGTTGCTGGGTCTTCCCTGGGCGATCACTGTGTTCCTCAACCTAGGGCCGTTCGGTGTCTGAAGCAATGAGTCAGTCGTCCAGCTATGTAACAGTTCGGTATCAGCGCATGCCGGCGACCCGATCGCCCGAACACGTCCCCATCGATGCCGGCAGGCACACGATACGGTCAGGTGCCCGCGGCCAGCTCCCGCGCCGCCTTTACATAGCGCGACAGGACGTACCGCTGGGTCAGCCGGGTCACGGGCGCGGCGAGCCGGAACAGGAGGCTTGCGGGCATGCTGTAGGCCGAGCAGATGAACAGCAGGCGGTTGTCCGCGGTCAGTTCCGCAAAGAAGCCCTCCTCGCCCCGCACGGGATGCCCGGGTAGTGTCCCGTAGCCGAATCCGCCGCGCTGTCCCGGGACAGCCCTGCCCGCGCCGTCGAGCCGGGCCGCCTTCGCCCAGATGACCCTGCAGGGCGCCTTGATCCGGGCCGGCCCCACACCGAACCCGGAGACCACGCGCCCGCCGGGCGCCGCCCGTTCTGCATTCGACTCCATGGTGAGGCCGGCACGACGATGCAGTTCCCACCCGAGGATCCCCTCGGTGAGGGCGGCGAACGCCCCGGACGGGTCGTCGGTCGGGATCTCGTGGGTCTCGACCATCACGGTATAGCCGGCGGGCCAGCCACCCTCGAGCGGCTCGGGGAAGGGCCTGTCCGTAGCGCCTTGCTCCTCGTACGTGAACTGCTCCATGCTGTTCCCCTTCCGATGCGCGCCGGCTTCTGCCGACAGCGGGCGTGCTGCCCCAGGGCCTTCGTCCCAACCTAGTGGACGGGAAACATACCCGGGCGGCCGGAGCAGTGGCAGGATGGTGTCCACACCGGACCGGACCCGCACCTGCGACGTACGCGTCCGCCGATCCGGCAAGGAGGCGGGATCACCATGGCACCAAAGACGGCGTCCAACAGGTCATCGAAGAAGCTGGGCCATACGTCGGCCGGAAAGAATGCCGGAAAGGATGCCGCGGACAAGGCATCCGACGCCGCCGGGGAGGTCGTCAACTCGAAGGGCTTCGAACTCGCGGCCCGGGCCGGGTACGTGGCGGCAGGCATCCTCCACTTCCTGATCGGCCTGATCGCCCTCGGTCTGGCAAGCGGCCGTTCAGGGAGCGCGGACCAGAGCGGGGCCATCGGGCAGTTGGCGGGCAGTCCGGGCGGAACGTTCCTCCTGTGGTTCTGCTTCATCGGGTGCATCGCCCTCGCCCTGTTCCAGCTCAGCGAGGTGTTTCTCGGTGCCAAGGGTGGGAGCGACAAGGACAAGCTCAAGTTCCGGCTGAAGAGCGGCGGCCAGGCCGTCGTCTACGCCGCGCTCGGCGTGACCTTCGGAAAATACGCTCTCGGTGGCTCGAGCAGCAGCAGTGGCAGCACGAAATCGCTGACCGCGTCGCTGATGTCGAACCCCGCGGGCACGGCCCTCCTCCTCGCGGTCGGCGTCGGCATCCTCGCGATTGGCGGCTACTTCATCTACAGCGGCGGCACCCGACGGTTCCTCCAGAAGCTCTCGGGCCTCCCGGCCGGCGGTACCGGCAGCGCCGTCGTCGCGCTCGGGACCGCAGGGTACGTCGCCAAGGGGATCGCCCTCGGCGTGCTCGGGATCCTCGTCATCGTTGCCACGGTGACGAACGACCCCGGGAAGTCGACAGGGCTCGACGGCGCCCTCAAGGCGCTGCGTGACCAGCCGTTCGGTCCCTGGCTCCTCGGTGCCGTGGCGCTGGGCCTCATGGCCTACGGCGTCTTCATGGTGGTGAGGTCGAAGTACCAGCGCCTGTAGCTAGAGGCCGAGTGCCGGTGCCTCCATCGCGGGGCAGGTGTCCATGACGACGTCGAGCCCTGCCTCCGCTGCACGCCGGGCAGCGTCCTCGTCGATGACGCCGAGCTGCAGCCACACCGCCCTGGCACCGACGGCGATCGCCTGGTCGACCACGGCGCCCACCCGGGACGAGTTGACGAAGCAGTCGACGACGTCGATGCTTCCCGGGACGTCCGCGAGCCGCGTGTAGCCCTTCTGCCCGTGGACGTCGTCGCCCTTCAGGCTCACCGGGATGATCTCCATCCCGAGCCCGTCCATCAGGAAGCGTGAGACGCCGACGGCGACGCGGCGCGGGTTGTTGGACAGACCCACCACCGCCCAACGGCCGTGCTCCGTCAGGAGCCTCCGAATTACCTGCGGATCGTTCTGGTGTGCCACGGCGCCTCCTTCGACCTCGGGTTTGTTACAGCCTTTGTTACACGCCCTATTTTGCTCCTCCCCTCCTGCAGGCGTTTCATAGGAGGGACCATCCCGAGCGGCCGAGAGACCTGGATCGATGAAGCCGCAGCAACCCTGGTTGTCCGCATCCCCCTGATGCCGGGCAATATCGAGGCCCGAGCCACGGGAACCACCGCGAACGGTGGCGAAGGCTCGTCCCGTAGGGTGCTACCGCCAGGACCGATGGAGACACCATGACCGCAGTTCTGGCACCGGGCAGCACCAAGCCCCACCACAAGCAGGCCCTCGGGGTTCGGTTCTCCGGCCTCGGGCGCAGCTTCGGCTCGTCCGGCGACCGGCGGGTCGTGCTCAGGGACGTCACCGTGGAGGTGAAGCCGGGCGAGATCCTCGCCATCCTCGGCACCAGTGGATGCGGCAAGTCCACCCTCCTGCGTGCCGCCGCCGGCCTCGACATCCCCGACAGGGGGGAGGTCCTGATCGATGGCACGCCCGTGACCGGCATCGACGAGCGGTGCGCCGTCGCGTTCCAGGAACCCCGGCTGCTGCCCTGGCACACCCTGCAGGCCAACGTCGCGATCGGGCTGCCCAAGTCCTCCAGCGCCAGCGCCGGCAAGGCGAAGGTCCTCGAGCTGCTGAAGCTCGTGGGCCTCGATACCTTCGCGAAGCACAGGCCGCGCGAGGTCTCCGGGGGCATGGCCCAGCGCACATCGCTGGCCCGCGCCCTCGCCCGCAACCCCGGAGTGCTGTTGCTCGACGAGCCCTTCGGAGCCCTCGACGCCCTGACGCGCATCAAGATGCAGGACCTCCTGCTGGACATCCACCGCGCGCAGCCCACCACGGTGCTGCTTGTCACGCACGACGTCGACGAGGCACTGCAGCTCGCCGACCGGATCCTCGTCCTCGGACGCGGCGACACCGACCAGTCCGGTTCCACCATCGCGGAACTCGTGACCGTGCCCGGCGCACGCCCGCGGGACCGCAATTCCGCCGACCTCGGGGTGCTCCGCAGCTCCCTGCTCTCCCTGCTCGGCGTCACCGGACACTAGCCCGGCTTCCGCCGCCCCCGGCGCTGCCGGACCGCGGCGCCTTCCTGCCCTTTCGCACCACCCACTCAAAGGACCACCATGAACCGCCGCGCCTTCCTGCCCACCCTCGCACTCGCCACGGCACTCTCGCTCAGCCTCAGTGGCTGCATGGCCGGCGAGAACGCCTCCGACACCCAGGCAGCGGCCGGGGACGCCACGCAGGGCGGAACCCTCAACATCGACTTCGCCACCTACAACCCCCTCAGCCTCATCATCAAAAAGCAGGGCTGGCTCGAGGACGAGCTCGCGGACCAGGACATCACCGTCAACTGGGTACAGTCCGCAGGCTCCAACAAGGCCAATGAGGCCCTGCGTGCCGGAGCGATCGACGTCGGTTCCACGGCCGGTTCCGCCGCCCTGCTCGCGCGCTCGAACGGCTCCCCCATCAAGGCGATCGACATCTACTCCCAGCCCGAATGGGCAGCCCTCGTGACGCTGCCGGACTCTGGCATCACCAGCGTCGAGGACCTGCGCGGCAAGTCCGTCGCCGCCACCCGCGGCACCGACCCGTACTTCTTCCTGCTGCAGGCACTGGAGGCCGCGGGCGTGGAACAGTCCGACGTCACCATCGAGAACCTGCAGCACGCCGACGGGCGCGCCGCGCTGGCGAGCGGCGCGGTGGATGCCTGGTCCGGGCTGGACCCGATCATGGCCGCCGCGGAGCAGGACGGCGCGCAGCTGTTCTTCCGGGACATCGACTACAACACCTACGGCTTCCTCAATGCGACGGAGGACTTCCTCTCGGAGAAGCCCGACGTCGCGCAGACCGTGGTGAACGCCTACGAGAAGGCGCGGGAGTGGGCCAAGGAGAACCCCGAGGAGACGGCGTCGATCCTCGCGGAGGTCGCCGGCATCGACCAGGCCGTGGCGAATTCGGTGATCATCGAGCGCACCAACCTCGACGTCGATCCCGCCCCCGGTGATGCCCAGCGCAACGTCCTCGAGAAGATCGGTCCCGTCTTCGTCGAGACCGGCGACGTGCAGAGCCAGGACCAGATCGACGACGCCCTCGGCTCCCTCCTCGATGCCTCGCTCGTCGAGAAGGCGGACCCGGCCGCCATCGGTTCCGACTCATGAGTGCGGAGTACCTGACGGGCAGCAGCGCGACTCCCATCAGCAAGGAGGGCCTCGAGGCGACCGGCTCCCCGGCGATCGCGCCCCCACCCGGAGAACCCGCGGCAAAGGGCTCCGGTGGACGCACACGCCTGCCGGGCGGACGCCGCGCCGGCGTCGTCCTGCTCGGGCTCATCGTCCCGGTGCTCATCCTGCTCGCGTGGCACCTCAGCACCGCCTCGGGGTACTTCCGGTCGTCGCAGCTGCCCTCCCCGGCGTCGGTCCTCGCGGCCGCCGTCGACCTGGTGCAGCGGGGACAGCTGGCCAACCACATCCTGATCTCCACCCAGCGCGTGCTGCTCGGCTTCCTCATCGGCTCCCTGCTCGGGGTGCTGGCCGGCGCCCTGCTGGGACTCTCCCGCATCGCCGACATCCTCCTGACACCTACGGTCGGAGCCCTCCGCGCGGTTCCGTCCCTGGCCTGGGTCCCGCTGCTGGTCCTCTGGATCGGCATCAACGAGGACTCCAAGGTCACGCTGATCAGCATCGGTGCGTTCTTCCCCGTGTTCACCACGCTCTACCTCGGGCTGCGCCACGTGGACCGCAACCTCGTCGAGGCGGCGCGCGCCTTCGGGCTCAACGGCGTCCGCCTGCTGACCACCGTGCAGCTTCCCGCCGTCGTCCCCGCGCTGTTCTCGGGCCTGAGGCTCGCCCTCGCACAGTCCTGGCTGTTCCTCGTGGCGGCAGAACTCATCGCCTCCTCGATGGGCCTGGGCTTCCTGCTGACGGATTCCCAGCAGACCGGCCGCGTCGACCGGATCATCCTCGCGATCATCCTGCTGGCCGTCATCGGCAAGACCACGGACGCCCTGCTGGGCATCGCCGAACGCTGGGCGGTGCGGCGATGGGCGTAGGTACGACGACGCCGGAAGGGGTCGCTGCAGTGGAAGCCGACCGGCTCGCCTTCTGGGCCGAGCAGGCAGGCAGGCTCGAGTGGGACACCCCGTGGCACACGCTCCACACCTTCGACAGGGCACTCCCGCAGGAGGACGGATCACTCAGCGTCCCCGTCATCGAGTGGTTCGCCGGGGGTACCCTCAACGTCGCCGCGAACTGCGTCGACCGGCATGTGCGGGCCGGCCGGGGCGACAGGGTCGCGCTCCACTTCGAGGGCGAGCCCGGGGACCGCCGCACTATCACCTATGCGCAACTGCAGGAGGAGGTGTCGCGCGCGGCCAACGCCCTGCTCGCCCTCGGCGTCGGCAAGGGCGACCGCGTGGTCATCTACCTCCCCGTCCTCGTCGAGACGGTCGTGATCACCCTCGCCTGCGCGCGCATCGGAGCAGTGCACTCCCTCGTGTTCGGCGGTTTCTCCGCCGAAGCCCTCCGCTTCCGGGTGGAGGACACCGGGGCCAAGCTGCTCGTCACCACGGACGGCCAGTTCCGCCGGGGCGCCGCCGTCCCGGTGAAGGCCAATGCCGACGCCGCGGTGGCGGGTACGAACAGCATCGAGCACGTCCTCGTGGTGCGCCGCACCGGCTCGGAGGTCGCCTGGACCGAGGGGCGCGACGTGTGGTGGCACGACATCGTCGACACCGCTTCCGCGCACCACGAGCCGGAGGCGTTCGACGCCGAGACGCCGCTGTTCATCATGTACACCTCCGGTACGACGGGGAAGCCGAAGGGGCTCGTGCACACCTCCGGGGGCTACCTCACGCAGGCGTCGTGGAGCTTCGAGCACCTCTTCAGCAATCCCGATCCGTCGCTGCGGGACCGCGACGTCCACTGGTGCACCGCCGACCTCGCGTGGGTCACGGCGCACACGTACGAGCTGTACGGTCCGCTGTCCAACGGCGCCACGCAGGTCCTCTTCGAGGGCACCCCGAACACGCCCCATCCCGGCCGCCACTTCGAGATCATCGAACGCTACGGCGTCACCAGCTACTACACGGCGCCCACACTGGTCCGGTCACTGATGGGCTGGTTCCCCGACGGCGTCCCGTCCTCCTACGACCTCTCCAGCATCCGCGTCCTGGGGACGGTCGGCGAGGCGGTCAACCCCGAGGCGTGGCGCTGGTTCCGCAGGAACCTCGGTCGCGACGAGGTTCCCGTCGTGGACACCTGGTGGCAGTCCGAGACCGGGGCCACGGTCCTCTCGCCCAGCCCCACGGACACCGACTTCAAGCCCGGTTGCGCCGCGCGGGCCCTCCCGGGCGTCAGCACCCGCATCGTGGACGAGGAGGGCCGCCCGGTGCCTCCCGGCGTGCAGGGGCTGATCGTCGTGGACCGCCACGGCCCAGCCATGGCACGCACCGTCTGGGGCAACCCGCAGCGCTACCTCGACTCCTACTGGCGGAAGTTCGCCGCGCAGGGGTGGTTCCTGGCCGGCGACGGCGCCCGGTACGACGACGACGGCGACACCTGGATCCTGGGGCGCGTGGACGAGGTCATCAACGTCTCCGGCCACCGCCTCTCCACGATCGAGATCGAGTCCGCGCTCGTGGCGCACCCGCTCGTGACCGAAGCCGGCGCCTGCCCTGTTCCCGACCCACTGACGGGCCACGCCATCGCGGCGTTCGTGGTGCTGGCGCCGGGCGCGGATCCGGACGCGGACGTGTCGGCCACGCTGCGCGCCCATGTCGCGGAGGCCATCGGGCCGATCGCGCGGCCCTCGGCCGTCGTCGTCGTTCCCGATGTGCCCAAGACGAGGTCCGGGAAGATCATGCGGCGCCTGCTGACGCAGCTCTACGAGGGCTCGCCGCTCGGTGACACCACCTCGCTGCAGAACGAGGGCTGCATCCCCGGCATCCAGGACGTCCTGGCCGGCAGGAACTGACCCGCCTAGAAACTGACCCGCGTTAAAAGGAGGAAGCGGCAGGCGCCCCGTCCAAGCACCTGCCGCTTCCCGTGTGGGGTCCGTCCCGGTACTAGCCCGCTACCCGAACGAAGGATGCTCCCGGGAGGTCCGAGAGAGGGTGCTGCATGGTGAGGTTCGAGCCGTTCATGCCGCTGCTGATGACCTGGCCACCGCCGACGTAGATCGCCACGTGGCCGGCCGTGATGACGATGTCGCCGGGGGCCGGGGTCGCCACGGTGGTGCCGAACTGGAAGAACTGCGAGGGGCCGAGGTCGCCGACGGGGATGCCGGCGGCACGCAGTGCGGTCTCCACCAGGACGGTGCAGTCCTGGATCATGCCGGCTGCGAGCTGCGCCTGTGCCGATGCCACGAGGGTGCCGGCGACGCCGCTGGAGGAAGCGATCGGGGCGATGTCCGCCGAGGCGAGGTACACGCTCGATGCGGGAGCGGGAGCGGGAGCGACCGGGGCCGGCGCGACGGTTGCGGCCTGCTGGACCGGCGCTGCCGGGGCGAGAGCGGGTGCCTGCTGGGTCACCGCTGCGGGAGCGGTGGCCACGGGAACGGACACGACGGGAACGGCGGTCTGCGCCGGGGCCTGCGATCCGGCTCCGGCGGGGATGGCGATGCTGTCGCCCGGGAAGATCACCGAGGTGAGCGAGAGGCCGTTCGCCGCCAGGACCGCGGTCAGGTCCACGCCGTAGGCGGCCGAGATCGCGCTGAGGGTGTCGCCCGCGACGACGGTGTGGGTGGTGCCCGATGCGGCGGGTGGAGCAGCGGGTGCCGGAGCGACCGACGCAGCGGCAGCAGCAGCGGGAACCGGCGTCGTGCCCTGGTCGGTGTATTCACCGGCGTGGGCGGTGCCGACCGCACCGAGCGCGAGGCCCGAGGTGACGGCGACGATGGCGATCGGCCGGCCGACGGCGGTGGCCGAAGCCTTCGCGGCGCGGGACAGGCCCGTCAGCGCGAGGTTGCCGTCGATGTCGGCACGGTGGCGTGCCGGGGAAGTCTTTCGTGACATGGATCTATACCTCTCCCATGCCTGCGGGGTGAGCTGTCGGGTTCGGATGGGAGACACCCGGCCGTGCGCACATCGGTTTCGGAACTGCGCAGCGACTTGACCCCAGGGACGCAGGCTGGACCTGCACGTCCCGGTGGAACTGTGGTTCCCCCGTCCCCGCCTCGGTGATGACGAACGTATCCCGTTCGGCGGCAGGGCTCGGCAATCCATCCGGGAGGGCCTCCCATGGACGGAGGCACGCTTCGACGATACCCAGCGCTCCCCGCGTTTGTCACATTTGCATAACGGCCCGTATCCTACGCGCGGAGGGACCGCCAGCGACGGAAGGCGAGGACCGTCCCACCCGCGCTGAGGGCCAGCAGCACCCACTGCTGCACGTAGAACCAGGCGGAGGCCGCCGCCCCGGCACTGCCCGCGACCAGCAGGAGGCTGCTCCCCAGGGTGACGGTCAGCACGACACCGACGCAGAAGAGCGTGTTCCAGAGCTTGCGTTCCTGCGTGCGTTCCGCGGACTTCCAGCTATCCATTCCTCCACCCTAGGCATGAGAGCCCACGCCCGGTGATGCATCCCTGCCACCGGGCGACACATTGTTTGGTTCTGCGGCCCTCCGATGTCACACTCGACGTTGACCATCCCGAGCGGCTGAGAGATCTGGCTCACTGACGCCGCAGCAACCCTGGCCCCCGCACCATCGCGGCGACATTAGGGTGCTACTGCCAGACCGATGGAGGAAACCATGAGCGTCGCCGACCTTTCCACACCCCTGAAATTCGCCTACTGGGTCCCCAACGTCAGTGGCGGCCTGGTGGTCTCGACCATCGAGCAGCGCACCAGCTGGGACTTCGACTACAACAAGAAGCTCGCTCGCATCGCGGAGGACGCCGGCTTCGAGTACGCCCTGTCCCAGACCCGCTACGCCGCGTCCTACGGCGCGGACAAGCAGCACGAGGCGACGTCGTTCTCCCTGGCCCTGCTGGCGGCCACCGAGAAGCTGAAGGTGATCGCCGCCGTCCACCCGGGCATGTGGCACCCCGGTGTGCTCGCGAAGTACATCATCACCGCGGACCACATCTCGAACGGCCGCGCCGCCGTCAACATCGTCTCCGGCTGGCTAAAGGACGAGTTCACCAACTTCGGCCTCGAGTGGCTCGAGCACGACGAGCGCTACGTCCGCACCGAGGAGTTCATCCGCGTGCTGCGCGGGCTCTGGACGGAGGAGGGCTACAGCCAGGCGGGCAAGTACTACAACATCAAGGACTTCACCCTGAACCCGGCGCCCGTGGACGTCCCGGGGCGTCCCCACCCCGAGATCTTCTTCGGCGGGAACTCGACGGCGGCCCAGGCCACCGCGGGCCGCGTGGCCGACTGGTACTTCTCCAACGGCAAGGACCTCGAGGGGTTCAAGGAGAACATCGCCGGCGTCCGGGCGTCCGCCGAGCAGGCCGGACGGCGTCCGAAGTACGGCCTCAACGGGTTCGTCATCGCCCGCGACTCCGAGAAGGAGGCGCGCGACACCCTGCGCGAGATCGTCGAGAAGGCACACCGCCCCGCGGTGGAGGGCTTCCGCGACGCCGTGCAGGAAGCGGGTCCCTCGACGAAGGACGGCAAGGGCATGTGGGCCGACTCCACCTTCGAGGACCTCGTGCAGTACAACGACGGCTTCAAGACCCAACTCATCGGGACGCCCGAGCAGATCGCCGAGCGCATCGTGGAGTACAAGAAGATCGGCGTGAACCTCTTCCTCACCTGCTATCTGCACTTCCAGGAGGAAGTGGCCGCCTTCGGCACCGATATCCTGCCGATCGTGCGGGAACTCGAGGCGGATGCGGCCCGCAGGGCGGGAGTGGACTTCGATCCCGACGGCACGCTCGCCGTCCCCAGCAAGGCAGGTGTCTGATGGCAGAACGTTCCTTCGGTTTCCGTACGCGGGCGCTCCACGCCGGCGGTACGCCGGACGCCACCCACGGCGCCCGGGCCGTGCCGATCTACCAGACGACGTCGTTCGTCTTCAAGGACACGAACGACGCCGCCAACCTCTTCGCCCTGCAGAAGTACGGCAATATCTACTCGCGCATCGGAAACCCCACCGTCGCGGCGTTCGAGGAGCGCATCGCGTCCCTCGAGGGCGGCATCGGTGCGGTGGCGACGGCGTCGGGCATGAGCGCGGAGTTCATCACCTTCGCGGCGCTCTGCCAGGCAGGCGACCACATCGTCGCCGCCTCGCAGCTGTACGGCGGGACGGTCACCCAGCTGGATGTCACGCTGCGCCGTTTCGGCATCGAGACCACCTTCGTCCCGGGAACGGATCCGGCCGACTACGCGGCGGCGATCCGCGAGAACACCAAGGCCGTCTACGCCGAGGTCATCGCGAACCCCTCGGGCGAGATCGCGGACCTCGCGGGCCTGGCCAAGGTGGCCCATGACGCCGGCGTGCCGTTCATCGTCGACTCCACCCTCAGCACGCCCTACCTGGTACGACCCATCGAACACGGCGCGGACATCGTGATCCACTCCGCCACCAAGTTCATCGGCGGGCACGGCACCACCCTCGGCGGTGTGATCGTGGAGAGCGGCCGCTTCGACTGGGGCAACGGCAAGTTCCCCATGATGACCGAGCCCGTCCCCTCCTACGGGAACATCCAGTGGTGGGGGAACTTCGGCGAGTACGGATTCCTGACCAAGCTCCGCACCGAACAGCTCCGCGACATCGGGCCCTCGCTGTCGCCGATGTCGGCCTTCCAGCTCCTGCAGGGCGTCGAGACCCTCGCCCAGCGCCTCGACGAGCACCTCGAGAACGCGCAGGCCGTGGCCGAGTGGCTGCAGGCCGACCCCCGTGTCGAGTACGTCAACTACGCGGGGCTCCCCACGCACCCGCACCACGAGCGTGCCAGGACGTACCTGCCGCAGGGCCCCGGATCCGTGTTCAGCTTCGGCATCAAGGGCGGGCGCAAGGCGGGCCAGAAGTTCATCGAGTCGCTGCAGCTCGCCTCGCACCTCGCGAACGTGGGCGATTCCCGCACCCTCGTGATCCACCCGGGCTCGACGACGCACCAGCAGCTCTCCGCGGAGCAGCTCGTCGCCGCGGGCGTCCCCGAGGACCTCGTCCGCATCTCGGTGGGACTGGAGGACCTCGACGACATCCTGTGGGACCTCGACCAGGCGCTCGAGATCGCGGTGAACGCCTCCGACGATGCATTCGACGAGCTCCCGCAGGAGGCGGCCGGAGGGAACGACGACGACCCCTCGACGACACGGGCAGTAGGAGTGGGAGCATGAGCAATACCGCACCGGAACGGACCTGGGAAGGGCCGTCGGCCCCCGAACGCCTGAACCTGCTGAGGAACGCGCGGTCCGTGGCGATCGTCGGAGCATCGGACAAGCCCTCGCGGGCCTCCTACTTCGTCGCGACCTATCTCCAGTCGTCCTCGCCCTACCGCCTGTACTTCGTGAACCCGGTGGCGAAGGAGATCCTCGGGCAGCCGGCCTACGCGTCCCTCAAGGACCTCCCCGAAGTACCCGACGTCGTCGACGTGTTCCGCAAGCACGACGACCTGCCGTCCGTCCTGCAGGAGACGCTCGACGTCGGCGCGAAGACCCTGTGGCTGCAGCTGGGCTCCTGGCACGAGGACGTCGCACGCGACGCCGAGGCGGCCGGCCTGAACGTCGTGATGGACCGCTGCATCAAGATCGAGCACGCCCGCTTCCACGGTGGGCTCAACCTCGCGGGCTTCAACACCGGCATCATCTCCTCGAAGCGGCAGATCACCTCGTAGGGAGCACCGCCCCCGCCGGAGCAGGAACAAGGCCGCCCGCAGACGAGAGAAGCCGGAACAGGACATCACGCCCGTTCCGGCTTCTCCCGTTCTCCGGCCCTACTTCAGGGCGTTGGAGGCGCGGCGCTTGTTGAACACGTCGAACCCGACGGCCAGCAGGAGCACCATGCCCTTGATGAACTGCTGGACGTCGATGCCGACGCCGAGGAGCGACATGCCGTTGTTGAGTACGCCCATGATGAGACCACCGGTGATGGCCCCGATCACCGTTCCCACGCCGCCGGTCACGGCCGCTCCGCCGATGAACGCCGCCGCGATGGCGTCGAGCTCGAAGAGGTTGCCCGCTCCCGGACCGGCCGAGTTCAGGCGTCCGGTGAAGATGAGGCCGGCGAGGGCCGCCAGCACACCCATGTTGACGAAGAGCATGAAGTCGATGCGCTTGGTGTTGATACCGGACAGCTGCGCAGCCTGCAGATTGCCACCGACGGCGTAGATGTGGCGGCCGAACACGCTGTTGCTCATCACGGTGCTGTAGGCGACGATCAGGATGCCGAGGACCACGAGCACGATCGGTGTTCCGCTGCGGGAGCCGGCGAGCAGGTAGGTCACGCCGAGGATGATCGCCACGATGAACGCGAGCTTCGTGAAGAACCAGGCCTTGGGCTCGTCCTCGAGCTTGAGGCGGGCACGCGTGGCCCGGCCGCGGAGCTGGTTGAACACCAGGAGCGCGACGGCGATGACGCCGAGCCCTACCGTGGTCCAGTCGAGGATGTTGGTCTCCGCCGGGAACAGCCCGGGGAACAGGAAGCCGCCGCCGAGCTGGCGGTACTCCTCGGGGAAGCCGGTGATGCGCTGGTTCTCGAGGACGATCTGCGTGAGCCCGCGGAACACGAGCATGCCCGCGAGGGTGACGATGAAGGCCGGGATGCCCACGTAGGCGACCCAGAAGCCCTGCCATGCACCGACGAGCCCGCCGATGATCAGCGATGCGATGAAGGCCACCCACCAGGGGAAGTTGAAGTCCTGGATCATGATGCCGGACATCGCGCCGACGAAGGCCGCGACGGACCCGACCGACAGGTCGATATGCCCGGCCACGATGATCATGACCATCCCGATGGCCAGGAGCAGGATGTAGCTGTTCTGCACGATGATGTTCGAGACGTTGTCCGGCTGCAGCAGCGCGCCGCCGGTCAGCACCTGGAACAGGGTGACGATCACCAGGAGTGCGACGAAGATACCGATCTGCCGCAGCCTGCTGGTCAGGAAGGAAAACCCATCCTTGACGGTGGGAGGCGTCGTCGCAACGACAGGGTCCTTGACGGTGGTTGCCATGGAATCAGTCCTTTTCCTTGGTCATGTACTGCATGAGGAGTTCAGGGGTCGCCTGCCCGATGGGCACTTCCGCGGTGATGCGGCCTTCGGCGAGGGTGTAGATGCGGTCACAGATGCCGAGGAGCTCGGGAAGCTCCGAGGAGATGACGATGACGGCCTTCCCCTCGGCAGCCAGCCGGTTGATGATCGTGTAGATCTCGTACTTCGCACCGACGTCGATGCCGCGGGTGGGCTCGTCGAGGATCAGGACATCGGGGTCCGAGAACATCCACTTGGAGAGCACCACCTTCTGCTGGTTGCCGCCGGAGAGCTTGCCGGTGATGGCGGTGACGGTGGGCGCCTTGATGTTCATCGATCGGCGGTAGTCGCCGGCGACGACGGCCTCGCGTCCGCCGTCCACCCAGCCGCGCTTCGCGAGCTTGCCGAGGGCGGCTCCGGAGACGTTGCGCTTGATGTCGTCGATCAGGTTGAGGCCGTACCGCTTGCGGTCCTCGGTGGCGTAGGCGATGCCGTGTCGGATGGCTTCCCCGACGGTCCGTGCCGTGATCGGCGTCCCGTTCTTGTAAAGGGTGCCGGTGATGCGGGAGCCGTAGCTCCGGCCGAAGATGCTCATGGCGAGTTCGGTCCGTCCGGCGCCCATGAGTCCGGCGATGCCGACCACCTCGCCGGCGCGCACCGTCAGGTTCGCCGAATCGACGACCACACGGGCGTTCTCCTGCGGGTGGTGCACGGTCCAGTCCTCAACGCGGAGCACTTCCTCGCCGATCACCGGGGTGCGCTCGGGATAGCGGCTCTCCATGTCCCGGCCGACCATGCCCTTGATGATCCGTTCCTCCGTGACGGAGCCGTCGTGGAGGCTGAGCGTCTCGATGGTCCGTCCGTCCCGCAGGATGGTCACCGAATCCGCGATCTCCCGGATCTCGTTGAGCTTGTGGCTGATGATGATGCACGTGATGCCCTCCGCGCGGAGCCCCTTCACGAGCCCCAGGAGGTGCGCGGAGTCCTCGTCGTTGAGGGCCGCGGTGGGCTCGTCGAGGATCAGGAGCTTCACGTTCTTCGACAGCGCCTTGGCGATCTCGACGAGCTGCTGCTTGCCCACACCGATGTCGCCGGCCCGTACCACCGGGTTGAGGTCGAGGCCCACCCGCCGGAGGAGTTTGGCCGCCTCCATGTTGGTGTCGTTCCAGTTGATGAATCCGCGCTTCTCGCGCTCGTTCCCGAGGAAGATGTTCTCCGCGACGGACAGGAAGGGTGAGAGGGCAAGCTCCTGGTGGATGATGACGATGCCGTCACGCTCGCTGTCGCGGATGTCCTTAAACTCCGCGACCGTGCCCTCGAACTCGATGTCGCCGTCGTACGTGCCGTGCGGGTACACACCCGACAGCACCTTCATGAGGGTCGATTTCCCGGCCCCGTTCTCCCCGCAGATCGCGTGGACTTCGCCGCGCGCGACGTCGAGGTGGACGTCCTGCAGTGCCTTCACGCCTGGGAAGGTCTTGGTGATGCGGCGCATCCGTAGGATGTTTTCCGCCATGGTCAGGCCTCGCTTACTTGAGTGGAAGTCCCGGCAGGGGCCGGGCGAGGTACAGCACCTGTGGCTCCGGACCGGAACGGTACGGAGCCACAGGCAGAAGGGGTGCTACGGGTGGTGCGGGACCGCTACTTGAGGTCGTCCTCGGTGTAGTAGCCGGTCTCCACGAGCGCGGTCTCGTAGTTGTCGACCGTGACGATCTCCGACTCGAGCAGGTAGGACGGGACGATCTTCTCGCCGTTGTCGTACGTCTCGGTGTCGTTGACCTCGGGCTCCTCGCCCTTCATGAGGGCGTCGACCATGGTGACGGCCTGCTTGCCGAGGTTGCGGACGTCCTTGAAGATCGTGGAGTACTGCTCGCCCGCGACGATGGACTTCACGGAGCCGACCTCGGCGTCCTGGCCCGTGACGACGGGGAGGTCGTCCGCGGAGTAGCCGCCGGAGGTCAGTGCCGAGATGATGCCGATGGAGAGGCCGTCGTACGGCGACAGGACACCCTCGAGCTGTTCGCCGCCGCCGACGGTGAGCAGGTCCTCCATGCGGTCCTGCGCTGTGTCGGGCAGCCAGCGGAGGATCGCCGCCTGCTCGAAGTCGGTCTGGCCGCTGGGCACGCGGAGCACACCGCTGTCGAGGTAGGGCTGCAGGGTCTTGATGGCGCCGTCCCAGAAGAACTTCGCGTTGTTGTCATCGGGGCTGCCGGCGAAGAGCTCGACGTCGAAGGGACCCTTCTCGCCGGTCTCCTTGCCGTCGGCGTCGAGGATGCCGAGACCGATCAGCAGCGAGGTGGCCTGCTGGACGCCGACCTCCTCGTTGTCGAAGGTCGTGTAGTAGTCCACGGTGTCCGAGCCGTTGATCAGGCGGTCGTAGGCGATGACCGGGATGTCCTGTGATTCGGCCTGGTCGAGGACGCTCGTGAGGGTGGTGCCGTCGATCGAGGCGATCACGAGCGCCTTCACTCCGCCGTTGATCATGTTCTCGATCTGCGAGACCTGGGTGGGGATGTCGTCGTTCGCGTACTGGAGGTCCACCTCGTAGCCGAGCTCCTCGAGCTGGCTCTTGACGTTCTCGCCGTCGGCGATCCAGCGCTCGGACTGCTGCGTGGGCATGGCCACGCCGATCTTCGCGCCTTCGTTGGACCCGCCCTCGGCAGCGGCGTCGTCGCCGCCACCCCGGCTTCCACCGCAGGCGGTGAGGCTGAGGGTCAGGATGCTGGCGGCCGCGATGCCGGCCAGGTATTTCCGATTCATGGTGCAACTTTCTCGAGTGGAGTGTCCGGCAACGTCGCCGGCTGTTGGTGGGGCGTTCCTACAGTTTTTGTGCCAGCCGGTAGTAGGCGGCGTTCCAGCGTAATTCACGCTGGAACTCCCGCAGCCTCGTGTCGGCGTCGATCCGCAGCAGTTCGACCTCGGCGATGTCCGCGAAGTCCTCGAAGACGTCGAGGCCTACGGCTGTGGTGAGGACGGTGTGGTGTGCTGCACCGGCACTGAGCCATGCCGCTGCGGAGGTCTCGAGGCTCGGCTCCGGCTTCCACACTGCGCGCGCGACCGGCAGGTTGGGGAGCGGGGCGTCGGGCGGGACGACCTCGACGGCATTGGCCGTGAGCCGGAAGCGGTCCCGCATGTCCGACATGGCGACGACGACGCCGGGCCCGGCGTCCGTGTCGAACACGAGGCGTACGGGGTCCTCCTTGCCGCCGATGCCGAGCGGGTGCACTTCGAGGGTGGGCTTCGACGTGGTCAGGGTGGGGCAGATCTCGAGCATGTGCGCTCCGAGGATCTTCTCCTCACCCGGCACCAGGTGGTAGGTGTAGTCCTCCATGAGCGACGCACCGCCGGGCAGGCCCGCACCCATGACCTTGGCGGCCCGAACGAGGACGGCAGTCTTCCAGTCGCCCTCGGCGCCGAAGCCGTAGCCGCGTGCCATGAGCCGCTGGACGGCGAGTCCGGGCAGCTGCCGGAGCGCGCCGAGGTCCTCGAAGTTGGTGGTGAAGGCGCCGAAGCCGCCCTCCTCGAGGAAGGACAGCAGGCCGAGTTCCTGGCGTGCGCCGTAGCGCAGCGACTCGTGCCGTTCGCCACCGCGGCGCAGTTCGGGGACGACATCGTACGTCTCCTCGTACTCGGCCACGAGCGCGTCGACGTCGGCATCGGACTGGGCCTCGACGGCCGCGACGAGCTCGTTGACGCCCCACGTGTTGATGGAGACGCCGAAGCGCAGCTCCGCCTCCGTCTTGTCGCCCTCCGTGACGGCGACGTTGCGCATGTTGTCACCGAAGCGGGCGACCTTGAGTTCGTGGACCGCGGCCCAGCCCGCGGCCGCCCGCTGCCAGGAGGAGATCTTGGCGCATACGGACGCGTCCGACACGTGCCCGACGACGGTCTTCCGCGGGACGCCGAGGCGCGACTGGATGTACCCGAACTCGCGGTCGCCGTGGGCGGCCTGGTTGAGGTTCATGAAGTCGAAGTCGATCTCGTCCCAGGGCAGCGCGACGTTGATCTGGGTGTGCAGGTGCAGCAGGGGCTTGCGCAGGGCGTCGAGGCCCGCGATCCACATCTTCGCGGGGCTGAAGGTGTGCATCCAGGCGATGACGCCGATGGCGTTGTCGGCGGCGTTGACCTCGAGCGCCATGCGCCGGATGGAGGTGGAGTCCTTGAGCGTCGGCTTCCAGACCACCTTCACGGGCAGGCCGGCCTCCCCGAGGATCCGGACGATCTCCTGGGACTGCTCGGCGACCTGCTGGAGCGTCTCCTCGCCGTAGAGGTCCTGGCTGCCGGTGAGGAACCAGACTTCGTAGGCGTCGAGGGTCGTGCTGAGGGGGCTCATGCGGGGGCTCCTGGAGTCGGGGACTGACCGTACACGTTCTGGTAGCGGTCGAAGAGTGAGTCGATGTGCTCGGACTTGATGCCGGCCGGGGCGCCGAGTTGGCGGGAGATGTGGACGGTGCGTGCGACGTCCTCGAGCATGACGGCGGCCTTGACGGCGTCCTTCGCGTCCTTGCCGATCGTGAAGGGACCGTGGCTCTTCATCAGCACGCCGCGGGACCGGTGGTTCGTCAGCGTCTCGACGATGCCGCGGCCGATCGAGTCGTCGCCGATGATCGCGAACGGACCCACCGGGATCTCGCCGCCGAACTCGTCGGCCATGGCGGTGATGACGCACGGGATCGGCTCGCCGCGCGCGGCCCACGCCACGGCGTAGGTGGAGTGCGTGTGCACCACCCCGCCGACGTCGGGCATGTTGCGGTAGACGTAGGCGTGCGCGGCGGTGTCGCTCGACGGCGAGCGCTCGGACCCGGGCGTTCCCTCGATGACGTTGCCGTCGAGGTCGCACAGGATCTGGTTCTCCGGCGTCAGCTCGTCGTAACTGACGCCGGAGGGCTTGATGACGAACAGGTTCGCTCCCGGGACGCGGCCGGAGACGTTGCCGCCCGTCCAGACCACGAGTCCGTAGCGCACGAGTTCGGCGTGCAGGGCGGCGACGTCCTTCCGGACGTCGCCGATGGCGGCCTCGACCTCGGGGCTGAAGGTGCCTGCAGGCGATACGGGGCTCATGCCGACACCGCCTGGGGGGAGCGGGCCGAACGGCGCAGGGCCTTGAGCCGGTGCATGACGTCGTTGGTGCCGCGGCCGAAGTAGTCGTGCAGTTCGGTGTACTCGCGGTACAGGGCGTCGTAGGCGGCGGCGCGGTCCGCGTCGGGGGTGTAGGCGGCGCGGTTCAGGCGGCCCATCGCGGCGGCTGCCGCGTGGATGTCCTCGTAGGCGCCGGCAGCCACGGCGGCATGGATCGCGGAGCCGAGGGCCGGCCCCTGGGAACTGCCGATGACGGAGATGGGCAGGTTGAGCACGTCGGCGTAGACCTGCATGAGGAACGGGTTGCGGATGAGGCCGCCGGCGGCGACGAACTCGGTGACGGGCACGCCGGCGGCGTTGAACGTCTCCACGATCTTGCGTGTCCCGAAGGCCGTCGATTCCAGGAGTGCGCGGTAGACCTCGTGCGGCTTCGTGGCAAGGGTCAGGCCCACGATGGTGCCCGAGAGTTCGTGGTCCACGAGGACGGAGCGGTTGCCGGAGTGCCAGTCGAGGGCGACGAGTCCGTGCGCGCCCACGGGCTCGTCCTGCGCCTGCTCCGTCAGGTACTCGTGCACGCTCTGGCCCTGGGCGGTGGCGGCGTCCCGGATCTCGCCGGGCACCTGGTTCGCGACGAACCAGGCGAAGATGTCGCCGACGCCGGACTGGCCGGCCTCGTAGCCGTAGAAGCCCTCGACGATGCCGCCGTCGACGACGCCGCACATGCCCGGCACCTCGCTCAGCCGGTCGGAGTTCATGACGTGGCAGGTCGAGGTCCCCATGATGGCCACCATCTGGCCGGGGTCCGTGGCCTGCGCTGCGGGGGCCGTGACGTGGGCGTCGACGTTCCCGACGGCCACCGCGATCCCTGCCGGCAGGCCCGTCCACCCGGCGGCCTCCTCGGAGAGCGAGCCCGCCTTCGAGGCGAGGGCGCCGATGGTGTGGTCCACCTTCTCGCGGGCGAAGCCTGCGAACTCGGGGTTGAGCGCGGCGAGGAACTCCTCGGACGGGTAGGCGCCGTCCTGGTAGATCCCCTTGTACCCGGCGGTGCACGCGTTGCGCACGTACTCCCCCGTGAGCTGCCAGACGATCCAGTCGGCCGCTTCCACCCAGTGGTCCATGAGGTCGTACAGCTCACGGTCCTCCTCGAGCAGCTGCAGCCCCTTCGCGAACTCCCATTCGCTGGAGATCAGGCCGCCGTAGCGGGGCAGCCATGCCTCGCCGCGCTCGGCGGCGAGTTCGTTGATGCGGTTGGCCTGGCCCTGCGCCGCATGGTGCTTCCACAGCTTCACGTAGGCGTGCGGCCGGCCCTCGTAGCCGGGAACCTCGTTCAGAGGGGTGCCGTCGGCGAGGGTGGGCACCATGGTGCAGGCCGTGAAGTCCGTGGCGATGCCGATGACGTCCTGCGGGTCGATACCTGCCTCCTGGACCGCGGCCGGCACGGCGGAGCGGAGCACATCGACGTAGTCGGACGGAACCTGGAGGGCCCATTCGGGCGGAAGCTGCTCACCGGTCGCTGCGAGGGTCGAGTCCATGACCGCGTGCGGGTATTCGAGCGTCGAGGCGCCGAGTTCGGCGCCGTCGGAGACGCGGACGACGACGGCGCGCCCGGACAGGGTGCCGTAGTCGACGCCGATGACGTAGGTGGGCCTGTCGGCCGCGGTCGTGGCGGGTGTGCCCGTGGTGGAGTCACTCAAGGGAAGGACCTCTTTGTTCTTCTCGAGACCGCGCTGCGGTTCTCTGGTGGATCGTCGGTGCTGCCATGTGACCGTTCACATCGGCGCTCACCAGTCTAGGGGAGCGCCGGTGGGGTATGTCAATGGCCCTGCTTCGACTGCGTCCAGGAGTGAACCGACAGCCCGCCCCGTCGGGTCCGTCAGGCCGGCGCCTTCGCCGTCGACGCCCGGACGACGAGTTCCGGGACCACGTCCTGCGGGGTCCCGGCGGGGTCGGCATCCGTGCCCGCTCTCGCCTCGCCGATGAGCGCGAGCAGCCTGGCGACGCAGCGCCTGCCGAGCTCGGGGAAGTCCTGCCGGACGGTGGTGAGCGGGGGCCAGTAGTGCGCGGCCTCGGGGACGTCGTCGAAGCCCACCACGCTCACGTCCTCCGGGACGCGGCGCCCGGCCTCCCGGAAGGCGTGGAGCAGTCCGAGTGCCATCTGGTCGTTGGACGAGAAGACCGCGGTGACCCCCCTGTCCTTCGCGAGGGCGAGCCCTGCCCGGTACCCCGACTCCGCGGTCCAGTCCCCCGACAGCTGGAGCTCCGGATCGCAGCCCCAGGCCTCCATCTCGCCGCAGTACCCGCGCACACGCGCCTCCGTCTCGAACCAGCCGTCCGGACCGGCGACGTGCACGATCCGTCGGTGCCCCAGTTCGAGCAGGTGGCGCGTCGCGAGGGCGGCGCCTCCCGACTGGTCCATCGACAGCCGGTGGTCCCCCTGGGCCCGCGGTGAGTGCACGGTCACGAACGGGAGGCTGATGGACAGGCGCCCGATCTCACCGAGGGCCTGCATCTGCGGTGCCAAGATGACGAGCCCGTCGACCCCGTGGGCGAGCAGGCGGTCCAGCGCGGAGCGGATCGAACCGGCGTCCATGGCGTCGAGGTGCGCGACGTCGACGGCGTACCCCGCCTCCCGAGCCGCGCTGTCGATCGCCTGCAGGCTGGCGGCGGGCCCGTACTCGAAGCCCTTGCCCACCAGCACTCCGATGGTGGTGGAGCGGCTGGTTACGAGGGCGCGGGCGGCCCTGTTCGGGCGGAAGCTGAGCTCGTCCATGGCGGCCAGGACGCGGTCCCGCGTCTCGGCCCGCAGGCTCGGGTGCCCGTTGAGGACCCGTGACACGGTCTGGTGCGAGACGCCGGCGCGGCGGGCTACGTCCCTGATGTTCGCGGCGCGACCGGTGTCCGCCTGCCGCGTCCGCTCCCCGGGCGCTGCCTCCGGAGGGCCGGCCGCGTCAGTGGGAGTCGACAATGCTGTCGTTCCGGGCGAAGCGCCGGTTCCGGAGCACCGGCAGGAACTCGCGGACGTCGTCGACCCTGCGGCGGGTGACCTCCGCCGTGGCGAGGCCACGCTGCTCGTCCTCGAGGTGCACCTGCGGGACACCCATCGGATCGATGATGGCCGAGTGGCCGATCGTGTGGCCGCTGGACGTCCCGGCCGCGGCCACCCAGAGGGTGTTCTCGATGGCGCGCGCCTTCAGCAGTGTCTCCCAGTGCTCGATCTTGTGCTCGCCCTTGAACCAGGCCGCCGGGACGCAGATCAGGTCCGCCCCGGCGTCGGCGAGGGCGCGCGCGAGCTCGGGGAACCGGAGGTCGTAGCAGGTCATGAGGCCCACCCGGACGTCGCCGAGATCGGCGATCTTGATGCCGCCGTCGCCCGGCTTGATGCGCGTGGACTCGGAGTAGCTGAAGGCGTCGAAGAGGTGGAGCTTGCGATAGGTGTCCACGATGCGGCCCGTCGCGTCGATCAGGACGAGCGTGTTGAAGGGCCGCTCCTCGCCGCTCGGCTCGTAGCCTCCGGCGACGACGGCGATGCCGTGCTCGGCGGCGAGGAAGGACAGTTGCTGGACGAAGGAGCTCCAGTCGGCGTCGACCGCCTCCCGCAGCGAACCCTTCACCTCACCCATCGAGAACATCGACTCCTCGGGGAAGACGATCAGCCCCGAACCCGCGGCACCCGCCTCCGCGGCGAGTTCCCGCATGACGGCGAGATTCGCCTGGACGTCCCCACCCGGCCTGAACTGACCAACGCTGACCTTCATGATGCCGCCCTCATCCTTGTGCCTTTTCTCCAGCGTACAGACTCGCGCCCAGCACGGCGGAGTAGCCTTCTCCCCATGAGGAACCCGAGGACGAGCAGGCGCGTGGAACCCGGACCCGGGCAGGAGTCCGTCTGGGACTACCCGAGGCCTCCCCGCCTGGAGCGGACGCCCGCGGTCATCGAGGTGCATTTCGGCGGACGGCTGGTCATCAGCACGAGCGACGCCGTGCGGGTGCTCGAGACCAGCCACCCGCCCGTCTACTACCTGCCGATCGCCGACTTCGCACCCGGCGCGCTCGTGCCCGTCGAGGGCACCTCGCACTGCGAGTTCAAGGGCACGGCCGGCTATTTCGACGTCGTCGCAGGACCTGAGCGCAGTCCGCGCGCCGCCTGGACCTACCCCACACCGGTTCCGGGGTACGAGGACCTTGCCACCCGCGCCGCCGTCTACCCGTCGCGGATGGACGAGTGCACCGTCGACGGCGAGCGGGTCCGATCCCAGGAGGGCGACTTCTACGGCGGCTGGATCACCGCCGCCGTCGTGGGACCCTTCAAGGGCGGCGCGGGGACCTGGGGCTGGTAGCCCCGGGCCCGGTCCGGTGTCCGGAGGTCAGCCGCCGATCAGGTCGTTGACCACGATGGTCTGGTCGCGGTCGGGCCCGACGCCGATGGCGGAGAACCGGGTGCCGGACAGCTTCTCGAGCGCTCGGACGTAGGTCTGCGCGTTGTCCGGCAGGTCCTCGATGGTCCGGGCTCCCGTGATGTCCTCGGTCCAGCCGTCGAAGTACTCGAAGATCGGCTTCGCGTGGTGGAACTCGGTCTGGGTCATGGGCATCTCGTCGTGGCGCACGCCGTCGACGTCGTACGCCACGCACACCGGGATGGTCTCGATACCGGTGAGGACATCGAGCTTGGTGACGAAGTAGTCGGTGAAGCCGTTGACGCGCGAGGCGTGGCGCGCCAGCACGGCGTCGTACCAGCCGCACCGGCGGGGGCGGCCGGTGTTCACGCCGAACTCGCCGCCGGTCTTCTGCAGGTACAGGCCCATCTCGTCGAAGAGCTCCGTGGGGAACGGGCCGGCGCCGACGCGGGTCGTGTAGGCCTTGATGATGCCGATCGAGCGGGAGATGCGCGTGGGGCCGATGCCCGAGCCGACGGACGCGCCGCCGGCCGTGGGGTTCGACGACGTCACGAAGGGGTAGGTGCCATGGTCGACGTCGAGGAACGTCGCCTGGCCGCCCTCCATGAGGACCACCTTGCCGGCGTCGAGCGCCTCGTTGAGCACGAACGTGGAGTCGATGACGAGGGGCTTGAGCCGCTCGGCGAAGGACAGGAAGTACTCCACGACCTCCTCGACCTCGACGTTGCGCCGGTTGTAGACCTTGACCAGCAGTTCGTTCTTCTGCTTGAGGGATCCCTCCACCTTCTGGCGCAGGATCGACTCGTCGAAGACGTCCTGCACGCGCAGGCCGAGGCGTGCCACCTTGTCCATGTACGCGGGGCCGATGCCGCGGCCCGTGGTGCCGATGGCACGCTTGCCGAGGAAGCGTTCGGTGACCTTGTCCAGCACCTGGTGGTACGGGGCCACCAGGTGGGCATTGGCGGACACGCGCAGCCTCGAGGTGTCCGCGCCGCGGGCCTTGAGCCCGTCGATCTCCTCGAAGAGGGCCTCGAGGTTGATGACGCAGCCGTTGCCGATGATCGGGATCGCGTTGGGGCTGAGGATGCCGGCGGGAAGGAGCTTCAGCTCGTACTTCTCACCGCCGACGACGACGGTGTGCCCGGCGTTGTTACCGCCGTTCGGCTTCACGACGTAGTCGACCCGGCCGCCCAGCAGGTCAGTGGCCTTGCCCTTACCCTCGTCGCCCCACTGGGCTCCGACAATGACGATTGCTGGCATGGGATCCTCCCCCATTCGGTACGGCCCTTCCCGCGCCGCGGAGAAGTACGCCGTGCATCAGAACGCCCCAACCGTCCGCACGGTGTGCGCGGTCACTGGGGCTCTTACCATCCGAGTTTAGCCGAGCCGCTCCGGGGGCGCCGAAAATCGTGGCGCACGGCGGGTGCCGCCGCGGCTGCACGCGCCAGGTCCCGTGCACAATGGGGCATGGACCGCTTCGAAGGACACATCGCCGGCATCGGCACCGCCTCGGGCACCAGGCTGGTGATCGGCCGCTGGGACACGTCCCCGTTCGGCGCCTTCACCGACGTCATGATGGAGGATGCGGCGGGCCACCGCACACTGCTCGCTCCGACCCGGGACGTGGCGGACTACGTCGGCGCAACTTACGCGTTCGACGACGTCGTGCTCTCGCCGATCACCTCGACGCTGACGTGCGACCGCCTCGCCGTGGAGGCCGGGGACCTCCGGGTCCTCGCCGAGATCGGGGCCGTCACGCTGCTCGGACGGCTCCTCGGCCTCGTTCCGCCCCGCCTGGCCACGCACCCGCGCTGGCTGGCGCTGGTCAACCCGGTGGCGTCGGTCCTGGTGAAGGGCGTCGCGACCGCCGGCTCCGCCGGACAGGGCCGCACGGAGTACTACGGCGTCACGTCGGCGCGGGTGATCGCACGGGTGGCGGCAACCTGGCGCGGCTCCGACCTGGGTGCGCTCGCCCCCGTGAGTCCGCCCGTGCGGTTCGGCTTCAGTTCCGCCCCTGCGCGGCCGCAACTGGTGGCCGTGACCACGACGATCCGCCGCCCGGAGCACTGAGTCGGTCGGTCCTGGGTCAGCCGGTCTGTCAGCCGGTCTGTCAGCCGGTCGTCAGGGCGAGCCAGTCCTGGACGACGGCGATATCCGTCCGCTGGTAGCCGTCGATGTACCGGCAGATGGTGTTGAACCCGTAGGAGCTGACGGCGACGAGGTAGCCGTCCAGGAACACAGGGCCGCCGGAGTCCCCGGAACAGGTACCTCCGCCGCCGCGCGGATCGTTCGGATTGCCCTGCAGTTGCAGGACCTGCTCCCCGAGCTTCTGCCCGGGGGACGTCGTGCTCCGGCGCAGCAGGGGGAAGTTCATGGGCTCGGGCTTCTGCGGTCCGGCGTCGGGCTTCCTGACCTCGGTGCCGTACCCCACGACCTCGAAGATCGTCCTGTTGAGCAGCGGTGCCCGGTACTGGTCGAGGTACCCTACCGGCGCGAGCTCGGCGGGCGCGATGTTGGCTGCGGGGGCGTCGAGCACGATCACGCCGACATCGGCCCGGTCGGTGACGGGAGCTGCACCCGAGTAGTCGGGGTGCGCCGTGGAACTGCCGGACAGTGCACCGGCAGCGGCGAGGTCAGCGCCCGTGTAGCCGACGGCAGGGTCGGTGGCATGCGGGATCGCGACGGGCGGGGCATTCCCGATCACGGGATCGAACGTCACGAAGGACTTCCCCACCGTCCCCGAGACGCAGTGGGCCGCCGTCAGGAGGACCGTGGGGCTGATGAGCGTCGCGGAACAACGCTGCAGGGCTCCGGTGCCGCCGTAGGTGAAGACCAGCGCGACGCCGGGGTGATCGTCCGCGTCGGGCTCCCCACCAGTGACTGCCGTGGCGGGTGATGCGCCTGCGGCCAGCAGGACGAGCACGGCTGTGGCGGCGAGGGCGCGGCTGAGGAGCCTCATGGGTCGGGACCTTTCGAGCGGACGGGGGGTGTTGAGCCGAGCATACTGGCGGGACCGGTCCCGGCACGCACCTCCAGGGAGCGACACGACCGGGGACGTCGAGACGGCAGTGCTACCCGTCGGAAGCGGCCCGCAAGCGATCTAGGGCGACGGCGTAGTGCGGCCAGTACCGCACGCGTGCAGGCAGCAGCGGCGCGGCCAGCCGTGTGGTCCGACGGATGGCCGCGAAGGACGACTGCTCGCGGCGGCCCCACGGAAGCCCGTAGGCCTCGCGCAGGGAGGGAGGGAGGACTCCTGCGGCGAGCACGGAGGGCACCGGACGGAGCGGCAGCGGGAGGAGCGGCGGATCGGGCGCGAGGATCTGCCCCGCGATCGTCCTGGCGGTGCTGCCGACGTCGAGCGTGGCTCCCACCTGGTGCTCCACGTACCGCTCGAGGGCGGTGTAGTCCTCCGGCAGGAGTGCGTCCGGGACACCGAAGAGGTGTGCCATCCGCTTCATGTCCTGGTAGTAGGCATCCCGCTCCCCCGCCGGGACCGCACGGAGGAAGCCGTCCGTGACCTCGAGGGCGCTCCAGACGAGGGTCGAGAACACCCACAGGGCGAGCTCGGGATGGTCCGCGCTGTAGGGCGTGCCTGCCGGCAGCGATGCGCTGGGCTCGGGCAGGGTACCCCGCACGGGTCGGTGCTTCCGCGCCACATAAGCTGCGGCGGAACGGACCTGGGCCTGGTCGCCGAAGGAGACGGTGAGGACGGCGTCGAGCGTGCCGCGCAGGCGTTGCAGGGGGTCCGTGGCGAATCCGCTGTGGGCCCGCACGCCCTCGGCCACGAGCGGATGCGCCAGCTGCAGCAGGAGCGCGGCCGGCCCCCCGGCGAAGATGGCGCGTTCGCGGGCGATCCGCCACGCAGCCGAGCCCGGCCCGAAGATCCCCGGATCACCCGTTGTGCCGGGCGCAGGAGCCTGAGGGAAGAACCGGCCGAGCCCCTTCACGCGCCACCCTCCCCGTACACCGCCGCGGAGCCGCCGCCCGCCGCCGCGCTGGTTCCCTCGTTGCCGGCATTCACGTCGTCGTTCACGTTGTCGTTCACGTCGTCGTTCTGGCCGTCGTTCCCGTCGTCGACCCACTCCAGCAGATCTCCGGGCTGGCAGCCCAGCACCCTGCACATCGCCTCGAGCGTGCTGAACCGGACGGCCTTGGCGCGCCCGTTCTTCAGTACGGCAATGTTGGCCGGCGTGAGGCCGACGCGGTCCGCGAACTCCCCCACGCTCATCTTCCGCCGGGCGAGTTCGACGTCGATACGCACCACGATGGGCATCAGATGACCTCGTCCAGCTCCGTGCGCAGCTGGCGCGCCTCGGCATCCCGATCGACCGCCTGGACGAGCAGCGCCCTCAGCACGAGCACGATCAGCGCCACGGCCGCGATCATGACAGCCACTCCCCCGATCAGCAGCACGACGCCGGGAGCCACGGCCTCCCCGGGCGCGAGGGCGACTCCGAGGCCGAATGCGAACAGGCTCGCAGCGGCGAACGCGCCGATGACCGTGTCGACCAGCCGGAAGGCGTCCGGCGAGAAGACGGTCCCGCGGCGCACCATGGTCAGCAGGCCCCAGACGCAGACCACGGCTGCCTGGAGGGCGAGGATTCCGAGCACCGTCAGGACGACGAGCGGTGTCCGGATCAGGGCGACGTCGGGGTCGGCGGAGTCGAGGTCGATGCCGAGGAGCGACAGCATCACCACCTGGATGAAAACGGCACCCGCGAACATCAGGCACAGCACCACGCGTAGCGCGACGACGGTAATTCGACCCATGACAGCTCCTTCTATGCCGACTTACGACATAAAGCTATCGTTAATCAATAGACGACGCAAGAGCTCCTGCAGCAGGGCGTGAGGAACTACGGATCGCCGCACCCGGGGCAGGATGCAGCGCCGCCCCGCACCCTTCGCCGCCGACGCCCGGTGGACGTCCGGAGCCTGCGGCGCAGGAGTCAGATGGAGAAGTCAGACCCCGGGTTCGTCGCATCGAGATACTCCCGGACCGCGCTCTGCGGCACCCGGTAGGACCGCCCGAACCGGATGCTGTGGATGGTTCCCGATTGCACCAGCCGGTAGACCGTCATCTTCGAGACCCGCATCATCGCGGCGACCTCGGCCACCGTGTACAGCTGTCCCGTGCTTACCTTTGTGGACATTGCAGCACCACTTCCATCCGCCTCACCACGTGCCGTGGAGCTATTAACTCTGGTCCCGGGAGTAACGGCAGCACAAGAAACCCAACTACTCGTTTATCACCTGCAACAGCAAGTACCAGGCGCCTCACCAGAGACACTCCGGCGTCTGACCGCCGCCCGTGCGTGCACTGCCAGAACAGAGGAATGGCGGGGCGAACGATCGCCCCGCCATTCCTCCAGCCGATGCAGCTGCTTCCCGTGGCGTCAGCCCGCCAGCTGGGCGCCCGCCTCCGGATCGGACTCCCTGAGGAAGACCGCGATGCGCTCGGCCTCCTCGACCTCGCCGATGGACGCCGCAGCCCGACCCAACGCGAAGAGCGCCCGGAGGAAGCCCCGGTTCGGCTCGTGGGAGTAGGGAATCGGACCAGCACCGCGCCAGCCGCTGCGCCGGAGCGCGTCGAGGCCGCGGTGGTAGCCGGTACGGGCGTACGCGTAGGACTCGATCGTCCGGCCCTCGGCGTAGGCCTCGTCCGCGAGGATCGCCCACACGAGCGACGACGTCGGGTGCCGGGCTGCCAGGTCGACGGCCTCGTCACCGGCCGCGAGGCGCTCGACGACGTCGGGTTCCTCGGGCAGGAGGGTGGGCTCGGGTCCCAGGAGGTTCTTCCGGAACTCGCCGGACACGGGCTAGAGCTTCTTTCCGGCGGACCCGAGGGACGCGGCGGCCTCGACGACACGGGCCGAGAGGCCGGCCTCGGCGGAGGCGCCCCAGACGCGGGGGTCGTAGGTCTTCTTGTTGCCGACCTCGCCGTCGACCTTCAGCACGCCGTCGTAGTTGCGGAACATGTGATCGGCGATGGGACGCGTGAACGCGTACTGGGTGTCGGTGTCGATGTTCATCTTGATGACGCCGTAGGAGACGGCGTCGGCGATCTCCTGGTCCGAGGAGCCCGAACCGCCGTGGAACACGAGGTCGAAGGGCTTGTCCTTACCGATCTTCTGGCCCACCTGGTCCTGGATGTCCTTGAGGATCTCCGGGCGCAGCTTCACGCCGCCGGGCTTGTAGACGCCGTGGACGTTGCCGAAGGTCAGCGCGGTGATGTACCGGCCGTTCTCGCCGGCACCCAGGGCATCCACAGTCGCCAGGGCGTCCTCGACCGTGGTGTACAGCTTGTCGTTGATGGCGTTCTCCACGCCGTCCTCCTCGCCGCCGACGGTGCCGATCTCCACTTCGAGGATGATCTTCGCGGCAGCGGCGCGGGGCAGGATCTCGCGGGCGATCCGCAGGTTCTCCTCGAGGGTCTCGGCGGAGCCGTCCCACATGTGGGAGTTGAAGAGCGGGTCGCGGCCGTTCTTCACGGCGTCCTCGGACGCGGCCAGCAGCGGCAGCACGAAGTCGTCGAGCTTGTCCTTGGGGCAGTGGTCCGTGTGCAGGGCGATGTTCACGTCGTACTTCTTCGCCACTTCCTTCGCGAACGCCGCGAAGCCGAGCGACCCGGCGACCATGTCCTTCACGCTCGCACCGGACCAGTAGGCAGCGCCGCCCGTGGAGACCTGCACGATGCCGTCCGAACCCGCTTCGGCGAAACCACGCATCGCAGCGTTCAGGGTCTGGGAGGAGGTCACGTTCACAGCCGGGAAAGCGAACCCGCCCGCCTTCGCGCGGTCGATCATCTCGGCGTAAACATCAGGGGTGGCAATAGGCATGCTGAGGACTCCTTAGTGGTGGGAAGTGCTTGCTTCATCCTAGCGAGCGGACCTGCCGGGCGCAGTGGAAGTGAACGCCTCATGACGACGCGACCGGGGCGGTCCGGGGCGGACGCGCCCGGCCGGCCGGGTTCCGATCAGACGCGCCGGACGATCAGACGTGCCGGCCGATCAGACGTGCTGGCCGAAGACGTGCCGCCGCACCCAGCCGTGCATCGCGATCGCGGCAGCCGCCGAGGCGTTGATGGAGCGCGTGGATCCGAACTGGGCGATGGAGAGCGTCGCCTCCGCGGCCTCGTGCACCTCCGGGGTGAGGCCGGGGCCCTCCTGGCCGAAGACGAGCACGCACTTCTCGGGGAGGTCGTAGGTCTCGAGCGGCACCGAATCTGGGAAGTTGTCGATCCCGATCACGGCCAGTCCCTCGGCTGCCGCCCAGGCGGTGAAGTCGGCCACCGTGGGGTGGTGGCGGACGTGCTGGTAGCGGTCGGTAACCATCGCGCCGCGCCGGTTCCACCGCCGTCGCCCGATGATGTGGACCTCCTTCGCGAGAAACGCGTTGGCAGTGCGCACCACCGAACCGATGTTGAGGTCGTGCTGCCAGTTCTCGATGGCGACGTGGAAGCCGTGGCGCCGCTCGTCCAGATCCGCCACGATCGCTTCGTGCGTCCAGTACCGGTAGCCGTCGACGACGTTCCGGGTATCCCCGTGCGCCAGGAGGCCGCGGTCCCAGTGGTCGCCGTCGGGCCACTCCCCCTCCCAGGGGCCGACGCCGACGGCGGGACCTCCCGGAGCTCCATCCGTGGCCTCGGGGGTGTCGGTCAGCTCCAGCAGGGGTTCTTTCACCGTCCAAGCGTAATCGGCGGCAAAGGTGGAAGACTGGCACAGGCAGTTCCCCGTGCGTCCGCCCTCTGGAAGGAAGCCCCATGCGCGAGAACGAACACATCGAGTGCTGGCTCACCGACATGGACGGCGTGCTGGTGCACGAGAACTCCGCCATCCCCGGCGCGGCCGAACTGATCGAACGGTGGGTGGCCACGTCGAAGCGGTTCCTCGTCCTGACCAACAACTCGATCTACACGCCCCGCGACCTCGCCGCGCGCCTGAAGGCCTCGGGACTCGAGATCCCCGAGGAGAACCTGTGGACCTCCGCGCTGGCCACCGCGCAGTTCCTGCGCGACCAGCTGCCCGGCGGCCGTGCCTACGTGATCGGCGAGGCCGGGCTGACGACGGCGCTGCACGAGGCCGGTTTCGTCCTGACCGACACCAACCCCGACTACGTGGTGCTGGGCGAGACGCGCACGTACTCGTTCGAGGCGATCACCACCGCCGTCCGCCTGATCCTCGACGGGGCCCGCTTCATCGCGACGAATCCTGACGTCACCGGTCCCTCGAAGGAGGGCCCCCTCCCCGCGACCGGCGCCATAGCGGCCATGATCACGGCGGCGACGAGCCGCGACCCGTACATCGTGGGCAAGCCGAACCCCATGATGTTCCGCTCGGCCATGAACCAGATCGACGCCCATTCCGAGACCACGGCGATGATCGGAGACCGCATGGACACGGACATCATCGCCGGCATGGAAGCCGGCCTGCACACCGTCCTGGTGCTCAGCGGCATCACGCAGCCGGAGGACATCAACGCCTACCCGTTCCGCCCGGCGCAGATCTGCGACTCGGTGGCGGACCTGATCGACCAGGTGTAGGAAGCAGCCTAGAAGAGCCGCTTCCGGCCGCCGCCGCGCGGCACCGGGACGTAGTCGCGTTGCACGGCGGCGACGATGCCCTGGTAGATGCCCGGATTCCATTGCGGGCTGGCGTGCGCGGGGAGCGCCCCGTCCGTCACATGATCGGCGGAGACCAGGTTGTCGGGCAGGCTACTCGCCCACCCGGCGCGGGCACGTGCATAGTCGACGACGCCGTCGCTCGGGTTCCCTGCGAACACCACCTTCGTGTCCCCGAGGGAGAGCCGAAACCTCGTGGCGTCGAAGTGGTAGATGTACGAGGACTCGGACTGGATCAGCTCGCTGCTGGGCGCGAGGGGCGAGAGCTGCTCGAGCGTCTGGTCCACGATCTGGCTCCACGTGCGCTCGTTCTTGTGGACGATCCGCTCGCCGAGCTCGTACGTCCCCCGCACGCTGATCGGCACGCGTACCCCGGCTTCGTAGAGCAGGACCACGCCGTCGAACATGCGCTGGTCCTGCACGTCGAAGCGGCTGGACGGCGAGGAGTCCAGCAGGACGAGCTCCACCGGGATGCCGCGGTCGCGCAGGCGGGCCGCCACTTCGACCGCCACCATGCCGCCGAAGCTGTGGCCGTAGAAGTAGAGCCTGTCGAGCCGGAAGTTCTCCACGTAGCGGTTCATCGTGGCCACGATGTTGTTGATGTCGAGCCCGCGGTTGGAATAGCCCATCACGGCCATCTGCGCGCGGCGGGACAGGACCGGACGCAGGGAGTTGAGGATCCAGAGCCCTTCCTCCCAGCTGGTCTTGTACCCGGGGAAGAGGACCCAGCGGTCGTCCGGGAAGCGTGCGCGTGCAACCTCGTCGTCGAGCGGCAGGATGCGCGTCTGCTCGCGCTGGGACTGGATGACGCGGGTGAAGGCGAGGTCCGCCGTCGCCACCGCGGCCGCGGCGGAACCGATGAGGAAGGACCGGCGGGAGGACTCGCGGAAGTCCCGTGCGCCGCGCAGGGCTGCCCGGACGTCGTCGTGCTTCACGCGCTTCCCTCCCGCGGCCCGCCGGGAGTGACCGTCAGGCGAGGCCCAGCTCGTCCTTGCCGAAGGCGAAGAGGTAGGGCACCTTGGCCTCGGATTCGATGCGTTCCTTGGAGCCCGTGCTCCGGTCCACGATGACGGCGACGGCCTGCACGTCGCCGCCCGCCCGGCGTACGCCCTCGACGGCGGTGAGCGCGGAGCCGCCCGTGGTCGAGGTGTCCTCGAGCACGACGACGGGGCGCCCGGACACGTCCGGCCCCTCGACCTGCCGGCCCATGCCGTGCGTCTTCTGGGTCTTGCGCACAACGAATGCGTCGATCGGCCGTCCGGAGTGGGCGGCAGCGTGCATCACGGCGGTTCCGACGGGATCGGCGCCCATGGTGAGGCCGCCCGCCGCCTCGAAGGTGATGCCGGCGTCGTCGAGCAGCTGGAGCATCACGCGGCCCACGAGGACGGACGCCTCGTGGTGCAGGGTGATGCGGCGGAGGTCGATGTAGTAGTCGGCCTCGACACCGCTGGAGAGCGTGACGCGCTCGTGCACCACGGCGAGTTCCTTGATGAGCTCGAGGAGCCGGGTACGGTCGGTGGTCTGCGCGGAGGTCTCGGCGGTCATGCGGCCAGTCTATCGAGAGGCACGGGACGCACCGTCACCGGCCATCAGCCCGTCGGCGCCCCGGAGAGACCGAGCACCATCGCGTCGATGCGCTCCGGAGACATGGCGTGGTGAATGGCGAGCATGCTCGCGCCCAGCACCGCGGCATGGACCCCCGAACTCGACTGGACGATCTGCAGGTGCTGCGTCGCCAGCGGAACCGTCCGCGAGTACACCGCCTCGCGGATGCCTGCGATGAACTGTTCCCCGGTGCGCGCCATCGAACCACCGATGACGATCACGGACGGATTGATGAGGCTGACGCAGGCCGAGAGCACCTCCCCCACATCCCTGCCCGCCTGGCGGACTGCATGGGCGGCTTCGGTGTTGCCCGCTCCCACAAGCCGGACGACGTCCTCGCTCGTCCGGGCATCGCTGCCCAGCGCTCGCAGCTTCGACGCGACCGCCGGCCCTGACGCGACGGCCTCGAGGCAGTCCTTGTTGCCGCAGTGACAGGGGACGCCCGTTCCATTGTGTACCCGGATATGCCCGATATCGCCCGCGACGCCGTCGGCACCCCGTTGCAACATACCGCTGGAGACGATTCCCGAACCGATGCCCGTGGCGACCTTCACGTAGATCAGGTTGTCGACGTTCGGCCAGGCGACGTTCCGCTCACCCAGCGCCATGATGTTCACGTCGTTGTCGACGAGGACCGGAACGTGGAAGTGGTCCTGCAGGTAGCCCGGAACATCGAACCCGTTCCAGCGGGGCATGATCGGCGGGTTGATCGGGCGGCCGGTCCTGTGCTCCACCGGCCCTGGCACCCCGATGCCGATGGCCAGCAGGTCCGTCAGTGCGCGTCCTGACTCCTCGAGCAGCCCGGTCGCCAGTTCCACCACCGCCTGGAGCACGAGGTGGGGACCGAGTGCCACTGCCATGGTTCGCTCGGCCTCGTGCAGGCGGTGGCCGGTCAGGTCCGTGACCGCCACCCGCAGATGGGAGGCCCCGATATCGACGCCGAGGACCACCTTGCGGCCCGCTCTCAGCGCGATCCGCGAGGAAGGGCGCCCGCCGGTCGAGACGGGGTCGTCGATGAAACCCACCAGCCCGAGTTCCATGAGCGCCTCCAGGCGCAGCGTGACGGTCGAGCGCGCGAGCCCCATCTGCTCCGCGAGTTCGGTCCTCGTGCGGGGGCGTCCGTCGCGCAGGATCTGGAACAGTCCGCTTGCCCCTGACGACCCGAGACCGTTGAAACTACTTATGTCACTCATCGACTCATTCCAGCACAGCTATCGACGGAACCGCCCGGGGGGTGAGGAGGTTGCCTGCAGGGCATGGCGCTGCTCCCCGACGTCATGGACGCAGGGGTAGCAGGCCGGGTTCAGGTCCTTCTCCCCCGTCGAGGTCCACGTGCTGCGAAGCGCTGTTGCAGGAGGACCGCGACGACGATGATCGAGCCCTTGGCCAGTGCCTGGACGGACGTGTCCAGGTTGTTCTGGGTGAAGACGTTGGTCAGGGTGCTGAAGATGAGGACACCCAGGACGGTCCCCATGATCGTGCCGCGTCCACCGATGAGCAGGGTTCCGCCGACGACGACGGCAGCGATCGCGTCGAGTTCGTAGAGGAGCCCGTGCGTCGAGGTTCCCGCAGTGGTCCGGCCGAGCATCATGATTCCCGCGATACCGGCTGCGAGCCCGGCAAGGACGTACAGGTAGACGAGGTGCCGCCTCACCTTGATACCGGCCAACCGGGACGCCTCCAGGTTCCCGCCGATCGCAATGGTCCGGCGGCCGAACGTGGTGCGGTTCAGGAGGAACCAGCCCGCCAGGGCCACGACGGCGAAGATCCAGATGAGGATGGGGATGCCGATCAGTTCGGCACGCATGACCTGCAGGAAGTCGCGGTTGCTCACGATCTGGGTGGTCCGGCCGGAGATGAGCTCGGCCAGACCTCGCGCGCCGACCAGCATTGCCAGGGTCGCGATGAAGGAGACGACATTGCCGTACGCGATCACCACGCCGTTGATGAGCCCGGCGGCGGCGCCGACAGCCAACGCCACGAGCACCATCAGGATCCACGACGACTGGGTGGCGGCGAGCTGCACACTTGCCATGGTGGCGACCACCGTCGTCAGGCCCATGACGGACCCGACAGAGAGGTCGATTCCGCCCGCGGTGATGACGAAGGTGACGCCGATGCTGATCACCCCGGTGATGGAGGCAAGCCGGAGGATGGTGAGCAGGTTCTCGAGATTGAGGAACCTGTCCCCGCTGGTGATGGCACCCACCACGAAAAGCAGCGCGAGCGCGATGACGAGGCCCAGGCTGCGGCCGGCCGGGCCTCTCAGGAAGTCCTGCAGGGGGGCCGCCTTCGACTCCGTGGAATGGTCGGCCGGGGCGCTGGGATGCGGGCCGGCCACCGTGGTCTTCTGCTCGCTCACGCGGCACTTCCCTTCATGACGAGGTCGAGCACACCGTGCTCGTCTATTTCGCTTGCCGTGGTCTGAGCGAGGACCTTGCCGTCATCGATGACGAGCACATTGTCGGCGAGGCCCAGGACCTCCTCGATCTCGCTCGAGACGACGATGATGGCCGTCCCGGCCGCTGCGAGCCTGCGGATGAGCCCGTAGATCTCGGAGCGCGCGCCCACGTCGACGCCGCGGGTGGGTTCATCGAGCAGCAGCACCGGTGTTCCGTGGACCAGCCAGCGGGCGAGGAGGATCTTCTGCTGATTGCCGCCGGACAGCGTCCGGGCGGGTCGGTCCGGATCGGCCGGACGGAGCTCGAGCGCGGTGATCTGCTCGCGGGCGGCGTTCCGCTCGGCCCGTTCGTCCAGGTACCCGGCACGGGCGAAACGCTCGAAGGTCGAGAGTGTGACGTTCTTGAACAACGGCTCGTCCAGGATGAGTCCCTGGCTCTTGCGTTCCTCGGGCGAGAGCCCCATGCCGGCTTCGACGGCCGATGCGACCGATCCCGGCCGGAGGGGTTTGCCCTTGACGGAGACCCTGCCGGACGAGGCCTTGCGCGCACCGTAGATGGTTTCGAGGATCTCGGATCGCTTTGATCCCACCAGTCCGGCGAACCCGAGAATCTCACCGGCCCGCACCGTGAAGCTGATCTTGTCGAAATGTCCGAGAAGTTCGACATCGTCCACCTCGAGCACCACCGGGGCGTCGGCCGCGATGGGCTGCCTTGCCGGGAAGATGTTCTCGACCTCCCTGCCGGTCATCAGGCGGATGATCTCCGTCTTCGGGGTGTCCGCGACACTGAGGCCGTTGGCCGTGCTGCGGCCGTCCTTGATGACCGAGATGCGGTCCCCGATCTGGCGGATCTCCTCGAGGCGGTGGGATATGTAGACGACGGCGACCCCCTGGGCGGTGAGTTCCCGCACTACGCGGAACAGGTTGGCGACCTCACCGGAGTCGAGGATGGCGCTCGGTTCATCCATGATGATCATCTTCGCGTCCCGTGACAGGGCTCGTGCCATGCTCACGATCTGCTTGTTGGCGGCGGACAGTGTGCCGACCTCGGTGGACGGCGAGAGGTTGCCGTGGCCGAGCCGCTTGAGCAGGGCCCGGGCGGTCGCGTTGGCTTTCCTGACGTGCAGAACACCTCTCGTCGCGCGCTCGTGGCCGAGGAAGATGTTCTCGGCCACGGACAGCCCGTCCACGACGTCGAGCTCCTGGTACATGGTCGCGATGCCCAGGGCCAGGGCGGCGGTGGGGTCGGAGAGGGAGATCTCCTCCCCCTCCCAGCGGATCTCGCCGCTATCGGGCTGATGCACCCCGGACAGCGTCTTGATGAGGGTGGATTTTCCCGCCCCGTTCTGGCCCATGACGCAGTGCACCTCCCCTGGAAGTACCTCCAGATCGACGCCTTTCAGCGCCTGCACACCAGCGAATTGCTTGGTGATTCCCCGGACTTCGAGCAAGGGCCGCGGCTGATCGTCATCGAACATGTGATCAAGCTAACACGTTATGTCGAACGCCGACAGAAAGGCGTCGATTTTCCTCGTTCTTCTGTTACTGTGATGCCAGTCACGCCCGGCTGCGGCTTGGATACGCCTGTTGCACCCTTGGCGGAGACGCACCTAACTCAACGAGGAGATTCAGATGCTTGCAGTTCGTACCAGCCGGAAAATGCTGATCACCACCGGTGCCTTCCTTGCTGTCGGCGCCCTTGTCACCGGGTGCACCCCCGCAGCGGAGGACACCGACACGCAGCCCACGAATGCATCGGTCGAGGGCAACCAGGCCAAGGGGGACACGGTGGTCATCGGGTTCTCCGGACCCGCCGCGGACCACGGGTGGCTGGGTGCCATCAACTCCGCCGCTACTGCCGCGGCGAAGGAGTACGAGGACATCGACCTGCGCGTAGCTGAAGGAACGAACGACGCGAATCTGCAGATCAGCCAGGTGGAGCAGTTCATCAACGACCGCGTCGATGCCATCGTGCTGCTGCCGACCGATGGCGCCGCCCTGACCCCGGTCGCCACCCAGGCCATGGAAGCCGGCATCCCCGTGATCAACGTCGACCGGGAATTCTCGAGCTCCTTCGCGGCACGCGCGACGGTCCTGGGCGACAACTACGGAATGGGCGTCAGCGCGGGCACCTACATCTGTGAGCAGCTCGACGGCAACGACGACGCGGTGGTCGCCGAGATCGCAGGCATCGACTCCTTGCCCCTGACGCAGGACCGCAGCCGGGGCTTCAAGGACGCCCTGGATTCCTGCGGTCTCGACGTGGACAACCGCGTCGCCGCCGACTTCACGGTCCAGGGCGGCGAAGCTGCGGCATCGCAGCTCCTGTCGGCAGCTCCGAAGATCGACGCCATCTGGAACCACGACGACGATCAGGGTGTCGGCGTCCTGGCTGCGATCGACAACGCAGGCCGCGACGAGTTCTTCATGGTCGGCGGCGCCGGCTCGGCCAACGCCATGCGCGAGATCCAGTCCGGTGAGAGCGTCCTCAAAGCCACCGTCATCTATCCCTCCACCCAGGCAGCGGACGGCATCCGCATGGCTCGCCTGATCGCCCAGGGCAAGGCCATGAGCGATCTCGTGGAAGTGGAAGTCCCGAAGCGTCTGGTCCTGAACGCCCCTGTCGTCACCAGCGACAACGTCGAGCAGTACCTGCCGACGGCCTTCGAATCGTAGAACGAGATAGGCGGGACGCCCTGCCACTGGCATGGCGTCCCGCCTCGATCCACCAGTCAGTACACGAGCCGCCGGATAAGAGGAACCATGCTGAATGACCTACCACCCCTGAGGATTGCGCTGATCGGGCACGGCTTCATGGGGGCCGCCCATTCACAGGGCTGGCGGGTTGCACCGCGCTTCCATGACCTCCCGGCCCGACCGGAAATGGCACTGCTCGTGGGACGCAACGCCCAGGGGGTGGAGGCTGCGGCCAGGAAATGGGGTTGGGAGGAGACCGCCACGGACTGGCGGGCGGCCATTGCCCGTGACGATATCGACGTGGTCGACATCGTCACTCCCGGTGGTTCCCATGCCGAGATCGCGATAGCTGCGCTCGAGGCAGGCAAGCACGTGCTGTGCGAGAAGCCGCTTGCCAACACCCTCGAAGAGGCCCAGGCAATGGCCGCCGCGGCGGACAGCGCCGGCAAGGACATCTTTGCGATGGTCGGCTTCACGTATCGGCGCGTTCCGGCGGCAGCCTTCGCGAGGGACCTGGTCCGGTCGGGCGCGATCGGCGAGATCCGCCAGGTACGGGCCGCCTACCTGCAGGACTGGCTGGCGGACGCCGAAGCACCCCTGACCTGGCGCCTGCAGAAGGACCATGCCGGATCCGGGGCGCTGGGCGATCTGGGTGCCCACGCCGTCGACCTGGCGCAGTTCATCACCGGCCAGAAAATCATCGGCGTCAGCGGCATCCTGAACACCTTCGTCCACGAACGGCCTCTGCTCGGTCAGGCATCAGGGCTCGCGGGTACCGCCGCAGCCGAGCGCGGGAGCGTCACCGTGGACGATCTCGCGCTCTTCAACGGCCGTTTCGACGGTGGCGCGATCGGTTCGTTCGAAGCCACCCGGATGTCCACGGGTCGCAAGAACGCGCTCCGCATAGAGGTTGCCGGCTCCACCGGCGCCATCTCCTTCGACCTGGAGAACATGAACTCCCTCGGCTTCTACGATGCGACGGCGCCCGACACCCGACAGGGATTCACCAACATCATGGTGACGGAACCAGCCCACCCCTACATCTCCGCATGGTGGCCCGCAGGCCATCTCCTGGGCTACGAGCACGGCTTCGCCCACCAGGCGAAGGACTTCGTCGAAGCGATCGCCGAAGGCCGCCAGCCCGAACCGTCGTTCGCCGATGGCCTGCAGGTGCAGAAGGTGCTCAATGGTGTGGAGCGCAGCGCGGACGCCGAGAGCGTCTGGACCAAGACCGTCTAGAACGGGTCTGCGGACCGAACCGAAGCCACTCCGCGGCGACGGCGACCAGTTGGCGGAGCACCTCGCCCCTTTCCTACAAGGAGACATTCCATGACCCGCAACTTCACCCTGTTCACCGGCCAGTGGGCCGACCTGCCCTTCGAGAAGGTCGCCGAACTGGCCGGGCAGTGGGGCTACGACGGCCTGGAGATCGCAGTCTCCGGAGACCACCTCGACGCCTGGCGCTGGGACGACGACGCCTACATCCAGGACCGGCTGGACATCCTGGAGCGCAACGGACTCAAGGTCTGGGCCATCTCCAACCACCTCAAGGGCCAGGCCGTCTGCGACGACCCCATCGATTTCCGCCACAAGGGGATCGTCGGTGCGAAGGTCTGGGGCGACGGCGACCCCGAAGGCGTGCGCCAGCGCGCCGCGGAGGAGATGAAGCTGACCGCGCGCCTGGCGAAGAAGCTGGGCGTGGACACCGTCATCGGCTTCACCGGATCCTCGATCTGGCAGTACGTGGCCATGTTCCCGCCGGTGTCCGCCTCCGTGATCGACGCCGGCTACCAGGACTTCGCGGACCGCTGGAACCCGATCCTCGACGTCTTCGACGAGTGCGGGGTCCGCTTCGCGCACGAGGTCCACCCCTCCGAGATCGCCTACGACTACTGGTCCACCCAGCGCACACTTGAAGCCATCGGGCACCGCCCGGCCTTCGGCCTGAACTGGGACCCGAGCCACTTCCTGTGGCAGCAGATCGACCCCGTCGCGTTCATCTCGGACTTCAAGGACCGGATCTACCACGTGGACTGCAAGGACACGAAGATGCGCATGGGCGGAGGCCGCAACGGCATCCTCTCCTCGCACCTGCCTTGGGGCGACCCGCGGCGGGGCTGGGACTTCGTCTCGACCGGCCGCGGCGACGTGCCCTGGGAGGACAGCTTCCGCGCACTCACGGCCATCGGCTACACCGGCCCCATCTCGGTCGAGTGGGAGGACGCCGGCATGGACCGCCTGCAGGGAGCGCCCGAGGCCCTCGCCTTCCTCAAGCGCTTCGACTTCGCGCCCTCGGAAACCTCCTTCGACGCCGCCTTCAGCCAGTAGGCTCCCGGACGTAACCCGGGCGAAACGCGACCGGAGTAGCCTAGGTGGATGCGTGAACTCCAGGCACAGATCATTGAGGAAATGGGCGTCCAGCCCACCATCGACCCTGCTGCGGAGGTCCGCCGCAGGGTCGGGTTCCTGAAGGACTACGTCCGGTCGTCGGGTACCCGCGGGTTCGTCCTCGGCATCAGTGGCGGGCTGGACTCCACCCTGGCCGGCAAGCTCGCCCAGCTCGCGGTCGACGAACTGCGGTCGGAGGGCATGGACGCCGACTTCATCGCGATGCGCCTCCCCTACAACGTCCAGAAGGACGAGGAGGACGCGCAGGCCGCCCTCGCCTTCATCCAGCCCCGCACCTCGAAGGTGTTCAACGTGGCCCCCGCCGTCGACGGCATCCAGCAGGAGTACGCGGACACCACCGGTGAGCCCATCTCGGACTTCACCAAGGGCAACACGAAGGCCCGCGCCCGTATGGTGGCGCAGTACGCCGTCGCGGGGCAGCACAACCTCCTCGTGATCGGGACGGACCACGGCGCCGAGTCCGTCACCGGCTTCTTCACCAAGTTCGGCGACGGCGGAGCCGACATCCTGCCCCTCTTCGGACTCAACAAGCGCCAGAACCGCGCCCTGCTGGAGGAACTGGGTGCACCGCCGGCCCTCTACAACAAGATCCCGACGGCGGACCTCCTGGACGACCTTCCCGGCCGGGCCGACGAGCACGAGCTCGGGCTCACCTACGAGCAGATCGACGACTACCTCGAGGGGCGCGAGATCGATCCCGACGCCGCGAAGTCGATCGAACACCGCTACTGGATCACACGGCACAAGCGGACAGTGCCGGTGACCCTGTTCGATTCGTGGTGGCGGGAGTAAACACCGCCGTTGGTAACGTAGGGTCCGTGAAGATCGCCACCTGGAACGTCAATTCCCTCCGCGCCCGTGCCGACCGTGTCGAAGCCTGGCTGAACAGGTCCGACGTCGACGTCCTGGCCATCCAGGAGACGAAGTGCAAGGACGACAACTTCCCCTGGGAGTTGTTCGAGAACAGCGGCTTCGAGGTGGCGCACTTCGGCCTCAGCCAGTGGAACGGCGTCGCGATCGCCTCCCGCATAGGGCTCGACGACGTCGAGCGCACCTTTCCCGACCAGCCCACCTTCGGCAAGCCCGGCACCGAGGCGGTGCAGGAAGCACGGGCCATCGCCGCCACCTGCGGGGGTGTCCGCGTCTGGAGCCTGTACGTCCCCAACGGACGGGCCCTCGACGACCCGCACATGCCGTACAAGATCGAGTGGCTCGACACGCTCCGTGGCCACGCCCGGCAGTGGATCACCGAGGACCCCCAGGCGCAGATCGCCCTGATGGGCGACTGGAACATCGCCCCGCAGGACGAGGACGTCTGGGACATCGACCTCTTCGTCAACGGCGGCTACACCCACGTCAGCCCGCCCGAGCGCGCCGCGTTCCAGGCCTTCCTCGATTCCGGGTTCGCCGACCTCGCGCGTCCGTACACGCCCGGGCCCGGCTCCTACACCTACTGGGACTACAAGCAGCTGCGGTTCCCCAAGAAGGAGGGCATGCGGATCGACTTCGTCCTCGGCTCGCCCGCCCTCGCCGCCCGTGCCGCCAACGCCTTCGTGGATCGCGAGGAGCGCAAGGGCAAGGGCGCCTCGGACCACGCCCCCGTCGTCGTGGAACTCAGCGAGCCGTGAGCCGGATGGGCGGTGGTGCCCGGCCGTTTCCCTACGTCTCCTATCTCCGCGTCTACGAGCCCCTCGACGCCTTCTCCGATTCGCAGCAGCTCGCCATCCTGGAACAGCGCGGGCGGGAGCGCGAACTGACCGAGGCGATCGAGCACGAGCAGTCCCTGCGACGCATTCTGCGCACGGTGTCGGATCCGTTCCCGCACCATGAACCGGACCTCGTCCGGGTCACGCACTTCCCCAGCCTGAACGGGACGACGGCGCCGTACTACTGCCCCAACCAGCTCGCCGTCCGCACCACGCTCGCCGCCGAGTCACTCGACCAGAGCCTGCGCGGACCCCTGATCGATGTCCTCGTTCCCGATGTGGCCCGCGAGGCCCACCAGGCGAGGCTGGACCCCGATACGTTCGCCGATTCCGTCGCGAAGCTGCACACGCGGTCGGCCACGTGGGGTGTGCCGTTCGCCTGGTTCGCGCTGATCCACGAGGACGACCTCACGGAGGTCGTCGAGGACGACGGCCGGGTCTCCACCGTGCGGATCACGGCGAGGATCGGCGACTGCATCGACCGTGGCCGGCGCTCGGTTGCCCAGCTCGCCATCGGCGCACCGGAGATGGACCTGCTCGATGAGCTCACGGAGATCGTCGAGTGGCTGGAGGTCTTCCGGCGCGACGCCGTCGTGGAGGTGGACTACGGCCCCGTGGCGGACAGGGTCTTCCCGGACGATTCACCGATGGACGTCCGGCTGGGCATCGAGAGCCTCGCCGAAGCAGACATGATGGGCGCGGCTGCCTCCTACCGCCGCCTCGCGTCACGGTGGATCCCGATCCGCCAGCTCGCGCGCGCCTCCTGAGGCACGAGGCGGCCTGCTCCTCCTGAGCACGCAGCGGCCGGCGATCGACCCGGGCCGCTCAGCCCCTCGCAGGACCCGTCGAGTGCCGCTCGACGAGCAGGTGCGGCCGCGGGGGCGGGTAATCGGCAGGCTCGTTGCGCAGCAGTTCACCGAGCAGGAGCTCGGCCGCGTACGCTCCCTGGTCCTCGGGGTCCTGCCGGATGGTGGTCAGGCCCATGGGCTCGGAGAACTCGTGGTCGTCGATGCCGATGACCGACAGTTCACCGGGAACATCGATGCCGAGCTCCGCCGCGGCCTTCAGCACACCGAACGCCATCTCATCGGACGAGCAGAACACCGCCGTCGGCCGGTTCGCCGGGTCGGCGAGCAGCGCGAGCGCGGACACACGCGACGTGGTGAACCGGAAGTCGCCGAAGGCCGACCAGTCCTCGCGCACCGGGAGTCCGTGGTCCTCCATTACCTGCTGGAAGGCCTGCTGCCGGATCCTCGGCACCTGGAAGTCGATGTCGAAAGAACCACCGCCCCGCATGTGCGCGATTCGCGTGTGGCCGAGGCCGATCAGGTGCTCCACGGCGTCGCGGGCCGCCTTCGCGTCATCGATGCCCACGTGCCGGACACCCTCCACAGCGCCGCCGACCACGATGTTGGGGTACTCGAGCTGCTGGACTGCCTTCCGCTCCTCCTCCGTCAGGTGCATGGACATCACCAGCAGGGCGTCGATGCGCTTGCGGAGGATGGAGCGGTGGAACACCCGGTCGCGGTTCACGCCGTCGCCGCCGAGGCTGAACAGGATCAGGTCGTACCCGGCGGCACGCAGCTGGCGGTCGACGCCCTCGAGGACGGCGGAGAAGTACCAGCGGTCGATCACCGGGACGAGCACTCCCATCGCCATGGTGCGCCCGGAGGCGAGCCCGGAGGCGGACGACGACGGTACGTATCCCAGCTCCTTCGCGGTCGAGTTGACCCGCGCGCGCGTCTCCTCGGCCACCCCCGGCAGCCCGCGCAGGGCGCGGGACACCGTGGCCGTCGAGACGCCGAGGTGCGCAGCGACGTCGTCGATGCTGGTCATGCTCTCAGCCCTTCAGGCCGCCGGCCAGCAAACCCCGCACGAAGTAGCGCTGCAGCCCGAAGAACACTGCCAGCGGAACGATGATGGACACGAAGGCTCCCGCTGTCAGACGCTGCCACTCTCCGCCGCGGGAACCCTGGATCTCGGCCAGGCGCTGCGTGATCGGCGCGACGTCGGCCCCGCCGCCGGAGAACACCAGCGCCACGAGGAGGTCGTTCCACAACCAGAGGAACTGGAAAATCCCGAAGGAAGCCAGCGCGGGCGTGGCGAGCGGAATGATGATGCGCCAGAAGATGGTGCTGTGCCCGGCCCCGTCCACGCGGGCCGCCTCGATGACCTCGCCCGGGATCTCCGCGATGAAGTTGTGCAGGAGGAAGATGGCCAGCGGCAGTCCGAAGATCGTGTGGGCGACCCAGAGCTGTGCATAGGTACCACTCGGCAGAACCTGGAAGTCGCCGAACTTGAGCACCTTCGTGAACAGTTGGAGCAGCGGGATCAGGGCCATCTGGAGGGGGACGATCTGCAGGGCGAAGACGAAGATGAACAGGCTGTCCTTCCCCCTGAACCGGCCCCACGCGAACATGTACGCCGCCATGGCGCCGAGGACCAGCGTGAAGACGGTCCCGGGAATGACGATCGCCAGCGAGTTCACGAAGTAGGAGAGCAGGTTGGGTGACTGGCTTCCTCCGGGGCTGAGGACGTCGGCGTAGTTCTCGAGCGTGAACTGGCGATCGGTGAGGACGTTCCACCAGCCGTTGCCCTTGATGTTGTCCTCCGGGCGGAAGGACGAGACCAGCAGTCCGAACGTCGGGACGGTCCAGATCACGGCGATGATGATCGCGGCGGCAGTGGCCCTCCGCGACGTCAGCCGCTGCTTGACCCGTTTCTGCATGGTCCGTCGCCCCTGGGCCGCGTCATCCTTGACGTCCGGCAGGAGCTCGTTCGTGTTGTCCAGCGGCACAGTGCTCATCGGATCTCCTTCTGCTTGCGGAGCAGCCGGGCGTTGTAGACGACCACGGGCAGCACCATCAGGAACAGGACCAGCGCCAGCGCGGCACCCCTGCCGGGCTCACCCGCCCGGAACGCCTGGGTGTACATCTCGTTGGCGACCACCGACGTCTCGTACTGGCCTGCGGTCATGGTCCGGACGATGTCGAAGACCTTGAGGGTACCGATCGTGATGGTCGTGATGACGACGATCAGGGAACCGCGGATGGTGGGGATGGTGACGTTGCGGAACTGCTGCCAGGCGCTGGCGCCGTCGAGCCGTGCGGCCTCGACGATCTCCGTGGGGATGCCCTTGATGGCCGCCGACAGCACCACCATGGCGAAACCGGTCTGGATCCAGATCATGACCGCGATCAGGAAGAAGGTGTTCTCCGGGGCATCGAGCAGGAACTGCTTGGGCTCCTGGCCCAGCCACACCAGGATCTGGTTGAGGAGCCCGATCTGGTTCTGCTCCGCACCCTTGTAGGCGTAGACGAAGCGCCAGATCACGCCGGCACCGACGAACGAGATGGCCATCGGCATGAAGACCAGCGCCTTCAGCGCCTTCTCGCCGCGCGCGCGGTCGATGAACACGGCATAGGCGAGTCCGATCGAGGACGCGAGCAGCGGGACGAGGACCACCCAGATGAGGGTGTTCCTCAGGGTCACCAGCGCCTCCGGCTGCGTGAACATCCAGACGAAGTTGTCGAGCCCGACGAACTCCCCGTTGCGGTTGGTGAAAGAGATGTACGAAGTCTGGAGCGCCGGGAACACGAGCCCGACGGCCAGCAGGATCAGGGCCGGTGCCAGGAATCCGGCGACCTGGAGCTTCTCGCGCCCGGATTTCGGCGCCCGGTCCACGACCAGCATGATGAGGCCGATGATGGCCGCGAAGATGGCGAGCCCCACCACCACCTGTAAACCTTTGTCAGCAAAATCTTCCACAGCCCAGCCTCCTTGGTGCGCGTGATGAAAGTGATTTCGGGAAGGGCGGTGCTGCAGGGCCCACCTGGAGCGGTCCGGCCTGCAGTACCGACGGCGGCTGGTGCCATCACCCGTCGGGGCGATGGCACCAGCCGTCAGCGCATCAGGATGCAGGCCAGCTGTCTTCGACCGTCTGCGTGACTTCTTCGGTGGAGGAACCGTTGATCCAGTTCACGATGCCGCTCCAGAAGGAGTTGGAGCCGACGGCGCCGGGCATCAGGTCGGAGGCATCGAAGCGGAACACCGTGTTGGGGTCCTGCAGCAGTTCGATCGACTGGCGGTCGAGGTCCGATGTCGCCACCTCGGGATCGAGTCCCTTGTTGGCGCTGATGTTTCCACCCAGAGCAACGCGGATGTTGGCGAAATCAGCGCTTGCCATGAAGGCCTGGAGCGCCTGGACCTCTGGACGGTCCGTGTAGGCACCGATGAACTCGCCACCGCCGGTGACCGCAGTGCCGGCAGCAGGATCGACAGGAGGGGTCATGAAGGCCCAGACGTCACCGTCTTCGGCCACGTTGGTCCCCTCGGGCCAGTTGGACGCCTGGAAGGATGCCTGGTGGTGCATGGCGCACTGGCCATCGAGGACAGGCTGACCGGCCTCTGAGAAGGGCGTCGAGAGGATGGAGCGCGAGTCGCCGAAGCCGCCGTTGACGTAGTCGTCGTTCTTGAGGATGTCGCCCACGCGGTCGAACGACTTCACGATCTGCGGATCGTTGAACGGGATCTCGTGGGTAACCCACTGGTCGTAGACCTCGGGGCCGTTCTCGCGGAGCACCGCGTCCTCGACCCAGTCGGTTCCGGGCCAGCCGGTGGCTTCCCCGGATTCGAAACCGGCGCACCAGGGCTTGATGTCCTCTTCCTCGCTGGCGATCTTCTCCGTCAGCTCCATCATCTCGTCCCAGGTGGTGGGAACTTCCCAGCCCTTCTCCTCGAAGGTGGCCGGGACGTACCAGATGTAGCCCTTGATGCTGGCGAGCATCGGTGCCGCGTAGAAGGTGCCGTCGACGGTGCCGTAGGCCTTCCAGTCCTCCGACCAGCCCTCGTCCACGAGATCGGAGACCTCCTGGGGTGCCGGCTTGAGGAACCCGGCCTGGGTGGCGAGCAGACCCGGCTGCGGGAAGATCGCGAGGTCGGGAGCAGTCCCGCCCTGGGCGCGAACGCCGATCTGCGTCTCGAATTCCTTGGACCCCTCGTACGCGACCTCGATGCCGGTGCATTCCGAGAAGTCGGCCCAAGTCGCCTCGAGCCGCTCGGCTTCGACGTCGACGATGGTCGAATAGACGCTGACTTCGGCGTCCTCGAATGTTCCGTACGACTCGTAGGCGGCGCAGTCCGCGTTCTCCGATCCGCCCGCGCTGTCCGAGCCGCCTGATCCGCACCCGGCGAGCGCGAGGAGGGAAACACTGAGCGCTGCAGCGGGCAGCACCAACTTCCGTGAGCGAGTTTTCGCCATTGAAACAGACTCCTTTGTCCAGCGGCCCCCAATGCTTCGGATGCACGGCGAACATCGCCGTGAACCAGGATTGTGCCGCCTCACTATGTAGGTACCGCAACAGTAAGCGCTTACATGTACCCCCACAAGCTCTCTGTCCTTCTTCCAGCATTCGATACCGAACCGTGACACGGATGCCGGTGTCAGGTGACGCGCTCGGCCCTTGTGAAGCGCACCCGTGCACCAGATCGAATGCTGATGAGAACCGGGGTGCGGTATCCCGTGACCACATCCAGGGCCTCGACGAGCCGGGAGACCTCGGCAGCGGTCACGTAGGGCGGCACACCCTTCCTCGGGAACACCCGGACGCGCAGTCCCGGGACACCACGGACCTCCCACGTGCTGACGGAGGCGCCCGCGAGGTCGGTGCGCTCGAGCAGCGCGGCCTTCAGTGCCTGCTCCACGGCCGCGGCCGTGATGACGACCGATCCCGGCGTCCCGCTGTCGCCCGCGTCCCGGTCACCCGTGTCCCGGTCGCGAGCGACCCGGGCGCCCGACGAACCGCCGGCGTGCCCGTCGACGGACGCGAAGAGTCCCGTCCTGCCCCTGCCCTGCGCAGCGATCCACAGCGCGAGCAGCACGATCAGGACCAGGAGTGCGGCCGCGAGCGCGAGCCACAGCCACGTATCCGACTGGCCTTCGAGCGTCGTTCCCCGCCGCACACGGTCGATCCATCCGCCCACGCGGGGAGCTGCGGACCCCCACCAGGAGGCGACGGCGGGCAGCGTCAGGGCGGAGAGTCCTGCGGCCCCTGCGGCAAGCAGAAGGAGGCCGACGACGGCGAGGACGAGTCGGTTGAGCAGCCGCGGGGTGGTGTTCACTGCCCGATCACCCCCGACTCCGCCACGACGACGGTGATCCTCGGCGCCGGCTCGACGCTCGAGAGCCGCAGATCGTCCGCGACGGCAGTGCGAACGGCATCGGCGTCGACAGGGACACCCGACGTAGGCCGGACCTGCACCCGAACCGAGGCGCGGCTGATCGTCACCAGGACCTGTTCCGGTGCCACTCCTGCCGCAACCCGCGCCCTGCGCGCCAGCGACGACGCCACCACCTCGGCATCGACGACGATCGCGGCCCGACCGTCCGGAATGGTGTAGCGGGCCCGCCTGCCGGGCAGGACCGCGAGGAGGAGAAGCAGGGCGCCGAGGACGAGCAGGAAGACGGATCCGGCTCCGAGGAGGGAGGCGGGCGCCGCGCCGGGCAGGGCCCCGATCCAGGCGCCCGCAGCTTCGACGTCGAGCAGGAACGGCGCTTCCCCTACAGCCTTGAGGATGGCCTCGAACAGCAGGACCAGGCAGGCCGCGATCAGGAGGGCACCCGTCACCACCGACGCGACGGCCCGCGACGAATACAGTTCCCGGCGGACGAGTCGGGCTGTGGAGGCCGGCGTCGACCGGTCGAGCGGATCGGGACTCACTGCACCCTCACCCCCTTGGTGACGGTGCTGCCGATGATGCGGATGTCCACTCGGCTCAGGCGCGCTCCCGTGAGCTCCTGGACGCGCTCGAGGATCGGAGCGCGCGCGGCATCGGCACGCGCCCAGAGCGGCCCTCCGAACGAATCGACGATCCCGGGATCGTCGAGGACCCGGGTGAGCGGAGGCACCGGCAGCGGCAGGGCGAGCAGGAGTGCGAGGAGCCCCCGGTCGTCGGAGAACGACGCCCGGATCTGGGCGGGCTGCACCCCGAGCACTTCCGCGGCGGTAGCCTGCGCCGTGCTGGTGAGGGCCTGGGTGGTGATGCGGTTGTGCCCGGACATGGCGTTCGGGGGCAGGGGGACGGCCGTCATGCGCGTGCAGGAGGGAAGGATTCGGCGGTCACGAGGACGAGCGTCGGCCGGACAGGGCGTCGACGACGCCGCGCAGGTCGAGCTTGCCCTCGACTGTGCGCCCCACGAGGGCTCCGCAGAGCACCAGGACGAGGGTCAGCACGAAGCCCCAGAATCCGAAGATCAGGGCTGCGAAGGCGAGCACCGCTCCTGCGGCCATACCGATCGTGGTGGGAGTCATGAATACCTCACTCGGCTCGGTGCTGGACCTGGGAGGAGCCCGTGGGACGGACGCGTTCGACCGTCCTGGGTTCTGCCGGTGGCGGGAGATGCACGTCCAGGACCTCGACGTTGACCTCCATGACCTCGAGCCCGACAAGTTGCGTGAGCGCGTCGTACACGGCAGCACGGACGGCATCGGCGAGGGCATGGAGTGCATAGCCGTACTCGGCGATCAGGCTGACGTCGACGGCGAGCTGCGTCTGGCCGACTTCGACCTTCACTCCCTGCGAGAGGTCGTTGGCTCCGACGGCGTCCCGGATGGCTCCGAGCGCGCGGCCGGCTCCGAGCCCGAGCGAGTGGACACCCGGCACCGCCCGCGCGGCGATGGCGGCGATCTTGACCGCGGCCTGATCACCGATGACGGTCCTTCCGACAGCCGTGTCCTGCAGGACGGGCAACGGACGCCCCGTGGGTTGCTCGATCATCGAAGAAGGCCCCTTTCGCTTGTGCCCAGCCTAAGCCACGGCACCGGGGCCCGGGCGTGGCAGCGGGGAGCGGTGCTCCTGCCGGCCGCAGGACGATCAGGAGCGGGTACAGTGCCGGGCGAGCCAGTCCTGCACGGGCACCATGGAATGGCGGAAAGCCTTCTCATCGAAGGTACCGGACCCCTTGGGGGGCGCCTCCACCGAGTGGGCGAGAGTGGTGAAGTCGTCGTAGAGGTCGGCCGGCACCTTGTCCCGCAGGTCGAGGATCTGCTGCTCGAGGGCGAGGAGTTCTTCCGGATCCGATGCGGAGCGGAGACTCAGGGGGGCGAGCATGGCCGTGGTGACTCCGCCCGCCACGAGGACGCAGGAGTCCGAGGGATCCGGGCCGGCTGCTGCCCCTGTCTCCCGACCCGTCACCGCGCCCTCCCCCGGCAGGGCGGGCCCGTCCTGCGGCGGTTCGGAGGGTGCGTCCGGCTCCGGGGAGGGGCTGGCGGGCATGGTGAGCATCGTCTGGGCGGGCACCGGCGCGTCCTGGCTGCACCCTGCGAGGGCGAGCGCGAGCGCGCCCAGACAGGCAGCGGTGTGCAGGAGTCTCACGAATGCCCTTTCGTCTCGGTGCGGGGCCGGAGGTTCAACGCTCGGAACCCCGACTACTATCCCGGGTTGCACCGGGCGACGCCGGCCCGCCCGTCGCGATACCACGACCCGTCCGCGCGATGCTACGACCCCAACCCCGGCATTTGCTGGGAGTGGGCGCACGAAAAAACCCCGCGTTCCCTGGGGAACTGCGGGGTTTTCAGCAGTGGCTCCGACCGGCGTCGATCCGGTGACCTTTCGATTTTCAGTCGAACGCTCTACCAACTGAGCTACAGAGCCTTGCGACCATCTTCCGATGATCACCGTATCCAGCCCGACCGGACTCCCCGAGGGGATCCAGCCGCCTGAGCGACCCTGACGGGACTTGAACCCGCGACCTCCGCCGTGACAGGGCGGCGCGCTAACCAACTGCGCTACAGGGCCTTGCTAACTTCCTTGCTGTTTTGCAAGAGTTCCAGCCTACCAGCACTTTTCGTTCCGGTTGACCGCCCGTTAAGGCGTCTCCTGCGTACCCCCAACGGGATTCGAACCCGTGCCGCCGCCGTGAAAGGGCGGTGTCCTAGGCCGCTAGACGATGGGGGCCTGGACCACAGTTCGGGTTCCTGCGACCTTCCGGAGAGCAAGCATTTCCGGCGGATCATTCCCTGTCGTGGACCTATAAAACTATAGGGGCAGATTCTCGATTCCACAAAATCGGCGGAAACCGGCGCGCGGGACCCGGTTCCCAGGCCCGACGGGAGCCTCCCGTGGCAGGTCGGGCGGTCGAGCGGTCTGTACGATCTTCTCGTGCCATTCGAGATCCCACGGGAAGAGTTCGACGACGCCGTCGACGACGCCATCGACAGGATCCCCGACGACCTCGCGCGTGCGATGGACAACGTGGCCATCTTCGTCGTCGAGGAGTACGAGCCCGGGCCGGGCGAGCCCGCCGACACGGAACTGCTGGGACTGTACGAAGGGACGCCCCTCACGGAGCGGGACTCGTGGTGGGACGCAGGGTCCCTGCCGGACCGCATCAGCATCTTCCGCGGGCCCCTCATGCGGCTGTGCTCCACGCGCGAGGAACTGGTGGAGGAGATCCTCGTGACCGTGGTGCACGAGGTCGCCCACCATTTCGGCATCGACGACGACCGGCTCCACGAACTGGGGTGGAGCTGACCCGGCGCGCTCCACAGCGCGGGCGGCCGGGCGCCGCCTGGCCCGATCAGCGGGCCGGTGCGATCATCGGACCGAACGAGCTCCGGTCCTCGAGCCGCGGGTCCGGCCTGTCCGGAACCACCAGCACGGGTCCACGCGCGTGATGCAGCACTCCCTGGCTCGTCGACCCCATCAGCATGCCCGCGAAGCCGCCGCGGCCCCGCGTGCCCACCACCAGCAGCTCCGAAGTCGCCGACGCCTCGATGAGCACCTCCGCGGGAGGCCCGTCCATCAGGTCCACCCGGATGTCCACGTCGGGGTAGTGGCTCTTGAGCCAGTCACGACCGGCTGCGAGCTGCACCGCGAGGTCCGCATGGAGCGCCTCCCGGTCCACGGGTGCGGGCACCCAGGCGAGCGAACCGTTGAAGGGTGCAACCGAGCAGATCACGCGCAGGGACAGACCCCGCGACCGCGCCTCCTCCGCGGCGGCGAGCGAAGCCATGCGGGCCTGCTCCGAACCGTCCACGCCCACCACCACGATGGGTTCCACGGCGGCGGCCGGCTTGTCCTTGCCTGGTTTCCGGCCGAGCTCCGGATGCCCTAGGCGCGCTCCCGTGCACACCGGGATGACCGCCGTCGGGCACTTGGCGTGCGCGGGCAGGGCACTGCTGACGGAACCCAGCAGGCGGCCCACGAAACCGCCGCGGCCGCGGGAGCCCACGACCATCAGTTCGGCTTCCTCGGAGAGATCCAGCAGCACCCCGGCGGCGTCACCGGTCTCGATCCGCGGGTGCACATCCACGGCGATGCCCTCGAGGTGGGTGACCGCATCGTTCAGGACGGTCTGCGCGCTCTCACGGATGACCTCGTCATCCACCGTCGCGTAGCCCGCGTCCATGCTCGACGCCGCGAACACCGGCACGGTGTAGGCGGTCACGACGTACAGCGGAGCCTTGCGCCGCTCGGCCTCCCGCGCGGCCCAGAGCAGGGCGCAGGTGCTCTGGTCGGAGCCGTCGACGCCGACCACGATCCCGTGCTGCTCCAGCCCCTGCGACGATTCTTCTGCGTGCCCTCTGCCCACGGCGGGCCTCCCTCGGTCGCGTGTCCCCGCCGCCCCAAGCGACCGGTCCCCCATTTGTAGCGCACTGGGGTTCGCCGGTCTATCCACGGTTTGAAAAGTTATATAGGCTTCAGTGACCCGTAGCGGGGGCCGGCCCTCAAGAGCCGGGACACCCCTGCGCGTAGTGCTCTTGACTGACCCGTTCGCAGCCAAGAGTCCGTACGGCCCGGAAGAGGCGCCGGGCCGTACGGTATTCAGCTTCGTGTGGAGGTAACTCGGTGGATTCCTTGCCGCTCGACCCTGTCCGCTCTGCGTCCGCGATGTCCGCGGCCATGGAGCATACGAGCACCGTCGTCATCGGTTCGGGGCTGTCCGGCCTCGCCGTCGCGAGCGAGCTCAGCCGACGCGGCATCGACTCCATCGTCGTGGAAAGCCTCGAGTGCTTCGACTCCGGGGCGATGCGCACGGTCATGACGGATTCCGTCTCCCTCTCGGAGCGCACAGAACTCATGCGGCTCCTCCGCGGCTATGCCGCCGCCCACCATCTCGATGTCCGGCAGACCACGGTCGCGGAACATCTCAGCATCATCGGGCACCCGAAGCTGATCACGGGCCCTGTGGGCCGCAAGAAGTGGGCGGTGCAGACGGCCGACGGCGTCCTCCTCGCCGACCACGTCGTGCTCACCAAATACCCCCAGAACGAGTTGCGGAGGTTCCTGCGCTCCATGGGCATCGCGATCGGCCGGGACTTCAAGGCGGCCCTTCGCGCGATCGGCCTGCACCTCGTCGGCGTCGGCGAACTGCTGACGCCCACCACCCGGGAGATCGTGCGCCAGGCGAAGCTCGTGAGCGACGCCATCGTCGAGCAGGGGCCGGCCGCCCTCAGCCGCATCACCCCGCCGCGCGCGGCCCTCTCGTCGCTCGGAGCCTGACCCGCCCGGTCCTCCCTGCCCAGCCCTACTTGCCGGCGCCGAGCCGCTTCCGGGCCGTCACGGCGAGCGCGACGGCGATCGCCACCAGCGCCACGATCATCAGCAGAATGCTCCAAGGGAAGTCGCTCACTCCGGCCGTCTGAGTCTCTGCGGCCGGGGCGTCCTCCACATCCAACGGGCCCTGGGTGGTCGCGGTGTCCGGGACCGTCGTCGAGCCCTGCTGAGTGGTGAAGACGAAGGTGCCCTCGATGGGGTGCGAATCAGAGGACACGACGCGCCAGTTGACGGTGTACTCCCCGGCCTCCGCACCCGAACGCAGAGGCTGGGTGGCCGTCCGGTCGACGATCTGCACGGGCCCGTCGGCCCAATCCGTGCCGGACGCGTCGAGGACCTGCACCTGGGCGCCGATCCCGGACGGCACGTTCGAGAAGCTGAGTTCCAGGCTGGGCGGCAGCACCTCGATGGTGGCGCCCGACGCCGGATTGCTGCCGGCCAGTTCGTCGTGGGCGTTCGCGGCGGCGCCGCCTCCGAGGAGGAGGGCGAGTGCCAGCAGGACGGCCCCGACGAGGGCTCCGCCCGAGAAGGCAGGACGACCCCGTCCGCCGTGCGCGGTCACCGGGTGCTGGACGGGCAGGAGAGAAGAGGCAGCCATGATCCCACCCTACGCGGAGACCCTGAGGAGGTGCTGGACCTTCTGCAGGAGGGCGGCGGGGAGTGGGACGGCCGTCACGGGACGTCTCCCCGCCGCATGCTCGGGATAGAATTCATCGCGATTGCTCCCCGACCCTTCCGCCCTAGGATCCCCCATGCTCAAAACTGGTTCCGCGCTGGATCGCTACTTCGACATCACGCAGCGGGGGTCGACGTTCTCCCGTGAGATCCGCGGCGGCCTCGCCACCTTCTTCGCCATGAGTTACATCGTGGTGCTCAACCCGCTCATCCTCGCCGGCGCCGATTCCTCGGGCGCCGAACTCGGCTTCGAACGGGTCGCCGCCGTGACCGCGCTGGTGGCCGGCATCCTGACCATCGTCATGGGCGCGTGGGCCAAGTACCCGTTCGCGCTCGCCACGGGACTCGGCGTCAACGCCTTCGTGGCCATCACGGTCGCAACCAACCCCGGCCTGACCTGGCCGGACATCATGGGCCTCGTCATGCTCGCCGGCCTCACCATGCTCGTCCTGGTGCTGACCGGGTTCCGGACGGCGGTCTTCAACGCCGTCCCCGAGAGCCTGAAAACGGCGATCGTCGTAGGCATCGGTCTGTTCATCGCCCTGATCGGCCTGGTCAACGCGGGCTTCGTCCGCCGCGTGCCCGACGTCGCCAACACCACCGTCCCCGTCGGCCTCGGGTTCGGTGGGGTCCTCATCGGCTGGCCGACCCTGGTCTTCGTCTTCGGCCTCATCCTGACCATCGCACTCGTGGTCCGGAAGGTGCGCGGAGCGATCCTCATCGGCGTCCTGGCCGCGACGGTACTCGCCGTCGTCATCGAAGCCGTCATCAACGTCGGCCCGAGCGTCGCGCCGGGCCAGGAGCCCAACCCCGCGGGCTGGTCCCTCGTGGTTCCCGAGCTGCCCACCGGTTCGTGGGTCGGCGTCCCGGACCTGAGCCTCATCGGCAACGTGAGCCCGTTCGGCGCCTTCGGCCACCTCGGCGGAACCGCCGCGGTCCTGCTGACCTTCACGATCCTCCTCAGCATCTTCTTCGACGCGATGGGCACGATGGTCGGCCTCGCCAACGAGGCGAAGCTCGTCGACGCCAAGGGGAACATCCCGGGCGTCAACCGGGTCCTCGTGGTCGATGCCCTGGGCGCGGTCGCCGGCGGTGCCGGTTCGGTGTCGTCCAACCAGATCTACGTCGAATCCGGCGCCGGCATCGGAGAGGGCGCCCGGACGGGCCTCGCGAACGTGGTCACCGGCCTGCTGTTCCTCCTCGCGATGTTCTTCACCCCGCTCATCAGCCTCGTGCCGTTCGAGGCCGTGGCGCCCGCCCTCGTGGTCGTCGGTTTCATGATGGTGTCGCAGGTCGGCCGCATCGACTTCGAGGACTGGGGCGTCGCCCTGCCGGCCTTCCTCACCTTCACGCTCATGCCATTCACCTACTCGATCGCGAACGGCCTCGGTGCCGGCTTCATCGCCTTCGTGCTGATCCGCGCCATCCAGGGCCGTGCGCGCGAGGTGCACCCGCTGATGTGGGCCGTGGCCGCGGCCTTCGTGGTCTTCTTCGGCATCGGACCCATCGAGGAACTCCTCGGCATCTGATCGCTGCGCGGCAGGAGCGACGACGGCGGCTGGGGGCCGCCGTCGTCGCCCGTCCGTGGGGCGCCTGTCGTTTGTGGCGCCTGGCTTTCGTGGCGCTGCTTTTCGGTGCGCCTGTCGTCGGCGCCTGTCGTTCGTGGGGCCGCCAGGGCCGGTCAGCGGGCCGACCAGCCGCCGTCCATGACGTAGGACGAACCCGTGACCATGCCGGCGTCGTCGTCCGCGAGCCATGCGACCAGGGAGGCGACCTCCTCGGGCTCCACGAGGCGCTTGATGGCGGATTCGGTGAGCATAATCTTCGACAGCACCTCGTCCTCGCTGATGCCGTGCAGGCGCGCCTGGTCCGCGAGCTGGTTCTCGACCAGGGGCGTGCGCACGTAGCCCGGGTTCACGCAGTTGCTCGTGACGCCGTGCTCCCCGCCTTCGAGGGCGGTGACCTTCGAGAGCCCTTCGAGTGCGTGCTTCGCAGTGACGTAGGCCGACTTGAAGGGCGAGGCACGCAGGCCGTGGACGGAGGAGATGTTGATGATCCGCCCGAAGCCCCGCGCGTACATCCCCGGCAGCGCGGCGCGGATCAGCAGGAACGGCACCTCCACCATGAGCTTCTGGATCCGGCGGAAGTCCTCCGGGCGGAAGTCCTGGATGGGACTGACCGTCTGGATGCCGGCGTTGTTCACGAGGATGTCCGCGTCGAGCGTGAGGTCCTCGAGGGCTGGCGTATCGAGCAGGTCGACCGCCCAGGACTCCCCCTCGAGCTCCTTCGCGAGGGCCGAAGCGCCCTGTCCATCGCGGTCGGCGACGACCACAGCGGCCCCGCGAGCGGCGAGGGCCCGCGCGCAGGCCGCGCCGATGCCGCTCGCCCCTCCGGTGATCACCGCCCGCCGGCCGGCAAGGCTGCCCGCCTGCTGCTGGAGGGACTCGGAACGGTTGTGCGCTGCAGGACCGGGGCGCCCCGCAGCCGCTTCATCGAGGCTCATGGCTTTCCTTCCCGTACGTGGTGGCGGGGTCACTCCCCGCACTCCTCCTGAGTATTCCTGCAGGGCGGGGCCGGACCAATGACCACTTCGGCACCCCTCGTCTGCGATACTGCACAGATGGTTGCCCCCAATGCCCAGGATCTCCTCGTCCTGCGGGCCGTCGCCCAGAGCGGGCGGTTCACCACCGCGGCCGATTCCCTGGGCCTGAACCATACGACCGTCTCCCGCAGGATCGCGGCCCTCGAGAAGGCCCTGGGAGGCCATGTCCTCTCCCGCAGCGCGGGCGGGTGGGAACTGACGGACCTGGGCCGGCGCGCTGCCGATGCGGCGGCGGGCGTGGCTGCGGCCGTCGCCGAACTGGCCGGCGACGACGCCGGGGCGCTGACCGGCGTCGTGCGGATGAGTGCCACGGACGGTTTCAGTGCCTTCGTCGCCGCCCCGGCCTTCGCACGCCTGCGGTCCGCCAATCCGCGGCTCAGCATCGAGATCGTCGCCGCCACGCGGAGGGCCTCGCAGACGCGCACGGGACTCGACTTCGAGGTGGTGGTCGGGGAACCGCAGGTGCACCGTGCCGAGGCGACGCGGCTGGGCGCCTACGTGCTCGGCCTCTACGCGTCGCGGGACTACCTCGGGGCGCATGGTTCGCCGTCCGACCTGGCCGAGGTGGTCACCCATCCGCTCGTCTATTTCATCGACTCGATGCTGCAGGTCGACAGCCTGGACGCGCCACGGCGCCTGCTGCCCTCCATGCGTGATGCCCTGAGCTCCACGAACGTGTTCGTGCACGTCGAGGCCACGCGGGCCGGCGCGGGGCTCGGCCTCCTCCCGTGCTTCATGGCGGACCGCCATCCGGACCTCGTGCGCCTCCTCCCGGGCCTGGTCGCGGAGCAGCTGGACTACTGGCTCGTGGTCCGGCCCGACTCGCTGCGCCAACCCGCTGTCGCCGCCGTCGTGGAGGCGCTGCGGGAGGGGACGCGGTCACTGGAACCGCAGCTCCTGGGCCGGTCCGCTCCCACCGGAGCGCCGCACCCCTGACATCTCCGACCTGACGCGCGCCGCGGACCGCGGACGACTAGGACGAACCGCCCCGGGGTCGGAGCCGTGTCTCCTCGACGTCCAGGATGCGCTGCGCCTTCGCCAGCACCCGTGAGGAGTAGGTCCCGCGCGACCGTGCTGCAAGCAGTGCCTCACGCTCTGCCGCGAGCACGGCGAGCCGGAGATCCCGGTACTGGCGGTGCGGCGAGCGCACGAGCTTCTGCTCCGGCAGCCGGGCCTTCTCCCACTCGAACTCGCTGCGCATGCCCGTGTCCGTCCGCACGCGGTCCAGCACGTCGTCGTCCACCTGGACGTCCTCCCCCACGACGGCCTGCGGATCCTCCAGCACGCGCAGCCCCTCGGTGCGCAGCTCGTCGAACAGCGTGGCCGCCTCCTCCCGGTCGGCGTCGACGTCGATGCCCTCGATCCTGAGCACCCGGATGAGCGCCGGCAGCGTGCTGCCCTGCACCAGCAGCGTGGTGACGGCGACGGTGAAGGCGATCAGCACGAGCTGCTCCCGGTACGCGAACGACGACGGCAGGGATTGCGCCGCGGCGAGCGTCACCACCCCGCGCATGCCCGACCAGCCGAGCACCGTGGCACCCTTCCAGCCGAACCCTTCGCGCCGTTCGAGTTCGAGGTCCGCCTGGCGGCGCTGGTACATCCTCGTCAGGGCCCGTTTGCGGCGCTCCTGCCGCGCATCGAGGATCCGCTGCTTCTTCAGCCGGCCGAGGCCGCGGCGCAGCTGCAGCGTCCGGCGCTCCGCCCTGCTCGGCAGCCGCCGCATCAGCAGCACGAGGGGGAACACCCAGAGGAACCGCAGGACGATCAGGGCGAGGGTCGCGAAGAGGCCGATCACCACCGTCTGCTGCACCGTCAGCAGGGACTCGTCGATGTCCTGCAGCAGGCCCCGGATCTCCAGGCCGATCAGCAGGAACACGCCGTTCTCCAGCAGGAACTGGACGGTCCGCCAGTTCACGTTCTCGCTGATGCGTGCGCGTGCGTCGAAGTGGCTCGCGCTGCGATGGCCCGTGTAGATCCCGGCCACCACCACGGCCAGCACGCCCGAGGCGCCGAGCTCCTCGGCGGGGAGGAACGCGATGAACGGCACGGCGAGGGACAGCGCGGTGTCCAGGACGGGGTCGTCGAGCTTCGAGCGGACGAACACCGTCACCACCCCGACGGCATAGCCCACCACGGCTGCCACGGTGACGGCGAAGGCGAAGTCTCCCACCGCGGAACCGAAGCCGGTCAGGGCTCCAGCCGAGGCGGCGATGGCGCTGCGCAGGAGGACGAGCGCCGTGGCGTCATTGACCAGCCCCTCGCCCTCCAGCACGGTCAGCAGGCGGGGCGGCAGTCCGAGCCGCCGCCCGATCGACGTGGCGGCGACGGCGTCGGGCGGGCTGATGACGGCGCCGAGGGCGATCGCCGCAGCGAGGCCGAGGCCTGGCAGCAGGGCGTGGAGGAGCAGCCCCGTGGCGAGGGCCGAGACGACGACGAGCGACACGGACAGGCTCGCGATCGGCGTGAGGTTGCGGCGGAAGTCCGTGACGGGCGTCTTGATCGCCGCAGCGTAGAGCAGGGGCGGCAGGACGCCGGTCAGGATCCACTCGTCCGGGATGCGGAAGCTCGGCACCCCCGGGACGAAGGAGAGGACGATGCCGACGACGACGAGGATGAGCGGGGCCGCGACGCCCACGCGCTTCGACAGGACGGCGACCGCCACGAGGACAGCGATTCCGATGATGCCCAGCAGTCCCAGTTCCACCGTGCAAGCCTAGTAGCCGTCGACCACCGCGTAACCCCGCGCGGCTGCGGGCGGAGCCCTTCCCGGAGTGACCGTCAGGGCGCTAGGGGCTCCTCGCTGTCAGTCCTCGAGGACCTGCGCGCCCGCGGCGAACGCCCGCACCCTCGCGTCCTGCCAGATCTGCGCAGGCACTCCCCCGCCCAGCAGTTCGCGGGCCAGCCCCGGGTCCTCACCGAGGGGGGCGTCACTGCCGGCGATGATCACGTTGCCGTAGCGTCTGCCCTTGAGCATCGCCGGATCGGCGATGATCGCGGTATAGGCGAACTCCGCACCGATGGTCGCGGCTTCCCGCTTGGCCATCGCCAGGTTGGGGCTGTCGCCGCAGTTGACCACGTAGACACCGTCGGCCCCGAGCACGCGCTTGGCGGCACGCGTGAACTCCCGGGTAGTGAGCGGGACGGGCGTCACGGCTCCGGCGAAGACGTCACGGATGATGAGGTCGCGGCTGCCCTCGCTCAGAGACTCCGTCACGGCGCGCGCCTCGCCGACGCGGATGCGCACGAGCGGTGCCCGCGGGAGGTCGAACCACTCCCGCACCAGGTCGGCCAGCCGCCCGTCGAGTTCGACGACGACCTGTCGTGCCTGCGGGTGGGAAGCGGCGAAGCGGCGGGCGAGTGAGCATGCTCCTCCCCCGAGGTGGAGCGCGCGGAGCCGGTCCGACGCCGCCCACCGGGAATCGACGAGCGAGGCTATCCACCGCATGTATTCGAAGTCGAGCTGCAGCGGATCGGCCAGGTCGATGTGCGAACTGGGGACGCCGTTGATGCGCAGCACCCAGCCGTTCGGGTTGTACGGATCGGGTTCGAGTTCGCACGTCCCGGTGTCGATGGGGAACTCCCCGATCTCGGGCCGCGGGCCCGCGGCCCTCGCCATCAGGACCGGGCCGCCGGCGGGTGATCGTGCTGGGCGGGACGGGCGGAAGGCATGGGTTCCATGCTAGCCGCGTGTGGGAGCCGGCTGGTCGGGCCGGTGCATACGGAACATGGGCTTGTAGTGCCAGGTCGGTCCGCAGAGCAGGGAGGTGCCGTCCGGCGCGAAGCCGTTCCGGACGTAGAACCGCTCGGCCCGCGGGTTGCCGTTGAGAATCCAGAGGTAGGCACCCTGCCTGCCGATGGCGATGTCGAGCAGTCGCTGCCCCAGGCCCGTGCCGTGCGTCGACCTCAGCGTGTAGATGTGGTGCAGTTCGAAGTCCGGCCGGTCCTCGTCGCGTCCCGGTCCCGATGTCGCGACCGCCACCGGTTCGCCGTCCTCGTGGAACACCAGCCAGCTCCGCGCGCTGCCGGGGGTCCGTTGCGCTTCCTCGAACGCCGCGCGCTGCCGCTCGATCATCCCCGGCAGCTCGGCGTCGTAGAACTCGTGGTACTCCCGCGGCATGATGTGCTCGTACGTCTCGTGGAGCCCGGCGACGTGCGTGCGCGCGTACGCCTCAGCGTCGTCGACGGTGGCCGGCCGGATCAGGTAGGGCAGCGTCAGCAGGGGCTGTGTCACGACTCCAGTTTAGTGTCCCTGGGCTACCGAGTGGCGGGAGATCCGGAGGTCAGGAATGGCCCTCGAACTGCTGCTGATCCGCGAGCGCCGCCTCGAGCCGCTGCACCTTGCCGGTCAGCTCGCCGGTCCGCCCGGGCCGGATGTCGGCCTTGAGCACGAGGGAGACGCGGCTGCCGTAGCGGCCCACGGCCTCGGTGGCGTTCTTGATCACGGCCATCACCTCGTCCCACTCCCCCTCGATGGTGGTGAACATGGAGTCGGTGGAGTTCGGCAGGCCGGACTCACGCACGATGGCGACCGCGGCGGCGACGGCGTCGTGCACCGACCCGTCAGGGTTGTCGCGGGAGAGGTCGGAGGATCCGGACGGGGCGACGCTGAAGGCTACGAGCATGCTCCCAGTCTGGCACGCGGGCGTCCGCGACGGGAGGCTCGGTTGCCGCAGAGCCGCGGCGGGGGCCCGGACCCGGTGGGGAGAACCAACGGGTCCGGGCACCCGGCGCGGCGGCCCGCCCCAAGAGGAGCATGTGCGCCCCGGTACGCCGCCGGACGCCGGACGCCGGGCGCCGGGCAGGGCGAAGGCCCGGACGCCGACCGTCCGGGCCACCGCCGCTGTCAGGAACCGGTGACCCGCAGGGCCTCCCAGCCGTAGAGCGCCCCGTCTCCGGTGAACACGACCACCTTGTTGTTGCCCGGTCGAGTGTCCTCGGGCGTGGTCACGGTGATCTCGCCGTCCTCGGACGCCTTCCGCCAGCCGAGGCCCGTGCCGTTGAGGTACACGTAGAACCACTCGTCCGCCTCGAGGTTCGCCAGGGTGACCTCGTGGGAGCCGCGATCGAACTTCTCCCCGGCGAGGCCGAGGTCCACGCGCGTGGAGTTGCCGAGGTCCCGGGCTCGTGCCGGCTCCGGCACGAAGTCCGGCTCCGGGTTGACCAGTTCGCCCGGTCCCGTGTCCTCACCCGTGTAGAAGATGCTCGGCGCCGCCGGCGCCTGCATGTCCTGGCCCAGGAAGTAGGAGGTGTGCGGGGGCTGGTTGTAGGCCGTGTTCTGCCACGCCACCCCGAGCCGGTACACCGGATCCGACTGCAGCGTCCGGAGGCGGTGATCGGTGACGTCGACGGTGGTCGCGATCCGGAGGTCGGAGGAATCCGCCGTCCGGGTCACGATCTCCTCGCGCCAGTCGCCGAACAGGTCCGCCTGCAGGGCCGGGTTCGCCTTGGTGGTGTTGTTGCTCAGCGTGCCCTCGGCCCGGTAGATCTCCTCCGCCGCCTGCGTTGCCGGGTTCCACTTGGAGATGGTTGGCACCCCTGCGGCCGCTGTGGCGTCGTACTCGTTGTCCGTGATCTCCCGGAGCAGGTCGCCGTCCCACCACGTGACGAAGTTCGCCGCGGGGATCTTCTCCGACAGCAGTTCCCCGGAGGACGAGCGGAGCTGTCCGACGGGCGAGTTGTAGGCGGCGTCCCCACCGATGGCCCAGCCTTCGGCGCCGGGGTGGTTCGGATCGATGTCCGCCATGGCGGCCCGCCCGGTGTCGCGTGTTGCGGGGATGGACCAGAGGATCTCGCCCGTCGCCGCGTCCCGGTAGGTTGCACCGCGGTTGCCGGAGGACTTCATGTCCTCGTGGGCCGCGAAGACCTCGAGACCCGGGTTGGTCGGATCGAAGTCGGAGACGTGCAGGGCGTCACCGTGGCCGAGGCCCGTCGTGTAGAGCGCCTCGCCGTCGTCGTCGATGGTCATGGAGCCGAAGACGATCTCGTCCTTCTGGTCGCCGTCGACATCCGCCACCGAGAACTCGTGGTTGCCCTGGCTCCGGTACTGGCTGCCGGACTCGTCGGAGTCGAAGGTCCAGCGTGGGGTGAGGTGGGTGCCGTCGAAGTCGAAGGCTGCGATCACCGCCCGGGTGTAGTAGCCGCGGCTGAAGACGACACTCGGCTTCTCGCCGTCGAGGTACGCCACGCCGGCCAGGAAGCGGTCCACGCGGTTGCCGTAGGTATCGCCCCAGGCCCCGACGTCACCGCGGGCCGGGACGTAGTCGATCGTGTCGATCGCCGCGCCGGTCGCGCCGTCGAACACCGTCAGGTATTCGGGGCCGCCCAGGACGTAGCCGGAGGAGTTCCGGTAGTCGGCGGCGGCGTCACCGATCACGGTGCCGGCGCCGTCCACGGTGCCGTCGGCCGTCTTGAGTGTCACCTCGGCCTTGCCGTTCCCGTCGAGGTCGAAGACCTGGAACTGGGTGTAGTGGGCGCCTGCCCGGATGTTCTTCCCGAGGTCGATCCGCCACAGCCGCGTGCCGTCCAGCTCGTACGCATCCACGTAGACGGTGCCCGTGTAGCCGGCCTGGGAGTTGTCGCGGCTGTTGGTCGGATCCCACTTCAGGATGACCTCGTACTCGCCGTCGCCGTCGACGTCGCCCACGGAGGCGTCGCTCGCCTTGTAGGAGTATGGCTGGCCGTCCTTCGTGACGGCGTCCGCGGGCTTCTGGATCGGCACGTCGAGGTACTGCTGGTCCCAGACTCCGAAGTCCTCGGTGGCCCAGCGCTCCACGCCGTCCACCACGGAGCTCACGCGGTACACGGACTCCGCCGTGCCGTCGGCATCCAGCAGGTTGGTGCTCGACGCGACGGGCTCGTCGGTGATGCGCTCGCCGTCCCGGTAGACGTGGAAGGCGATGTCGTCGTCGTCGAGTCCGAGCATGCGCCAGCCGATGTAGGTGCCGCCCTCGCCCTGCACGGCGACCGGAGCGCGGTCGAGGCGCTCGGCCTGCCGCTGCAGCGTGGTGGCCGCCGGCGAGGTGATCGTCGACGAGCGCTCGGACGCGCCGCCCGCGTTCACCGCCGCCACCGCGTACGTGTACTCGATGGTCGTGAGGACGTCCGTGTCCGTGAAGGAGGCGTCGTCGGCGCGGCCGGCGAGTTCGAACTTCCCCAGCGACCCGTCGGCTTTCGGCTCGGCGCGGTACACCTGGTAGAACAGTGCACCGTCCGACGGCGTCCAGGTGATCGTCACGTCGTTCTTGTTGACCGCACCGAGGGTGAGCCCCGTCGGCACGGGCGCCGGAGGGACGTCGGGGTCCACCGTGGTGAGCACCAGCTCATTGGAGCCCACCGACTCCGCACCGCCCGCGGAAAGCGCGACGACGGTGTACGTGTACTCGAGCCCGACGTCGGCCGTCCTGTCCGTGAACTCTGCATCCTTGGTGTCCCCGACCGCCACGCGGTCCGGGGAGCCGGCCGCCGTGCGGTAGACGCGGTAGCCGGCGGCGCCCTCGGCGGGCTGCCAGCCGAGGAGTACGGCCACGCCCTCGCTGTCGATGGTGAGGTCCTTCAGCTCCAGCCCTGACGGCGCGAGCTGCAGCGGGGTGATCTCGATGCCGTTCAGGCGCGACGACGTCCCCGTCATCACGAGGTTCAGCTGGCCGTCCGTGACAAGGACGGGCTCGCTCGTCTTCTGGGCGACGGCGGCGCGGCCGGCGTTGGCCGATCCGAAGTCCTTGCCCTCGAGCTGCACGTTGGAGCGGCTGCTGCCGATCCAGTCACCACTGTAGGTACGGACGGCATAGGAACCGTTGGGCACGTCCACGGCGAACTCGTGGCTCGGCGTCGGCAGCAGGAAGTCCCGCTCGAGATCCGTCGGCGGCGGGGTGAACGCGACCCCCCGGTCCCTGCCGGCGAGCCCGGCGGTGTTCAGGAAGCCCCAGCCGCGCTGTGCGGAATATGCGCTGGTCTGGTTCACCTCCGTGTAGCCCGGCATCACCGGCGAGCCGGCCAGCTGGACGTCGAACCGGTACAGCGGCGACTTCGTGGCGATCCGGACCGCGGCGGACGGGGCGGATTCCCCGCGCCCGTTGACGGCGATGACGCGGACGTCGTACTCCCTGCCCTCCGCGAGGCCCGGGACGGCGGCCTGCGGCAGGGTCGAGGTGGCGACGAGCGCGTAGGCGTCGTCCGCTGCTCCGGCGTCCTTGCGGAACACGCGGTAGATGTCAGCGCCCTCGACGGCGCCCCAGGTCAGCTGCGCGCTCGCATTGGAGACGCTGGCCACGACGACGTCCGTCGGCGCTGCCGGTACGGCTGCCGGGGGCTCCGCCTCCTCGATCTCGCCGGCCAGCGGGATGTCCAGGGCCGCGATGCCGCCGGCGACGAGCCGGGCCATCTGGATGGCGCCGTACTCCTGGAAATGCGTGTCGTCCACGGTACCGGTGGGCCGGCTCGGGTAGACGCCTGCAGGGACGTGGAGGTAGACGGACTTCGCGGTCTCGGCGCCGATCTCGTCAAGGTAGGCGCGGCTGGAGGCCGCGAGATCCACGAGGGGCGTGCCGGTCTCGGCGGCGAGCTTCTGTGCCGCCTCCACGTAGGCCGGGAAGGAGACCACGGCCTTGCCGTCGGGCCCGAACGCCCGGCGCGAGACCGGCGTGACCAGCACCGGGGTGGCGCCGCGCTGCCGTGCTCCGTCCACGTAGGTGCGCAGGTACTCGTAATAGTCCGCGGGTGCGGCGAAGCGGTCGTCGACCCCATAGCTGTTGTCGTTGTGCCCGAACTGCACGAAGAGGTAGTCACCGGGCTTGATGCCGCGAAGCACCTCGTCGAGGCGCCCCTGGCTGATGAAGTTCTTCGAGCTGCGTCCGCCGATCGCCCTGTTGTCCACGGCGACGTCGTCGTCGAGGAAGCGGTCGATCATCTGACCCCAGCCCGCCTGCGGCGCGACGTCCGAGCGGTACGTCTGCACCGTCGAATCCCCCGTGACCCACACCGTGGGCGTCGGGGCCTGCGCGCGGTCGGCCTGCCGCGTGAGCGTGAGGGCGTTGAGGTTGGCCGCGGTTCCCGCGAAATCGAGGTTGAGCTGCCCGTCCACCACCGCGATGTCGAAGGACATCTCGAGGTACTGCCCCGCCGTGCGCGTGGTGGGCTGCACCTTGGCCATCTGCTCCGCGACGATGGCAACATCGGTGGCTCCGGCGGCATCACCGGCGACGAGGGCCACGGTGTAGTCGCCGTTGGGCAGGTCCACGACGAGCTCGGTGTCGCCCACGGTGACGAAGTCGGACCGGTTGGCATCCGCGGTCCCGCGGTCGGTCGCCGTGACCTTCGACGGGTCGACGAAACCAGCCCTCGACCCGGGTCCATAGGCCGTGGTGGCGGCGATCCGGGTCGCGCCGGGCGCGACGGCGCCGGGCCCGAAGTCGAACGTGAGCACTCCGCCGTCGGGCAGTGCGGGGGGATTGTTGTAGAAGCTGGACGCCGTGGCAGCGGAGGGAGCGGTGATGCCGTCGGCGCCGCGGGCCTGGACGCGGTAGAAGTGCGGCGCGGAGGTGTCCACGGAGGTATCGGTGGCGAAGACGTCGCCCGTTGTCTCCGCAACCTTCGTGTAGGTGCCGTCGACGGTGTCGGCCCGTGAGACGACGTACCCGGTGGCGCCGGGCACCTCGTTCCAGCGGAGCATCACCGAGGTGCCGGCGACACGCGCCATCCGCACATTGGTGGGCACCGGGAGCGACGACGACGGGGCGTCAGCGACGGCGGGGGGCGGGTCGAGGGCGAGAGCCGGTGTTCCGGCGAGGGAGAGACCCAGAATGGTTGCTCCCGCCAGGAGCGGGGAGTGGAAAAGGGCACGGTTGAGACCGGAGTGTCGCATGAAGGGGTACCTTCTCGTTTCGTCATTGAAAACGGGGGCGGTCGTTTCCGCGCTGCTCCGGCGCCGGGTACGACGGCGTCGGAGAGTGAGACAGCGGAGACTTGCCGTCAGCCTAACGGCCCTGGTTGCCGGGAACAAGCATTTTGGGAAAACGCTTCCCAAAAGAATTCCGGGCTCAGGCGGAGACCGTCACCCCGCCCGTCGATGCCCGTTCGACCAGGTGCGTGGGGAGGATGATGGCGGCGGGGTCCTCGCCGCGGATGACGCCGAGCAGGATCCGGACCATCTCACGGCTGATGCGCGCGAAGGGCTGGCGCATGGTCGTCAGCCCCGGGTCGGTGGAGGCCGCGACCGGGGAGTCGTCGAACCCCGCGACCGCGACGTCCTCGGGGACCCGCCTGCCGGCCGCGTGCAGGACGTCGAGGGCTCCCGCCGCCATGAGGTCGTTCGCCGCGAAGACGGCGTCGAGCCCCGGCGCCTGCACGAGGAGCTGCTGCATGGCCTGGCGTCCGCTCTCCCGGCTGTAGTCGCCCGGAGCCGTCAGTGCCTCATCGAAGTCCGGGCCCATCTCCTCCCGGTAGCCACGCAGCCGGCCGACGCCCCCGGACGTGTCCATGGGGCCCGTGATCGTCGCGATCCTGGTCCGGCCGAGCCCGCGCAGGTAGGCGACCATCTCGCGCGCGCCCGCGGCGTCGTCGGCCGCGACGTAGCCGATCTTGCCCTCGAAGCCGAGCGGGATGCCGCAGGCGATCATCGGGATCCCTGACTGGTGGATCTCTCCCACGATCGACTGGCCGCGTGCATGCGAGGAGACCAGGAGGACGCCGTCGACGTGGCCGGCCGTGATGAAGTCGCGGGCACGGCGCTGTTCGTCCTTCGTGCCCGCCATGATGAGGACGAGGGAGACGTCGTGCTCCCCCAGGGCCTCGGACGCGCCCCGCATCAGGATCGAGAAGTTCGGGTCCTCGAAGAGGCGTTCCTGGGTCTCGCTGAGCAGGAACGCCACCGTGTTGGCCTTGCTCGTGGCGAGGCTCCGCGCGTGGGGGTTGATGCGGTAGCCGGTCTTCTTGATGGCCAGTTCGACGGCGGTCAGGGCATCGGGGCTGACCCAGTGGCCGCCGTTCAGGACCCTCGACACAGTGCCCCGCGAGACGCCGGCCGCCTTGGCGACGTCGTCGATGGTGGGCCGCTTGGAGCCCCGGGCACTGGTCACGGTCATAGCGTATCCTCCAGCCGGTTCAGGCCTTGACGGCGCCTGCTGCGAGGTCCACGCGCCAGAAGCGCTGCAGCAGGAGGAACATCAGGATCAGCGGCAGGACGGACAGGAGGGCCCCCGTCACGACGAGTGTGTACAGGGCGGGCGCGGAGGCCCCCTGGTTCAGCAGGCCGTTGAGGCCCACGGTGATGGGGAACAGGGAGTCGTCGCCGAGCATGATGTACGGCAGCATGAAGTTGTTCCAGATCGCCACGAACTGGAACAGGAAGATGGTCACCAGGCCCGGGAGCATCATCGGCATGGCGATGCGGGCGAAGATCCCCATTTCGCTGGCGCCGTCCGTCCGGGCGGCCTCGACGACGTCGGTCGGGACGGCGGCGGCCGCGTAGATGCGGGCCAGGTAGATGCCGTACGGGCTGATGATCTGCGGCAGGAACACGGCCCAGTAGGTGTTGGTGAGCCCCAGCTGCGCCATGAGGAAGTACTGCGGGATGGCGAGGATGACGCCGGGTACCAGGACGCCCATGAGCAGGATGTTGAACACCGCACCCTTGCCGGGGAAGGCGAACTTCGCGAGCACGTAGCCGGACAGGGCGGAGACGAACGTGGAGGCGATCGCACCGGCCCCCGCGTACAGCGCGGTGTTCGCCATCCACCGCCAGAAGAGGCCGTCGCGGTAACCGCTCAGCTGGGCGATGTTGTCGAACAGGTGCGTGCTGGGCGCGAAGGTGAACGTGGAGAAGAGTTCGGAGCCGTCCTTGGTGGAGGCCATGAGGACCCACAGCACCGGGAGCAGGCAGTAGAGCGCGCCGAGGAGCAGCAGCGCCGTGGCGACGGGGCTCGCCTTCTCGTGTCCGTGGACGCTGTCGCGGCGGGACCGCAGGGCGGGGGTGAGCGAGGGGGTAGCCATGTCAGTCTTCCTGTCCGAAGGCGCGCTTCTGGACCACGCGGAGGAATACGAAGGAGATCAGGAGGGTCGCTGCGGCGATGACGATCGAGCTCGCCGCGGCGGAGTAGATGTCGTCACGGGTGAACGCATCCCGGTACACCTTCATCAGCGGTGTCCAGCTGGTCGAGAGCGTGTTGGTCAGCGGCCGGAGCGTGGTGGGCTCGGCGAAGACCTGGAGCGTCGCCACGATGGAGAACAGGGCCGTCATGATGAGCGACGGCATCACGATGGGGATCTTGATGCGGAGGGCGATCTGCGTCTCGGTGGCGCCGTCGAGCCGGGCCGCCTCGTAGATGTCGTTCGGCACGGCTTTGAGGGAGGTGTAGATGACAATCATGTTGAAGCCCACCCCACCCCACAGGGCGATGTTGGCGATGCCGAACATGATGAGTCCGGAGGAGAGGATCTGCGGTGCGTCGAGGCCTAGCCGCTCCGTCACGTAGTAGAACGGGCTGACCGAGGGCAGGTACAGGAATCCCCAGAGCAGCGAGCTGATGACGGCCGGCACCGCATAGGGCAGGAAGATCGAGACCCTCGAGAACGTGGTGGCCCTGGACCGCCGGGAATCGAGCAGGAGGGCGAACAGGAGCGCGAGCCCGAGCATGCAGGGGATCAGGATGAGTCCGTACAGCAGGACCCTGCCCACGCTGGCGGCGAATTCGGGGTCCGTGAGGGCTGCGACGTAGTTGTCGAGGCCGGCGAAGACCTGCTTCCGCGCCCCCGAGCCGAGCCCGAGCCCCGACACCTCGACGCGCTGGAAGCTCAGGTACAGCGTGTAGAGGATGGGGGCCGCCATGAAGACGGCGAACAGGAGGATGCCGGGAGCGAGCATCAGGTACGGCGTCAGGACGCGGGACCGGAACCGGTGGGACCGGCGCTGCGCGGGACTGCCGCCCGGGCTCCCCGACGGCGGTGGACCGTCCTGGCCGGACCGCCGGTCGGCGCGGGCGCTGGTGCTCCCGGATACTGCTGGCTGAACGCTCACGGTGTTCCCCTTCGAACGTCGGTGCCGCCGCCCGCCCTGTGTGGGGGCGGCGGCACCGGTGATACTGGTGCGGCTTACTTGACGTTGAAGCCGTTGTCCTTGAGATCGGTGACGGTGATCTCCTGCATGGCCTTCAGGGCGTCGACGAAGGCGGATTCCGTCTTCGCGTCGGCTGCCTTGGCGAACTCGTCGTTGTAGGCGCTGAAGGCGACGTTGACGTTCGGCCCGTAGGTGAAGGGGCTGACCGTCTGCGCCACGTCCCCCGCGACGTCGTAGAAGTCGGGCTGGTTGCTGAAGAACTCCGGTGCCGTCGTCAGGGCTGCTTCGGCTTCCTCGGTGGCTGCCGGGTAGACGTTGGCGACGTCGGCCAGTGCCTGGACCGCCTCGGGATCGGTGTTCAGCCACGTGGCGAACTCGGTCGCGGCCTCGACGTGCTCGCTCTGCGACGTGACGGCGGTGGAGGATCCGCCCCAGTTGCCGGTCGCGTCCTCCCCCTCCCACTGCGGCATGGGGGCGGCCTTCCAGAGGCCCGCGGTCTCCGCGGCGTTGCCGGACAGGACACCCGGCGCCCACACGGCGCTCAGCCAGCCGACCTGGCTGCCGTCGTTGAGCCCGGCATTCCACTCGGGCGTGTACATGGGCTTGTTGTCGATCGCGCCTTCCTCGACGAGTCCGCCCCAGTAGGAGGCGACCTTCTCGGTGGCCTCGCTGTCGATGTCGACACCCCAGGAGTCGCCGTCGATGCTCCACCAGGAGGTTCCTGCCTGCTGTGCCATCCCGGCGAACCAGCCGGCGTCGTTCGCGGAGAACGTGCCGAGGTAGCGCTTGGGGTCGGAGGCGTGCACGGCGCGTGCGACGTCGGCGTACTCCTCCCAGGTGGTGGGCACCTCGAGGCCGAGTTCCTTGAAGACGTCCTCGCGGTAGTAGAACATCATGGGCCCGGAGTCCTGCGGTACGGCGTAGAGGGCGTCCCCGCCGAGGGTGACGGAGGACCAGACACCTTCGGGGAACTTGTCCTCGAGGTCGCCGGCGCCCTCGGAGATGTCTGCCAGGGCATCGGAGGCCACGAGCGTCGGGATCTTCTGGTACTCCGCCTGCATCAGGTCAGGAGCACCGCTGCCCGCATTGATCGCGGTGAGGAGCTTGGTGACCGCAGGGTCTCCGCCGTCCTGCTTGCTGACGGTGACCTGAATCTCCGGGTGCTCCTCGTTCCACAGCTCCACCACCTTCTCGATGTTGGGAGCCCAGGCCCAGAAGCTGAGCTCTACGGGACCTTCGGCGGTGGGTTCGTCCGCAGCGGGACTCGAGCATCCCGCGGTGAGCAGGGCGGTGGCAGCGACGGTAGCCATGGCACCGACGCGAAGAATTGAACGCATTTCGTCCTCCTTGTCGAAAGCAATCCAGTACGCCCCTCGAACGAGTACGGCGCCAGACTGTGAGCGGTTCCAGTAGGTCACAGAGATCCGCGTGCTGTCAAGGTGGGCGGGAAGAGCTACCACTGTGCCCACTGTCCGTGCTAGAACTGGGAGCGCACACAGTCAAAGGAGATTTTCCATGTCGCTTGACCACACCGCGGTCACCACCTCAGGCGCCCTGCCGGGCGCTGCCGTTCCGGGCACCTCCACCGCCCCCGCCAGCCGGTCCTGGCCGGGCGGGACCCAGCAGCTCCGGTACGGCGGGGACTACAACCCGGAGCAGTGGCCGCGTCACGTGTGGCTCGAGGACATCGCGCTCATGCAGCAGGCCGGGATCAACCTGGTCAGCATCGGCATCTTCTCGTGGGCACTGCTGGAGCCGCGCGACGGCGAGTTCGACTTCACCTTCCTCGACGACATCATGGACCTGCTCGCCTCCGCGGGCATCGACGTCGACCTCGGCACCCCGACCGCCGCCCCGCCCGCCTGGTTCTGGAAGAAGTACCCGCAGGCACGCCCGGTGACGCGGGAGGGGCTGACGCTCGGGCACGGCTCGCGCGGCATGGCCTCGCCGAGTTCCCCGGAGTACCGCCACCACGCCGGGCGCATCACGGAGGAGCTCGCACGCCGCTACGCCGGGCACCCGGCGCTGCGCATGTGGCACGTGCACAACGAATACGGGGCCCCGGTCAGCGAATGCTACTCGGAGCACTCGGTGCAGGCCTTCCGCGCCTGGCTCGGCAACCGCTACGGCTCGCTCGATGCACTCAACGACGCCTGGGGCACCACCTTCTGGGGCCAGCGCTACGGCGCGTGGGACGAGATCGATGCACCCCGGCTGAGCGCCAGCGTGGTGAATCCGGCCCACCGCCTCGACTTCAAGCGGTTCACCTCCGACGCACTCCTCGAGTGCTACGTCCTCGAGCGCGACATCATCCGGCAGTACACCCCCGGCCTGCCCGTCACCACCAACTTCATGGCCACCAGCTGCCCGTCCCTGGACTACTGGGCCTGGGCCCGCGAGGTCGACGTCGTCGCCAACGACCACTACCTGACCGCCGAACGGGAGGACAACCACGTGCTCCTGGCGCTCGACGCCGACTTCACGCGCTCCCTCGCCGGCGGCAAGCCGTGGATGCTGATGGAGCACTCCACCTCGGCGGTCAACTGGCAGCCCCGCAACATCGCCAAGCGCCCCGGGGAGATGCTGCGCAACAGCCTCAGCCACGTGGCGCGCGGCGCCGATGCCGTCATGTTCTTCCAGTTCCGGGCCTCGCGGTTCGGAGCGGAGAAGTTCCACTCCGCCATGGTTCCGCACCAGGGCGCGGACTCGCGCATCTTCCGGGAGGTGACCGAACTCGGCGCAACGCTCCGCCGCGCCGGCGCCGTCCGCGGCTCCCGGGTCCACGCGAGGGTCGCCATCCTGTGGGACACCCAGTCCTTCTGGGCGCAGGACCTCGAGTGGCGGCCCTCCGAGGACCTCGACCACCGGGAACGCATCGAGGCCTACTACACGGCTCTGTGGCAGCGGAACGTGACGGTCGACTTCGCGCACCCCGAGCAGGAGCTCGGCGGCTACGACCTCGTCCTCGCGCCCGCCCTCTACGCCGTGTCCCCCACCGCGCGCGGGAACCTCGAGGCATACGTGGCGGAAGGCGGCAACCTCGTGGCCTCCTTCTTCTCCGGCGTGGTGGACGACCACGACGCCGTCCCTGCCGGCGGCTATCCGGGCCAGCTCCGGAACGTCCTCGGACTGACGGTCGCGGAGTGGCTGCCCCTGCGCGAGCACGAGTCCGTGACCCTCGACGACGGCTCGACGGCGGACGTCTGGGCGGAGGACCTCGAGTTGAACGGCGCGCAGGCACACACCGGCTATGCCTCCGGGCCCGCCGCGGGAAAGCCTGCCGTCACCGTGAACGCCTTCGGCAAGGGCACCGCCTGGTACATCTCCACGAGGCCCGCGGCGCCCGCACTCGATGCCCTGCTCGGCGAGGCCCTGGCCGTCGCCGGGATCCCGGACGGCCCCTCGCAGCCCGGGGTGGAGACCGTCAGCCGCACCTCGGACGAAGGAACGTTCACCTTCGTGCTCAACCACACCGACGCCGACTCCGTACTGCCCGTCGGCGGCACCGACCTCGTCAGCGGCAGGACCGTCACGGCCGGCGATCCGCTCGCCGCAGGCGCCTCCGCGGTCATCGAGACCGTCACCGGAGCGTGATCCGCCCCGCCATCCGGCGGGGCACTTAACAGCAGGAACCGCAGTACCCGCAGAGCCCGCTCAGGGGCCTACGTCAAGGAGGACGCATGAGAACACTGCACGCAGCACCGCGCACGAGGAGCGGACGACGGAGGGGCAGGGTGCTGGCCGCCGCGGTACTGGCTGCCATCACCCTGCCCGCAGGGTTGGCGCCGGTATCGGCCGCACCGGCCCCCGCACCGGCCCCCGCTCAGGCCCCCGCACCGGGTGGCATCATCAACCCGGGCTTCGAGGCCGGCCTGACCGGCTGGAAGACCACGGGCAATCCCGCCTCCACCGTCGTCGAGCGCGACGGCGAGGGAGCCCACCTCGCACAGCGGTTGTCCGGGGACGCCACGGCCACCGCCCGCCAGAAGACCGGTGCGCTGGCCGAGGGCTGGTGGACGGTGTCCGCCCGCGTGAAGTCCGAGGGCTCGCTCCGGGCGTCCCGCATCGCCCTGCGGAACTGCGGGACCGACGGCGAGACCGTCATCCCGTCCACCGCGCAGGATGGCGCGTGGCTCACCATCGCGGCCGACGCGTACGTCACGAAGGGCTCCTGCGAGGTGGTCATCGAGACGCGCGGCACGGCCGGCGACTGGGTGGTCGTTGACGATGTCACGCTCCGGCCCGGGTCCGTCTCCCGCGCCGTCCGCGGTGCCGACCTGTCCAACCTGGCCAAGAACGAGGACAACGGCGCCGTCTACTACGATGCCGCGGGGCAGCCCGTGGATGGCGTCCAGGCGTTCGCCGACGCCGGCGCGAACATGGTGCGGCTGAAGGTCTGGGTCGACCCCGCCGACGGCTACAACACCACCGACGAGGTCGTGGCGACGGCGAAGCGCGCGAAGGCCGCCGGCATGCAGGTGCTCGTCGACTTCCACTACAGCGACCGCTGGACCGACCCGGGAGCCCAGGGGATGCCCGCTGCCTGGGTGGACCTGGACGCCGAGGCCGTCGCGGACGCCGTGTACCAGCACACGCACGATGTCCTGACGGCCCTGAAGGACGCGGGAGCGACGGCGGACGCGGTCCAGGTGGGCAACGAGATCAACCCCGGCATGCTGTGGCCCCTCGGCCAGACCTGGGACGTCATCCCCGGCGACGGCGTCGACGGCGCGCAGTGGGACAACCTCGCCCTGTTCCTCTCGGCCGGTTCCCGTGCCGTCAAGGACGTCAGCGCCGACACGGACGTGATCCTGCACCTGACCAACATCAACAATGGCATCGGCGGCCTGACCTGGTGGTTCGACGAGGTCACGGCACGCGGCGTGCAGTTCGACACCATCGGGCTCTCCTACTACGGCTACTGGCACGGCTCGATGGCCGACCTGCAGAACGCCGTCACCACGCTGTCCGCCCGATACGACCGCGATGTGCTGGTGGTGGAGAACTCCTACCCCTTCACGCTGGCCGACGATCCGGACCATCCGTGGCAGAACGTCATCGACCTCGCATCGGAACTGGTGCCGGGCTACCCGGCGACACCCGAGGGCCAGGCCGCGAACTTCCGCGCGGTACAGGACGTCGTCGCCTCCGCTCCCGGCGGGCGGGGCGTCGGCGTCGTGAGCTGGGAACCGGCCTGGACCGCCGTCGAGGGCAACGGCTGGGATCCTGCCGACCCTGCGAGCGGCAATGCCTGGGAAAACCAGGCGATGTTCGACTTCGAGGGCCGCGCGCTGCCTGCCCTCGCCGAGTACGCCCCGGACCCCGAGCCGCGTCGCACGCCGTAACCCTGCGGTCCGCAGGACCTGGTGCGTCCCCCGCCCGTCGGGGGACGCACTAGGTTCTTAAGGGGGCACCCGGGCGGGACCGCCCGATGCGTAGGGAGAGAACATGCTGGGAGTACTGGGGGGATTCGCCGTCGTCGGCGCGGTGATCGTCATCGGCTATGTCGCCGGACGCCTGGTCATCGGCGGACCGCAGGCCGGTTTCGCACTGAACCAGATGGCGTTCTTCGTGACCAATCCGGCGCTGCTCTTCACCGTCCTGGCCGACGCGGACCTCGGTTCGGTGTTCTCCGAGTACATGCCGATCGCGCTCATCTCCTCCCTGGCGATCGCCGTCCTCTACGTCCTCATCAGCAGGTTCCTCTTCCGCAGGCCGGCGGCCGAGACGGCCATCGGGGCGATGGCGAGTTCCTACGTGAATGCCAACAACATCGGCATCCCCATCGCGCTCTACGCCCTCGGTGATGCCACGCCGGTCGCCCCCGTGCTGCTCGTGCAGCTCCTGCTGCTCGCTCCCCTCTACCTGACGGTCCTCGACCTCACCTCGAGCCGGAAACCCTCGTTCCGGGCCTTCCTGACCCAGCCCTTCCGGAATCCGATGATCATCGCGTCCCTGCTGGGCGTCGCGGTGGCCGCCACGGGATTCCGCCCGCCGGGCCCGGTATGGGATTCCCTGGTACTCCTCGGCGGCGCCGCCGTGCCCATGGTCCTGCTGTCCTTCGGGATGTCCTTGCCGGGGAGCCGGCCACTTCGACGCAGCCCGGACCGCCTGCAGGTCCTCACGGCCACGGCTCTCAAGAGCGCCCTCATGCCGGTGGTCGCCTACCTGACCGCGCACCACCTCTTCGGGCTCGACGGCCACAAGCTGCTCGCCGCCGTCGTCGTATCGGCGCTGCCCACCGCGCAGAACGTCTTCATGTTCGCCAGCCGGTACGGCCGCGGCATCCCGCTGGCCCGGGACACGGTGCTGCTGTCCTCCGTGCTCGCGATCCCGGCGCTCATCGTCGTCGCCGCACTCCTCGCCTGAACGGGCACCCCGTTCCCGGGTAGGGGCGAAAGAACTAAGGGACCTGCTTGTCGCGGTCGCCCACGGCACCTACTCTTTCTCCGGTCGCCGTGCACCCACGGCCAGCAGATTGGACAGGCATGAGCAGCAGGATCTCCCCGGACGAACCGTTCCCCGCCGACCTCGGCCGGCTGCGGGACCAGGAGGTCGAGGTCCTGAACAGCAAGGTCCACCGGGAGATCGAGCACGAGTGGGCGGAGGACGGCGAAGTCGATCCCGAGACGGCGTCCCGCAAGGACGAGATCACCGATGAGCTCGACGACCGCGACGCGGGGCCGCGCCTGACGCTCGTGCCCCGGCAGGACGACGGGGAGGACGACGGCGAGGACGACGGGGAGGACGACGGTGCCGGGCGCCCGACGACAGCCCTCACCGGCGAGCGGGAGCCGGCTCGCGGCGGGACGGGCACCGCGGGCCGGGCCTAGATGTACTGGGCTGGGACGTTGTTGACGCTTGGGGCTTGATACGAGGAGGACCTCCGGGCTTAGTGGAGCTGTCTAGTTCCCACACTTCGCGACCGGAGGTCCTCGTGTCCCACGTTAATGCTCGTCTGACGGTGCATGGAAGACAGTTGCTTGTTGATCGGGTGGCGGCAGGTCGCCCGGTCGCCCATATCGCTGCCGAGTTGGGCGTGTCCCGGCAGACCGCGTACCGGTGGGTCGGCCGGTACCGGGCCGAAGGAACCGCGGGGCTGCGGGACCGTTCGAGCCGACCACGATCATCGCCCAGGCGTACCAGCGCCGATCGGGAACAGGAAGTCCTGCAGGCCCGGCAGGCTCTGCGCTTCGGGCCGTTGCGCATCGCGGCAGTCACAGGTGTCCCGGCACGCACCGTGACCCGGATCCTGCACCGCCATCAGGTGCCGCGGCTCGCGGACTGCGATCCGCTCACCGGGACCCCAATTCGTGCGTCGCGGGCGAGCTCGAACCGGTACGAGCGCACCACCCCCGGCGAGCTGGTCCACCTGGACGTCAAAAAACTCGGACGGATACCGGCCGGTGGTGGCTGGCGGGCGCACGGGCGTTCCGAGCAGGTCAGAGGCCGCGGCATCGGCTACGACTACGTCCACGTCGCCATCGATGATCACACCCGGGTCGGGTACGCCGAAGTCCTCCCCGACGAAAAAGGCGCAACCGCCGCGGGGTTCCTCGTCCGCGCCGGCATCTACTTCGCCGAACAAGGCATCAACCGTATCGAACGCGTCATCACCGACAACGCCTTCGCCTACCGCAACTCCGCCGCATTCGCCCGGGCCGTGGCGGACCTCGGAGCCGTTCAACGCTTCATCAAACCCCACTGCCCCTGGACCAACGGCAAAGCCGAACGCTTCAACCGCACACTCCAAACCGAATGGGCCTACCGCCAGGTCTTCACCAGCAGCGCTCAACGCCAAGCCGCCCTTGCACCCTGGCTCCAGCACTACAACACTGAACGCATCCACACCGGCATCGGAGCCACACCCATCACCCGAGTGTCACCAACCTGATGGCCCAGTACACCTAGAACAGGAACAAAGAGGTTTTGCCCGAGGCAACAGGAATGCCCTGCGTCCCCGCGGTGTTGTTGCAGTAGTCAAAGCCGTCTCTCGGCTTGACTGGAGTATGCCCTTCGGTTTTCAACGGAGCAGCCGGGGCTCTGACCGCCGTAAGACCTCTGATTGGTGTCCCTTGTCTGTTTCCTCCGTGCCGGTGAAGACCGCCGTGCCCTTCCCCTACATCGGGCTGCTGTCCCTTGCGGGGGCGATCTTCGTCTCCGTGACCAGCGAGTTCCTGCCCACCGGCCTCCTGCCGGCGATGGCCCGCGACCTGAACGTGGGCCTCTCGACGGCCGGATACCTCGTGACGATCTTCGCGGGGACCGTCGTCGTCGCGACCACGCCCCTGGCCGCCCTGACCCAGCGGTACTCACGCAAGTCGCTGATCGTCGTCGTGCTCCTCGTGATCGCCGTGGCGAACATCATCGCGGCGATCGCCCCGACCTACGGCGTCCTGGTCGCAGCGCGTATCCTCGGCGGGCTGGCGCACGGGCTCTTCTGGGCCGTCGTCGCCGCCTACGCCGCGCACCTCGTCCCGGCCCACCAGCTCGGCAAGGCCATCGCCATCACCGCCGGCGGTGGAACGGCGGCGTTCGTCCTCGGCGTCCCGGTCGGGACCGCGATCGGCAACGCCCTCGGCTGGCGTACGGCCTTCACCATCATCGGAGTGGCCGTCGCCGCCCTGGCCCTCGTCATCGTGAAGTTCCTGCCTCCGGTCAACCATCACGGAGAACGGAAGGCCGGCGAGGAGCGCGTCCCGCTGCGCCGCGACCCCAGCTTCAGGGCCGTGATCCTGCTGTGCACCGTCATCCTGATCCTGCTGACCGGGCAGAACACCTTCTACACGTACATCGCCCCCTGGCTGACGGATGTCTCCACCTTCGAGCCCGGGTCGGTCGCCCTCGTCCTGTTCCTCTACGGCGGCGCAGGCATCATCGGTCTCGTGGGAGCCGGGTACGCGGCCGACCGCTTCCCCCGCAAGGCGTTCGCGGGCGTCGTCCTGGTGGTCATGGCGGCAGTCCTCACCCTCGCGCTGGCCACCGCCAACACCGTGGTGGTCCTCATCGCCGTCATCGTCTGGGGCGCCGCGTTCGGCGGCATCCCCGCCCTGCTGCAGACCCGCATGCTCCGGACGGCGTCCTTCCGGACACGCGACCTCTCCGCGGCCCTGCAGACGACGGCGTTCAACGTCGGCATCGGCGGGGGCGCCCTCCTCGGCGGACTCCTGCTGGACGGCATCGGCCTCGAGGTCCTCCCGTTCGTCATGATCCTGCTCGTCGCCGTCGGCCTCTCCCTCAGCCTCGCCACCGACACCGCCAAGGACCGCAGGGAGCGGCACCGCCTCCGCGCCGGCTGACCTGCCGCAGCCCGCCCGGGATCCGCCGCCAGCACGCCGTTCGGCCGGCGTCCGGGTGGGAACTTCGTCACATCCGGGCGCCGGCACCGGTGGGACGAGCGGGCACCGGACCTCCGGCGTCGAGGAGCGTCACCGACCTCGGCGTCAGGACTGTCCGCAACGGCCGGAAATCGCCGTCGTTGCAGGGAAGCAGGCGGATCAGAGGCACCCGCCGCCAGCCCTGGCCGTGGCCCCGCGACACGGGGCGGTCCCGTCGTGGAAGGCCTGGGCAAGCGGGATTTCAGGATGGAATCGGCCCTGACCCGTCGGCGAGCCGCGCGTACCCTAAGCCCTATGTCTAATTCCACCGAGCCCATTCAAGGATTCCCGCCCGGCGAGGAGACGCCCTTCGAGGCCCCTCCCGGGGAGGCGCCCGCGAAGGCCGTGCTGGACCGGCCGGTCCTCTTCGTCTCGCTCTCCATCGTCATCCTCCTGATGCTGGCGGCGGTCCTCTTCCCCGGGGCGTTCTCCGACGTGACCTCGTCGATGCTGAAGGGCCTCGTGGCCACCTTCGGCTGGGCCTTCGTCGCCACGGCCACCGGATTCGTGGTCTTCGCCCTCTTCCTCGCCTTCAGCAAGTACGGCCGCATCCCCCTCGGCGAGGACGGCGAGAAGCCCGAGTACTCGAGGGTTTCCTGGATCGCCATGATGTTCAGTGCCGGCATGGGCATCGGGCTCATGTTCTACGGCGTCACCGAACCCATCTCCCACTACCTCACCCCGCCCGTCGACGGGATCTCGCCCGCGACGCCGGAAGCGGCCCGCCAGGCCATGAACTACACGCTGTTCCACTGGGCCATCCACCCCTGGGCCATCTACGCCGTCGTCGGCCTGGCGCTCGCCTATTCGGCCTTCCGCAAGGGCCGTGGTGCCGGCTTCAGTGGCGCCTTCACGGCCCTGTTCCGCGGCCGTCCCACGCCGAAGGGCCTGCGCGCCATCGACGTCTTCGCGATCTTCGCGACCCTCTTCGGCTCCGCCACGTCCCTCGGCCTCGGCGTCCTGCAGATCAACGGCGGACTCTCGAAGGTCTTCGGCGTGGGCAGCAGCCTGGGACTGCAGATCACGCTGATCGCCGTCCTCACCGTCTGCTTCGTCCTGTCGGCCGTCAGCGGCGTCAGCCGCGGCATCAAGTGGCTCTCCAACGGCAACATGATCCTCGCCCTCGCCCTGCTGTTCTTCCTGTTCGTCGTGGGACCCACGGTCTTCATCCTCGAGCTCATCCCGGCCTCGGCGGGCAGCTACCTCATCGGCCTCCCCCAGATGGCGTCCCGCACGGGCGCCTTCGGCGGCCACGAATGGCTCGCGGCGTGGACCATCTTCTACTGGGCCTGGTGGGTCTCCTGGACCCCCTTCGTGGGCTCGTTCCTCGCGAAGATCTCCCGCGGGCGCACCATCCGCGAGTTCGTCCTCGGCGTCGTGGCCGTGCCCAGTTTCATCAGCCTCATCTGGTTCAGTGTCTGGGGCGGTTCGGCCCTCACCCTGCAGAACAACGGGGTCGACATCGCGGCCGCGAACGCGGAGAGCCAGGAATCGGCGATGTTCGCCCTCCTGTCGCAGTACCCGCTGGCGTCCGTCACCTCGATCCTGGTGGTCGTCCTCGTTGCGGTCTTCTTCATCTCGGGCGCCGATGCGTCCTCGATCGTGCTGGGGTCGTTGTCCTCCTTCGGCGCTGCCGTCCCGCGCAAGTGGCTCACCATCCTGTGGGGCGCCCTGACGGGCGGAGTGGCCGCCGTCCTGCTCTCGGTGGGAAGCCTCGAGGCGCTGCAGACGCTGACCATCATCGCCGCAGCCCCGTTCCTGCTCGTGATGATCGGACTGTGCGTGGCGCTCATGATGGACCTCTCGAAGGATCCGCTCATCACCGGGGCGCGTCGCACCGGATCGCGCGCCGCACTGCAGACCGGATTGCGGACCCGCTTGCGCACCGGATCACGCACCGGATCACGCACCGGCTCGCGCACCGGACTGCAGATCGGATTGCGCACCGGATCGCGCACCGGATCGCGTGCCGCCCGGAAGGCTCCCCAGGCGAAGTCCTGACCTCCCCGGGGGGGGGCGATGTGCTGGGCGGGAACCCGCGGGGCAGAATAGTGCGATGCGCGCTGTCTGCTTCGACGGGTTCTCCGCCCGCCCTGTCCTCCGGGACGTCCCCGAGCCCGTTCCATCGCCGGGAGGCGTCGTCGTCCGCGTCGAGGCCACGGGCCTGTGCCGCAGCGACGTGCACGGGTGGCTGGGGCACGACGACGGCATCACCCTCCCGCACGTCCCCGGTCACGAGCTGGTGGGCACCATCACCGCGGTCGGCGACGACGTCCGCCACTTCGCCGTGGGGAACCGCGTCACCACGCCGTTCGTCTGCGCCTGCGGGCGCTGCCCGGAGTGCCTGTCCGGCAACGGGCAGGTGTGCCGCAACCAGACGCAGCCGGGTTTCACGCACTGGGGCTCCTTCGCCGACCTCGTGGCCCTGCATGACGCCGACATCAACCTGATCGTGGTGCCCCCTTCGCTCGACAGCGGCGCCGCCGCACTGCTCGGCTGCCGGTTCGCGACGTCGTACCGGGGCCTCGTGCACCAGGCGCGCCTCGGAGCCGGCGAGACCCTCCTGGTGGTCGGCTGCGGCGGCGTGGGCCTGAGCGCCGTGATGATCGGTGCGGCCCTGGGCGCGGAGGTGGTCGCCGTCGACATCGACGCCGCCGCACTGGAGCGGGCCGGGAGGTTCGGCGCCGCCAGGACCGTGAATTCCTCCGGCCTGCCGCGCGACGCCGTGCTCGAGGCCGTGCGCGCGACGGCGCCGTCGGGCTTCGACGTCTCCGTGGACGCCCTCGGACGCGAGGAGACGGCCGCCGTCGGGATCCTCTCGCTGCGGCCGCGCGGCCGCCACGTGCAGATCGGCCTCTTCCCCTCGGACCCCGTCATCCCCATGGGCGCGGTCATCGGCAAGGAGCTCTCCATCCTGGGCAGCCACGGCATGCCGGCGCGGGACTACCCCGGGCTGCTCGACCTGGTGGCGGCGGACCGCCTGCGCCCACAGGACCTCATCGAACGGACCATCTCCCTCGCGGACGTGCCGGACGCCCTCGTGGCCATGGCGGGCGACCGATCGGCGGGCGGGGTCACCGTCGTCGACCTTCGCTTGTGACACCCGCGCGGGGGCTGCATTACCGCTTGCGTCTCCCGCGTGGTGATACTGGGGCATGAATGCTTTCTCGCCCGCCGCGGAGGCAGCGCACTCCGTCACCCTGAGGTTCCTCGCCTCCCCCACCGACCTCGGCCACAGCGGATCGGTCGACGCCGGCACGGTGCTCGAGTGGGTGGACAAGGCCGCCTACGCCGCCGCCGTCGGCTGGGCGAAGACCTACTGCGTCACCGCCTACGTGGGCAACATCCACTTCGCGGATCCCGTGGTGGTGGGCGACCTCGTGGAGGTAGAGGCCACCATCGTCCACACCGGTACGTCCTCCATGCACATCCGGACCGTCGTCTCGTCGGGATCCGTCTCGGGTGACGACGGCGGACGGCGCAGCGAATGCCTGGTGATCTTCGTGGCGGTGGGGCCCGATGGCAAACCCGTGCCCGTCCCCGCGTTCGAACCCCGGACCGACGCCGAACGCCTGGACAGCGACCACGCCGTGGCACGCATCGACGTGCGCAGGGAGATCGTGGAGGAGATGAGCCGCCAGGAGTACACCGACGCCGGGACCGCCGAACGCACCGTCCTCCGGTTCCTCGCCGCGCCGACCGACGTCAACTGGGGCGGAAAGGTCCACGGCGGCACGGTCATGGACTGGATCGACGAGGCCGCCTACGTCTGCTCCACGCGCTACTGCGGACTGGACACCGTCGCGGTCTTCTCGGGCGGCGTGCGGTTCCTGAAGCCGCTGCATATCGGCGATGTCGTCGAGGTGGAAGCGCGGCTGGTCTACACCGGGCACAAGGGCATGCACGTCGCGGTGCACGTCCGCTCCGGCAGCCCCCGGTCCCGGGAGATGGCGCTGACCACCACGTGCCTCACGGTCATGGTGGCGCGCGACGACGAGGGTACGGCTGTCCCGGTCCCGCCCTGGGTCCCGCGTTCGGACGAGGACCGGCGCCTCCACGAGCACGCGCGGAACCTGCTGCTCATCCGCAGCCGGGCGCCCGGAAGCATCCTGCCCACCCACCTGCGACCGGAGGCTTCGGACTCCGCGGGGAGTGTCAGCCGATCGTCGCCGACCGCGCCGGGACGCTGAGCGTCCTGCCGTACGCGGTGACGGAGCGCGTGATGGTCGTGGTGTTGACCGCCACGACCTTCCCGTTGGACAGCCGCACCACAGTGACTCCGGCGAACTTCAGCGGCGCCGCCGTGGCGTAGGCGCCCGACGTCACCGCCGTCGTGAGCGCGGTGACCTGGGCGTCGGTGGAGCTGACCGACGCCGTGGTGACCGTCTCGAAGTTCGCGTCGTCGTCCCAGGCATTGTCCTGGCAGGTGGGCTCGGCCTGCGAGAGGGTCGCAGTCATCCGGAGGGCACTGCTCGTGCGGGTCTGCAGCAGGTGCCCCAGCGTCATGCGGTGATCGAGGGTGCGTCGGGTCTTCGCCGCCGCCACGACGGATGACCGGGAGCCGAACCCGTCGCGCAGGCACGGAGCGGAGGTCCCGATGTCGTTGCCCTGGCGGTAGGCGGTCGTCGGCAGTTCGCGCAGCGGCACCGAGTAATCGTGCTCCACCACGGGCATCCCCGCTGCGGTGATGGTCTGGTACGCCGCGCTCGCCTGGTCCAGGTCGATCGCCGGCAGCGGCCGGCCCGTGCCGGTCGCGACGACGTGCTCGCGGAGCGCGAAATCGACGGAGCGCGTGGCTGCCAGCGTCCTGGCGAGGGTCACCTGGTTGCTCCACGCCGGGTAGACGCCGAGGTTCACCGCGACGGGTACGTCCCGGCCCATGGTGCGTGTGAGCGTCGCGTCGAAGCGCTGGACGGCGGCGATCAGGGCGCGGCCGTAGGCGTCGTCGTCGGGCCAGGGGCCCCACTGCCCGACGTCGACCATGTCCTGGCCGTGGGAGGGGGACATGGACGCGTCGTCGAGGAAGATGCCGTCGAACCGGGCGGGGGCGGCGTTGGTGGTCCCGCGCTGCGCATCGGTGCTCAGGAGCGTGTGTGCCGTGGCCGCGCAGGCGTCGGCGTAGGCCGGGGAGAGGTCGGCGACCGTCAGGTAGGAGAACCCCGGATAGCTCGCCTGGCCGTCCTCGTTCCGGGCCACCCGGGAGTTCGACGTGGTGACGCCGAACTGCTTCCCGGCGTCGGTCGCGGTGTCGGCGCAGGAGTTCTGGAAGACGCCGTTCCAGGACTCGAAGTCCCTCATGGCACCGATGTTCAGGTAGGCGAGGAAGGTGGTTCCCGGGTTGGCGGCCTTCATGTCGGAGAGCGTGCAGTCCCCGGGGGCATCCGTGGTCGCCATCATCGGATCGACGATCGCCACGGAGACCTTGCCCGTGAGTGCCGCTCCCGGGCAGAGCAGCTGGCCCTGCCGGTAGCCCTGCAGATAGGCGGGCAGTTGCTGCCCCGTGCTCGTGGTCAGGCTGCCGGCACTCGCGGGCGTGGCGAGTGAGCAGACGGCGAAGGCGACAGCGAGTGCCGCGGAAACGAGAGTTGCCCCAGCGGCATTCAGTTTCATACCCACATAGTGGGGCACTCCCGGAGACGGTCATCCGCCCCGGTCCTGATCGGGTCGAATCCTGCGGAGAACCTGACGAAAGGGCGGTTACAGCTTGCAGATGGCTGCTGCAAGCCTGCGGGTGACCGCTGGTCAGGCGGGGCGGCGGTAGAGGATCCCGCGCTGCGGCGGGAGTACCACCGACGACGGAGCAGGCCGACCGTCGGCGTCCACGAGGCCCGCAGGGATCCGCACCTTGCGTCGACGCCTGCCGTCCCGGTTGAAGTTCACCGCCGCGAAACCGCCGTCGAACTCCCGCCACCAGGCGTGGTTCTTGCCCTTGGGTTCCGTGCGCGGGGCGCCGAGCTGCCAGTCGAGCTCCGGGGCGTACTGGGTGCGGCTGTAATCATCGTGGGCCGTGGCGGAATATGCGCCCCTGCCCTCGCCGAAGATCCAGAACGCCGACAGCCCGTACGCGAAGTTGGGGTGGCGGTCGTCGCCGTCGGTGGGCACGCGGAGGATGGAGAGTCCCGGCCCTGCCGCCTGTGCGAGCTGCGCCTCGGCGGTCACCGGATCGAAGAGGTCCACCGGGCTGTAGCCGAGCCACACCTCTTCGAAGCCCCCACCGTAGGCGGCGTGGGCCTGCCATCTGCCCGGCTCACGGCGCGACTCGGCGATGTTCGGCACCAGGATCTTCCCGACGCCGTTCAGCGCCGCACCCGCGGCATCCACGAGGTCGCCGAGCGCGGAGCGGAGCGCGGCCATGTCCGCGGCGCCGGAAATGGGCAGCTGCAGCCCGTAGTAGTCCTCGAAGACGTCGTTGTCCGCCATGACGCCGTCGAACGGTGAGTCGCGCAGTTCGGCGACCACGTTGTCCACCCAGCGGCGCTGGTACGCAGGATCCCAGACGCGCATCTGCCAGTGGCCCGCATAGCGCTCCCACTCGATGCGGCTGCCGTCCAGCCGGGTGGCGAACCAGCCGCCGTCCGTCCCGGTGTCCGCCTCGGTGTCCGTCCCCGTGTCCGTCCCGCTGCCCGCAGGGGCGCCGGCCTGGCTCTCCGCCTCGGCATAGGAGACGCCGGAGGTGTAGACCGGCCCGGGCTCATAGCTCCGCGTCGAGGACAGGCACTTGTAGCAGAGCACCGTCATATCGGGACGGCGGCGCTTGAGCTCCTCCGCGGCGGCGGTCTCCCAGGGCTGCAGGATCGCCACCCGGTAGTGCTCCGCGGCGAACTCGAGCTGCCCTGGCAGCAGCGGGTCTCCGTACCGGATCCACGCCCCGACCCCGGTCATGAGTCGATCCGGCTGACGTCCTCGAACTGGGCCGTGTCCAGGCCGCGGAGGTCGGTGATGTCGCCGACAGTCCGGTAGATCTCGTTGTAGGAGGACATGATCTCGTGCATCTGGAAGAACTCCTGCACGCGTGTCCGGGCGTTGGCGGCGTACTCCGCGTAGAGTTCCCGGTTCCCGATCACGGTGCGGATGTTCTCCGCCATCTGCTGGACGTCCCCGGCGACCACGAGCTCCCCGCAGGAGCCGACCGTACGGCCGTCGGTGGTGTACAGCTCGTCCCCGATCAGCTGCCTCATGCCGCCCACATCGGTTCCGACGGTGGGGATGCCGGCTGCCATGGCTTCGAGGACCACGATGGGCTGGCCCTCGTTGTAGCTCGGCAGCACCAGGAGGTCGAACTGGTCGAGCATGTCCCGGACGTTGACCGTGCCGTGGATGGTCACGTGGTCGTGCAGTCCCAGGCTGTCGATCTTGGCCAGGCACGCCTCGTAGTACTCGGGCACGTGCTCGGTGGGGCCGAGGACCTCGAGGTGGAGGTTCGGGAAGCCGTGGCGGCGCAGGATGTCCATGCTCGACAGGAGATCGAGGAGTCCCTTGATCGGTACGACGCGGGCGATGTAGACGAGGCTCCACGTGTGGTCGTCGCCGTGCTGCTCCAGGTGTTCCTGCGCGGCGAGCCGGGCGCGGTACTTGTCATCGAACTCCTCGATGACCATGGCGTTGGGCACGACGACGGCCTTGTCGATGTCGGTGCCCAGGCGCGCGGCCTCGGTGATCGCCGTCGGGTACAGGTAGGTGATCAGGGCGGCGCTCGGGTAGCAGAAGTGGCCCATCTCGGTCCACCACGCCATCCAGGCGCGCTGCTCCGGCGTGACGTCGAACGTCCGGTAGTCCTCCGAGGTGATGGACAGCGCCATGTTGCGGTCCAGCAGCGTATTCACGGTGTCGCGCACGTAGAGGTTGTGCTCGGTCAGCAGGAACGAGGTGTCGTGGTCCCGCGCGGCAGCGGCACCGAGCAGCGAGGCGTAGCCCGTGGTGTGTGCGTGGTAGACGCGCGCCCTCGGCATCGTGTCCCCGAGGACGGCGTAGGCAAGCGAGAGGAAGTTGCGCAGCGTCCAGAAGGAGTCCGCGAGGGACAGGTCGAGCTGGGGCATGCGGACGGAGAGGGCCTCCATGAACTCCCGCGTCCCCAGCAGGGCCCAGAGCGGGTAGGTGCGGGTGCGCGCGTTGAAACCCTCGTCGATGAGTTCCCAGAGCGGCTCCACCTCGCGCCGCTCGGACAGTGCGTAGAGCGCATCGAAGAGGCGGTCGGCGAGGGCCGCGCGCTCGGCGGGTGTCATGCCGAGGTCCTTCGCGGACACCGCCATGAAATCGTGCCGGTGCTCCTGCATGCTCAGGTAGACGGGGCGCACCCAGACCACGTTGTCGGGCATGCCGTAGAGGTCCTCATGGGGAGCGTCGGAGTCCCAGGTGATGTGGATGATCCCGTAGGTCAGGTCGGGGTTGTGCGTGACGATGTCGTGCACCACCGCGGAGACACCGCCCTTGAGGTACGGGTAGGTGGATTCCATGACGATCGCGACGTCGACGTCCTCGTAGTGGCCCTGCGCTGCGGCCTGGGCCGCAGGGACGACGGCGGCGGGGTGCTCGAGTGCTGCGCGGCGGGCCTTCGGGGTCTTGAACACGTACATCGTTCTTCCTTCGTGGGCTGAAAGCGGGTGGAGGCTGGCGGGTGTGCGGCGGTGCTACCAGGACGTGGCGTGGCGCCAGAACAGCGTGTACTCGGGCTGCGACCAGTGGCGCTTGTACAGCACCCACGCGACGGCGACGAGCACGAGGTCCGCCACCACGAGTGCTCCGTACGCGAACGCCGCGCCTGCGGAGGTCTGCGTCGCACCGATCAGCAGGAAGGCGCCCACGCAGAGCGCCAGGTGGATCCCACCGAGCACCTGCGGCACGATCTTCTCGCCGATGTAATCCAGTTCGTAGCTGAGGAGCGTAAGGATCATGAAAGCCCAGGATGCGACGCCCACGGAGACCGCCAGCAGCACGTTCACGGGCTGGATCCCCTCGAGGAGCAGGGAGATGACAAGCGTGAGCACCATGCCGACGGCGCCCGTGCTGAGGACGGCGCGGTCCACCGTTCGACTCAGTCTCCTGGACCTCGTGGCGAGGACGGTGAGCGGCTCCTCGGCGATCGTCCGGTGCAGGGTGGCGACGGCCTTGTCCACCCGCGGGGCGAGATTCACGAAGTAGTAGTTGTACGCGACGACGGCGGGCAGCATCGCGAGGAACACGATCACCACCTGGAAGTCGCCGCCCGTGACGAGGAACAGCACGAACTTGTCGGCCCAGAGGACGGCCCCGAGGAGGAGCCCGCGGACGAGGTCGGAGGAGAAATCGCGCGCGCCGAGGCGCCGGCTGAGGCCGAGGGACGCCAGCCCCCGCCCCATGGCGGCGATCTGCGTGAGAGCGCCGAGCAGCGGCGGGAGCCACCAGATGGTGGGGGCCACGAAGAGGGCGGCTGCGTAGGCGATCCAGGCAATGGCCCAGAGCCCGCGGCGGTCCCCGACGTTCGCGAGGACGAGGGACTGGACGAAGAGCAGGTGGAGTGCGCAGAGGGCCGCGTAGGTGGCGAGGGCCGTGAAGGACCAGCGGGTGGCAAGCCAGAGCGGGAGTGCGAAGACGACCACGAGCGGCAGGGCCTGCACGAACATCGCCGGCCAGGTGGTGCAGAAACGGCGGGTGATGGCGCCCATGTCCCGTTCCGCCATGAGGTCCCCGATGGCACGGTAGGCCGGGAGGCAGGCGGCCTGCGCGAGCCACGGCACGGTGATCGAGGAGGCGAGCACCACGAGGGTCAGCTGCACACCCCCGACGTTGACAGCGGCCATGGCCGGGCTGACCAGCGGGTACACGAGGTTCAGGAGGATCACGGGCGAGAGATACAGCAGGAGCCCGGCACCGGGGCGCGCACCGCTGTCGGACTCCACACGCTCGCCGCTGGAGGCGGCAGGACGGGCGAGCATGAGCAGGGCGACCATGACCAGCAGAACCCCGCCGGCCAGCAGGGCGTACGACCAGCCAGACGGAAGGATCGTGTCCGCAAGCGGCACGAGGGCCGTCAGGACGAGCGCGACGATGATGACCAGTGCCCGGCGTCGGGCAATGGAGTCCTGGAGGAGGGACTGCAGAGATGTCATGGGTTTCCCTTGGGCCCGTCGGCGCGGCGGGATGAGCCGGTCGACGGCCTCGTGTGAGGCGTGAGTGAGACGGGTATTTCCAGCTGCGCTGTAGCCGGAGCCACGCACCTGGGGTGCCAGCAGGTGGCAGATCCGGTCGTTGTCCCGCCCGAAGGGCATGGGTGCGTCGTCGCCGGCTCTGCCAGCGAGCACCTCGATCAAGCTATCGGCCGGACCAGGGGCCGGACACGAGTAGGTCCTACCTACCCATCCAGCGTTCCACTGCCCTGAGCCGACCTGCCTACGTGAAGGAGGGCGTCCCACTACTCACTCGGCGGGGCTCGGACTACTTGGGTCCGCGTATCCGCGCGGTTTCCGAGAGGTATCGGGGATGCACACAAGGTGACATATTGCACATCTGCCCCAGCCGTGACAAAGAACACCCCCGGACCGGCGGAACAGCAGATATCCTCCAAGGCTCGCCGTGCAGTTCTGCCGGCTCGCCGGGATCGGTACGCCCGAGTTGCTGGAGGAGCCGGTCTAGCCGCAGGAACGACCCGCGCAGCATCACGAACCGTCGACGAACAGGCAACGGTTCGACGACGACGGCAACGGTTCCATAGCGGCTCTGTCGCCTGCCCCGATTCGGGCTCACCATGGAGCGATCCACCCACCATACGAAGGAGTAACCATGGGTCGCCCAGCAACTCCAGCGCTGCTGTCATCAGGGGCACTGTGCCTCGCCTTGATCCTTTCCGCCTGCGGCTCTCCCGGGGCCGCCACCGGCACGCCCGAGGCCTCGGACGAAGCGCAGCCCGTATCAGCCGGCTCCTCCGGGGAACCGACGCCGTCCGACCAGCCCTCCGGGCAACCAACCGGGCAACCGTCCGAGCAGCCCACCGGGTCCGGAGCTCCGACATCGTCACCCGCGGAACCGACGCCGTCCGGGCAACCGTCCGACCAGCCCTCGGACCAGCCCCCGGGCCAGCCGTCCGGTCAGCCGTCGGACCCCGCTGCGGACGGCGACTGGGCGACCTACACCACGTCGGACGGGAGCCTGTCCTTCGACCACCCCGTGGACTGGGCCGTCGCCGACGCGCCGGAAGCACCCCCCGAGGGGGTGCTGGTCGTCGTCGATGATGGCACCGGCCGACGACTGGCGACCCTGCGCACGAACCTTGTCACGGGCGCCGTCTGCCCGGAGGAGCTCCCCTACTCGCTCCTCGATTCGGAGGTGCTGCCCGCCCTCAGCCAGGACTCCGGAACGCCGCGCTTCGTGTTCGAGGGACGGACGGACCCCTCCGTCACCGATCCGGTGGCCGCCTCCACGCTCGCGTACGGGATCACGTCCGGGCCCGAGCCCACGGGCCCGACGGCGTGCCCCATCGCGCACTTCTTCACGTGGCCGCCGTCGGGGGCTGCCTTCGGTGGGACCTATGACCCCTTCGAGATCTACCCGGGAAAGCCCGAGCACATCGACACCCCGCAGGCCTACATGGAGACGGAGGAGTACAAGGACATCAGGGCGATGATCACGTCGCTGCGCCCGGCCGGTTAGCTGTTCTTCCCCGCTGGTCTTCCCCGCTGGTCGTGCTGGTGGAGGAACAGCGGGTTCTGCGGCGGGTTCACTGCAGAGCCGTGGCGAAGACGACCATGTTGCGGGTCCAGTGTCCGCGCGCGGGGTCGTACTCGCCATCGCAGGTGATCAGGCGTAGTTGAGCGTCCGGTGTCGGTCCGTAGATCTCCTCGGTGGGAAAGAAATCGGTGCGCTCCGCGGAGATGGTCCGGTCGACGGCGAAGGTGTCCGTGCTTCCGTCCGCCTGTGTCACCGTCACCTGGTCCCCTGGTCCGAGTGCGCCGAGGTCGACGAAGACAGCGGGTCCATCGGGAGCCACGAGGTGTCCGGCGATGACCGAGGGGCCGCGATCGCCCGGGAGGGGGCTTCGGTCGTACCAACCGGCGGCGTCCCAGGCAACGGGCGGCTGCAGTGCATTCTCGGCGTCCAGGGACAAGACTTCCAGTGGGGCGTCGACGCCGATCGCGGGGATGCTGATCCTGACGGGGGCTGCACCTGGGGAGTCTGCCGACGGCGCTGCCTCCGAGGGGTCCTGCAGTCCCCCGGCTGATGCCGCGGAGGCACCGGCGTTCCCGGATGGGCGGGTATCAGGCATCGCGGGTGTCGAGCTGGGCGCGGTGGCTGGACTGGGGGTGGGGGCGCTCGGGGTGTCCGAGCCATCGGGCGCTCCGCAGCCGCTGAGGAGCAGAGCGGCCAGGATCCCGGTGGCGACGGCGAAGCGCGCCTGACGTCTCGAGTTCGGCAATTCGTACCTTTGTCGTTGTGCCTGTGCGGAACAGGTCAGTTGGCGAGGGGTGCGCACCCACCGAGCGTGGTGGTCTCGAGCATGAGTTTTCCCAACGCGGTCCACGCGGCGCCGTAGTACGTGCCGTACTGCTGGGCCATGTCGCTCGCCCGGCCCACGTCGTCGGTCGCCTCCGATGCGTTTCCTGCGGAGGCGGCCGCGGCCGCGCGTGCAAGATAGGCGATGGGGTGCTCGTCGGAGTTCAGGGCAGTACCGCCGAGATCGAGTGAGACGGGCAGGTGGTCTTCCCGTGTGAGGGGTGGGAGCATCTGCGCGGCCAGCCGGCGGTCTTCCTCGAGACATGACTCCGCGAAGCGTAAGGGCAGCCGGGCAGCATCGTAGCTATACCGTGCGTCTTCACCGTTTCCCGCGGCTCCCGCCATCGCATGGACGTCTCCTGTCGCGGTGACCCGTGCCCAGTCCGGCGGCAACGGGCTTTTCGTCAGCAGTGCAGCCGTGACGTCGGCGCCACCCGTCCTCAGCTCCGCCCACCTGGCGTCCCCGGTGCTTTCAGCGAGGAGGCCGAAGGCCACGGGCGACGCGTAGGACGGGTTGTAGTCGTAGTCGGGCCCGCCGGCAGCCCACACTCCCGGTAGGAGTATCCGGCCCAGCGGGGTCTGCGCGGTCATGGACCCGATAACTGCCCCAGCAAGGGAGTTGCCCGCTTCCGTGAGGTCCGGTCGGTCGAACCGGGATCCTGCCAGCACCAGTGCCCTCGCCGCGTCGACGTCCGCATCCGATGCCGGCTCGTCGTCGACGATCTCCCCGTCCTTCCAGCGCCAGGCCAGCAGTCCGTCGGCGCGCAGCAGATTGGACTGCGTCCATCGCCAGATGGTGTCGAAGCGCCCCTCATCGTTCGCGCCCAGGGCGATGAGCAGACCGTAGGCCTGGCCTTCACTGACGGTGTCCCCGCCCTGGTCGTGTCGCACGACGCGGCCGTCACCGTCGACCCAGTTGTCGAGGAAATCGATCGATGCTTCCTCGGCCGTCATCACGTCCTCCGCCACAGGGCCGCTGGTGGTGCTCGGCGCCTGCGACGGTGCCGTCTTCAGCGGGAGCACGCCGGTGGACCAGAGCGCGACGACGACCGTGGCCGCGAGGGCCACCGTGCCGCAGCTGATGATCCAGGCGAGGGTCCCTCGTCTCATCGGCGACGTCGGCCGAGCGCCGGCAGGAGCCTTTCCGGTGCGCCGAGCGCGACGACGAGGATGACACCCACGCCCGCCACGACGGAAAGGACGGCAGGCCAGGAAGTTCCGACGACGTCGTCGATGGTGCTCGAGCCACCGGGCGCGGTTTCGAAGGGACTGCTCCCGGACGGTGCTGCGCCGGTGTTGGTGCCGCCGACGGGCGTGTCAGTCACCGACCCGCTGTCCGGGATCACTTTGACCGTGAGCCCGCCGGAAGCGTTGTCGAGCACCAGGAGTGTGTTCACGCTGCCGGAGGCGAGATCGATACTCGCCTGGCTCTTCCGCGCGTCAGCGAAGAGCTGCAGATCCCACGGTCCGTCCTGGACGGTCGCGTACCCGGTGACTTCCCCGCTTTTCGTGCCGGCGGCAATCGTCATACCCATGCTGGTCTGGATCTCCACGGTCTCGGCGACAGTGCTGGCTTGCAGGACACGCACGCGCGCCTGGCCATCGGCAGGAGGGGTGAGGTCGTCGCTGACCACCTTCGCAGTGAGGTCGGCACTGGTACCGAGGACGGCGAGCGTGAGGGGCTGGTCCGCCTTCACGGTGATGAGCTGGCTGAGAGCCGGCGTGGAGTTCTCCGTGCTTCCCGTGGGCGTCATGTCGACGACATAGGCCCCCACGGGAAGCCGGAGGTAATCCGACACATCGCCGTAGGCGACGTCCTTCAGGTCGAACAGGATCTGCCCGCCGGCTACGGCAGTCAGCGCGACGTCGACCGACCTGGTATCGGGCGACAAGTGAGCCACCCGTGCCCACCCGTGGGGCGTCTGCGCTTCCTCAGCTGCCGAAGCGGGGCCCGACCCGACAACGGACACCACCACGCCGAGGATGAGAGTGACCAGGAGGACCGTCGCCGCACGCACGGGCGTTCTTCCCGGCCTGGCCCGAGCACGGTGTCCCGGGTGGCCGATCGAGCTGTCTGTTGAAGCAGTCATGGATACTTTCCTGAACGGTAGAAAGAGGGAATCGATCGGGAAACGCCGAACGCGGGTCCGGCCGGTGGCGGTCACTGCGCGGGCAGAACGCTGGGAGGCGCTTCGACCGAGAACCTTGCGAGGACACCGTCGGCGGTCTGGACCGCGGAGGCGACGGCGAAATCACCGGTCAGGTCCTCGAACCATCGCTGCTGGGCGGCTGCCTCCGCGGTACCCGGAGTCAGGGGTGTTCCGCCTGCTCCTGCGATCAGTACCTGCCGGCGGAGGGTTCCGTCCTCGCCATCGACCGGGGGGAAGGAGACGGACAGGCGGTCATCGATGGCTGCGCGGCGACTCAGTGCCGCCACGATCCGGGAATCGACCTGCCCCGCGACCAGCTGGGCCCTGCTGTTCTCGTCGAGAACGAGGGCGGGGTTCTGTTCGAGCTCGGCTCCCAGGGACGCCCTGCCTGCGGATTCCAGCTCTGCCTGCTCGGTCCGTGCAGCAATCCCCTCCGGGTGGATACGCCGGACATCGACCGCCTGGGCGCCGACGCCGAAGGACGCCACGACCTCGGAGTTGGTGAGCGCCTCGTTCACCTGGGGAAACTGCTGCGGGAAGGTCCGCATCGAATTGGTGGTGATGATGTAGTCCGCATCACGCCACCCGTTGGGGGACGCGTCGATCACATCGGCGTCGGTATCCATCTTGTAGTACCAGATGACGTTGTCCCGATCGAAGCCGCTGCGCACGAGGTCGACCCACATCGCGTCGTCGATGACCAGGCGATTGGAGCGGGGCACGTTGTTCTCCAGCCAGGCCTCGGCCTGGGCGCTCGGCCGATCGAGATCGGCGAGAAGGAAACCGCGCAGTTGCGTCGTCCAGAGGGGCACCGCAGTGACGACGGCCAGGACGAGCGCTGCCATGATCGCGGCACCACCGGCCCGGCCGACGGTTGATCCGTGCCGCAGCCGGGAGAAGGCCCAACCCGTCACCCCGGCGACGAGGAGCGAGGCGAACGGCAAAAGCATGATGATGTACGGCACCGGCAGGTAGCTGCCCGGCCGGAACATGAAGACGACGAGGGCCAGCACCAGCACTGCATACGGGCGGAGCCTCCTGATGAACAGGCCGACCAGAGACGCGGCAAGGCCTGCCAGGATGAACACCTGGTCGAGCTGCCACCACATCCCGAAGGTGCGGCTGATGAGGCTGTCAGGGTCCGTCACCGATCCACTCGAGGCCCGAGACGAGAGCTGGAAGGCGATCCCGTCGACGAGGCTGACCCGGTTCGATCCCGGGATGAGTTCACCCTTCACCGTGGCGAGCAGGATGTAGCCGAAACCGACCAGGGCGAGCATGGTCGCTGCGACGGACAGGGTGTAGCGCCGCGTCGCGGGCCACGCCGAACGGTACATGACGAAAGCCACCAGAGGCAGCGCCAGGAGGTAGGTCTCCTTGGTCAGGACGGCGACGCCGAACACGACCGCGGCACCGACGAATCCTGCGAGCTGATGCTTGCGGCTCATGGCGAGAATCAGGGCCCCCAGGAGCCAGGGGGTGGCGATGTTGTCGAGGTACACGGTGCGGTGGAATTGCAGTGCCAGCGGAGACAGGGCGAACAGGAGCGCAGCTCCCGTAGCCATTGCCCGGCTCAGCCCGATCTTGCGGCCCAGCAGCCAGAGCAGGGCCGTGCTGATGAGGGTGGCTACCAGGACGGCCTCCCGTCCGGCCATGACAGCGGCATCCCAGCGTTCGAAGGCGCCGGTGAGCTGGGCGTAGCCTGCCAGCTGTATCCAGCCCAGGGGCGGGTGGTCGTACCAGTAGGTGTAGTGGGCCAGTTCGCCGAGGTTGGTGATCGCCCAGGCCTGCGCGACGTACGTCCCCTCGTCGTCGATGCGCTGCGGTGATCCGGCCATGTTCCATGCCTGGACGAGGCCGGCAATGAGCAGCGTGGGAAGAAGGAAGAGAGGCGCCCGTCCGTGGACGCGCCACCAGCGGTTCCATACCGATCGCAGGGGGCGCTGGGCCGGTCGTTGCTCGGGTGCGCGTACGGGAGCCGGTACGTCCTGCCGGTGGGCCGGGGGGCGGTGAAGGGTGGTGCTCATGATGAGGCTCCTGACGTGCTCAGCTGCGCGGCCGACGTGGAGGTAGCAACACCGGCGAACTCTTGCTGCGGCTCCGGGGTGTCGAAGGTGGTGCGGTGCGCTCCGCTGTGTTCGGTCTTCTCCCAGGAGTTCTCGCCCTTCAGCTGGCGGTACACAGCACGTACCGCGGCGGCGGCGAGGAACACCTGATAGGGAAAGGTCCCGAGCACCAGCCGGACGTAGTCGCGGAGCCGCACCTTCTTGCCGTACAGCCGACCGAATTCGCTGAGCCCTGCAGCTTCGGCGGCAAGGGTGACGATGGTCGGCGCAAGCGGCAGGAAGGTGATGAGTGCGACGACGACGGGAACCTTGGCAAAGATCACGAGGGCTATCGACACCGGTATCAGCAAACCGGTTGCGGCCTGCAGGAAAGGCATCGCCAGGATGTAGCGTGCGAACAGGCGCTGCCGTTTCGTCGGCAGTTTGCGCCATTCGCCTTTCCCGAGGACCTGCAGGAAGCCCTGGTTCCAGCGCGTCCGCTGCTTGAACAGCGACGTAAGGGTGCCAGGTGTTTCTTCCCTCGTGACGACCTCGGGACTGTAGGCCACGGCGACCGTTGCTCCCTGGCTCGAGAGCCGGACACCTACCTCGCAGTCCTCGGCGAGGCACTCCGCGTCCCACCCGTCGGACCACTCCAACCAGGTGCGACGAATGAACACGGTGTTCCCGCCGAGCGGTATGAATTTCGCATTGGCATGGAAGTGCAGCCGGGACCGGAACCAGAAGTAGTACTCCAGAACGTTCCGAAGCGACCACCACGTCGTGTCGAAGTTCATCAGCTGCACACCGCCCTGCACCACATCGGCCCCGGTTTCCGTGAAGCGGGAGTCGACGAGCGAGAGGAGCCGTGGGTGGACGTCGTCCTCGGCGTCGAAGACTCCGATGACCGAACCGCGCGCCGACTTCAGTGCGAGGTTCAGTGCCTTCGGCTTGTTCTTGGGAACGGACGAGTCGACGACGACCTTGATGAGGTGCGGATGCCGGGCGGCAGCGGCACGGACCACGGCTTCGGTTCCAGGATCGTCATGCCCCACGATCACGATGATCTCGAAGTCCGGGTGATCCTGCTCCGCGAGTTTGTCCAGTGTCTGTCCCATCACTTCCTCCTCGTGCCTGCCCGGCACAAGGAGCGTGAAGGATTCGGCCGCGGGCCGCGGCGTCCTCGAGAATCCCGTGCGCTGCAGGCTGTCACGCGAACGCCAGGCATGAAGCATCCACCACAGGGTGGTGACGGCGATGACGGTCAACAGGATCGCGACGAGGATCATGCTGGTGTACCCGATCCATTGCCCCACAGACCAGTCGGGCAGAAGCGAATGGAGCTGCGTGTCCGATACCCCTCCGTCGGCGGCTGCTCCGCGATTGGGCGCGATGTCAGGCGCGGGGGACGTGTCAGGGACCGGAGTCAGCAGGGGTGCCGGCTCGGCGGCCGGCACTTCGACTGGTTCGCTGTTCGGATTCAATGAGACCTTCTTCAGTTGTGTCTGGCGTCGACGGCCGAGCCGGCCAGCAAGTCACTTCGGCAGGCGAACCATCGTTCGGTCATCGGCAGGGACCCTCGAGGAGGGACGGGCTCGGGTCGCTGAGGACGACGCCAACCGGGCCTCGACCCGAACGCACAAAATCTCGGTCAACGTCACGCAGTCGACCGAGAGTCGGCGGCGCGCTGGGATGCTCCGGTCTCAAGAGAGCTAGGCGCCGCCGACCCGTTTCGGGGGGATCACGCGTCAGCTGAAGAAGTGCCAGGCACGGCTCCATCTGCTGCAATCTACGCTGACGGCGGTGCGATGACCCGGGAGTACGCCCGGTCCCCTGACAGCAGGAACCGCTCGGCCTCTCCCTCGTTTTCAACCCTAGGGAGCAGGAGACGGGGGATCACGAGTATCGCCTACTGTGATTTCTGTCGGTGGCCACTCGGATTCGTGCGCGCAACACTGAGGTTTTGAGGGAACTGTCTCATTGAGCATTTTCGGCGGTGAGGTTATGGAACATGTCGAATACCTCAGGGGCTCGACCGTATTCGCATAGTCGGAGTGCAACGGCAGGCAGGAACGGCGATCGAATTGCTTGCTGCTTCTGCGGACAATGAGGCGGGGAAACGCACGCCCATCGAATACGGAACCGCCGGAAGAATCGCATTTCCGCCGGCCCGCCGCACCCTTGGTGGCTTCTCTATACCCTAATACGGGGCGTGCGGGGAGAATTTCTTGCCAGGTGAGGATACCCGGCCCGCGTGCTTCTCTGTCGACACGCGCTGCCGCACCATCAGCATTCCGGAATGATCAACGGGCGATTACGGCCGAAAGTCGTGCTGCCGGCTCCGGCAGGAGGAATGCGGAGATGGCTGCGGCGATCTTCCTGCCGCCCTGGACCGAGGGCTCGATGGGATTCGCGTAGTCGCCGTCGTCGTCGCACACCAGGCGGAGGTCGACGACGGACACGCCGCGTGAGAACGCCGCCCGCGTGATGCAGTCGTTGAAGAACGCGAGCGCCGTGCGGATCACGGCGTAGCCCGGTTCGGAGGACGGTGTGTCGTAGATCGTGCAGACCGCCGTGGGCAGGCCCACCGCCGTGACGGCGTCGGTCATGGTGTCGTAGTCCCGTGCGAAGTCCTGCTGGGCGGCCGAGAAGGCGAGCAGCGCGTCGGCGACGCCGCGCACGGGCCGCTGCAGCAGGTGCTGGTAGCCGAGCGCATCGTTCCCGCCGACGCTGACCACGAGGTGCGTGGCGTCCGGCGGCAGTGCGCGCAGCTGGCGTGCGACGCCTGAGGTGACATCCCCGTCGACCGCCAGGAGCGTCACCTTCCAGTCCTGCGGGAGGGCGTCGCGTACCTGCTCGACGACGTCGGGCCCGCCATCGACGTACCGCCCGTTGTCGAAGATGGAGTCTCCGAGCAGCACCACGTGTCCCATGCGGCCTCCTGGTTGGTCGGTCCCTCCATCGTCGCTGCAGCGTGCCTCCGCCACCACAGCTTGCCGTGGTGGCGGAGGAGGGCAAGATGGAGTAGAAGCCCTCCGCGCCGGGACCTTCGGCGTCGGGACCGATCCGAGAGGAGGACACGTGGGTCCAGCCCTCGTCGTCACCGGACCGCAGGACCTCCTGCCGCTCGCCCCTGCCACGACGGACGGCAGGCGTGTGCTGATCGGGATCGTCGGTCCGCCGGGGGCAGGGAAGTCGACGGTGGCGGGCGCCCTTGCCGCGCTCGATCCGGACACCCGGGCGCAGGTCCCCATGGATGGCTTCCACCTGGCGGATGCCGAGCTCGCACGGCAGGGGCTGCTGGACCGCAAGGGCGCCCCGGAGACCTTCGACGCCCACGGCTACGCCACCCTGCTCGCCAGGCTCCGGAGCTGCCCGGACCACCCGGTCTACGCGCCGGCCTTCGAGCGCACCCTCGAGCAGCCCCTGGCCGGCGCACTCGCGGTGGTTCCCTCGGTGTCGCTCGTGGTGACGGAGGGGAACTACCTGCTGCTGGACCGGCCGGGCTGGCGCGAGGCGCGGCAGCAGCTCGACGAAGTGTGGTTCGTGGACCTCGACGCGGACGTCCGCCGTCGCCGGCTGATCGACCGGCATGTCCGCTTCGGCAAGTCACCAGGGGACGCCGAGGAATGGGTGCGGCGCGTGGACGAACCGAATGCCGGCCTCGTCGATGCCACCAGAAGCGCTGCCGACCGCATCCTCGACGTCTCGGGCTGGCGGATCGGCTAGCCCTCCAGGAACCAGCCGCGTGCAGGGTTCCCGACGCCGGGTGCGGCGCGGTCGCTACCGGGCTGTGCCACCCAGTCGACGCCGTTGGCGATCACGCGCTGGACCTGGGGATGGTGGTAGACGGGGTACTCCTGGTCGCCGGGGCTGAAGTAGAAGATCCGGCCCTTGCCGCGGGAGAAGGTCACGCCGGACCGGAACACCTCGCCGCCCTCGAAGGAGCTGATGAAGATCAGGTCGTCGGGTTCCGGGATGTCGAAGAGCTCACCGTACATCTCCTGCTCCGGGATGACGATCGGACTCGCGATTCCCGCGGCAATGGGGTGGGACGGCTTGACGGTCCACACGAGCTCGCGTTCGCCGTCGTTCCGCCACTTCAGGGAGCACGTGGTGCCGAGGAGCCGCGTGAGGATCTTCGAGAAGTGGCCTGAGTGCAGCACCACGAGGCCCATGCCGCCGAGGACGTGCCGGTGCACGCGGTCGACGACGTCGTCCGACACCTCGCCGTGGGCGATGTGCCCCCACCAGAGCAGCACATCGGTGCCCGCGAGGCGCTCCTCGGTGAGTCCGTGCTCCGGGTCCGCCAGGGTCGCCGTCGAGATGCCCGAGCCGGGGAAGTAGCGTCCGAGGGATTCCGCGATGGCTCCGTGGATGCCCCGCGGATACATGGCGCCGATGGTCGCGGGTTCATTGCGGGCCTCGTGGACGCCCTCGTTCCACACGACGATGGCGGGCTTGCTGTCGAACGTCCTGTCGTCCTCCCTGTCGTGTGTCACGTCGTGTGCCTTGTCGTGTGCCTCGTCGTGTGCCATCAGAGCTGGACCTCCCGGTGCTGGGCTGCGGATGCGTAGCAGGCGTCGATGATGCGGGCCCGGGCGAGCGCGAGTGAGCCGTCGTGCCTGCCCCACTCGGACTCGCCCGCGCGGATGGCGGCGAGGAAGTCGTCGACCACACCCCGGTGGCCCAGGGGCGGACCGATCTCCGGGTCGTAGTCGCCGTCCTCGGTGAACACGTGCAGGACCTCCACGGCGTCGCTCGCCGCACCGGTCCTGGTCATCTCGGCGCCGCCGTCGGTCCCGTAGACCCGGAAATCCATGAGGTCGTCCTCATCGCGATAGGCGGCCCAGCCGGCCTCGACGAGAAGGGTCGCGCCGCCTTCGAGCCGGAGGAATGCCGAGGCGAAATCCTCCACCTCGAATGCCGAGCCCGCCGCCTGTGCGCCGTAGGTTCCCCCGCCCCGGCCCCGGGTGCCCAGTTCGGCGTAGGTCGACGCCGAGACGGAGAGGACCTTCGGCTCGCCGAGGAGGTACAGCGCGTAGTCGAGCACATGGACGCCGATGTCCGCGAGGGGCCCGCCGCCCGCCATCTCCCGATTGGTGAACCAGCTGCCCAGCGACGGGATGCCGGAGCGGCGGAGCCAGGACGCCTTGGCGTAGTAGGGACGGCCGAGCCCGCCGTCGTCGATGATGCGCTTGAGGGCGGCGATGCCGCCCCGCCGGCGGTGGTTGAACGCGACGTCGAGCACACGACCGGCCCTGCGTGCCGCGTCGACCATGAGCAGGCCCTCGTCGCCGGTCCGCGCGAGCGGCTTCTCGCTGAGTACATGGAGGCCGCGATCGAGCGCGGCAACCGTGATCGGTGCGTGGAGGAACGTGGGGACGGCGACACTGACGGCGTCGAGCCCTTCGAGCGCGAGGAGGTCCTCCCACCGCGCGACCGCATGCGGGATGCCGTACTCGTCGCGGAGCTCGGCGAGGAGTGCGGGCTCCATGCCGGCCACCCCGATGAGCTCGACGTCCTTCCGGTTCGCGTAGGCCTCGAGGTGCTGGCGTCCGGCCCAGCCGATGCCCACCACGCCTACCCTGAGGCGCCCTTGCCCGTGCGGTTCGTGCTCGTCCAAGGATTGCGGTCCTTCGCTCTCGGGTCCGGCGGCTACGGCGTGAGCCCCTCCAGTAGTCCTACCGCCCGGCCGCGGGTGCTGTCCACGTGCTCCTGGAACGGGTCGGCAGTGGCACGAGGTGGCCGACCGTGCCGACGGCCAGGAGCGGACGTACCGGAAGTGCGCACCGACTGTCGGGAAGGGTTTCGGCGCCCGCCTCGTTACCGCCTGTACACGCACCGCACGGGTGCCGACCAGGAGGACATCCATGACCATCGTCATCACCGGAGCCACCGGACATCTCGGCCGCCAGGTCGTCGAAGAGCTGCTGGCACGCGGCATCGACCCGTCGACCATCGTGGCGGGCGGCCGTAACGAAGATGCGCTGGGCAAGCTGGCCGCATACGGCGTCCGTACGGCACGTGTCGACTACGCGGACCCGTCGACCCTCGATGCCGCCTTCGTGGGCGCCGAGAAGATCCTCCTCATCTCCGGGAACGAGGTGGGAAAGCGCTCCGTGCAGCACAAGGCCGTCATCGATGCCGCCCGCAAGGTGGGCGCCGAACTGGTGTACACGAGCGCGCCGAAGGCCACGACGTCGGACCTCGTCCTGGCTCCCGAGCACAAGGCCACCGAGGGGCTCCTCGAGGGTTCGGGCCTTACCTACACCGTGCTGCGCAACAACTGGTACACCGAGAACTACGACGACACGATCCGCCAGGCAGCCTCGACCGGCAGCATCCTCACCAGTACCGGCAACGGCAGGATCGCGAGTGCGACGCGCAGGGACTACGCCGAGGCCGCGGCCGTCGTGCTGCTGTCCGACGAGTACGCGGGCGAGATCCTCGAACTCGGAGGTGACGAGCCCTGGACCTTCGACGAGCTCGCCGCCACCGTCTCCGAGGTCGCCGGCACCTCCGTCACGGTGAACCAGGTGTCCACCGACGAGCACGTCGCCGCCCTGAAGGGTTTCGGGCTGGACGAGGGTACGGCAGGCTTCGTCGCGGCACTCGATGCGAACATCGCCGCCGGATTGCTCGCCGAGAGCGACGGCACCCTCTCGCGCATCATCGGCCGGCCCACGACGCCGCTGCAGCAGTACGTCCGCGAGCTCCTCGGCACGTAGCGCGCCACCCTCCGCCTGCACCGTCGCGGCTACGCTGGCACGACGACGAGGGAAGCGCGGACTGCAGCAGGAAGGAGCCCGGTGCCCAGCGACCAGGACCTCTCCGTGGGACAACTGGCTGCCCGCAGCGGCATGAGCGTCTCGGCCCTGCATTTCTACGAGCGCCAGGGCCTGATCCGTAGCCGCAGGACCTCGGGTAACCAGCGCCGGTACGACCGCTCTGTCCTGCGCAGGGTCGCCGTCATCGGAGCGGCCCAGCGCGCCGGCATCCCACTCGCCACCGTCGCACGGGCCTTCGCCGAACTCCCCAGCGACGGCGTGCCCGACCAGGAGGACTGGCAGCGGCTGTCGGCCGCGTGGCAGCAGGAAATCCAGGCGCGCATCGCCCAGCTGGAACACCTGCGGGACAGGCTGGGCGGATGCATCGGCTGCGGCTGCCTGTCGCTGGCGACCTGCGGCTTCGTCAATCCGAACGACGCCGCCGGCTCGAGGGGCATCCCGTCGACCCTCCTCGACCCGTGAGAGCCGATTTGACCTCAACCATTGTTGAGGTTCTAGCGTTGAATGCATGACAGTCCCCACCGGCCACGCCGCCCCTCCCGCGGAACTCTTCAAGGATGCTTTCCGCGCGCACCCGGCCGGCATCGCCGTCATCACCGCCCAGGGTCCGGATGGCCCGGTGGGACTGACGGCGTCCTCCGTGTCGTCGGTCTCGGCGGAGCCGCCCGTCCTCGCCTTCTCCGTGTCGACGGCGTCGTCGTCGGCCGCGGCCCTGGTCCGGGCGGACACCCTGGTGGTGCATCTGCTCGGCGCGGACCAGCTCGCCATCGCCCGCCTCTTCGCCGCCCGGGGCACCGACCGCTTCGGGGGCGCCGTGGACTGGCGCCCGCTCCCCTCGGGTGAGCCTCTCCTGACCGACGCACCCTGGGCCCTGCGCTGCCGCATCCTGCACCGCCTGCCCGTCGGCGGATCGATGATCCTCGCCGCCGAGGTCCTGTCCATCGAACAGGGCACACAGGACGAAGTCGCGCCGCTGGTCTACCACAACCGCTCCTACCATCGGCTGGACGACCGGTCACTGCTGGGCTGATCCCACCGGCACAAGGCTGAGGACGGTCCCCGTGGAAGGGCTTTCGGGCATGTCCGGGTCGCGCCCCCACCCCAACGCGGTGGCCAAGGCCGCCGGGCCCCGGCACTTGACCGGGTCGGCGTCCCCACCCTAGGTTGGGCAGGACGTGAGGCGTAGATCACACTCCGCACCCACCGGCGCCAATCCTTCTCGTTCCACCCAGGAGAACATGCGGTGTCTCGAAAATTGAAGCGCTTCAAAATGGAAGTGTCAAGGAGGACACATGAAGAACCCCACCCGGCGGAGGCCGCTCGCGGCCATCGCCGTCGCGAGCCTGCTCGCGTCAGCCCCGCTTGCAGCAGCCGTGCCTGCGGCGGACGCCGCGCCCGGCGCCCCCTATCCCGCCGACTGTCCGTGGATGGACACCTCCCGCTCCCCTGACGAGCGGGCCCGGATCCTGCTGGATGCGAGCACCCTCGGCCAGAAGTACCGGTGGCTCGTCGAGCAGCCTGCCAATGATCCCGCCACCACCTCCTTCAGCGGCGTGGCCTACGAGCCGCAGCTCCCCTGCACCCCGCGGGTCGTCTACACCGACGGCCCGGACGGCGTGCGGTTCACGCAGGGGGTCACGGCCTTCCCCGCGCCCATCGCCCTCGGTGCCACCTGGAACCGGGACCTCGTGTACGAGAAGAGCGCGGCGCAGGGCGCCGAAGCCTTCGACAAGGGCAAGAACGTGGTCCTCGGCCCCGGGATCGCCAGCGGGCGGACACCCCTGTCCGGCCGGACCGCGGAGTACTTCGGGGAGGATTCGCTCCTCAGTGGATCGCTCGCCGGTGCTGCCATCCGCGGCATCGAGGAGGGCAACCCCGGCAAGCCCGTGCTGTCCAACGTGAAGCACTTCGTGGCGAACGAGCAGGAGCTCTCGAGGAACGCGAGCTCCTCGAACATCGACGAACGGACACTGCGCGAGGCGTACGACCTACCCTTCGAGATCGCGATCGCCGAGGGTGGCCCGGAGAGCATCATGTGCTCCTACAACCAGATCAACGGCGTGTACGGATGCGAGAACCCGCTCCTGAAGGACACCCTGCGCTCGAAGCTCGGCTTCGACGGGTACGTCATGTCGGACTTCGGGGCAGTGCACTCCACCGGGGCGTCCATCGACGCCGGGCTGGACCAGGAGTTGAACCGGCCCATCTACTTCACCCCGAAGCTGCTCGACCAGGCACTGGCGACCGGTGAGATCACGGAGGAGCAGGTCGACGGCGCCGCGTTCAACGTCGTCCGGTCCTACATCCGGGGAGGCCTGTTCGACACTCCGTTGCCGACCCCGGCGACCGCGTCGGTCTCCTCGGCCGAGCACAAGGGCATCGCCCGGCGGGCCGTCGAGGAGGGCACGGTGCTCCTCAAGAACGACGGCGTCCTGCCGCTCTCGGCTTCTCCGAAGAGCATCGCCGTGATCGGCCCCACCGCCTCCCGCACCGGAGGCAACGGAGTCAGCGCCCAGACGACCTGCAGCATGAAGTGGCCCTTCGGCTCGCCGAACACGCTCGACTGCTCGCAGGTCGTTTCGATCGAGGACGCGCTCCGCGAGCGGGCGGCGGCCGAAGGGTCGACCGTCGTCTTCGATGACGGGTCGGACCCGGCAGCGGCCGCAGCGGTGGCCGCGCAGGCGGATGTCGCCGTCGTCGTCGGGTACTACACCTCCGGTGAGTTCAACGACCTGGCGGATCTCCGACTCGACGGCAACGGCGACGCGCTCATCCAGGCCGTTGCGGCAGCCAGCCCCGCCACTGTCGCCGTCCTCCAGACGGGCAGCGCGGTGGAGATGCCGTGGCTGGACGACGCGGAAGCCGTCCTGGAGACCTGGTACGCCGGCGAACAGCAGGGACCCGCACTCGCCAACCTCCTCTGGGGGGACGTCAACCCGTCCGGGAAACTGCCGATGACGTTCCCGGCGTCGCTCGCCGACACCCCCTCCCGCACCGCCGAGCAGTACCCGGGCGTCTACTCGAACGGCACGACGACGGCGCCCGCCGGTTCGCGGGAGCTCCGCCAGGTGAACTACACCGAGGGCCTGGCCATCGGGCACAAGTGGTACGACGCGCAGGGCATCGATCCGCTCTTCGCCTTCGGGCACGGCCTGTCCTACACGGACTTCGATTACCGGAACCTGCGGGTCAAGCCCGTGGTGGACAGGAAGACCGCGACCAGGTCGCTGGACATCACGTTCCAGATCACGAACACCGGGTCCGTGGCGGGGGCAGAGGTAGGTCAGGTCTACCTGACGCTGCCGGAAGCCTCCGGCGAGCCCGGCAAGCGCCTGGTGGGATTCGAGAAGGTGACGCTGAAGCCTCATCAGACGACGCAGGTGCACGTCGTCGTGGATGCCGCAGGTCCTGACCACCCCCTGTCGGTGTGGGACCCCACCCGGGACGCGTGGACTGTGCCCGGCGGGACGTTCGCCGTCGAGGTGGGCGGCTCCTCGCAGGAGCTGTCGCTGCACTCCGCGCTGACCCTCGGCTGATTACCCCGAGTAAGGACCCGCCCGTCGCCGACGGGCGGGTCCTTGCCGCGTGCAGGGGCGGCTCCCTCCTCGCCCCGGATCGTCCCGTCGGGAGTGCTCCATCCGGAGTCCGTTGTGACAGTTGACACACTCCCCCGTCGGCCCTACTCTCGATTATTGAAACGCTTCAAAAACGGGGCGCACACTTTCAAGGAGGAAAACGTGGCCACCATGCGGACCAAGAACCGGATGCTGCTCCTGGGCGTAGGACTCAGCACCGCATCGCTCCTGCTGACCGCTTGCGGCGCAGGCAGCTCGGACAACGGCGGGGGCGGCGGTGAGGCGGAGGCCGGAGAATTCTCCTTCCTCACGAACGTCGAGAACACCACGATCCCCACGGAGCTGGAGACCCTGGCCGGCGACCAGTGCAAGACCGCCGCCGACGCCATGCCCCTCAAGGTAGACACCGTCCCTCAAACCAACCTGGACCAGCAGCTCCAGCTGCTCGCCGGACAAGGCGCCCTCCCGGTGCAGTTCGCGGCCGGCAACGCCCCCGCACTGACGAAGGAACTGGCGGCATCGGGCAATGTCCTCGACCTGGAAGCAACCCTGACCGACCTCGACGTCCTCGACCAGGTGGAGCCCGCGGCGATCGACACGATCAAGGCCCTGTACGGAGGCTTCAACGTGCTGCCCTACCAGTACAACGTCGAGGGCATCTGGTACAACAAGCAGCTCTTCGCGGACAACGGCATCGAGGTCCCGCAGACCTGGGACGACTTCACCGCGGCCGCGGAGACGCTCAACACCTCCGGCGTCACGCCTCTCTCCGCCTCGGGCGAGCAGGGCTGGCCCCTCACCCGCCTCATCAGCGGCTACCTCTTCAGCAACCTCGGCAAGGACGCGCTGCAGAAGGTCGCCGATGGCGAAGCCAAGCTCACCGACCCCGAGTACGTCGAAGCCGCGGCCGCCGTCGCGGACCTCGGCCAGAAGGGCTACTTCGGAGAGGGTGTCGGGTCTATCGACTACGACACCGCCATCAACCAGTTCCTCAACGGCAAGGCCGGCATGCTCTACATGGGCAGCTGGGTGCTCGCGAACTTCAACGACGAGGCAGCCAACCAGATCGGCACGGAGAACATCGGCTTCATGCCGTTCCCCAAGGTCGAGGGTGGGGCCGGGATCGACAACCAGTACGCGGCCAACGTCGGCCTGCCCATGGCCATCTCGCAGAAGGCCTACAACGAGCAGACCGGTGAGTGGCTGAAGTGCATCACCGAGAACTACGGCAGCTCGGCCCTCGAGAACCAGGGCTCGATCTCGGGCTTCAAGGTGAACGAGGAGGTCGACGTCGACCCGCTCACGCAGACGGTCCAGGAGACCATCTCCTCGACCGACGAGAGCGTCCTCTGGTTCGAGGCCCTCTTCGGCACCCAGGCGACGACGGCGAGCCAGACCAACGCCGCGCCGCTGGTAACCGGGAGCATCAGCCCGGAGCAGTTCATGGAAACCGTGCAGTCCGCCCTCAAGTAGGGCCGCCCGCGCCGGGGAGGAGGAGACGGACTCCTCCCCGGCGCACCCCTCACCGCATCCCCCGCGACGCGGTCACAAGACGTAGACAAAGGACCACCATGCAGTCAGTACTGGGCGACAAGAAAGCCCTCGCGATCCTCCTGGGCCCAGCACTGCTGGTGTATTCCCTGGTGATGCTCGTCCCCATCATCTGGTCGATGGGCTACACGTTCTTCAGCGGCAACGCGATCTCCGGCTTCACCTTCGCCGGCACGGAGAACCTCACCCGGCTGTTCACCGACCCCGAGGTCCGCACAGCCCTCTCCTTCACGGTCCGGTACGCCATCGTCATCACGGTCGGCCAGATCGTCATGGGCTACCTGCTCTCGCTGATGTACGTGTTCATCCTGAAGAAGTCCTCGAACATCATCCGCACCCTCGTGTTCTTCCCTGTGGTCCTGCCGACGGTCGCTGTCGCACTGCTCTTCCAGAAGATGTTCGAGGTAGCCCCGCAGAACGGGCTCGTGAACAGCCTGCTCAACGGGGTGGGCGTCGAATCGGTCGACTGGTTCGGCAACGCATCCAGCGCCTTCTGGGTCATCGTCCTCATGGACATCTGGCGTTCCATGGGCTTCTACGCCGTCCTTCTCTACGCGGGCCTCGTCGACATCCCGGAGGACATGCTCGAATCGGCCCGGCTCGACGGCGCCACCGGCTGGCGGCTCATTCGAAGCATCGTGCTGCCGCTGTCCATGCCGGTCCTGCTGTCCTCGATCATCTTCAGCATCAACGGCACCCTCAAGGTCTTCGATTCCATCGTGGCCCTGACCAACGGCGGCCCGGGCTCCTCGACCACCCCCCTGACGCTGTACATGTTCCGCACATCCTTCGCCTTCGGCGACTACGGGTACGGCAGCTCGATCGCCCTGCTGCTGACGCTGCTGTGCCTCATCGTCACCATCTTCATCTTCCGGTCCTCGCGCCGCGACCTCACCAAGGACTGAGCCATGAGCACCCAGGTACCCGCCCGCAAGGCCCCGCTCCAGGCGATGCAGCGCCAGGAGCCCCGCCGCTCCCGTTCCCGCGCCGGCAAGCGCCTCGCCAGGCTTCCCGTCCACCTGCTGATCGCCCTCCTGCTCGTCGTCGAGCTCTACCCACTGCTGTGGCTGGTGCTCGGATCGTTCAAGACGCAGCAGGAGTTCCTCAACGATCCCGTCTGGGCCCTGCCCGGGTCCCTGAACTTCGACAACTACATCGAGGCCTGGACCACCGGCAACATCGCGGTCTTCGTCGCCAACTCGCTCATGGCCACCCTGCCGTCGCTGGCCCTGATCATCGTCCTCGGCGTGGCCGCCGGGTTCGCACTCGAGGTCATGGTGTGGAAGGGACGCAACGGCGTCCTGCTGATCTTCCTGACCGGCATCATGGTGCCGGGCCAGATGATCCTGCTCCCCCTCTTCTCGGCCTACTTCAAGACCGGGCTGACCGGGACGCTGTGGCCGCTCATCATCACCTACACCGCCACCGGCCTCCCGCTCACGGTGTTCATGATGGCCACGTACTTCCGCGCCGTGCCCCGTGAGGTGTTCGAGGCGTCGACACTGGACGGCGCGAGCATCATCCGGTCCTTTCTCTCGATCGGATTCCCGATGGTCCGCAACGCGGTGTTCACCGTGGCGCTCGTCCAGTTCTTCTTCATCTGGAACGACCTCCTGATCGCCCTGACGTTCGCGAACAACAGCGACCTCAGCACCATCCAGGTCGGCCTGCTCAACTTCACCGGGCAGTTCGGGGCGGTGCAGTACGGCCCGCTGTTCGCGGCCATCTGCATCAACGTCTTCGGGACCCTGGCCATCTACCTCTTCCTCAACCAGCGCGTGATGAAGGGCCTGGCCGCCGGCTCCGTCAAGGGCTGAGTGCCCGCCCCCGTGACACCGCATCATCTCCGCCTGCCCGGCGGCCCACACCAGAAGGAAATCTCCATGCCGATCACCGTCAGCCCCGTCTCGTTCGAGCACCACCGCGAGCCCCTGGGGATCGGAGAGCGACGGCCCCGCCTGAGCTGGAAGACCACGGCGGAGCCCGGCTGGGTACAGCAGCGCTACGAGATCGAGGTGGTCCACGGCAGTGACACCTGGTCTTCGCTGGTCGTCACCTCCCCGGACTCGGTCCTGGTGCCCTGGCCGGCAGCCGACCTCCCGTCGCGCACGGCGGTCACGGTGCGTGTCCGGGTGTGGGGGGCGGACGACGTCGCACCGAGCGCATGGAGCCCCGCCTCCACCGCGGAGACCGGGCTGCTCGAGCCGGCCGACTGGACGGCGCGTGCCGTGGCACCGGCGTGGGACGAGGACCCGGAGGCGCTGCGCCGACCGCCCCTCGTCCGCCGCGACTTCCCCCTGGAGAAGACCGTCCGCGAGGCGCGCCTGTATGTCACGGCACACGGGCTCTACGAGGTCGAGATCAACGGGCAGCGGATCGGCAACGAGGCGCTCGCACCCGGCTGGACCGTGTACGGCCAGCGCCTGCGGTATTCCACCTATGACGTGACCGACGCGCTGGTCCCCGGCAGCAACGCGATCGGCGCATGGCTCGCCGACGGCTGGTACCGCGGCCGCCTCGGATTCCACGGCGGCTACCCGAACCTGTACGGCAGCGACGTCGCCCTCCTGGCCCAGCTGCACATCACGCACGACGACGGTTCCACCACCGTCTTCGGCACGGACGAGACCTGGCGTGCGGGCTTCGGACCGATCCTCAGCACCGGACTGTATGAGGGCGAGCACTACGACGCCCGACAGGAGCCGGCGGGCTGGTCCTCACCCGGGTTCGACGACTCCGCATGGTCTCCCGTGCGGATCGTCCCCCGCGACCCCGCGACACTCGTGGCACCCGATGGTCCGCCCGTCCGCTGCACCGAGGAACTGTCACCGATCGCGGTGACCACCTCGCCGTCGGGCAGGACCCTCCTCGACTTCGGGCAGAACCTCGTGGGCCGGCTCCGGCTCCGCCTGTCCGGTCTCGCCGACGGGCAGGAGATCCGCCTGCGCCACGCCGAGGTCCTGGAGAACGGCGAGCTCGGCACGCGTCCGCTGCGCGGTGCTGCTGCGACCGACGTCTACATCGCATCGGGTGACGACGTCGAGTGGGAGCCCCGCTTCACCATCCACGGCTTCCGCTACGCGGAGCTCACGGGCTGGACCGGCGATGATCCGATGGCAGCCATCACCGCCCGGGTCTACCACACGGACATGGAGCGGACCGGCTGGTTCGAGAGCTCGCACGACGGGGTCAACCGCCTGCACGAGAACGTGCGCTGGAGCATGCGCGGCAACTTCGTGGACATCCCCACGGACTGCCCGCAGCGCGACGAGCGGCTGGGCTGGACAGGTGACCTGCAGGTCTTCGCTCCGACCGCCACCTTCCTCTACGACTGCTCCGGCATGCTCGGTTCCTGGCTCAAGGACGTCGCGGCCGAACAGCTCGAGGACGGCACGGTGCCCTGGTACGTCCCCGTGATCCCCGGCGGCGACGAGTGGACGCCCATCCAGCCAGGCGCGGTCTGGGGCGACGTCGCCGTGCTGACTCCCTGGAAACTGTACGAGCGCTTCGGTGACACCGGCATCCTCGCCACCCAGTACGCCAGCGCCAAGGCGTGGGTGGACCTGATGGCCGAGCGCGCCGGGACGTCCTACCTTTGGAACACCGGGATGCAGCTCGGGGACTGGCTCGATCCCGCCGCGCCACCCCACGATCCTGCTGACGCCACGACCGACCGCTACCTCGTCTCGACCGCGTACTTCGCGTGGTCCACTCAGCACCTCGCCGAGATGGCGAGCGTCCTCGGGAACACCGCCGACGAGCTCCACTACCGCGAGCTGGCCCGCAAGGTCCGGGACGCCTTCGCCCGCGAGTTCATCTCCCCGTCCGGCCGCGTCGTCAGCGACGCCCAGACTGCGTATGCGCTCGTTCTGGCCTTCGGGCTCGCACCCACCGAGGAACAGCGGCGCCGCGGTGGCGAGCGGCTGGCAGAACTCGTGGGCCACGCCGGGAACCGGATCGCCACCGGATTCGCCGGAACACCGCTCGTCACCGACGCCCTCACGAGCGTAGGTGACGTCGAGACCGCCTATGCCCTGCTGCTCGAGGAGGAGTGCCCCTCCTGGCTCTACGCCGTGGGGCAGGGAGCCACCACGATCTGGGAACGGTGGGACAGCATGCTGCCCGACGGTTCCATCAATCCCGGCAACATGACCTCGTTCAACCACTACGCGCTCGGCGCCGTGGCCGACTGGCTGCACCGCGTGGTCGCCGGTCTCGCCCCCGCGGCTCCCGGGTACCGCTCCATCCTGTTCCGCCCGCGGCCCGGGGGCGGACTCACCTCGGCGAGTGCCCGGCACGAGACGCCGTACGGGACGGCCTCGATCTCGTGGTCGCTCGATGCCGGCAACCTGTCCGTGGAGGTCACCGTTCCCACCGGCTCCACCGCCGTCGTCGACCTCCCGAACCAGGCCCCCGTGTCCGTGGGCTCCGGCACGCACACGTTCACGCACGTGGCCGCCGCTTTGTAGAGGTCGCCTACCATAAGGGAAAACGTGCCACCCCACCCGGGGTGGTCCCCCATGCCGAAACCCTGATCGAGGTGCCGTGACAGCCGCCCAGCCAGCGAGCGATGACCCCGCCGTTGCTCCCAGCATGAACGACGTCGCGCGCCGCGCAGGTGTCTCGCTCGGCACGGTCTCGCACGTCCTCAACAAGCCGGAGATCGTGTCGGCGAAGACCATCGCCCGCGTCGCGGCCGCCATCGACGAACTGGGATTCGTCCGCAACGACGCGGCACGCTCGCTGGCAGCGGGCAGGAGCAACACGGTGGGCCTGATCCTGACCGACGTCGGCAATTCGCTGTTCGTGGACATCGCACGCGGCGCCGAGGGTGCCGCCAGCACCGCCGGTCGCTCACTGCTCCTGGCCAACAGCGACGTGACGTTCCAGAAGCAGGAGTCCTACCTCGACATCTTCGACGAGGCCCGCGTGGCGGGGATCATCCTCGCCCCGCTGGACGCCGGACTCGACGGGGTGGACCGGGTACGCCGGCACGGCCGGAACATCGTGCTCGTCAATTACGCCGGTGACCGCACGGACTGCTGCAGCGTGGTGGTCGACGAGGAGCACGGAGGCTATCTCGCCGCGACGCACCTCATGGACATCGGCCGCACCCGGCTGCTGTTCGCAGGCGGACCGGAGGACCTCCACGCCGTCAACGCCCGCCGCGAGGGTGCGCGGCGTGCCGTGAGGGAACGCGGGAACGGCGTCAGCCTCGACGTCATCCCGAGCCGCAACCTGAAGAGCGCCAGCGGCCGCTCCATCGCCCGGCAACTGCTCGACGACGGCACGCTCCCCGACGGCATCCTCGCCCCGGCCGACCAGCTCGCGGCGGGACTCATCCACGAACTGACGGATGCCGGCGTCTCGGTGCCAGGGGATGTCGCTGTCATCGGGTACGACAACAACCAGTTCGCGTCCGAGGCCGCCATCCCCATGTCCACGGTCAGCCAGCCGGGCCACGAGATGGGGGAGGAAGCCCTGCGCCTCCTCCTCGACGAGATCGACAATCCCCGGAACCACCAACACCGCCGCATCACCCTCGACCCCTCGCTCATCGTGCGCAGGAGCACCGTCTCCCGGTAGTTCCGCTTCGAAGTGACACTCCCTGACCGCCACCTCGATTGGTTGCTTAGGCAACCTAAGGAGTAGACTGGTCTGTCACCAAGAAAGGAAGTACAGCGGTGCGCGAAGCCCTGCAGCGGCTCGGATCCTTCACTGTCGTCGGCGCGGTCGCCTTCATCGTGGACATCTCCGTCTACAACATCCTCGCCTCGGGGTTCGGCATCGGTCCCATCACCTCAAAGGTCGTATCCGTCACGCTGGCCACCGGCGTCTCCTGGCTCGGCAGCCACTACGTGACCTTCCGTCAGTTCGCCGGCCGTCCGAAGCGCGAGGAGGCCCTGCTCTTCGGCCTCACGAACCTCGTCGGGCTCGGCATCGCCGCGGCGTGCCTCGTCGTCTCGCACTATCTCCTGGGGTTCACGAGCCCTCTGGCGAACAACATCTCGGCGAACGTCGTCGGCGTCCTCCTCGGCAACGTCTTCCGTTATGTCGCCTACCGGTTCTTCGTCTTCCGCCCCGTGCTGCAGGAAGCCGCCGAGCCCTCTTTTGCCGCCTGACCGCGCGGACCGCGGGGTTCACCACCCCTGATGTCCTGTGCGACTGGCAAGGGGCGTCGGCACGTCACGCGGGAGTGGGAACAGGCAGCACTCCATCGTAGGATGGGAAGCGATAGTCAGCATGCTTCCGACGACTCCCCGTCACCGATGCCGCCGATCCCCGCCTTTCGAAAAGACTCCTCCATGCGTGTCCGCACTGCCCTTCCAGTCCTGGCCCTCAGCAGTGGACTCCTGCTTGCCGGCCCGGGAGCAGCCGCCGCGCTGCCGCCCCTGCCGTCGCTGCGGACCGCAGGCGAGGTAGCCCCGACCGTCCCCGATCCGGTGGTCGTCGCGCCGGCACCTGCCGAGCCGGCACCGTCCGCCCCCGCTCCTGAGCCCCCGCCCGGATCCGGCACGCCCGTTCAGCCCACGGCGCCGTCCGACCCTCCGCCGCCCCCTCCGCCGCCCGGGGAGCCATCGACACCGCCGGCCCCGTCGCCGGCGGAGCCGGTACCCTCCGAGCTGCCCGTCGAGGAGTCACCCGTCGACGAGCCGGAACCGGTGCCCTCCGCGACCAGTCCGGCACCCGACGCGTCGCCCTCCGCCACGCCGTCACCGAGCACCACGGACAGCAGCCCGACGCCGTCGAAACCCGCCCCCGCGGAGCCGCCGGCCGGTAACGCCGCCCGCGGCGTGGTCGGCGTGGAGGCGCCTGCGCCTGCACCTGCGTCGACCAGTCCGTCCTCCGGGATCCTCCCTACAGGGCCGGCGAACATCGGGACCGTGCAGCCGCAGGCCGAAGCCGTCGCGGAGACACAAACCCGGACCGCCGGCGGACCACCGCTGCGCTACGTGGCAGCCGGCGTCCTGAGCCTCGTGGCCCTCGGGCTGGCGATCGCGATCGCCGTCGTCGCGCAGCCCCGCAGGAGCCGGCGCACGCACTAGGACGGGCAGCGGAAACGCAGAAGGAGCCGGGAGTGACCTCCCGGCTCCTTCTGTCTCCAGCTGTCGGACCTAGCGGACCTGCAGGGTCAGCACTCCGGTCGAGTTGGACTGGACGACCTCGATCTTCGTCCCGGTGCCGGCCACGACGACGGAGCCCTGCGGGTTCGCGGCGTCGTAGTAGGCGTTCGGGTTGGTGTCGTCGAACACGGCGGCGGCCGGCTGGGACGGCGCGGTGAGCGTGGTCATGCCCGCCGCAGTCTCCCGGTGGAGGTTCAGCGCATCGGTGGCCTGCTTGCCGAAGGTGGCGTCGAAGCTCTGGATGCGGTTGCGCACAACGGTGCCGTCGGACCAGGTAAGAGCCTTCGGGTGCGCGTCCACGGGCAGGGCCAGGCCCGCACCGGGGTGCTGGCGCGTGTTGTTGTTGCGCTGCGCGGTGTTCCAGTAGGTGATGCTCAGGCCGTCCTGGTACGCGTAGTGCTCCACGGTGTCGGGCGCGGTGACGCCCCAGCCGAAGTTGTACGGGCCGGTCGCGAGCGTGGCGTCATACCCTCCGTACGTGCGGTTCTCCGCGATGTAGAAGCGGTTGTTGCCCGCGGCGTCCTTGGGCAGGGTGACGACGACGGCCTGCGGCGCCTTCGTGGCGTGGAACGAGGGGCCGATCTTGTGGACCGACTTCACGCCGGTGGTGGCGCGGTCGTAATCCAGCCAGCCGAGCTGCAGCTTCTCCCAGGCGCCCATGTGGTTCGGGGTGGTGCCGATGGAACCGTTCCCGTGGCCGAGCCACGACCCGGAGCTCATGAGCGTCCAGAAGCCGGTACCGTTCTCTCCGCCGCTCGTGTCGTACAGGTCGGGCAGGCCGAGGTCGTGGCCGTACTCGTGCGCGAAGACGCCGAGGCCGCCGTTCTCCGGCTCCGTGGTGTAGTCACGGATCCAGAGGTTCGAGTTGCCGATCTTGATGCCGCCGTAGGGGTTGGCTGCGGGGCCGGCTGTGCCGCGGCCCGCCTGGCCTACCGCCCAGCGGTGCGACCAGATGGCCGACGACGCCGCGCCGGCTTCCTCGCCCTCGCCGGCGTGGATCGCCTGGAAGTGGTCGATGTAGCCGTCGGCCTCGTCGAAGTCGCCGTCCTTGTCGAAGTCGTAGCGGTCCCACTGGTCGAAGGTCGCGAGGTAGGCGTCGATCTCGGCGGGCGTCTTGCCTGCCGCGACCTGCGAGTCGTACCAGGCGTTCGCCGTGTCCTGGACGAAGCGGGTCATGTCCGCCTGGCTCTCGGTCTCGCCGTAGCTGGCCGAGTTGTAGGGCACGGTGACCCAGTCGCTGACGTCGCCGTCGACCGTGTACCGGCCGCTCGACATCTCTCCGTAGACGCCCTTCAGCGACTCGCCCTCCTCGCCGAAGAACATGTCGAGGTAGTGCTCGCGGTCGAAGGTGTCGGTCCAGTAGGTGGAGTTGTCCACCGCACGGTTCGGTTCTTTGATGGTGTTGTGCGTGGGTCCGGCCGTGGAGGTGGGGAATCGCGGGTCCACCTTGTCGCCGAAGTCGACGAGGAAGGACAGGATCTGGTCGCTGTCCTGCAGTCCGTACTGCGCCCACTGGCCCGGGGCGACCTTCACGGCCTTGGAACCGTTGCGGTCCTCGACCTTCGACTCGCCGGAGATCACCTGCTCCACAGCCTGCTGGTTGAGTTCGCGGCGCTCGTCGGCCGCGGGGTCGGAGCGGTCATCGAGCCTCTCCGCAGCGCCGTCTGCGCTGGGTGAGGAGGTGGACGACGACGTCGGAGCCGTCGGTCCGGTGGTGGCCTGCGCGCTCACGGGAGCAAGCACGACGGCGCTGGTCACGGCGAGCGTCATCGCGCACCGCAGCCCCCGGATACGTGGAGTGGAATTCAAGGGTTCTCCTTAGTGAAATGTCCCAGCGAAATGCAAAGCACGCTCAGGTTAGGTGCCTGAGGTTACGAACATGTTGCCTAAGTCACACGTTCTGGCTGGCACGCTAGCACCGCTCTCGGACACTTCCGGGGATTTGGTTGCATCTGGTGAACCATGTCCGGCGTGTCGGCACGATGTGGCCCTCGAGCCGGGGCCGGTCGGCTCGCCGGCGAGCGGCGTCTCGCGCCGTGGTGGGGAGGCCGGGGCCGGGGGTAGGACGCCGAGGTGCGCGGGCGGTGGCGCCGTGGGTGCCGCGCCGTGGGTGCCGCCGCGAGTAGCGCGCCGCCGGTGGCGCCGTCGTTCCCGCCTTTCGGACCTACGGCGCGTGTCGCACCGAGACACGCCGCACATCACTCCTCCGCTGCGTGAAACTCAGGAGGGACGGCGGCGCGCGTCGGGAGAGGCCGGCGGAAGGCAGCAGGGCCGCGCACCCTCATGCGAAGGCTGCCAGCACCTCCGCCGCCTCGCCGAGGACCTCGGAGCGGGTGGTCGCATGCACGGAGAGCCGTATGCGGTCCGGTCCGTGCAGCGTCACGGAGATCCCGGCTGCGGCGAGCGCCGCGTGCGCGTCGGCCGCCCGTCCCGGAAGGCCCGCGACCACGATCCCCGCGCGGTCGTCGCGCTCCCGGGGCGAGAGGACCGGCACCCGCGCGGCGTCGAGCTGGTCGATCAGTGCCTTCGCGTGCGTCGCGATAATGCCCTCGATGGCCGGCACACCCACCGACTCGATCAGTTCGAGGGCCTCCGCGAACGCCCCACTCGCATACGGGGACAGGTTCGAGATGGAAAAACGCCCCGCCCCCGGCAGCGGCGGGTGTTCCTCACCGTCGTACCGGCGGGCGTCGGTGACCCCCGTCCAGCCGGTGAGCAGGGGCTCGATGCGCTCGAGTCCCTGCGGTGACAGGGCGATCCCGGCCACGCCCCAGCCGCCGCGGACCCACTTCTGCGCGCCGGCGATGAGTACGTCGGCGAGCGTCCAGTCGAGGTCGGCGACGCCGAAGCCCTGGATGCCATCGACGACGAGGAGGCGATCGGCGCCGATCACCTCACGGATTCCCGCGAGATCCACCCGATAGCCGGTGCGGAAGTCGACGGCGCTGACGCTCACGGCAACGGTGTCATCGGTCAGGTGGCGGGCGACGACGTCGGGCGTCACCTGGGTGCCGGGTGCCCCCATCAGGTCGGCGCGCGCACGACCCACTGTCCCGGTGCGCAGCCAGGGGTAGGTGTTGGACGGGAACTCACCGGCGCCGACGAGCACTGTCCCACCGGACAGGCCGAAGGCCACCTGGAACAGGCCGAGAGAGGTGCTACCGGTCAGTCCCACCTGTTCGAGCGGAAAACCGCTGAGCCGGGAGAAGGCCTCCCGCGCCCGGTTGTCCTCGCCCTCGAGCGTGCTGCTCGCGCCGACCGCACCCTCGCCGGCCGTCTCCAGGAGCTGCGCCACATGGTCGCGGACCGCGCTCGACGGCGGGCCGAAGCTCGCGAAGTTCAGGTACCCGGGAGCCTCCGAGAAGGACGACTGGTAGGCGGCGAAGGCGGCCCCGTCGTCCGCCTGCCTGGGACTGCTCATGCTCTTCCTCCGCTGTCTGGCTGGTGGGAGCGATTTGTGGCCGCTCCTCCGGAAAGCTATCAGGTGGTAGCTGCTTGCGCGGAGGGACTGCACGGACCACAGTGGAGGATCCGCAGAGGAAGGACTCCCTCGATGCCCTTCGCCATCCACCCGGCGACCTCCGAGAGGTTCGACGACGTCGCACTCCTGCTTGCACCCCGCAACCCCGACTCCCCGACCTGTTGGTGCCTCACCTACCGCCTGCCGCCGAAGGAGAACCAGGCACTGACGGCGCGCGAACGGCCCGAGAAGGTCCGGGAGCTCTGCAGCGGGCACATTCCGCCGGGCATCCTCGCCTACGACGGCGCTGACGTGGTCGGCTGGTGCGGCGTGGCTCCACGGTCGGACCTGCACGCCTTCACGCACGGCACGAGGATCCCGCGGGTCGACGACCTGCCTGTGTGGACGGTCTGGTGTTTCCGGGTGCGCGGCGGGCACCGAGGGAGGGGCGTCGCACAGGCGTTGCTCGGGGGCGCCGTCGAGCATGCGAGGCATTCCGGCGCGCCGGCGATCGAGGGCTACCCGGTGGACAACCGTGGCGCCAGGGTCAACGCCACGATGGCCTACGTGGGAACCCGCAGCCTGTTCGAGAACGCGGGCTTCACGAAAGCCGCGGACACGGGCTCCGTGTCCGACGGCTTCCCCCGCGTGTTGATGCGACTGGCCCTCGAACAGTACTGACCCGCGGGCTGTCGGCGAAGCGCAGCCGTCAACGGCGCTTCTTCGCGCCCTTGATGATCGCATTGGGGCTGTTCGTCGGAATTCTCGCGGATCCTTCGTCGGCGGCGTCGGCCCGACGACCGGTGGCCCTCCTGGAGGCGGTGCCGGATGCCTTTCCTGACGTCCCGCCAGCTCGACCGCGGGTACCGGCCGTGGATCCGCGAGCGCCCGGGATATCGCCGACGTTGGTTGCGATACGTTCTTTCCGCACCTCCTCGGTGACCGTCACCCTTCCTTCGACCGTAGCCTTACCCAGCCGGACCCGCTCGACCGCCACGGTTTCCTTGCTCACCACGGCGCGCTCCTCCCGACCCACCATCTCCACGACCTCCTCCTGGAAGAGCGAGTCGCCCGCAGTGAGGTCACCGGTCGTCCCGGTGATGGGTTCGCGCTCGATCCGAAGCTCCTCCCTGGAAAGGGGCACCGTCTGCACGGCCTCTTCGGTGACGACATACTTCCGGAGTCGGACGCGTGCCGCCTCGTACGGCTCGGTCCTGATGCGAAGTTGCTCTTCCGAGCGGACCATCCAGGGTTCACCGCCGTCGCGCCCTCCGCGCACGGCCTCCTCCCGGCCCGTCGTCGTCGCCGTCGCCGGGTCGGTCGTTGTCGCTGCGTCCCGGCTGGTCGCCGTCGCCGTCACGGGAACGGTCGCCGTCGCCGTCGCTGTCACGGGAACGGCGGGTGTCGCCGTCGCTGTCACGGGAACGGCGGGTGTCGCCGTCGCGGGAACGGTGGCTGTCGCGGGAACGGTGGCTGTCGCTGTCGTTGCATCGGGGCCGGCCAGGCCGTAATGGCGATACAGCTCGAGCTCGTCCTCCGGGCTCAGGTGTCCGTCCCGCTCCGTCGACGGAGCATGTTTGATCACGTCACGCGGGTAGCCCACGACGAGCTGGTCACCCTGCACCTCGGCGCCTGCCAGGGGGACGAAGGACTCCTTCGTGCCGAACAGTCCCGTGTGGACGGTGACCCACGTGGGCTCATCGGTGGCGTCGTCCAGGAACACCACGCCGATCGCGCCGACCTTGTCCCCCTGACGGGTGACCACCGCGCGGTGACGGCGAAGGAGTGGGGTGAGGTCGTTCATGGTGAGCATGGGCCAGCCTGTCATCGGTTCTGCCGCCTCGAACAGCGGATAAACCTCAGACTAGGGCGGCCTCCCGCTCATAACAAGCATGCTTAGTATCGTCCGGTTGCCGCCCACGACAGGCGGATGCATGCGTTCGCTGGGCCCTCCGTCAGGCAGCCGCGAGTTCCGCGAGCAGCCCGTCCGACCGGGCCTGCCCCTCGAGATCGAACGCCCCGCCGCTCACCAGCAGCTCGTCGGCACCCGTGCGGGCCTGGAGCTCCGTCAGCTGTCGCGCCACGTCCGCCGGCGTCCCGTGGACGGCAGTGGCGAGCGACTCCTGAACGAATCCCTCTTCCCGCACCGAGAGGGGTTCGTCCCCCACGGCCTCCAGCGGCGGGAAGTAGCCCCTGGTCCGCGAGACGGCGAGCGCGCGGGCTTCGGGCAGCAGCAGGTGGCGCGCCTGGGACGTCGTCCCCGCGACCGCGACGTTCACCGACACCAGGACCTTCGGCTCGTCCCACCACGGTGACGGACGGAACTGTTCCCGGTAGCGCTCGAGCACGGGGATGCGATCCCGGAACAGCGCGGGCCCGCCGAGCACGACGGCGAGGCCGGAGCGGGCCGTGATGTCCACGCCCTGGCCGGTGGCGAGGACGAAGACGGGCGTTCGCCCGCCGTCCTGGGGGCGAGCGGGAACGGGAGCGGTGCCGCCTAGGAAGGCGAGCAGTTCGGCGATGTCCTGCTCGAACCGGTCGGCGTCCTGCTTCCCGGTCCGCAGGGCGGCCCGCACGGCCTGCGTGAAGCCGAGCGAGCGGCCGATTCCCAGGTCGAAGCGGCCATCGAACAGGGCACCGAGCGTGGCGGCCTGCTCGGCGACGACCAGGGGCTGGTGGTTCGGCAGCATGATCCCGCCCGTGCCGACGCGGATCGTGCTCGTGCGCGCGGCGACCGCGGCCGCGAGCACGGCCGGCACCGACCCTGCGATGCCGGGCACGCCGTGGTGCTCGGCGACCCAGAACCTCCGGTACCCGAGCCGCTCGGCCCGCTGCGCGCGCTCCCCGACGCGTCGCAGCGTGTCCGATTCGGAGGAGCCGAGCCGGGACTGCGCGCGATCGAGGATGGACAGGCCGTCGAAAGGAAGGGACATACTCCGTGGAACCCCTAGGGGGCGGGCAGCATTCCGGGTACTCTTGCGGGACGGGCGGCGGCGACGCCGTCCGAGTCTGCCGAACAACGAGGTCCGGCCGGCCGAGAACACCAGCGAGCATCATGAGGATCTTCACCGGAATCCGCCGTCGCAGGCAGCAACCGTCCGCACCCGCCCCTGACCGCGTGCCCGCGGCGAGCCAGCTCGACATCCTCGCCGCCAGCATCGCCGACTCCCAGGCACGCCTGCTCGTGATCGCTGATCGTGTTGCCGACGGCCACGGCCAACCCGGCGACGAGAGCCGACTGCGCATCCAGCGGGAGATGACCGCCAGTTTCCAGAAGCGCCTCGAGAAGCTCGCACTGCCCGTCGGGACGGGCGACGACGCCGAGGCCTGGTTGCGCTCCATCACCGACCCGTCCAGCCTGGCCACCCGGCAGAAGGACTCGCACTAGCAGTCCTGCGGTGGGCGTGCGTGCCCGTTTCGGATGACGGCATTCGGATAATGACAGTGGCACGCGTCAGGATGAGGCTCTGCCGCCGGCTGGACACCTGCAGCCGGCGTGGTCTCACCGAAAGGACTTCCCGTCATGATGGGCGCCCACCATGCTGCCTGCGGCGCTGCCGCCTGGGTCGCTGCCACCACCCGGATCGAGCTGGGGCTCGGCCCCCTGGCCGCCGTACTGCCGGTCCTGCCGGAGTCCGTCACCCTCGGATTCGGCCTCCTGGATGTCAGCCCCGTGGGCGTCGTCACGGGAGCCCTGGTCACGGCGGGCGCCGCGCTCCTGCCCGACGCTGACCACCACAACGCCACCATCGCCCACTCGCTGCCGCCGCTGTCCAACCTGTTCTGCGCCGGCGTAGGCGCCATCTCCGGTGGCCACCGGCGCGGCACCCATTCGCTGCTCGGCGTCGCCGCGTTCGTCGCCGTCGCGTTCGTCGCGGGGCTCTGGACGGTCGAGACCGCCGATTTCGGCACCATCTACCCGGGCGCGGGCCTGCTGACGGTGCTCCTCGTCTCCTTCGCCGCCAAAGCCCTGAAGATCATCCCGGACGGCATGCGGAGGTCGCCGTGGGCGGTCGGCCTGACCGCCGGCGCGTTCGTCACCGCGTTCGCGCCGGAGGAGCAGTTCTGGTTCCCCCTCGCCGTCGGCGTCGGGGCCGTCGTCCACATCCTCGGCGACATGCTCACGACCGGCGGGTGCAACCCCGTCTACCCGTTCCGGCTCCGGCGTCCGCGCAGCCTGGCGAAGCTGCCGGTGGTCGCGCAGGTGTGGCGGCCGAACGGCAATATCGCGGTGCCCGTCCTCGGCAACGCCGGTTCCCTCCGCGAGTGGTGCCTCCTCGTCCCGGTCTCGCTCTACGCGCTCGGCGGCATCGGCTGGGCCGTGCTCCGGATCGACGACGGCGGGACGGCGGTCGCACGCCTGTCCGGAATGGGGTGAGGGAGAGCCGAGGGCGGGCTCAGGGCGAACTGAGCGAGATACGTAAGAAGCCGGAAACACAGCCGCGCTAGTGTCGGAGCTGACACCGGAAGCTGGAGGAGTTTCTATGCATCGCGACGGCTTGTTCTTCGATCCCCTGCAGGACGAGGCGGACGCCCCGCCCGCGGCGCCCGAGCCCGCGCGGCACCGCCGGCCGAGTGCCGAGGAACTGCAGGTCCAGCGTCAACGGGAGCTCGCGCGCGTCCAGGACGAGCTGAAGCGGATGGCCCGGGGGTCCCGACGCCGCTGACGACGGCGGGACTCAAGCCCGCCGTCGTCGTCCACGGCCTACCCCTCAGGGCGTGCCGTTCACAAGTGGAGGCCTAGCAGCCGTCGGGACCGCAGGCCGGACCGTCGGCGGAGGGGGTAAGCGACACCAGGGGGTGGGACTCCTGCCACGCCTGGTCGAGGGCCTGCCGGAACAGCTCGGTCGGCTGGGCGCCGGAGATCCCGTACTTGCGGTCGACGACGAAGAACGGCACGCCCTGCACACCAAGGGTCCGTGCTTCTTCGATGTCGCGGCGGACGTCGTCGGCGAAGCGGTCACCGCCCACGGTCTCGCGGACCTCGTCCTCGTCCAGGCCGATGCCGGCGCCGAGGGAGACCAGGACGTCGACGTCGGACGTGTCCAGTCCCTGCTCGAAGTGGGCCGACATGATGGCTTCCTTGGCGGCGTCGCCCCGGTCGTGGGATTTCGCGAGGTGCAGGAAGCGGTGTGCCGTGAAGCTGTTGCCCACGACGATGCGGTCGAAGTCGAAGTTCAGGCCCTCACCTGCGGCCTGCTGGCCGAGGTGTTGCCACATCTGCCGGACCTGCTCGGGGGCGATGCCCTTGCGCTCGGCGAGGTACTGCTGCTCGGTGCCGTCGTAGTGGTCGGGCAGTCCTGGGTCGAGCTGGTAGCTCTTCCAGGTCACCTCGACGCTGTTCCGGTGAGGGAAGTCCGCGAGGGCCCTCTCGAAACGGCGCTTGCCCACGTAGCACCACGGGCACTTCACATCGGACCAAATCTCAATCTGCATGCCTGATGCAACCGTGCCGGGCCCGGGTCCTATTCCCCGCAAGGCACGACCCGGGCCGCGCCCTCACCGCCGGTTGAGGAGGCCGCGCAGCATCTTGCCGACGCCGCCCGAGCCGGATGCGGGCGTCCCGGTGGTCCGCCCCCGCGTGTTCATGCCGCCGGCCCTGGTGCGTCCGGTGGCGGACGTGGTGCCGGTCCCGGACCTGCCGAGGTAGCGGCCCGCCGCGTTCTTGACCATGTTGCTGATGCCCATGATGATCTCCTTCGATCTCGCCTCTGCACCCGAAAACATCAGGTGGCTTATTACCTTACTCTGGCCGCCCTATGCCGACCAGAGTGCGAAACGGAACCCCGGGCCGGGCTACACCGCCCCCGGAGGCTCGACGGTCAAGCCGGACCGTCGAAGCAACGCGTACGTCTTCGGGTGCTTGGGCCGGAAGAACACCTCGTCCGGCGTCCCCTTCTCGACGATGACGCCCTGGTCCATGACCACGATGATGTCCGCGATGTCGCGCGCGAACTGCATCTCGTGCGTGACGATCACCATCGTGGTGCCCTGGGCGGCAATGGCCTTGATCACCGCCAGCACTTCCTCCACGAGCTCCGGATCCAGCGCCGACGTGGGCTCGTCGAACAGCATGACGCTCGGGTCCATGGCGAGAGCCCTGGCTATAGCGACGCGCTGCTTCTGCCCTCCGGACAGCCTCGACGGATAGTTGTCCTTCCGGTCCAGCAGTCCGACCCGCTTCAGGTTCTCGAGGGCGTGCTGCTGCGCCTCCTCCCGGGACATCTTCTTGACGTCCTGCAGGGGCGCCATGACGTTGCCCAGGGCGGTCTTGTTCAGGAAGAGGTTGAACTGCTGGAAGACCATGCCGAGGTCGGTCCGCTTCCTCGCGGTGATGGAAGCCTTCTCGTCCACGAGCTTCCCGTCGCGCTCCTCGTAGCCCACGAGGTGCCCGTTGACCAGAATCCGGCCGTCGTCAATCGTCTCGAGCTTGTTCATGCAGCGCAGCAGGGTGCTCTTGCCGGATCCGCTGGAGCCGAGGATGACGACCGTCTCCCCCTTGTGGACGTCCAGGTCGACGCCCTTGAGGACCTCGATCCGGTTGACTTCCCGCCGCTGTCCGCGGAGTCGCTGCAGCAGGCTCGGGGTCTTGGTCACCACGAACGTCTTATGGACGTCCCGGGCACTCACGATCACTTCGTCAGACATGGACCCTCGCTCTCTTCTCCAGGGCGCTCACGATGCGGGACAACGGAAGGCTGATCAGCAGGTACAGTAGTGCGGCCGCCGTGTAGACCTGCGTCGTCTCGAACGTCTGCGCGTTGATGACGTTCGCCGTCTTCAGGATCTCGGTCACGGCGATGACCGAGGTGAGGGCCGTGTCCTTCACCATCGCGATGAAGTAGTTGCCGATCGGCCCCAGCGACACGATGAAGGACTGCGGCAGGACGACCTTCCACAGGGCCTTACCCGGCGTGTAACCGAGCGAGAGAGCAGCTTCGGTCTGTCCTGCCTCGACCGCGAGGATGGCCGAGCGGAACACTTCCGACAGGTAGGCCGCGTAATTCAGGCCCAGACCCAGGATCCCCGCGGGCACCGGATCGATGTTCACCCCGATGGCCGGCAGGACGAAGAAGATGTAGACCAGCTGGACGAGGAGCGGTGTTCCCCTCATCACCTCGACATAGACGAGGGCGATCCCGCGGAGGACCCTCGACTTCGAGATCCGCGCGAGCGCCACCAGCAGGCCGAGCACGAGGGCCAGTGCCATCGCCCCCAGGGCGAGCTGGATCACGATCGGTGCGGCCGCCAGCAGCCGGGGGAAGTAGCTGAACGTGCTCTGGATGAAGTCGATGGCCGGACCTTCCTTTCAGCTTCGGGACAACGGGAAAGGAACGATCAGTCGACGGCGTTGCTCTCGGTCAGCCCGTACTTGGTGAGGATCTCCATGTAGTCCGGGGAGGCCTTCAGCTCCGCGAGGCCGGAGTTCAGTTCGTCGAGCAGCTCCGTGTTCTCCTTGGGCACTGCCGCTCCAATGAGGCCGGGGAAGTAGGGCTCGTACGGGTCCACGATCTTGATGGCGTCGTTCGGGTTCTGCACCAGGCTGTACGCGACGACGGCCGCGTCGGTGAAGACGACGTCGACCTGCTTGTTCTCCACGGCCTTCAGCAGTGCCGCCTGCGAATCGAAGTACTTGATCTCCTTGGGCTCCAGGGACTCCGCCAGCTCGATGAAGGTGGTGCCGGTCTGGACGCCGATCACGGTGCCCTTGGCGTCGTCGCGGTTGGTCATGGTCGAGTCTCCCGGGACCACCATGCCTTCGCCCTGCTGGTACCAGGTGTCCGTGAAGTTGACCTCTTCCTTCCGGACGTCGGTGATGTACATGGCGTCGACGACGGCGTCGGCCTTGCCCGCCTTGATGGCCGGGATCAGGGTGGCGAATTCGGACACGAAGACCTCGACCTCCCAGCCCTTCTTGTCCGCGATCCAGTTGATCATCTCGCCGTCGATACCCTGCAGGTCGCCGGCGTCGTCGGTGAAGGAGAAGGGAGCGTCGTTCGAGGTGGCGATGGTGATCTTCTCGATCGCCTCGCCGTCGCCCCCTCCGCCCTCGCTGCCGCCGGAATCCCCTCCGCCGCACGCTGTCAGTGTCAGTGCGATCCCCAGTGCCCCGGCTGCGAAGGACGTCATTGCGCGCCTGCTGTTCATGGTTGCTCCTTGGTCGATGCTGAGTGGTTCTCGAATCGGGTGATGCGGAGGTCGGCCGTCCGCTGGTGCGCCTCCATCGCCTCGTAGGCGGAGATCTCGGACACGAGGGGGGCCAGCTGCATGGTCGCTGTACGGTCGATGCGCTGGAAGGTGAGGGGTTTCAGGAACCGGGCGACGGACAGGCCGGCCGAGGAGCGCGCCCCGCCGCCGGTGGGCAGCACGTGGTTGGTTCCGGTGATGCCCTTGTCGGAGTACGCGACCGTGGACCAGGGCCCCAGGAAGAGCGACCCGTAGTTGGTGAGGTTCTTCTGGAAGTAGTCGTCGTCGGCGGTGATGACCTCCAGGTGCTCGGGCGCGAGCACGTCCATCAGTTCGACGGCGGTCGCGTTGTCCTCCGCGAGGTACACGGTCCCGTAGTCCCGCCAGGCCGCGCCGGCGATGTCCCGGGTGCTGAGGTCCACGAGCTGGCGGTCCACCTCGGCGATCACCGCGACGGCGAGGTCCCGCGACGTCGTGACGAGCGCAGCGGGCGACTGGGGTCCGTGCTCGGCCTGCCCGAGCAGGTCCGCGGCGACGATGACGGGGTCGGCGGTGTCGTCGGCGATCACGGCGACCTCCGACGGCCCTGCGAGCAGATCCATGCCGACCCGCCCGAACAGCTGCCGCTTCGCCTCGGTGACATAGGCGTTGCCGGCGCCCACGAGCATGTCCATCGGCTGTTCCCCCAGCAGCCCGAAGGCCATGGCGGCCAGGGCCTGGACGCCTCCGACGACGAACGCCCGGTCGACGCCGGAGAGGTAGGCGGAGTAGAACACCGCCGGGTTGCCCGCGGTCGGAGAGGTGGGCGGCGAGCAGGCGATCACCATGGGCACGCCCGCCGTCTTCGCGACGCCGACGGTCATGAACGCGCTCGCGAGGATGGGGAACCGTCCTGCCGGCAGGTAGGCCCCGACACGCTGGACCGGAATGTACCGGTGGCCCACCACCACCCCGGGCATCACTTCAGCCTCGAAGTCCTGCAGGTGCCGGAGCTGGAGTCCGGCGAATTTCCGGGTCCGTTCCGCCCCGGCCTCGAGGGCCGCACGCAATTCCGGCGTCAGTGTGTCGCCGGTCCTTCGGAGGGAGTCGGAGTCCAGCTCGACGTCGCCGCCCGCCCAGCCGTCAAGGACCCGGGAGTACTCGGTGACGGCGTCGCGCCCGCCCTTCTCGATGGTCGACAGCATCTCCGACACCGTCTCGACGACCTTCGGCAGCCGCTGCGCCGGCACTCCACCGATCTCGGCACTCTTCAGGCATTCGTAGGCCCCCCTGATGAAGGAGGCGTACTGGGCATTCAGTTCCATGGTGGAAGCCTAGGACCGGGTGCAGCATAGGGGAACCCACCCTTTCCCGGTGGAAGATATAGGTTTTCCCTATGACGCTGAACCAGCTCCGGGCCTTCCTCGCCGCCTACAGTTGCCGCTCGCTGAGCGCTGCCGCGAAGGAGCTCGGTATCAGCCAGGCGTCCGCGTCCGAGCTGATCTCGCGGCTGGAGCAGGAACTGGGCTCACCGCTGTTCACCCGCACGTCCAGGGGCCTGTCCCCCGCACCTGCAGCGGAGGAACTGCATCCCCACGCCCTCGACTGCGTCAATTCTGCCCGGCGCGGGGTCGAGGCCGTGCAGGCCCTGCAGACGCTCAGCGGCGGGGTGTCGACGTTCGGCGTGCTCCGGTACGCCGCCAACTACGATCTTGCGGACCTCGTGGTGCAGTTCCACCAGCAGCACCCGGGGGTGCGGGTCCGCATGATCGGCCTGAACTCCCACGTCGTGGCCGCGTCGGTGGCGAGCGGGGAGATCGAATGCGGCCTGGTCGTGCTGCCGGTGGACAGCGAGAACCTCGAGGTCCGGCAGCTCGCGCGGGACGAGGTGTACTTCATCTCGTCCACCCGCCCGGCGGACGCCGGACCGGTGACCATCCAGGAGCTGGCCGCCGCGAAACTCGTCCTCTACGACGCCCATGCCGGCTGGAAGGATCCCACGCGCCGCCAGCTGCTGGACCGGGCGAACCTCGCGGGCCTGTCCATCGAGGCGGAGATGGAGGTGGAACACGCGGAGACGGCGTACAGCCTCGTGGCGGCGGGTGCCGGCGATTCGTTCATGGCCAGCGGCATCCTCGAGTCCCTGCGGCGCGACGACGACGTCAGGAGCTTCCCGTTCGTCGAACCGCTCTACGACACGATCGCCCTCGTCCAGCGGAAGCACGGCTACCTCTCGCCCGCGACGCGCCGGTTCTCCGTCTTCGCGGAGCGCGCCGTCGCCGCACAGGGCGGGCTCACCAGCCTGGTGTGAGGAGCCCGCCCCGGCTGGTTACGAGGCCGCGATGTCCGCACCGGTCAGGAGCGTGACGAGTTCGCGTCCGGTCGTCTCCGACGCCTTCCGCTTCGCGATGGCCCGCCCCTGGCGCATGACCCAGATGACGTCGGCCAGCCCCATCACTTCCTCGAAGTTGTGGCTGATGAGGATCACCGTGATGCCCTGCTCGCGCAGGGACGCGATGAGCCGGTGCACCTCGGCGCTCTCGTTCGGTCCCAGCGCGGCTGTCGGCTCGTCGAAGATCACCGTCTTGGCACCCCAGGCGACCGCACGGCAGATGGCGACGGCCTGGCGCTGACCGCCGGACATGCCGCCCACCTCCTGGGTGAGCGAGAGGGTCGTGTTGCCGATCCGGGCGAGCATCTCCCGGGCGCCGGCCTTCATCTTCCGCTGATTGAGCAGGCGGAAGGGCCAGATTCCCGTGCGGATCTCGCGGGAGAGGTACAGGTTCTGCATCACGTTGAGCGTGTCGATCACCGCGAGGTCCTGGTAGACGGTCTCGATGCCGAGCTCCCGTGAGGCGTGCGGGGATGCGATGTCCGCCGGGACGCCGTCGACGAGGATCTGGCCCGTGGTGGGTTGGTGGATCCCGGAGAGGCACTTGATGAGGGTGCTCTTGCCGGCGCCGTTGTCGCCGATGATTGCAGTGACCTGCCCGGCAGGGATCTGCATGGAAACGCCGCGGAGGGCGTGGACCCCGCCGAAGTATTTCTCGACGTCGATGAGTTCGATCATGTTCTCAGCCATGTGATGGTTCCGGTGCTTTCGGTGTTGGAGGGGCCAGGGGTGCTGAAACGGGAGTCAGGTGGAGGCGGTCCGCCGCGGTGAGGTAGGACGCGGCCTTCCCGCAGACGGTGCGGCCTGCAGCGTCCGCGAACGCCAGGGCCTTCCGGAAGGGGTACCTGGCGGCGAGCGCGGCCACGAAGCCGCCCAGGAAGGAGTCGCCCGCACCGATGGTGTTGACGACGGTTGCCGGTGTCCCAGCGATCCGCCCGCGCGTTCCGCCGTCGTCGATGTAGGCGGCTCCCTCGGAGCCGAGGGTGAGGACGACGGCGGCGGCGCCCCGGGCGTGCAGTTCCTGCAGCAGGACGTCGGGGTCCTGCTCCTCGTCCAGCCCGAGGACGAGGCGTGCCTCATCCGCGTTGAGGACGACGACGTCGGCCAGCGGGAGCAGGTCCCGGGCCTCCGCCTGCACCACGGGAGAGAGGTTCAGCACCACGGTGGCGCCTGCCCCGCGGAAGCGCCGTGCAGCATGCGCCGTGGTGGCGAACGGGACCTCGAGGTTCAGGACCGCGTACTCCGGCGCCGGGTTGTCCCGCAGGAAGCCGTCGATGTCCCCGGGTGCGAAGTTGTTGTTCGCACCCGGGACGACGACGGTGTCGTACTCCCCTGCCGCGCTGACCCTCACATGTCCGACGCCCGTGCCCGCGCCGGCGTCGACGACGAGGCCGTGGGCGTCCACCCCGGCCGCGGTGAGCGTCCGGGTGATGAAGGCCCCGAAGTCGTCGGCCCCGACCCTGCCGAGGAGCTGGACGGGCGCCAGGGCCGCGATGGTCATGGCCGTGTTGAGGCTCTTGCCGCCCGCGGACATCTGGAAGCCGAGCCCGCCGGAGTACCGTGCGGCCTCCGGGGAGGCGTCGACGTAGGCGACCAGGTCCACATTGATGGAGCCGGCTACACAGATGCGGTGGTGTTCCACTTCTCCCCCATGACTGTCTCCCACAGGATGGGAGCGGAATCCAGGGCATGGCCCGTGGGCAGCTCGGGGTGGTCCCGAACAAGGGTGCGGGCCATCTCGATGATGGACCCCATGCGCGCTATGTTCATCGCGCACTCCTCGACGGGGTTCTCGCGCACGGGGTCGGTGTCGAAGTAGTACGTGCCGGCATAGCCCTCGCGGATGAGGTAGTAGGCGAGCTCGATGGTCTCGGAGAGGTGGATGCTGCCCACCATCAGGCCGTCGTCCGCCGCGCCGTGGGAGTCGTTCAGCTGGAGGCCGAACATCTTCCCCGACTGCAGGCACATCGCTGCGGACTGGGCCGGGTTCTCACGGGCCATGAGGAGATGCCCGAAGTCGAGCGTGACGCCGACGTTGGGCCGGTCGGTGTCGTTGACGAGGGCCATGACCGCGCCGGTGGTGTTCAGGATCGTGCGCCCGCGCGGATCGGCCGGCTTGTACTCGATGGAGACCCGTATCGCCGGGTTGTGGTCGGCGACGGTCCGGAGGCTCTCGACCATCCAGGCCCAGGACTTGGTGTAGTCCATCTGCAGGGGGTACTCGTAGCCGTCGTGCGCGGGCCAGAGCAGCACATGGTCCGCGCCGAAGGATGCGCAGAGGTCGATGGCCTCGATGACCATCTGGACTGCCTCGGCGCGGATCTCGGCATCCGCATTGGTGAAGGCTCCGTTGCTGAACCGCGAGGCGGGCCAGCGGAGCTGGAGGGCGGGGACGTCCAGCCCTGCCTTCCCGAGCGCGGCCTTGATGTCCTCGAGGGGCGCCTTCTCGAAATGCTCAGGGTAGTTGAGCTCGAGGGACGTGAGGCCCGGAACGGTACCTGCCGTGGCGATGAGGTCCAGGACCGGTTCGTCGCCGGTCGGCAGTTTCCGGCCCGTGCCGAGGGCGAAGGAGTTGAGGCGGGTGGAGTACTTGACGGGAGGCATTAGCGCTTCGCTTTCGTTCGTGATGCAGCACGGTCCACGAGGACCGCGAGGAGGATGATGAGGCCGGTGATGAGGAGCTGGAAGAACGGGTTGACGTTGAGGAGCGTGAGGCCGGTCCGGATGGACCCCAGGAGCAGCGCTCCGAGGACCGTGCCGACGATCGAGGCGCGGCCGCCCATGAGGCTGGTGCCACCCACCACGACGGCGGCGATGACCGTCAGCTCGTAGCCGGTGCCGGAGATGGGCTCCGCGGCGCCGATCCGGCTGATCAGCAGGACCGAGGCGAATCCCGTCAGACCGCCGGCGATGACGAAGGCAGCGACCTTGGTGCGCTTGACGGCGATGCCGCTCTTCAGCGAGGCGTCGGCGTTGGTGCCGACGGCCTTGAGGTGCACGCCCAGCTTCGACCGGTTGAGGATCAGGTAGCAGATGACCGTGATGGCCACCAGCAGGATGATCGGGTTGGGGATGCTCCCGACCGTTCCGCTGAGGATGTTCCGGAAGCCCTGGTCCAGGCCGAAGATCGGGAGCCCCTCCGTGTAGAGGAACGCGAGTCCCCGGTACACGTTGAGGGTCGCGAGGGTCACCACGAAGGACTCGAGCGAGAACACGGCCGAGAGGCTGCCGTTGATGAAGCCCAGCGCTGCCCCCAGCAGGATGCCGGCGATGATCGTGGGGACGGCTCCCCACGTATCGAGGTTCGCCGCGCAGATGACGCTGACGAGGCCGACGATGGATCCGACCGAGAGGTCGATGCCGCCTGTGACGATGACGAGGGTCATGCCGAGGGCGATGATCGCGATGATCGCGGACTGCACGCCCATCTCGAGCAGGTTGGCGATGCTCAGGAAGGACGGTACGAGGGCGGTGAAGATGGCGAAGGTGATGATCAGGGCGAAGATGACGCCGAGGACGCGGTTGTTGGCGAAGTCGGGCATGCGGCGGGCGGGAGTGCCCGCCTTGGCAGGCGCCGGATGGGCGGCGACCTGCGCAGGTGCTGGGTGCTTGATCGGGAGTGTCACGCCGGGAACTTTCTGCTGGTGGGTTGGCAGGGACGGGGCACGTCAGTCGAGGGTGGGAGGCGCGTCGTCGACGTTCTCCGAGGTGATGAGTGCCTGCGGGGTGTAGACGGCCCGGGGGACCTCCTGTCCGCCGAGGAGCCGGACGGCGACGTTCACCGAGACCTGGCCGGTGAGGTACGGGTAGGAGTCGACGGTGGCCGTGAGGTCGCCGGCGCGGATCGCGTCGTAGGCGGCTTCGACTCCGTCGGTGCCGATCACCATGATCTGGCCCTTCTTGCCGGCAGCGTTCACGGCCTCGGCCACGCCGAGTGCCATGCCGTCGTTGTTGGCGTAGATCGCCGTGATGTCGGGGTACTGGCTGATGATGGTGGTCGCGGCGTCGCGTGCCTTCGCGATGTCCCAGTCACCCGGAACACTGGCGACGACCTCGAGGCCGCCCTCCTCCGCGGTGGTGGTGAATCCCGCAGTGCGCTGCTTCGCGGCGTACACGCCGGCCTGGCCCTCGATGACGGCGACCTGGTCGCCCTCCTCCGCGGACTCGAGCACGAACTCGGCGGCGCTGACGCCGTTCTGCATCTGGTTGGGTCCCACCCACTGCTTCGCACCGGGGAGGACGGCATCATTGACATTGACGACGAGCAGGTCCTGCTGCTCGGCCTTCTCGACGGCGGGGCACAGGTTGGTGTCCGTCTGCGGTGAGACGAGCATCGTGTACTTCTTCTGGAGCATGGTCTCCGCCGCGTTCAGCTGGCCGACCTGGTCGGATTCCGTCGCTGCGGCCTGGACATCGACACCGACGCCGTACTTCTCGGCGGCTGCCTTCTGCCCGTCGGACAGTGCTACCCAGTACTGGTTGCCCAGGAACTTCATGATGGAGCCGATCTGCGTGTCCTCGGGGGCCTCGGGAACGGCGCCCAGTGAGCTCTCGAGCTCGCTGTACTCGATGCTGTCCTCGGCGTCGTCGGTGCTGAACGGCTCCCCGTTGACGGAGCAGGAGGTGGAGGCGGCGCCGCCGGTTGCCGTGTCGCCAGCAGTGGGGGCGGCCGCGCCACACCCGGCAAGAGCTAAGGCGGCCAGGGTGAGGGTGGAGAGGATGCCTGCGGATTTCAGAGCTGGTCGTGCAGTCGTCGATGACTTCATGGTGTCTCCCTGAGACAGGTGGATCAGTCGGGAAATTCCTCGCGAAACTTCGGCGCTGAAGCTGGATGGATGCTTGGAGTCTAGGAGCGGAATCACGCCGAAAAAGGGTTCTCCGGGAATCAGTTATAACGATTCGTGACCGTTGAATACGCATTCAGACCACCCCCCGGAGAGCGCGCCAATCAGCCCTGCATATATATTCAGAGACTGCTGACGGACCTCGAAAGGTAGTGCTTCATGACCCCGCCGAACGATCCCACGTCACTCACCACCGCGACCCCCGATCAGCTCCGTCTCCTGACCAAGATCGCCGTGCTGTACCACGAGGAGGGCCTCGCCCAGGGAGACATCTCCGGCCGGCTGAACCTCTCGCAGGCGAGGGTCTCCCGGTGCCTGAAGCTGGCGGCCGAACTCGGCATCGTCCGCACGTCCGTGGTGCAGCCGGCGGGCATCTATGTGGGGCTCGAGAAGGCCCTTGAGGAGAAGTACGGCCTCCAGGAGGTGGTGGTGGCCGACATGGTCGACGATGCGTCGCTCGGCATGCGGCTCGGCTCGTGCGCGGCCAGCTACCTCGAGACCACCATCGAGGTGAACGACGTCGTCGGCATCTCCAACTGGAGTACGACCCTGCTGCAGACGGTGGAGGCGATGCGCTCCCGCCCCCGCAAGGTCCTGAGCGAAGTGATTCAGCTGATCGGAGGGGTTGGAAGCCCGCAGGCGCAGATCCAGGCCACGCGGCTGGTGTCCCACCTGGCCGAGCTGACCTCGGCCAAGCCCTTCTACATGGCAGCACCGGGCCTCGTGGCGAACAACAACATCCGCCAGGCCTTCCTCGACGATCCCGCCGTCGCCGCCACCGCCGAGGCGTGGTCGCGGGTCAACACGTCGCTGGTGGGGATCGGGACCTTCCCCGCGTCGCCGCTATGGCAGGCCAGCGGTAACGCGCTGACGGCGGCCGAGGAGAACGAGTTGCTGGAATCGGGGGCGGTCGGGGAGATCTGCCTGCGCTACTTCGACATCGACGGCAAGCCGATGAACCCGGCGATCGAGGAACGCATGATCTCCATCAGCTCCGAGGCGATGCTCCAGATCCCCCGCCGGATCGGCGTCGCGGGCGGCATGCGGAAGCTCGCTGCCATCCGGGGCGCGATCAACGGTGGCTGGGTGAACGTACTCATCACCGACTCCGAGGTCGCCCGGCAGCTGCTGGAGCCACCCCGGCTCGATCCCGGGGCACCGGCCTCCCGGATCAGGTGACCGGCTTGTTGCGGTAGCGTCCCACCAGTTCGGGGGCTGCCGCCTGCAGCCGGACGGGCGGGAGTCCACGAGCCATCAGGGTGAGGTCGTCCACCACCATGTCGCCGATGGAATGGAACGCCTGGGGGATGCCTCCCGCCCGGTGCGGGGACAGGACGGTGTTGGCCAGCCCCCGGAACGGGCTGTCCTTCGGCAGTGGCTCGGTGGGCCACACGTCGATGGCCGCGAGGAACCGGCCCTGCTGCAGCCGTTCCAGCAGCGCGTCATAGTCCACGACGGCGGCCCGGCTGACGAGGATGATGCGGGCGCCGTCGGGCAGGAGGTCGAGGGCGGTGCCGTCGAGCAGGTGGGCGTTGTCTGCCGTCGCCGTCGCGAAGACGAAGAGGAACTGGCTGGAGCGCAGGGTCTCCTCGAGGCCGGCGGGGATTCCACCGGTCTCCTGGATGACGGCGGGCGGCAGCCAGGGATCGTAGATGCGCACCGTGGTGTGGAACGGCTGGAGCAGGCGGTGGAAGCTGCGCCCCAGGTTGCCGTAGCCGAGGATCCCGACGGCGGCGCGGTGCAGGAGGATGGCATCCCCCGCGGACTCGCTGACGTACTTCTCGCTGCCGTCGCGCATCGCGCCGTCCTGCCCGCTGATGCCGCGGGCGAGATCGAGGGCGAGCCCCAGCGAGAATTCGGCGACGGCCTGCGAGTAGGCCGAACCGCAGCCCAGCACGCGCACGCCGCGCGCGAAGGCCGTGCCGTAGTCGACGTTCGGGAAGAAGTTGCCCTCGACGTTGATGAGGGCCTTGAGGCTGGTCGCCCGGGTCAGCCGGTCGGCGTCGAGGTCCGGCTGGCCGACGATCGCGAACGCATCCTGCAGGTGCTCCTCGAACAGGGCGTCGTCCGGGGCGTCCTCGAGGTCGATGACGGTGAAGGCGGCGTCGAGCCGGGCCAGGGCTTCGGGGGTGAAGATCCTGTCCCGCTTCTGCGGCGCGGGACGGAGGAGGACGACGGGTTTCGGGGAGGCGCTCGTGGAGTCGGTCATGTCGGGTCCTTGCTCGGCGGCGGACGGTTCAGAGGTGGGTGGTGAGGTCAGCATCCAGTGCGGCGCGGGGGTTGTGCGAGTGCCGGACCCCGACGGTGAAGGCGCCGATCTCCCTGCCCAGCGCGAGGTAGGCGTCGCTGTCCTCCAGCACCACACAGGGGGGCATGCACAGCTCGCGGAACAGGGCTTCCTTGTCGCGGCCGTGATCGCGGCGTGCCACGCGCACGAACGGGTCGAGGCCCCACTTCCCGAGCAGCGCCGCGATGAGGTCCGGGTCGCCGTTGGAGACCACCACCTGCTCGGCGGCGACCTCCGCCAGGGCCGGCATGAGGCGGGCGGCGAGCCAGGACGGCGAGAGGCCCGCCAGGGCCGAGACGGCGACCACCTCGCCGCGTTCCCTGTGGAGCGCGGCGATGTCCTCCTCGGCGCCAGGGAATCCTTCGGAGATCACACGCTCCCAGATCCACTGCTCGGTGTGGCCCACGAGGTCACCGAAGAAGCCGGGGCCGAAACGGTAGTTCCGTCGTTCCGCCAGGTCCCGGTAGCTCGCCTCGTGCAGCGGTTCAGTATGCCCGACGACGCCGTCGAAGTCCCAGATGACCCGCGCACCTGCCGCCTCCTGCAGCACCCGCTCCGCCAGTCGTGCCGCGTCATCGCCGTTCGCCATCGAAACCCTTATCCCTGAACCACCCGTGCCAGCCGGAAGGCTGCGCCTGATGTCGGCCATCGTAGGGTGACCACCGCGAGTCGGCCAACCAAGGATTGCGCAAGCGCGTCATGCAGGGCCCGGGGCCGTGACAACGGCGCGTCCCCTGGGCGTACGGTGGATGGATGAGCGTGCCTACAGATTCCAGGGTCACTTTCGACGGTCGCTTCGCGCGGGAACTGCCCGAGATGGCGGTCGCGTGGCAGGCGGACGAGGCTCCCGAGCCGCAGCTGCTCGCCCTCAACGAGCAGCTCGCCGCGGAACTCGGCTTCGATCCCACGTTTCTCCGGTCCCCTGAGGGCCTCGCCCTGCTCATCGGCACCTCTTTGCCGGAGGGCGCGACGCCGGTGGCCCAGGCCTACTCGGGCCACCAGTTCGGGAGCTTCAACCCGAGGCTCGGCGACGGGCGCGCGCTCCTCCTCGGCGAGATCACCGACGCCGAGGGGCGCCTGCGCGACATCCACCTCAAGGGCTCGGGCCGCACGCCCTTCGCCCGCGGCGGCGACGGGCTCGCCGTCGTCGGGCCGATGCTCCGCGAGTACATCCTCAGCGAGGCCATGCAGGCGCTCCAGATCCCGACGACGCGCTCCCTCGCGGTCGTCGCGACGGGACGTGCCGTGCGCCGCGAGACGATGCTGCCCGGCGCCGTCCTGACGCGTGTCGCCAGCAGCCACCTGCGCGTGGGCAGCTTCCAGTACGCGGCGGCCACCGGCAACCAGGACCTCCTCGGGCGCCTGGCCGACCACGCCATCAGCCGGCACTACCCCGAGGTCGCGGCCGCCGAACGCCCCTACCTCACCCTGTTCGAGTCGGTCGTGTCCGCGCAGGCCTCGCTCGTGGCGCAGTGGATGCTCGTGGGGTTCATCCACGGGGTGATGAACACGGACAACATGACCATCTCGGGCGAGACCATCGACTATGGACCCTGCGCGTTCATGGATGTCTTCGACTACTCCAGCGTCTACAGCTCCATCGACCGCGGCGGACGCTACGCCTACGCCAACCAGCCGCTCATTGCGGAGTGGAACCTCGCACGCCTCGCGGAGACCCTGCTGCCGCTTATCCAAGACGACCAGGAGCAGGCGGTCGCACTCGCCGTCGGCGCGCTCGAGGCCTTCCGCCCCCAGTACAGCGGCGCGTGGCTCGCCGGGATGAAGGCGAAGCTGGGACTGGCCGACGACGTCGGCGACGACGTCGCGTCGCCCCTCGCCAACGACGTGCTCACCCTCCTGCAGGAGAACCACGTCGACTACACGTCCTTCTTCCGGGGCCTCAGCTCCGTGGTCCGCGGTGACGCGCGGCCGGCCCGGGACAAGGTGCTCGGCGTCGCCGCCTTCGATGCCTGGGCTGCCCGCTGGCTGGCGCTGACCCCGAACGCCGACGCGATGGACCGCGTCAACCCGATGTACATCCCGAGGAACCACCTCGTCGAGGAGGCGCTCGCAGCCGCGACCGCCGGCGACCTCGACCCGCTGGACCGGCTCGTCGACGTCGTCCGCGCACCCTTCGACGAGCGGCCGGGGCTGGAGCGCTACGCCGCGGGAGCGCCGGACGACTTCGGTTCGTACACGACGTACTGCGGGACCTGAGGCCGCCGCCACCCGGTTCCACACGAGAAAGCTCCGCCGGGACGAAGAAATCGTCCCGGCGGAGCTTCGTTGGTACTCACGGTCAGTGGGTGGGCGCCGGGAGCCTGGCCTCCGCAGGAGCCGCATCGAGATGCATCTCCGGAGGAGCCTTGCGGAATCCCTTGGTGAGGACCGCGAGGTAGATGATCCCCAGGGTCAGCCACGCGAGGCCCAGCTGGATGGCGGTCGTGCTGAGCTGCGTGAGCAGGTACAGGTCGACGACGGCGCCGATGGCCGGGACGACGACGAAGCCCAGGACCGAACGCTTCCCGTGCTTCCGTTCGCGGATGAAGTAGGCGATGACGCAGACATTGACCATCGCGAACGTCAGGAACGCCCCGAAGTTGATGAAGGACGTCGCGGTGTCCAGGGAGAGGTTCAGGGCGAACATCGCGGCGGCGCCGATGAGCAGGAGGTTCAGGACCGGGGTCTTGAACCGGGGGTGGAGCCGCCCGAAGAAACGGCGCGGCAGGACTCCGTCACGTCCCATCACGTAGAGCAGGCGGCTCGAACTGGCCTGGATGGCCAGCCCCGATGCGAAGCCTCCGATGATGATCACCGTGTTGATCAGGTCGGCGAAGCCCTGCCCGCCGACGAGCAGGGACATGGAGTAGGCCGCCGTCGAGGCATCCTCGAAGGTTCCTCCGGGATGGACCAGCTGCATGACGTAGGACACGGAGACGAAGATCGCTCCTCCGATGAGGGCCGTGAGGAGGATTGCGCGAGGGATGTTCCGCTTCGGGTCGCGGGTCTCTTCGCTGAGCGTGCTGACCGCGTCGAAGCCGAGGAAGGAGTAGGCGGCGATCGCGGCCGCTGCCGAGACGGCGCCGATGGTGGTGGCCGAGTTCCAGATCGGGTCGAGGGCCGGAGTGGCAGCGGTGGTCCCGAGGTGCTTCACGCACATCACGACGAAGGCGATGATGCCGACGATCGTCAGGGTCATGAGGGTCTTGTTCACGCGGTCGGCGAGCACGATGCCCAGGACGTTGACGATCGTGGTGGCCACGACGTTCACCAGGAGCCACCCCCACATCGGGATGCCGGGGAACTGGGCGTTCAGGTAGAGAGCCTGGATCAGCCACGCGACCATGGGCAGGAAGAGGTAGTCGAGCAGGATCGCCCATCCGACGAGGAATCCCACGCGGGAATCGATCATCTTCCGTGCGTAGGTGTAGGCGGACCCCGACGCGGGGATGATCCGGGCCATCTTGCCGTAGCTCAGGGCCGTCAGGGACATCGCGATGGTCGCGAGGACGTAGGCGAGGGGCGTGGTGCCTGCACTGGTCGATGCGATGACACCGAAGGTGAGCATCACGATGGCCGGTGACATGTAGGCGAGGCCGAAGATGACGACGGCGGACAGGGACAGCTTCGCTGTCAGCCCGGAGGTGCTGCTCATGGCCTGCTCGTTTCTGTGGGTGCCGTGCCTGCCGGTGCCAGGCGGGGAGCGGGAAGGGGCGAGGAGTCCTGGATCGCCCAGTTCTCGGGCTGGATCCTGCCCGAGTAGAGCGGGAGTTCGAGCGGGGTGTCGGCCGGGGTGAACTGCTGCCACGGGAAGGTCACTCCGGCCGTCCCGTAATTGCGGGCGTGGTTCACGTCGTCCAGGTCGATGACGTCGGTCAGGATCGTCGACTCGGCGCCCGTGGACGCGGAGCGGACGCGACCCTGCGGATCGACCAGCAGGCTCTGCCCGCGGCCTTGCGGGGCGGCGGCATTGACGCTGGCGACGAAGACCTGGTTCACGATGGCGTTCGCCTGGGCCAGGACCACTTCCTGCGTACGGTCCGCGGTGGGGGTCTGGACGACGTTGAGGATCAGTTCCGCCCCCATCCAGGCCAGGTGCCGGCTGCTCTCGGGGAACCACGCGTCGTAGCAGATCGACAGACCGACCCGTCCGAATCCGTCCATGTCGAAGACGACGAACTCGGAACCGGGGGCGACCTTCTCGTAGGGGCGCCAGGGGAAGACCTTGCGGTAGGCGGCCACGCGGCGTCCCTGCGGCGAGTACACCGCCATCGTGTTGTAGATCAGGCCGTCCTCACCGCGCTCGTAGAAGCTGCCGGGCACGAGCCAGACACCGAGGTCTCCTGAGAGTTCGGCGAGGGACCGGTCCCGCTCTCCATCGAGGGGCTGCGCCAGCTGCTCGATCAGCGAGGGTGTTTCATTCGGATCCGCTTCACCTGTTCCGCAGAGGTGGAGCTCCGGGTAGACGAACAGGCTCGTCAGGGAGTGGGCCCGGGTGGCCCGTTCCAGATCGGAGGCGAACGCCGTGAGGCTGTTCTCCGGTTGGGTGGGTGCCTGGACAAGGGCCAGCGAAAGGGGGCGTGACATAGCTCAACCTGCTTTTTCCGTGTGACGGGCGCCACATGAGTAAGTTAAAGAAACTTTAGTTAACTATTCACGGGGTGTCAACGGAAGCGCATCGAAGGCGTATGCCATCATCTAGCTATGGCGAGACCACGGAACCAGACCAAGCGCCGGGACGAGCTGATCAGCGCGGCGGCCCAGGCCGTCCTTCAGCATGGGGCCGCCGGGATGAAGCTCGCGGACATCGCCCAGGAGGCAGGGCTGACGTCGGCCTCGGTGCTGTATTACTACCCTGACGTCCGGGATCTCTTCTCGGCGGTCTTCGAGCACGGCAGCCTCGAGTACTGCCTGCGGAGGGAGGAGCACGTTGCCGGCGTCCCGAGCCCGACGGAGAAACTCGACGAGTGCATCCGCTCCGGCGTACCCCGGCCGGGAGCGACGGAGGAGGCGAGCCGCATCCTCTACGAACTGATGCCGGTCGTCCTCAGGAACCAGGCGGCGGCATCCCAGTACGCCACCTTCATCGAGCGGCAGACCGCCCTCTACGAAGCAATCCTGGAAGAAGGCCAGGCAGCAGGAGAGTTCCAGCTCGTGGCGACGTCGAAAGAACTGGCGCGCAATTTCGTCGCCCTGGAGGACGGCTACGGGATCAATGTCCTCACCGGCGCCATCACGGCCGACGAGGAAGAGGAAGCGCTCATCCGGTACGCGCGAATCTCCACCCGGGCAGCGATATCGGCATAGGCCAAGCCACGCGGGCCAGACGCGCTGCCGACGGGCAGTGCGGACCCGCATGACCCGGACCACCGACTGGCCGCCGCATGACCGGCGGCCAATCGGTGAGGTGGCTGGTGCCTAGGTGGCGAGGGACGACACCGGCTCCGACAGCGACGTGAGGGCGACCGCCGCCGGCCGTTCCGCCGTGCTCAGCACCGGTACCGAGCTGCCGTCGACTGCTGACCGCAGGAGCGACTCCATGACGTCGAGCACATGGTAGGCGAGCTGCCCGCTGGCGCGGTGCTGCTCGCCGGCGGGGGTCAGCGCCATGTCCGCGAGCCCGTAGCCCCTGCCCGCCCCGATGTAGCCCGCGCTGGTGGGGATGGAGTCCCAGCCGATCTCCCTGTTCGCCAGGGTGCAGATCGACACCTCGCCGTCGAAGTAGTTCGGGTCGGGGACGGTGAGGCTCGCCTGCTCACCGTGGATCTCGATGTTGGAGGAACGGGTCTGCACGGCGTCGAAGCTCATCACCAGGGTGGAGAGCGCCCCTGATTCGTGGACGAGCACGCCCGTGACATGGGTGTCGATGGAGACGGGAATCGTCTCGCCGGCACGCGGACCTCCGCCGATGGTGCGCTCCTTCCGGGTGTGGCTCGCGGCACCGATGACGGAGGTGACGGGGCCCAGCAGGGTGACCAGCGCCGTCACGTAGTACGGGCCCATGTCCAGGAGGGGTCCGCCGCCGGGCACGTAGTAGAAGTCCGGGTTGGGGTGCCAGCGTTCGTGCCCTGGTGTGACCATGGTGGCGGTGGCCGAGATGGGCCGGCCGATCATGCCGCTGTCGATGGCGTGGCGGGCCGTCTGGATCCCGGTGCCGAGCACTGTGTCGGGGGCGCACCCGACACGGACTCCGGCTTCGTCCGCGAGCGCGAGGACCTTCCGGGCCTGACTCGTGTTCGCTGCCAGGGGCTTTTCGCCGTAGACGTGCTTCCCGGCGGCGATCGCACGGGTGGCCACGTCGGCGTGTGCAGCAGGGATGGTGAGGTTCAGGACGGTGTCGATCTCGGGGTCGGCCAGGAGCTCGTCGACGGTCAGGGCCCGGACGCCGTCCTGGGATGCCGCGACGGCCTCGGCGCGGCTGAAGTCGAGGTCGGCGACCGCCCGGAGGTTGACGGACGGCAGCGACGGCAGGGTCTTCAGGTACTGGGCTACGATTGCTCCGCAGCCGATGATTCCGACGTTCAACGGCTCGCCCACAGCAAACCCCTTTCGATGATGGTTCTGACATTCGGGTCGTCGAGGATCTCGACGCGGTGGCCGGGGGTCGCCACGAAGATGCGGCCCTTGCCCCACTGGCGGGTCCAGATGGCGGGGGACGTCACCGGACGGTTCCACGGGTCCCAGGCGCGGACGGCCTGGGTCGTGGTCGCGAGCACGTCGATGTAGTCGTCCGCGAGCACCCAGTACTGTTCCGTCACGAGGTCGAAATCCCCGATGCCGCGGGTGATCGGATGATCCGCCGCGGCCGGGAGCATGTTCACCCGGTACGGCACGTAGTTGTCGGACTGTTCCCCGATTCTCTCGTCCGGGTGCTTGCCCGGATGGCAGGCGAACTGCCCGCCGATGAGGTGGAGATAATCGGATTCGTTGCGGTACGAGTCGGCGATCCCTCCGTGCCAGCCCGCCAGTCCCGTCCCCGCCTCGATCGCTGCCCGGAGACCGGCGAATTCGTCCTTCTCGATGGTGTTCATCGTGTTGCACTGGAGGATCAGGTCGACGGTCGACATGTAGTCGGCGTCCGCATAGATCTTCGGTGACTCCTCGATCCGGACGCTGTACCCGCTGTCCCGGAGGAACGGTATGAAGCGGTCCGTGGCCTCGACGGGCTGGTGCCCGTCCCATCCGCCGCGGACGACGAGTGCTTCCTTGCTGGTCATGATGTCTCTTTCGTCGTGGATTGGCGGGAGAAGGCGGCGTCGAAGGAGGCCGCGGAGGGGGCGATGGTGGCGAGTTCCCGTACGAGCTTCAGCGCCTGCGGTGCGCCGACGAGCCGGTCCATCCCGGCGTCCTCCCATTCGATGCTGGTGGGGCCCTGGTAGCCGATCGAGTTGAGCATGCGGAAGATCGGCTTCCACGGGACGTCCCCGTGGCCGGCCGTGACGAAGTCCCAGCCCCGCCGCGGATCACCCCACGGCAGGTGCGACCCGAGGCGGCCGTTGCGGCCGTTCAGTTGCCGGACGGATTCCTTCACGTGGACGTGGAAGATGTGCGGTGCGAAATCCTGCAGGAACATCACCGGATCCAGGTCCTGCCAGATGAAGTGCGAGGGGTCGAAGTTGATCCCGAAGCCGGGGCGGTCCCTCATGACCTCCAGGGTGCGCTGGGTGGTCCAGTAGTCGTAGGCGACCTCGGAGGGATGCACCTCGAGCGCGAACCGGACCCCCTCGGCGTCGAACACGTCCATGATGGGATTCCACCGGGCTGCGAAGTCCTCGTAGCCGCGGGTGATCATCTGCTCGGACGCCGGAGGGAACATCGCGACGTACTTCCAGACGGACGAACCGGTGAATCCCGTGACCACCGACGCTCCGAGTCGGGCTGCTGCCCGGGCGGTGTCCTTGACGACGTCGGCGGCCCGCCGGCGGACCCCCTCGGGATCACCGCCCCCCCAGACCTCGGGAGTGAGGATGTCCTGGTGGCGTTCGTCGATCGGGTCGTCGCACACGGCCTGCCCGGTGAGGTGGATGGCGATCGCATCGACCGTGAGGTTGTTCTCCTTGAGGATCCGGAGCCGGTCCTGGACGTAGTCGTCGTCCGTCGCGGCCCTCACCGGGTCCAGATGGTCTCCCCAGCAGGCGATCTCGAGGCCGTCGAACCCCCAGTCGCCGGCCATCCTCGCCACGTCCTCGAACGGCAGGTCGGCCCACTGCCCGGTGAACAGGGTCACCGGGCGCGGGGTGGCACCTCCGGTCGCGAAGGCCTCAGACATGCTGCCACCCCGATTCGGCCGCGGCGGACTGTTCGATGGCGTGCAGGACCTTCTGGACCCGCAGCGCCTCGTCGAAGGACGGGGAGGGCGTCGTGCCGTCCGCGATCGCTTGCACCAGGTCCACGACCTGGTGCGTGAAGCCGTGCTCGTAGCCGAGGCCGTGCCCGGCCGGCCACCAGTTGCCGGTGTAGGGGTGCACGGATTCGGTGACGTTGATGGTGCTGAATCCCGCGGTCTCGGGAGGCTGCGTGGCGTCGTAGAACTCCAGGGAGTTCATGTTCTCGAAGTCGAAGGCGAGCGAGCCGAGGCTCCCGTTGACCTCCAGACGCATGTTGTTCTTCCTGCCGGTCGCGAAGCGGGTGGCTTCGAAGACGCCGATCGCTCCTCCCTCGAACCGCGCACTGAAGATCGCGGCGTCATCGACCGTGACCGTGCCGGTGCCGCCGTCACTGGCGCCCGAGCCCCCGAGGCCCACGCGGGTTCCTCCGAGGGGACGTTCGTGCACGAAGGTGGTGAGGAGACCGGAGACTCCCTGGATCGGCAGTCCCGTCACGTACTGCGCCGCGTCGATGCTGTGCGCTCCGATGTCCCCGAGGGCACCCGATCCCGATTTGCTCTTGTCCAGGCGCCAGGTCATCGGGGCGTTCTCGTCCGTCAGCCAGTCCTGGAGGTACTGCGCCCGGATGTGCCGGATCCTACCGAGCCTCCCCTGCTCGACGAGCCGGCGGGCGAGGGTCAGGGCTGGCGTGCGGCGGTAGGAGAACCCGCACATCGCAAAGACCCCGTTCGCCTCGGCGGCCCGGGCGGCCGCCGCCATGCGTTCCGCCTCCTCGACCGAATTGGCGAGCGGTTTCTCGCAGAGCACGTGCTTGCCGGCTTCGAGTGCCGCGATGGCGATGTCGGCGTGCGTGTCCCCGGGGGTGCAGATGTCGATCAGGTCGACGTCGTCGCGCTCCACCAGGGCCCGCCAGTCCGTCTCGGTGTCCCGCCAGCCCAGCTTCCCGGCCGCGGTCTTCACGGCTGCCTGGTCGCGGCCGGCGAGGACCGCGAGTTCGGGCTGGAGCGGGAGGTCGAAGAAGCGTGGCGCGGTGCGCCAGGCGTGGGAGTGCATCGCGCCCATGAAGGCGTAGCCGACCATGCCGACCCTCAGCGCGTTCTGCTGCGTGGAAGTCATCAGGCTGCAGGTTCCTTTCGGTCTACTTGTTGAATCCGGCGGTCAGTCCGCTCACGAGCTGGCGGCGGGCCAGCACGTAGAGGACGACCAGCGGGAGTGTGGAGAGCACGACGGCGGCGAGGACCGCCGGGATGTTCACGGTGAACTCGTCCTGGAAGGCCCAGAGCGAGAGGGGCAGGACCCGCTTGTCGGGGCTCTGGGTCAGGATCAGCGGGAAGAGGAAGCCGTTCCAGACGTGGAGTGCGTTGTAGATGGCAATGGTGACGACCGCGGGACGGACCAGCGGCAGGGCCAAGCGCCACATCATCGTGAACTCCGAGCAGCCGTCGAGCCTCATGGATTCGAAGAGCTCCCGCGGAACATCCCGGAGGAAGTTCGACAGGATCAGCACCGAGATGGGGATGGCGAAGGCGATCGACGGCAGGATCAGCGCCAGCAGGGTGTCGTAGAGGTGCGCTTTCGTGATCATGAAGTAGATGGGGATGATCGTCGCCTGCAGCGGGATCGCGAGCCCCATCAGGAACAACGTGTGCGCGGAGCCGATGATGCGCCCGCTCCCCCTCACCACGGCATACGCGGCCATGAAGGACACGACGACGGCGGGAATGACACTGCCCAGCGTCACGATCACGCTGTTCATGAAGTAGCGGACGAAGTTCGCCTCGAGGACCGTCCGGTAGTTGACCAGGGTCGGTGAGGTGGACGGAGCCAGCGGGTTCGACCCGAAGAACCCCGCCTGGTTCTTTAGGCTCGTGATGACCACGTAGTAGACGGGCAGGATGATCAGGGCAAGCCACACCCACCCGCCGAGCCCGCCCAGGACGTTGGGCGTACTCCTGCCCAGCCGCTTCCCCTGGGAGCGCTGCTTCACTCGCGTTGCAGTCCCCTGCGCCGTATCGGTTGCCAGTGCCATGACTACGCTCCTTCCAGTTGGCTTGCGCTGCGGCTGTTGCCGCCGAGCCGCTGCAGCACGAGGGCGAGACCCAGGCCGATGACCACGAGGATCACGCCGAGGGCGCTCGCTGCTCCCATGTCATTGGCCCGGAACCCCGTGAGGTACATGTGCAGCGGGAGGAGCCGGGTCGCATACCCCGGGCCGCCGGCCGTGAGGACGAAGATCAGGTCGAAGTACGCCAGCGATCCCAGGACCATGAGGGTGGACGAGGTGATGATGGTGTATTTCAGCTGGGGCAGCGTGATGTGGAAGAACTGCTGGATCCGTCCGGCCCCGTCGATCTGGGCTGCCTCGTAGAAGGAGGCCGGGATCTGGCGCACGCCGCCCTGGTAGATGAGCGTGTGGAAGGGGACGAACTGCCAGGCGATGACGAAGATGACCACGAACAGCACCAGGTCGGCGCTGCCGAGCCAGTTCTGGGCGAGGACCGGGATGTGCAGGCCCGGCCCCATCCCGAAGTTGGGGTCCAGCAGCGCCTTGAACGCGATCGCCACGGCCGCCGATGAGAGCAGGAGCGGGACGAAGTACAGGACGGCGAGCACCGCTCGGTAGCGCTGGTTCCCCGCCGTGAACACCCCCAGGAGGAGGCTGATCGGGACCTGCACCACGAGCGAGTAGACCATGATCTTCACCGTGACGATCAGGGCATTCAGCGTCACCGAATCTGTGAGGGCGGTGCGCCAGCTCTCCAGGCCGGCCCAGGTGATCGCGCCCAGCCCGTTCCAGTGGGTGAAGCTGAGGAACAGCACGCCGAGCAGGGGCACGACGGCGAAGGTCACGAAGAAGACCAGCGCCGGGACGACCATCCACGCCGAGGGCCCTTCGGCCCGCGCACCCCGCACCTTCATCGCGGGTTTCGGCTTCAGCAGGGTGCTCATTTGCCCAGGGTTGCGTTCATGTTCTCGGCGAATTCTTCCGGCGTGATCTCGCCGATGAAGATCTGGTCGAGGTTCGCGAGCATGGCGTCACCCTGTGCCGGGCTCAGTGCCTGGTCCCAGGAGAGCTGGAAGCTCGGGGCATCCTGCGCCAGCCCGTAGACGAACTGGACGAAGTCCTTGTCATCGGAGGCTGCGAGCTGATCCTCGATGCCGTTGACCGCGGGGACCGCGCCGGAATCGATCATGGCCTGGGTGTACTCCTCGCTGAACAGCCCGTCCTTGAGGTAGTTCAGGGCGGACTCCTTCTGCTCGTCGGAAGCCGTCGAGGAGAGGGACCACATGTTCGCCGGGTTGCCCACGATGTTGGCGGGATCGCCCTCCCCGCCTTCGACCGAGGGGAAGGTGGTGAAGCCGACCTCTCCCGACTCGACGAACTCCGGGGCGTCGTTCTTCAGGTTCTGGTACACCCAGCCGCCGTGGAGCATCATCGCTGCCTTGTCGGTGTACAGGAGGGCGCTGTCCGCTCCGGCGTCCGCCGCGATGGAGGAGAAGCCGTTGACGAACCCGCCGGCGTCGACCAGGTCCTGGATCTTCGTGAGGGCTTCGATCACAGCGGGATCGGACCAGGCGTTCTCCTCGCCGTCCAGGATCGCACGGAAGACCTCGGGTCCGCCGATACGGTCAACGAGGTATTCCAGCCACATCAGGTTCGGCCACTTGGACTGGCCCGCCAGGGAGAAGGGTGCGATTCCCGCGTCGTTGAACTTGGGGACCAGCGCCATCAGGTCGTCCCAGGTCTTGGGAGGCTCCGCGCCGATCTTCTCGAAGACCTCTTTGTTGTAGTAGAGGACGATCGGCTGCATGTTGTTGTTGGGCAGGGCGTAGGTCTTGCCGTCGATCACACCGTTCTCGAGCACCGAGGGGATGTAGCGGTCCTTCACCTCAGGGTTCTCGGCGAGGAAATCGTCCAGGTCGCTGACGTGGCCGGCGTCGACATAGGACTTCAGCACGCCGCCACCCCATCCGTAGATGAACGTGGGTCCTTCACCGGCTCCGACCGCCGTGCGCACCTTGGTCTTGTAGGCGTCGTTGGCGAAGAACTCCTGGTTGATCGTGTCGTCCGCGTGCTCCTCGTTCCACGTCTCGACGGACGAGCGGAAAATCTTCTCGCTGCTGCCCGTGAGCGCCCACATCGTCGGGGACGCGGAATCCGCGGCAGGGTCCTGCGGGCCGCTGGATCCGCAGGCGGAGAGGCTGAGGGCCAGGGTGATGGCGGAAACCGCCGAGATCAGGGAGGTGGTTGTTCGCATCTTCATCAGTTCTTCCGTAAGTCGACTCAGCTCGAGGCACCAATGCCGGCTGAGATGGGCAGGTCAACTCCGCGGGTATGCGGTCGCTGACCGCCACGCTGCGGAAGAGATTCGAAATGTTTTCGATAACAACAAACTAACAAACGTAAAGTTACCTGCGTCACATCGATCGGTCAATGCCCTCCAGGAGACCAATTCTGTGCGCCCGTTCCCACACCCCTCGACTCTTCCGCCTGGCTCGGGCAGGATGGGGGCAGGCCCATCCCGGAGAGGATTTCGAAACATTGTCGGAAACTGAAGTTCGAACGAGGGCCACGCTGGCGTCCGTCGCAGCTCTCGCCGGAGTGTCCACTCCGACGGTGTCGAAGGTGATCAACGGCCGGGAGGATGTTGCCCCGGCCACCAGGAAACGGGTCCTGGAAGCACTCCGGACGTCCGAGTATCAGCCGCCCGGTCAGCGCCTCGCCCTCGCGCCTCCGGCGTCCACGCTGATCGACGTCGCCGTGGACAGCGTGGCGACGGCGTACTACTCGGAGGTGATGGACGGGATCCTCGAGTGCGCGGAGCTGCACGGCGCCGAGGTCGTACTGTCCAAGACGGGCCTCACGCATCTTCCTGCCGGTGAGCGGGCCGAGAAGATGCAGGCGTCGGGCCGCCGCGGCCTGCTCCTCGTCACGTCCCGCTGGTCCCCGCGGGAGATCAAGGAAGTGAAGAAGCGAGGCATCGCCGTGGTGCTCATCGATCCCATCAATCCACCCGGACCGGGCGTGGCGAGCGTGGGTGCCACGAACTGGGCCGGAGGGAAGGCCGCCACGGAGCATCTGCTGGGCCTCGGCCATACCCGCATTGCGTTCATCGGCGGACCTGCCAGCGCCGAATGCAGCCAGGACCGCGAGCACGGCTATGTCGCCGCCCTCCTCGAACGCGGTATCCGGATCTCGGAGGACTACGTCCTGGCGGGCAGCTTCGACTCGGAGACCGGGCGGCGCAGCCTGGTCCAGCTCCTCGCCCTGGACCACCCGCCGCACGCCATCTTCGCGGCCTCCGACAGCATCGCCGTGGGTGTGCTCGCCGAGGCGCACGCACTGGGCATCTCGGTCCCCGGCGAACTGAGCGTGGTGGGCTTCGACGGGACCTACATCAGCGAACAGACCTCACCGCAGCTCACCACCGTTGCGCAGCCCCTGCGGGAGATGGGCCGGACGGCGGTCCGGGCGCTGCTCCGTGAGATGGACGGCGAGAAGCCGGACGTGACCCGTGTCGAGCTGGCCACGCAGCTGGTCGTCCGCTCATCGACGGCGCCGGCGGCTCCCTAGTTCAGCCTGGGGGCCCTGTACCGGTGGAAGGGATGCGCGGCCGACGTGCAGCCGGGTGACCGGCGCTACCGCACCCCGGTACGACGACGGCGGTCGTTGCCCGAGCGCAGGTCCCGGTTCAGGCGGCGGTCGCCGTGGTACAGGATCGACTCCCAGTCGGCCTCCTCGGCCGTCTTCTCGATGACCCGTGACGTCTCGACCCTCCTGGTCCGTGGCGCCACGTACAGCCAGTTCAGGACGCCGAGCCACATGTCGACCATCGAGTTCTTGATCCCGATGTACGCGCGGATGGCGCCGGCCGCGAGCACCGCATTGAGCCCGGCGAACACGGCGTTGCCCCAGTTCTGCTCCATCAAATCACGGACCAGGGTGAGCAGCGAGAATGCCACGATCGCGTACGGGATCACCACGTAGAGGCCCGGTGCCGCGGTGCGGTCCTTGACCTTCGGCGTGCGGACGAACGGGATCTTCTCCCCCGTGAACGCCTGCTGGATGGACTTCAGCACGCCAGCGAGGTTGACCGGCAGCAGCACGAGGTTGAAGCCGTAGATCCGGAAGATGTCCGAGAAGCGGTGCCCGCAGTCACGGAGGTCGCTGCCCATGGCCAAGAAGTACGGTGCCGCGGCCAGGAAGACGACGGGGCTCAGGAGCCTGCTGTCGTAGGGGTATGCCAGGAGGAACAGCAGCCCGAAGCTCGCCCAGGCGATCGATGCCATGTAGTTGACCCGCAGCAGGACCTCGCGGGCGAGGACCGGTTCGCGGAGGTGGCGGCGCCGTCGTAGCTGGTTCCACAGCTTCGGCAGGATCAGCAGGCCGCCGTTGGCCCAGCGCCGCCGCTGCACCACGAGCGATCCGAAGTCGGGCGGCGTGGCGCTGTAGCTGAGGCGCTCCGGGTAGTTCATGAGCGTCCAGCCGTGCGTGCCGAGGTCCACGCTGGACTCGGTGTCCTGACCTCTACCCGGAGTGGAACCCCAAGAAGGTGTACGAGCGGGGCGACCGCATCCTCGTCGAGGGTCGCGTGTACGAGGCGAAGTGGTGGAGCCAGAGCGACAGCCCGGAGGCCGCAGTGCAGGGCTCGGACGCGTCCCCCTGGCAGAAACTCGACGACGCAGCGCTGCTCAAGATCATCGAGGAGAAAGCGAAGTCCTGAGCAGGCCGGTCCCGGGCGGAGCGGCAGCAGGACCGGAGGTCAGCCCACCTCGGGCACCAGCACCGTCACTCCCGCTGCCGCGAGTGCCGCCGCGAGCCCGGGTTCGGGAGCCTTGTCGGTGAGGAGGAAATCGGCACCCTCCAGCGGCACGATCTGCGCGAACAGGCGGCGGTCGAGCTTGGTCGAGTCCGCGAGGATGGCGGTACGTTCTGCCCGGCGGATCATGTCGGCCATCATCGTCGCGTCACCGAGGTTCGATGTGGAGTAGCCGGACGCGTCCACGGCACCGACCGCGATGAGCGCGATGTCGCAGCGGATCTCCACCTCGGACGTGCTCGCATTCATCCTGAGGGTTACGGGGCCCGTGGTCGCCTGGGTCAGCGTACGCACGGCTCCGCCGAACATGTAGAGGTCACGGAACACCGCCGGTGAGATCTCCGCCGGAATGCGCAGGTTGTTCGTGGCGATGGTCAGATTGCGGTGGTTCCGTAGGGCCCGTGCTACGGCGAGGCTCGTCGTGCCGGCATTCATCATGAGAACCGATCCGTCCGCCACCAGCTCGACGGCCAACTGGGCTATTGCCTCCTTCTCCGCGGTCTGCATGCTGAGCCGCACGTCGATCTCCCGGTCACGCCCTGCCCGTTCGGTGGCGCTGACGGCCCCTCCGTGGGTCCGGATCAGGACGTTCTCGCGGTCGAGCTGGTCGAGGTCACGTCGGATCGTGTCGATGGACACGTTGAAGTGGGCGGCGAGGTCCGCGACCGTCACCCGTCCCACTTCGTCGACATAAGCCGCGAGGTCGGCCTTCCGCCCCGCGGGGAGCTGGCGGACGCGCTGCAGTTCTTGCGATGTCATGCCTTCATCTGTAACACACGGACTTCCCGCATGCAGTAAAAACGGCAGGAAGCTGCAAGTTCTTGCGATCAATCAGCGCTCACGGATGACATTCGTGCTTCTTTGCGCGTCTTCTCTTCCCCAAACCCTTGACGACCTTCTGTGGCGGAGCGCACAATCGTGGAGAAAGCGGCAAGAAAGAGCACAATCCAGCGAAATATCGCACAATCTCAACGAGGAGACCTGATGTCCACCCATCGGCGCATGCGTTCCCGCGCAACCCTGCTCACCGGCATCGCAACCACAGCAGTCTCGATCGTGGCACTCACGGGCTGCGGTTCGGGCGGGTCCGGCTCCGAGGAGGCCGGAGGTGATGTCACCATCGAGTTCGCTCAGTGGTGGGAGCCAGAACTTCCCGACGGCGAGTTCCGCGCCTTGATCGACAAGTTCGAGGAAGCCAATCCCGAGATCACGGTCGACCTCGTCAGCGGCCCCTATGCCTCCACCAAGGAGCAGCTCTTTGCGGGAGCCGCCTCCGGGACGATGCCGGACGTCGTCGGCCTGGACGGAGCCTGGGTCAGCGACTTCGCTGACCAGGGCGTCATCGCCGATCTGACTCCCCTGCTGGACGATGCCGGCTTCGATGACAGCCAACTCGTGAGCCAGGTCAAGGTCGAGGACAAGACCTACATGGTTCCGGTCGTGAACTTCGTCTATCCCATGTTCACGAATGACGACCTGCTGTCCCAGGCGGGCGTGGCTGCACCCCCTGAGACCCGCAGCGACTTCGCCGATGCAGCCAAGAAGGTCTCCGACCTCGACGGTGACGCCTCCGGCTGGGTACTCCCCCTCTCCCTCGAAGCACCCAATGGCGTGCAGAACGATGTCATGTCCTGGGCCTGGGCCTCCGGCGGCACCATGCTCAAGGACGGCCAGCCGGACCTCACGAACGACGACGTCACCTCCGCCGTCGAGTTCATCGGCGGGCTCTGGGACGACGGCGTGATCGCTCCCGGCAGCTTCACCATGAAGGAGCAGGACAAGGTTGAGGAGTTCACCAACGGTCGCGTCGGCATGATGATCGACTCCCTCGCGCACATCAACCTGATCCGCGAGACCAATCCGGACCTCAACTTCTCCATCTCGGCCGTCCCGGCCGAGGACGACTACACGGGCGAGCGGGGCATCCCCTACGCCTCCTGGGGTATCGGCGTCGCCGAGAACTCCGAGCACAAGGACGCGGCCGCGAAACTGGTCTCGTTCCTCATGAGCGAGGAGACCAACTCCGACCTCTCGACCATGGCGAATGCCTTCCCCGGCAACACCGAATCGGTCCCCGAGTTCGTCGAGGACGACGATCTGTTCAAGAAGGCGTTCGAGATCTACCAGGCGGGCTACCCGGCCAACGAGTTCGTCGGCCTTCCCGTGGCGGAGGAACTGATGCGCCAGCTCGGCGCCCAGCTGCAGTCCGCTTTCGACGGACAGCAGTCCCTTTCCGAGGCGCTCCAGAAGGCGCAGACGGAATGGGAAGGCGAGTTCTAGGTCCTTCCCCCGAACCGGATCGGGCACCGCTGCCCCCACGCGGTGCCCGATCCCCCACAAAGGTCACCCCATGAGCCTCCGTACCGTCACCCCGCCCGACCCCGAGACCCTCCTCCAGGGAGCACCGCACCGGAAGCGCCGCCAGCTGCGTCGCGCCGGCGAGTCCTACGGATTCCTTGCCCCCACCCTGATCCTGCTGTTCGTCCTCATGATCGTGCCGATCGTGATGGTCATCGGCTACTCCTTCCAGGACAACGTGATCCTAAAAAAGTCCTCCGAGTTCACCGGGACGGCGAACTACGTCACCGTGCTGACGGACCCGGCGTTCTGGAAGGCGACCGGCAACACCGTCTTCTTCTCCACCGTCAGTGTCGCCGTCCATTTGGTCCTCGGCCTCACCTTCGCGATGCTGCTCAACAGCCCGCTGATCAGCGTGACGTCCCGGGCCGTGTTCCGGGCCCTGTACGTCCTCCCGTGGCTGTTCACGGCGGCCGTCATCGCCGTGCTGTGGCGCATGCTTCTCTCCCCCAACGGGATCGTGAACTTCCTACTGAACACCGACGTGGAGTGGCTCGCCGATCCGCAGCTCGCGCTCGGCACGGTGACCTTCATCAACATCTGGGCCGGCTACCCGTTCTTCATGGTCAGCCTCCTGGCGGGCCTGCAGGGCATCCCGCAGGACCTGCACGAGGCGGCGAGCATCGACGGCGCCAGCCAAGTACAGCGCTTCTGGAACGTCACCATCCCCCAGCTCCGCCCCATCATCATCAGCCTCCTGCTGCTCGACCTCATCTGGACCTCCCAGCAGTTCGCCCTCATCTGGCTGACCACCGGCGGCGGGCCGATCGACGTCACCGAGATGCTCAGCACCTACACCTACAAGCTCGCCTTCGCCAACTACGACTTCTCACTCGCCGCGACCGCCGCGGTGCTGATCCTGCTGATGTCGCTGGTCCTGGCTGTCCTCTACGTCCGCCACCAGAAAGCAAGGGATTGACATGGCGATGACCACGCAACGCCGCACCCTCCTGGCGAAGTCCGGCGTCCTGGCGGGCCTGATCCTCGGGGCCGTGTTCGCCGCGGGCCCCGTGCTCTGGATGCTGTCCAGCTCGTTCAAATCCAACACCGAGATCTTCGAGCTCCCGCCCCGGCTGCTCACGAACTCGTTCTCGTTCGACGCCTACGCCGCGATCCTGACGAACTCCGAGACGCTGCGGTTCTTCTTCAACAGCTACCTGGTCGCCGGCGCGGTGACCATCCTGACGCTGCTGGTCGCGATCCACGCCGCCTACGCATTCAGCCGGTTCGAGTTCCGTGGCAAAAGGGTTCTGAACGTCGTCATCATCAGTGTCCAGGCCGTCCCGCCGATCACGCTGCTGATCCCGTACTTCGGGCTCGTCGTCGGGCTCGGGCTCTACAACACCTACCCCGGACTCATCCTCACCTACATGGTGTTCACGCTGCCCTACGCGATCATCATGATGACCGGCTATATGAACACCCTGCCCCGGGAGCTCGACGAGGCCGTCCGTGTCGACGGCGCAGGTTCGCTCACCGCGCTCTGGCGGGTCCTCGTTCCCATCTCGGTGCCGGGCATCGTCTCGGTTGGCATCTATACCTTCATGATCGCGTGGAACGAGTACCTCTTCGCACTCACCCTCACCCGCACCACAGAGATGCGCACCGTGCCCATCGGGATCCAGCTGCTCATGGGGCAGCACTCCTACGAGTGGAACCAGATCATGGCGATGAGCATCCTCGGTTCCATCCCGGTGCTGATCCTCTTCCTGGTCCTCCAGCGGTTCTTCATCACCGGCCTGACCGCCGGCGCCGTCAAGAGCTAACCACCGAACCACCTTCCGTACGTCATCTAATCAAGGAGAATCACAGTGCTGTACACCGGTAAGTCCATCCTCGACATCGCCAACGAACACAACTTCGCCATCCCCGCCTTCAACATCAGCGACTGGGCCATGTTCAACGGCGTCATGGACATCAGTGAGGAGAAGGAGGCTCCGGTCATCATCGCCATCCACCCGGACGAGGTCTCCCACATCACCACCGACCTGATCGCCGCGATGCGCAGCCGCGCCCACCGCTCGAGCGTCCCCGTCGCCATTCACTGGGACCACGGTGGAACATTCGAGCAGATGATCACCGCCATCCAGGCGGGCTTCACGTCTGTCATGATCGACGCGTCCCTGCTGCCCTTCGACGAGAACGTCGCGCTGACCCGCAAGGTCGTCGAGGCGGCGCACGCCGTCGGTATCCAGGTGGAGGGTGAGCTCGGCACCATCGGCGCCAATGACAGCTACGGGGAGTCCGGTGCCGCCGAGATCATCTACACCAACACCGACGACGCCGTCCGCTTCGTGAAGGAGACCGGTGTGGACAGCCTTGCGATCGCCATCGGCACCTCGCACGGTCTGTACCCGGCAGAGAAGAACCCCGAGCTGCGCCACGACCTCCTCGAGGAGATCAAGGCTGCCGTCCGCATTCCCCTCGTGCTGCACGGCGGCTCCGCGAATCCCGACAGCGAGCTGGCACGAGCCGTGAGCCTGGGCATCAACAAGATCAACATCTCGAGCGACATCAAGGTCTCCTACCACAACGCCATGCGGAAGATCCTCGGGACCGACGAGCGCCTGCGCGAGCCGAATGCCATCCAGCCCGAGGCCATCGCGGCCCTGAAGGTCACCGCTGCGGAGAAGATCGAGCTGTTCGGTGCGGATGGAAAGGCCAAACTGTACTGAGAACTGCGACCACGTGACGGCTGAGGGAAAGGGAATCGGCGCCATGGGAACCACGCTCGTGCTGGGGCTCGGCGGGACCGTCGACTACGAGGTTCACTGGGACGCGGCGGTCATCGAATCGCTGGCCTCGCGGTTCGGTATCCGGCGGGTGGAGCTCACCACCATGGCACCGATCGTCGACGAGCGGTCGCTGGTGGTGACCATCCTCGGCTTCGTCAGGGACGGCGCCGGCGGCGAGCGGTTCGTGGTCTCCTCGGAGGTGGTCAAGGAGTTCTCCGAACGCTTCGCCACCGAGATCACGCTCGGCGGGACCGGGGTGCGGGCGGGCATCGCGCTCGACCGCCTGGGGATCCCGAGCGTCCAGCATCTCGTGAGCATCGACGACAACGTGCGCCGGCTTCTGCCGGCGTCGATGTCCTACGTCAGTTCGGCGACCGAGGACACCCTCGATCCGCACCTGATCGTGCAGTATCCGGCCGGGACGACCATCCGGCTCGACGACGGCGAGATCGTGTCGCCGTCGTCGAACCGGCTGATCTTCGCGAACGATCCCCCGAACCGCAACATGGCGATCACGCCGGAACTGGGCGACGCGCTCGTCGACGCCGCGGCCCTGCTGGTCTCGGGCTTCAACACCATGCAGGACGAGGACCTCCTGGAACGGCGCCTCATCGAGCTCGACGCGGTGATGGAGCACCTGCCGTCCGCCGCGCTCGTGTACTACGAGGATGCGGGCTTCTACGTGCGGCGGTTCGCCGAGCGGATCTGGTCGCACCTGCTGCCGCGCATCGACGTGTACGGCATGAACGAGGACGAACTGCAGGAGTACGTGGCGCGGCCCGTCGATCTGCTGGATCCCGCCGACGTCGCCTCGGCCCTCCGCGAGGTACACCGCCTCATCCCGGTGCCGGCGCTCCTCGTGCACACCCAGCACTGGGCCGTCATGCTCGGGACCGCGGCGGAGCGGCACCGGGAGGCGCTGGAGAGTGCCGTGCAGATGGCGGCCACCCGCTACCGGCTGGGCGACGCGTTCCTCGCCGCGGACTTCGAGGCCACCCGGGACCTGCCGCGCAGCACGGGCGGCGGAGCCGTGGCCAGCGGCGTCGAGCGGTTGATCCCGGGGGCGGTGGGCGTTCCGGCCTTTCGCATCGAGACGGCGTCGCCGACCACTATCGGGCTCGGCGACAGCTTCGTGGGCGGCTTCCTGGCCGTCTACGCGCCGGTTCGGCAGCCGCAGCCATGATCGAACGGCTGCCCTCGAACCGACCGCCGGAGCGTTTCTACCGTGGCGGGGCGCGGATCTCCGCCTTCCGCAACGAGCCGGCCGCGGCCGACTTCGAGCCGGAGGACTGGATCGGCTCGACGACCACGATCTTCGGTGAGGAGCAGCTCGGCCTCACCAGACTGGCGGACGGCACGCTCCTGCGCGACGCCGTGGCGCAGGATCCCGAGTCCTGGCTCGGCGCGGAGCACGCGGCCCGCTGGGGCAGCGACGTCCGGCTGCTGGTGAAACTGCTCGACGCCGGCCAGCGCCTGCCCGTGCACGCGCATCCCGACGATGCCTTCGCCGCCCGGCATCTCGGGCACCGCCACGGCAAGGCCGAGGCCTGGTACATCCTGCAGGGCGGCACCGTCCACCTCGGCCTCACACGGGACGTGAGCCACGCCGAGCTGGCATCCCTCGTCGAGGCACAGGACGTCGATGTGCTGCTCGGACTCCTGCACGAGGTCGACGTCTCACCGGGAGACGTGGTGTGGGTGCCGCCGGGCGTGCTGCACGCTATCGGCGCCGGCGTGCTGCTGCTGGAACTGCAGCAGCCCGAGGACCTCTCGATCCTGCTGGAGTGGCGGGACTTCGCGCTCGACGGCGCTGCCGACGGCCACCTGGGCCTCGGTTTCGACGTGGCCCTGACGGCCGTGCAGCGGACGGCCGTGGCCCGCGAAGCGCTCCCGGGCCTCGTGCGGACGGCGCCGCCCACGGGATCGGTGTTCCCGCCCGACGTCGACGCCTTCTTCCGCCTCGAGCGCGTACCCGTCGAGGGACACGTGTCCCTCGATCCCGGCTTCGCGGTACTGGTCGTCAGCGAGGGCTCGATCCAGCTCGCCGGCCAGTCCGCTCCCCGCGGCAGTACCTGGCTGATCCCGGCGGGCGCCGGAGACATCGTCCTCGACGGCGGCGGTGAAGTCCTGGTGGCACGGCCGCCGGCCGCCTGAGCCGGAACGAACCGGCGCCCGGCCACCAGCTGGCGACCGGGCGCCGTCGTCGGTGCGGCAGCTACTTGGCGGTTCCTGCCGTCGAGCTCGTGGCCCCCTCGACCTGGGGGTCTTCGCCCCGGTCCTGCGACTCGGTGGCGGTGGCCGGCCCGTTCCGCACCTCGTCGCGGTCGTCCCTGTCGCCGTCGCCCCGGGTCTTGAGCAAACTCGCGACGGTGGCGACGGCGACCGTCGCGGCGATGAACAGCAGCGAGAACCAGATGGGGATCTCGGGCACCCAGAGCAGGGGCTCGCCGCCGTTGATGAAGGACAGCTCGTTGACGTGCAGGGCGTGGAAGACGAGCTTCACGCCGATGAACCCGAGGATGACGGCGAGTCCCTGCGCCAGGTACACCAGGCGTTCGAGCAGTCCGCCGATGAGGAAGAACAGCTGGCGCAGGCCCATCAGCGCGAACGCGTTGGCTGTGAAGACGATGTACGCCTCACTGGTCAGGCCGTAGATCGCGGGGATGGAGTCGACGGCGAAGATGAGGTCCACGAAGCCGATCGCGATGATGGTGAGCAGCATCGGCGTGACGAAGCGCTTGCCGCCCTTGGTCACGGTGAGCCTGTCCCGGTGGTACTCATCGGTGACGGGAAGCACGCGGCGGACGAGCTGCATGAATTTGCCATCAGCAGGGTTGGAGTCGTGGCTGCCGAACGCCTGCTTGTAGGCCAGGACGAGCAGCAGGGCGCCGAAGATGTAGAAGACCCAGGAGAAGTTCTCGATCAGGCCGGCTCCGATGGCGATGAACCCGCCGCGGAGGATCAGGGCGATGATGATGCCGATCATCAGCACCTTCTGCTGGTACTTCTTCGGGACGGCGAAGCCCGTCATCACGATGAGGAACACGAAGAGGTTGTCGATCGACAGGGCCTTCTCGGTGAGGTAGCCGGCGAAGTACTCGCCGCCGAACGTCCAGCCCGACATCACTCCGATGCCGACGCCGAACAGCAGGGCGAGGCCGATGTAGAAGGCGGACCAGCGGGCCGATTCGGCGATGGTCGGTTCGTGGGGTTTGCGCACGTGCGCGAAGAACTCGTAGACGAAGAAGAGGATCGTCACGGCGATGGTGATCAACCAGATCAGAGGTGTGACCTGCATGAGGGGTGCTCCCAAGGGTAGGCGTCGGACAGATACGCCAAGGTCTCCTCCGCCCGGTCGGAACCGGAACCGATGGCCCGGGATGCTTCAGTGCATCCGTATTGACGGGCCGATCACAGACGGGAGTACTCCCCTTGATACACAGAGCGTAACGCATGGGCGCCCTGATCGATTCCCGTGGTGCTGCCCGACCCGAGGTGGCCGACGCCGTCATGCGCGTCTGCCCGCCTCCGAGGTGTCGGAGGATGCTCCGTCGAGCGGATGGCTAGGCTGGGCGGATGGCGACAGTAATTCTCGTGCGGCACGGCCGCACCACAGCGAATGCTTCCGGACTGCTGGCCGGACGGGCCGACGGCGTCAGCCTCGACGAGATCGGGCGCGACCAGGCGGCTGCGACCGGTGACCGGCTCGCGGCCGTGCCCGTCGTCGGCGTGGTGTCGAGTCCCCTCGAGCGCTGTCGGCAAACTGCCCAGTTCATCCTCGATCGCCAGGCCAGCACTCCGCACGCGCCGCTCGATCCCGACCTCACGGAGTGCGATTACGGCCAGTGGCAGGGCCGCACGCTCAGTGATCTCGCGACCGAGGCCCTCTGGCCGGTGGTGCAGTCGCAACCGTCCGCCGTCATCTTTCCCGGTGGTGAATCCATGGCCGGGATGCAGGCCCGGTCGGTGGCCGCGATCCGACGCCACGATGCAGCCTTCGAAGCCGAGCACGGGCCGGGGGCCGTGTGGGTGGCGGTGAGTCACGGCGACATCATCAAGTCCATCCTCGCCGACGCGCTCGGCATGCACCTCGACCTGTTCCAGCGCATCACCGTGGGCCCGGCCTCCGTGTCGATCGTGCGCTACGGCACGAGCCGACCGAGTGTCTACGCGACCAACACCGACGCGGGAGATCTCTCGTGGCTGTCGAACAACGCCGCCTCCGATGATGCCCCGGTGGGCGGTGGCGCAGGACACGAGGCACGCGGGACCTCGGGAGCCTAAAGTAGTCCCATGCCTACAACTGTTCACGAGTTTGCCTGGCCTGATCGGGTCGTCGTCGGCACCATCGGCGTTCCGGGCGCGCGCACGTTCTACCTGCAGGTACGCACAGGGAAACAGATCGTGAGTATCGCGATGGAGAAGCAGCAGTCGGCCCAGCTCGCCGAGAAGATCGACGAGATCCTGGACCAGCTCATCACCCTTGAAGGCAACCCCTTCAGCGTTCCCACGACCACCCCCATCGAACTCGTTGACAACGACCAGCTCGAGGCCGTCCAGGAACAGTTCCGGACCGGCGTCATGAGCCTGGGGTGGGACCCGACGACGGCCCAGATCGTCATCGAGGCCTACCCGATCACCGAGGTCGATGACGACGAGGACGAGGATGCGTTGCTGCACGACGACGCCGACGCGCCCGAGATGCTGCGGGTCCGCATGCCGGTCGGCACTGCCCGCGCCTTCGCCAAGCGCGCCCGCGAGGTCGTGGGCGCCGGGCGTCCGATCTGCCCGCTCTGCGGTTACCCCATCGACGCCGACGGGCACATCTGCACCCTTCCCGAGGTCTGATGCCGGCGCCCGACCTGGTGACCGCCGAGCTGACGCTCACCGGCCGCATCACGACGGCGTCGAACGCCACCTTCCTGGGGAGCATCGGCGGCGCGGTCGTCGTCTACAAGCCGATAGCCGGCGAGAAACCGCTGTGGGACTTCCCCGATGGCACCCTCGCCCAACGGGAAGTGGCTGCCTACCTCGTCTCGGAGGTCTTCGGCTGGAACATCGTGCCGCAGACCTGGCTGCGCGATGGTCCGTTCGGTGAGGGAATGGTGCAGCTCTGGCAGGAGACGGACCCCGACCAGAATGCGGTGGACCTGGTTGCGACCGACGACGTGCCGGAGGCCGGCTGGAAACAGGTCCTCGAGGGGCGGGACGACACCGGCCGCGTGATCGCCCTCATTCACGAGGACTCCCCCGCGCTGAGGCGCATGGCGGTGTTCGACGTCGTCGTCAACAACGCCGACCGCAAGGGCAATCACATTCTTGCCATGAGCGACGGACACCGGCACGGTGTGGACCATGGGCTCACATTCCACAGTGACCACAAGCTACGAACGGTGCTGTGGGGGTGGCTGGGAGATTCACTGACCGCCGAGGAACTCGACGGCATCGATCGTGTCAGCGACGAATTGAACGGTGAGCTGGGCCGGACCCTGGCGGACCTGCTCACCGCTGAGGAAATCAGTGCGCTCGCCGCACGCTGCACCCGGTTGCGCTCGGCCGGGCAGTTCCCGGCTCCGAATGGTGAGATGTCGGCGGTCCCCTGGCCGCTGTTCTGAGGGAACTGCACCCTGGTCCGGAGCGGCATGTCATCCGTTCAAAGATCGCGCAGCCCGAGGCCCTGGTCATCGAGGCAGGGTGATCGTTTTCCCGCCGGGGCGCCGATGGACCGGAGGCAGGTGCAGGCGGGTCCCTTGACCATCGGCAGGGTCATCCAGGCAAAGCGCTCCATCTTGTTGTAGCTGCCGAAGTCCAGGGTAGCCCGTCGAGTTTCGCAGCCGCTGGAGTGGTTCAGTCTTTCTTGAAGGCGTCCTTGACCTTCTCGGCAGCCTGCTTGAGGTCGCCCTTGACCTGATCGCTCTGGCCCTCGGCTTTCAGGTTCTCATCGCCGGTCACGTGGCCGGCGGCTTCCTTCCCCTGGCCGCCGAGCTTCTGCGCGGCATTACTGATCTTGTCGTCCAGTCCCATGATGTTCTCCTTGCGGTTGACTTCGATGGTCTTGCGGTCGGCTCGGGCCGATGCCTCAGTCTAGGCACCCCTCGCAGCTGGGTCGGGGACAGTCCTGTCCGTTGCGCGGAGTCCCAAAGAACCGGCTACCGCGTCGTGGCAATCAGAGGGCGCGGCGTCCTCCCAGGTGCCGGGCGAAGAACCTGGCCGCGTCGTCCGCCGCGAACCGAGGGACGCCGGTGTGCCCGCCCAGATTGGCCTGCAGTGTCTTCTCCTGGGAACCGAAGGCGTCGAACAGATCGAGTGCGAGCTGCCGATCGTTTCCTTCGTCGTCCCACTGCAGCAAGATGTGCAGCGGAATCGTGATCCTGCGGGCCTCGTCGAACATGGCACGGGGAACGAAGCTCCCGGCGAAAAGACCGACGGCCACGATGCGCGGCTCCACCAGCGCCAGCCGTATGCCGATGGAAATCACCCCGCCCGAGTACCCGACCGGGCCGCTGATCTCGGGCACTGAAAGGAGTGCGTCCAGGGTCGTCTGCCATTCCGGGACCGCTTTGTCGACCAGCGGGAGAACCAACCGATCGACGATGTCGTCGACCGGTTCGCCTGCCGCCAAGGCCCGGCGCAGATCGGCACGAGCCTGCTCGGCATCAGCCGATGGAGTCCGGTCACCGCTCCAGGGAAGCTCGATGGTGGCCGCGGCAAAGCCGTTCGTCGTGGACTGCCGGGCTCGCGCCACCAGCCGGGGGTACATCCGACGGAGTTCGCCTGGATGGCCGACCAGGATCAATGGGGCCGGTGGGGATGCAGGCGTCGTCCACAGGATGCCGGGAATCTCGCCGAGGGTGAATTCGCGTTCGAGGACGCCGTCGTCGAGCCTGTTCTCAGAAGTGAAGTGCATGGTCGTGCCTTTCGGGAGTGCTGATTGAACGGCGCTCCCGGACGACCTACCGCCCGACCGTGACCCCAGGGAGGAACACCCACGTTGCAACGTTCACGGGTACCACCTCCTCGTTCTCTCGCACGGCCTGCGGAGAGAGTAGCAGTAATCCCGGCGCTGGACCCGGGAAGAGTCTCGGACGGCCAATCCGGTGGCTGGTGAGATTACGCCAGTCGCGGTGAAACCTACATCTGCATCTGTACCTGCGTGGCCAGACGCCGGAGTGCCTGCGCGTCATTCTCGGTGAAGGTCCGCGGTTGATCATCCATGAGGCAGAGGGTGCCGATGCGCCAGCCGTCCGCTGTGCAGACAGGGTGCCCGGCGTAGAAGCGGACTCTGGGCCCGCCGGAGATGAGGGGATGGTCCCGCCACTCAGGGTCGGTGCTGGCATCAGCGATGACAAGGGTACGGTCCTGCTCGATGGTCCTCGCACATAGAGAGAGGTTCCGGGGAAGGTCCTGGCCCAGGGGCCCGACGACGGATTTGATGACCTGCAGATCTTCCGTGATCAAAGTGATCGACGCCGAACTGACCCCGAAATGATCGCGGGCGTGACGGGTGATTCGATCGAAGCGTTCCTCCGCCCCGGACTCGAGCAACCGTGACTCGTACAACGCGTGCAGGCGCCAGAACTCGACATCATCCAGGTGAGGATCGCACCCAGATGGCCCCATGGCGTGGGCGGCACAAGAAGCACCGGTTCCGGAGCTGGTGCTATGGTCCCCAGCGGGTGGGGCGCTGAAGTCGTACCGGTCCGGGGAGAGGGCCAGAGGACGAAGGTACTCGCTGTACCCGGAAAGGGACGCCGCGTACTGATCACTGTAATGTGCACCATCGGCAGTGGATCCGGCGCTGTCGAGCAGTTCGTTTATGGCCTGGGCCATCAGGTCGCGCTGCGGCGCCGGGAGCATCATGATGCCGGAAAGGTACCCCTCGACCTCCAATTCATCAGCGTCCCCAGCAAGAGCGAAGAACGTCATGAAAATATCTTCCCGGTCCAGATCGGCTGCCCGCACAGTCTGGATCGCACTCCACTGCTGCACATGCTCATCCAGCACGTCTAGTCCTCCGCCGACTTCGTCCGTATATCCCTGGGTGTCCGGTGGTCTACCGGCACGGTGTCCAGTGCTGCCCGGTAGGGGACAGGAGTAGGGCGTGCCGTTCCCGACGCGTCCGGCAGCAGCGTCTTCATGCTTGCAGTGCCAGGTGCGTCATTGGCTGTCGGCGCAACCATGCGAGAGCCTCAGCCCGGTCCTCGAAGTATTCGATGGAGTACGAGGGACTATGGACCGCCTGGAAATGCGTGATAAGCACCCTCTCCACGGGGGAACGACCAACTGCTGCCACGACCGGTACGTCCCTCAACCCGGCGAGCAGCGTAAGAGCCTGCCGGGTCAGGGTGACCATGCCGTTGAAATCGACCAGCATCAAAGGGCAATCACAAGCGCGCAGCGGTTGCATGGAGTCCACAAGCGCTTGAACGTCCTCAGCGGTTACGTGAGCAGATTCCGCCCATCGCAACGTCAGCACGTCTTCCTCGGTGCACTCGAACTGAAACTTCTCAGCGGCAATCGGTGATGCAGCCATTGACCGTGCCTCACTCACCAGTTCGGAATCCAGCTCTCGTGTCCCGTTCGGGAGGTGCCGGTGCCGGTAGCACATCATGTGAACCACCGGCACCGCGGATCGGGTATTACGCCTCTCCAACCCCGACTGCTAGGGGGAACAGCGGGATGCTCCAGCATACCGGAAGGACAGACCAGTCTGTCTACCCCTAGGATTGGAAGTAGGACAGCAGCGGAGGAAGCCATGGTTACAGCGGCGACACGGCCACCCACGGATGCACGGGAGCGGATCCTCTCGACGTCCTACGACCTCTTCGTGCAGCAGGGCGTGCGGGCCGTCGGCGTGAACGAGATCATCGCTACGGCCGGTGTCGCCAAAGCGACCTTCTATCACCACTTCCCGTCCAAGGACGATCTGGTTCTGGCGTTCTTCGAACGCCGCCAGCAACTCTTCACTGTCGGCTACCTCGCCGCTGAGTGCGAGCGACGGGCCGATACTCCCCGGGGACAGTTGCTGGCGATCTTCGACATCTTCGATGAATGGTTCCACGCGCCGGACTTCGCGGGCTGCCCCTACATCCGCGCCCTGTTGGAGACTGGACCTCGTCATACCATCGGAGCTGCCGCCCTCCTCTACCTGGATGACATCCGCTCCAGCGTCGAAAAAGCCGCCACGGCAATGGGGCTGACGAACCCGGAGGACTTCTCCTACTGTTGGCTGATCCTCATGCAGGGCGCCATCGTCTCCGGAGTCGGCATCGACTCGGGCAGCAGTTCAAGAATCAAGCGGCTGGGCGAGCACCTCATCGGCCTTCACACACCTGCCGAGGCCCGAACGATCAGCTAAACCTGCGGAAGTTCCTCGAAGGCCGGCTTCGCAAACCAATACCCCTGAGACAGTCGGATACTGGCCGCCTTCAGGACCAGGAACTCTGCCTGGGCCAAGGCCTTCTGCAAGCACCGTGATGCCGAGTTCCTCGGTGATGCCCACGATGCCTGCGACGACGGCTCGGCGAGCCGGACTGGTGTCGACTCCTCGGACGAGTTTCATATCGATCTTGATCAGATCTGGCTGGACCCGTCCAGGGGAATGATCAGGTCAACCATCAGGTCTGCTGATGACGTCCCTGCAGATTGGTCACCCATCGCCGTCACCTCGATCTGATCGACGTCAGCATGGTATTCCTCCGCAGATCAGGCGTTCAAGAGCATCCGGACGGGACACCACTACTCCCCGGCCACTGTTGCCTCTACCGCTGCGACAGCATGGGCCCAGTAGCGGTACCCGAGGGACGACGGATGGAAACCGTCTTCAGCGAAGAATTCCTTTTGCCCCTCGGGAAGGCCGGCAGAGCGAACCCAGGTGACCGACCTTCTGGTTTTGCAGATTCGCCGGGACACGTCATCAAGCGCCGCTGCTTCCTCGGTCAGATAGGTGCGCAGTGCCAGAGGCAGGGACGGGAATTGGTGGAAAGGGGGAATCGCGAGAACCGTGACGTGGGCGGCTCGGTCGGCAAGTCCATCGACGATGGCGGTGAGGTCTTCGCCCCACTCTCTTGCGGTGCGCCCCGACAGGACATCATTGGCGCCCGCGAGCAACACCGCGCGGTCGAAGGAGTGCTCCACCAGGGGGAGGAGGCGATGGCGGATTCTCCGGGCAGTAGCGCCGTGTTGGCCCACCGCCTGCCAGCTGACACATCGGGCTGGTTCTCCTGAGAGTTCAGCGGCGAACGCTGCTGCGAACCCCTCCTGATGGGTAGCGACTCCACACCCCGCAGCCGTCGATTCACCAAGGACGACAAGGCGCAGGGACGGCTCGCCCTCGCGTCCCACTACCCCATGGGCTGGTCCGGCTGCCGGCGGAAGCAGTTGCATGTTTGCTCGTGCCATCCGCCCTTGGACCAGCACGAGGGGCATCAGCAGGGGGTTCATCCTGTGCCTTTCTTTATCGGTGGCCGGTCAGTGCCGCGGACATCATGCGGCGCATGATGATGTGGTGGAAGGGCCGGATGACGTTGAAGTAGATCGGCCCCGTCCAGCGGCGATAGTGAACGGCAGTGGTGAGCCGAAATGTGCGCCCGGGTTTTTCACATGTCGGAGCTACTTCGAGGATCAGATGGGCGACCAGGTGTGTGTCCTCGGCAGTGAGCACGATGTATGCATCTTCCTTGCCGGCCGAGACGGTGAAGAAGCCAACCCTGCCACCAGGGCGGAAGCTGACGTCTTCCGGCTGGAGGCCGTGGTCCGGCGGAGGCGAGGGGTGCTCGAGGCGCATGACAAAGGCAAGCCCTCCGCGGGCCAGGAACAGCAGCTTCAGCCAGGCTGGTTGCCACGACAGGGCGTTGCTGATGCCTTCGCGCAAGGACAAGGATGCGCACGCGCTCACTGCGTCCAGGTGGTTTGCTGCCCTCGTGAAGCGTTCAACCTCGGCATGCAGGGGTGCGAGTCTCACGGGCGCTCGCCGCCCAAAGGCTCGTCCTGAAATGCGGCAATGGCGCGTCGGCAAATCCTCCGCAGTTCCTCCAGGGGTAAGGGAGGAGTAACCTGCCGTCCTCCAATGATCAGCAGATACAGACTCTTGGCGCGGAAGTCCGCTTCCTGAGGATGACAACCGGCTTCACGCCAGAGGGTGCTTGCATAGTCCAGTCGGGTTCGGTCAAGCCGTTCCTGCACTTTGCTGACCTCGGGGTCCTGCGCCGCCCACGCCCGCACGGCGATCTGAAGCCCCGCCTGTGAGGAGGGTTCGATCGCCAGGTCCACGAGCCATTCAATCTTTAGGAGGGGGTCCTGGGGTTCGCGCTTCTCGACTGAGGCGATCAACGACGTCGTGCTTTCCCACTCGTAGTGGGCCAGAATCTCCTGCCGGAAGACGGCGAGGCTTTTGAAGTGGTGATAGAAGGACCCCTTGCTCAGATCCAGATTCCCGGCGAGCCGGTCAATGGTCACGTGGGAAGGCCCCTGTGCCGCCAAAACCCTCAGGGCTTCGACAATCCAGTCCTCTTTGGTTGCCATGCAGACAAGGTACCATACCATACCGTATGGTATGGACAGCTGCTCGAATGGTAGCTGCCAGCGACCTTGAAAGTTGACGCTATGACCCGAAGTTCCCGAAGTGCCGACAGTTGGCCGGCTCAACGGTCGGTGGTCATCATCGGCGCCGGTTACGCCGGCATCATGGCCGCCAACAGACTGCGCTCCTCCCTCACGGAGAAGGAAGCTGAGCAGATCAGGATTGCCATCATCAATCCGACAGGCTTGTTCGTCGAGAGAATACGGCTTCATCAGGTCGCTGCCGGCACGAGCCCGACCGCAGCCCTGCCACTGAGCGATGTCCTGCACTCCGACGTCGAACTCCTGGAAGGGAGCGCCGTTCATATCGATCCCGAAAGCCAGGTCATCACGGCCGGAACCGCGACCGGCGAACGGACGCTGCACTACGACTTCCTGATTTACTCCGTGGGAAGTCTGGCCTCCAGCACCGTTCCCGGGGCAAGCACCCATGCCCACACCATTGCTGATGCTGACGGCGCCCTTCGAGTCCGGGCCGCGATCAGGAACGCCCGGCCCGGCAAGCGCATCATCATCGTGGGAGGCGGATACACCTCCATCGAGGCAGCTTCCGAGATAGCAGAGCAACACCCGGACGCAGTCATCACCCTCCTGTGCGGCGGAGAGCTCGCGGAATCGATGACACCGCGCGCCAGGACGAGCATCCGAAAGTCACTGGAACGCCTGGGCATCGTCGTCCGATCGGGCGTACGCGTCACATCAGTGACCCAGCAGGGCGTGACCACGGATTCCGGCGAACAGATCGTTGGCGATATATGCATCTGGGCTGCCTCCTTCGCCGTTCCCCGGCTTGCGGAAGCCAGCGGACTGCCTGTCGACACCTTCGGCCGGCTCAAGGTCGATGCGTGCCTGAGGGCGTGGGGCTACCCGAACATCGTGGGTGCCGGTGATGCCACTGTTCTGCCAGGCGCCGTCGGAAGTCACCTGCGCATGGGGTGCGCGACGGCACTTCCGATGGGCGGCTTCGCGGCCAGAACAGTCCTCGCCCAGCTCAGAGGAATCGAACCGGAACCGGCGTCGATTGGATACGCCCTGCAGTGCCTCAGTCTTGGGCGGCTGGACAGCTTCATCCAGGTCGTCGGGCCTGACGACTCGCCCCGGAATCTATGGGCTCGCGGCCGTACCGGTGCGTGGATAAAAGAAGCCATTTGTCGGATGACCGTCAGCGGCCTGCAGAAAGAACGGATCCGGCCCGGAGCCTACAAAGCACCGAAAGGACCACGGGTCTCTGAAGCGCCGGACGTCTCCGCACCGACGGGAACCCACTGACGCCAGGAAACGCTGGTGAGGTTCTTCGTCAGGCCGGGGTTTCTTCGTCAGGCCGGGGTGATGTGCCGGGCGGGCACGGGGCTCGAGTAGACGACGCTGGTGGTGATGCCGCCGAGGGTGGCAAGTTTTCCGGTGATGCGCTCGAGGTCACGCATGGAGCGGGCGAGGACTTTGATGATGAAGCAGTCGGCTCCTGTGACGTGGTGCGCTTCGATGACTTCGGGCAGGGAGCCGACGAGATCGTGAAAGGGCTTGTAGTTGCCCGTGGGGTAGGCCAGCCGTACGAATGCCGTGACGTTGTATCCGAGGGCTTCGGGGTCCACGGTGATGGAGTAGCCCGTGATGACCCCGCCGTCGGTGAGCCGCCGCACGCGATCACTGGTCGCACTGGGCGAAAGGTTGATGGCGCGGGCGAGCTGGGCGACGCTCGTTCGGCCGTCCTGTTGCAGGTGCTCGATGATCGCGTGATCGGTGGTGTCCAGATCCAGCCGTGGGTTCGAGGGCATATCGAAGAATCTACCGGGGGAACGGGTCCGAGCACGCCCTTCCACCGTTGATCGGGCATTCCACCAAGGCATCGGAACCGGTTCGATTACTACATGCCTACTTCCCTCTCCGCCGCTGACTTCTTCACGGCCAAGCTCGCCTATGAAATCGACCCTGCAGACCTGGCCGCAGACCGGGCTTCCGGCCGTGCTCCACTCATCATCGACACCCGTTCGGCCGCTTCGTGGAACCAGGGCCGCATCCCCGGCGCCGTCCACATTCCCAACGCGGACCTCGAAGCACGCATAGCGGATGTCGCACCGGGGATGGACGCCGAGATTGTCGTCTACTGCTGGGGACCGGGCTGCAACGGCAGCACCCGCGGCGCATTGATTCTCGCGTTGCTGGGCTACACGAACGTGCGCGAACTCATCGGCGGGTTCGAGTACTGGACGCGCGAGGGCTTCGCGACCGTGAGCAACGACGGTCGAGGACGCCGCGCGCCGGACCCTCTCACTGCGCCCACCCCCGCTACGGCATGAGAGCGCCGGCGGGCTACCTGGACAGCACGGTGGAGTTCATCACCGCAGGAGAATGATGATCCGCACCTCTCGGCGCAGGGGTGCGAGCGTCAGGCGTTCTCTGCGACCTTGCGCCACTGCGTGGAGAACTCGTCGGCCTGGTCGGCTGACCACTGGGGCTCGAAGGTGAGGGTCGGCGTCCATCCGACGATGGCGTCCTCGAGGGCGAGCCCGGGATCAAAGGCTGTCCGGGCGAGGGCTGCCGCTCCGAGCGGGGTGGCGTGCTGGGAGGGGTAGACGTCGACGGGCATCTGCATGAGGTCCGCGACTGCCTGCATGAGGACCTTGCTCTGGGTGAGGCCTCCGTCGACGCGCAGCCGCTGCAGGGGCTTGCCGAGGTCGGTGGCCATGCACCGGGCGACTTCGGCGACCTGAGCTGCGATCCCTTCGAGGACGGCCCGGACCAAGTGCTCACTGCCCGTCGACAGGGTCATTCCTGTCAGCGCCGCTTTGGCGTCGGGACGCCACCACGGTGCAGCCAGACCTGCGAGCGCGGGCACGCACATGACGCCGTCCGAATTCGGGGCGGCGACCCGGTCGAGATCCGCGGCGCTGTCGATGAAGGTGAGCTGCTCGAGCCAGCGTACGGCGGACGCGGCCGTGTAGATCTGCCCGTCGAGGCAGTAGCTGTTCTGCCCGCCCTGCTGCCAGCCGATCGAGGAGGACAGGCCCGCAGTGGAGCGGACAGCGGTCCGTCCCGTATTGGCGAGCAGGAACGCGCCGGTGCCGAAGGTGCACTTGGCTTCTCCGACGTTCAGGCAGTTCTGGGCTACGAGGGCGGCCTGCTGGTCGACGATCAGTCCGCCGACGGCTGCACGGGCACCGAACGCCGTGGTGGTCCCTGCAAGGGAGTCGTTGGAAAGGATGGCCGGCAGCTTTTCATCGGCCATCCCGAAAAGGTCCAGCAGGTGCGGGTCCCACTCGGCGGTGTCGATGTCCATCACCAGCGAGCGGCTCGCCGTCGACGCGTCGGTGACGAATTCACCGGTGAGCTGGTGCAGCAGCCAGCTGTCCGACGTCGTGACGACACCCTCCGTGGTGATGTTGCGGCGGATCCATGCCTGCTTCGGCGCGGAGAAGTACGGGTCGAGGACCAGTCCGGTGCGCTGGGTGATGTCATCGGCTTCCTCGCGGAGCTCGGCGCAGATGCTCTCGGCGCGGCGGTCCTGCCACACGATCATGTTCGACAGGGGTTCGCCGGTCTCCGGGTCCCAGGCGAGGACGGTTTCGCCCTGGTTGGCGAGGGTGACGATGTCGACGTCGACCTTGGCGCTGTTGATCGCGTTGCGGCCGGAACGAATGACGGAATCGAGCAAAGCCTGGGGGTCCTGCTCCACTCCCCCGCCAGGCAGGTAGGTGGGGCGGACGGCGACTTCACTCAGCGCCAGGACCTTGCCTTCACCGCTGACGACGACGGCTTTGGTGCCGGATGTTCCCTGATCGATGGCCAACACGGTGGTCATGGCTGTTTTCCTCGTCTTCGAAAGAAGTGATAGGTCCACCGGCCGGGTGCTGTGGGGAGGACCCGACCGATGGAAGAATGCTGGTCGAACTAGATGGAGGCGCTGTACCGGTCAGCCGTGCGCTGCCACCAGAGGCCGCCGGCCTCGACGTTCTCGATCGGCGTGGTGGGCTTCTGCTCGGTGGTTTCGATGCCGAGCCCGGGCAGGAGGTCCGCGACGTATGCTGCGATACCCAAGGAAGCGGACAGTCCGGTCGAGCGGATAGCCGCGACGTTGATCAGGTTCTCGCATGCCGGAGAGGAGCCGATCACGTAGTTGACGTCGCGTCCTGCCGGACGGAGACCAGCGTAGGCCGCGACCGGGTCCAGGCCGCGGAGGGCGGGGAACTGCACGACAGCTTTGTCGAGGATTTCCCCGCGCGCGGTCGGGCGCACACTCCAGTCGTTCTTGTCCTCTCCGTCAACGGCGGTCGGGCCGGCGACGACCCGCCCGTCGAGGGTCGGGAACACGAGAACACCCTTGGTGCGCTTGGTTGGCACCGGCAGGATGATGTGGTCCAGGGTCTTCCGCTCGGGGAGTTCGAACACGAAGAACTCGCCCTTCCTCGGGTAGATCTCGAAGCTGTCATCGCCCACGAGGCGTGCGACGTCGTCCGCGTGAAGGCCGGCCGAGTTGATCGCGACCCTGGTGGTGACCACGCCGCCGTCGGCCAGGTGAAGAGTGAGCCCATCCGCGGACTGGTCGATGCCGGTGACGCGCGCCTGGAGTTCGATGCGACCGCCCGCTGCTTCGGCGGACCGGGCCAGCCCCAGGGTGTAGGCGACGGGATCGGTGACGGATTCTCCGGGCACCAGGAGTGCTCCGTCGGATTCGCGCAGGTGGACCTCGACGCCGTTGGCGGTCGCGTTCTCGAAGAGTGCGCGGATGACTTCATTGTCCTCGTCCCGCTGCGGCACCAGTTCGGCGCCGGCGTGCAGGACGGGAATGTTCAGTGCTTCCAGGACCTCGGGCCGCAGCTTCGCGGATCGGAGGATCAGCTCGGTCTCGAGCTGCCCTGCCGTGGAATCGAACCCGGTGTGCAGGACACCGGAGTTGGTGCCGCTGGCCGAGTACGCCAGATCGGTATCGCCCTCGAGGAGCACGGCGTCCACGCCGCGGTGGGCCAGGGTATGCAGGATTGCGGCGCCGACGACGCCACCGCCGATGACGGCGACGGATGCGTTGATGGTGCGGGAGGTCATGGGTGCTCCTTCAGGGGAAGGTCGATGGACGATCTACGGGTGCCTGGCCCCGCTCGATCACGGGGGCAGGCCTGTGCAGGATTACTTGTGGGTCGGAGGGGCGACGTCGAGGACCTTGTCGACGTCGACCATGTCGGGCATCGTCATGCCCTTCACTCCCCTGCGCACGAGCAGGTACGCGAGGTAGACGGCGCCGATGAGGATCATGAAGCCGACGTACAGACGGGGCTGTGCGAAGGAATCATCGCGGAAGATCGCCAGTTCGTAGACCAGCCACACGGCAGCCAGCACGAGGACCGGGATCTCCCACTTGCCGAGGCTGAAGCCCTGGCTTGCGGGCAGTGAACGGCGCTTGACCGCGTACATGAGGATGGTGCCCGCGTAGATCATGGCGGGCAGGAGGGTCGCGGCGGAGAACAGGACGAACAGGGCGTCGCTGGACTGGGCGAAGATCGCAAGGATCACCTGGGTCACGACGAACACGAAGACCGAGGACGCCACCGGCGTCCCCCGGGATGCGTTGACCTTGCGCAGCAGCTGCCAGCCCGGGAACCGCTCGTCGCGGGACATCGCCCACACCAGGCGGGTGCCGCTGAGGGTGATGACCAGACCGCAGGAGAAGATCGACACGACGACCAGGACGAGCAGGATCTTTCCGACCACGGGCCCGAGGACCGACGTGATGACGGCGGCTACCGGGGTCGCCGATGCCGCGAGCTCTGCTGTGTCCCCGGCCAGGGCCGTGATCGCGATGAGGAAGAGCATGCCCAGCACGCCCAGGGACAGGACGGCCTGGATCATGGCCTTCGGGATCACACGGGCTGGGTCCTTGGTCTCCTCAGCGAGGTTCGCCGCGGACTCGAAGCCGACGATGGTGAACGCGCCCAGCAGGAAGGCCAGCGGGAATGGGCCCACATCGCTCAGGCCGCCGAAGTCCCAGTAGTCCGTACTGGGCAGCGGTGCGGTCGCGAAGAGGTTCGCGAAGTCCAGGCGGCCGGCGATGCCGCCGACGACGAACAGGAGAACGGTCAGGCCGATCATGCCGATGATCTGGATCGTCACCGCGACAGCGTTGACCTTGTTCGTGGCCCGGGTGGAAAGGGCGACGAGGATGGCCTGCAGCAGCATCACGACCGCTGTGATCACCCAGTTGTTCTGCGGGGTGCTCGTGTAGCCGAAGAGTTCGGGGAGGATCGTGGCCGCGATCGTGTAGTCGACGGCGACAACGACGATGATCAGGAACGCGAACGAGATCCAGCCCATCAGCCAACCCAGGATCGGGTTCGCCAGGCGGGATACCCACTGGTAGGCGTAGCCGCTGATGGGCATGCGGGCTGCGAGGGCTCCGAAGATCGCAGCGACGGCGAGCTGGCCGACGACGGCGATGGGCCAGGCCCAGATACCGCGGGCACCTGAGGTGTTGAGCACGGCACCGTAGGTGGTGAAGATGCCGGTGGCGATGGAGACGAAGCCGAAGGCTACGGAGAACGAGGCATACCAACCGAGTTCTCGCTTCATGCCGCTGGCCTGAGCGGTAGCTACAGCGCTGTGGGGAGTTTCCATGGGACGTCCTTCATTGGCCGTTGTGGGAATGTTGGTATATACCAAGTTCGAGGCTAGGTGTGATCCAGATAACCTGTCAAGGTGTTGATGCAAGAGGATGAGGAACGATCGATGACGACCACGACTGATACGCCCGCCTACATACGCATCGCAGCGGCGCTCCGGGAGAGAATCAGCAACGGCGACCTCCCCCCCAGGTCAGCCCTTCCACCGGAACGTGAGCTGTGCCTGGAGTACGGGGTGAGCCGCATGACGGCGCGCAAGGCCTTCGGCGTCCTCGAAAGCGAAGGCCTGGTGTACAAGAACGCGACGAGGGGCACCTTTGTCGCCGAACCGCGGGTGGAACTGCGACTCGGCAGCTTCTCGCAGGAAGTCACCCGGTCCGGCCACCAGCCAGGCGCCGAACTGCTGTGGGCCGAGGAGCAGTTGGCGGCTCCCGTCGTTGCCCACGCACTAGGACTCGACGCCGGTGCACCCGTTCACGCGCTTCGCCGGCTACGGCGCTCTGACGGCGAACCCTTGGCACTCGAAACCACCTACTACCCGGCAGAGCTCACTCCCGGCCTCCTCTCCGGCAACCTCGCCGGATCACTGTGGGATGAGCTGAAGGACCGCTACGACATCACACCCGGCCGCACCGTCGCCAACCTCGAGGTCGTCGTCCTCGACGAGGTGGCCAGTCGCCGCCTGGCAACCCGGCCGGCAGCAGCCGGCATGCAGCTCATTCGCAGGACCTACGACACCAGCGGACGCTGCTTCGAATACGCCAGCGACCTCTACCGGGCCGACCGCATCTCCCTCGTCATCGAACGGTCCGTCAACGAATAGAGAAAGCCGGACGTCATTCCCAGTGCTGTTCAGCCGCTCCCGAAAGGGTAAGCGCCACCGCCGAGGCCGCTCGCCCGATCGGCGACGTCATTGAGCGCATCTGGCGATCAGTGTCAGTTTGAGGGCTTATGAGAGGACCGCTGCCATCTCACCTCGACCCGGCGACCCGGCGACCCGTTACAGATGTAGGACGATCACAATCGAGGGTTGATTCTCATGGGTTAACCACTGACACTGGACAACCTTAGGGAGGTTCGGTAAACCGATCGACCTCGGGAGCAACGATGCGCAAGGACCCATTCCTTCACAGGTGGTGGCACGGCGGAGTCCGTAGGACTTCATGGCTAGGCACTCTGATGGCAGCGTTGCTGATTGGGCTGGGTGCCGTGGTGGTGCCGGTGGCAGCGTCGGCTGCTACCGGTGATGTCGGGGTTGAGGGTGCAACTGATCAGACCACGAAAAAAACCTCATGATCAGCCCATTCAGCAACCGTCGGAGGTACCTGGTGTCTGCGGCGCTCGCTGTCTTACTCCTCACCGGCTGTTCAGCCTTCAGCGACGCCGTCACCAACTTCGGCACCGGCACTTCGGCTGCACCGACGGCACCACCGACATCAGCAACCGCTCCCTCGACTCCATCGACTCCCTCGGCCGGCTCGGCCAGCTCGGCGGTGGCACCGCCACCAGCGGCAAGCGCGCCGAAGCCGGGCGATGCCGGAGTCGAGGGCCCCTCGCATGCGGGGACCCCGTCGCCGATCGGTACGAAACGGGCCACGAGTGCGTTGTGGTTCAACGACGGGTCCTGGTGGGGGAACCTGTGGGACACCGCCAGCTCCGATTTCCACATCTTCCGGTTCGATGCGGCGACGAGCTCGTGGCTCGATACGGGCGTGGTGACGGAAACGCGTGCACAAACCCATCACGACGTGCTGTGGGACGGGACGACCCTGAATGTGGCCAGCTATCGGTTCGTCAACGACGGCCTGCCGGCCGAACCGGGCTTCCCGACGGCGATGCGGCGTTACAGCTATGACTCGGAGAGGAAGACGTACTCGCTGATGGACACGACGAAAGTCAACAACGAGCGCGTCGAGGCGCTGACCATCGACAAGGACTCCACCGGTCGGGTGTGGGCCACCTGGCAGCAGGGCAACCGGATCTACCTGAATTCCACCGGCACCGATGGCAGGTACTGGGGGACGCCGTTCGCGCATCCCGCGTCATCGGGCCCTGACGGGTTGGGCAACGTGTCCGTGGATGACACCTCGGCGGTCATCGCCTTCGACGGGAACAAGGTGGGCGTGATGTGGAGCCGGCAGGTCGGCGACGCCACCGACGGCAGGTACTGGAGCTACCACGTCGATGGCGCACCGGACACCGACTGGAGCACTCCGGTGGCGGCGGTATTGGGGCGGAACAGCGCTGACGACCACATGAACCTGAAACGGCTGGGGTCCTCGGACGGCAGGGTTTTCGCCGCTGTCAAGACGTCGTACACGTCCCCGTCCGAGCCGCTGATCCAGCTGTTGGCACTGAACGGTACGACCTGGTCCGCGCGCACGATCGCGACCGTGGCGGAGTGTCCGAATCGGATGGTCGTCCTGATCGATGAGAGTACCCGGATGCTGCGGACCTTCGCCACCTACCCTCGGCCCGGTGACACGACGGACGCCGGTGTCTGCACGAGCACGGGGGGTGCGATCTACGAGAAGTCCACGCCGCTGGACGATATCGATTTCAGCACCGCCCCGAAGATCCCTCGTGTCGTGGACGCCGACCAGTTCGTCCACAACGTGACCTCGACGAAGCAGAACCTCAACAGTGCGGCGCAAGGCACAGCCGACAGTGGCCTGCTGATACTCGCCGACGTGAACGCCACAAGCCGGTACTGGCACTACTACGACCCCAGCGGCGGTAGTGGCGGCGGCGATCCGACGGATCCGCCGGGGACGCCGACGTCCGCTGCGGAGCGACCGGAGTAGCGGTGACGACTCACAAGACGGGGCCAGTTCTCGGAAGCAATGAACGCCTCGACAGTCACATGCCGGCCACGTTCACACCGACGGCGAGGGGTCGTTGGAGGGGTCCGTAATGGTTGCCGTCAGTGCAGAAACATCGAAGTAGGGACCATCGGAACTGCCCGTAGGGACAGAAGACAGCAGGATGAGACATCCCAATTGGCTCCGGCTCAGTTGCCGTCACTTCGCGGGTAGTTCGGCGAACGTGCGGAGGCGGCGGGTGACCTCGACAGGATTGTCATCTACGAGGAAGTGTGCCCCGCCGGGGAGGAACTCGACGATCAGGTCGGGTGCGTCCTCAGGTGCGACGCCGAGCGCGTCGCGTGGTAAGAGTTTGTCCTCGGCGCCGAACAATACGAGGGTAGGTGTGCGCAGAACCCGGCCACGGTAGGTCCCGCGCAGAATCTTCATGAAACCGGGGAGTATCACTTGCCGGTAGAGCTTCGATGCCGCCCGCGCCCTGGCCGGATCGCGCAACGCGGCGACGTACGCCTCGACGTCGTCGTCCCGCATTGGCTGCACCTCGAACGACCGGAGCAGCCAGTACGCAAGCCGCTGACGCCCCAGCGACAGCAACCACGGGCCCAGCCCGGGCATTGCAATCCCCCACTGAAACCACAGGTGCGGCATTGCGCGCATCATCGCGCCGGCGAGCTTCGGGGTCATGCGGATGTACGGAGCTGGCACTGCGATCGCCACGTAGCGGCTGACACGCTCGGGATGACGGAGGCACAAGTCGAAACCGATGAGTGCGCTCCAGTCGTGTGCCACGAGAACCACTCGATCGAGATCCAAGGCATCCAGCAGACCGATCACGTCCGCAACCAGGGTGTCGACGTCGTAGCCCTTCGCCGGGGCGTCCGTCTTGCCGGCGCCGCGCAGGTCGGGAGCGATCACGTAAGCACTCTGGCTAAGATCCGCCATCACTGCGACGTACTCACGCGAACTCTGAGGAAATCCGTGGAGCAACAGCACTGGAGCCCCAGACCCTGCCTCCAACACATGCACGTTGAGCTCCCCCACCGCCACCATGCGGCCCCTGACGGCCGAGGCATCCGCCTGTTCACTCATGAGCACACACTACTACTTTTATAGTGCTACGTCACTAGGGAGATAGTAGACGAGTACTATCGACAGCGTGACCACCACCCGCGAGCGCGCTCTCAACGCAGCCCTCGAGCTCGTCGGCGAGCAAGGAATCCGCGCCCTCGTCCATGCGCGCGTGGACGAGCGAGCCGGTCTGCCGAAGGGATCCACCTCGAATTGGTTCCGTACCAGAGACGCCCTCGTCGCAGGCGTCGTCGGATGGATCGCGGAGCGGGAACGCGACGACTTCTACGCTGGTGCTGCTCCGACGGTCACGACCCCTGATCAGCTGATCGATGCCTTCTCCAGCCTTATCAGCGCCGAAACATCTCTGTTCGCAGGTCGCACCAGGGCGCGATACGCCCTGTTCCTCGAGGGCGCCAACGACCCGCAGCTGCTCGAACCACTGCTTCAGCAGCGGGCGGCCTATGTCGAATGGGCGATAGCCCTCCTCGCGGGCGTCGGGGCCGCTCGGCCAGCGGATGCCGTCCGGGCACTCATGGCCGCCGCGGAGGGACTGGTCATGCATCGGCTCACGGTGGATCCCGACGCGCCGGTACGGCCGGTCGTTGAGCGCATCGTACGCGCCTGCCTCGACTGACAGGTTCCAATCGGACAACCAGAGGGACGGGATGAGGCATCTCGGGTACTCCAGGGTCAGCACATCGAGCCACGACGCACAGTTGCAGTTCGACGCATTGGCCGCTGCCGGCGTCGAGCATCAGGCCTGGACGAGTGGGAGGCAGACACGGAACACCGTCCTGCCGGGAACTGATTCGAGGTCGATCGTCCCGCCGTGCCGTTCGACGACGATTCTCCGGGCGATATCCAAACCAAGCCCGGTCCCTCTACCGACGTCCTTCGTTGTGTAGAACGCCTCGAAAGCCCGCTTCGCGACCGGTGGTGCAAGGCCCGGACCCGTGTCACCGATTTCTACCGTCACGTTGGCTCCGTCGCTGAGGGTAGCTACTCTCAGGGTGCCGACGCCATTCATTGCGTCCACGGCGTTGTCGATGAGATTGGTCCACACCTGGTTCAACTCGCCCGGGTAGGCATCGATGGAGGGGAGGTTGTCGCTGTACTCGCGCACTATCTCCACCCCGCCGCGAAGCTTGTGCCCGAGCATGACAAGCGTGCTTTCGAGGCCTTCAACCACATCGGTGTTCTGGCGGGATCCCCTGTCCATCTGGGAATAGGACTTCACTGCTGCGACGAGCTCGGAGACCCGCCGTGTCGACTCCCTTACTTCGGAGAGCAGCTTTTCCATGGACAGGGCAGCGGTTACCCACTCCAACGCCGGATCCAAGGCGGGCCCGTTGAATAACGACTCGGCACGGTTGCACCATTCCAGGTCCGCGCCGGCAGCGGCGAGTGTCGGGCCGATAATCCAATCCCGTTCGACGTTCCGCTCGGACAGCCAATCGGTCAGGAGATCCTCCAGATCTGCAAGTGCGAGAGTATCCGGAACCGACGCCGTCGTCGTGAGGTCTGCGCGCAAAGCCTCCAGCCCGGCGAACTGGGCAGGAGTGATGCCGGTGCGGGAGAGGCGACCTACGGATGCGAGCAGCATCTGCGAGGCGTCTTCCAGGGCGTCCACCGCGCGGCTTGCCGCCGCGGCCGGGTTGTTGATTTCGTGGGCCAGGCCGGCCGAGAGCGTGCCGAGCGTCGCCAGCGCCTCTCGCTGACGAATGGTTGATTCGACCCGGCGTACCGTCCCGTACAAGCCCTCGATGAAGTGCACGCCAAAGGGGAACCACTCGGCGTATAGCCTTCGCAGGGCCGTGGCTGGGACCCGGAGTAGCCGTCCTTCCTCGCTTCCCCGCCCGGTGGCCAGGTAGACACTGCTTTCATCCCAGGCACGGAAGCCGCCGGCCCATCGTCCAGGCACGTCCATCATCCCGACGACGGTGTCTTCACGTCCGATGTGGCGAAGCAGCTGAAGGGCTCCGTCGACGAGTACCCACCAGGAGTCCGCTGGTTCGCCCTCGTTCCAGAGGGTGACGCCGGGTTCGATGAGGACCTCGGTGCCCGTTTCGACGAGGTCGGCAAGTTGCTGGTCGCTGAGGCCCTTGAAAAGGCTGATCCCCCGGAGTTCGGCCGCGTGCATCAGACTGTTCCCAGGTAGCGGTGCACGAGATAGACAGCCATCGCGCCCTCACCCACCGCTGATGCCACTCGCTTCATCGAGTCGAGCCGGACATCACCGGCGGCAAAGACACCGGGCACGCTCGTCTCCAGGGCGAATGGTCCGCGTGTCAGTGGCCACGGCATGGAATTAGCGGGATTCGCCAGGTCGTGACCGGTGACGATGAAACCGAACTTGTCGCGAACAATCTCCTCACCCAGCCAGTCGGTTCGAGGCGAAGCACCGATGAAGATGAAGAGCCAGCTGGCCGCCACCTCCTCGGTCAGTCCGGTGTCCCGGTCGGCGAGTTCCAGGGATTCGAGGTGTGAGTCTCCGCGGGCGGCTACGACTTCGCTCCGGTAGCGGACTTCTATTACCGGTGAAGCGAGGATCCGCTGCACGAGGTACTCGGACATAGTGGTCTCGAGCGTGCCTGACCGCACGAGAAGTACCACCCGCTTTGCAAAACGTGAGAAGTTGATCGCGGCCTGGCCGGCAGAGTTGGCGGCTCCGACGATGTAGACATCCTCACCCGCGCACTGGTTGGCCTCGCTGGCGTTGGCACCGTAGTAGATCCCCCGACCGCTGAAAGTATCGATGCCGTCAGCCTCCAACCTCCGGTAGGAGACACCGGTGGCGATAATGACCGCCCGTGCCTCCAATTCCCCCGAGCCCAGCAGCACCGCCCGCGCCTGCCCGCGCGATTCGAGGCCCACGACGTCATTCGCGAGTACCACTTCCGCACCGAAGCGTGACACCTGCGCCATGGCACGCTGCGTCAGATCGGAGCCGCTCAGGCCCTTCGGGAAGCCGAGATAGTTCTCAATAGCGGCGCTCTGGCCTGCCTGTCCGCCCGGGGCCTCGCGCTCGACGACGACGGTGCTGAGCCCCTCAGACGCTGCGTAAACGGCCGCGGCCATACCCGCCGGTCCACCTCCAACTATGCAGACATCGTAGAGAGGCCGCTCAGCAACCGTGCGCAGGCCCAGGGCGGAAGCCAGATCAAAGGTCGATGGAGAAGAGAGCACTGAGCCATCGGTCAGGACAACCAACGGCATATCCGCCGTGCTCGCTCCCGCAAGATCCAGCAGACGCACCGCCTCAGCGTCCCTTTCGATGTCGTGCCAGCGGTATGGCACATGATTGCGGGCCAGGAATGTCTTGATCTCGTGGCTACGGTCCGACCAGCGGGCACCGATCACCCGCACGTCGGATGTGTGATCGGGATTAGCCCGACGCCAGTCATCGAGCAGGTCATCCACCACCGGGTACAACCGCTCAGCGGGCGGATCCCAGGGTTTGAGCAGGTAGTGATCAAGCCCGATGTCGTTGATCGCCTTGATTGCGACATCGGTGTCCGCGTACGCCGTGAGGAGAAGGAGCTTCGCCCCTGGAGCATGCGGCCGCGCGCGCTCCATCAACTCGATCCCCGTCATCTGAGGCATTCTTTGGTCCGCCGCGATCAGTGCAACCCCCTGGTCCCGCAGTGCCAGCTTCGCCAGAACTTCCATGGCTTCCGCGCCGGAGGTAGCGCGGAGAATCCTGAATTCGGACCCATATCTGTTACGAAGGTCTCGGGCAACCGCCGCGGAAACCTGCGGGTCGTCGTCGACCGTCAGAATGTTCGGCTTCGTCATGACCGGACTTCCATGGTTACAGCCATGTGGCGTGCCCCATCTGCTCGGGAGACCTAGCGTGAAGCCTAGCCAGAGCGGGTCGCTGAGTCTACGGGTCCGCCGATCGCGTCGACGAACCTAAGGGAGTGTCCCCACAAACCCCAACAGGGCAGTGGGGTCAAGAGAACTATTGGGGCGAGAACCCGCCATGCCAGAAGGTCGTCCGGCCTCGTTCTCGCTCACGGCACGCGTGTACTTCCAGCAGGATGCCGGCGTGAACTACGATCCGGCGAACGAGCTCGCCCCAGTGAGCGGCTACCCGGAGTGCTGCGCCGAGGGCACCCTCGGTGAGCTGTGCGCCACCTCCGATGAGCTATACGACTACGGCTTCGAGGACTTCGCCGGGTTCCCGAACACGCACGACGTCGGCATCGTGATTCTGGACCAATCGATCGAAATGGAAGAGTACGGCGCACTTGCCGTTGCCGGTTCGCTCGACCACCTGGCAACGCAGCGCGGTCGCCAGGACATCACGTTCAATGCGAGTGGCTACGGCCTCAGCTACAGCAGCCCCGTGGAGGTCGTCTCGTTTCGCGAGCGGCTCATGGCTCAGTCGAAGCTGACCAACTTGAACAGCGCGGTTACGGGCGGCTTCAACCTACAGACCACCGGCAATGGACAGGGCAGGGGCGGCACCTGCTCGGGAGACTCCGGCGGCCTCGTCTTCTACGGCGACTTCGAGTCCAACGTCATCGTCGCCGTCACGTCGTTCGGTCTAAACTCCTACTGCAGGGGCAATGACTTCGCGTACCGCACCGACCAGGCCGAGGTGCTTGCCTGGATCGAATTGGTCGTAGGCGAAGACGAGTTCTCACAGATCCAATTCGTGGAGCTGTGAGGCACAGCCCCACCTCGCCGATGACCATAGGGCCGGCCGGCCAGGCGCAGACGCGTCCGCCCGGCCGTCCTCCCGCGCACGTCTCGCTCGCCTTTCCTGAACCGCGTCGGGTGTAGGTGTGGACCCGCTACCCCTCTAGAGCATTCCGCATCCAGGCGCACACGATCGCGTACACGCGGACAGCTGTGAAGACTCGGTTCCTCGGGCCGCTGATCAAGATCCAGCGCGAGGGCTGGGTGTGGCTCAGCGCCGTCACGCCGGTACCCGGGGAACCGGACAACCGTCCATCGTAGATCCGTCCGTCAACGGCCTACCTGTGTTCCTACGTCAGCCGGGCGATGATCGGCTTGAGTCTCCGATAGGTGAACTGTCGTCTGTAGCGGAACCCGTCGCGGGCGGACAGATATGGCGCGTTGATTGTGACACTGACTATCGCTACAGGAAGTGGGCCTCTACGAGCGGTCAGGAGCGCTCCGCTGACGGTGTATCGGAAACCTTCGATTGTGGGACCGACTTGGACCTTGGGACATGGCGGCAACCGTAGAGAGTGACAAATCTCTGCCACTCTCTACGAATGACATACCGAGTGCATCGGATGGATGTATCTCTTCACCTCAAAGGTTCTTTATGCCTGTCGGTGATGTCCGCGCTGTGGCATCCTGACCGCTTTACTCATTACGGGATGCCTGGCGTCGACGGCGGGTAATGCTGCGACGAGGTCCAAGGCTCGGGACGAGTTGTCCGCGTCATCAACTCCTACGGGCGCCGGAGCATCGTCGCTTGGTGAGGCCGCTCAATCCCTCACTCCGGCCTCCACCCGGCCCCACTGCAGCATCGCAATCGATCCCGGCATCGCCGGATGGCCCTGGTACTGATGCTTCTTAGGGGACGTCGATGGTGAGGACGGCGGAACCGGGTCCGGGGGTGGCACCCGGTTCAGTGGCGATGACGCGGGACACGCAGCAGCACATCTTTGTGTTGGGTTCCTTCTGCCTGTCCGAGTAGAAGACATCGCGATGGTCGATCCGCCCGGTGAGCTCAAGAACTTTCACCTGGCACAGACCGCACTCGCCCTTGCGGCAATCCGACATCATGTCTACGCCCTGGCGCTGGAGGGCCTCAAGTACGGACTCGTGCATGCCGACGGAGGCTTCCACCCCTAGCCGCGGTATCCGGACGGTGAACGGTTCAGCTTGATACCAGCCGCTGTTACCGAAGGTTTCATAGCGCAGGCTTGTGGGCTCCAGCTCTCGTTCAATCCAGGCGCGGCGTACGGCGTCCATGAGCCGAATGGGTCCGCACATATAGAGCTCGGCGTTATCAGGAACCGAGCCTACGAGGGCTTGCACGTCCAGGGAAGTTCCCTCCGAATCGATATGCGCCTCAAGGTGGCCGCCGTGTATGGCTGCAAGGTCATCGAGGTAAGCCATCGATTCACGCGAACGGCCCACGTACACCAGGCGGTAGTCGGCGCCCAAGCGCCGCAGCAGTGCGGCCATGCCTGCGACCGCTGTAATCCCTATGCCTCCGGCAAGCAGCAGGTAGGACGACGCTCCGATCCGCAGAGGGAAATTCTGCAACGGCTCGGTGATCTCGAGGAGCTGTCCGGGTTGGAGTGAATGCATGAACACCGACCCTCCCCGGGAAGTCGGGGTCCTGAAGACGCTGAGGGCTAGGTGCGTGCCGTCCTCAGCAGCATCGACGACGGAGTAGGAGCGAAGGTTCGGTTCGCCGCCGATGGTTGTGCGTACGTCGACATGCTCGCCCGGCCGCACAGGGATTGGGTGCTCCGTACGCAGGACGATGCGCCGGATGTTCTCGGCGACATCGGACACGAAGTCGACGACGGCCTGCTGCCAGACGACGTGGTGGGAATCAGCCACTTGAGAGTCTCCTCCGGCTCAGGCGCTCGGCAAGGTGGCGAGCCGGCCTTCGGCTTCGAGTGCGCGCTCCAGGAGTCGCCGCACCCACAAGCCGCCCATGTCGATGTTGAGGTTGTAGAACTCGTAGTCCGGGTTGGCGTCGATGGCCGTCTGCTGCGACTGGAGCATAGCTTCGTCTTCTCCGAAGACACCATGCACCCCGTTACGCAGCTGTGTGGTGATGAGCTGGCTTTCGAGGCGGTAGTTGCGCATGAACGCCCAGAAGTAGTGGCTGGAGCGGTCGGTTTCAGGGGTGATCGTGTTCATCACATAACCGTTCACGCCACGCGAACGATCGCCCTCGGGGGCTCCTGTCCCGGCTTCGGCTACCCCGACGTCGATGCAGATGGTGGACGGAAAGTAGTAATGGATGATCTGCCAGCGGTCCACTTTGCCCTCAAAGCCCGGGAACTTGTCCCTCATGTTCTTCAACCAGAACGGCGGGGCATCGATGTTACGCATCCAACGGGTCACGGTCACGGATGTTTCGCCGTGGGTCACCTCGAACTCGGACTCGGACAGCTCCTCCTGCCCGATGGAGGAGCTGTGCACGAACTCCTCGTGGGTAAGGTCCATGAGGTTGTCGAGGACAAGCTGATAGTTGCACGGGGCGTGGATGGTTTCGCCATCTCCCGCCCACTCGGGGCTGTCCATCTGGTGCATATCGGGCAGGAGACCCGGGTCTGCCTTCGTGGGATCCCCCAGCCACACCCACACATAGCGGTACCGCTCGATCACAGGGAAGGAGGGAACGGTAGCGGAAGGGTTCAGGGTTTCCTGAGCCGGCATCGAGGTGCAACGGCCAGCGGCGTTATAGCGCAACCCGTGGTACGGGCACTGGATCTCGTCGCGACCCACGAGCTTGCCCTGCGACAACGGAGCCAGACGGTGCCAACAGGCGTCAGCCAGCGCGACAGGCCGTCCATCCGCAGTGCGGTACAGGGCCAGGGGCCGGCCGGCGATGGTGCGGGCGAGAATGCCTTTAGCAGTGAGCTCGTAGTCCCATCCCACCGCGAACCATGCGTTGAGAGGGTAGGAGAAAAGCTTTGCAGTGCTGGTGGTCTTCGTGGCCGAGACGGTCATAACGGTCCTTCATCGTTGAGTGGGCCGGGAGAACAAGAATAGCTATCAAGATAGCTATTCTGTGGTGTGTACCACACAGTACCTATCGTGATAGTGGTTGACAACTTCCACGAGATTCCGCGAGAAGTAAAGCTAGGCTGGAAAGCGACGCGCCCCCGATCTGAAGGACCTTCTTGTGAGCCTGCGCTCGGCCCTGCTGGCACTGCTGTCCTCAGGTCCACTGACGGGCTACGACGTGGCTAAGCAGTTCAGCTCTTCTGTGGGCCACGTCTGGCACGCACCCGACTCGCAGATCTACCCGGAGCTGCGCAAGATGCACGCAGAGGGCCTGCTTTCGAGTCGACCCGTGCCATGGGGTACCCGTGGGGCCACCAAAACGGAGTACACGCTCACCCCGGCAGGGGAAGAGGCTCTAAGACAGTGGCAGAGCCAGCCCTTGGCCTACGTGCAGGAACGGGACCCGGCCCGCCTCAAGGCCGCCTACTTCGAGTGGGCCCCCTCAGGGGCGGCGGCTGCGCAACTGCGAACTCACATCGCTCATTACGAGGAGCAGCGCCTTCAAACTCTTGACATGATTGACGCTCTCGAACAGCGAGCCCATCCCACTCTTGCCCGGCGTCTCACTCGGTACGTAGAAGAGGAACGAGAGCAGATTGTCCGCTTCAAGATCTACGCCTATGAAGGCCAACTCGCCCACGCTGAGCAGGAGATCGCTTGGGCGAAGCGCGGCTTGCAAATACTCGAGGAGCTGGAGAACGCAAGAAAACATGATCGGGCGAAACCAGACATCCACTCGCCCTAGATGCCCCGCCGCTGGCCGTCGAGCTTGTATAGGTGCGGGCACAAAGCACACAATAAGGATCGCCTCCGCCTGACGAGGGGCTTTCCTTTTGTGCCGCGACCCGCGGACCCTCCCCTCGCCTTCCCCGCCCGTCATCCACTGAGAACGCCCCGTGCAGCTTCCCCAGGCGGTCGTTCTACAGGGCAAGCTTGAGGGCTAGTGCGGCCGATGTTGAAAGTGTGCTGCGCATACTGGATGTACGCCTGAAAGAAGTCCCGTGATTCGTTTCGCGGGCTCCGCCGGCCACACCGACGAGCCTCGTGCACGAATGTGGGATCTCCTTCATGGGTCAAGCAGCCGGGCTATGAGGGAGAACTGATCGCGGATGGGCACTACAGTCGGTAGCTCCTCATCAAACCGGTCAAGAAGCTGGCCGGTTCTTTTGTCGCGTCGAAAGATCCTCCTCCAGTGACCAGCGTTTCCCCTTCGTCCCCCGACATTCCGGTAATCACGTCCGGCATCGAAGCCCAGCAGGCTGGTGAGGGTTCGGGGCTCTTGGGCTGCCCGACCGGCACCTACGAGTACTACTTCGACTCCGGGGCCTTCCTCTGGTCCGATGAGATGTACGACATCCACGGGTACGAACGAGGCGAGGTCGTCCCGTCCCTGGAGCTCGGCCTCACCCACGTCGATCCCGCCGACCGCACGAACAGCCAGCGCCTCATGGGCCGCCTCACCGCTGACGGCGGCCCGATCGCCGGCTACCACACCATCATCGATGCCAGGAAGCGACGCCGTCAGGTCCTCAGCGTCGGAGACCTCATCACCGACGACGACGGGAAGACGATCGGCATCAGGGGCATGCTCGCTGACCTCACCAAAAGCATCCACGACGACACCCACCGCCTCGCGAACCGGGCCGTCGCCGAATCCGCTGCGCGCCGGGCCGTCATCGAACAGGCCAAAGGCATTCTGATGGGAGCCCACCGCATCAGCGCCGACGACGCGTTCGCGGCCATCAACGCCCGCAGCCAGGACACGAACCGCAAAGTTCATGACATCGCCCAGGACATCGTGGACGCGACAGCGCCATAGAACCCTGACGGGCACAGCGACCAGCATCGAGGGGTGGTCACCCAGGCGAACGCTTCGGTGACCACGATGCGGAGACCATAATCTGGTGACCATAATCTGGTAACCACGACCAGGCCATCGGGTAGCTGATCTCATCCCGCATTTGTCCTCCTGATCGCTGGGCAATCGAACAGCCCGCGCGACACACAGATGGTCCCTGAACGCCACCGAAATTGGCCACCGAGTCGGGCTGGCGATAGTTCACCGCTGCGGCCCCATGGTTTCTATACTGCAGGAGGTTGTCCTTACCGGACGGCCCTCATTGTTCTCCTTGATGGTGCCTGCAGCAGGTACGCCCGCATCGTTCGGCCGAGCCCCAACCTTCCAGGGGACGCACGATGCACACTCCCGATAACAACCTCCCGGACACGTCAGAGCTGTTTCCAGCACTCGACGCAGGGCCAGAACTCGATGCAGGGCCAGGAGTAGGAGACCGCCTTCACGAGGCTGTCACTGAGAGCGCCAATGTCATCGAGTTCCTCGACGACCTCACCGCGATCGCGGTCGACGTTCTCAGCGCACCCGACCGGGAGGTGTTCTGCGGGGTCACGCTCCTGCGCCCCAAGAGGGCCGGCACCGTGGCCAGCAGCAGCGAACGCGCCCAACAGATGGACGAAATCCAGTACCGCTTCGATGACGGGCCATGCCTGACGGCAGCCCGGCAAGAACACGAAGTGTATGTTCCGGACGTGGAAGGCCTACCCGCGGACTCGAAGTACCGGCAGGCGATGGAGGCGCAGGGCGTGCGCTCAGTCCTCGCGGTACCGATCATCCTGCCCGAGGACACGTACAGCGCCCTGAACCTGTACTCGAACCAACAGGGCGCCTTCGGTATTCCTGCCAGGAAGTATGTGCACCGCTTCGCCGCGGAAGCCGCCAAATCCCTCAGTATCGCCTCGCGCCTGGCATCCCTCGTCGATGCGGGCATCGACCTGCGCGCGGCCATGGCGAACAGGACCACCATCGACACCGCGATCGGCATCGTGATGGCCCAGAACAGGTGCAGCCAGGACGAGGCCCTTGCCATCCTGATGAGCGCGGCCAGCGCCAGGAACATCAAGCTCCGCGACCTCGCCCACGACCTCATCACGTCCATTGCCACCGACCCGCCCCCAACAGCCTGAGCCCAAGCCCGGGAAATCGGGGATCCGCCCCCTACGAACGAAGCCGGACCTGCAGCAAAGGGCGGGGTAATACCCGGCCCCTGAAACTGTCCCGAGAAACCCTGGCGGTCTCAACCTGCATCGCACTCAGGACTGCACCTCGGGAAAGTCCAGTACGACTTTTACGTCATCGTCCTGCTGGTCGAAGGCGTCCCGGAAGTTGTCGATACTCACTCTGCGGGTGATGAGCCGTTCTAGCCAGGACGTGTCTGCTGCTGCGAGAGCTGCCCCTGCTGCTGTGTAGTGGCGCTTGTTCGCGTTGACGGTGCCGAAGATGACCTCGTTCTGGAGGACGGCCGTGCGGTTGAGGTCGCCGAGGTCGATAGGCGTTTTCCGGCCGACGCCGGAAATTCCGGTGAGGCATGTGATGGCGTTTTGTCCTCCCCCGGTGATCGCCTCGAGGATGACCGGGGCGACGCCGGTGCATTCGATGATGACATCGGGGCGCACCTGCGAGTCCTGCAACGAGTCTGTGTGATAGGCGGCACCAAGGTCGCGCACCAGTGCCGGCTTCGGCCCGTCCGTGACGAGGTCATACACATGCACCTCGAGTCCACGCTGAATCCCGATCAGCGCTGCCAGGAGCCCGACCGGACCTGCTCCGGTGACAGCAACGGTTCTCGGCTCGAAGTAGGCCCTCCGTCCGATCCGTTCGATCTGCTCCCAGGCCTTTGCGACGACAGTCGCCGGTTCAAGGAGCACCCCGACCCGTTCGAGGCCGGGCTCCAGCTTCACCAGGGCCTCCGGATCGGCCCGCCACTGCTGGCGGGCGAACCCGTCGAGTTCCTTGATGCCACGTTCTGTATAGCGCCCGTTCAGGCACATGTCCCACTCCCCCGCAGCGCACGCCCCACAGGGAACCGGGTCGGGCCTACGCACGATACCGACGACGAGGTCACCGGCCACCAGGCTTGAGCCGGCGGGGGCTTCAGCAACACGGCCTAGATTTTCATGCCCCAACACCAGGTAGTCCTGCCCGGGAGGAGCGGCACCGAATTCACCAGCAACGATCTCGACATCGGTCCCGCACAACCCAACCGATAACGCGTCGACGAGGACCTCGCCTTCTTCCGGGGAGGGCGCGGGGACCTCACGCACCTCCAGTGAGTTCGCCACGCCAGGGGTGATCGTCAAAGCCAGCACGCTCTTGTCCTTCCACCGATTATCCAGAACTAGGCTCCTTCCGACCCTATGTCCCACCCACCAAGAGGAGCAGCTGAACATCGCTCTTCTCTGCGCTTGCGCGCAATCCTTCGTTCCCCCTTATGCACGGGCGCAGAACGGCGACAGGTTAGGCACAGTCCGGGGCGTAGACCGGAAGCCACTCCCTTGCAGTGCGGCACCATCGTTCTACACAACCCGTTCTTGGGCCCTGTCCAGCTCGGTAGCCGTCCGACACCCCAGCGAGGGGCAGAGAACGTTCCGAGCACCGCATCCAGGGCGAGATCGTGGTACCGTATTTATGTGGCTAGCCAAGTAATGCCTGATGAAGGTGCTTAGGCATCTTCTGTCCCGGGGCTTTCCACGGTTTGGATGCTCTTCCCTGATGCGAAGCTCATCGACCGTCTGAAGGCCGATGTTATTGATGCACCCGGCGCGGGCTGACGATTCAGAGAACCTCGCACGCAGGACCGCACCATCGGTCAAAGCTCGATCAGTTCTCACCGCTCGTTGGAGCTGTAACCACACATGACAAAGGCGTACTTAAGGAGATCCAGTGAAGACCATCGTCTTCGACCGTTTCGGCGGCGTTGAAGTACTGCACGAAGCGGAGACCGAGATTCCGCAGCCTGGACCGGGACAGGTTCGGGTTCGGGTGAAAGCGGCCGGAGTCAACGCACTCGACGGGAAGATCCGCTCGGGGATGCTGGAAGCGGTGTACCCGACGACCTTCCCGGCCGTTCCTGGCGGTGAACTCGCCGGCGTGGTGGACGCACTCGGTGAGGGAGTGAGTCATGTTGAGATGGGCGACGCCGTGCTGGGTTGGGCTGACACCGGCTCGTACGCCCAGTACGCGCTGGCCACCGTCGTTGCAGCCAAGCCGGCAGGCCTGGAGTGGCACGACGCGGCTGCGCTGCCGGTGGCTGCCGACACAGCTGAGCGGGTTCTCAACCTGCTGGGCGTTACCGCCGGGGAGACGGTCCTGATGCATGGCGCATCAGGAGGAGTCGGAACGCTCGCGGTCCAGCTCGCCGTCCGTCGTGGTGCGCGTGTCATCGCCACCGCCGGACCATCCAATCAGGACTACCTCACCTCGCTCGGCGCCACGGCGACGGTCTACGGTGAGGGCCTCGTCGAGCGGGTGCGGACACTCGCTGTCGACGGCGTGGACGCGGTGTTCGATCTAGCGGGCAAGGGCGCCTTGGAAGACTCGATCACCCTGCGCGGCGGTACCGACCGCATCGTCACCATCGCTGATTTCGCTGCGCGGCAGCTCGGCATCACGTTCGCTCCGGGGCGTCCGCAGGAGCGCTCGGCCTCGCACCTAGCGGCCGTGGCCCAGGGTGTGGCGGACGGCAGGATCACCACCACGGTCACGACGTACCCGCTGTCACGAGCCGCCGAAGCCCAGCAGGCCAGCGACACAGGACACGTGCGGGGCAAGCTCGTCCTGACCATCGATTGACCATCGATTGACCCTCGACTGACCATCAAGTGACCGTCGATTGACCGGGTTGACCATCGAGCGCACTCCTATTCTGCTGCGAGAGCCGAACAGTCACCGTGACAACTGAAGGAAAGCACATGCCTGACACTCCTACCACCGCCGGGGGCGGGCCGCTGAGCTACGCGATCTTCCAACTCGCCCGCGCCCACCGTGCTCGTGCCGCCGCCATGCTCCGTGCCATGGATCTGCATCCCGGGCAGGAGCTGCTGCTGATGCAGCTCCTGGACCGCGAGGGGCAGAGCCAGTCAGAACTCCTCGAAGCCGTCGGCCTGGACCACTCCACCGTGTCGAAGTCACTGAGCCGCATGCAACAGGCAGGTTTGCTGGTCCGTGAGCCTGCCCAGCACGACCGGCGCGTCATGGTGGTCCACCTCACCGACAAGGGCCGTGCGATGCGGGAACCTATCGCCGCCCTATGGAAGAGCCTGGAAGAGGCCTCCACGCACAATCTGACCCGCCAGCAGGCAGAGGCTTTTGTCAGTACCGCCCATGCCATCACCGAAACGATCACCGAATCCACGCAACTACCCGGCAAACCGGCACGCCCATGATCGTCCATGCATCTGACACCCCGGGCCCCTGGTCCAACGTCCTGAAAGCGAAACCCCATGCCTCTCTCTAACTCACCCGCCCTACCCGTTCTCGTCGTCGGAGCAACCGGCTTCCTCGGGGGCCAGGTCGTCGACGAACTCCTGAAACGGGGCAAAACCGTCCGCGCACTGGTGCGGCCCGCCAGCGACGCGAGTCGCCTTGAAAGCCGGGGTGTCGAGATCGCCCGAGGCAACATGCTGGACCTCGACTCGCTCATCGCCGCGATGACCGGCACCGACGCCGTCATCACCACCGCCGCCGGCTACACGCGAGGCGGTAAGGACGCCAACGACATCGACACCATCGGGAACGCCAACCTCGCTGAAGCCGCCCACCGTGCAGGAATCCGGCGCTTCGTACTCACCAGCATCCTCACCAGCGACCAGACACCCCAGGTGCCGCACTTCTGGCACAAGAAGCTCGCCGAAGACAAACTCGAGCAACTCGGCGTCCCGTTCGTGGCACTACGCCCCGGTGCGTTCCTCGACCAGGTCGCCGCCTCCGCAGGCAATCCCACCGACAAGGGCCGCATCATCTGGATCGGGAAACCCACCGTTCCCCTGACCTTCGTCCGCAGCTCCGACCTCGCCGCGTACCTCGCGGCCGCGGTCGACGCGGACGCTCACGACGGAGAGCGTATCGACATCGGCTGGGACCGTCCGGTCAGCATGCGTGAGGCCGCCGACATGATCGGCACCCGGGCCGGCAAGAAGATCAGAGTTTGGCCCGTTCCGTCCGTTGTGGCCCGCGCCATCGGCGCCGTGGGCAGCCGCTTCATGCCGTTGATCGGAGACATGGTAGCGATGTTCAGCTGGTTCGATACCGGCCGCTACGTCGCCGACACGCGCCGCCAGGCAGAACTGTTCGGCCCCGTCCCAACAGCCGAAGAATCCCTCGCCCAGTACGCCGACAAACTCACTTCCACACGGAACTAACAAAGGTTCCTGCCCGGCAGAGCCTCGTGCGTTCCTCACGCAGGCCGAGACCGGCCACATAACCCGAAAACTGAACGCACTACCTCGAAGTCGCACCAAGCATCCTGACCCGCCACATCCCACACCATTGGAGAAACAACTCATGTCACACGAAAAATCGCTTGTGAAGTCGCCTCTCACCAACCGTGTCTTGTTCATCGGTTTCGCAGCAGAAGCAATGTCAGCCGAAGAGCTCGCACCTCTGAACATGACCGTAGAACAGCTGGCCACCCAGATGAATCGAGGCTGGGCCGCGATCCAGTCGCAGGGCATCGAAGGCGAGCTTTGCGGCATCAGCAAGAACCCCGACGAGGCGGAAGCTGAGCTGCGGAAGCGGTTCGCGGAGCACTCCTACAGCGTAGCTCTCATCGGTGGAGGCGTCAGGTTGCTGCCCGAGAACACTGTCCTGTTGGAACGCATCGTCAACGTACTCATCGACCTTCAACCAAACATCCGACTCAGCTTCAACACCAGCCCACAAAACGCCCACGAAGCAATCACACGCTGGCTCAACCACTAAACACTCCGTCCAAGGCGACCCGACCAAAGCACGCATCGAGCGCGAAGCGTGGCGAACCGAGGCGCACGTCCTCCGACATGACCATAATGCGGTCTTTGTCTTGCAACCGTTGGGATGCGAGACAACAGGACGAGACACTTTCACTCCCGTGCCGCTACTGCTCCTCCTATGTCTTGCTACCCTGTCTTCCAGGCAGGGCCCCTTATCCGTGACTGCAGAGTCGGTTGCGATACAGCCCCCGGGACGAAACCGGGCGTACGACCACCGGGCAAACACCGTAGGGTCGGTCGAATGAGATTGTTGTTGATTCGCCATGGGCAAACCCCGAACAACGTCACCGGTCATCTGGATACAGCCTTCCCAGGCGCCGGCTTGAGCACCCTTGGGAAGCAGCAAGCGCTAGCCGTGCCGTCAGCTCTCGCAACCCAGAACATCACCGCGAGCATCACCGCGATCTACGCCTCACCCCTTATCCGAACGCAACTGACCGCCGAACCCTTGGCAGCCACGCTCGGCCGCGACATCCGCGTTGTCCCTGGTTTGGAAGAAATCAGCGCCGGCAACCTGGAGATGCTCAACGATCCCGCATCGGTTGAGGCGTACGCCACCTGCCTGATCAGCTGGATGGAGGGCGACCTCGACCAGCGTATGCCCGGCGGTACGACCGGACACGAGTTCATCGAGCGATACGACAACACCCTCCGAATGTTCGCCCGCGCTCATTCCCCGGAGGATTCAGTCGCTGTGTTCTCACACGGCGCCGCGATCAGGGTCTACACCGCCGTCTCCACCAGCATGCCCCCAGTCCGTGTACGGACGCTGACCCTCCACAACACCGGGATGAGTATCCTCAATGGCGATCCCGACCAGCAGTGGTCCCTTGAAGCGTGGCAATCAGACCCGTTAGGCGGTGCAGCACTGGAGGGCGCCACCTCGCACGACGTCACCGGGAATGCCGGATAGAAACCAGCCCACCGTTCACGTGAAGATGCCCTAATTCACAGGAATGAGCAGTCGCACGTCGTGTGATGCGTTTTTGCGGAACGCCAGCGTTCACTCGAGCGACCTCGGCCGGTCCGTCACACCTATACGGCACCATCACCTGCACAACCATCGGCTCCACCCGCTCCAGCGCCCCGGCAGGTGCGCCTTGATCACGAAAGGTGCGGGCTATGGGTTCACGTCCCGGCTCACGCGGCGGGTGAGGTCTTGGAGGTGACCCCGGTCTGATCAGTCGCATCTTCGGGTAACCGCCTGAGCAACCACCACCCATAGGCGATAAAGCCCAGCAGGTACGCGACGCGGACACCGAACGGCAGGTTGCCCGGGCTGAGGATCTGAAGGAAATCGCCGAGGGCATGCACTGCGACCAGTGGCCAGATCGTCTTCAGATGCCACCGCAAAGCGGCGCAGGCGAAGCCGAAGGCCGCTGCATTAATGGTGATGAAGACTGTGTCCTCGACGTCGAAAGGGTGTGAGAACCAGGCACGGCTGAGCGTGTGGCCCGCCCCGAACAGCACGCCCACCCCGACTGCCGCCCGAACGGGGCCGAGTACAGCCAGTACCCGTTGCACCAGACCGCGGCTGAGTGTCTCCTCGGAGCTCGCGAGCACGGTGTAGAGGACGGCGGCGCTGAGCAGCTCGCGCCAAGTGCCCACCACACCATCGAGCGAGTAACTCACCGCCTCCAGCACCAGCGGCGTCACAAGCCACCAGGACCGGTCTGGGCGCCGCCAGACAAGTCCCGCCGAACGACTCCAGCCGAGCCAGAGAATGAGCCCGATCGGAACCGCTGCGGCACCAAGGTTGACCAGCGTGGCACCGAGATCGGGAAACCAGTCCGGGTGCAGCGAAGCCACCGTTTCGGCCAGCGTAAACAGCACGGCATACCAGGCCAGGGTTATCAGAACCGCACAAAGGATCGGCCGCCGGGCGATCACGGCACGCGCACGACCGGCTGCTACCGCCACGACACCACACCAGGTATCCGCTCTGCATCCATTGGGATGGCCTCCATCGAGCCGTTGATCACCAGCTGCGACCCACTATGACACGGCGAACTTGGATACAATCACTAACCGCCGCATCCGACTGATCTGCCACCGTGCTCGATAACCAGCCGGACCGGAATCCGTTGCCCGGTATGGCGCTGCTTTCGCGGGGCAACTAGATCCTGCAGCAGCATTCCGTCGCGCCATTTGACTGCTCAGATCTCGTTCATTGCGGGCCCGCGTTCTCTAAGTCCCTCTGTGGCGTGCAGCGTTCCGGACCCCTGACTCGCGTTGCCCCGCGTCGAGTAGGAATGAAATCACTGCCTTCTTTTCATTCACTACTTGCTTTCCGTGCATGCCCTACCTAAATGCCACAACCGTCTACTTGCCTTTCTGCCTTAGTGCCCAAAACCGGGTCCAACTCGGGAAGTCGCCTGTAACGTTTCAAGCGAAGGACCTTTGCCGCTTGAGTGTTATCCCCTTTAGCTCAGCCCGCTAGTCCATCGTGAGACCTCAAGTATCTTCACTTAGCTTGAAACTAAAGTCGCTCTGACTTTCCTTGCATTATGGCGGTGGTCTCCCGCTCGCAAGCACGCCAGCTTTCATCGAGGAGACAGCTTTGCCTGAAGCACACCTGAACGCACCCATTCTTATTCACCAGAACGTGCTGTCCTGCTGGCCGCGTTTCCAGCGGTTGCTCCCGGGTGTCCGATCCGGATCGGTAGCAGCTTTGACTGCTGTAGCACTTCTGGGCTCCGGGGTTGTTGCCGCGAACGCTGCCGACACTGTCGCACCCGCGGCGGTGACCAAGTTGATCACCAGTTCGGACAAAACCAGGATCAAGCTGGACTGGACAAACAACAGCGAAAAGGACCTGGCCGGCTACCTGGTGTATCGGGCGAACACAGCCGACGGGACGTACACGAAGCTGACATCCACCCCGCGGAAGGGTTCGGACTACCCCGACACCACCGCGCAGGTGGGCCTCACATCGTTCTACAAGGTCACCGCCGTCGACAACAGCGGCAATGAATCCGCCCCCGTCGCGATCAGCAACGTCCGCAAGGACGGCGTCGCACCTGCTGTCCCGGTGAAGTCGACCGGCACGCGCACCGCCGCCGGTGTTCTCCTGGACTGGGCCGACAACGCAGAAGCAGATCTCGGTGGCTACGTCGTCTCCCGTGCCACGAGCTCCAGCGGTACCTACACCAAGCTGACGTCGACGCCGATCCGCGATTCCACCTTCACCGATACGACGGCAGTGGCAGACAAGGTCTACTACTACCGGATCACGGCCGTCGACCTGGGCGGCTACTCATCGAAGCCCGCGCAGGTGTCCGTCGCTGTCGTCGTCGTCGATGTGACCGCACCCGCCGCGGTCACCGGCGTGACGGCAACTGGCAGCGCCACCGGTATCGGCCTCGTCTGGAAGCCGGTGACGGCCACCGACCTGGCCGGTTACGTCGTCTACCGGGCCGCTTCCCTGGACGGGGAGTACACGAAACTCACGGCAACGCCTCAGACGTCGCTGACCTACAACGACACCACCACGCCGATGAGTGTCGTGTTCTTTTACAAAGTCGCGGCAGTGGATAAGAGCGGCAATGAATCAGCCACCTCCTCACCTGTATCCGCAGCCGTAAAGGACACCACCGCCCCGGCACTGCCCGGTGGTCTCACCGCCACGGGTACCGACGACAGCGTGACCCTGGACTGGGCGGACAACACCGAGACCGACCTCACCGGCTACCAGGTCACCCGCTCCACCACCGCGACGGGCACCTACGCCCCGCTCACCGAGACACCGCTCACGGACTCCACCTACACCGACACCACGGCAACCCCCGGCACCGCCTTCTTCTACAAGGTCACCGCCATCGACGCCGCCGGCAACACCTCTCCTGCCGCCAGCACCGAAGGAACCCGCACTGTCACCAAGGACACCACCGCCCCGGCACTGCCCGGTGGTCTCACCGCCACGGGTACCGACGACAGCGTGACCCTGGACTGGGCGGACAACACCGAGACCGACCTCACCGGCTACCAGATCACCCGCTCCACCACCGCGACGGGCACCTACGCCCCGCTCACCGAGACACCGCTCACGGACTCCACCTACACCGACACCACGGCAACCCCCGGCACCGCCTTCTTCTACAAGGTCACCGCCATCGACGCCGCCGGCAACACCTCTCCTGCCGCCAGCACCGAAGGAACCCGCACCGTCACCAAGGCACCGGTGGCCGGCGCTAATCTGACGGTCGCATCCGACGGGAGCGGGGACCACACCACGATCGCCGCGGCCCTTACTGCCGCCCCGGCCAACTCTGCGGTTCCGTTCGTCATCGCGATCAAGCCCGGCACCTACCGCGAAGTGGTCAATGTGACCAAGCCGAACGTCACCCTAGCCGGTGCCGGTGAGAAGCCCGAAGATGTCGTCATTACGTACGACAATGCCGCAGGCACACCGAAACCGGACGGCACGGGAACCTATGGCACCAGCGGAAGCGCAACGGTGCTCATCAAGGCGAACAACGTGACCACGCGCAACCTCACCATCGAGAATGCGTACAAGGAAACGGGTACCGGAAGCGAACAGGCCGTCGCACTAAAGACCAGCGGCGACCGTCTCGTCTTCGACACCGTGCGCCTGATCGGCGACCAGGACACGCTCTACGTTGACTCTCCCGCCGCGGGTACCACCGCGCGTTCCTACTTCACCAACTCCTACGTGGAAGGTGACGTGGACTTTATCTTCGGACGCGGCACCGCGGTGTTCGACAAGAGCACGCTGATGGCCTCCACGCGGGGCAGCACGTCCAACAACGGCTACCTCACCGCCGCCAGCACCGACAAGAGCCTGGGCTTCGGATACCTCATCACCGACAGCACGGTCCTCAGTGATGCCCCGGCCGGCACGTTCCACCTCGGCCGCCCCTGGCAGCCCAGCGGCGACGCGAACGCCGTCGCTCAGGTTGTCATCCGCGACACGGCCCTACCCGCGGCCATCAAGTCCTCTCCCTGGACGGACATGGCAGCGAACTTTTCTTGGCGCAACGCCCGCTTCTTCGAATACAACAACGCCGGCCCCGGTGCCGTCACCAACCCGGACCGGCCGCAGCTGAGTGCCGCGGACGCCGCGAAATACACGAAGTGGACCTACCTCGCCGGCAACGACGGCTGGAACCCCACCGGACAGACCCCACCGCCGCCGCCCGCAGACACGACTGCCCCCGCAGTCCCCGCCACACCTACCGCCACGGCAGGTGACAGCAGCGTCGAACTCACCTGGACGGCGAACACCGACGAGGACCTCGCCGGCTACAACCTGTACCGCTCCACCGGGACAACAACTGCCCCGACGGCCGCGAACCGCATCAACACCGACCTGCTCACCGCTCCGACCTACATGGACCGTACGGCGGCCAACGGCAGCACCTACACCTACGTGCTGACCGCCGTGGACCGGGCCGGCAATGAATCCGCGGTCTCGGCACCGGTCGCCGGCTCACCGGTGGGCGTGCCACTGCCCGCCCACGACATCCTCGTGGCCGCCGACGGCACCGGGCAGTACACCACCGTCCAGGCTGCCGTCGCTGCGGCAACCGCCGGAACGGTCGCCAAGCCGACCGTGATCGCCGTCAAGCCCGGCACCTACCGGGGCCTGGTCGACGTCTCCAAGAACTGGGTGACCATTATCGGCACCACCGGGGACGCCCGCGACGTCGTCATCAGCTACGACAACGCGGCGCTCACCATCAACCCGGCCACCGGCACGGCGTACGGCACCGGCGGAAGCCAGACCATGCTCGTCAAGGGCAACAACGTCACCGTCAAGAATGTGACCATCGAGAACGCCTACAAGGAAACGGGCGTCAACGGCGAGCAGGCCGTAGCGTTGAAAACCACCGGTGACCGGCTGGTGTTTAACAACGTCCGACTGCTCGGTAACCAGGACACTCTCCTGGCCGACTCAGGGGATGCCCCCATCATTTCCCGCTCCTACTTCGTCAACAGCTACATCCAGGGTGACGTCGACTTCATCTTCGGACGCGGCACCGCTGTATTCCAGAACAGCACCATCAACGCGCTCAGCCGCGGCAGCAGCTCCAACAACGGGTACGTCTTCGCGCCGAGCACCTCGGACAAGAACCCGAACGGCTTCCTGCTGGTCGACAGCACCATCACGAGCAACGCATCGGCCAACACCTTCTCCCTGGCACGCCCATGGCGTGGCTGGACCGATGGCTACACGAAGAACGGCATCGTCTACAACTCCCGAGGCCAGGTCACCATCCGCAACACCGACCTCCCTGCAGCAGTACGAGTCGCCCAGCCGTGGGCGGACATGGCACCGAACCTTTGGACCGACGGGCGTTTCTTCGAATACCAGAACACCGGTGCCGGAGCCACAATCAACGCCAACCGGCCCCAGCTGACCGATGAGCAGGCAGCCGGAGCGACCCCCCAGCAATACCTCACCGGCGCTGATGGCTGGAACCCCACCGCAGGCTGACCACCAACTAGCATCGAACTCCTGCAGACCCCCGCGACACATCGTCGAGGGGGTCTGCCTTATGCGACCTGAATACCCGTGCACCACCGCCTCAGAAACCTAAACGTTTTCAAAACACCGTTACGGCGTCTCGGGGACTGGTGCTTCTTCCCGTAATGACGGGACTCCCCTTGTCTCGGTAACTTGTCTCGCCGTGTTTCGTCTCACGAGTGCCGCGGTTCGGGCTTTGTGAGTCAGAATGACGGCATAAGGCATCTTGGGTGCACGTAACCCGATGTGGACACGGGCAGGCTCGGCGCTTAAACGGGCGTCCTTCAGCCAGCCGAGCTGCTCGAACGGCAGCACACGATCCTGCTCCCGCTGCTGCGTTCCGCCCGCGATACGCTCGAAGATGGGGCGGTACTTGGTCGCTACCAGTTCTAGTCGGTCATGGTGATGCTCTTGCCGTGAATCTGCTGCACTGCCGCTGGTGCGGTCACCCACCAGCGTTAGTGGTGTCCGGTGGTTCTCGGCGGTAGAACGGTCTCAGGTGTACAGGGAGATGGGCTGGACTTCTCCAAGCAGGTAGTTCGCTCCCACTTCGATCTTCTTGTAATCGACCGGGTCGTGCAGCGAGTGGGTGCGGATGTTGCGCCAGAACAGGTCGAGCCCGACGGTGTTGCTGGTCGAGCTTGACCCGGTCACTTCGAAGATCCGGTGTGCGACATCCAGGCCCACCTCTGTGGACACGACTTTCAGCTGGGCTATGAGGATGGCCAGTTCGGCCCTTTCCTCGGCGGTGATTGCCGCACCTTTGGCGAGGGCGTCGTCGAACGTGCGGTTCAATACTCCGGCAAGGGCTTCGACTGCAGCGGTACGGGCGAGGAGTTCTCCGACCGTCCGCTGGAAGATGGGGTCCTGCGCGTAGGTCTCGGCTGAGCTGAGGAACCATGAGTTGGTGCGGCCCCGAAGAATGTCACGGCCCTTGGCGAGTGCTCCTTGGGCGACACCAAGGTAGAAGTTGCCGAAGGCGAGCTGGATGCCGGGGGTCACGAGGGTGGAGAAGGGCTCGTCGCCGACCTCGCCCAGGATGTCTTCAGGGCGGACGGCGACGTCGTTGTAGCGCACGGATCCGCTGGCGGAGAGCCGCTGGCCCAGGAAGTCCCAGTCGCCCTGCAGTTCCAGGCCCGCGCGTCCTCGCTCGAGGACGAAGGCCAGGATCTTTCCGTCGTTCGTTCCACCTCTGACCAGGGCGTTGATGATGATGACGTCGCCCACGGAGGACCCGGTAGAGAAGCGCTTGAAACCGTTGAGCCGGTAGCCGTCACCGTCCGGGGTGAGTTCGAGGGTCGGGTCGACCGGGTTCACTGAGTCACCCCAGACCCATTGACCGTCGGCGGAGCGGCGCAGCCAGTCTGCCTGCGCGGCTGGTTCGCCGTAGAACACGATCGACCCTTGGTTGATGTAGTGGTAGGCCACCAGTTGGGCGATGGACCCGTCGGTGGTGGCGAGGATCCGGATCACGTGGAAGGCAGTCTCCCAGTGCGCGCCTGCACCGCCGGCTTCCTTGGGTACCAGGAGGTTGATCAGGTTATGTCTGCGCAGCAGTTCCACTTCCTGGAACGGGTCCTGGTTCGCGCGGTCCCGTTCCAGCGCATCGGTGGCGAGCTCATCCGCCGCCTGCCGTGCGACGTGTCGCCAGTGGTTCAGTTCCTGGGCATCGGCATTGCCGTGCCAGGGTGAGCGTGGTGCGCCGGTGGTTGTCGTGTCGTCGATGGTCAGGCTCATACTGTTTCCTCGATCAGGGTCGGGCGTGCAGGAGTATCGGCTGCGCTGGGGGCACCGATATAGGCGTTGCGGTACTGGGCCGCCGGGTGCTGCGGGCTCACGTAGCGGTTGCCGGCGCCGTTGAGGTACTCGCGGAGCGTTGATCCCTCGTAGTCCGTCCAGACTCGGCCGCGCTTCTGGAGCTCTGGGACGACCAGTTCCACGAAGTCCTCGAAGGACCCGGGTGTGACCACGTAGGCCAGGTTGATGCCGTCCAGGCCTGCGTCGTCCACCCAGCGTTCGACCTCGTCGGCGACGGTCTGCGGGCTGCCGACCAGCACGGGCCCGATGCCCCCGACGCCGAGGTAGTGGGCGATATCCGTGGGAGTCCACTCCCGGGTGGGGTCGGCCTTGGTGAAGATCGACAGGGCGGAGCGGACGGCGTTGGTGTCCACGTATTTCAGTGGTTGATCCGGGGCGTAACCGGACAGGTCCAGCCCGGACCAGCCGCCGTAGAACGTGAATGCACCCTCCGAGCTGCTGTAGGAGAGGTACTCCTTGTGGAGCCGCTCTGCGGCCGCGTCGGAATCGGCGATGACGGCGGTCATCAGCGAGAAGATCTTCACCGAGTCCCGGGACCGGCCCCGCAGTTCCGCGCGGTCCCGGATGTCGTCGGTGACCTTGCGGGTCAGATCCGGCCGGATGCCGTTGATGAAGATCCCTTCGCCGTGCTTGGCGGCGAAGTCCCGGCCCCGTGGGGATGCTCCGGCCTGGAAGATCACCGGGCTGCGCTGGGGGGACGGCTCGGACAGGTGTATTCCGGGAACCTGGAAGTATTCACCCGAGTGGTTGATGGGGTGCACCTTGGCGGGGTCCGTGTAGATGCCGCGGACGCGGTCCTTGATGACCGCTCCGTCCTCCCAGGAGCCTTCCCACAGCTTGTACGTCACGTCCAGGAACTCATCGGCGAGGTCGTACCGCTGGTCGTGGCCGAGGATCTCACTGCGGCCGAGATTCCGTGCGGCGCTGTCGAGGTAGGAGGTGACGACGTTCCAGCCGATCCGGCCGCGGGTGAGGTGATCCAGCGTGGAGAATTTTCTGGCCAGCGAGTACGGCTGTTCGTAGGTCAGGGCCGCGGTGACCGCGAAGCCGAGGTTCTTGGTCACGGCCGCCATCGCGGGGACCTGGAAGAACGGGTCATTCAGAGGTACCTGATCACCGTCCCGGAGCGCCGGCGCCGAGGAGTTCTTGTAGACGTCATAGATTCCGAGGACGTCGGCCAGGAACAGGGCATCGAATTTCCCTCGCTCGAGCGTCTGTGCGAGGTCGGTCCAGTATTCCAGCGTGTTGTACTGGTCCGCCCGGTTCGCCGGGTGCCGCCACAGCCCGGGGCTCTGATGGGTCGGGCAGGTCATGTCGAAGGCGTTGAGGCTGATGCGCTTGGTCATAGGGCTACCGCCCTTTCGTGGAAGGTGATGCTGAGGCGGTCAATGGTGCGAGAAGACGGACCAGTGCAGGCGGCGTCCGTGGCGTCCGTGTGAGGAGGATGCCCAGCAGCAGCACGACGAGCAGTGCAACGCCGCGGGCCAGCCCCTGCCAGAAGAAGGACAGCCCGATGAGGTTCATGCCGTTGGCCAGCAGGGCGAAGATCAGGACACCGACGAGAGTGCCCGGCACGGAGACCCGGCCGAACCGGCTCAGTGTGGCCCCGATGAAGACGGCGCCAATGGCATCCATGACATACAACTGCCCGCTGGCGGGGATGAAGGCATAGGTGCGTGAGGCCAGCACCACTCCGCCGAGCGCTGCCGCTCCCGCTCCGATGAGGTAGGCCGACACCGCGAGCCCCGACACACGCTTCCCGGAAATCCGGCTGGCGGTCCGCTGCTCGCCGGTGACGGTCAGTTCGCGCCCCCAGCGGGTCTTGTCCAGTGCCACGTAGACGACGACGGCGACGACGGCCGCCAGGACCAGGGGAATGGGAACACCCAGCAGGGAACCGTTGCCCCACAGCGCGAACCCCTCGGGCACCCGGGACTTCTGCAGGTAAATCGGAGCACCACCACCGGTGAGCAGCTGCTGGACGCTGGTGCCGATGAACCACACGCTCAGGGTTGCCAGGAAGGACGGAATCCGGAGCACGACGATCAGGAAAGCATTGACCAGGCCCACGCTGGCTCCGAAGGCGAGACCCACGGTCACGGCGACCCACGGCACGTAACCCTCGGCGATGGTTGCCGCAGCCGCCAACGCGGCCAGGTCCAGCGCCACACCGATCGAGAGGTCGATTCCTCCGGCGCGCACCACGACGGTCATGCCGATGGCCACCAGCGCGAGGATGGCGGCCTGGTTCAGCACTCCGAGTAGGTTGTCGCCGGAGAAGAACACCGGACTGAGGATGGAGAAGACGAGCAGGATGCCCGCAAGGACCACCGGTGCGATGAGCCGCGGAAGGACCGGACCCGTGCGGGACGCCCGGGGCGCCGTCACAGGTGAGCTCGTCGGTGACGTCGTCGGTGACGTCGTAGATGACATTGTGGGCGAAGAGCCCTGCGGGGCGTTGTGCCCCGCGTCTTCTTTGGTCGGTGTTGTCATTTCGCTGTGCTCCGTCCGCGTATGGCCACTACGGCGAGGACTATGAGGATCAGGACGCCTTTGGCCGCCCCGACCCACTGGCTTGCTACGCCCAGGAGGGTGAACCCGTTCGTGAGTGCGGCGACGAACAGGGCTGCGACCAGGGTGCCGCCGGGTGAGACCACGAGCCTGCGGGAGAACACCACGGACATGAAGGCCACGAGCACGATGTCCAGGAGGATCTGTTCGCCGAGGCCGGGGACCGCTGATGACAGTCTCGAGGCGAGGAGGATGCCGGCGACGCCGGCGAGTCCTGCGGAGATGACGTAACTGCCGAAGATGTAGCGCCCGGGCCTTAGTCCCGCGACGCGGGCGGCGGTGGGGTTCTGCCCGACGGCGTAGCTGCGGATACCCCAACTCGTCTTGCTCATGGCAAGGCCAACGACAGCGAAGATCACCAGCATCACCACGACTGCCACGGGCAGCCCGAGGATGGATCCATCGCGCAGCCACGCGAAGGTGGTGCCGGTGAGGGCGACCTTGACGTTGCCGCTGATCACAAGATTGAGGCTGCCGGCGATGCCGAGCATGGCCAGGGTCGCCAACAGGGGCCGCAGCCCGATGAGGACGGCGCCGCCATTGATGGCACCTGCTATCAGTGACACGAGGAGGGCGAGGGCGATGGCGGCCACGGGGGATGTTCCGGATTGGGCGGCGACGGCCGCGACTGTTCCCGCGAGGCCGGCGACGGCGCCTACCGACAGGTCGATGCCCCCGTTCACGACATCGTCTCCGCCGGTGATGACCACCACGGCCAGGCCGAACCCGGCGATTGCGTAGACGGCGGCCTGGTTGAGGATTGCGCTGATGTTGCCGGGTAGCAGGAAGCTGGAGGACAGGAGGGCGAAAGCAAGGACGACGAGAACGACCGTTCCGAACCCGGCCCATGCAAGCCATCGGGGGGCACCACGCCGGACGGGTTTCGGGGCTGATGCCGTCAACGGTGCAGTGGGTGCGGCGCTCATGCGTGTTCCCTTTCGATCGTGCGGGATCCGCGTGCGATTGTGTCTGCGGTCGTGTCTGCGGTGTCCTGCGCGTCCGCGCCGGAGGCCAGCGCGAGGAGCTTGTCTGTGCTGGCCTCGTCACCCCGCAGCTGGGCGACGATCCTGCCCCGGTAGAACACCAGGATGCGGTCCGCAAGGCCCACCAGTTCTTCCAGGTCGACGGTCACCAGGAGGACACCGGCGCCGTCGTCCACCAGGCGGTTGATCTGCGCGTAGATCTGGGCACGGCTGCCGACGTCGACTCCCGACGTCGGCTGGTCCAGGACGAGGAAACGGGAGCCGGCGGCCAGCCAGCGCGCCAGGACCGTTTTCTGCTGATTGCCGCCCGATAGCCCGCCCGCGAGGACATCGGGCTGGGCGGGCCTGATATCCAGTTGGCCGATGAGGCGTTCGGCGAGCTTTCTCTCCTGCCGCCGTCGGATGACGCCCAAGGGGTTAGTCAGCGTACGCAGGCTGACCAGGGAGATGTTCTCGCCGACAGTGTTGCGCACCAGGGCGCCGTTCTTTCTCCTGTCCGACGGCACGTAGGCCCCTGACGCCTGCACGAATCCGTGGGCCGACCGGATGGCTTTGCCTCCGAGCCGGACGGTGCCGGCATGGGGCAGGTTTCCCGTGACCGCGTCCGCGAGTACGTCCACACCCGATCCCACCAGACCGGTGACGCCCACGATCTCTCCCCAGCGGACGTCGAGGTCCACGTCCGAGAGGGCGCCCGGGACCGCGAGTCCGGTCACCTCGAGCGCAGGGGTCGGGTCCTGCGGAGACCGGACGGGGCGGAAGGCCTCGAATTCCTCGACACCGCCGCCCACCATGAGTTCCACCACTGTTTCCAGTCCACGGGGATCACCTGTCAGGTCCACTTCTCCAGCGTTCCCGCCGTTGCGGAGCACGGTCACCGTGCCGCTGATTCTGCGCAGTTCCTGCAGGTAGTGCGAGATGTAGATGATCGGAACTCCGGCGTCGCGCAGCCGCTCGATGGTGCCGAAGAGCTGGTCGACCTCGGCGGCCGCCAACGGCGCGGTCGGCTCATCCAGCACGAGGAGGCGTGGTTCGGCCAGGACCGCCCGGGCGATCTGCAGCAGCTGCTGTTCGGCGACCGTCAGTTCGTCGACAAGGAGCCTGGGCGGAATTTCCAGCCCCACCGTCCGGCGAAGGTCCTCGACCGCACGCTGGTTCAGGTGGGCACGGGATACCCACCCCCGCCGGCTTTCATCCCGGCCGAGGTAGAGCTGTTCCGCGACGGTCAGGCGCCCCGCCAGGTGGCGGTCCTGGTGGATGACGTAGATCCCGAGCCGCTCGGCATCGCCGGGAGAACTGATAGCCGCCGGTTCGCCCTCGATCAGGATTGTTCCCGAGTCCGCCGTGTATAGGCCGCTGAGGATCTTGATGAGGGTCGATTTGCCGGCACCATTCTCGCCTACCAGTCCTCGGACCTCGCCGGTATGGATGTCGAAGTCGACATCACGAAGCACCTGGGCGCTTCCGAACGACTTGTTGATGCCCTGCATCGACAGGAAAGGCTGGGCGGATGGGAGCCTAGATTCCGAGCTCACTGCGCACCTCGGCCACGTTGTCCTTGTTGATGAACACAGGATTCAGGTAGTTCGTGGTGGGCACGTCATCCTCGGCCCCGGACAGGAACAGGGCGACGTTGTCCGCGGACTGCGTGCCCAGCGCTGCCGTCTGCTGGGCCACCGTCCCGGTGAAGGAGGACTCCGGGTCGGCGATCATGTCCAGTGCGCCTGGCTCGGCGTCGACGCCGTACACCTTGATCTCGTCGCGGCCCGCGGCGTCGATGGCCTGCGCCGCGCCGATCTGAGGGATGTCCCAGCAGGACCAGATGGCGTCGATCTCGCCCTCGGGCAGCCTGCGGAGTGCGTCGTTGATCTGCTGCTTGGCGTCCTCGACAGTACCTTCGTACTTGTCCTGGAGTTCGGGCTGGATCAGCTCGATCTTCGGGTAGTCCTCCAGGACGACCTCGAGTTCGCTGTAGCGGATACGGCACGGTGCGACGCCCGGGAACCCGTTGAAGACCAGGATCCGCCCCTCACCGCCGATATCCTCGGCGATGGTACGCGCCACGGTGGAGCCGATCACCCAGTTGTCACTGGTGACGTTGTTGACCGAGTACTCGGACTGGAAATCGACCGTAAAGAGCGGAATGCCCGCTTCCTTGACCTTTTTCAACGCCGGCCCGAGCGTGGTGGCATCGCCCAGGATCACGATGATGGCATCAGGCTTTTGCGCAATCAGGTTCTCGACGTCGGAGACGTGCTTGTTCTCCTTCGCCTCCGCCTGGGTAGCGATCACTTCTCCGCCCAACTCCTTCACCCGTTCCTGCACGGTGTCGTACACGACGCGGCTGAAGTCGTGAACGATGTCCTTTGCGGCAATACCGACCGTCTTCCCCTCCAGCGAGGGAATGTCGGCACTCGAGGCCTGGCCGGCTGCAACTCCACTGGCGGCGGGTGCCGGCGTGGTTGAGGCCGAGGGCTCCTTCAGGGAACACCCCGTCAAGGCCAGGGCGAGAACGCCCGACATTGCCAAGTATTTGGTGATCGAGCCGGAAAACGTGCGGGGGCGGGTGTTCAACATGTCAGCTGCTCCTGGATCATCGCCCGATGGAGCCGGCATGGGAGCAGTCGAAACTGTCGACCGAGTACGCAGAAAGTACCGGTCAGACCAACGAAAGCTGAATGCTTCTCCATCGGTCCTGGCAGTAGCACCTTTTCTTCGCGATGGAAGCTACGAAGAGGGTTGCTGCGGCGTCATCGATCCAGGTCTCTCGGCCGCTCGGGATGGTTACCCTCCTATATGAACCGACCGCCCGCCTCCACCGCAAACGTGCCGTCACATACATTCACACCCGAAGTCACGAACGGGCTCCGTAACCATCAGCTCCTGGGGACGGGATGCACGGCGACGAGACACTTCCGCTCCCCCCGTCGTTACTGCTCCTGCCCTGTCTTGCTACCCTGCCGTCAACGCGGGGTCGGGTATTCGTGACTGAAGAGTCGGTTGCGATACAGCCCCCGGGACGAAACCGGGCGTACGACCACCGGGCAAACACCGTAGGGTCGGTCGAATGAGATTGTTGTTGATTCGCCATGGGCAAACCCCGAACAACGTCACCGGTCATCTGGATACAGCCTTCCCAGGCGCCGGCTTGAGCACCCTTGGGAAGCAGCAAGCGCTAGCCGTGCCGTCAGCTCTCGCAACCCAGAACATCACCGCGAGCATCACCGCGATCTACGCCTCACCCCTTATCCGAACGCAACTGACCGCCGAACCCTTGGCAGCCACGCTCGGCCGCGACATCCGCGTTGTCCCTGGTTTGGAAGAAATCAGCGCCGGCAACCTGGAAATGCTCAACGATCCCGCATCGGTTGAGGCGTACGCCACCTGCCTGATCAGCTGGATGGAGGGCGACCTCGACCAGCGTATGCCCGGCGGTACGACCGGACACGAGTTCATCGAGCGATACGACAACACCCTCCGGATGATCGCCCGCGCTCATTCCCCGGAGGATTCAGTCGCTGTGTTCTCACACGGCGCCGCGATCAGGGTCTGTACCGCCGTCTCCACCCGCATGCCCCCAGTCCGTGTACGGACGCTGACCCTCCACAACACCGGGATGAGTATCCTGAACGGCGACCCCGACCAGCAGTGGTCCCTTGAAGCGTGGCAATCAGACCCGTTAGGCGGTGCAGCACTGGAGGGCGCCACCTCGCACGACGTCACCGGGAATGCCGGATAGAAACCAGCCCACCGTTCACGTGAGAATCCCCTCAGCCATCGTCCCAACCGAATGACTTCGGGAGGAACACGCCCCGACTCCGGTCATGCACGCCGCCAGCGTCGTTGACCTCACCCCGGCACCCCGGTGACCGAGCCCATCGCTGACACATTGCGTAGCCGTCAGCCGACGCCGCCCCTGAACGAGGTGTTAGCTATGCGCGGCGCATCGACCGACTGAAGCCACCGATTCCTTGGTGGGCGAAAGTCACGAGCATGAGCCGACCCGCAATGTCGCATAGGCACTCTCCAGCTGAGCCATCCATGGCATGTCGCGCTAACCAGGCTTTCCCCTTGCCAAAACCAGCAGGCAACAAGTGCCAAGCCACGCCCTCAGCTGGTTGGAGTGCGGAAATCAGTGCCTGAATTGACCGATTCGAGGTACTGCTGCACGGACGTTTCCGGCACCCGGTAGGAGCGACCGAACCGGATACCGTGCATCTCCCCGGACTGCACCAGGCGGTACACCGTCATCTTCGAAACCCGCATCTGCGCGGCTATCTCCGCGACGGTCAGAAGGTTCATCGTCATTGAATCCACTTGTGCCATAGCTACACCTGCTCCTTTAGACTCTTTCACCACTCCTGCAACGTCGTTAACACTGATCGCTCCATGGTCGTTTCTGCACGAGTAGTCACTACCTGTTTCCCTGGCTCGTTGTACAGGTAGTCGGCTACTGCTCTTGTGTCAGGGCAGGTGCGGGAAACACCACACACAACAGGAGTGAGTACTGGCTTCCTCGTGGCACTATCCACCGAATACGAGGTACCTGGCGGCGGAACCCCAGATCAAGGAACAGAATTCTAGGTTTCTTAGCAAGAAGCGAAACCGAAATTCTAGGTTTCTTAGCAAATATGAGCATGATAATCCTAGGCTACCTAGTAATAAGCGCCCTGAAAGAGATTGCGCCGACTAATCCCCACGGAAATTACTCGCCAGTACGAAAAAAGGTCTTTACTATATGTGAATTGGGTGTGGCTGGGGCCACATGGGGCAAGCCCTATCCCGTTTCCGGGCCAGCCGGAATGCAGCGTTGAGTTCCGGATTCAAAAAACCCCGAGCAGTTCCGCTGCCTGGGTGATGAGGGGGTAGTGATGGCTGGAACGTTCGAGGTTTTCCGTGACGGAGGAGTTTCCTTGAGGTTCAGGCTGAAAGCGTCCGACGGGACGGTCGTAGCCGTGTCCGGGCAGTTCTTGGATAAAGCGTCAGCGGTTGAGGGCATTCGCGCGGTCCGTGAGTGCGCTGGGACGGGGCTGATCACGGACCTCTGCCCACCGATGCCCACTGCAGCAATGGAGCGGGACCCCCTACCCGCCGCGGCGGCATAACGAACCCACGGGTCCAAGGTTGCCTGCCAGTCTCCCTAAATTTGAGGAAGACGGCCCGGTGAGGTGCGACATCCCAGTAGGTGTCAGGTCACCCACTCTTCGAAGCGCTCACAGCGCCCGGTCAAAGATATGCCGGAGCTGCGGAACGAACCCGCTTCGAAGGGCTGATCTGCCTGCAGGGTGAGGATCGTTGCGGAAGCCAGCTCGCTTGTCCTCGCGAGGTGCACCCCAGTCCCTGCAGACCCGCAGCCTCGCGTGGCACAGGAGTCACGGCCGGGCGTTCCGCGCTTGCCCCCTGACTCAGAACCCGATGCGACGTTCGTCGGTGCTAGCCGTGCCGACAACACACGTGCACGCACGACGGCCGTGACGGAATCGACGGCTCCGCGTGTTTACTCATGGGAGGCTCATCCCACACTGTTCGAGCGTGGTGTCGCGAATGCGAGGTCACGGTTGCAGGCTGTAGACGAGTGCGACGGTGCCGAGGTCTGTCTGTGCGACGGACTTCAGCGCAAGGTGGCGCGGGGCGGGTAGTCCACCGAACAGGCGCTTGCCAGCGCCCAGGAGCAGTGGGTGGATGAAAAGACGGATTTCGTCGACCAGATCCTCGGCGAGCAACTCCCGGCAGAGGACGCCGCTGCCCAGTACCGCGATGTCCCCCTCGACGGTCATCTTGAGAGCTCTTACAGCGGCCGGGACCCCGGAGGGAAGGATTCGTGTCCCTGCCCATGCTGCGTCGGTCAGGGTCCGGGATGCCACGTACTTGGGAGTGGCATTGAGATGGGCGGCCATGGGGTTGTCGGAGGGTTGATGAGGCCAGAACGCGGCCATCTTCTCGTACGTCTTGCGCCCGAACAGGTAGCTTGAGGTGTTCTCGAGCCCTGACGCCGTGGTGATCTGATGGATGCTCTGGGCGTAAGGCGCGCCCCACCCTCCGGCTGTAAATCCGCCTTCCGTGTCTTCCTGAGGGGACCCAAGGCCTTGCATGACCCCGTCGACCGTCAAGAACTCGATGATGACCAACGCGCCCATGGGGACGTCCTTTCCTCGCGGTCCTACGAGAGTAGATCCTGAGGACCGCGTGATCATGAAAAGCCAGTATCACTGCACGTCATCGTTACTGCACGTGATCGATACGGCACGTGATCATTACTGCTCATGATCGATTCGGCGGTCGACGCCATCATGACCGGAAACCAGTGCGGCCAAGAACCAGTGCAGCCAAGAATCAGTGCAGCCTAGGACACGGCTTCCGCGACCCTGGCCCGAGCTGCCAGCACCCGCACCACCAAATCCCGGGGCCTCGCCGCCGGCATCATCGAATCGGTAGGACAGCCCCCCGCGCCAAGAAATCACTGGAAGCTGCAAAGGACCATCACCTAACCCCTTACCTGACCTCACGTACCTGCCTGCACCATAGAGTGAGCACTCGAAAACATGTGGAGGAGTTGATGTCGTGCCTCACCGCAGCAAGGAGCTCCTCCAGCAGTGGGTCCGCGAGTTCACCGCGACCAGCGGCGACTCACCCAGTGGTATTGAGGTCCTCCGTCACGACGGCGGTGCAGGAACTGACACCGGGCTGGTGGTGATGCGGATGACCGATCTGCCCTCGGACGTCTACCTTTACCCGGCCGGGCCGGGTGACCCGAACTGGGAAGTGAACTTCGGGCCGCGGGAGCGGGACCTCACCATGAGCGCAGCCAAACTCCGGAACCTCGCGAAGGAACTCACCCGGGCCGCGGCGTTGTGTGAGTTCCTCGAAACCAAATCAGCACAGCACACCCCGGGTTCACAACACAGGACGGCACCGTAAGCGTGAGCGAAGGAATAGGCATAAGCGACGCCTACGCCCGTCCCGTCCTACCGGCGGGCCTCCAGATCGTGGAGAAGGAGCGCAGGTACAGCGGACTGCCTGTCCGGATGCAACCTCTTCCGGGTGGTTGCACCCGTATGGGAGCAGCAATTAGCCTCTTTCCCATCGAACTGTCGAGGGGCGACCGGGCCCTGGGAGGAGGAACGCATCACCGCCGACCACTACCGAGAACAGACTGTCCCAATCCCTGGAAAGCCCCTCACGAGGGGCTTTCCTTTTTGTGCCGGACACCGCCACCCTTCGCCGGCCTTCCGATACATTAAGGCGCGGTGACAAGCTGATGTGAGGACCAGCCGCGACCCGTCAGCGAGGATGACGTACAGATCTTTTGGTATCTTCCGGCCCCGGTCCAGAAACTATTCCCTGACGAAAGACCGGGTGTGGTTACAGTGGCCACACCGCGAGGAAAACAGGCGCGACAGAGATGAGAGAAAGCTGGGATTTGGATGACGATGATGACACTGATGGCCCCTACCGGCCCCCTCGAATCCGAGATAACCCGGCCCATACGGCCCACCAGTGACAACGACAGGGAACAACTAGCCCACCTCTACGCACAGACCCGCACCGGAACATCGGGCCCAGACGTCACCAGGCACCACGGAGCTGCCCTTGATGGAGTCCTTCACGACCGGAAGCACCCGGTGATATCCGAAGCCAGCCTGGTATCCGTCGACGCCGAGGGACGGATCATCGCCTGCATCGTCGTGATAAAACGGCCATCGAAGGACGGGGGCGCCGGGACCGCGTTCATCACCGAACTGTTCACCCACCCCCACCACCGCAGGCAAGGCCTGGCCGAGGACCTGCTGCGCTGCGCCATCGACAAACTCCACGCCACAGGCTGGCCGGCGGTCGCCGTCACCCTGGACAGCACGAACGCCGCCGCGATGGCCCTCTACCTCTCCATGGACTTCCGCCGCTGGTGACAACGACCGGCACAACAGGAAATCCACCTCCAGCCTCCAAACATGACGTCCCAACCGCACAAGGAAAATGGAGCTTACGGGGTCCTGCGGGCGGCCAAGCACCCCTCGGCAGCCACCCATCTTCCGCCCGGAGAGGGTGGCTGCAGGGTCAGGGCTGACAGGAAGCGGCGATCAGAAGTGACAGTAATGAAAGGGGACGGCCATGAAACGCGCCGGCACAACCCGGACTGACACAGGTCAGTTGTCGACCAGCCAGTTGTTGAGCGTCGCGGCGAACCTCGTAACCCACGCCTGGAACCGGCGGCTCTCCCACCTGGGTGTCAGCCATGCTGCGTGGTGACCCTGGAGGAACTCGTGGCTGCAGGACCGGCACGACAAGTCGACCTGATCCCCCGGTTGCAGATCACCGGTCAAACGCTGGGCAGGATGCTGCGCAGCCTCGAGGAACGCGGTCTGGTCAGCCGGTCAACCGGTATCAACGGCGACGGCCGGCAGATCCTCGTGACCATCACGCAGCAGGGCACTGACCTCCTGATGCAGGCCAAACGCATCGAAGCAACCTTCAGAGCCTTGGAAGGACAACCCGTTGAGGAGTTACGCGCCGACCTCCTCACAATCCTCCGAACCCGACTCCCTAATCACTAATCGCTGATCGCCAGGCCCTTGCTGGTGTAGGAATGCTCTTCTACCAGCAGGGGCGAGATGGAAGTCATGATCGACCCCGAGCCTCAATCTGGTCCTGGTTATCAGGGGCGGTCGCTTGTTACTGGGCTGGATACGGTGGGTGTGAAGAACCTTGCAGAACTAGCCCTGGGAATGAACACGCTAGGGCTAGCAGAATATTACGGAGTTCACGACAACGGCTTTCCGAGAGCGGCGTCCATCCTGTTGCAGCTCGGCTAGGCGCGGGAACATCACAACCTCCAAAACGGTTATTAACAGTGTAGGAAATCTTCTCCAAAGGGAGGCAGGGCAGTGAGAAAACATGTCCCTGTTTTTACCGAAAGCCGTGTTCTCGTTGATGGCATTCCGGGTCAGGAGCAGTATCGGGAAGACCGCCGGCAATCGTGGAGCCGGTACGTGGCGCTGGGGGATTCCTTCACCGAAGGGGTGGGAGACCCTGAACCAGGCAGCGTTGGAGGGCTGCGGGGTTGGGCCGACCGTGTTGCCGAAGAGTTCGCTACCGGGCGCAATGACTTCGCCTACGCTAATCTCGCGGTGCGCGGGCTGTTGATGGAGCAAATCCTGAACCAGCAGATCGGACAGGCACTGGCACTTGAGCCGGACCTGATCACACTGTCCGCCGGCGGGAACGACATGGTGTTCCATAACAGCGATCCGGACAAACTCGCGGACAGGCTTGAAGCCGGGGTGAGCGTGCTGGCCGAAACGGGGGCGACCATCGTGTTGTTCACGGGACCGGACTGGGGATCAACCCCGGTACTGGGCCGCAACCGTGGGAGAGTGGCCATCTTCAACGAGAACCTCCGTGCCATCGCTGCCCGCCATGATGCGGTAACCGTGGATCTTTGGGCCCTCAGGCAGTTCAGGGATCCTCGGATGTGGGACCCGGACCGGTTGCATCTGTCCCCGCTGGGCCACCACACGGTGGCCATGGCAGTACTGGACACCCTCGGTGTCCGTCATACCCTGGTACCGCTGGAGGCCAAGGACCTGCCGAACGGTAGCTGGCGTGAGGCCAGGGCCGGTGACCTTGCGTGGGCAAAAACCTACCTTCTCCCCTGGGCCCTGAAGCAGGTGCGGCACCACGGTGCGCTGGAGGAGCGCCGGGCGAAGCGCCCCTACGCCGCCCCGGTTCTCGAGGACGGGAACCCTTCAGCGCCGCCCCCGGCCCTGGTGAAGGGATAGCACCTGTTTCTCCGGGGATCCGGGATCCGGGGTGCGGATTGGATGGGTTGGGCGGCGGTGATGGTGTCGCGGTTCCCAGCCACTATCGCAGCTGTTCGTTCCGTAGCCAGGACTGCCCTGTCCGGCCCCTGAAGTGAGTACCAGCCTCCTCGTGGCGCTGCCCACCGAATACGAGACACGCGGCGGTACCAAAATCAAGGAAACAGAAATTCTAGGCTGCTTAACAAGCAAGAGAAAAGAGATTTTAGGCTGTTTAGCGAATAAGGGAATAGATTCTAGTTTGCTTAGCAAACAGCCTGCTGAAAAACTTGTGCTGACCAACTCCAACGGAAATTACTCGCCAGTACGAAATAAGGCCTTTACTATAAGAGAATTGGGTGTGGCTGGGGTCACGTAGGGGAAGCCCTATCCCATCTTCGGGCCAGCCGGAACGCAGCGTTGAGTTCCGGATTCAATGACGAACCCGAGCAGTTCCTCTGCCTGGGTAATCAGGGGGTAGTTATGGCTGGAAAGTTCGAGCTCTTCCGTGACGGAGGAGTTTCTTTCAGGTTCAGGTTGAAAGCGTCCGATGGGACGGTCCTAGCCGTCTCCGGGCAGTTCTCGGACAAAGCATCAGCGGTCGAGGGTATTAGCGCGGTCCGTGAGTGCGCTGGGATGGGGCTGATCACCGACCTCTGCCTACCGATGCCCCCTGAAGAAGTCATGGAGCAGGGCCTCCTACCCGCCGCTATGGCGAGATAGCGAACCCTTGGGTGCACGGTTGTCCGCCAGTCTTCCCGGATCTGAGGAAAACGGCACCACAGGTACGACACCGCAGCAGGTGTCAGGTCGTTAAGTCTTCGAAGCGCTCACAGCGCCCGGCCCTAGATATGCCGGAGCTGCGGACCAACAACCCGCTTCAAAGGGCTAGCGTGCAGGTAAGGATCCGTGCAGGTAAGGATCCGTGCAGGTAAAAATCACTGCGAAAGCCAGCTCCCGTGTCTTCGCGAGGCAAACCCCAGTTCGCCCGAGCCCCGCAGTCCCGTGGAGTCGTGGCAGGACTGGAGTCCCAACTGGCCGCTGGGCTTTCTTCCATCACGTCAGGTGTATGGGGTGGCTGACAGTACACGTCACCGCCCCCCGCCAACTACTGAGTACGGACGTTATGGGACCAGACTGTGGCTCCTCGTCCGGGACATGCCGGCAGTGACCAGTGCTGTCGGAACAGCAGATGCGACCAGCTTGATCGAAGGAGCAGATATGACAACAGCACAGAACAATCCGGCACCGAACAATCCAATGACGGAGACACTGCTGACGGTTGCGGAGATCGCCGCCCGGATACGGGTCTCGAAAATGACCGTGTACCGCCTGGTCCAATCCGGGGCACTGAACGGTGTCCGGTTTGGCCGCTCCTACCGGGTGCCAGAAACCGCCGTGGAGCAATACCTCGACTCCATCAACTCAAAGCACTGAGCCACCGCTCGTCACCGGACTGAGGTACGCCTCAGGTGTACTGGAGACGTTGCCGGTTGTGGTGATGTTGATGATCAGGACACCCCACGGACCATTACCTAAACTCTTACCTGACCTCACGTACCTGCCTGCACCATAGAGTGAGCACTCGAAAACATGTGGAGGAGTTGATGTCGTGCCTTACCGCAGCAAGGAGCTCCTCCAGCAGTGGGTCCGCGAGTTCACCGCGACCAGCGATGACTTACCCAGTGGTATTGAGGTCCTCCGTCATGACGGCGGTGCAGGAGCTGACACCGGGCTGGTGGTGATGCGGATGACCGATCTGCCCTCGGACGTCTACCTGTACCCGGCCGGCCCGGGTGACCCGAACTGGGAAGTGAACTTCGGGCCGCGGGAGCGGAACCTCACCATGAGCGCAGCCAAACTCCGGAACCTCGCGAAGGAACTCACCCGGGCCGCGGCGTTGTGTGAGTTCCTTCAAACCAAATCAGCACACCACACTCCGGGTTCACAACACATGACGGCAATGTAAGCGTGAGCGAAGGAGTAGGTATAGGCAACGCCTACGCCAGTCCCGTCCTACCGGTGGGCGTCCAGATCGTGGAGGAGGAGCGCAGGTACAGCGGACTGCCTGCCCGGATGCAACCTCTTACTGGTGGTTGGACCCGTGTGGGAGCAGCAATTAGTCTCTTTCCCATTGAACTGGGGCGGACCAGAACGAGTGCTGAATCCGGCGCAGACGGTGGCTCGGGGTTTCAGCGGAACCCGAACCTTTGCTGTTCCGTGTGCTGGTAGGCGCCCGTCCAGGCCCCCGGCCTCGGAACGTGTGGTTCGTAGCGCCCACACGGGCACCTTCATCAGCATCGTGCACCCTTGACAGGCAGGCCCGGCCTGAGGAATATCAAGGTTTCAGTGCACCTGGTCGTCCCTTAGGAGCCCACCCGCGCTCCGGGTTCCCCCGGCTTCTCAAAGGGCTATCGGATGCAGCCAGTACTTGCTCGTCGCAGGTCCTTCCGGAGTGTGGCCGCAACCGCCGCGGCCGCGGCAGCCCTCCTGGCGGTCTCCGTCACGGGGTGCACCAGTGCCGCGGAGCCGGCTGGCCGGCAGTCCCCAACGCTTCAGTCCCCCGCGGCGACCGCCGCCAAGGGTTCCGCACCGGTCTCCAGCACGTCCACGTCCTCGAGTGGGTCGCCGTCCTCGAGTGGGTCGCCGTCCTCGAGTGGGTCCGGATCCCCTGGGGGGGATGTTCGGGTTGCTGCTGTCGGTGACATGAACGGTGCCAAGACCGATGATCCTGATAGCCCGTCCGGCCGGAACGGTGCGGCGATCACCCGGCTCGTGGAGAACGACGAGATCGACGCATTCCTGGGGCTCGGGGACTTTCAGTACGACACCGCGTACTGCGCCGACTACGTGGACTACTGGAAGCGGCTGTGGGGCGGCACGATGCCCAAGCTGTACTGGGTGTCCGCCCCCAACCACGACTGGAAACCCGGCCGCAACGAAGACCTCGACAACTTCATGAACGGGCAATGCCCGGGGTCCACGGCGAAGGCTGCCATCAACGAGCAGCGCGGGTTCATCGGCAACGGGAAACCGTATTCGAAGGACTTCGGGAACTGGCACTTCGCGTTCCTGTCGTCCGCGCACTGGGAGTACGATTCCACGAAGGCCCGGGAGATGACCGAGTGGCTGGACAACGACCTCGCTGCTGCTCGGGCGGCCGGAAAGCACCTGGCCGTCGTCTACCACGAACCGTACTTCACATCGAACACCGACCAACATGAGCGGGCCGCCGACCACAAGCCGTGGATCGACGTGATGTGGAAGCACAGGGTCCGCCTGACCCTGTCAGGGTCACAGCACAACTACGAACGCTCCTGTCCGGTGGACAACGCCGACCGGTGCGTCAGTGACGGTATGACAGCGTTCCAGGTCTCCACGGGAGGTGCCGGCCTCCGCTCCTTCACCAGCCGTCCGCCGTACATCGAGAAACGGTTCAGCGACACCCACGGGTACCTCCGATTGACGCTTCGGGACGACGGGTCTTTCGACTGGGAGTTCGTTCCGACGACGGGGTCCAGCACGGACTCAGGGACGCGACCGGCGCCGTGACGGGAAGCCATGACCGGCGCCGCCGCGTTTATCGCCAGCAGCTAAATGTAGCGCTGGCAGTTCGAGGGTACGTCCCTAAAGGGCGTTCCGCGGTCTGACGAACCGCAGTTTCGTGTGAACTCACCCACCGTTGATTCCATCAGCACATATTTTGACTGTTGGTCGATCCAGGCATCGATGGTGCTGTCCTCAATGGTCCCGGAGTAACTTCATTCCCGCATCCAAGCTGGCGGTCAGAAGTTCGTTTTGTGGGGGCAGGGGCGCAGAGATGGAACAAGCCCAGCACCTCACATCTCCTTGCCTTCAATCTTCGGCCGTATGGCTGAAGGGGACTGCAGAGGCAGGGTGACGACGAAGCGCGTGTGGCCGTCGGTGTTCTCGGTAGCGAGGATGGTGCCCGCATGGGCGCGGATGATGTTTTTGCTGATTGCCAGGCCTAAGCCACTGCCGCCGCTTTCGCGGGTGCGGCTCTCATCGAGGCGGACGAAGCGTTCGAAGACGCGTTCGCGCTGGGTTTCGGGGATCCTGTCGCCATCGTTGTCGATGGTCAGAATTGCTTGTCCATGGCCGTGTGAGTCACTCGCGTCAGAGCTGGCATGCGTGCTCGGATGCTCGCTGGCGCTGTTGCTTAGATTGATGCTGATAGTGGAGGCGGCGTGCCGGTCGGCGTTGTTCAGGAGGTTTCGGATGACCTGAGTAATGCGGTGGGGGTCTGCGGTGATGCGGACGGGCTCGATGTGGGCGTGGATGGCGTGACGCGACACGGATTTCAGCCGGTTCAGTTCCTCGAGGAGTAGATCGTCGAGGTCAACGTCCTGCATGACGAATTTGAGTCCGGCATCGTCGATTTTCGCAAGCGTCAGCAGGTCTTCGACGAGGTATCCCATCCTGAGTGCTTGGGTTTGCAGCATGGCGGAGGTCTCGCGCCAGGTCACATCGGACGAGTCGGCGGCGGCGATTTCGAGTCCTGTTGTCAGGGTGGCCAGGGGACTGCGTAGCTCGTGGCTGGCGTCCGTGACGAACCGCCGCTGGGCGGCATCGGCGCTCTGCAGGCGGGCCAGCATGCCGTTCATGGTCGTAGCCAGTCGTTCGATTTCGTCCCGGGTAGGGGGTACTTCGACGCGTTCGTCGAGGTGCTGGTGAGAGATACCGGCGACCGTTGAGCGGATCCGTTCAACCGGCCGGAGCGCCCGTCCGACGAGAAACCACATGAGTGTTCCCGCCAGGGCGAGCAGGACCGGCACCCCGGTGAGGAGGAACCAACCGACGGTGCTGATGGCGTCGCGTTCGATGGCGGTGGATACACCGACCGCGACCACCATGTCCCCACCCGGGGTGGTAATCCCCTCGGCTGCCACGATGTAGTCATCGACGTCGACCATGCCGATCAGCCCAGGAGCTTCGGAAAGGTAGGACTGTCCGGCAGCAAGATGTTCCCCGCTATACAACGGATCGTCCATGGACGCGTCGGTGGTGGCGATGACGGTGCCGCCCGGGCTGATGACCTGCGCTACCTGCGTTCCGGAGCTTTCGCCGGTGCCGGTTCCTTCACCAGCCAGATCACCGGCGAGATCACCAGGGAGATCATTGGGAAGGGATTCAGGGTCGTTCTCCTGGATCTGTTCGGCGATGGTGTCGCGGCGCTGCACGGCGAGATCCCGGGCGTTGTCCAGGAGCGAGGACCGCAGCACTGACAGGAGGATGACACCGGCGATGATCAGGATGACGGCCATGGTGACGACCGCGGCCAGGACGGCCTGCTGGCGCACGCCCCACCTGGCTAGCCAAGGGAGACCTGTTCGCAGGGGGCCCGGTGTGGAGGGGGTCATTGGCGGTGGGCCGACGTGCGGGCCGGGGTCAGCGTTCATCGGAGACCAGGCAGTAGCCCATGCCTCGGACGGTGGTCAGGGTGCTCATGCCAAAGGGTGCGTCGAGTTTCTTGCGCAGGTACCCCACGTATACCTCGACGACGTTGTCGCTGCCCTCGTAGGCTGCGTCCCAGACGTTATCGAGGATCTCTGCTTTGGACACCACCTGGTCGTGGTGACGCATCAGATAGTGCACGATGGCGTACTCCTTCGGCGTCAGCGCGATAGGGGCCCCTCCCCGGGTCACCCTGCGCCGCACGGGGTCCAGGAGGAGAGATCCGACGCTCAACGAGACCGGGCGCTCTGGAGCACCACGGCGGATCAGCGCCCGCAGGTGTGCGACGAGGACGATGAAGCTGAAGGGTTTAGTCAGGTAGTCGTCGGCGCCAAGATCAAAGGCGTCCGTCTGGTCGTACTCGCCGTCCTTCGCCGTGAGCATCAGCACGGGAGTCCAGATTTTCGCTGCCCGGATTTCCTTAAGGACCTGGTAGCCATGCTTGCCCGGAAGCATGATGTCCAGGACCGCGGCGTCGTAGGGATTCTCCACCGCCATCCACGCCCCGGTGACGCCGTCGTGGGCGACATCGACCACGAAACCCTCATTGGTAAGCCCCCGGCGGATTGACTCGGCCAAGTCCTTCTCGTCCTCGACCAGCAGCACACGCATCAGGCTTCCTCTTTCCGTCACGTCGATGTCATCGTAGCGATGCAGGCCTTGAACAAGCTGAGCGAGCTGAGCCTAGCTAACCAGAGGGCAACCCGGACAGGTGATGTGACTCATGCGGCCGACTCGTCCTGTCCCTGTGTCTGTGCCGTCGACGGCGTAGCTGATGTGCCGGCCCGGTTGCGGCGTACGTGTCGGGTCACCTCGATGATGGTGGGGACCACGGAGACGACAACGATTACCAACGCGATGAGGTCGACGTGACCGGCGATGAAGGGCACGCCCCCGAGCACGGAACCGGCAAGTACCAGCCCCGCACCCCAGAGGACCCCGCCGAGGACGTTCCACATCAGAAATGACCGGTATCGGTAGTGGGCAGCGCCGGCCGCCAGCGGAACAAAGGTCCTGGCAAAGGGTACGAACCGGGCCAGCACGAGCGATCGGCCCCCATACCGGGTGAAAAAATGCTCGGCAGCGGTGAGGTACCGGGTGTTCAGGATGCGGGCGTCCTCCTTGAACAATCTTCGTCCGAAGCTCCGCCCCAGCCAGTACCCGACCTGGTCCCCCGTGATGGCCGCTGCCACAACCACCGCGATCAGCAGTATCAGCGGTAGATCCAACCGGGCATGCAACAATCCGGCCGTGAAAATCAGGGAATCCCCCGGGAGGAAGGGAAACAGCACCCCGGATTCGACGAACACGATCCCGGCGACCACCAGCAGAACCCATCCTCCGGCGTGTTGCAGGAGCGCGGACGGATCAGTCACATCGCCCAGCGACAAACCAGCAGGCAGCACGGTCGTCGTCGCCGTGGTCATCGCACCGACCATAGGTGTCATCATGCGTCATTCCCCTTGGTTTCCTTGCGCAGGACGGCGGCATCGGCGGTCTCGAGGTACCGGACCATGGCTGGGGCCAGCACGAGGAAGGCTCCGAGGAGCTCTACGCGCCTGCAGTGTTCGGCAACCATTCCACGGACAACCTGAGAGTTCGCTGAGCGAAAGCACCCTGATCGGGAGGAAGAGGCTGGACAGCGTTAGGACTGCGCTGGGAATGGGTTAGGAATGGGTCCGGCCGTGCGCGGCCGGGGTAAGTGGGCTCCCGATAGGGGGCGGTGCGGCTACTTGCCGTGGGTGGCGTCCTGAGCGGCGTCTGCGGCGTCGTTCATTTCGCCGTCCGCGCCGTTGTCGTCCTGCGAGCCAGCCCCATCCGCCTCGTCGGCTTCATCGGTTCCGCCACCGTCGGCGCCCTCGTCGTCACCGGCTTCAGAGGCCAGGATTGTGCCGTTGCCGGCATCGACCGTCACTTCGGTCACTGCGCCGGCCCCGTCCTTGACGGTTACGTCGTAGACGAGGAACCCATCGTCGCCGCTGAGCTCAGTGCTGATGGCGGTGCTACCAGGGACGGATGCGGTTGCGGCCCCCTCGGCCCCTGTCGCGTCGATAGTGGCCAACTGGGTGAGTTGAGCGGATTCCTCGGCGTCGGGGACCTCGGTGGCCGACTCGGGGACCGGGATCGATCCCTTCACCAACGCTTCGTCCTGGTCGTTCTGCCCGTCCTGGTCGTTCTGCTCGTTCTGCCCGTCCTGCTCGTCCTGCTCGTTCTGGGTTGTCCCTGATGCGGGCGTGCTGGCGCTATTGGCGTTGGCGACAGCCACGCCGACGAGAACGGTGCCGCTGACCAGAGCCAGACCCGCGAGGGACCCCACCAGGGCCTTCTTATTCTGCGTGATCTTCATGGATTGACTGCCTTTCAACCACCGGACGGTCACCCGTGGTGCGAACTGTAGGGTCCGTGTTCTCTTCGGGTCCGGCCCGTTGTGGGGTGCTTGAGCCAATTCTCGTCCCCGACCGCTTAGAGGAGGCTGAGAACACCTGAGAATCCCGCCCGCCCCACATCAGGCCCTCCCCGAACGTGCACTGCACTTGCGGATGGTCCTGCAGGTAAGGGCGCCCGAAGTACTCTTGTCTGGTTCCTGAAAATTCCGGTCTCTCACGCTGATGCTCGTAGCCTCGTGGGACTCTCAGGGTCCGTTCAAGGTCCGTGGTCGACACTGCTCCTATTGACGTTCGCCGCATCGATGGCGGACTATCGGGCCGGGCGGCGCAGGGAGACACCATGGACAGGACAGGACTCAGGCACAGGGCAGGACACAGACGACTTCGGGCCGCGATCACTGTGGGCGCACCTTTCGCCGTTGGCATCCTGCTGATAGCGGCGGCCGCGGACGGCAGCCTCCTCGCCCCCGGTGCACGCAGCACAATCGCGCCCACGACAGCCGCGAGCCATGCCCCCGCGAGACAAGTCGGGCACGCCGCCCCAGCCTCCCCGACGGCATCTGCCAGCCCCACCACGGGGGTCATCCCCGAACCTCCTACCGCCGAACCGTCTCCCGCGCAGTGCATCGATCCCATCAGCAAAGGACCCGGGCTAAAATTGCCCGATCCCGGAAGGGCAGCTCTGCTGATTGGCGACTCCCAGTCCGGTGGCGCGGCCGGAGTCCCCGCCCAGAGGACTTGGACGCAGGCCGGGCTCCGCGGTGCAGGGTACGACGTCCGGTTCGTCGGGGCCGGTGGCACCGGATTCGTGGCCACCACCAGCAGCGCAACCAATTACCCCTCGGCGCTCACACAGGGACAGTGGACCCTGCCATGCACGGATCCGGCCCTGATCGTCATTCAGGGCGGCGGCAACGACGCCACCCAGGGTGCAACCGACGCGCAGATCACCGGCGGCGCCGACGCGGTCGTCTCCACACTCACCCGAACCTACCCCTCCTCGGTGATTGTCATGATCGGGACGCTGGCACGAGGAGCGGCCGCCGGTGGTGGACGACGCACCGCGGTCGACGGGGTCCTGGGCGCTTACGCACTCGGTCATCACCTGGCTTTCATCAGCGCGGGCGACTGGTTGACCCGCTACCAGGCAAGCTCTCAGTTGGCAGACGGGGTGCACCTGACCCAGGCCGGCCACGATCATCTCGCCGGAGTGCTCGGGACACAGCTGAACGAGCTGCAGCTCACTCAGACTGATCTTGCCCGTGCCCAGCAGACCCGGCCGAACGCCGAGCGCTGAACCGATCCCTGGTCAGCAGGTACCGGACACCCCACTTCGGAGCCCGGCGCGAAGTGGACGACCGACGGGCGGGTGCGATGCAGTGGCCGGTGGATCGTGGACCGTGGCCGGCACCGCGTGGGTCGCCGACGGACGAAACCGCAAGGAAAAGGGGCTCAGCGTTCTCACAGAATCGCCGCTTTACGGTATGCCTGAGGGCTTCTTCACCTGACGACGCAGGTGGCCATGGAGGCACAACAACGCCAGCATCGGGCCCGTAGCAAAGGAACAATCAATGGATCCGGATAGCAACTCCCACTCCACCCAACGCGCAGGTGATCCTGCTACGGGGGGCGATCCGCTTGGCGGCGAGCAGGACCGCTTCGCGGCAGGACGGGACCTGACGCGCTGGAGGACACCACCGGGCCGATGGCTGGCTCGGTGGACGCACCGCCTCAGCGCCCGGTTGGGCCCGCACGCTGCACTGGTCATACCGCTATGCGTCGGGGCTGTCCTGGCATTGTTGCTGACCATCGGGTCGGCAGGGATCTACGACGCTGTCACCGAAAACGATGGTGTCGCGACGCTGGATCATCCGCTGCTGAACGCCGCCGAGGGCCTGCGATCTCCGACCCTCAATACCTTGGTGACCGGCTACACGAACATCGGCGGCCCGATCGCGATGCCCCTCCTGGCTGTGGGCTTCATGATGATCCTGGCTGTTCGCCGTCGTTCCTGGACACCTGTCGTCCTGATCGTCGCCGCTGCGGCCGGGTCGCTGCTGATGACGATCGTGGGGAAGCATTTCATCGGTCGCACCCGGCCTCCCCTGATCGATGCCGTCCCACCATATGAGTATTCGGCGTCCTTCCCGAGCGGGCATTCCCTCAATGCCCTCGTGATCGCAGGGATCATCGCGTATCTGCTCCTGCTGCGTCAGCACAGCCACCGGGCGGGAGTCCTCATCGTCGTAGTGGCTGCGGTCTTCGCGTTCAGCATGGGCCTCAGCCGCGTCTACCTCGGCCACCACTGGTTCACCGATGTGCTGGTCGCCTGGACCCTCGGAGCCGCGTGGCTCGCCCTGGTCATCACCGCCCACCGCCTCTATCTGACAGCTCAACACCGCACGAGAGCACGGACACGGAACAGCCAGACCGTCACCGACCATCCGGACCCGGGACCAGCAGCGTGAGCCTTCCCTGCCATAGGTAGCCGCAAATCCGCTTCCGGTTCTGGCTGAGCTTCCCTCTTCGCGTGGAGCCCCCGGGGACTTCTCAGCATCTCTTCAACGTCCGCGACTGACACTGATGACAACACCGGTCGTCTCCGCTCGATGGCCGCCCTCGACCGTTCTTGAGGGCACGGCATAAGTCAGCGGGGGACTAATGAAGACCCTCGAGGAGATCAGCCATGGATCGAACACACCACGTCAGTCCCGCGGCGCCCCGCTCTGCACGACAGATGCTCAGCAAGGTCCCCGAAATCACCCTCTGGTTCTGGATCATCAAGATTCTTTGCACCACCGTCGGTGAGAGCTTCGCCGACTACATCAACATGGCCCTGGGCGTCGGGCTCGTCGCCACCGCAGTCATCTTCACCCTCGTCACCGCCGTCGTGCTCACCGCGCAGATGCGCCTTCGCCGGTACCGCCCCGACGCCTACTGGCTGACCGTCGTCGTCATGAGCATCACCGGGACCCTGTACACCGACTTCCTGACCGACCAGGCCGGGGTGCCCCTGTGGTTCAGCTCCGTCGTGTTCTCCGTCGTGCTGGCCGTCGTCTTCACGATCTGGTTCATGAAAGAGAGCACCCTGTCGATCCACAGCATCGTCAGCGTTCCGCGCGAAGCGTTCTACTGGCTCGCCGTGCTCATCACCTTCGCGCTTGGAACCGCGTTGGGCGACTGGACCCTCGAGCTCACAGGGTGGGGTCCCGGGCTGTCCATCCTGCTGCCCCTCGTCCTCATCGGCATCGTGACCGCACTCTGGCGCTTCGGCGCCAACCCGGTACTCACCTTCTGGATCGCCTACATCCTCACCCGCCCCCTGGGCGCCAATATCGGTGACTGGCTCGGCCTCCCGCCGGCCGAAGGAGGGCTCGGGGTGGGCACCTTCATCACCAGCGTCCTTTTCCTCGCAGCGATCCTCGCAACCGTCGTATATCTCACCGTCAGCAAGGCCGACGTCGTGGAACGACCCCGCGCCGAAACCGTGCACACAGCGACCCCCGCACGGCAACGGACCGCCCTGGGCATCCTGTCAGCCGTGGCGGTCGCGACCATCGCGTTGCTCACGTACACCAACAGCCTTCCGCACACCAGCGCCCTGGCGGACGAAGGTGCCGGGCCGACCTGCACAGCAGGTTCGACACCCCTGACCGAAGCCGAGGCGCAGAAAGCCGCTCACGCGAACTTCCCCGCTACGAGCGTCGCCGAGTTCGATGCCATCGCCTCCGAGACCCTCACGTTCGTCACCCAGGGCGATCAGGCCGGAGCCGCCGACCGGGCGACCGACCTCGAAACCGCGTGGGACGACAACGAGGAGACGTTACTCGCCGCCGATTGCCAGGCCTGGACCTTCATCGACAACCAGATCGATCCCGTCCTGTCCTCCGTCCGCGCCAGCAACCCCGACCCGGCCACCGAACAGGAAACTCTCCACTCACTCCTTGCAACCCTCGACGGCGCGTAATGAAGCAGGAGGGGCATCGTCCTCCCGCGCACCTTCCTTCGTAGAAAGAGTTGTCTCATGATTGAAATCGGTGGTCTGCCGGCGCATATTCTCCTCATCCACGCAGTCGTCGTTCTCGCGCCGATCGCTGGGCTCCTGGCGGTCCTGTTCGCCGTTGTACCGCGTCTGCGTGGCCGACTGGCCTGGCCACTGGGGGCTCTGGCAGTCCTTTTGGCGCCGCTGTCACTCTTGACTGCGCAAGCTGGTGAGCAGCTCGAGCGGAGCATGCCCGAATCAGCGCTCATCGAAGCGCATGCAGAACAGGGAGATCTGTTCAAAGCCCTCGCACTGGTCTTCCTCGTCGCCGTCGCAGCCCAGCTCCTCGCGGCGTTCCCGCAGGCACTGATTCGAACCCAGCGACTCAACGGCCTGCGCCGACTCCTGGACACCCGCTGGGTTCGGGCCGTCGCCGTCGTCCTCGGCGTGATCGGTGGGCTGGTCATCACCTATCAAAGCATCGTCACCGGGCACTCCGGTTCGGCTTCCGTCTGGAGCGGGTAGGCCTAAACGCCGTTATGAGAATTGGACTCATCAGTCGGCGGCGGAACCCACTTAACCACGCCACCTCCACATCACCTCCGGCAATGACGGTGAGCCTTACGCCCCGGCGCCTTTCGTCACGTTCGGGAAGCCTCCTCACACTCCACGAGTCATGGCGATCTGACGGCGGAGCATGACTATAGACAACCAGCCATAGGACATCGCCAGCCAAGAGCAGTAGGAACGGTGCGTCGTGTCCCATGAGCCGTGTCCGGAACTAATGTGTTGTGACCCTCGTGCGCGACCGGCACCCGTCCTCGACGATTAGCTTCCCGATCCGCAGCCGTTGAATCGGAGTCAGAGCAGCATTAGCGTGAGACACGAGGACCTCCTGATCGATACCGGAACCTAAACAGCTCCACTCTCGATCAGAGGTCCTCCTCACGTCCAGAACCTACAACGCGTCCTCATACATCAACGAACGTCCCCGAGCAGTACAAGCAGCGGGCCAGTTTCTCATCGTCGCCACGTTCTCATCGTCGCCACGTTCTCATCGTCGCCACGATGCTATGGCTTCGGTAAGACGGCAGGTCAGGACATGCGTTCAGGCTCTCTTGGGATAGGAGAGCCCCGTGGATACGGTGGGTGGATGGCCTCGGAAAGTCATAGGAGCACCCGGATGCTCTGGTTTATCGTGGGCGGGTTTTGCTTTGGTGTGCTGGTCGCGGCCGTCAATGCCGTCTCGGGGGCTCATCCCGCCCTGGTTGCGTTGTCCCAGGTCCTGGGGGTCGGCTGGTCCTGGGCCGGCCTCGGCGTCGTGGCCGGCGCCAACGCGGTGCGCCGGCCAGCAGTGACTGCCAGCGGCACACTGCTGTTGGCCGTTGTTGGGTACTACCTGGTCGATCTGTGGAATGGGGTTTACGCACACCAGGACCAGGACCATCCGATGTATGGCATCGATCCCACGCAGGCGCCCGTCATCACGTCCTGGGACGGCGTGGTCGGCGACATGACTTTTTGGGGTGCGGCCGCGGTTGTTTCCGGGCTTGTGCTCGGTCCGGTCGGCGTCGTGGCCGGTCATCCCACCTGGCGGGGTTTACTCTGCCGGCTGGTGGTACCTGTAGGAGCCGCCGTGGAGATGTTCATGCTTCGGCTGCCCTTCGAGCTGCAACTCCAACCGCGTCCGGTAGTGGTGACAACGATGGCGGTGGTGGGACTGGCTGGTCTCATCACGGCCGGGGCACTGTGCTTCCATCACCTCAAGGCCCGGCCCGGCCGCCACTGAACCCTGCTGACCCTATACACCAGGACCCATGCCCGCTTCACCGCCATGACCAGCAAACAACAGCGACCCACCAACTCATCGATTCATCGACTCGCCAGGAAAGGGCCTATACGGGTAGGAACCATGCTCGTAGCCATGACGGACGAGCTGCATTATTGGCTCGCCGGAACGTGGAGAGCTTCGATCCAGCTGCGCGAGGGCTGAAGAGGGCTGACGGTAGGTTGGTGGTGTGGTCTCACATCTCGCGCGAATTCTCACCGCGCTCCTGCTCCTGTCCCTGACCGCGTGCAACATTAATCCCAGGGCTGTCCCCTGCGACCCCATTGATGGACGCAATCTCGCACCCGAGGACGGGACGTTGATGGGCGTGAACCTCGAGTGGGGTCGGGAGACCCTGGCCGAGTATTCGGACAAGCTCGGTGAGCGCCCCGCGGTGGCCGTGACCTTCGCGGATTTCCCGCTCGGCGAGGAGGACCCTGGCCTGCTCGCATCCGCCGCGGAGCAGTTGCGGCAAAACGGGGGGATGCTCCTGCTGACGCTCGAGCCGATGGACGGCCTGGACGCGGTCACGGAGGACCACGCCGATGAGCTGGCCGGCATGCTCGCACGCTTCAACGCCAGCGGAGTCCCGGTCATCGTGCGCTTCGCCCACGAGATGAACGGTTCCTGGTACCCCTGGGGCCAGCAGCCCGCCGAGTACATCGCGGCCTTCCGCCGGGTGGCCGACGCCGTCCACCGGATCGCGCCGGGATCGGCGATGATGTGGGCGCCGAACTATGCGGGAGGCTATCCATTCGCGGGCGGCACCTACGAGTCCCTGCCCGGCACGCCGGGCTTTCCTGGCCAGGACTTCACGGTGCTGGACACGACCGGTGATGGGGTCCTGACACCGTTCGATGACCCCTACGCGCCCTACTACCCGGGGGATGACGCCGTGGACTGGGTGGGCATGTCCCTCTACCACTGGGGTAGGACGTACCCGTGGGGTGAGAGCGAGATGCCCGAGGAGGGAAAGTTCGCCGACCAGCTCACCGGCACGTACAACGGGACGAACGGGGATGATTCGATGCTGCCGGACTTCTACGCCCAGTACGGGGTCGGTCACGGCAAGCCCGTCGCCATTCCGGAGACAGCGGCCCTCGTGACGGCCGACATCGGGGACCTGCGGACCTTGAACATCAAGCGTGCCTGGTGGGAACAGGTCTTCGACCCCGAGATACCCGAGCGGTTCCCGCAGCTGAAGATGGTCAACTGGTTCGAATGGAACAAGGTAGAACCCGAGGTCGGCGCCGCCGTGGACTGGACCGCGGTGGAGGAACCCGCGATCCGGTCCGACTTCACCGCGGCCCTACCCGACTGGTACCGCTTCGCGAAAGAACCCGACACCTGCGGAGAACCCCTCATCGACCCTGAAACGTAGAACCCGCACGAAACCCGCCCTCGCCTCAGAAGCCCGAGGCCAGGAGTCAGTGAAACGAACGTGGAAAGTGACGTGAAGAGTCGGGAACTCGTCGAGTCGCTCCCATAGGAAAGGAAAGCCGGTGATGGAACGGGACGTCGTGGTTGGTGCACAACGTGGTCTCCATGCGATCATTGCGACCCGTCTCGCTGCCGCAGTCGAGGCCAGCGGTGCAACGGTTCTTCTGGCGCTGACCTCGGATCCGTCGTATCAGGTTGATGCGTCCAGGCTCATGGCCGTGCTCAGCCTCGGAGCGGCAGCGGGCGAGTCCCTGACCCTGAGCTGCGACGGGCCGCACGCAGAAACAACCCTGGACACCGTCGCCGCTGTGATCAGCTCACCGGACTGACACCTCAAGCCCGGCCGTTCCTTCCCGCGCCACTGAAACATGACCGAATATGCCTAGTCGCTCCTGGCCCTTGGGTCGTGCACCCTGCGCGGGCCGCTCGGGAGCAGCCCAGTGCCTGCACTAGCGTCTTGGCGAAGCTCGTTCCCCTGAAGACCCGCCATCTGGGGTGTTCCGCTGATCAGCGCACTCTCTGGTCCTGCTGGGTAGGGTGGATGGCGTGGGTGCAGGAAGAACTGCACGCAATCGAGGCCATGACCGTGGGGGTAAAGGGTGCACGAGGCGCTTGTCCATATCAAGAATTTTCGGATGGATTTCGGGTCCACGACGGTCATTGAGGACCTGTCCTTCGACGTGGTGGCCGGGGAAACCTTCGGGTTCCTGGGCAGCAACGGGTCGGGGAAGACCACGACGATCAGGGCCCTGCTGGGGATCTACCAGCCGACCTCCGGGACCCTGCACATCAACGGGCGCCCGTTCAGGCCCGAGGACGGTGGCCGGTTGGGTTACCTTCCGGAGGAACGCGGCCTGTACAAGAAGGAAAAGGTCATCGACACAATGACCTACTTCGGCAGGCTCAAGGGCCTCACCCGGGATCAGGCCCGCACCTGGTCGATGAACTACCTGGAACGGGTCGCCCTCGCGGATAAGGCCGGCACCCGGCTGGACAAGCTCTCGGGCGGGCAGCAGCAAAAGGTCCAGCTCGGGGTGACGATCATGAACTCCCCCGAACTGCTGATCCTGGATGAGCCGACCAAGGGGTTTGACCCGGTGAACCGGCGCCTGCTCATGGACATCATCGAGGAACAGAAAACCAACGGTGCGACCGTCGTGATGGTCACCCACCAGATGGAGGAAGTCGAACGGCTCTGCGACCGGGTGATCCTGCTCAAGAACGGCCGCTCCGAAGCGTACGGGACCATCGACGCCGTGCAGGACCAGTTCGGCGGGCGCACCATCCGCCTCACCTACGCCGGAAACCTCCCGGCATCGGAGTTGTATGAGGTACTGCTGGAGAAGCGGAACTACGCCGAACTATCCCTCGCCGATAACCAGGACGAAGCGGACGTCCTACGAGAGCTCGTCCACGCAGGAGTCACGGTGCGTAGCTTCACGACCGCGAAGACCTCCCTCGAAGACATCTTCATCACCGTCTACGGAGACGAGAACGACGACACCGTCTCCCCCACCGTTTCTCCGCCCCGCGCACCCACCAGCGCTCACCCCGGCGCTGCCGGGGACGGTGCTGTCGGGGCCGGTGCTGTCGGGTCCGGTGCTCGTTCATCCATGAAATCGACGGGGGCCTGATCGTGGCGCAACACAACCTATCGACTGTTGTTTCCTTCGAGTTCCTCCGCACGATCTCCAAGCCCCGCTTCTGGATCGGAACCCTCACCGTTCCGTTGATCATGGGCATCGCCATCGCCCTGATCTACCTGTCGAATTCCACGACCGAGGCGACCGCGGACGCCCAGCGTGAGGCCGAATTCAGCATCGCCTACACCGACGCGTCCGGGCTCATCACCCCTGAGCAGGCCGCCCTGTTCAATGCCGAGTCAGCAGCCTCCGGAGAGGAGGCTATCGCGGCGGTGAAGGGCGGGTCCCTGGATGCGTACTTCGCTTACCCGCAGGACCTGCGGTCCGACCCGGTCAGGGTTTACGGGGCTGATGAGGGGATCTTCGCGAACGGCAAGTACTCCGAGGTCGCCGAAGCGATGCTCGATTCCGCCGTGCAGGCCGGCATCGATGATCCGACGCTACTCGCCCTGACCCAGACCGAACCGGTCGTGGACGTCACCACGTACGCCGACGGCGTCGAAGCCGGTGGCATCAACGCCATCGTTCCCCCGATGCTCTTCCTCGTGATCTTCTACGGCCTGATTGTCCTGCTCGCCGGGCAGATGCTCGCCTCCACCCTCGAGGAAAAGGAGAACAGGGTCACCGAGATGATCCTGACGACCCTGAACCCCACGACCCTGATCACCGGCAAAGTGATCTCCCTGTTCATGGTCGGCGCCCTGCAGTCCATCATCTTCTCCTCGCCGATCATCATCGGCTACCTGTTCTTCCGCGAACAGGTCAACATTCCCGAGCTCGACCTGAACAGCCTGATCTTCAACCCGCAGACCATGATCATCGGATTCCTGCTCATGGTCGGGGGTTTCAGCCTCTTCACCACCAGCCTCGTCGCTCTCGGGGCGATCATGCCGACCGCGAAGGAAGCAGGGAACTTCATGGGCATGATGATCGCCCTCTTGTTCGTCCCCTTCTACGTCGTGTCCCTGGTCATCTCCAACCCGCAGGCCCTCGTCGTGCAGATCTTCACCTACTTCCCCTACTCCGCCCCCGTCACCGCGCTGCTGCGCAACGGGTTCGGATCCCTGTCCCTCCTCGAGGGATGCATCGTCATAGTGATCCTGTTCCTCTGCTCCGCGCTCATGCTCCGCGTCGCCGTGAAACTCTTCCAGCACGGATCCATCGCCTACACCTCCAAAGTCAGCCTGAAAAGCGCCTTCACCACCAACCACCCGAAGGCACCCGCCACCTAACCCTGGTGACTAAGGGAGCAAACAGGCGGACGAAGCCCAGTTCACGGGTCTTCCCCCGGCCACCCGTCCATAAGGAAAGCCCAGTGCGGCGAGAAAGCGGGCCGACAGGTCCCCGCCTCGTCACCCCGGAAACCGGCGAAACAGGTAGTACCTACTCGTGCGGACGCCGTCACAAGCATCCACTGTTAACGGGGTTGCCAGGTGGCAGAGGGGGCAGGGGTGTCATGGCGCAGAACAGTTCGATTCCGACCGGGGTACTCGGAGACACATCATGATTCCTGTCCTTGATGCGGCCGCCTTCGAATCACTCGCCGATGACCTTGGTTCCCGCATCGCGTCCGACTTCCTGACATCGTTCGACGCACTGCTGACCGAGCGTGTCCAACGGATTGAACATGCCTTGAAAATGCACGACGAAGAAGAACTCATCACCGCAATACTGAGCCTGCACGCCAGCGCCGCGATGGCAGGCGCAACTCAATTACAGGTCTCAGCAACCCGCGCCCTGGCACACCAACCGGTGGGATCGACACCATCCGGACCGCTCGTGCGGAAACTCCAGGGACAAGCAGCCGCATTCAAGGATGCCCTCGCCACCTTCCACCACGCCGGCTACGCACCGTCTATCGGACAGTCCCCCAGCAGTCATGTGCGGTACCCGATCGCTGAGTGAACCGGGCTGGTAGGTCGTTGTGTGGTTTCCTCCTGCTTCGCCAACGTCGCCACCCGTAGGGTGAGCGGATGGATATGCGCGCTGATGTGCTGCTGGTAGGACCTCGTGGACGCCGTCTGTGTCTGGAGCTGGTGATGGAGTTGAACCCGTCGATCAGGTCCGCCGCGTTCTGGCTCGCCCACGATCTGGACCCCGGCAAGGGCACATCCCGGGTGCTGATAACCGCTACCTCCGATGAGAGCGCTAACCGGCCACCGACACCGTCCATGACGGACCTCATCACGAACCTGGCCTCGCTCGACGTGACACGGATCGGCGGTGGTGCGATCGACCAAGCGTTGGCCGCAGCGGTCGACACGTCTCGGCCCTGGCAGGAGCCGGACGGGGAAGACGTCCTCGCAGCGCTTCCCGAGGTAAAGGCCGCCCTTGCCCCAATCGCGCAGCACGTGATGACGGTGTCCCCCACGCACTGGTGGTCGCAGGGCCGGCAGGTCGAGCAGTGGGCCATTGACTGGCGACCGGCAGATGATCCCGCACCCCTGCCTAGGGACCCAGCACGAGCCCTCTCCACGTGGGCCCGCGACACCCGCGCCGAAGAGGTCCGGGCAGAGAAGGAACGCCCCCGGGACCCTCGCGCCTCCTGGTCGGGGACGTGGTGGTCCTTCCCGCACGGAACCCTGCAGACCATCGGACGGGTACCGCTGGGATTGAACCTCATCGAGGACTCCTTCGGGGAGGAGCACGCCACGGTGATTCCCGTGCGCGGTGCCGGCCGCACCTATGAGATCCGCACCGCGGACGAGTGGGTGTCACTGTGCCGCGAGTACCCGCTGGAGGTCACAGCGTCCCGGCGCCATGATTGGTTCCGGTGTACCGGTCACGACGGCAGATGGGTCATCCCGGACTGGGAAAAGGTCGCAAAGCGGTGGGACGCGGTGCACCTGACCGATCTGGCCTACCTCACTGGCGCTAATCGGGCACTGCAGGTCGACGCCGACGTCTACACGGTCCTCGCAGGGTGGAATCCCGATACGACAATGTGGCTGACAGATGTCGCACGCGAGTGGGAGGGCCCGCGCCAGCACTGGCAACGCTCCACATACCAGGAAGCCTGGACCAGAACCCTAAATGATCCGATAAGCCACTCCTAAGCCTGTCCCGCTGAGGGATCCGCTCCGGGCGCCTCTGTACTGGGAAAATGAATCTCATCCCGCCAGCGTCTTCTCGAAAAGGTCGTCTGTCTCGGTGGCCCACTGCTTCTGCCCGTCGTCGTCGACGTACTGATAGGTCGTCGTCGTTGTCTTCCCGGCAGGCGTGAAGCCCAAGCGTTCGTAGAGCCGGCGAGCAGCTTGGTTCTCGACGCCGACGCTGAGGTAGAGCGTGTCGAATCCTGCCTGTGCTGCGCGCTTTTCGGTCCAGGCACAGAGGGCGGTACCTGCGCCGGCACCTCGAGCGGATTTCTGCACGAACAGATGCTTGAGCTCCGGGGCGTGCTTCGAGACCAGGTCCAGGACCACGGTACCGACCGGCTGGTGGGTCTGCCAAGCTGCTGCGTAAACGATGGTGCCGGAGGCCTGGTGCTGAAGAAGATTGCGTGCGATGCCCGATCCTGGTGGTTCAGTCGCTTCCAGTGCGGCAAGATCGCCGTCGACGCACCCCCCGGACCTCTATCTCCTCAGTCATGGTGTCCCCTCGCTCATGTCCTTCATGGAGCCTACCGAGCACGGCAGGAGTCGGTGCTACAAGCCGTGTCCGGTCGAGGATCCCTTTCGAAACTGCAGAACCTCCCCACGCGCTCCGGGCAGTAGGCCGGCCGACGATACAGGAGCAGTTCGGAAGGCATCTTTGGCTCCGATCGACTGTGCGACCAGAGGCAAAGATCAGCTGGAGGCATGGTTCATGCTGTGGCCGGGCCGGCTACTCAACTTCATTGAACTCAGCCCCAAGCTTCTCGGCAAGGCCAGCAAGGTCGCGGGATCCGTCGGGCGAACCGCCCGCAGCGACCTCCGAGTAGTCCACGACAAACCAGTTCTTGCCCTCGACGAACTGCATGGAACCGTCGCCCTCGGCCGCAGCGGACAGCGTCGCGACCACATGCTCGCGGTCACCGGCCGCCTCAACGTAGAAGACCTCGACTGTCTCCGTGCACTTCGTGGACTCGGTATTGAGCAGGCCGACACCGTCGTAGACAGAGGTCCCTCCGTCGACGCCGTCCAGGCACCCTATGTTCTTGTCCACCGCTTCGAATGCGGTCTGGAGCGAGTCGAACTCCGGTAGTTCAGCCGGCGCCCCCGATGCTGCCGTGCAGGCGGAGCAGGTGCCGATCATTATGGCGCAAATACTCAGGACCGCGCCGAGATTCTGTCCTGGCTTCACTGATGTCCCCCATCTTGAAAGTGTGAGGTCATAGTCGCATCGTCCTGTCCCCCAAAGAAAGGCCTACTTTCAAAACCCTTCGCGAGCCTCCGCCACAGGTAGCCCTATTAGCGCACGCTTTAGCCCTAGCCAACGGCTCGACTGCGGACCACACACTGCCCGGTTCGGGATCGTTATCCGGTACGACTCGGACTTGCAGTGAGTAGGCGTCGTGTTTGGAGACCAGCAATGCATGCCGATACCGCGCCGAGACCGACACTCATCCCGATCGACACCCAAAAAACCGTGCCCACACCGGTAAAGGCGAGGACAGTGCATGCTGCTATGGCCGCCCCAGCACCGAACCCTGCAGTACCTGCAAAGTGCATTCTGTCCGGCTCGGTGACGGCTGCGCGAACACGCAACGAGAACAGGGCGCCTAAGCCGCTGGCCAAGCCCAACCCAGTCCCGACAATTGCGCCCCCGACGGCGAAGATCACCCACTGCCCAGGATTCTCGTTCCAACCCGCAAATCGTTCAGGATCCAGTGCTGCTTGAGCATAGACAATGACGAACATCCCAAGCCCGGCAATCAGCCCCACGAAAGCTCCGATCGTGGCACTGCGAAGGATGAGACGCCGGGTGATCGCAAAGATGACGTGCACGGATGCCATACTCATAGCTCAAACAGTAGCGACAGCCCCGCTCTACTGTTGCCCGCTCGAGGATCCTCAACCGGAATGTCGAGCTACTCCGGGACACGTACTGGTGCGCCTCACTCTGCGGGAGCACGGCCGGCCTCCGACTTCGCAAAGTACGCCTTCAGCCCGTGTTTCAAAGCTAGCCTCACGACCCAGTACAAGACGTAGAAGCCGACGGCGTAGGGGAACAGAGTCACAAGTACGGCCACGATCGCTTCTAGTACCAACGTTCCCCCAGCTGAATCTCATCGGAATCTTGGATCGACTCTAGCGGCAGTAACTATCCCCGGAAGTGATCCTTGAAGGATCCTGCATCGCGCATCATGAACTGGTGGACGGGTCCAATAGTCCTAGGTCGCTAAGGTGAAGCATGAGCCAGACGATGAAGCGCACTCTATGGATCCTTCTCCTTGTAGCGATGTGCTTTTTCGCCTACCAAGTTTTCGGCTGGCTTGGCGTCCTCCTGCTCATTGGTGCGGGCATCCTAGGTGGAATTGCAGTGATACCCATCAATCGAAAGGTACGGGAGGACGAGCGTAAGGCACGCCTCCGCCGCGAGATCTGATTCCCACTGAGGGATCCCTCTCCGCTTCACTCAGCGAGATAGTGCGGCGGGTGTGGGACCGTAACCTATGTCTACATTCCTTCGCGTGTTACCTGGCTTGGCAGCACTGACGCTGTCCTTTCTGTCAGGGTATGTCTGGATGTTTGCGGGGCCATACAGTCCTTCCCTTTTCACAATCGCTCACGCCGGCTCCGCGGTTCTCTGTGCCGCTGTTCCGTTTGGCTTCGCTGCGATTGGTCGTGCGACGCGGTGCAGGCCAGACCTTCTGAAACTCGGCGCCATGCTCCTGGCAATTGCGGGCATACCGATGCTGGTAGCCAACGGGATCTACCTGTTCTCATTTAGATCGGTGGAAGGATCATACGGAGACATAGGCGGCTTCGGCCTGATGTTGCTGGGTTTTGCCGCTCTTCTCGTCACCTCGCTGGCCTGCATCGTCGGACTGCCTTTAGCGCGGCCAGCCATCCTGACGCGACCGCAAGAAAGCAGCGAGCCTCACACCTGACTTGCAGGACCGGACCACCCACTCAGAGATTTCTCAGCGTTCCTTCGGCAGCCACCGAATGAGGTGTGACCTCCTTCAAAATCATGGTCAGCCCCTCATCTTTGTACTTCGGCCTTGACACAAGGTAAGGCTGACGCTTGTATTGCACCAACGGTACAAGCGGCGTGAGGGGAACATCATGGGATCGATTCCGATACTGATTGCGGTCGTGCTTGTCGCACTCCTGGCGGTCGGGGTGTGGGTGGTGGTCCGGCGAGCCCTGGCTGGCCCTCAGCAGAGCCCGACTAACCAGCAGGAGCTTTTTGCCAGCACCAAAGCCCAGGTCTTCTCTGTGTATAGGGGGGATGCTCTCGCGGCCGCAGCGGCTCTGATCCTTGGGGGTTCAGGAGCGGCGGTGATGTGCCTGGTCGGGTCATGGTGGGGCAGGGGGTACGGGATCACATATGCCCTCGCCGGTGGGGTAGGTGCGTTGGTCGGCCTGCTCGTTTACATGTTCTATCCCAGACCTGCCTGGGTTCCCGACGAAGGTGGGCGGGTTGTTGCTGAGCTTTCTCCGCGCGGTCCTACATCATTTGCTCGGCAGTGGGTGTTCGTTCTACCGCTCAGCGCCGCAATCATTCTCATTCTGGGGTTGCTGCTGACGGGAAGTTATTCAGCAACAGACGAGAACGGTCTGCACCGCGTCTTCCAGCGTCGAAGCCTCTCGGGCTGGGGCATCGAGAGTGGACAGGTGGTGGATGTGCAATACAACCTGTCGGCCAACGGCCCGTTTCCCGGCTGGTACTACGGGGTTCCGGTGATCATCTGCACGCTATTGCTGATTGCTGTGGTGTATTGGGCCTTGCACCGTACAGCTAGGGCGGCGCGGCCGGGCTCGGCCGATCTCCTTGGTGCCGACTCGTTCCTCCGCTCCCAGCGCACGATGTTCATCATGTCCGCATCCAGTGCTGCCCTCGCTTCCCAAGTCGCCGGACTTGCAGCCATTACGGGCACTGTCCTGGCCGCAGCTCATCGTGACCCGGTTCCTACAGCAGACCTCGATACTGTCGCCGGCACGATCCCGGTTGAACCAGGCCACACCTTCGGGTTGATCCTGATCCTGGTCTCGTTGGTCATTGCGGTCGCCGCGGTCATGTTGCTGATCAAGGCCTGCTCTACAGCCGCGGGTTTGTGGTCGCTGGGAGGCCACATGCAGTGCGTGCGTTCCGAACGTGTCCGATGATCAGCGTCGACCCCTCATCCCCCCTCTCGCCGGTCGAGCAGATCCGTTCGCAGCTCGCGGCGCAGATACGCACCGGACAGATCCCGGCAGATGCCCGACTCCCTCCCGTACGGCAGCTTGCCGCCGACCTCCGAGTCTCCGCCGGATCGGTGGCAAAAGCGTATAGAGAACTCGAAAGCTCAGGACTGATCCGCACAGCACGAGCAGCAGGAACACGCGTCAACCCCGGCTATGCAACCACAGAGCCACTCATCCAAGCAGCAGAAAACCTCGCGCACCAAGCAATCAAGGACGGTCTCAGCCTTACAGAGGCCCAGGGGCTACTGGCACACGCGTGGGCTCAGACACGGCCTACGTCCAAATAAGTTTTCCGATCTCGCGTTCAGTTCCGGATAAAACTGTCCGCTTGAGGGATCCCCGTGCGGGACAGCCGGAGGAAGGATCTGGCTAGACTCGACGACATGACAATGGGGACGAACGGACAAGAGCAGCAGCACGGACCGCGACGAACACGCGCTTCGAAACGCGACGCTGTGGTTCAGGGACTCCTGGGCGCAGTGTTCGCCCTGATCGCGGTGATGTCTTTCCCGAGCGCCACCACCTGGTACCTGATCCTCGGTTCGGGCATCGCAGTGGTAGCGGCAGTCGTCTTCATTGCGCGAGCGATCCTTTCGCTGCGCCATGACGACGTCGCTTCTTCCACCTAGCAATTTGCTACAGCGACTACTGGCCCCGCCAATCACCCCGTAAGAAACCCCGCCATCTTGACCAAAACTCACAGTTCGAGTGGTGCATGTCAGTTCTCACGGTCGTCTGCACAAACGCTCAAGGTCGCCTGCACGGCCGCGGGCCGACCGGCTTGCAGGCAGCGGAGACGGACACCATTTAGCCACCCTTGTATCCGTCGGGTATTAATGTTTTATTACTACTATGTCGAGAATTCAGGCTCAGCAGGACGCGCAGCTCACGCGGGCAGCGTTGCCCCTGTTGACGCTCACCCTGATCGCCGACGAGGAGTCCTACGGCTACCAGCTCATCGAACGTCTCGCAAACCTGGGCCTGGAAGTGACGACAGGGCTGATGTACCCGCTGCTCAGCAGACTCGAACGAGACGGGCAGGTGAGCACTCGGATGGTTCCCTCGACGAGCGGACCACCGCGGAAGTACTTCGCCCTGACAGAAGCAGGCCACGCCACACGAGCATCCGTGAAGGAGCAGTGGCAGGTCGTGGCCACTGCCGTTCACGCCGCCACAGAAAAGGAGCACGCACCTCATGCCTGATAAGCCCCCCGGCTCGATGAGAACACGACACCGCTCCATGGGTGACCGGCTGCACGCCGAGGCATACCTGACTCGGCTCGATTGGCACCTGGAAGCAGTCATGCCAGGCAAGGAACGCAGATCAACGGTCAAGGAGCTCCGACAGAGCCTGATCAGCGACCCCCGAGGAATGACCTCCAGCCTTCGCGACCTTGGCTCACCGAAAGCACTTGCTGACCAGTACGCCGACGACGCGCACCGCAGGCCCCTGTGGTCCATTGGAGTAATAGCCGCTGGCGCGGCCCTGCTCGTCTATTGGACGGTGTTCCTGTCCTACGTGTTCGGGATGCTCGCCGCGGTAGAGTCCCTGGGCTCCGCCGAAGCAGACGCCACGTTCTTCATCATCAAGGTCACCGCATTTTCCACCGACGAAGGCGTCGGCATCGGCTGGACCAGCGACTGGGCCTGGCTGATCGTCCCCACGGTCCTCGCTGCTTTCGCTTTCCTCCTTGGCGCCCGAATCTGGCGCCAGGTGAAACCTTCAGAGGTCACCACGAGCTAGTCGCTAGTTGTGCTCGGCGCACGCTTGAACGTCGTGGTGAGGAAGCTGGTGGCGATGCCGATGAGGATCAGGGCCAGCGCAGGCCAGAGGAGAACCGGCCCAACGTAGTCCCTGGCGTCGATACCCAGCAAAGGTTTCGCAAGAAGCGCGCAGACCACGTAGAGGATGGCCAGCAGCGTCAGGATGGTCCGGAGAGGATGTGGTCGGGGCTTCCTCACCGGGAATTCCGCCGTGTACTGCTTGGCATACTCGGCCGGTGTGCCGAAGTGGTCAGCAGGATCCTCGCCGGCCGGAGTATGGGCACGGACCTCTGCCAAGATGCCTGCGATGTCGTTCTCGGGCATCCCGCGGTAGCGAAGCTCGGCGGTGAGGCTCTGGTGGTAGTTCATGAGTTGTCTCTTCCTCGCGTGGACAAATCTTTTAGGGTGCGACCCATGTCCTGCCACGCCTGGATTGCAGCGTCCAGCAGCAGGTCGCCCTGGTCGGTGGTGGTGAACATCTTGCGCCCGGGGCCGCTCTGGCTGTGGTCCCACGCCGATCGCACCAGGCCCTGCTGTTCGAGCCGGGCGAGGATCGGATAGAGCGTCCCGCCCTTCAGGTCGGGGAATCCATGTGCGCTGAGCAGCTCGATCAGGGCATAACCGTGGGCGGCTTGAGGACGCAGTGCTGCGAGGATCGCGACAGGTAGCGCTGCTCGAGTTATCCCCTCTGCGTCCAGATCCTTCGCCATGACTAGATAGTACCTCTACATAGCTAGCAACGCTAGAATTGCGGGGAGCTAGCCAGTCTGGTCCTGTTACCTCACCCGCAAGTGGATCCTTCAGCGGGTGAGCGACGGCGTACGGTGTGTGCGCATTCTGACGAGGGCAATGAGGCCTGTCAGAAGGGATGCTGGTATGCCGATGACACTGAGCAGGAGCAGGGTGTCGATCACCCAGGAAGACTGCCCTGCATCGGCCAGGGCAATCCCTCGGCCGAAAGTCACCATCAGCACCACCCCGAGTAGGCCCACCAGACCAAAGGACACTGAAGCGACCCAAGCAGCCGTCGGATGGTCGCTTCCTTGGCTCCAGGCCTTACCGAAGAGAATTACCGTCACCGCGTGAACGATGAATCCCAGAAGTAGGAGGACTGACACGGCGGCCTGAGGTGCCAGAAGGATGCTGGCGCCCACTGCTGCGGCTAGGAGACTGGCGGTGACGCAAGCAGAAAGCCATGCCAGGGAGAAGCTTGGGTTAGTGGTCCTCAGTTTCGCTGCGAGGACCCAGGAGCCGGCAACGATCACGGGTATAACCAGGAACGGAATCACCGCGACGGCGAGTAGCCCCACTCCGATGAACACGATCACTGTCACACGGTTTCCAGCACTGGTCATTGCAGTCCCCCAACTTCAAAGTTGGGACGACTGTACCCGCGGTGCTCGGGCCAGCCTAGGCAATGTCCTTATGCCGATCGGCTTACGGACGGCTCTCGACGGTCAGGCGGCGCAGCGGTGGTTGTGAGCTCTTGTCGCTTAATCGCTGAAGGGAAACCGGTGAGTTCATTCATCACATTGGCACTGGAGCTTTAGTCGGTTGCTTCGTTGGATTGGGCGTATGGTCGGTCCATCTAGTTCAAAATGGGGGATGGACGATGAAGAGTAATTGGAGTGTTGCGGCTGCGCTAGTCGCCACTGGGGCATTGCTGACAAGCGCTTGCGGCACCGAACCGTCAGCGGGCCAGACGATACGAAGCGAGCAGACGATACCAAGCGAGCAGACGATACCAAGCGAGCAGGCAACGACTGATCCAGCAATTCAGCGTGCCACGGCCGCATTTCCTGAGACCCTACCTGAAGGGGTTCGATGGCCTCGTACCGGCATCGATTTCTCTGACCCTGCTGTCAATCCCGACCAAGGGCACATTGTCGGGTATCCCGAAATGCAGGATGATTTCATTGCTGGGTACTGGCTGTGCTCCTGGATGGACGTCTACCTTGAAGCCGTCGACGAGCAGGACCCGCAGAAACGGAATCAAGCAGTGACAAATATCGCGAAGTACCCGTCTCTACCGGTGTCGCAGAAGTACCTGAGCAACCCGGAGGACTTCGACACAATGATCACGACTCCAGCCCGAAACGGTGATCCCGCCATGGTGAGTGAGTACTACGACTCAAGCTGCACCATCTACAGGGACAACCAGCCCGCGGGGTCCACCAGTTGAATGCCAGCAGTCTGCAGGCAAGAGGTACAACTGCTCGACCCGCAGGACGTTCCACTACCGTCATACGGACAGCGCCAGACAAACTTAGTGCTGGACTTCGCCCGATTAGAGTCACCCGATGAGGTTCAGCCGAAGCATCGCAGCGCAGCCTTCTTGGCAACATTTACGTCGAGCATCCACCATTTGCGGGTTGGCCACGACGTTACTGGTCATGTTGGGCTGGAATGGCTTGATTTTTGTTGTCGGTGGCATAGTCCTTCCTCCCTGGGTCGCCGGTAGCGTTTTATGCGGAATTTCAGTCTTACTTGTATTCAGTAGTCGGAGAATCAGAGCTGGGCTAAAGGAGCAGGATCTGATTCGGGATGGCTTGTTGACGAGTATCTTCCAGCGGATATTCGTCGCTTTGGCGATTATCAGCTCAACTCTCGCCTTCATGGGAGACGTCGGATACGGGGCGTCGTACACGCTTCTGCGGCCGGCAGGACCGGACGGGTGTCAGGTCGTAACACGAGAAGCTTCTTTCTTGCGCATCGGTCAGGGCCAAGCCTTTGCAGTGCTTCCTTGGGGGCTGGGCTGGCGCACTGCTTCCTGGAGAGTAGAAGGAAGCTATTCTCCGATGAGCGAGGGCCAGTACACCTTGTCCTGGGGTACCTGGGGTTTTGCTGGCGGAGTGCTGCAGCCGCACGATTACAGTGGGAAACCATCGGAATTCCTACGATCCGTGGGCAGCTGCTACTAGCCCCGACGCCGTTCCCCTTCGCACTAAGGGATCCTTCAACGGCGCACTGATTTAATCGTGCCGAATCGCTTGTCCGCCAGGGCCTAGACCTTCTAACTGCGCGCCCAGCTACAGATGGCTGAAACTTCTTCTGGCGCCTTGTCTCCGGAGTAACCGCGGCCTCCGGGCGCACTCTCGCAGAATTCCTCGGCAAGGCTCTTGCTGAAGAAGTACGCGAATTGGAGGATGTAGGCGAGTACGAGAGCGGCGACGATGAGGGCTACTAACGTCAGTACGCCAAGCGCTGGTGGCCGACGCCCACGGTGGCGAGCAGAGGACTTCCCGTACTTGTGCAATTTGTCGGGGTTTCGGACTGGTTCCTCGCTGTTTTGGCTCACGGCGCCGAGTCTACGACGGAGGTTTGGACGGAGGTCCAGGACTCTACGGTGCCGGCAGGTGCCCCCGGATAGTCCTTCAACATCACGATCTGCTCACCGATGACCAGGCCTGATGTGGGGTCGATGATGATGTCCTGGCGGGACCCGCCCTCAGGAGGCGCTATGCCGATCGCTACACCAGTCCGTCCGTCGATGGTGGCCTGGCTGTCCATGATGTCGACCCCGGGAATGAGCGCCGCAGCTCCATAGAATGCAGCCCGCAGGTCAGCGGGAATGATCCCGGTGCGCAGGGATTCTACGATGGTTTCGAATGCCTCCAGGTCGGGGGTCTTCCCGGCACCCTCTGTGTGTTCGTAGATCCTGTCCAGTAGTGCCTTTGGGTCGCGGGCTAGGTTGTCGGCTTCAGTCAGCGGCTCCCCGATGATCGTGTATTGCTCTCCGTTTCCGAATGCCCCACCGGGTGCGCGGAAAACACCGGTCAGCGCCGCATATGTCGCGGGGTCTACCGTCGGCTGGAGGCGGGCGGCTTCCTTGACAATCTCGGGAGCCGATTCCGTCGGTACGGGTGCTTGTCTGTTCCAGATCCACTCCTCATGGGGGTCGGCGGGGATATAGAGCTCGTCTGCCTGGACCACGTCCCAGGTCAGTCCCTCCCCGGGACTTGAGGCTCCATAGAGTGCTCTGGTCTCAATCTCCAGGTACTGGCCGGGGAGGACGACGGGGTCCGACGTCCGGACCGTCGCTGCTGCCGCGTCTTCGAGCACTGCTGCGGCAGCGCTGATGGGCCGCCGATCGGGGAGGACGACATCGGCGGCTACCAAAGCCCCCGTGAGGATGACTGCGGCGGCCGCTGCCACAGCAAAGCCACGGCGAAACCTCACCGAGCGGGACCTCCGGCTGGCATCGTGAGAGACCCCGAAGACACCCTCGTCTTGGAAAACATCCTCGAATTGGTGGGGAGCCGGATCGCTGTGGGACGCGCGCATTAGGCGCTCACGTCCTCGAGCGAGAGTGGCGGCCGGGATAGTGCCAATGTCATTACGCGTTGCGCGGAGCAACTGCAGATCGTCCATGATCATCTTCCTGATCGCTAAGAGTGAGGTTCACGCGCAGCTTGCGTCGGGCGCGATTAATCCGGGAACGAACCGTTCCCAGAGGCACAGCGGTGGCTGTCGCGATGTCCTCGTAGGACAAATCAGCCCATGCCAGGAGCAGGATCGCGTCCCGATCTATCGCGGGAAGGCCCTGCAGAGCCCGTGCAATGCGGGCCTGATTCCCGGGAGCGTCGAGCCGCTCGTCGACGGCGCCCAGGAAATCGGGATCCTCCACACGCCCGCCCAGCTTCACCAGGGCCCGCAGCACGCGTTCCTCGGCCCGATGATGTCTACGGAGCAGATTCGTAGCGATCCCGAACAACCACGGCCGTACCGCACCTGTCGACCCAACGAAATCAAAACGCCCCTCGAAGGCGATCAGGAACGTCTCCGCCATGACATCCTCGGCCACGAAGTCACCGGCTCGACGGGCCGCGTACCGGTAAATGTCAGGGCCGTGCCGGTCGTAGAGTTCCCCAAAAGCCGCCGGGCCGTAGCGCGACCGCTCAACTATCTCCGCGTCTGTGTTCACACTCAGTAATGCCCGATCCCTCCGGAAAGTTCACGGTTCCCCCTAACTTTCTGCAAAAACGTTTTAGCGACACCATCAACCTAGCCCTCGACCTCAGCGCTAACCGCACTCGGATAAGCGGTCTACTCGACTATGAGTTAGGGATTCAAGGCGCCCGTAGACGATCCTCGAGCGGACACACGTAAGACCTCGAGTACAGGCGAGAGTCTGCCGTGTTTCGATGAATCATGACCACGATCGAGGTAGTGAAGGCTCAGGACCTAGCGCTGAGCGACGTTCTCGCGCTCTACAACGCCGTGGAATGGCTTGCCTACACCAAGGATCCGGACACTCTCCAGAAGGCCCTCGAGGGATCGTCGACACTCGTGGCTGCCCGCGATGGTCAGATGCTCGTCGGGCTTGCTCGCGTGATCTCCGACGGTGCTTCGATCTGCTATCTCCAGGACATCCTCGTCCGGCCGTCACATCATAGGAGGGGCTTAGGACGTGCTCTCGCTGAGCGAGCCCTCGAACAGTACCCGCACGTGCGGCAGAAGGTTCTCATCACTGATGACGAGCCAAAGCAAAAGGCATTCTACGAAGCCTTGGGCTACACGCAGACAGACGAATTTGCGGGAGGATCCATCCGAGCTTTCGTGCGGTTTGACTGAAAGCTACGCGCGAACGGGGATCCTGTCCCGGGCTGTGCCTCGCCGCAGTACTACGGTGGTCGGTATGCCGAAAAATACGTGGTTAGCGGCCATCGCTCTTCTTCTCATCAACGCTGTGGGCAGCCTCAGCTTCTTTCTCTTTTCCCTCCCCGAGCGGTCGGAGTGGGGCGACATGACCACCGGAATCATTTGCGGCATCGTGGCGGCGCTTTTGATCATCAACTACAGGAGAACCTACAAGTCGGAAGCACATACGCAGTCGTGAGCTGGAACAGCGTTCAGCGGGATAATTCAATGGGCACGGTTGCAAGCCGATCCTCTTACGAGTCTTGACGGAAGTGAGCCGTTGAAGGCTGAGACACACGCTTTGATGATGAGTGAGACCGTGAAAGTAAAGCGCCACGATGATCTAACCGGCCCGGAACTTGTTGTGCTCCAGCAGCTCTTCGACAACGAATACCTAGGCGATTACGGTCAGTGGAACGCCGACGCCCCCTATGGCTATTCACCGGCAAATTTCCATGTCCTGGGCTTTCAAGGGACGGTACTAGCGGCACATGTAGGCTTCCAACGTCGCATCATCACCGTGGGCGCCCACGACGTCCTAGTGGCCGGTACAGGAGGCGTGCTAGTTGATAAGCACGCACGTGGCACTGGTTTCGGCGGCAGAGTTATACGGCACGCTGCACAGGTGATGCGTGATAAAGCCCGAGTCAATTTCGGCTTCCTCGGATGCCGGCAAGAGGTAGCGCCGTTCTACGAGTCGGCGGGATGGATTCAGGTTCACTCGAGGGAGCGCTGCTTATCCCGTCTCGACCAGACGTCAGTCCTCGTATCAGAAGGCGAACCACATCTCATCTGCTCGGCGACACGTGATGCGAGCCAGTGGCCGCAGGGCAACATAGACCTCCGTGGCACACCCTGGTGACGAGGACCTGACGTCCCGCTGAGGGATCCTTCAAGGAACACCGCCTCACCGTGTGAGGGAGCATGCCCTGGCCGCCCGTTGCGCACCGGCTGATCGTTACTCGGTTGAGCTGCGAAGAACGCCAATCTCCGGGGAAGCACCGCAGATACTTGGTGCTAGGAGCGATGAGCGCCGACATGCGGGTATCAAGAGCGGGGAAGGAAACATTGTGTGGGGATCTGCTGCTTGGATGCATTTCGGGGCGGGGGAATCCGCCGCCCGGCGAGCTCGTATGGGGAGTGCTTCCGGTGAGGTCGTGAGTGACGGTGACCGGCCTGACGATTGGAAGGCTGCCGATGGGCCATCACCGTCGCGATTGGACCGGCCCGACTTGAGCGAACAACAAAGCACTCGCCAGGACAAGTAGCTGGAGCAGCGCCTCAACCACGCTTCCCGCATAGGGATCCTTTTGCGGGCAGGAGTCACTAGGGGCGTGCGGTTCAATGGGTCAATGATCCGACTCGCGCAGGTGGACGACATCAAGTCGCTGTCCGACATCGAGCGGGCCGCTGATGCCGTGTTCCGTAGCGAAGGAATGGCGACCGTCGCTGACGGCGACACGATGCCGATTCCCGAACTGCTCCGGTACCAACGTGCGGGCAGAGTATGGGTCGACACCGATGAGGTCGATCGACCTATCGCCTACCTCCTCCTGGATGTCATCGACGGCTCTGCACACATCGAGCAAGTCTCGGTACATCCATCCCATGCAGGCCGAGGCAAGGGCCGCCAACTCATCGAGGCCGCGGCGGAGTGGGCGAAACAGCAGGGGCACGCGATGCTGACGCTCACCACTTTCGCTAACGTCCCTTGGAACGCGCCCTACTATGCGCGCCTCGGCTTCGAAATCATCCCACCGGACAAGATCACTCCTGGCTTGCGGGAGATTCGGCAACACGAAGCCTCTGCTGGGCTAGATGCCTGGCCTCGCGTCGTCATGCGCCGCACACTTCGGAATCAACTCAACTGACAAACGGGGCGAAAGCGTCCCGCCCAGGATATTCCACCGCACCTCGGTCAACGGATGAGGAGGTTTTCCTGGATCTTGGTCCAACCTTCTTCTTCAAGGTCGTCGGTGGCGTATCCGTCAGTCACGAGCGTTACGACTTCCGGGATGCCTGTTGTCTGGTTGGTGACTACTTTGCCAGTGCCTGTGCTGCAGGCCGTTCCCCAAGCCGTCTCATCCTGACCCTTGGTTCGAATCACGCAGAAGCCGTTGTCTTCTTCCGGCTTGGAGATGAAGTAGCTGACTCCGTCGTGCTCAAGAACCTGTCGCACGGAGTCGACGTCCAAGTCCTGCGTCAGCACATAGCTGGGTAGCTGGTCATCCGATGTAGCCGCGCGGTTGAGGGTCGCAATGTCATCACCGCCACTGCACCCAGTAAGGCCTAGGAGACCCACTACCCCCACTGCAAATACCACGCATCGCCCTATGTTCATGAGCCCCCCTTTTTGTGTTGCCGATTTTTCAGCACGCTACAGGAGCGCAACCCGAACCGAGATTGCAAGGCGGCATTTATGTCCTTCAGCCCGTCCCACTGCGGGATCGTCCTACGGACGTCGAGCTGACCCGGTGACGACGAGAAAACTGGATCTGTTGCGAAAGCTGTCAGTGCCCCACCGCACCGGAGTAACAACGTCGATCTGAAAAAGCTTTCGAGTCTAGGAGCATCACCGAATGGGTGCGCTACTGGCTATCGATTGAGGAAGTACGCGTGGCCCAGAGCAGCTGAAAGGTTGTCGTTGGTGTACCCAGGAAACCCTGCTTGCAGTTGTTCCATGTGGGGGCCGTCCCAGGAGCGCCCTACTAGGTTCGAGGCGCTTTTGATGACCTCGTCTGCTTTCTGTTTCGCCGCTTCGATCTCCTCCGACGAGAAGGTACTGCCAAGCTCGTGCTGTATGTGGATATAGCCGAGGCCGTCCTGGACGTACTGGTGGCCGTATCTCGTGTTGAGAAGATACAAAACGAACACTGCGTTTAGCACATCAAGTGTCTTGGCTTCCTCAATTTCCGATCGCCGGCGCCGAAGACCGTCCTGCCTGTGCTCTTCGGCCCATTCCATCGCGCGGGTGAGCTCGCGCTCATAAGCTTCTGGCGGAAACCCCGGGGCAACGGACTGCATCCGTTCAATAGTTCGTTCCCGAGTCCATCCGCCGTACAAGTGACGGCAGGCGTGCCAGTTCGAGCTGGCCCTTATCTGGTCCACTGAATTGGGTGCACTGGCACCGTCGTGGCGTGTTGTGTCTTCCGAGCGATCGTTCTCGTTCCCCATCATGCGACTGTAAAGCACTTGGACGACGTGTCCTTCAGCCTGGAGCACATGTTTCGGCTGAGACAGGACGCGTCCCACACAAGGATCCTCCTGCGGGAATGTCGCTGAGCGGGGAAGATGCGATCAGCGAATGGTGGAGGCAGCGTCCTTCGTGGGTGATTCTTCGCTTGTCTCGCTGTGACGAATGATGAGGGAAGCCGTGACGAGGATAACGAAGAGTAAGAAGCTAGTAACCAAGAGCACCACGTAGATCAGCGATACCAGCACGGCTGCTGGTGCGGTGTCCCAGATCTCGGGTAGCGACAGGAAGGTCAAGCTGTTCCCGACGCCGAAGTTCGTGTTGATGAGCGGGCCCAATACAAGCAGAGCGACTGCCGCGACTCCGAACCGCGCTCCGAACGTCATTGTGGACTTTGCCAGCGTTGCACCAGACATGTCACTCCTTAGTTCGACCTACGTCTTTGTTCCAAGAAGCGGAACCCCATGTGCCTAAGTGTGGACCCAGGTAGTTACCACATCAACGTTTCCGCGGGATCGAAACCCACCTGTTAGCCGTACGTCCCATGGCTGAGTGCGGTGAGGAATCCGTCGGCGAACGGGTTTACTGCTCGACGAGTGCTTACCGATTGCTCGCATCGGTCTCAGTGACAAGGTCAATGCGTGTGAGGAGCTCATCGCCGGCCCTAGTCATGGTCGAGACCGCAGAGGAGGTGACCATAGCAGCGATCACGACAGTCGCGAGAACGGTCATAACGCCGTAGCGGCGTTTGATTGCCAGGACTGTAGCTGTAACGACACTCAAGATGGCAATTGTTTGACCGACCACTATTGAGGCCGCCATCCGGAGCGCACTGTCGACGGTGAGCGGCCCGTAGCTATTAAAAGCAGCTAGCAACACAAACGGAATTACGACAACTCCAAGTATGAGGATCGTGGTGTTACTGATGCGATGAGACCGCTGCAGGGTCGGTGCTTGGTTCGATCCGGCGGGCGCAGTCATGCGATGAACTTACGGAACTGACTGCTACTAAACCAGATGTCGACAGGATTGACAGGCAAACCTTCACGCGCCCACACGACAAGTTGCTTACCAGCCAACCCAACTAAAATCGCATCCCTGCGAGCCAACGGTAAGTGCGGTTCTGGTCAGAGCAACTCACCGGCGATCCTCCTCTACGCAAGTCAGAAGGCGCCCGCAAGCCGGTCCCTCACTGGGACACCTTTCGCCGGCATGGGCGCGGAAGAAAAGTTGTCATTTCTCGCAGTCGTCTGCACAGGGTGCCGCGCCGTTCCGGGGTTTGTGCAGGCAAGTATGGGCAGCCGGGTCCTCGCACTCGTCTGCACCAGCCTGCAGTTAGGTGATCGGTAGTCGTAGCGGCCGGCAGGGGTCACTTCTTCTTGAGCACCCGTTCGCCGTCCGCCCGGATCTCCCCGGTGGGTGAGACATGCCGGTAGAGCGTCTGGCGGGAGATACCGAGTTCTTTGCAGAGCTCGCCGATGTTCGTGTCGGGTTTGCCCATGGACGCCATCGCGAAGCGGACCTTCCCTGGTGTCATGGTGAATGGTCGACCACCGACCCGGCCGCGTGCTCGAGCGGAGGCAAGACCCGCGACGGTCCGCTCGGAGATCAGTTCCCGTTCGAATTCGGCGAGGGCGGCGAAGATCCCGAACACGAGTTTCCCTGCTGCGGTGGTGGTGTCGATCGCGGCTCCCTGTCCGGTGAGGACTTTCAGTCCGACACCGCGGGCGGTGAGATCGTGGACCGTATTCACCAGGTGGTGCAGGTTCCGGCCGAGCCGGTCGAGTTTCCACACGATCAACGTGTCCCCGTTCCGCAGTGCTTTCAGGCAGGCGGCGAGTCCGGTGCGGTCGTCCTTCTTGCCCGAGGCGAGGTCTTCATAGAGCTGGGCCTCGTCGACGCCGGCTTCAAGCAGGGCGTCCCGTTGCGGGTCGGTGGTTTGCGACCCGTCGGACTTCGACACGCGCATGTAGCCGACGAGCATCGGGACTCCTGTCACTTATACGACCGGTTACGGGACAAGCTATGGGTCTAGTGGAACGGAACGGCTAAGTGTCACGTAAGTGTTCACTTATTCTATGGTGCGTGAACGGTTTGAATCGGGGTTATGTGACGAGGGGTAGTCGGTAATTCCGAGGTCGGTGAGCAGTTGGCGTGTTTCATGGTCCCTGTTGGGGCGGAGGGATAGGAACTGGTAGAGCTTCTCCGCTTCGGCGGGGTCGCTACGGGCCAACGCGATGACTTCGTTGAGGTTGTCGGCTGTGGCCTTCCAACGGTCGATTGGTTGGGTCGTTGTGCTCACTGACCGTGTTTCAGGTGTCGATGTTCTGCCGTCACTGATCGGGTGGTGAGGTTCCGTGCGGAAGAGTGCGCCGTGGACGCCGGCAGATTCGATGCTTCCGTCTTCGAGCATCGCTATGGTGGCTGCGGCCGCTTCGAGGTGCAGTTGCTGTGCTGGCCAGGCGAGGCTTTCAAAGGGGCGCCAGGGGAGTTGGCCGCCGCGCGGCGGTTGGTCGATGCTCGCCCAGATTCGGCTCAGTGTATGGGAGTGGCGGCGCGAGTGGATGATGGGCGTGCTTAGCTCGTCGATGATCGTGCGCAGGAGCCGGAACCAGATGCCGGCGTGGACCGGTCGGCGCGGTAGTTGGACGATGCCGTCTGTCAGCGCATCATGTGTGCGCGCATCCATCGCTTGAACAGCCGGAGGCGCGGGCCGCGATTCCGCCGCACCATCAACCCAGAGGATGCGGGTGTCGACGCTGCGATGAATGACCTCGAGATAGCAGCCGTGCCGCCGGCACGTGAGTGTGATCGGTAGGTAATGCAAAAGCGTCAGACCGGGAACGGGATGCGGTTCTGTGGCGCAAGCCCGGCATGCCCGATAAAGAGGTACGCGAGGAAGCCACGCCCGCCAGCCGTGGGTCGGTGGTAACGGCCGATCCGGGCGCGCGATGAGTACCTGGTGCTGACGCGTGTAGGTCGTGAACGAATCGGGTCCATCGAACGGTTCGAGGGTATCGAGCAGCCATGGCATGTGCCCGGCAACCGTCATCCGGCGCAGCTCGCCGCGGTGAAAGCCCGTGCGTTCCTGCAACGCGACGAGCAACGGGACGGGCGGGTCGACGTCGATGTCTGCGTTGTCGACGACGTCGAGGGTGTAATCACCGAGGTTGTTGGCGAGTAGCTCCTCGAGCCCGATGTGGTGGGCGGCAGCAATGCGGGTCAACCACGATGAGAGTGCTTCGCCGTCGGACGGCGGCGGGTGCAGCGGCCACCGCAGTGGGGCGGTCATGCGAGCTCGCGTTCGAACAATCGTCGCCGATCCGTTGGCCCGGTATATGGGGCGAGGAGCAAGGTGGTGCGGTTGATGCTCTCCTCTCCGGAGTCCAGTGCCGCGATGGCGGCGTCGGTGAGTAACCGGCTCAGTTCACCGATCGTGCCTTCACTTCGGGTGAGAAGGTAGGACGCCATCTCCACTCCGGCGATGTCCGAGGGCCGGCGCAGCGGGAAGGACGCGGCAAAGCTGGCCAGGAGGGATCTGGTATCGGCGTCGACGTCCCATCGAGGCAGGGTGAGCGGTTCGAACCGGTTCTCGAGCTGGTCATCCGAGCGGATGGCGAGGTACGCATCCCGGGTGCCGACGCCGACGAGGGGGATCCGTAACTCATTGCCCAGGAATCTCAGCAGGTTCAGGAACTCCCGGCGAACGGGCACGGTCCCGGAGAGGACATTGTGCAGCTCATCAATGACCAGGACCCGCACCCCAACCGCGCGCAGCAGCTCGAGTGCGACCTGCTCCAACTCCGCCAGGCGTTGCCTCGGTCGCAGCGGTGTTCCCATCGCGGCGAGAAGTGCGACGTAGAAACGGATCACTGTCGGATCCGACGGCATCTGTATGACCAGGACCGGGATCTGCTCCCGCTCCGGAAGCGATACCTGCGGATGGGTGCGTCGGAACTTCTCGATGATCATCGACTTGCCGTTGTTCGTCGGACCAAGCAGCAACAAGTTCGGCATCCGCTGCTTCGACGGCCACTGGAACAGCGCCTCCAACCGGGCCAACGCAGTGGTAGCCCGCGTGTAGCCGATCCACCGATCCGCCCGCACATGTGCAACTCTCTCCGCGACAGGAAGCACAGCAAGCCGCTGCGCTGCCGGTGTCAGATGAGACAAATTGACCAGGTCATCGTTCATCTCACCACTCCTCGATCTCCGCATACGGGCTCACGGCCCCGCCCTCCTCAGTCGACACACCCGGCGGGCTCAACTTCGGGCGCTTGGCGACCGGGGTATTTGTCCGTCGTTGAACAGTGCGGCGCGCCCGTTTCGTCGACGCGGCAGCTGCAGTGACGACATCGCGCATTTGTTCGATGGTGCGGAACAAGGATTCCTCGTCGATTTCCTGGCGGCCGGCAGCACGCAACTGCGTGATTGCGGCTCGCTGCTCCCACACGGACACCGGAGGACGGGACATCCGCCGGTAGGGCACGACGACGTAGGTACCGCCGTCCGGGTCCAGTACCCAGATGCGACTGATGTCCCGCGGGTCCCGCCGGATCACGAACCGTCCCAGCTTCTCCCTCGTCGCGATCCAGGGCTTCAGCACGTCGGAGAAATACTGGATGTGGTCGATCGTGAACCCGGCGCGCGTCACCGTGCGCCGGATCACCGGGAGGAAATCGATCAGGAACGCAGCCGCATCCGTGACCGTCACCGGCTCCCCACTGACTCCGACACCCGCTTTCCATCTGCCCGACGGCGTTTGCCCGAGCCCCCGGTGGACCTGCCCGTGATAGGCCCCCACGGCCAGGGCGAACCACCGCTCGAGTTCCTGCAGCGTCAGCGTCGCCCGATTCTCGGAATCATAGGAACCACGCTCACGCGGATTCGAGAAAGTCGTCCCCGGAAGATCATGAACGGACTGCATCAACGTGCCGATCACCCGCTCGACGATGCCGCCGTAGTGCGGCTGACCAGGCGGCCGGTAGCGGAGCTTTACGCCATGCTGCTCACACCCCCGCTTCAACGCCTCACTCTTGAACTCGGACGCGTTATCCAAATACAGCTCCGCCGGCTTCCCGGCCATCGGCCACACCACTGACGCACCCACGCGTTCCAGCCACGCCCGCTTATCAGTGACCATGTGCGCCAGACACAATCCGACCGATAGCGCGGACGGTGCCTCGAGGGTCACTACCAGGCCCACGATGCAGCGGCTGAACACGTCGATCGCGACCGTCACATACGGGCGCCCGATCGGAAGTCGATGACGCTCATCGACCACGATGACATCCACCACGGTGTGATCAATCTGCACCTGATCCAACGGACGTTGCACCGGCGGAACCGGGCCCGCTGCCGATAGACGCTGTCGCCCCGCATCAGGGCCGTGCCTCCGCGTCACTTGCTCGACCGGATCCAACCGCGCGATCCGGCGTTCGACCGTCATCCGCGATGGCGCCGGCAACCCCTGAGCACGACACGCCGCGACGATGTCCCTGTGCACGGCCGCGACCGTTTTTCTCTGCCTGGTCAGGAACCCCTTTCGGATCGACGCAACGACAATCGCTTCGACAGCATTCGGGAGATGAGTACGTCCGCGGCCACCGCTTGACCGTCCCGGCAGCAGATCCGAAACAAGACCCCCGCCCTCACGCCACCGAGCCAGAAGCACATACACCTGCCGACGCGAGACACCCAGCTCCACAGCCGCTTCATCTGCCTGGCCACGGTCAAGCCGGGGAAGATCTGCAAGCCGGCCGATAACGGCAGCCGCCCGGACGGCGCGTTTCCACGCCTCGTCACTCGCGGTCATGAGGCCGCGATCATGCACAGACCCAGATTCTCGGACTTCATCCATTACCGACCCCATCGTCATAGGAACAACGACGGTAATGCAGACGCGCTCAAGCAGCTAGATCCTCACGCCGTCTTGTGTTGCGGGTGTCGACACTGTGGACTTCAGTCAAGGTGCGCGGAAGCTTTGCGAGCCAGAAATACCTGGATGTGGATCTTCTTGCGGTGCGCCCGAGACAGGACGGCGGGTTTCACCAGGACAGCTATCACGCTTAACTTTCCGTCCTCACGACAGCTGCGCTCGTGCCTTTCTAGGCGGTCGCTGACTCACTGTCATTCCTGTAAGCAGAACACCCGATGTCCCCATGAGAAGCCCCCCTAGGGCCAATACTCCTGAACCAGTGTTATGCAGAGCTGAGGCTTCAGCCAGAAGCACTTCTTGATCGGTCACCTCTACCCCATATGGCCAAGTTGGCTCTAGGGCATAAATATCTGCACAGGCGGACTCGATCGCAACAGCTCCGCACTCGGCGTTGTACGTTGCTCGCAAAAACCACCGGTTGGCTTCGTCGTAAGCTTCATTTGCCGCAAGAAAACTGAAGCACCCAGCAGCGAAACTGAGACCGGCAGCGAGGCCCACCACCCAAAGTATGGGACGTTTCATGACATCCTTTCTTCGCTCCTACGGCGTTGGGGTGCCGGTCGTTCCCGGCAAGCTGAGAGAGCGATACGTCATCGCTCGGCTGACTCCAATCAAAGCGGAACGAGCCCGCAACGATTCAATCGTTGCGGGCTCGCCCACCTCAGCGGTGCCTAAACGCGCTGGCTGATGGTGCCGCCAGGGTTGCGGCCAGCCGCTGACTGAGTCACGAAGCGGCCACTGGAAGCGGATCGGTGGACGGTAGTGGAGTTACTGGTGCCGGATCCCACCCGCTCCGTGGTCGTCTTTCCTGGCCACCGTGCAGCCGTCGCCTTCGAAACGAAGCGGCCGCTCTTAGCTGATCGATTTACCGATGCCATGGGTTTGTCCCTTTCACTGCTGTTGAGAGTTGTCGAGACGCCCAGAGGTAGAGCGCCGCTAGATCGCGGCTGCGAACTCAGATACAGTCAGTGCTCTGGTGAGACCTGACTTCCTCAGGGCTTGCGGGCCGTCTCGCTGGAACGAGGCGGCCCATTTTCAGTTGTAGCGGTTTGTCCCGACATCTCGGTATATGTACACCACCGGCTACTTCCCCTCGCGCTGAGGGTCACGAGTTTCAGCCGGCTTCTTCGCCTCCATCGACCGGGACACCAGCGACTGGGCCTTCGCCAAAGACACGGAACTACGGGCTGCCTTGGCTGCGGACGTTCCGAACGACGAGCGTTCGATTTTCCCGCGGAACTGATCACTCATGCTGTCTCCCGTCCCTTCCTCATCTGCAATCGAGCACGGGCTAAAGCGGACTCAACCGCCTTCCCGCTCATACCCAGCTTCCGCCCGACCTCATCGTGCGTATAGCCGTAGTATGCGTTGAGGTAGAACGCTGATCGTGCTCGCTGGTCTGTAATCGTCGACAAGGCATGACGGATTTCGTCCCACCGCACGGCGCTCTCCTCCACGTTGGGTACCGTTTGAGCTGCGGATTCCTGCTCGAACCCGTCGAGTTCGCGATCGACGTCCGACTCCCATGGCTCAACGTACGAGCGCAGCTCTTGTCGGCGCCACGTCTTATAGACGTTGCTGAACTGCAGAAGACACTGACCCACAAAGAACGTGCGCAGCGACGCACCCTTGGCGGGGTCCCACTTGCCCGGCAGGAGGACCTTCTCCCGGAAGGCCGTCAGTGCCTGCACCACTGTCTCATCGGCGAGGGCCTCCGCGTCCTCGATCAACACCCCAGGACGCGGCTCAGCCTCGAGCGCCCCGAACCCTTTGCGCTTCACCTCCGAAGCGATCTGACCCCTATATATCCAGCCACGAATAACAGCCCACCCGTATCGGGCAATCTCATTGGCGAAAGCGTCGTAGTTATGGCCGACGAAGCCGTCGAGGCGAAGAGCTGCCGCGAGTTCACGGTCTCCAGCAAGCCGGTCGACGCGCTCCATCGCCTTATCCCGGTCAGCATCAGCTAGCCACCCGAGACTTTTGGTCCATGCTCGATGGTCTGAGGATTCGTCGACGAAGAACTCCTCGTCCTGGTCGTCGACTCTCACTATGGCTCCTCGGTTTGATGCTCGTCAGCTAAATGTCATCACGCTTCCTTATATGTACGACGGACGCCGCTTTCCCTCGCCCTGGGCCCGTTGAATTCTCTAGTCCCGCTGCGATGCCAGCACTCCTCGCGAGAGGATCCCTGAGCGTGCAGTTCACGCTCGAGGTGCCTCGCTCCGATGGTTCGTTCAGAGTCGAGATTTGTCACTGGTGTCAGTAGTCATAGCCTGCTTCTTCTGCTGGTGAGCGGGGTATGCCGTCGGTGTACTCGATGTACAGGTTCGGGGACAGGCGTGTCTGCTGGGTGAGTTGTTCCTCGGTGGGTTCGATGTTGGCGCTGACAAGCCAGACTTTTGTGTTCGTCGTCGCAGACGTGAGTTGCAAAGGAGCGCTGTCGAAGTTCGCCAAAGGTGTGCAGGCAACCTCCCAGGGGGATCGCGGGGCCTCGACACCAAACACCTGAGTCGGAAACACGACAACCAGGCACATCATCCCGTCGTTGCTTTCGGCGGCGTAGTAGCTGTACCCGCGTTCGGCTCCGACGAGCCGTGAGGTCGCAGCATCCACGCCCGTAGGACTGTTCCTGTCTCTCTCCTGCAGATCCTCGGGAAGTAGGTCTTCGGGCTGTTGGGGTCGAGCCATAGCGGGGACAAAGTCCGCGCCGGTGGTGCTGCCGGGTTGGAAAGGCCCCGATGCCAGGAGTGCTGCTGTCACTGCGACGCCGGCTCCGCCGATGATCCATGGTGCGCGGCGGCGCTTCGTGGGTTTTGACTGCTGGCGCTGCTGGAACTGGGTGTGCTGTTCTTCGGGCTTGTCCCGGTATCGGCGCAGGGTGGTGCTGCTGTGTGCCGGCTCGGTAGTGGGAAGGGCGCCGAGCTGCTGGCGCAGAGCTGCGCTGCGGGCAGGGTTGAAGGTGGTGTTCATCAGAGGTTTCCTTCCGTTGCCGCCCGCCCGGTGAACGGGCTCATGGCTGGCAGTAGGACGCCGAGGCGGGTCTTGGCTCGGGAGAGCCGGGACTTGATGGTCCCTTCGGGGACGTCGAGGACGATCGCGGCTTGCCTGGTCGTCATTTCCTCGAGGACGCATAAGGTCAGGACGTCCCGATCCAGGGGGCGCAGCTTTGCCAGTGCCTGCCTGACCTGACCTGCGCGCTGCCGTGACGCGTCCTCGTCGGCGTAGGTGTCAGCTATGTCGTCGACCTGTTCCGGTGCGGGCAGGTGCGCGAGGAGGTTCCGGTGCCGGCGTTCGTGGCGTGCCTGGTTCCGTGCCACGTAGTTCGTGGTGACCAGCAGCCAGGGAAGAACAGAGCCGTCGACAATCCGGACGAACAGGCGTTTGCGCCAGGCTTCGTAGAACACCATGGCTGTGATGTCCTCAGCTACGTGGGAGAGCTGGAACTGCCGGCCGGCGTGTCGGAACACTGCGTCCCGGTGCCGGTCGAAAATCAATGTGAACGCGTTACCGTCACCGGTGACTACCTGCCGCCACAGCGCCTCATCATCCGATCCTGAAGTTCCACCCATACCCCATAGTGTCCAGCCAACACCGAATGGTTCCATCCAACCTCGTTAGAGGAAACCGGGAGCGGTCAAGCAACCACAAAGGGATCCCGCTGCGGGACACTTGCGACCGGATCTCAGTAGCCGTCCCGCAAGAGGGCAGACTAACGTGCGTTGCTCAGCCGCACCCATGGGCGGCCACATATGTCCTGAATCGGACTCGTTAGCGATCATCGCATTGAGGCGAAGCGGCTCAGAGATTCAGGTGTGGGATGCAGGATCGCTAGTGCTTTCTGGCTCCACATCTGACTCTGTCCGATACTCCTCAGGGAGTTTCCGATAAGCCCTTATCAAGAAAATAACTGCAATTATTGCAATGATTGGAACTACAGTGCCGATAATCACGTGATCCCTCGTCGGATCTTGCAGAACCATTATGGGTAGCGCAATAGCTACAACCGATCCCATAATAATCTGAATCATGATTACAATTCTGGAGCGCCTGTCCTGAGGGTGAATCCAAGGCTTCAAGCTAACCATATCCTTCCAAACCAAAAATCTCTGGTGCTTTGAGCGTATAGCAGCTCCGCCGTCGTTTGAGTTTCCGACCCCTTCATGGGCAATCACATAAGCCGCATGCCGACCGGGTCAGGTGTTCGTAAGCCGGTCCCTATAGGTGCGCTGGGGATCCTCGCCACGGACTGCGCGGGAGTCGGCTTCTGCGTAGTAAGAGCGCATACCGTGCTTCACGCCAAACCGGATAATTGCGTACAGGATCAAGCCCATCAGCGCCCAGACGACCGGGACGATCAAGATTCCGAATCCACCCAATGCCATTACTTCCCCCATGCCTAGAACAAACAGTCAGTCCAGCGAGCGTACCGGGGAAGGCAGTACCAAGCGGCACACCACACCTAGTACTGATAGGGCTGGCACATACAGCACGGGCTGAAACACTCGAGAACGCCCACGCAGGAAAGCGCGTTCACCGTCCTGTAGGGGGATCCTCGTGCGCCCACGCTGCCGACGTGTCCGCGCTGAGGCGGGCTGGGAGATTTCCTCCCTAATCTCCGGTGGATCCGTCCAGCAGTTCGCGCAGGATGTCTAAGTGCCCGCAATGCCGGCCCGTTTCTTCGATCATGTGCACCAGAACCCACCGCACACTGTGCTCACCGTCTCCACCGCGGCAGCGATCGTCCATTTCATGCCGCTGCAGCACTTCTCGGGATTGGCGGCAGGCAGCCTCGTAGTCGTCGATGATGCCTGCCAGGCTGTCCTTTTCGCTTACCCGGAACTCACCGTTGGGATCCTCTGCGGACCATCGGGTGGGAACATCGTGCCGGCCGTCGATGCGGTCTTGGAACCAGAACTGCTCAACGTCAGTCAGGTGTTGCACCAAACCTGACACCGTTGTCAGCGAGGGCACGAGCCGCTTAGCGCCGTCGGCATCGCTGAGGCCACTGGCCTTCATCACTACCGTGGCTCGGAAGTAATCCAGGAAGCCGGTCAGAGTTTCCCGTTCTCCGGCCGCGATGGGCGGGTCAGTCCGAGTGTCGTTGTCCATCTGCCCAACCTAGTCAAGGGGATCGAGCCGCTGCATAGGCGCGTCCGACCCCACCAGCCAGAAGCTACGGAACGGCCTGAACAAGAGTCCACATACCGATCCTTTAGCGAACTTTGTTGCTTGGGCGGATGTAGGGACACGGTGTGCGCCTCCAGGAGCCCGGTGGACGCTGGGCCGTAAGGTCGAATCATGGGGGACGAAGCAACACGGATTGAGGACCTTGGTTCGCGTGATGATGGTGGCCGTACGCCAGTCGAACCTCAACACGAAGGCACGAGTAATCCCCGGGTTTACCGTCGCGGAACCATGGCGACCGGTGCGGGCGTCGCGATTTTCGGTTATGCCGTCTTGTACACGGCGATCACGGCGTCTCCGCCCTCCTTGGCAACGACTGAACCAGTAGCGGCTCAACCCTCCCCCTCGCACGTCCGGTGCTCAGAACTCATCCCCGCTGTGTGGGAAGCGGACCAGCAGCTACATGAGTCGAGTACAGGACAACTCCTCGGGCAATGCACCGTCGCCGGCCGCCCTCCTCGTGGTGCCGCGATCGAGCCGGTATCTGCATGCGATGCGATAGGAGGTCACGTCACTGCGTGGAAAGAAGGTGACTACCCGACGCTGATCGAGAACAGGCCACCCCTTCCCACAGGGCAGCAGATCCTCACCGTCACTGACAAGGACATGCAGCTAGTGATGGAACTCGGGATCGTGTACCCGAACCAGACCTTCGCACTGTGTGGACCACTGGAGTGGACCTACCAACACGTCGGCGAACCAATAAGCCAACACATTCCCTCCGACGCCGAGCTGGGAAAGCTCCCAGAGGGCCGTTACTACGCCTACGAACGCACACCGAAGGGAAACCTCGAGCTCATCGGTGTCGGAAACCGCCACAACTACGTTGAACCCCTCCCCGAGGGTTTCCCCCTCCCCGCATCACTGGTTACGGAGTCGTAGTAGCGCGCCGCACATCAGTAGATCAATTAGCTGGTCATACGTACGGAAACGCCCTCCGCATGAGATTCTGCCTCTCCATCTTCTGGTCCGTGCGCCACCTGAAGTCTCACCAATGCCTGTCCCTGCTGTCCCACACATGGATCCCTCAGCGGGCAGTGGGTCCTGGAAGTGGAGCTACCGCGGCCCGCGGAATCGGCCGGGCTGCTGGACGGGCTCTTCTGTCCTAGAACTCACGCCCCAGCAGGCCGCCGACCTCAGTGTCAAGGATGGATCGTACGATGCCGCCCTTGAACCACGGCTCCTCCAGTACGTCGGGCGGGATGTCGTTGCTGTTGATGGTGCATATGTACTGCCCACCCGTGGTTTGAACCATCTCCTGCGCGAAGCGAAGTGCGTTCGCAAGTTGGCGAGGGTCGACGCCGTCGAAGACCACCGAGTCATGCACGAGGAAGTCGGGATGTCGAGCCGAGGCAGCGCCCTCCTCAAGTAGCGTGAGGTCGAAGCAGAAGAGCTTCATTCGGTCCACTCCACTGCTTCCCGAGCCTGGGACGGTCACGGTGAACTTGTAGCCCGCGTTGTCGACCTCGACCGTGAGGGCGGCGTCCTTGCCGTACAACCGGTGCATCTTCTGGCTGAACTGAGCGCCGACGTGGTCGAGTTTCTGCCGGGAGCCCGCCAGCTGCTCGCTCGCTCCCTTGCGAAGAGTTGACTGCTGGAGTTTTAGGTCTTCGCGGGTGGTGACGAGTTCACGGGCCTGCTCGATTTGGAGATCGACTGCGGCGAGGTGCGCTTGGACAGTCGCGAGTTCGTTTCGCAGCGCATTCAGTTCGTCCAACGCGCCTCCCGCATCGAGCGTGCGGAGCGTGCCGGCGCGCTGTTCGTCGAGTCTGGAGAGTTCGGCCTTGCGGACCGCGATGCGGTCGTCGAGGCTCTCAATCTCGCTGTGCAAGAACGCTCGCCGGTTCGTGAGAAGGCTGGCGTGGAAGGCGGCAACATCTCGCATCTGTCGAACGAACCCATCTGCGAGAACGGCGCCGGCCGCCGCAAAAAGCGCCTCGACGTCGATGGCGGTAGCCGGCGCGTCGGTATCGTCGGTGAGTGATGAGGTGTAGAGGCTGCGCATGCGGCCATCGACGACTGCTTCGTCGCGGAGGACGGATATCTGCGCGGTTAGTTCGTCCGCCCGTTGCACCAGCGAGTTAGGGTCTTCCAGGATGCGGAAGCCTTCGATCCGCCCCTCCCACTCCTCGACTTCGTTGAGGAGTGCTGCCCGTTCGAGGGCAAGGTCGCTTTCGGGTCGGAGGGTAGTCACGAGGCCATCGCGCGCCGCGGCCGTAATGGTCTTGAGCTGCTGGAGCCCCTTGTCTACGTTTGCCAGGTCGAGGACGACGGTCCAGTCGAGGTCGAGAAGGAACGCGATATGCTCACGGCTGCTGGTGGCGCTCTGCACAGCCACAATCTTCAGCGGGTCCTTCGGCGCCTCCGTACGGATGACATACGAGAGCAGCGTCCGGACCGAAATGCCGCCGGTTACCTTCTCCTCGGAAGGTTCTAGACGGAACAACCCCAGTCCCAGCAGATCCTTCCACTCCTCGACCGTAATTTGACCCTCGACCAGATATGGCGCGATGAAAGCTTTCGCGTCGCCGTTGGCCGTAATGTGCAGATTCTTGCCGGCGGCGAGTGTGCGGGTGGCGCTAACGGTGCCGCCGAACAGCTGGAGCTCGAGGGTGAACTCCCATCCGTTGTCGGCGAGCACCTGCATCTTCTTGTCGAATGTGCCGCCGAGGATGTAGTTGAGAATCGCGAGGAGAGTCGACTTACCACGGGCGTTGCGGCTGTCCTGGTCGGTCGAGTCGGGCGCGCGCTCGGCGACGACTGCGTTGAAGCCGGGCTTGAACATAATGGGCTTGAACTCGACTTTGTTGGAACTAAGACGAAGTAGCACTAACCGGCCCTCAGGATTCCGTCGTGGTGATTGATGGCGCCGGCTCCATACAGCAAGGTCAGCGCCGCGGCGAACGAGTCATAGGGCGAGCTCGGCGCCGCTTCTCGATACTCGACGAACAGCTGACCAACGCTGAGACTGCGTGTGCCCATGAGCCCGAGGACGATTGCAGCCTCTCCCACGAGGGTCTTGGCTAAAGGGGTGAACTTGTCGGGGAACAGTTCACTCACGCTCGAACACCTCGCAGATTTCGAAGAGATAGGCGATTACCGCGAGGGCAGCAGCGCGCAGCTGAGGGGTGTCCTGAGGGCCCGCGTTGTCCCATGCACGCTGGACGAGGTAGTCGAACACTTCGTCGGGCTGAAGGCCGTCTGCAATCGCCGAGTAGTAGTCACTTTTGCATCGCGCGGCCAACGTCTTGCCGAAGCCGGGGTTCCAGTCGGACTGGAAGGCGATGAAGCTTGCTACGCGGTCTGCCTGCGAAAGGCCCGCGGTAATGAGCTCAACAGCGCCCGGACCGAGCTTGTTGAGCTGGATCTTCTGCTGAACGGGAAGCGCGATGTCTACTTGCACCGCCTTCAGCGGTTCTCTCGCTCCCACCAAAACCGTGCAGACCATAGACAACTCTGCGTATGTCACATCCCCAAGGCCGGCACGAACGCCGCGCGCCACCTTCGCCTCGTGCACGCGCTTGGTTTCGCGTAGGAACTCGACTGTGTGCAGTTCGAGCTGCGCGTCCACGGCGTCATGATGCGGGCCGCACAGGTAGATGAGGTTGTCCGCCGACCCCCGCTGTTGTTTGGTCATCTCCTCGTCATACCGCGGGCCGCCGGGACTCGCCGCGCAGATGTGCGCCACCTTCCCTGTCGCCTTCGGTCGATCGCCGTTTGCGAGCGACTCGATAGTGAGGATCAACCCGCATCCGGGGTATGCGCAGGTGTTCCCGCTGCGCGACACCACGACCTTCTCCTGGGCCGGAGGCGCGGATTCGCGCGGGATGAGCTTTGACACCACCTCAGCGTATTGGAGACGAGATGCAGTTGTTCGCGTGACACTTCCTCGTGTGACCATCGATCGGCCGCGAGAGCGAGGTTCAAATGCGTCGTGAGATGGGTGCGGGCGCAAGGAAGTCGTTCGGCGACTCCGTTGCCCGTAAGACGGTCGGTCTGCGCCCGTGCAGGCGACTTTGGGAAGTTGTGCAGACGACCTTAAGAACTGACAAAAGTCCATATAGATGCTGACTCCTTCGATTCCCGTAAGACCCGCCCGATAAAAAGCCCGGTGAAGGTACGGCGGATTCGAGCGGTCGATGCAACGGTGAGCGTTCAGCCTAGGTGATGATCTGCTGACAGTACACACGTACTTGAGCTAGGAGCCATTTGACCCTTGGAAAAGGATGCATAGCTCCTACATGCCCATGCCCCTCAAGATCGTCGCAGTGATGATGGTAACGAAGAGAATGACGAAGACGACAACTAAGCTGCGTTTCCACCTAGGGGATTCGAAAGCGCTAACGTTAGTGTCTCGATTACGTGACCTGAATACGATAGATAGGACTAGGTACACGGTAAGAACGGCCGCGCCGATCCAGAAGAAGAGCGTCGAGAGATCCATAGGTTTCCTGTCCTCAGCTTGGTGCAGTCACCCTGAGACTAGCTTGCATACTCGTCTCCAGAACTCAGAGGGACGCGGTCAGCTTTCAAGTAGCCGGAATCTTGTCCGCGACTAGTCGGCTGCTTGGTTGTGCATCACTCGCTGACTCTCGTGGTTACCCGTCTCTCCGCATGGAAATTTGCTACTGGTGTGAGATAGCCCAGGCTCTTGCGCGGTCTGGTGTTCAGTTCCCCGCAAACCTCTCTAACGTGATCGTCGGAATGGATTGAGAGGTCTGTGCCCTTGGGGAAGTATTGACGGGCCAACCCGTTGAAGTTCTCGTTGGCGCCCCGTTGCCATGGGCTGGAACGTTCGGCGAAAAAGATGCGCACCCCTGTCGCGGCGGCTAGTTCCTGGTGTCGAGCCATCTCTACGCCCTGGTCCCAAGTGATGGTTCGTTTCAGATGGGCTGGTATGTCTGAAAACGCGGTGATGATGGCCTGGTTTGTCAGTGCTGCTGTATGTCCGTGTGGGAGATTGATGATGATCCCGTAGTGGGTTTTCCTCTCACGCAAGGTCACCATGGCTGATACGGAACCGGCCCCGACGATGAGGTCGCCTTCCCAATGGCCTGCCTCGGTTCTGGCCTCGACTACCGCTGGTCTTTCGCTGATCATGGTCATGTTCTTCACTACCGGTCCGTGGCCCGGGCCGGTTCTCCATCGGTGTTTGCGGATCTTTCGTCCCGTGCGCAGCCGTGGTTTGCCGTCTGATCTGAGCCCGCCGTCATCGTGAAACAGCAGGGCCTGATAGATGGTCTCAGGACACAGGCGCAGTCCCGGCTCGGCGGGAAAGGATTGTGCCAGCCACCCGCAGATTTGCTCTGGTGACCAGCGACTAGCCAGTTTGGCCTGCACCAGTGAGCGCAAGCGCTGGCTTGCCCGTAGCTTGCGTTCCCGCGGCCGGCGGCGCTGCTGGCGGGCATCATGATCAGCGACGCGAGGCAGATACCGGCCCTTACTGTCACGGTGCCGGTCGAGCTCACGTTTGATGGTCGACGCGTGTCTACCCAGCTCACGGCCGATGGCCCGAAGCGAGCATCCCAGGCGGAGCAGGTCCGCCATCTGCAGTCTCTCCCGCAGACATAGATACCGTCCCGAGGCAGGCTTCCTGCTTACACGTGGTCGGGCTGCTCTCTGATTCCGATACCTTGTACCGATCATGTTGCTCACGCCCAATATCCTGCAAGCTGCAGCGTTGGAAGCACCAGAGCCCACCAACTCCCAGTAGCGCGCCTCCCGTAGAGCGCGTCGTTTCTGCGCTGGCGACAACGGTGCTGCTACCCGTTCGGCGATAAGCCTGGCTGCACGTATCGCGTCCCTGTCGAGCTGCTCCACCCGAGCTTTCTCGCCCCCAATTTCCTTCTTGTTTTGAGCCTCCCACCTAGACGCGGTAGCGGAAGACAACCGCAGATCCTTCATCACCTGTCCCAGCGCAAGGAGTCGCCGTTGCTTCACGAACCGCCGGTAGACCCATCGATACACAGTCGTATGCTGCAGCCCTACTGAGGCCCCAGCCGCCTTGATACTTATGCCGGTCGCATAGGAAGCCCAGAACGCTTCCTCCACCGTTTGGTCTAGTTGCAGGTGATGGCGTTCGTCATGGGTAAGGAACCATTGATTCCACTCCTCCGCATTGCTCGAGGTGAATCCAAGCTCAACCTGAGCCTGAACGTGGTCGAGGCCTTCGGTGCGGAATCGGAGGTATTGGTCGCGCAACCACCGGTATCCGACCCCTTTGTTGATCCCAACTGCGCGGGCTGAAGGTTTGAGACCCCTGCCCTCCCGAATAAGGGCGAGAAACCTGACGCCCGTAGGCGAGGTGAACTGTTGATACATCGAAGAAACTCCCTAAATGGGTGTTGCTTCGACCAACAGAATCTGGGCTACCTTAAGTGGCACTGGCCAAAACCCTCCGTTTTCCGCCAGTACGCCAAGGAACTGTGGATTTCAGGGTTATGTAGCCGTCCTTTCGCACCGCTATGTGGCGTTTCGAACGAGCTTAGTTGCGCCGAGCCCGCCCTGTGCGCAGCAAAGGATGCGTGGCTCGGCGGCAGCTCAATCGGTATACGCTGTGGATGTTGCCGACCGAAGGAATCCCCCGTGTCTTCCCACAACGAGCACTCCTCTCAGGAGCACATTCCCCGCCCGGATGAGCCGACCGTCCCAGAGCTCGAGGTTAACGAGACCATCGCGCCGCGTCCGGAGGAAGAGATCGCCGACGTCCTGCGGGCGAAACCTGACGTCGAAGACCACAGCCAGCATCTCGAGTGACAACACTCGGGCCTCGGGTGCGAAAGTGACCCGGGTTGAGGCGTCGCGTCCCTTCAGTAATGTTCCGACTTGCCAAGGGGGTTCCCAGCGGCACTGGCTTAGCCTCAATCCGCCCTTGACGGGTTGGGTCTTCGCCGAGTCACCCATACGTCGTCGGCAACGGATCGGGAGGACGCAACTGCTTTGCGGATCCATGCCGTCGTCTCCGCGGTGCGGACTGCACGCCCACTGCCCGTAAGACGGATGGCGGTCTCAACCGGTCAATGCACCACCTGTGATTCTGAGGGTGTCGCGGGCTGGTTCGAGGTGGTGAGGAGGGCTGGGTAAAGGTCGTTTGAGCTAGCCCATTTCAGGACCTGCCGGGGCCGATCGTTGATGAGATTCGCGATGTCGTCCAGGTCTGTGGCGGTGAACCGTCGAAGGTCGGAGCCCTTCGTGAGGTACTGGCGCAGCATTGGAGTGATCCCCGAATGTTGGACTCCTAATTGAACGTTACGCGGTGGCGGGCGAGGTATTCATCGGGGCTGAGGTAGCTGAGTCTTTCTTGGATGCGGGTGCTGTTCCACCACTGCAGGTACTCGTTCAGCCAGGTATGGAAGTCCTCGATGGTGTCTGGTTGCTGAATCCGGAACCATTCCTCTTTGAGGTGGCTGAAAACCCTTCCATGGAGGCGTTATCCAGCCAGGTGCCCTTGCGGGACATTGATTCGGTCAGCCCGGCATCGCGGAGCGTTTTCTGCCAGAGCAGATGCCGGTATTGGAACCCCTGGCATACGACAGCATCACATCACGCCACTATTGCTCCTTCTATTTTTTTGCTACCCTTTTTCCACGGCAAGAGCACCAAGCTATGAAATGAAAGTATTTGTCACAGAACAATTATCATCGCTATCCATGCAAAGGATCAACGTGGCAGTCATTTAGATCCACATGGATGCCGACTCGCCCCCGCGACCGGCTGGGTCCCGATAAGTGGAAAGCTATACTGAAAACGTCGATGAGACACCCTCCCTATGTCTTCCTCATCTAGTCTTTACGCAAAAGCCCTGATATCCCGGACAAAAGAAGGGCTACGAGCACCCAAGAAAAGCCCTTGACGGCGGCCAACAGAATTGAGATCCATATACTTTCTGTCACCCGCCACGCGCTGGACTGCCCGGTAGATACGGCCGGGACAGCAGCATCTAAAGCAAAGAGGGCGGGGGTAAAAGCGGGATAACTGAGTGGGCGTTGCGTTGAACCCGTCGTCTGAATCTGCTCCTTTTGGTTATTGCTATCCGTCACGATAGTTGTTGTTGCGCTGGGCAGCGTGGGCGTGAAAGCTGAGGAGAATATCGAGCACACGATGAAGACAATTAGCCAAAGCGCTGCCATCCATGGCACAACGAGCGCAGGGTAGTACCCATAGCCCACCACCCATCCATAAGCCTTTCGGACGACTTTGGATGTTGCCGGTGCAACCTTGGTGGTTCGCTTGGCTGCCTGGTATCGCAACCAGCGGCCGTCTTCAGGTTGTCCCACCTGTTCGTAAGTTTTTGCGAACTCTCGCCAAGGCTGAGCAACAAATTTCCGCTGGTTGCCGGTATCTGGTACTCGGCCAATAGTGTCCAGCCACTCGCAGGCCGTCTTACGATCGCGCAGCAGAAAACCGTAGATCGCTCCTAAAGCTAGACCCTCTGCCGATGCCAGAGATGGAAGCCCGACCTTCGGCCGATCCTTGTCTACTCGCAGAATTTGAATTATAGCGAAGGCCAGAGTTAGTGAACCATCTGGAATTAGCAGCTCATCTAGAATAAGAGTGTCGATGGTGGTCCTGTCGAGGCGAAGGGCGTGTCCGCTGGAAGCAAAAAGTGTTGCCCCCTGCAGAGCGAACTGGCCACCACAGACCATTCCCAAAGCTCGGAACTGCCCAATGACGTTAAGATGACTCAGGTAAACGCTACGATCAATAATAGCTCCATCGAAACTAATGGCATCTCCAATAAGATTGAATATTCTTGCACCGACTAGGGAGATGTTTCTTGCGCGTACACCTTGTGCAAAAATTTGTCCAACTACGCGAACACCGTCCAAAGTGAGGTTTTCGACAACGGCCTCAGTGAGGTGAAGGGCGATTCCCTGAGTATTAGCAAGGTTTGCGCCCGTTAGATCGAGATCACCACTAACGTGTAAGCCTCTGGCACTCACCTTCCCGGTTCCTTCAAGGTTGTTCAGAATCGCATTTCCGTCAACGACTGCGCGGTCGAGGTCGAGCGCTTCACCGTCGGAGTTGGAAATGCTTGCGCCATAGAGAGAGAGGGTCCCAGTACGTAGACTACTTAACCAACATCCACCTTCGCATAAGGCGTCCTCCAAATAAAGACCGCCTTTTATTGTGGTTGATGAAACGGACAACCCTGGAAGTATCGAATTGTTGAAGCTCAATTCGATTAATGACGCATTATCAAATATGGGAGCGTCCTCGAAGGAGCATCGATCAAACTCAATTCGGCAAGGTAGTGTCGCATAACTGAAGTCAATTCTTCCTGTAATGAAAGCACCGCGAATTCTGAGGCCTTGGGGATCAACAGACACTTCTGGGGTAAATAGCACATCTCGTATGAGGGTCGCTGAAAGCCTACGATGAACTCTCCAGCTCGAGGGATCGCCTGAGAGAACGTCATCATTGCTCACCCCTGGAGCAAAGTTTATGATCTCCCCTGAAGCCAAGGCCTTGAGCAGTCGGTCCTTAATCTTCACTGAATTTGCAGTCATGGTTTTGTCTAGCATCTAAAGTCTTTCAGATCCAGCCCACGCTGGACTTGCAATCCACACTGTTTGCCGTGCATAGGTTCCCGCAGCTGCCCTCTTGACCACGTGGTCGGTCTTCCCAGATAAGTGACCGACCTAGCGCGAGCTGAGCGGCAGCATTCGAACAAAGAGGTTCGACACCCCGAGCAAGTCCCTCCCCGTATACACACTCAAAGCTCCAGCAATCAGCGAGCAGCCTGCTGCCCGACACCCGCACACGGCACCGGGCATTTTCGCGGGCACGCCTACGGAAAGGAGCCGTCCAAGTTCGAGTAGGGCAATGTAGTGAACCCGAGGTGGCGGCGGTGGCGCGGTGAGGGACGGACGGTGGAATCGGTACCAGGTTGGCAGACGTGCGGATGCGGTCTCGCGCGAAAAGCGTTTGACGTGCTTTGGCCATGACCAACAGCACATGATTGAACAAGGGAGGAACTGACGCTGCACGAAAATCGCCCATCGTCTAGGCATTTAGCCCCCCGGACCAGAGGTCCACGCAATGAGCATTCCTACGTTCCACTGCTTGTCAAGCACACAGTGAATTGCCGGAACCATGAGGCTCGCCTTCGTACACCACCGCCGTTATCGACGGAGAAAACCCACCTCGAGTGAGCTGTCAGTTGTAAGTTTCGCCGAATGTTGCGGGGTCCTTGTGCATCGTTGTTCGAGTCAGTTCAACATGCCGTGCCCCTCGTGCTGGTCGCGTCCGAGGCCGTCGCTCGCTTCCATGCTCAGGTAGCGGTATACGGTGGCGCGGCTGACGCCGATGATCTTCCCAATGTCGCCCGCCGCAAGCCCCTGGGCCTTGAGGTCCCGAGCTCGTTTGACCGTGACATGGTCAGTGGTGACTTCCCGTCGGCCGGCTTTCCGCCCGTGTTCGGCAGCCGCAGCCATACCTGCCCTCGTGCGCTCGGCGAGTTGGTCACGCTCGAGCTGGGCGAACGCGGACATGACGGTGAGCATGGCCCTACCCATCGACCCGGTGGTGCTGATGCCTTCCGTGACACTGCGGAAGTGCACACCCCGCTGCTCAAGATCGTCAATCAGAGCCAGCAGGTTGCGGGTGTTGCGCCCCAACCGGTCCAACTTCCACACCACCACCTCATCGCCGCTTCGTAGGTGATCGAGCAGCTTGTCCAGCTCGGGACGGTTGGCTCTCGTTCCGCTCACACCATGGTGGTGAAAATCCTGTCGCAACCCGCGACGCGCAATGCTGAGTGCTGCAGGTCAGCGTTCTGCTCCAGGGTGCTGACCTTGGCATATCCGATACTTCCCATCCCTACGTCTCCTCAAGCTCATCAAAGGTTATTTGCCGCTTTGTTGAGAATAGCCGATGTGAGACATATTGATGAGACAAGACCCTTGGATAGAACTGCCGTAGATGCTGGGTTTCCCCGATCCACCGCCGAGGTGGCCGGTTCGTCCAGTCAAGGGATCCGTTGCTGAGACGCCACCAAACGGACAATGGTCCGGGTCGGCATTCGTATATAACACTTCTACAAGCATCACGTCAGGCGGGGCGAACGGGATCCGAGTGTACTTTTTTGAGGGCCCTGGTGAGGCATACTCGGTGAGTATTTATGACATAGCTGATGCGACACTTACTGAAGCTAAGACCTAGGCGAATGGGGATGTAGACCGCCGCAGATATTCAATTGCACATGTTTCACCCGACAAACGCGGAAACCGCGGGCTCGTCTGTTTGGTCGGTAACGACGCCAACTGTAATTATCAAACGGATGCGCGCCGCCATAGCCTCCGCGGTGCAGTCATAAGCAATCGATACTCATCAATTGCGACCTAATCGCTCCTCGGCGTCTGAACGACGCCGAGCTTCCCACTCGACAGCACCTGCCTCGGTTGATCCCATTGACTCAACCGTTTCCTTGCTTCTTGCGCGGCTCGCGGCGTCCTCAGCAGCGGAGACACAGGAAACATCCGTAGCCGCCATCTGCTCGAGGTTGTCGGCCGCCACCGGGCACCAGCGGTGGCCGGGTCCGTTCCAGGTTGCAGGAAGCCAGCGGAGTCCGGCGCCGTGCCAGCCGCCGTCGTCGTCCTGCTTGAACGAAACTTCAACCAGGAGTCCCTCAGTGTTGCGGATGTCCGGCGTCAGGTGGGCGCCGATGGAATTCCCGAGGCCGTAGACAATCCACACTCCGTTGTACTTCTCGATGGGCAGGACGGAGTGGCTGTGGTGACCGTAGATCAGGTCGAACTCACCGCTGTCCACCAGTGTGTGCGCAACCTGCTGCTGTTGGGCGTTGGCGTAGTCCGCGTACTCGTCGCCGGCGTGCACCGCCGCCAGTACGACGTCGGCACCGGCCTCGCGGGCTAGCTGCGCCTTAGTGATCATCGCAGCTGGGTCAAGCAGATCGACTTGCCAGGGGAATTCCGGTGACAGCCCGTTGAGCGCATAGGTGCCCGCGATGATCGCGACCCCGGCGTCCTCCGTCTCCACAATCAAAGGCTCGGCGGCTGCCTCGGGCGAGCGGTAGGAACCCGTATGTTCCAGGCCTGCACGGTCCAGGACGTCAAGCGTGCGATTGAGACCGGCTGTCCCGGCGTCAAGAGTGTGGTTGCTCGCGGTGGTGCAGGCGTCATAACCCAGGTCCGCTACAGCCTCCGCGACCTGCGGCGGAACGTTGAAGGAGGGAAATCCGGAGTAGGGGCCCTCGGGATTCGCCAGTGGTGTCTCCTGGTGGCAGATCGCCAAGTCCACCGGCGCCACGTACTCTTCCTGCGCCGTGAGCATCGGTCCGAAGTCAAGCTCGCCGTCGCCGTCGAGTGCTGCCTGCTCCCACAGTCCTTCGTGGAGCAAGAGATCCCCGGTCAGCACCACCGTGGCGGACGGAAGGGATTCTGCCGGACTCGGGGACGGGGACGCGTTCTCCGGTGGGCTCGAAGGTCCCAATGACCGTACGGATGACGCGGTCGGCGCTGGGCCGCTGCTCTGCAGCTCTGAAACGGTCCCGGAATCCGAGCACCCGGGAACCAGCAGCAGCACTGCCAGCGCTGCTGTCTGAATGATGGATGCACGACGACGGCTCACTCGGTCAGCCTAGCGCCGTAACCAACGGTGGCTGTAGCAAGCCCCTCTTGATTATCGACCGCACTCAACACAGTTACGAGCGTTTGAACCTGAGCCTGGGCATGCGAAGCTCGGGGAAAGCGCGCCCCGAAGACGGACAGGGAAGCGGTCGGCACCCGTTCACCTGGTCTTAGATAGATGGATCCCCTCGCGGGGCCCGGGTTCGACCCCAGGCGATGGACGAAGGGCTCGGAAAGGGCCTCCCGGAACTAGCCGACGGGTGAGAGGGGATGAGCCGAGAGTGTGAGGCACACTACCGGTCTTCGGACCTGGCGGGTTCGAAGACCGGCGGGCTGCGTCCTTCAACATAGCGAGGCGGCAGGCTGATCGATCAGTTTGCCGCCTTTTCTTTGCCCGGGGAGACTTCACGGTGTACCCGCACACATCCTGACCGAGCATCCGACCTACCATCGAGAGTGACCATGACCAGTACCCAGAGCCCGACCGTGGGCACAACGAACCGCATCCGGCGTTCGGGTTCGCTCGCCCTTGGCGTCACCGCGCTGCTTGCCAGCGCCCTCCTCACAGGCTGCACTCCGGAGGGGGACGTCATCGACGAGGACTATGCCCAGGTGTGTCAGGACAGGACCACGCAGGAGCGCGTCGAGGACAGCAAGTGCAGTGAGGCGGGCCGTTCCAGCGGGGCTTTCGGCTGGTACTTCCTGCCCATGATCATCAACAACTCCGGCCGCAGCACTGTCATCCCGCGCGTTGGATCCCGGGTCTCGGGCGGCATCACCAATATCCCCTCGGGGGCGACCGCCAGGAGCGGGTTCTCCAACGAAGGCCAGTCCGTTACACGCGGCGGCTTCGGCAACAGCGCGAAGTCCGGCGGCAGCGGCGGACGCTCCGGAAGCATGGGAGGCTGACGTGAAGCGCTTGCTGTCTACCCCACGCCCGGACTGGAAGGAGAAGATTGCCAGCCAGGGCCTGCTCTACTCGACGACGATCATGCCCGACGGCTCCGAGATCGACTACTGGCACGAGGGCGCCTACTACCAGTTCGACCTCGCGGAGGTCGAGATGCTCGAGAAGGTCACCGAGGAGCTGCACGGCATGTGCATCGAAGCGGCCCGACACCTCGCCACCGGCGCCATGGGCAACATCGGCATCAGCGCCGAAGCCATGAAGCTTGCCGCCGGATCGCTGGCCCGCAATGAGCCCGCCGTCTACGGCCGCTTCGACTTCTCCTACGACGGCGTGAACCCGCCTAAGATGCTCGAGTACAACGCCGACACTCCGACGGGCCTCATCGAGGCGTCCATCGCCCAGTGGTTCTGGCTGCAGGACGTCAAGCCCGAGAACGACCAGTGGAACGGCATCCACGAAGCCCTCGTCGCCGCATGGGACAAGCAGCGCTTTGGGATTGAAGGCCCGAGGCTGCATGTTGCGCACATCGAGACCGAAGAGTCAGGCGAGGACTGGATGACGGCCGCATACATGCGCGACGTCGCCTCACAAGCCGGTTGGGAGACCGTCGGCATCAACATGAGTGACATCGGCTGGGACTACCGCCAGCACCGCTTCGTGGACCTCGACAACAAAGCCATCAGCACCATCTTCAAGCTCTACCCGTGGGAGATGATGATGAAGGAGGAGTTCGGACAGAAGATCCTCGACTGGCCCGTGATGACCCGCTGGGTCGAGCCGGCCTGGAAGATGTTCCTGTCCAACAAGGCCCTCCTGGCCGCCCTCTGGCACCTCTACCCGGACCATCCCAACCTGCTACCGTCCTACCTCGACGGACCGAACGGCATGCAGGAGTGGGTCGCCAAGCCCCTGCATGGCCGCGAGGGCGACAACATCCGCATCCACGCCAAGGGCGTCGAGATCGAGCAGCCCGGCGACTACGGAGCCGAAGGCTGGTGCTACCAGGCGTGGAGCCCGCTGCCCGACTTCGACGGCAACCGGCCAGTCCTCGGAGCCTGGGTGGTCGACGGCGAGTCCGTCGGCGTCGGTATCCGAGAATCCGACGGTTACGTCACCGATTACTTCTGCCGTTTCGTACCCAACATCATCGACGCGCCTGCGCCGAGCAACGGTTAGGCGACCATGACCATCCCACCCACCGGATCCACGGTGCAGGGCAAGGGACTATCCGCCGGGGACCTCGGCCTCGTCGGCAGTGTCTCCGTCGGTCTGTCCTCCACAGCGCCTGTCTACTCGCTGGCCGCGACGCTCGGCTTCATCGTCCTGGCCGTCGGCGTACAGGCCCCTGCGGCGATCATCGTGGCCTTCGTGCCGATGCTGCTCATCGCCTACGCCTACCGAGAGCTCAACAGGGACACCCCCGACTGCGGGACGACATTCACCTGGGCATCACGCGCGTTCGGGAAGTTCGCTGGCTGGATGGGCGGCTGGGCCCTGGCCCTTTCCGGCATCGTGGTGCTGGCCAACCTGGCTCAGGTCGCCGGGCAGTACCTCTGGCGCCTGGTCGATCCTGAGCTGGGCGATAACGTGCCGCTCGTAACCACTACAGGCGTCGCCTTCATCGCCGCCATGACCTGGACGAACTACCGCGGCGTGGACATCTCCGAGAAGATGCAGCGCACCCTGATCGCCCTCCAGTACGCAGCTCTGGCGCTCTTCACCGGGTTCGCCATGTACCGCATCTCCGCAGGGCAGGCCTTCGACTTCACGCCAGTGAGCCTCGCCTGGTTCAACCCGTTCGCCGTCGAGTCCCTGTCCGCCTTCACCTACGCCATCCTGCTGGCCCTGTTCATCTACTGGGGCTGGGACACCTGCCTGGCGCTGAACGAGGAGACATCCAACCCGCGGAAGACACCCGGGCGGGCTGCGCTCATCTCATCGGTCATCCTGCTCGCCACCTACGTCGGTGTCAGCGTCGTCGTCATGATGTTCGCCGGCACCGGAAGTGAGGGTCTCGGGCTCGGCAACGAGGACAACGCCGCTGACGTGTTCTACTCGGTCAGCGAGGCCGTCATGGGCGACTGGGCGTGGGTCGCCGTGCTCGCCGTCCTGATCTCCGCGGCCTCATCCACGCAGACGACGATCCTCCCGACGGCGCGCGGAACCCTGTCCATGGCAGCCCACCGGGCATTGCCTGAGCGATTCGCGTCCGTCCACGCGAAGTACCTGACGCCCACGTTCTCCACCGTGCTGATGGGAGTGGTGGCTTCGGCCTACTACGTGGTCATGACACTGGTCAGCGAGGACTTTCTGGCCGACTCGATCGCGTCCCTGGGCCTGTTCATCGCCTTCTACTACGGGCTGACCGGCTTCGCCTGCACCTGGTACTTCCGCCGCACCCTGCGCTCGAGCACCCGCAACCTGATGTTCCGAGGCGTGCTGCCACTGCTCGGAGCGCTGATGATGACGGCCGCGTTCATCCTCTCTGCTCTCGACATGCTCGATCCCGAGTACGGGAGCACCGTATTTCTCGGCGTCGGCGGCACATTCATCATCGGTGTCGGGGCGATGCTACTCGGCGTCGCGCTCATGGTCCTCTGGTACGCCACGGCCCAACGCCGACTGGCGGCAGACGAAGCCATCGCCGAGTACACCGCCGACTAATCAATTGGCCGCTTCGCTCCTCGCCTCGGAGCCTCGGACCAGTGCGCCGAGATCCCGCAAGTGCTGTTCGGGGAGCTTCCCGTCCAGTGCGACGTGCTGCGGCAGGGCCCCCGAGGTCGGTGGCGCGACGAAGACGCGACTGCTGCCGATGGTCCATGGCTGCAAGCCGCAGTAGACGCGGAACGGGCTGCGGGTCTGCTTGCAGTAGGACCCGGCCACGCCCTTGCCGTTGAAGGCGATCCAGGCCGGGTGCATGCCCTCCATGCGCTGAAGGAAGTGGGCGACGTCGTGCTCGACCCCGACGTCCGTGGACGAACTCTCGGTCTTGTTCAGGTCGGTGAGGCCGATGCAGATGGCCGCGACGGTCGAGTCCCACCACGCCTGCTCCCGACTCTTCAGAGGGCCTCCCTCGGTCGCGCCGCACGGAGTGGGTTGGTCGTGGATCCCGGGAGTGCCGATGCGGCGTCAGAACCTCTTGTGAGTGCGTACTCACTCCACTAGCGTTCCCCCTATGGAAAAGCAGGGATGCGTGCGAGTCGGTTGAGCACCGGCAGGACATGGTCATCGCCGCTGCCGCACCCTCCGTCTGGAACGCGGTCGTGACGTAACCTCGGGACAGATCGCGGAGGTCGCCGGTGCCACAGCGGCGCGAAAGTCTCGCCGCCGTGGACCATTCCTCCGATCCGCTCGCGCTACATGAGGCGCCAGGCGGGATAAATCCTGCCCTCCCGTTCGAGGACAGGCGGCGCGCCATCCTCGTCCTGATGACGGGCCGCTTCCAGCGCACAATTCAGCGAGACCCTGGACTCCCCCGGTCGACGAGCTCGTGATGCTTCTCAAGCAGGGTGTCGCCGGACGCGCGACGTCCGAAAGGAACGGACAATGCTCGCCAAACTCATCGTGCAATACCTCGGGCCGCACCGGAAACTGGTCGTCGGTGTGGTCGTGTTCCAGCTCGTGCAGTCGATAGCCTCGCTCTACCTCCCGAGCCTCAACGCCGACATCATCGACAACGGTATTGCCACGGGTGACACCGGTTACATCCTCATGATCGGTTCAGTGATGCTCGGGATAACCCTCCTGCAGGTCGCGACCGCTATCGTCGCCGTGTACTTCGGGGCGAAGGCTGCGATGGGGTTCGGCCGCGATCTGCGCGAGGCGATCTTCGTGCACGTCGGCGAGTTCTCCGAGCGCGAAGTCGCACGCATCGGGGCGCCCTCGCTCATCACCCGAACCACCAACGACGTGCAGCAGGTGCAGATACTCGTGCTCACCACCTGCACCCTGCTCGTATCGGCACCGATCCTCGCGGTGGGCGGCGTGATCATGGCCCTGCAGCAGGATGTCGAGCTGTCCTGGCTCATGGCCGTCGCGATCCCGGTCCTGCTCGTGTCGATCGGCCTGATCATCGTGCGCATGGTGCCCCTGTTCAGCCAGCTGCAGGTGCGCATCGACACCGTGAACCGGGTGGTGCGTGAGCAGCTCACCGGCATCAGGGTGGTGCGTGCCTTCGTCCGCGAAGACCTCGAGACGGCGCGTTTCGAGCGGGCGAACGCGGACGTCACGCGCACGGCGCTCGGAGCGGGACGCCTGTTCGCCCTGGTGTTCCCCGTCGTGATGCTCATCATGAATGTCGCGAGCGTTGCGGTGCTGTGGTTCGGCTCCTTCCGCGTGGACAACGGGGACATGCAGATCGGTGCACTCACGGCGTTCCTGAGCTACCTCATCCAAATCCTGATGGCGGTCATGATGGCCACCTTCATGGCGGTCATGATCCCCCGTGCCGCGGTGTCGGCGGTCCGCATCTCCGAGGTGCTCGACACTCCCACCTCGGTCGTGTTGCCCGAACGGCCGGTCACCGAGTTGCACGGCACCGGCCTCGTCGAGCTGCGCGACGTGGAATTCAGCTACCCCGGCGCCGAGCAGCCCGTGCTGCACAACCTCAGTTTCAGGGCCAGGCCCGGAGAGACCACCGCGATCATCGGCAGCACCGGCGCAGGCAAGACGACGCTCGTGAACCTGTTGCCGCGGCTCTTCGACGCCACGGGCGGGGCCGTCCTCATCGACGGGGTCGACGTGCGTGAGCTCGACCGCGACCTGCTGTGGGGCCGCATCGGCCTCGTCCCCCAGCGCGCCTACCTTTTCTCGGGAACCGTTGCGAGCAACCTGCGCTACGGCAACCCCGCCGCCACGAACGAGGAGCTCTGGAACGCCCTCGAGACCGCCCAGGCCGCGGACTTCGTGCGCGAGATGCCGGAAGGCCTCGGAGCGCCGATCTCCCAGGGCGGCACCAACGTCTCGGGCGGCCAGCGCCAGCGCCTGGCCATCGCTCGTGCCCTCGTGAAGAAGAGCGAGATCTACGTGTTCGACGATTCCTTCTCCGCCCTGGACACGGCAACGGATTCCAGGCTCCGGCAGGCACTCGCCCGGTCGGAACGATCCGCCACCAAGATCATCGTCGCCCAGCGCGTGTCGACGATCGTGGACGCGGACCAGATCCTCGTGATCGACGACGGCGAAATCGTCGGCCGCGGCACCCACGAGGAGCTGCTGGAGACATCCGAGACCTACCGGGAAATCGTCGACAGCCAACTCCGGGCGGAGGAAGCAGCATGACCCTTCGAGCGCCCCAGGGCAGGGCGGACACCCCGGTGCGACCTCCGATGCGCCGGGGACCCGGTGGTGGAGGTCCCTTCGGGGGCATGGGAATGCCCGTCGAGAAATCGATGAACTTCGGGCCGTCCGCCAAACGGCTGATCGGACGGCTGCGCCCCCACCGTGCGAGCGTTATCGGCGTCGTCGGCCTCTCCGTCGCGAGCGTGACCCTCAGCGTGATCGGCCCCAGGATGCTCGGGCATGCGACCAACATCATCTTCGAGGGCATCATCTCGAAGCAGTTGCCGGACGGCGTGACCCAGCAACAGGTCATCGACCAGCTCCGGGCATCCGGTGACGACCAGCGGGCCGACATGCTCAGCGGGATGAACCTGGATCCCGGGCACGGGATCGACTTCGGTGCCCTGCAGGCAGTTCTCGGGATCGTCCTGCTGCTGTATGTGTTCGCCTCGGTGTTCTCCTGGCTGCAGGGCTACATCCTCAACGCGATCGTGCAGAAGACGGTCTACACGCTCCGGGAGGATGTCGAGACCAAGGTCAACGCCCTTCCCCTGAGGTACTTCGACAAGATCCCCCGCGGAGAACTGCTCAGCCGGGTCACCAACGACGTCGACAACATCGGGCAGAGCATGCAGCAGACGCTGGCACAGCTGATCACGAGCCTGCTCACCGTCGTCGGCGTGCTGTCGATGATGTTCCTGATCTCACCGGCCCTCGCCCTCATCGCCCTCGTCACGATTCCGCTCACCCTGCTGATCACCGCCGCCATCGCCAAGCGCTCGCAAAAGCTTTTCGTTGCGCAGTGGACGCACACGGGTGCGCTCAACGCACAGGTCGAGGAGGCGTACTCCGGCCACGCGCTCGTGAAGGTCTTCGGCAGGCACCGCGAGGTCGAACAGCGCTTCCGCGCCAAGAACGAGGAGTTGTTCACCGCCAGCTTCGGCGCCCAGTTCGTCAGCGGCATCATCATGCCCGCCATGATGTTCGTCGGCAACCTCGTCTATGTCGCGATCGCCGTCGTCGGCGGCTTGTTCGTCGCCAGTGGCTCGATGTCCCTCGGTGACGTCCAGGCGTTCATCCAGTACTCCCGGCAGTTCACCCAGCCGCTCAGCCAGCTCGGCTCGATGGCCAACCTGCTCCAATCGGGCGTCGCCTCGGCCGAGCGCGTGTTCGAGCTGCTGGACGCCGACGAGCAGCGCCCGGACCCGCAGCCGGCGGTGACGCCGGGGACCACCTCCGGCCGCCTCACGTTCGAAGGCGTGTCCTTCCGCTACGAGGAGGACCAGCCACTCATCGAGAACCTGTCACTCGTCGCAGAACCCGGGCAGACCGTCGCGATCGTCGGCCCGACAGGGGCGGGCAAGACCACGCTCGTGAACCTCATGATGCGCTTCTACGAGATCGACGCCGGACGGATCACTCTCGATGGCACCGACATCGCAGCGATGACCCGCAGGGACCTGCGCTCACGCATGGGCATGGTGCTGCAGGACACCTGGTTGTTCGCCGGGACCATCCGCGACAACATCCTGTACGGCCGCCCGGACGCGACGGAGGAGGAAATGCTCGATGCCACCCGCGCCACCTACGTGGACCGCTTCGTGCACTCGCTTCCCGACGGTTACGACACCGTCCTGGACGACGAAGGCGGCAACGTCAGCGCCGGGGAGAAGCAGCTACTCACAATCGCCCGCGCGTTCCTCGCCAAACCCAGCGTGCTCATCCTCGATGAAGCAACGAGTTCGGTGGACACCCGGACGGAGGTGCTCGTCCAGCACGCCATGAAAGCACTGCGCCGCGACCGCACCAGCTTCGTGATCGCCCACAGGCTCTCCACGATCCGCGACGCGGACCTCATCCTCGTCATGGAGGCAGGTGCGATCGTCGAACAGGGAACGCATGCGGAGCTATTGGCCGCCGGAGGCGCATATTTCGCGCTCTACAACTCCCAATTCGCCGCCGCCACGGAGGGAGCGTAGATCAGGAAATCCATCACCGGCATGCTCAGCTCGCGACCGCAGTACTCTCCCGCACCACGAGCCGTGTCGGCACCAGCTCACGGCCCGGCTCCGTGGAGTTCTCCCGCATCTGCTTCAGCACCTTGTCCACGCAGCGCCGGCCCACCTCCGCGAAGTCCTGGTGCACCGTGGTGAGCGGCGGGCTGAAGGAGGTGCTGTCCGGGATGTCGTCGAAGCCGACGATCGAGACGTCCTGCGGCACCCGGATGCCCTTCTCATGGAATGCCCGGAGCACGCCCAGCGCCATCTGATCATTCGCCACGAACACCGCGGTGCAGTCGGAGGAAGCAAGTGACAGCCCGGCGAGATACCCCGAGTCGGCCGACCAGTCCCCGCGCAGCAACGGCGGCTCGGCGCAACCCCGGGCAGCAAGAGTCTGGCGCCACGCATTGACGCGCCGCTCCGACGCGAAGGACGCCGACGGGCCGGCCACATGCCACACCGTCGTGTGTCCCAGATCCAGCAGGTGCTCCACGGCCTTCCGGGCGCCGTCGGCCTGGTCCGTGTCGATCACGCTGTAGCCGTCGCTCGCGTCGGAGTCCACCACCACGGCGTGGACGCCCGGCGGCAGGGACACGGTCGCGGCGTCGAGCAGGTGGACCTCCATGATCACGATGATCGCGTCCACCGCCAGCTCGTTCAGCCGGGAGAATGCACCCCGCACGCCGGCCTGCGTCGGCGTGGAGACGGGGATCAGCGTGATGGCGTAATCCTCCTCCGCGGCGCGGGCCGCGATCGCCTCGAGCGTGCGGACGTTGCCGGTCGTGGAGAGAGTGAACAGGATGACACCGAGGGTCCGGAAGCTCCCCCGCTTCAGGGCGCGCGCAGCACTGTTGGGACGGTAACCGAGCTCGTCCATCGCGGCAATGACCTGCTGCCGCGTCGACTCGATGACACCCGGGCTGCCGTTGGACACCCGCGACACCGTCTGCGCCGAGACACCGGCGAGGCGGGCGACGTCGGACATGGAGACACGCCGGTCCTCACGGGTGAGGTGTTGACGCGACGAGGAGGACATGTGACCATCGTAACAACAATGTTTACGTAAACATCCAGCAGGACGCCCTGCTATGTTTACGCAAACATCACCGACAGAGTCAGAAGGAATCACCCATGACGACGGCGTCACCCCCACCGGCCACGCTCGGCACGCTGCCGAAGCCCGCCAAGCGAGCGCAGAAGCGCCCCCAGAAACGCTCCTGGTCCGGCTGGCTCTTCATCGGTCCGTTCATGGCGGTCTTCGCGCTCGTCTTCCTGGCACCGATCGCCTACTCGATCTTCCTCAGCTTCTTCCGCAACCAGCTCGTGGGCGGCAACGGCTTCGTGGGCTTCGCCAACTACTCGCAGGCCCTGCAGGACCCCCAGTTCTGGTCCTCCCTCCTCCGCGTGACGCTGTTCCTCGCGGTGCAGGTGCCGGTGATGCTGCTGATCGCCCTGCTGGTGGCCCTCGCCCTGGACAGCGGCCGGCTGTACGGGAAGTCCTTCTTCCGCATCTCGATCTTCCTGCCGTACGCGGTGCCCGCCGTCGTCGCCAGCCTCATGTGGGGCTTCATGTACGGCACGCGGTTCGGTCTGGTGGGCAACGTCAACAACGCCCTCGGCACCAACCTGCCGAACCCGCTCTCCCCCGAGCTGATCCTCGCCTCGATCGGCAACATCGTCACGTGGGAGTTCATCGGCTACAACATGCTCATCTTCTACTCCGCGCTCCGCGTGATCCCGAAGTCCCTCTACGAGGCCGCGGAGATCGACGGCGCCAGCCAGTTCCGCCTCGTCACCGCTATCAAGCTCCCCGCCATCCGCGGAGCCCTCGTGGTGGCCGGCATCTTCTCGGTGATCGGCAGCTTCCAGCTCTTCAACGAGCCGGCCATCCTGCAGAGCCTCGCGCCGAACTCCATCTCCACGTACTTCACCCCGAACCTGTACGCCTACTCGCTGAGCTTCTCCGGCCAGCAGTACAACTACTCCGCCACCGTGGCCATCATCATGGGCGTCATCACCATGGTCATCGCCTACGCCGTGCAGCTGCGCGGCATGCGGAAGGAAAGCTGACCATGAGCGTCGCCGTCGAACCCACCCGCACGGACAAGCACAGGACCAAGCAGAAGACGAAGCCCGGCTACGTGCGCCTGAAGAGCACGCGCCGTGGCGTCGACAACCCGAAGCGCAGCGTCCTCCTGACCGTCCTCACCGGGATCGTCCTGATCTACAGCCTCATCCCGCTGGTGTGGCTGTTCATCAACTCGTCCAAGACCCAGGCCGATCTCTTCACCTCGTTCGGCCTCTGGTTCAGCGGCGACTTCGCCCTCTTCGGCAACATCGGTGACACCCTCGCCTACGACGACGGCATCTTCGGCCGCTGGTTCCTCAACACCGTGCTGTACGTGGTCCTCGGGGCCGGCGGAGCGACGTTCCTCGCCGTCCTCGGCGGCTACGCCCTCGCGAAGTTCGACTTCCCGGGCAAGAAGGCCGTGTTCGCCGTCGTCATCGGTGCCGTGGCCGTCCCCGGCACCGCCCTGGCGGTCCCCACCTTCCTGATGTTCAGCGAGATGGGCCTCACCAACACCCCGTGGTCGGTGATCATCCCGTCCCTGATCTCGCCGTTCGGCCTGTACCTGATGTGGACCTTCGCCTCCGAAGCCATCCCCACCGAGCTGCTGGAATCAGCCCGCATGGACGGTGCCGGCGAGTTCCGCACGTTCTTCCAGATCTGCCTTCCGCTCCTGGGCCCGGGCATCGTCACGGTGCTGCTGTTCACCATGGTGGCCACGTGGAACAACTACTTCCTGCCGCTGATCATGCTCAAGGACCCCGCCTGGTACCCGCTGACCCTGGGCCTGAACGCCTGGAACGCGCAGGCCTCGACGGCCGGCGGCGAGGCCATCTTCAACCTCGTCATCACCGGCTCCCTCCTCACCATCCTCCCGCTGATCGCAGCGTTCCTGCTGCTGCAGCGCTACTGGCAGTCCGGCCTCAGCGCCGGCGCCGTCAAAGAGTAAAAGCCCCTTCCGAAAAACGATGAAGTGAAAAGGAACCCCATGAAGAGCAAAATCTCCCCGGCGGTGCTGCGCGGTTCGGCACTGGCCCTCGCGGCAGCCCTCGCCCTCACCGCCTGCGGTGGCGGCGGCGGGAACGACGCCGGTGGTGCGGCACCCGCAGAGGTCAGCGCCGACGACGTCCAGGCAGCCCTCGAGAAGGGTGGCGACCTCACCGTCTGGGCCTGGGAGCCCACGCTGGAGAAGGTCGTCGAGGACTTCGAGGCCGAGTACCCGAACGTGGACATCGACCTCGTGAACGCGGGCACCGGCAACGACCAGTACACGGCGCTGCAGAACGCGATCGCCGCCGGCTCGGGCGTGCCCGACGTCGCGCAGATCGAGTACTACGCGCTCCCCCAGTTCGCCCTCGCCGAGTCCGTGCAGGACCTCAGCGGCTACGGCGCCGGCGACCTGCAGGACACCTTCAGCCCCGGCCCGTGGAACTCCGTCCAGGCGGGCGAGGGCATCTACGGCCTGCCCATGGACTCCGGGCCCATGGCCCTCTTCTACAACACCGAGGTCTTCGAGAAGTACGGCGTCGAGGTCCCCACCACGTGGGAGGAGTACATCGAGGCGGCCCGGACGCTGCACAAGGCGGACCCCAAGGTGTACATCGCCAATGACATGGGCGACGCCGGCTTCGCCACCAGCCTCATCTGGCAGGCAGGCGGCAAGCCCTACACGGTGGACGGCACCGACGTGAAGATCGACTTCTCCGACGAGGGCTCCACCAAGTTCGCGGAGACCTGGCAGCAGCTCCTCGACGAGGACCTCCTGGCGCCCATCAGCTCCTGGAGCGACGAGTGGTACCAGGGCCTCGGCAACGGCACCATCGCCACCCTGTCCACCGGCGCCTGGATGCCCGGCAACTTCACCTCCGGCGTCCCCGCGGCCGCCGGCAAGTGGCGTGCGGCGCCGCTTCCCCAGTGGGAAGAGGGCGGCACCGCGAGCGCCGAGAACGGCGGCAGTTCGCTGACCATCCCCGCGGCCAGCGAGCAGGGCGCCCTCGCGTACGCCTTCCTCGACTACGCCAACGTGGGCGACGGCGTCCAGACCCGGATCGACGGCGGCGCGTTCCCCGCGACGTCGGCGGCCCTCGAGTCGGATGAGTTCCTGAACTCCGAGTTCGAGTACTTCGGCGGCCAGAAGGCCAACGAGATCTTCGCCGAGTCCGCTCGGAACGTGCCCGAGGGCTGGTCCTACCTGCCCTTCCAGGTCTACGCCAACAGCGTCTTCAACGACACCGTGGGCCAGGCCTACGTCTCGGACACCCCGCTCAAGGACGGGCTGAAGAGCTGGCAGGACGCGAGCATCAAGTACGGCACCGAGCAGGGCTTCACCGTCTCGGAGTAGCACCAGACCCTAGCCGGGCGGGAGCCTCCGCGCACCCGCCCGGCCCGTTCCACTTTTCCCGCCGTCTCTCCCTCACCCGGAGGTCGGCGGAGCATCACCGATGCCTTACGAAACGCCCCAAGGAGCTCCACCGTGTCAACACCCACTTCCCACCGCTGGCTGCGCTGGCCGTCCGAGCCGACCCGCAAGCGCATGGCGTTCGGTGCCGACTACAACCCCGAGCAGTGGCCGCGCGAGACGTGGGACGAGGACGTGCGCCTCATGCGCGAGGCCGGCGTGAACGTTGTGTCCCTCGCGATCTTCTCCTGGGCCCGCCTGCAGCCCGAGCGGGACACCTGGAACTTCGCATGGCTCGATGAGGTCATCGACCTCCTGCACGCCAACGGCATCGCCGTCGACCTTGCCACCGCGACCGCATCTCCGCCGCCGTGGCTCGCCACCGAGCACCCCGAGATCCTCCCCGTCACGCAGGACGGCGGCACCCTCTGGCCCGGCGCCCGCCAGCACTGGCGCCCCACCAGCCCCGTCTTCCGGGAGCACGCCCTGAAGCTGGTCGCTCGGATGGCCGAGCGCTACAGGGACCACCCCGCGGTCTGCGCCTGGCACATCTCCAACGAGCTCGGCTGCCACAACATCTACGACTACTCCGACGACGCCGCCCGCGCCTTCCGCACCTGGCTCACCGACCGCTACGGCAGCATCGACGCCCTCAACGACGCCTGGGGCACCGACTTCTGGTCCCAGCGCTACACCCGGTTCGAGCAGATCCTGCCCCCGCGCCAGGCCGCCTCGCACCCCAACCCCACGCAGCAGCTCGACTTCAAGCGCTTCTCCTCGGACGCCCTCAAGCAGTACCTCCGCGAGGAACGCGACATCCTGCGCAGCATCACCCCGGACATCCCCATCACCACCAACTTCATGGTCATGGGCGAGACCAAGGGCATGGACTACGCCGACTGGGCCGCCGAGCTGGACTTCGTCGCCAACGACCACTACTTCGTCCCCGGCCCGCAGGCCGTCGACGAGCTCTCCTTCTCCGCGAACCTCACCGGCAACATCGCCGGCGGGAAGCCCTGGTTCCTCATGGAGCACTCCACCAGCGCGGTGAACTGGCAGCCCGTCAACACACCGAAGAAGTCCGGGGCACTGCGCCGGGATTCGCTCACCCACGTGGCCCACGGCGCCGACGCCGTCTGCTTCTTCCAGTGGCGGCAATCCAAGGCCGGCGCCGAGAAGTTCCACTCCGCGATGGTCCCCCACGCCGGTGAGGACAGCCCGATCTTCCGCGGCGTCGTCGACCTCGGCCGGGAACTCGCCTCGCTGTCGGACGTCGTCGGTTCCCGCCGCAGCGCGGCACCCGCCGCGATCCTCTTCGACTGGGACTCCTGGTGGGCCTCCGAGCAGGACTCCCACCCGTCCGACCGCCTGCGCTACAAGCAGGAGGCCCTCGACTGGTACTCGGCGTTCCTCGCCCTCGGCATCCGCGCCGACGTCGTCCCCTCCGCCACCGACCTCGCAGGCTACGGCCTCGTCGTCGCGCCCATCCTGCACACCGTCCCGGCCGCTCTGAAGGCGCGGCTCGAGGACTACGTGACCGGCGGCGGGCACTTCGTGGCGAGCTACTTCAGCGGCATCACCGACGAGAACGACCACATCTGGCTCGGCGGCTACCCCGGCGCCCTCGCGGACCTGCTCGGCGTGCGCATCGACGAGTTCGGCCCCCTGCTCGACGGCGAGGACGTCTCCCTGGACAACGGCACCACCGCCACGGGCTGGGCCGACCGCGTCCTGCCGCGCGCCGACGTCGAGGTCCTCACCCGGTACACCACCGGGGAGCACGCCGGAGATGCGGCCGTCACGCGACGGCAGGTCGGCTCCGGCAGCGCCGCCTATGTGGGCGCGCGCCTCGGCGCGCAGGGCCTCGAGCCCGTCCTCGCGGACCTCGCAACCCGCGCCGGGGTCACCAGTGAGCTGCCCGCCGAACTCCGCGGCGCCGTCGAGCAGGTGCTGCGCACCGACGACGACGCCGACTACGTCTTCCTCATCAACCGCACCGACGAGCCCGTGGACATCACGGGCGTCGACGGCGACACCCTCACGGGTGAGGAGTCCAAGCTGGCTCCCCGCTCGGTCGCCGTCCTCACGAGGAAGGCCTCGCGCACCACCTAGGTCCACCGCAGTACACACCCTTGCTGGAAGGAACACGTTCAATGACGAATCGATCCAGGCGCGCCACTCAGGCCGCAGCCACGGGGGTGGCCGCCGTCCTGGCAGCCGCCTCCCTGATCGGGGGTGCGGCGCAGGCCGCGCCCCCGGCCCCGCCCGCACCGCCGGCCGTCCCGGAGGGCGCCCTGACCCTCACGCCCGACCCCTCCTATCAGGGCGACGAGTTCGAGGGCTGGGGCACGAGCCTCGTGTGGTTCGCGAACGCGACGGGCGACTACCCCGACGAGATCCGGAACCGCCTCGCGGAGCTGGTGTTCGGGCCCGAGGGCCTCAACCTCAACATCGCCCGCTACAACATCGGCGGGGGCAACGCACCCGACGTGAAGGACTACCTGCGCCCGGGCGGCGCCGTCGAGGGCTGGTGGAACGCCCCCGAGGGCACCACGCGCGCGGACACGGACTGGTTCGACCCCGAGGATCCCGCCGACTGGAACCTCGAGGCGGATGCGACGCAGCGCTGGTGGATCGACCGCATCAAGCAGGACATCACCCACTGGGAGGCGTTCAGCAACTCGCCGCCCTGGTTCCAGACCGTCAGCGGCTACGTCTCCGGCGGCTTCGACGCGAACAAGGACCAGCTCAAGACCGAGAGCATCGACGACTTCACCGCGTACCTGGTCCGCGTGGTCGAGGAGCTCGAGGACGCCCACGGCATCACCGTGGACACGCTGGACCCGTTCAACGAGCCGAACACCAACTACTGGGGCACGCGCCTGGATGCTGGCGGACAGCCCGTCGGCGGACGCCAGGAGGGCGCGCACATCAGCCCGCAGCTCCAGCAGCAGGTCCTGAAGAACCTCGCTCCGAAGCTCGACGCCTCCAGCACGGACGCGACGATCTCCGCGATGGACGAGACCAACCCCGGCACCTTCGCCACCAACTGGAACAGCTATCCGGCAGAGGTCCGCGACCTCGTGGACCAGCTCAACGTCCATACCTACGGCACCGGCCAGCGAACCACGGTGAGGGACATCGCCAAGGGCGAGGACAAGCCCCTCTGGATGAGCGAGGTCGAGGGCTCCTGGGGCAACGGCCAGAGCTTCACCAGCATGGAGCCGGGCCTCGGCATGGCCAAGCGCATCACGGACGACCTCCGCGAGCTCGAGCCCAGTGCCTGGGTGTTCTGGCAGCCCGTCGAGGACTACGACAACATGAAGCCCGGTGGCGAGAGCGCGGCCGGCGCCAACTGGGGCAGCATCCAGATGCCGTTCGACTGCACTGATGCGGACACGCTCGAGAGCTGCCCCATCTACACGAACACCAAGTTCAACACCGTGCGGAACTACACGCACTACATCCAGCCCGGCGACCGCCTGGTGCAGGTGAACGACGACGACACCACCGCCGCGATCACCGACAGCGGTGCCGCCGTCGTCCACATCAACGAGTCCACCGACGCCAAGCCCGTGGTCCTCGACTTCTCGAAGTTCGGATCCGTCGCGCCCGGTGCGACCGTGACCCCCGTGGTCAGCGACGTCAATGGTGCCCTCGTGGAGGGTGCACCGGTCGCGATCGAGGGCGGCTCCGCCGTCGTCACCGCGCCCGCCCAGTCCGTCACGACCTTCGTGGTCGAGGGCGTCTCCGGCGTCGCCGAGGACGCGGCGGCTCTCCAGGACGGCCACGTGTACCGGCTGCAGGGCGTGCAGAGCGGCAAGTCGATCGAGCCGACCGGCGGCACCGCCGTCATCAGCGCGAGTGACCCCGCCGACGCCGGCCAGCTGTTCCGCTTCACCAGCCTGGGCGAGGACAACACCCACCGCGAGCGCTATTCGATCACGACGCTCGACGGCGCCTCGCAACTCGCGGACGCAGGCGGCGCCGCCGTCGTCGCTCCCGTCGGAGCCGACCCACGCGCGGCCTGGATCGCTTCGACCACCGGTGACGGCACGTACACGTTCGTGAACGCCGAGACCGGCCTGCTGCTCGAGGTGGGCGGCGGGAAGACCTCCGAGGGAGCTCCCGTGACTCTCTATCTCGCCAATTCCGGTGCCAACCAGCGCTGGACGCTGATCGACGAGACCGTGCTCTCCGTGCAGGACGCCACCGCATTCACCGTCCCCGGCACCGCACCGGTGTTGCCGAAGACGGTGACGCCGGTCCACCGCGACGGCGCACGCGGAACCATCCCCGTCGAGTGGAAGATCCCGAACGAGAACCGCTGGAAGAAGCCCGGCACCGTCAAGGTCAAGGGCACCGCGACCGACGTCACCGGCACGCAGTTCCCCGCGGAACTCACGCTCACCGTGGACACCCTCGTCTCCACGCAGCCCGCCCGCGCGAAGGCCGTGGTCAACGGCCTGCCCGAGCTGCCCGCCACGGTAATCGCCGTGGGCAGCCAGGGCGGCACGGTCGAGCGTCCGGTCACCTGGAGCACCCCGGTCCGCTACCCGGCACCCGGTGTCTACGAGCTGGCGGGCACGGCCGATGACGGCAACGGGGGCACGCTCCCGGCGACCGTCCGCATCCAGGTCACCGCGGGCACGCTGGACAACGTGGCCGACGACGGCGGCACCACCGCGAGCGCCACCTACACCGAGCCCGGCTACGGCACGGCCGGCCTGTTCAACGGCGACACCCGCGACAAGGCCTGGTCCAACTGGCGCTCCGGCACCAAGAACGCCGCCGATACCCTGACCGTGAAACTGCGCGAGGCGCAGACCCTCGGCGGCGTCGTCGTACACTTCTTCCGCGACGGATCCTCGGACAGCTACGCGCAGACCCTGCAACTGCAGGTCCAGGGCGCGGATGGTGCGTGGACCGATGCCGGCGGTCCGGTCAGCGTCCCGGGTGGCTCTCCCGCCCCGGCGGTGACCCTGCCACTCGACGGTGTGACGGCGTCGACCGTCCGCGTGGTGATGACGGCCCGCTCGCAGACGCACGTGGTGGTCAGCGAGATCGAGGTCCTCGGGGCCGTTCCTGCGGAATCGTCGGATGCGGCGCTCGCGTCGATCAGCGTCGACGGCACGCCCGTGGCCGGCTTCGATCCCGCCGTGACCTCCTACTCGGTGCCGTCGCGGGGCAAGCTCCCGGCCGTGTCCGCCGTTCCGGCTGACCCGTACGCGACGGTGTCCGTGACGCAGCCCTCGGGCGCCGACCGGACCGCAGTGGTCACGGTGACGAGCGAGGACGGTTCGGCCACGAGCACCTACCGGGTGGACATCACCCAGTAGGGTTGTCCAACCCAGCACGACGGGGCGTCCGCAGCAGCGGGCGCCCCGTCGTCGTCTGCGCCGTCACCGCCCGTTGCTTCCCAGCGGCTCCAGGACGTGCAAAGGAGAGCGAGTGCCGACTCGTGCCGCCCCGGGCTGAGTTCCGGAGCAGGCCAGGAGCTCGAGTGGCATCGCTGCCCCGTTATCTGACGAGGTACCCGCCATCGACGGTCACCGTCGAACCCGTCATGTAGGCGGCTTCATCGGAGGTGAGAAAACACGCGACCCTCGCGACATCCTCTCCCGCGCCGAGGCGTCCGAGCGGGATCCGATCGCGGATCGCCGCCGCTCCCGCCTCGGAATCGGCGGTGCGCCTGAGCATCGGGGTGTCGATGAGGCCGGGAGCCAGCGCGTTGACGCGCACGCCGAACGGGGCCCACTCGCCTGCCATCGACCGTGCGAGGGACGTGATAGCCGCCTTCGTGGCGCAGTAGGCAGCGCTCGGTTCACTCCAGTCCGAGCGGTACGCCCCGACCGAAGAGAACAGCACGATGCTGAGGTCGGTGCCGGCCCGCTTCGCGGTGATCACGGCCTCCCGAGCGCAGAACATGCTTCCGGAGACGTTGACGGCGAAGGTCTGGTGCCATGCCGCGCCTGTCATCTCGAGCAGCGGCACGCACGGGTAGATCCCGGCCGCACAGACGAGGACGGTAGGAGCGCCGCCCAGCTGCCGCTCGGCCTCCACCACGGCCCTGATGACGGCCGTTTCATCGGCGACGTCGACTACGGTGATCCCCTCGCCGGGCTGCATGTCGAAGCCCACTACTTCCGCACCTTCGGCTCGCAACTGGGCCACGCAAGCGGCACCGATCCCCGACGCCGCGCCTGTGACGATGGCGCGGGATCCTGCGTGTCTCGACGTCGTCGGAGCCTTCGTCACAGCGGCCGCCCGCCCGTGAGTTCGAGCACCTGAGCCGTGACGTATCTGCTGTCACTACCCGCGAAGAACGCCACCGCCCCTGCCACATCGGCGCCCGTACCATAGCGCCCCAGGGGAACCGATGCGACGTCGTCGGCATAGAGATCCTCGGCTGTTGTTCCGGCGAGCCTCGCGCGGTTCCTGAGAGCATCCCAGCGCATGGGGGTGTCGATGTACCCGGGCGCTATGGCGTTGACGGTGATACCGAACGGCGCAAGCTCCAGGGCCGCTGTCTTCGTCATCGCGATAAGGCCGGCTTTGGAAGCGCTGTAGGCGGCGCTGCCCTCGACCGGGACCCGGGCGTACACCGAACTCACCGTCACGATGCTGCCGCTCCCCTGCAGCCGCATGACCTTCGCAGCCGCCCGGACGCTGAGGAATGCACCACGAAGGTTCACGCCGATCACGGTATCGAAGGCCTCGGTGGACAGCTCGGTGAGATGATCCGCACCACCGCCGACACCGGCGTTGACCACGAGCAGGTCGAGTGCGCCGAAGCGGTTCACAACGGACGCCACCAGTGCCTCCACCTCGTCCTCGTCAGTCACATCGCAGCGCGCTCCCGCGACCCTCGCGTTCCCGCTCTCTTGGGAAAGCGCCGCGGCCGCGTTCTCGACGTCATCCGAGCGGTCACCCAGCATCACCGCCCACCCGTCCTTCGCCAGCCGCTGCGCAATGGCATAACCGATGCCGCGGGCAGCACCCGTGACGAGCGCTGTCCCACCGGTCATGGAACCAGGCTCGCGATTTCGCTGCAGGTACCGAAGTGAACGCCCTGATCCTGCACGAACTGCAGATAGGTATCGAGCATCGCGATCCGCGAGGGGCGCCCGACGATCTGCGGGTGCAGCGCCAAGGAGGTGAGCCCGCCGAGGTCGTGGATGCCGCGGGTCTCTTCCCGCCAGATCTCGAGCACCTGGGAGGGAGCCGCGATGGTCTTGTCCCAACTGCTGTTCGCGAACCAGAAATGCGGCGCATCGTCGAGGATCCACTGCACCGGAAGCTCGACGATCCCATTGGAATGCCGATAGGGGAATACGTCGTCCATCAGCGAGGAGGAGTAGCTGATGCCGTGGGCCACCATGATGTCCATGGTGGACGGGCTGAAGTCGAAGGCCGGTGAACGATAGCCTGTGATGGGTGTCCCGAAGCCCGACAGCACGTCGAAGGCACGCCGGAAATCGGCCTCCTCCTCCCCGGGGCCGAAGCGACCGGGATGCGTGTGGGTGTACCCGTGGTGTGCAAGCTCGTGGCCGCCGTCGACGATGCGTGATACCTGCTCCGGGTAGCGTTCTGCGACCCGGCCGGGCACGAAGAACGTCGCTCTGAGGTCCCTTCGCTCAAGGAGGTCCAGGACGAGGTAGATGCCCCTTTTCGCGCCATAAGTCCCCTGCGAGAGCACTCCAGGACGGTCGGCGTTCGCGGGGTCGGAGCCGATCCACACTTCTTCGGCGTCGAAGTCGAAGCTGAGCGCAAATCCACTCCTGGCCCCACCCGGCCAACTCCAGTCCATCCCGGGCCCGGCCCCCACTACAGCCTGCCCGCCGCAATGATGCTGCGGAGGAACTCCTGCGTGCGGGGGTGCTCCGGTGCTGTGAAAATCTGCTCCGGGGTCCCGATCTCGCAGATCGTACCCTGGTGCAGGAAGCACACACGGTTGGAGACCTCCCGCGCGAAGTTCATCTCGTGCGTTGCGAGAAGCATCGTCATTCCATCGCCGGCGAGCTCACGCACGAGCGACAGCACTTCGGAGACGAGCTCCGGATCGAGCGCAGAGGTGATCTCGTCGAGCAGGAGCATCCGCGGCTCCATCGCGAGGGACCGCACGATCGCCGCCCGTTGCTGCTGCCCACCCGATAGTTGATCGGGATGCGCGTTGGCCTTGTCGGCCAATCCGATGCGCTCGAGCAGGCCGAGAGCACGCTCATTCGCCTGGTCACGGCTCAACCCCAGCAACATCTCCGGCGCGACGGCGATGTTGCGCAGGACCGTCATGTTCGGGAAGAGGTTGAAGTTCTGGAACACGATACCGATGTGCTCGCGCAGCTTGTTCACGTCGACGCCCGGGCCGGAGATGCCATCGCCGTCGAGCCGGATCTCGCCCTCGTCGATCGTTTCCAGCGCGTTGATACAGCGCAGCAGGGTCGACTTGCCCGATCCCGATGCTCCGATGAGGCACAGGACCTCGTGCTGGTTGACCGAGAGATCGATGCCGCGCAGCACGGCGTTCCCACCATAGCTCTTGTGCAGATTCTCTATCTCAAGGAATGCCATGATCAGGCTCCGCTTCGCTTGCGCTCTCGTCGGTCGAGGTAGCGGTCGAGCAACCGCGCCTGGGTGATCGTGATGATGAGGAAGAAGACTGCGACGATGGTCACGGACGACAGGTTGAAGTGGTTGCCGGCGTAAATCTGCGACTGGTTGAACGCGTCCACGGCACCGATGATGCCCACGAGCGCGGTGTCCTTCTGCAGCGAGATGAAGTTGTTCATGAGCGGCGGGATCACCCGGCGGATGCCCTGAGGTACCACCACGACACGCATGGTCTGCAGGTAGCTGAACCCCAGCGACCGTGCAGCGTAGACCTGGCTGGGATGAATGCTTTCGAGGCCCGAGCGGTAGACCTCTGCAGTGTACGCACCGTAGGTGAGGGTGAGTGCGATGATCGCGTACCACGTGGCGCTCAGATCGCTGAGGCCCGGAATCTGGGTGAACGATAGACCGAATCCGACGAGGTAGATCACGATGATCGCGGGCAGGCCCCGGAAGATGTCGATATAGAGCGTGGCGAGGGATCGCAGCGGCTTCATCGCGGCCGTCTTCGAGATGCGCAGAAGGGCGATCACCATCGCCCAGATGAGTACGAGCACCTGGGCCACGAGAGCGATGAAGACGTTCTGCCCGAATGCCGCGAGGATGTCCGGAAAGCTCAGGATCATGAGGTCGGGCTGCAGGAAGGTCTTCTGCACCGAGGCGTCGTTGACGATCAGGAAGTAGATCACCCCCATCACCACGAGGACTGCGGCGGCCACACCCATGCTCACGGCGGCCCGCTGGCGGGACCTCGCGGACTTCGTCCGTCGTTCGACCCGATCGGCCGGGTTCTTCACGCGGGACGCCTGGATCGCACCGATGAGCGGGATGATCACCAGGATCAGGCCGGCCGCGATGACCACCGTGAGTCCCAGTTGAAAACCGAGGATGACGGGGGAACCCGGAGCCCAGATGGCGGAGATCAGGGCCCCGCCCGTCACTGCGCAGAGCACAGCGACGAGCAGGGCGGAACTGATCAGATGTCTGGTAGGTGCGATCCGCAAGCGGATCGGCTCGCGGGTGAGGACGCCGCCCGCTCCGTCGAGTTCAGAAGTCATTCACGGACTTCCGGGTAGGCACGTCGGTCGGATCACTGAGGAACGTCCAGGTAGGGCACGTCGGTCGGATCGCTGCCGAATACCGGAGCAAGGTAGGTTGCCGCGAGATCCTTCAGCGTCCCGTCGTCGATCAGATCGGTGATGATCTTGTCGATCGCCTCCTTGTTCGGTGCGCCCTCAGGGTACACACCGCCGTAGCTCTCGCCCGTGCTGAACTGGCCGACGACCTCGAGAAGACCGTTGGAAGCGCTGGCGACAGTGAGTGCCTGAGCGGTGTCGTTGAGGACGACGTCGACCTGGCCCGAGGCGAGAGCCGTGGTCATGCTGCCGGTGTCGGGGAAGACCTTGAGGGAACCTTCGGCGATGCCGAGCTTGTCGATCGCAAAGCTTTGGCCCACAGTGCTGAGCTGAACACCGACGGTCGACTCCTTGATCGACTCGCTCGTTACTTCATTGCCCTCCTTGGTGAGCACACCGACGTCCCCGGAGAAGTACGGTGGCGTGAATTCGACGGCCTTCTCACGCTCCGGCGTGATGGAGATCGTGACCAGGGCGAGGTCGAAATCCTTGGTCTGCCCGGCCACGATCGAGGCGAAGGAGACGGTCTTCACGTCGAGCTTCGAAAGGCCACCGCGGTAGGCGATGTTCGCTGCCATGCAGTACTCGTAGCCGTCCTTGATGTTGGCGGGCTTGTCGCCATTCCACCAGCCGGGCGAGGGCAAGCTGTTCTCGACGGTGAAGGTGTCAGCGGTGGTCGGCTCCGTGATGGGATCAGATCCGAATTCGCCCGTCACTTCGCAGTTGCCATAGGTGGGTTCTGCCTCTACGTCACTCTCGACGGTGTCAGTGCTGGGGGATGAACTGCAACCCGCAGCCGTCAGGATCGTGGCAAGGCCAACGGCGGTGGTGGCCATGATTTTCCGGATCACGTGGGCACTCCTTCGAGCTCATTCTGCATTCGTCCTGGACTGTGCGCCGTAGAGAAACAGGCCGTCCAGAACTGGGGAACACTCCACCGACAGATGACGCGCGGCCCAGAAAATGCGTAGGCATCGTTGCCCCGCAGGAGAAGTAGCAGAAGCCTATACAGACGCTTGCCTGAGCACAACAACTCACGTCCGGTGATTCAGGGCCGGCACGACCGGCCTATGTGTTTCTCGGCAACTATCGGTTAACGTTGCACGCGTCCACGCCGATCTCCCCGCGAATCCACTGAAGGACTACCTGCATGGCAGCAACGCTCTACTGCCGCGGCCGCATCCACACCCTGGACCGAGCAGCCGTTCCCGCCGACACGCTGCTGGCGGAAGACGGCGTCATCGTCGCGATCGGCGATGACCGGGCGGTGAGGAGATCCCTCACCGGTCCTGTCGAAGAGTTCGACCTCGAGGGCCGCTCGGTGATCCCCGGCCTCATCGATGCCCACATCCACTCCGCCACTTTCGCGAGGGACAGGACCACCGTCGACCTCCGCGGCGTTACTGATCTCGAGGAAGCCGTCGAGCGCGTTCGTCGGCATGCCGAGACTCTCGCACCGGGCCAGTGGCTTTTCGGTGGACGGTGGGACTTCAACACCTGGACGGTCCCGTTGCAACCCGACCGCCACAGCCTGGACAGCGTGTGCCCGGACCGTCCCGTCGCGCTGCCCAGTATCGACGGTCACACGATCTGGGCCAACAGCCTCGCTCTCCGGGCCATCGATGTCACGGCGGCGACGCCAGATCCGATCGGTGGCGAGATCGTCCGTGACGAGCGGGGCGAACCCACCGGGATCCTCCGCGAGTCTGCCCGCCAGCCTCTGCGCGATCTCATGAACTCCGAGCTCTCCGGAGATCTGGTGTCCCAGCTTCGCGCGGCCCAGGAGCACTTCCTGTCGCTCGGGCTCACCGGCCTCCACGACATGGATGCGGAGGACAGCCGCGACGCCTACCTGCGCCTGCACGGGGCGGGTGAGCTGAAGCTCCGCGTGCACAAGTCGATTCCCATGAACTATCTCGACGGTGCAATCGCCGAGGGCCGGTACACCGGGCAGGGTGATGACTGGTTCACCACCGGCGCGCTCAAGCTGTTCAGCGATGGTGCCCTCGGCTCGCATACCGCGCTCATGAGCGAGCCTTTCCCCGGCGAACAACACAATCACGGCATCGAGGTGATTCCCTACCGCGATCTCGTGCACCTCATGGGCAAGGCCGCCCGCGCCGGCATAGCCGTGGCAACACATGCGATCGGAGACCGCGCCAACCACCTCGTGCTGAACGCCTATGCCGAACTGCTGCCCATCACCCGCGATCGCGGTCTACGCCATCGCATCGAGCACGCACAGCACCTGTTGCCGTCCGATGTGGCCCGCTTCGTGGAGCTCGGCGTGATCCCCTCGATGCAACCTACGCACTGCACGTCGGACATCCCCCTTTCGGAAGCGATGCTGCACGGTCGCCCGCTGGCCAACTATGCGTGGCGCGCGCTCCGCGACACGGGAGCCACCCTCGCCTTCGGTTCGGACGCCCCGGTCGAGAGCCCGAATCCTGCCTACGGTCTGCACGCCGCTCTCACTCGACAGAACGAACACGGTGAACCGCCCACAGGGTGGGAACCGGAGCAGCGACTCGACCTGACCGAGGCGCTCGAGGGTTTCACGTCCGGGCCCGCCTTCGCCGCGGGCCAGGAGGCGAAGCTCGGACGGTTACGCCCTGGAATGCTTGCGGACTTCGCCGTGCTGAACGAGGACCCCTTCTCGATCGCCCCGCATGAACTGCGCAATCTCGAGGTGCAGACGACCGTCGTCGGTGGGAAAGTACGGTTCCAACGCACCGGCGCGACTGCGCGCCCTATCTAGGGTTGCCCGTGCGGCATCAGGCGTCGGATAGCGGGTGCCTGACGTGCTGCCTGCACCCACGCAAGGCAGTGCCGGGACTTCATCCTGACAGATGGAGTCCCGGCACATGGCGTCCTAGTGCGGCCCGCGACTAATTACTTGAACGTGAGCACCAGCGTGGGCACGAGCGTGGGGCTGGCCTCCCTGGAGTTGAGGATCAGGCCGTCGCTGCTGCTGGAGTCGATGGCCAGGGAGAGCTGCTGGCCTAGCTCACCGGCCAGGCCGGTGACCGTGAGCGGAACGCTGTAACGGGTGTTGATCGCTGTCGGACCCAGCGTGCCGATGCTGGTGCCGGGGACCGGGGCGTTGGTGTACGTAATTCCGGTTTCCGTCCAGCTGTCACCCGCGACCAGCTTGATATTCTGCTTGCCCGTCGACCCGTTACCTGCGCTGGTCAGCTGCAGCGTGGCACTCTCGATCGTCCTGCCCGCATACGCTTTCAGGTCGAACTTCAGGTACGTGGTCTCGATCGGGCTGCTGTCCACCCACAGCGTGGGGCTCGTGCCACGGTTCGTCCCCGGCGCCCCGCTGGACACATAGCTGTCAGCGGTGGCCGTCAGCGTGGCGGTCGTCGACGTGCCGCCCGCGGGAGCCGTGGTGAAGGTCCAGGTCCTGGTCACCACTGCGTTACCGGCGACATCCTTCGCCCCACTGATCGTGGCCGTGTACGGCGTGTTCGGCGTGAGATCCGCGGTCGGGTTCAACGTCGCGACCCTGCTTGTGCCGTCGTAGGTCACACCTGCCGACACCTGCGTCCCTGTCCCCGTCGTCGTCCCCGTCCTCAGCGTGAACGCACCCGCCGCCGTGATCGTCGAGGCGTCCATCGCCTCCGAGAACGTCCCCGTCACGTTGCTGCCCACTGCCACACCCGTCGCGTTGCCAGCCGGAGACGTAGTCACCGTCGGAGCCGTCGTATCCCCTGGCGCAGGACCCGCACCGCCACTGCCCTCGTAGAAGTGCCAGTACCGGCTCGTGGCGCCCACGTCGGCGAGGATCAGCACACCGCTGTTAGGCGTGCGCGTCGAATTAAGGTTCTGCTTCGTCGACGTCACATTGTGCACATACTGGTCCGCGTCCACAATCCGAGGTGTCTTCGCGGTGGTGAAATTGATGTTGTCCAGAGGCGTGGATTTCTCGTAGATCGCGCCCCCCGAGGTGGTGCAGACGCCGGCGTTCGTCGTGCCGCTGGGCTTCGGATAGGTGGCGAAGGTCCGCAGCCGCTGCGCGGCCTCGTCGATCAGGACGATCACCCGGTTGGGGCACTCGCCCTGGGTCGCGATCGTATGCTTCGTCCACTGCGAGGACACGTTGTCCAGCGCCAACAGCTGGATCAGCGGCTGGGACGAAGACGTGAACGATGTCTTGACCGCGGCGAAGACCCGGCCACCGGAGGAATCCAGCCACTTCAGGTTCATGTGGTCGTCACCGCTCTTCAGCCCCGACGTCGCCGCCACGGCAGGGCTCCAGGTGGTGATCGGGTCCGTGTCGCGGTGGTAGCTCCAGTAAAAGCCGGCGGTGGCATCGCTGGCCTCACGGCTCCACATCACGCCCATCTTGCCGGGTCCGAACGCGACCAGGGTGGAGATGTCGTCCAGGGTGACGTTGCTCAGCGACGCCGGGTGCGGAAACGGCGTCCCCCACGTCGCGCCGTCCTCGCCGGTGACGTTCAGGTAGATCCGGTTTCCCTGCTGCCAGGTGGCCCACACCCGACCGGTCGAGTCCTTGTCGATGGTCAGCGCCTCGACCTTTTGGTCATTGATCTTTGTCGCACCCAGCAGCGCATACGTCTTCGTGCTCGCGTTGTAGCTGTAGCGGCGCATCGTCGTCGGGAAGCCCGCCACAGCCGCCACGCCGTCATTGACGAACTGGTAGCTCGCCACGAAGAGGGTCGACCCGTCCCACAGGACGTCATGGTGCGTGTTCGCCCGCGGGTCCGTCGCCACGCCCGTATCGACCCACGAACTCGTTCCGGCATCGAACCGGAAGATATGGAAATCCGAACTGGCGGTGTCCCACAGGTTGCCCCACCAGCGCCCGTCGTTGAACCACAGCGCGTTGGTCGCCCGCTTCGTACCCGTCGGGGTACCCGTCCCGGCATGGGACGGACCCTCGACCCCGACATCACCGGGAGCAGCCGACGCCCCGACCGGCACCACCAGGGCGCCCAGCCCAAGCAGCACCGCTGTCAACAGCGCCGTCAGCAGTGAAGGATGCCGGAGGTTCGCCAACCCACCTCGACGAAGACCCCGCCCTCCGCCAGGCTTCGGAGCCCTGCGGCCTCCACTACGCCTGCGCATGGGAAAAAATGGATAATCCAGCATCATGCCCCCTGAGTTGAGTGATCGTCGATCCTCCCCAGGTCTGTCCAGTGTCAACGTTTGAAGCTGCCTAAACAACCCCCAACTGTGGGGATCTCTCGACTACCGCCGCCCCCACTACTTGCTGCTCGAGCCACACAAGACACGTAGTAATTACTCGTGCGCCGACCACCGGGGCCCATCAGTGTTAGCAGAGACGTAGGAGTGGCGAACGGGTCTCAAGGAGCAGGTAACAATGGCGCATAACAACCCCATGACAGAGAACCTACTGACGGTTGCGGAGATAGCCGCCCAGATGCGGGTATCGAAGATGACGGTGTACCGACTGGTGCAGTCCGGCGCGATGCACGGTATCCGGTTCGGCCGCTCCTACCGGGTGCCGGAAGCGGCCGTGCAGCAGTACCTCGACTCCGTGAACTCAGGGCACTGATCCACCCGCTCGTCACTGAGCTGGGCAGGCGCACGGAGGGCAACCACGCTGACGGTGAACCGCTGGACGGTGTCCGGTGCGCGTCCAGGATCGACGAGCGGGATGCTCCATGCCGAGATCGAACTGGTCCGTATATGAGTACGGGATGTCATTCAGCGCAAACGTCCTGCCCGAGCATTGCTTCGGCTGATGCCTGCTGTCGCGTAGCCACTCGGAGGTGGGGGGCCCGAACGGCGTCCTGCTCACCGGCGCCCTCGAAGGTAGCAGTGATGCGAGTTCTCGAGTGACTGCGGATCCAGGCGCACCTAGTGCTGCTGCGTATCACGCGTCGGGGCGAACGTCCTGAAGCGCCGATCCTCCGACGCCCCGCGAGGTGCTGGCACGACCACCTTGTGGGTGGTCGGAAACTCGTCTCGGCGGCGCCTTTCGGCTGGAATAAGCGCGCGGCTCGACCCTGATCGATGCCCTGAACCGGCAGATTCGTAGGCTACTTTGGAGACCGTGTACTAGCGGCCTTGCCTCGGGCCCCGGAAGGAGCATCGAGTGGACCGTGACGTGGACAGCTGGTTCCTGAGCCGCGCTGAGCGGGGGAACCTGGCGACGGAGGTGCACGCAGGCGGCACCGGGTCGCAGTCCTGGTCCGAGGGGAACCTCGTGCGGCCCCTCGTTCACGGAGCTACCTACTTCGCCAGACTGCATGAAGAGCTGACAGCCCTGCGCGAGGGGGACCGCGTGTGGTTCACCGACTGGCGCGGCGACGGCGACGAACGGCTGACGGAGGACGGCCCGTCGATCGGCACGTTGCTTGCGGATCTGGCGCGCAAGGGTGTGGAAGTGCGGGGCCTGATTTGGAGATCCCACGGAGAGCGCGTGTCGGCGCCGATCAGCGGCCGGTCCAACGAGCTCATGAGCCGCCAGGTCAACGACGCAGGCGGAGAGGTGCTGTTGGATCAGCGTGTCCGCCTCTTCGGCTCCCACCACCAGAAACTCTTCGTCATCCGCCGTCGTGACGACCCGTCGCGAGACGTCGCGTTCGTCGGTGGAATCGACCTCTCCCACAGCAGGCGCGACGATGCCGGCCACGCGGGAGATCCGCAAGCAGTGACGATGGATCCCCGGTACGGGAAACAGCCGCCGTGGCACGACGCCGCCCTCGAACTCCGCGGGCCCGTGGTGGGAGATGTGCTCGCATTGTTCGCCGAACGGTGGAACGATCCGCATCCCCTGGACCACCGCACTCCTTACCGGATGCTGCTGCATCGCCTCGCCCGCATGCCACGGCACCCCGAGCCGCTTCCAGACACTGCTCCGCCACCACCACCCGCGGGCCCCCACGCCGTACAGTTGCTGCGCACCTACGGCGTGAAGCATCCCCCGTTCCCCTTCGCGCCCGAAGGGGAACGGAGCATTGCCCGTGGTTATGCGAAAGCCTTCTCCCGTGCCCGCTCGCTGATCTACATCGAGGACCAGTACCTGTGGTCGACAGAGGTCGCGGCCGGCATCGCTTCGGCCCTGGAACGGAACCCCGATCTCAAGGTGATCGCGGTTGTGCCCCGGTACCCGGACTCCGACGGCTTCTTCGGAGGGCCGCCCAGGCGGATCGGGCAAGTGCGCGCCATGGGGATACTGCACCGGGCTGCGCCCGGCAGGGTCGGCGTGTTCGATCTGGAGAACAGCGCCGGAACACCGATCTACGTGCACGCCAAGATCTGCATCATCGACGACGTCTGGTTCGCCTGCGGCTCGGACAACTTCAACCGTCGATCCTGGACCTCGGACAGCGAACTCACCTGCGCCGTACTCGACACCACGAGCGGCACGCCGGAAACGACCCGCACAGACACCGGACAAGATTCCTACCGTCCGCTGGCCCGCGAGTTCCGGGTCCAACTCTGGGCCGAACACCTAGGCCTGGATCCGGACGACCCCCGCCTCCAGGACCCGGCAGCCGGGTTCGACCTGTGGAACAGCACCGCTGAGGCTCTGGACCGATGGAATGATGCCGGCCGCCGCGCACCCCGTCCCGCGGGGCAGGTACGGCGCCATACCCCGGCACCCGTGACGCCCCTCCAACGCCTCTGGGCGGAGCCCCTCAGCCGCCTCGTCGTCGACCCCGACGGCCGTCCCCGCCGATCACGCGGCACCAACGATTTCTAGCCAAGCAAGCACTGCGGCTTTGCGCAGGAAGTCGGACAAGCAGTTCTCTTAATACCCAATTTCTCCTCAATTTCCGGATGAGGGGGTGAAAAACCCTTAGCCTGTTCACGTCAGCACTGGGCGGACGGCTACCTGCAACGGTCCGTCGGGCAGGCCGGGCTGAAGAATCCATCGCTTCACTCGGTCTCAAACCAAAGGTCTCAGTCATGAAGAATCCTTCTGCGCGCATGCGCACATTCGCCATGTTCGGCGCCGCTCCCCTTGCTGTTCTCGTAGCTGGAGGGATGGTGTGGCAGGGCTCGCAGGCAGCATTCACTGCCTCCACTCGTAATGCGGGGAACTCTTGGAGCACCGGCAATGTCGTCCTGAACGACGATGACCTGGGCGCCGCGGCGTTCACGGTCGAGAACATCGTTCCGGGGCAGTCGGGCCAGAAGTGCATCGTGGTCACCTCCCAGTCGAATGTCGCCGGAGAAGTACGGGCCTACACCCAGAACCTGATCACCTCCCGCGGCATGGAGAACAGAATCCTCATCGATCTGGAACAGGGCACCGGCGGTTCTTTCAACGACTGCACCGGCTTCATCCCGAGCCCGAACACCGTCCCAGAGTTGCCGCTGTCCACCCTTGCAACAGTGAACAAGGATTTTGCGACCGGCGGTTCCAGCTGGCAGACCGCGGGCAAGCCTGGGGAGACGCAGAGCTACCGGGCCACATGGCGTTTTGACACCACCGGCATGAGCCAGGATGCGGTCAACGCCCTGCAGGGTGCGCGGGTCGGGATCGACCTGGTCTGGGAACTCCAGTCGGACGATTCACCCAGCTCTTCCTGATCCGGCGACCCTGGCAGCGTGCAGTTGATGAGCCGGGAGGAACCCGGGTCAGACCCGGGTTCCTCCCGGCTCCTCCCACTGTTCTCCGCCGAGGGCTGGGCACCTTTCGTCGCGTCCGTCCTGTCGCGGTTGTATCTGGGTACGGTGCTGAACCTCGCACTGATTGCCGTCCTGCCTGCATTGCTCGGATGGCACGGCACGATCGTCCAGAGCGGGTCGATGGAGCCGCATATCAGTGCCGGCGATGTCGTCCTCGCAGCACCCCTGGCCCCCGCGGCGCCGGTCCCGGTCGGAGGGGTGGTTGAGTTCAGCAGTCCGGCTTCGGCCGAGCCCAGTGGGATCGAGAAGACCCGGCTCCACAGGATCGTCGGCGACAATGCGGACGGCACGTTCGTCACTGCCGGAGATGCAAACGCCGATGCGGACAGCACGCCGCTGACCCGGGAGCAGATTACGGGGCAGGCCCGGCTCCTCGTCCCGATGGCCGGACTACCCGGATTATGGCTGGGTACCGGAAACCTTCCGGCGCTGGCACTGTGGTCCGTAGTGACCTTGTTCGCCGTCGTGATGGCCCTCTTCGGCGGCCGCCCGGTCGGCGGACCGGAGAAAAGCGAGCGCGCAGACGGGAACGCGCTCCATGAGGACACAACCGGCCCGTCTGCGACGGCCGCTGGTGCCGGCATGCCGGAGGTGACCGGATCACCCGAGCCCAGGCCATCTGGCGTGAGAGCCCTCGCGGTAAGGGCCAGTGCTGCGGTGGGGATCATGGCCGCATTGATTGCCCTTGTTCTCGCCGGCGCTGCCATGTTCTCGTCGGCCGCGTTCACCGCCAGCACGGCCAATGCCGCCAACACCTTCAGCGCTGCTGCCGACTGGACGCCACCGTCCGTCACCATCACGAACCCCGGCCCGTCGGTGCAGGGCGGCACGACTTTGACGGCTGAGGTCGTCGACGAACAGTCGGGTATCCGTAGCGTGAGCATCGAGTACCTGCCGGCGGGAAGCATGACGTGGACCGTGGCGTGCGCAACGGTCGCAGCACCCTACACCTGCGTGTGGGACACCCAAAGCGTTCCGGACGGCTCCTACAAGCTGAGGGCCGTAGGCACGAACACCATCGGCCTCAGTGGTACCTCCGCCGAGATCGATACCCGGGTAATGAATGCATTCGGCATCGCCCTCTCCGACCTGGGCGAGATCCAACGCGGAACGGTCAACCTCGTCGCGACAATCACTTCTGGCTCGGCCTCGAAGGGCTACGCCGTCCGGGTGGAATACTCCCTGGCTGGTACGAACCGATGGAGTGCCCTCTGCGCGAATCTCACCGCACCCTACAACTGCTCGTGGAACACGACCGGCTTCGCCAACGACTACTACGACCTGCGCGCCGTCGCCGTCTCGGGAAGCACCGTGACCTACTCGGAGACGATGACGGATGTCCTGGTCGACAATCTGGGACCGGTCGTCGTGATGTCCGACCCCGGTACGCCACTGAGCGGCACCAGGACGTTCACGGCGACCGCCACGGATGCGCACTCCGGTGTCGCCCAGACCCAGGTCCAATACTCCCGGTCGGGCACCACCACCTGGACCACCCTGTGCACCGTTGATATCGCCCCGTTCTCGTGCCGGTTCGACACCACGGCCCTGGCCTACGGCTCGTACAACTTCCGCGCCGTCGCCACCGACGCCGCGGGCATCAGCACCACCTCGGCCGTCGTATCGAATCGGATGGTGGACAACACGATCACCTCCGTGTCGGTGGAGGATCCCGGCGCGTACCTTTCCGGCACAGCCAGGCTCACTGCATCCGCAAACTCCACTGCCGGGATCAGCAGGGTGCGCATCCAAACCGCGCCCGCGGGAACCTCAACCTGGACCACGCGCTGCACCGTCACGGCGACGCCGTACAGCTGCGACTGGGACACGCGGGCCACCACTGACGGCCTGTACGACCTGCGCGCCGTCCTCACCGAAAGCACCGGGCGTGAGACGGTATCCGCCACCATCACCGAGCGCCGGGTGGATAACAGTCCACTGCGCGGAACCGATATCCAGGCGGCCAATGGTCCCGGTACGGCGGGCACGCTGGGAACTGGTGACACCTTGACGCTGACCTACAGCCAGCAGATCAACCCCACCACGGTGACCGCCGGCTGGAACGGGGCCGCACTGCCCGTGACGGTCCGCCTCCGCGACGGAAACCTGCTGGGCCTCGGTAACACAGGGGACACCATCGACGTCCAGCGGAACGGCAGCACCGTCAACCTCGGATCGGCGAACCTGAAGCAGAACTACGCCAAGAGCCGCAGGACGGTGACCCTCAACGCAACGATGACCGCGACGACGACAACCAGCAACGGCGTTCCGCGCACGGTGGTCACGGTGACGCTGGGTACGATCGCGAGCGGCGCAGGCAGCCTGCGCACCACGACGACGTCCGCAGCCATGATCTGGAGCCCCGCCGCCGCCGTCACCAGCACAGCCGGCCTTCCGTCCTCCACCGCCCCTGTGACCGAAACCGGCCTCCTGGACAGGGACTTCTGAGCCCCCCGCACGACGGTGCGGTGAACGGCCCGGCTAGTGCGTGCCGGCCACCGGGTCCGGCACGTCGCGCCCCAGCCGCGCGATGAGTGCGAGGCTGTCCGCCCGGATGGTCCCGAGGGTGCTGCCGGCGCCGCACAGCACCATGGCCGCGTCGGCCACCTGGAGTGGCGAGTCGGGCGTGACCTGGCCGTCCGCCCGGAGGCTCACGAGGGATTCGACCAGGCGGAAGGCGAGTTCGCCGTGATGCCGGGCATCACCGTGCCAGAGCGGTGCGGGGACAGCGGCCGAGCCCAGCCGACGGTACAGGCCGCGCAACTCCCCGCGGTCGGCGAGGAATGAGCGGAAGCGCTCGCCCCGTGCTTCCGGCAGGTGGTAGAGGACCCCGATGTTCCAGCGACCGCTGCACAGCTGCGTCCCGTCGAACAACGCCACGGCATGGAGCCGGGCGGCGGGAGAGACCGTGCCGTCCCCGATGGCGGAGGCTGCCCGGGCGAAGGCCAGCCCCTCTGCCACCGTTCCGGTCAGGAGCTCCTCGAGGATGTCGTCCTTCGTGGCGAAGTGGTGGTAGAGCGAGGACTGCCGTATCCCGACCGCGTCCGCCACGGCGCGGGTCGAGGTGGTGGCGTAGCCCTGCGTGGTGAAGAGCTCCGCCGCCGCGTCGAGGATCTCCTCACGGGCCGTGGCTCCGGGGCGGGTCGATTCGCGCGTGCGGGGACGTCCCGGTCCGGTGAGGGTCACGGCCTCATTCTTGCACCCGGGGGAACCCCTCCCGGCGCGGTGCCGCCCGCGGGAAACGCCGAAACATGGCGGAAACAACCTGCTCATGAGCCTTTTACGTCCGTGAAACCCGAGCGGGACCTCGGATTGGAAAACTATCAATTGACCGGTATTACGCAGCACCCCGATCGCTTCCACCGGCGCCCATCCCGTTCGAACCACGGAGACTTCCGATGACGATTCCCACCTCGACCCACCCGGACGACGCCGACCTCACCTCCCTCGGCTATGAGCCCTCCCTGCACCGCAAGCTGGGCCGCTACGCGTCCTTCGCGGCGGGTTTCTCCTTCGTCTCCATCCTCACCACGATCTTCCAGCTCTTCGCCTTCGGGTATTCGTTCGCCGGCCCTGCGTTCTTCTGGACCTGGCCGATCGTCCTCGTGGGCCAGCTGCTCGTGGCCCTGAACTTCGCCGAACTGGCCGCCCGCTATCCGCTGTCGGGCGCGGTGTACCAGTGGGCTCGGCGCGTGGGCGGCGAGACGGTGGGTTGGTTCGCCGGCTGGTTCATGGCAGTGGCGCAGGTGGTCACGGCCGCCGCCGCAGCCATCGCCCTGCAGGTCGTGCTGCCGCAGCTGTGGAGCGGTTTCCAGCTCGTCGGCGGCGACTCGGCGCTCAACACCGTCACGGGCGCCGCGAACGCCGTCGTCCTGGGTGCCATCCTCCTGGTCGCCACCACCGTCATCAACGCGATGGGCGTCCGACTCATGGCCCACATCAACTCGGTGGGCGTGACCTGCGAGATCGTCGGCGTCATCGCCGTCGTCCTCGCCCTTCTCACCGCCGCGCAGCGCGGGCCCGACGTCGTTCTGGACACCACGGCGCTGCAGGGCTCGGACCTCGGAGCCGTCGGAGCGTTCCTCGTCTCCGGCCTCATGGCCGCCTACGTCATGGTGGGCTTCAACTCCGCCGGCGAGCTCTCCGAGGAGACCAAGGACCCGCGCCGCACCGCGCCCCGCACCATCATCTCCGCCCTGGCGATCTCCGGGGTCGGCGGAGCCCTCATGATCATCACCGCGCTCATGGCGGCACCGAGCCTCGACGACGGCCGCCTCGCCACCGAAGGGCTCCCCTACGTCCTGACCGCGGTCCTCGGCACCTTCTGGGGCAAGGTCCTGCTGGTCGACGTCGCCATCGCGATCTTCGTCTGCACCCTCGCCATCCAGACCGCCGGCTCACGCCTGGTCTTCTCGATGGCACGGGACGGCAAGCTCCCCGCCTCGACGCTGCTCTCCACCGTCCACCCCCGCCGGGGCACCCCGATGTGGCCCTCCATCGCCATCGGCGCCCTCGCCGTCGGCGTCCTGGCCATCAACGTGGGCAACGCAGCCCTCTTCACCACCCTGACCAGCGTCTGCATCGTCATGGTGTACATCGCGTACCTCCTGGTCACCGTTCCGCAGCTGGTCAACCGGCTGCGCGGCGACTGGGACCGCGTAGGCCAGACCATGCCGTCGGGCCTCTTCTCCCTGGGCCGCTGGGGCCTGCCCGTGAACGTGCTCGCCGTCCTGTACGGCGCCGTCATGGTGGTCAACCTGTCCTGGCCCCGCCCCGAGGTCTACGACCCGGCCGGCGAGAACGGCATCCTCCTCTACTCCGCCCCCCTGATGGTCACCGTCGTGCTGCTCGGAGGTCTCTGGATCCGCCGGAGCATCGCAGCCAAGGCCTCCTAGTACCCCGCCCGCACCCAGCAGCCGCCTGCCGGCTGCACACCGACCACCAGGATCGACAAGGATCGACATGACACAGACCACCGACATCCCGGCAGGCACGGCCACCACGGCCGGAGCCCGCGCCCACGCCCGCGACCAGCACCGCCGCACGGCGGACACGATGCGCCACATCCCGGTGGCCACCGCGCCCTCCTCGCTCACGGACGCACTGCCCGACGGCGCCGCCGACCGCCTGGTCTGGTCGGAGGCGCTGGCCTTCGGCCGCTACACGACGCTGCACCTCGCCCGCGGCACGCGCCTCCGCCTCACGGACACGGGCGATGCCTGCGTGCACACCCTCCTGTACCGGGCCGGCGCCCTGCACGAACGCTTCAATGCGGCCGACACCGTCAAGGTGCCCTGGCAGGCCTACCCCGGGACCGGGCACCCCCTCCTGTCCGACGCCGGCCGCGTCCTGGCCACGATCGTGGAGGACACCTCGGGCAGCCACGACGCCCTGACCGGCGCCACCACCCTGGCCGGGAACATGGCCCGCTACGGAGCCGGGACGGCGCACAGCGCCTCCCCCGCCGCCCGGGAGCTGCTGACCCTCGGGGCGCTGAAGAGCGGCCTCGGCCCCCGGGACGTCGCCCCGTCGCTCACCCTCTTCAAGGGCATCCACGTCGACGCCGACGGCGGGATCCGCTTCACCGGCAGCGCCGGCCCCGGAGCGCACGTCGACCTGCTGCTGCAGCTGGACGCCGTCGTCGTACTGGCCAACACCGCGCACCCGCTCGACCCGCGCGCCGACTTCACCGGCAGCACCGTCGGGATCACCGCATGGCGGGCACCCGAGGACCTCGCCGCACTGGCCGAGGGACGCCTGGTCGGGCCGCTGGCGCCCGAACACCTACAGGCCCTGAACAACACCGAGCACGACCTCGCCGCAAGGAGCACCCGATGAGCACCACCTTTCTGCAGCAGGCGACCGACGCCGCCCTCGTTCCGGGAGCCGTGGTCCTCGACGAGTACGTCGAAGCGCGCGGACCGTGGTCCGCCGTCGTCGCCGCGGGCGACGTCCTCACCATCGTGGACCTCGACGGCAACCAGGCGGTCGACTGCCTCCTCTACGCCGCCGGTGACACCACCGTCCGGTACTCGGCACCGGTCACCATCGCGCAGCAGCGCTCCATCGTCCTCACCACGGGTTCCGTGCTCCGCGCCGACACGGGCCTCGCCCTCATGACGGTGGTCGCGGACGAGGTAGGCGTGCACGACACCATCGGCGGCGCCTGCTCGCAGGAATCCAACACCCTCCGGTACGGCCAGCACACGCGCGAGCAGCACGCCTGCGTGGAGAACTTCCTCATCGAGGGCTCCCGCTGGGGGCTGGGCAAGCGGGACCTCGTCTCCAACATCAACTGGTTCATGAACGTCCCCGTCGATCCCGACGGGGCCCTGGGGATCGTCGACGGCCTCTCCGCTCCCGGCAAGCGCGTCGCCCTCCGGGCCGAGGTGAACACCCTCGTGCTCGTCTCGAACTGCCCGCAGGTCAACAACCCCTGCAACGGCTTCAACCCGACACCCGTCCGCATGATCGTCACACGCCCGGAGAATGCCGCATGAACCGCTTCGACACCCTGCTGGTGGCCAACCGCGGAGAGATCGCCTGCCGCATCATCGAATCGGCCCGCACGCTCGGCCTCCGCACGGTCGCCGTGTTCTCCGAGGCGGACCGCGGCGCCCGCCACGTCCGGCTGGCCGACGAGGCCGTACTCCTCGGCCCGGCACCCGCCAAGGAGTCCTACCTCCGCGTCGAGGCCCTGCTGGCCGCCGCGAAGTCCACCGGTGCCGGCGCCATCCACCCCGGCTACGGCTTCCTCTCCGAGGACGCCGACTTCGCGGAGGCCGTCGAGGCAGCCGGACTCGTGTTCGTGGGTCCCACCCCTGACCAACTCCGCATCTTCGGCACCAAGCACACCGCCCGCGACGCCGCGCAGGCCGCCGGCGTCCCCATGATCGCGGGCTCCGGCCTGCTCGACGACGTCGAGGACGCCCTGGCAGCCGGGGCGGCCATCGGGTTCCCGCTCATGCTCAAGGCGACCGGCGGTGGAGGCGGCATCGGGATGACCGTCTGCCGGACGGAGAAGGAACTCGCGGAGAGCTTCCCCCGCGTGGCCCGCCTCGCCGGAGCCAGCTTCGGCACCGCCGGCGTCTTCGCCGAGCGGTACGTGGAGAACGCCCGCCACGTGGAGGTCCAGGTCTTCGGCGACGGCGAAGGCCGGGTCGTCAGCCTGGGTGACCGCGACTGCTCGCTGCAGCGCCGGCACCAGAAGGTCCTCGAGGAAGCACCCGCGCCGGACCTGCCGGACGCGCTCCGCGAGGAACTGCACCGCAGCTCGCGCGCGCTGTGCGCCTCGCTCGGCTACCGCTCCGCCGGGACGGTGGAGTTCGTCTACGACTCCGTCCGCCAGGAGGCCTCGTTCCTCGAGGTGAACGCGCGCCTGCAGGTCGAGCACCCGGTCACGGAGTCCGTGACCGGCGTCGACCTGGTCGAGTGGATGCTCCGCCTCGCCCAGGGCGGGTCCGACGCCGCGGCCGTCCTCGCCGGTGTCCCCGACAGTGTCCCCGTCTCCGGCCACGCCGTCGAGGCGCGGGTCTACGCCGAAGATCCCGCCCGCGGTTTCCAGCCCAGTGCGGGCACGATCACCAACGCCGCCTATCCGGAGGCGGACTCCATCCGGGTGGACACCTGGGCCGAGACCGGCAGTGAGGTCTCCACCAACTACGATCCCCTTCTGGCGAAGATCATCGCCTCCGGCACCAGCCGCGGCGAGGCCTTCGACCGGCTGGCCGGCGCGCTGACCGGCACGCGGATCGACGGCATCGAGACCAACCTCGGCATGCTGCGCGCAGTCAGTACCCTCGACGTCGTCCGTGCGGCCGGACACTCGACCAGCACCCTCGATACGGTCGGCGACCCCGAACCGCGCATCACGGTGGAGCGGCCCGGGCTGCAGACGAGCGTGCAGGACTGGCCGGGCCGCACCGGCCTGTGGCAGGTGGGCGTCCCGCCGAGCGGCCCGATGGACGACCTCTCCTTCCGGCTGGGCAACCAGGCCCTCGGGAACCCGGAGGGCGCTCCGGGCCTCGAATTCACCATGACCGGGCCCAGCCTGACCTTCTCGCACCCCACCACCCTGTGTGTGACCGGGGCGGAGGTCCGGGTGACCGTGGACGGCGCCGAGGTCGCGGCGTGGGAACCGGTCACGGTCCCCGCCGGCGGAACGCTCGACGTCGGGACCGCCGACGGTGCGGGGCTGCGCGGCTACATCCTCTTCGCGGGCGGCCTGGACATCCCGCTGTACCTCGGCAGCGCGTCCACCTTCACCCTGGGCCAGTTCGGCGGGCACGCCGGGCGCGTCCTCCGCACCGGTGACGTGCTGAGGACCGTGCCCACGGACTCGCCCGCGGGAGCGTCCCCGGTGGCGCTCGACGCCCGGCCCGCCCTCACGTCCCGATGGGAGCTCACCGTCGTCGAGGGCCCGCACGGGGCGCCCGAGTTCTTCCAGAGGGAAGACATCGAGGACCTCCTCGCCACCGACTACGAGGTGCACTTCAACTCCGCACGCACCGGCGTCCGGCTCATCGGGCCTAAGCCCCGCTGGGCACGGAACGACGGCGGCGAAGCGGGCCTGCACCCCTCCAACATCCACGACACCGCCTACTCCGTGGGCGCGCTGGACTTCACAGGGGACACGCCGATCCTCCTCGGACCGGACGGACCGAGCCTCGGCGGGTTCGTCTGCCCCGTGACCGTCGTGACGGCCGACCGCTGGAAGCTCGGGCAACTCCGCCCGGGCGACACCGTGCGCTTCGTCCCGGTCCGGACGGTGCAGGCGCCCTCGCTGCAGGACCTCGGCCCCGGGCGGCAGCTGATCCTGCCCGACGCCCCCGAACTCCCGTCCGACGCGGACACCTCGGCCCTGCACCAGCACCTGGTCCGCGGCGGATACGGCGACGACGGCGTGCTGGCACGTGTCGCGGAGGAACCGGGCAGACCCGCCGTGACATACCGGCGGTCCGGCGACGACAACCTCCTCGTCGAGTACGGCGACATGGTCCTCGACCTGGGCCTCCGCGCACGGGTCCACGCCCTGCACCAGGCCATCGGGCAGATGCGGCTTGCCGGCGTCGTCGACCTGACGCCGGGGATCCGCAGCCTGCAGATCAAGGTGGACCCCTCCGTCCTGTCCAGCCGCCGCCTGCTGGAAGTGGTGCAGGACATCGAGAGCGCCCTGCCGGCCAGCTCGGAACTCGTGGTGCCCAGCCGCTCGGTACGCCTGCCCCTGTCCTGGGACGACCCCGCGACCCGCGAGGCGATCGAGCGGTACATGGCCGGAGTGCGCGACGACGCCCCCTGGTGCCCGTGGAACATCGAATTCATCCGGCGTATCAACGGACTGGACTCGGTGAACGACGTCTTCGACACCGTCTTCGACGCCGAATACCTCGTCCTCGGCCTGGGCGACGTGTACCTCGGCGCGCCCGTCGCGACGCCCCTCGATCCCCGGCACCGCCTCGTCACCACCAAGTACAACCCGGCCCGGACGTGGACGCCGGAGAACGCCGTCGGTATCGGCGGCGCGTACATGTGCATCTACGGCATGGAGGGACCCGGCGGCTACCAGTTCGTGGGCCGCACCACCCAGGTCTGGTCGCGCTACGCCGACTCGGCACCGTTCGAGCCGGGATCTCCCTGGCTGCTGCGGTTCTTCGACCGCATCTCCTGGTACCCCGTCAGCCCGGAGGAGCTGCTGGACCTGCGCGCCGACATGGCGGCAGGCCGCGGGCGCGGCGTCGAGATCGAGGAGGGGACCTTCTCCCTCGCCGAGCACGAACGCTTCCTCGAGGAGAACAGCGCATCCATCGCGGAGTTCCGCGTGCAGCAGTCCGCCGCCTTCGCCGTAGAACGCCAGGCATGGGCCGACGCCGGTGAGTTCGACCGCGCCGACGCCGCAGCCGCAGTCGTTCCGGACACCGAGGACCTGGTGGTGCCCGACGGCGCGTCCCTGGTCTCCGCGCCCTTCGCCGCCAGCGTCTGGAAAGTGGACGTGGCACAGGGCGAGACCGTCGTGAAGGGACAGCCCCTCGTCTCGCTCGAGGCCATGAAGATGGAGACCGTTCTTACCGCCCCCTCCGACGGACTGGTGTTGCAGGTCCTGCCGGTCGCCGGGTCCCAGGTCGTGGCCGGCGAGGCACTGGTGGTCCTCGGCGCATCGCCCGAGCTCGAGCCCGGAACGTCGCCCCAGCCGGGGCAGGAACCCGAAGCAAGCGAAACGGAAGAGGTAGCTGCATGAGCACCCAGGCAACCGACCGGGTACGCGCCGCACTCGCGGCCCTCGACGCCGTGGACCGGCCCGAGATCTGGGTGACCGTCCGCACGGCCGAGGACCTCCTCGCCGAAGCCGCCGACGTCGATGCCCGGGCCGGCGGTGGCGAGGAGCTTCCCCTGGCGGGACTCGTCCTCGCCGTGAAGAACAACGTGGACGTGGCGGGAATCCCGACGACCGCCGGGTGCCCGGGCTTCTCCTACCTCCCGGAGGAGGACGCGGAAGCAGTGCGCCGGCTGCGGGCCGCGGGTGCCGTGGTGCTGGGCTCGACCAACCTGGACCAGTTCGCCACCGGACTCGTGGGAACCCGCAGTCCGCACGGAGCGGTGCGGGATGCCCGCCGCCCGGAGTACATCTCCGGCGGATCGAGTTCCGGCTCGGCCGTCGCCGTCGCCCTGGGCCTCGCGGACATCGCGATCGGCACCGACACGGCCGGGTCCGGACGGGTCCCCGCCGGGCTGCAGGGCATCGTGGGCATCAAGCCCACGCTGCACGTGGTCTCCACGGACGGTGTGGTGCCCGCCTGCCGTTCCTGGGATGCCGTGACGATCCTCGCCCGAGACCTCGCCACGGCCGAGCGGGCGATGGGCGTCATGGCCGGCGGGGCGCGCCCGTGGCCCTCCGAGGTACGCCTCGCGGCCCCGAGCCGGCCCCGCGTCGCCTACCCGGCCGAGCTGCCCGAGCTGTCCCCGGCCTGGGCCGCGGAATTCGGCCGTCAGGTCGGCCGGCTCGAGGCAGCCGGCGTCGACGTCCAGCCCCTTCCGATCGACCGATTCCTGCAGGCCGCCCGGCTGCTCTATGACGGCGCCCTCGTGGCGGAGCGCCATGCCGCCGTCGGAGCCTTCGTCGACGGCGCCACCGCGGACGGCAATCCCGCAGGCCTCGATCCCACCGTCGCCGGCATTATCCACCGCGCCGGCACCCTGGCCGCTCACGAGTATGTGGCCGACACCGCCCGGCTGGCCGACCTCAAGCGCGACGCGCTCGCCCAGCTCGAGGGCTTCGACGCCCTCCTGGTGCCGACGGCTCCCCTGCATCCCCTCCTCGCCGAGGTGGCAGCGGACCCGATCGGCGTCAACTCCCGCATGGGGACGTACACGAACTTCTGCAACCTCTTCGACATGTGCGCGGTCGCCGTGCCGGTGGGCGAGGTCGAGGGAGCCCAGTTCGGCGTGACGGTCGTCGGGCGCACTTTCGACGACGCCGTCATCGCGGACATCGCCCGCCCGATCGAATGCACACCGGCCCCTCCTGCACTGTTCGCCCCCGGGGCGGTCGGCCCGACGGACACCGCGGGGCCCTGGCCGCTGGCCGCCGGAGCAGCCGGCGTGCCGCTCGTCGTCGTCGGTGCGCACCGCCGCGGCCAGGTCCTCGCGCGGGATCTCGAGGAGCTCGGCGCTTTCTGGGACGGCCCGGTCCGCACGGCCCCGCGCTACCGCATGGTGGCACTGGACACCCAGCCGCCGAAACCGGGCGTGTACCGCTCGGACGACGGCGCGGAACTCGTGGCCGAGCGGTGGATCCTCTCCGAGGCGGCGCTCGGACACTTCCTGGCGGCCCTGCCCGAGCCCATGCTGCTCGGATCCGTCCTCCTGAATGACGGCACGACCGCCGTCGGCTTCGCCTGCGACGCCGTCGCCGCCGCTACGGGCAGGGATATCACGGACTATGGCGACTGGCTCGCGGCGACAGCCGCGCCCGGACCGGAGGATCCCGGGCCGGAAGCCACAGGGCTGGAAGCCACGGGACAGCGGTCCCATGGCGCTGTCCGTGACTTCCTCGTGACCGCGCTCGGGCGTGGCAGCTACGCCGACATCGGGCGCCAGTAGCTGTGGCATCCCCGGTGGGCGCGAGCGGCATGAATGACGGGAAGACCGTGATCGGGTGGTGGACACCTCCACGCTGGCGGGGTGCGCGGCCTACGGGGAACGACGACGAAGGAGACTGGCAGTATTCCTGGCTCCTGCCCGGCGACGTGGTCTGTCCGATGCCGGCGAGGACCACTCCCTAGGAGGAGGCCCAGCCGAGCGGGGCCGGCGAGTCGATCGTCACGCCGTCACGGTGTCGCTGATCCGCCGATGGCTGCCCTCGTCCCGTCGTTCCTTCCCTCTGCGGACACGTCCTGTCCGGGACAGCGAGCGCAGAAGGCTCTCTCGGAGCAGAATCAGGGCATGACTCTGCGCTGGTATTCAACCGTCATCGAATCGATCGACCACCGGGCGCTCGCCCACTGGTGGGCCGACGCGCTCGGCTGGGACGTGATGTTCGAGACCGACGACGAGGCCGTGCTGGTACCGCCGTGGGCCCGCGAACTGGGACCCACGCTGAGGTTCGAGCAGGTGCCGCCGGGTCTCGTCTTCGTGCCCGTCGACCACGCGAAGCAGGGCAAGAACCGGCTGCATCTGGACTTCGCCCCGCACACCCGCCAGGACCGCGACGCCGAGATCGAGCGCCTCATCGCCCTCGGGGCGCGGCGCATCGATGTCGGACAAGGACCGGACGTCAGCTGGGAGGTCCTCGCGGATCCCGACGGCAACGAGTTCTGCGTGCTCTCGTCGCGGGAGTACTAGGAGCCCGGAGCCGCAGAGCTACGGCCCGGGCGACAGAAGATACCCGTTCGGGGATGCCGTCGCGGTATCTTCTGTCGCCCGGCGGAGCGGGCTACAGTTCCACGCGCTCCGTCTCGATGACTTCCTTGCGGACCTGCCCGCCCACGACCTCGTCCTGGGTGTGGACGTCGCGGCGGACCCGGACACGCTCGATCGGGACGACGTCCAGTTCGACGCGGGGCTTCTCCTCGTAGAGCACCACCTCGACGGTGTCACCGTTGAAGGCGGTCTCCACCGCCGAGTACAGCCGCTCGCGCTCGGCATCCGTGTAGGAGCCCTTGCCGTCGTCGTAGAACGGCGTACCGTCCTTGACCGGAACGCGCTCGACGACGAGTTCCTCTCGCCGGATCTGCACGGTCATGGTGACGTCCTCGGTGACCACGCGCTTGACGAGGCGCACGCGCTCCGTCTCCCGGATCTCCGTGCTCACGCGCAGCTGCTCCTCGGACCGCGTCATCGCGTAGTCGCCCTCGGGACGCGATGACTGCGGGCGGACCGCACCTGCGTCGGATGTGCGCTCGTCGGCCACGACGTCGCCGTCCTTCGGTGCCATGAGCCCGTAATAGCGGAGCAGGTGCTGCTCCTCCTCGGGGCTGAGGTGCCCGTCCTGGGACATCTTCGGGGAGTCGTAGACCTTGGAGTGGGTGTAGGGCAGGCGGACGTCGTGTCCGTCGAGGGTGGCGCCGTTCAGCGGAGCGAAGGATTCGGGGTTGCCCATCTTGTGCGTGGCGACGGTCACCCAGCTCGGCTCACCGGTGGCGTCGTCGACGTAGAGCTGCCCCATGGGACCCAGTACTGCCCCGTCCTCGCTCAGCACATTGGCGCCGGAGTTCATCGAGTTCTTCATCTGTTCGAGCGAGATCATGATGGCCCTTTCGAGGAGGTTGACTGCCTTTCACCGTAGGTCCCTCCCGAGGGGATAGCAAGCAGGCTTACTACCCCGGGCAGGGAGCCTTGCCGTCCCGGCCCTTCGGTGATCGGACGCGACGGCCCTATCCTTTCCCCATGCCACTCCTGCCGAGGTCCCTGCGCGCGGTGCGCGTCTCCGACGAATCGCACCGCGTCACCACCTTCGAGCTCTTCTTCGACCTGGTCTTCGTGTTCGCCTTCACGCAGGTCACCGGCTTCATGGCGCACGCGCACTCCTTCCCCGGCATCCTCCAGGGCATGATCGTCCTCGGCATGCTCTGGTGGTCCTGGGTGTGCTATTCGTGGCTCGCCAACCAGACGCACGTGGACGAGGGGATCATGCGCCTCGGGCTGTCCACCGTCATGGTCGCCATGTTCATCGCCTCCCTCGCCATCCCGGAATCGTTCGTGGACCTCGAGGGCGGCCTCAGCGGCCCACTCGTCCTGGCGCTCTCCTACGTTGTCGTGCGTGTGCTGCACCTGGTGCTGTATGCCTTTGCGGCAATGGACGACAAGCCGCTCCAGCGCCAGGTTCTCACGACATCGGTCGCGATGGTGTCGGGGTCGGTGCTCATCGTGCTGGGCGCACTGATCGGTGGCGCTTCCCAGACCTGGTTCTGGCTCGCAGGGCTGACCGTCGACGTCACGCTGACCTACCTCACGTCGGCCAGCGGTAACTGGCGGGTCCATTCGGCGGCGCACTGGACCGAGCGCTACGGGCTCGTGATCATCCTGGCCCTCGGCGAGTCGATCGTGGCCATCGGGGTGGGCGCATCCCAGGAGCCCGTGAGCATCCCGATCCTCCTCGGGGCCACGTTCGGCATCGCCCTGTCGATCTGCCTGTGGTGGCTCTACTTCGACGTCACGGCCATCGCTGCCGAGCATCGCTTCGCAGCGCTGCGCGGCAGCGATCGTGCCTCGGCCGCCGTCGATGCCTACACCTACCTGCACCTGCCGCTCGTGGCGGGCATCGTGCTGTCCGCCCTCGGCGTCGAGGACGTCCTGGCACACGTCGACGAGACGGAGGGCTTCGGCATCCTCGGCGCGTTCGCGCTCCTCGGCGGCACGGCCCTCTATCTGCTGGGCGGCGCTGCTTTCTGGCGACGAGTGGGAGGTGGCTGGAAGAAATGGCGGCTCGGCGGTGCTGGTGCGCTGCTCCTGCTTCTGCCGGTCGCCGCGCACCTTTCACCCCTCGGGGCGCTGGCCCTCGCAGCCGGAGTGACGGGAGTCCTCGTCGCGGCGGAAAGCTCCCTGTATGCCGAGACCCGGAACAGGGTCCGCGCGCGGCTGTGAGCCACGGGCGTGCCCCACGGGGTGACCCAAAAGTGGTGCCGGAGGGAGCAGGCGGAGCCCGGCAGCGCGCGTTCCAGGCCGTGGGCGCTCGACACCTCAGCCGGTGAGCACCCGGATGACGAGGAACACCACCGGCAGGTAGAGGACCCCGGCCACCGTCTGCAGGGTGATCGTGGAGGCCATCAGCCTCGAATCGCCGCCGAGCGCCCGGGCCATGACATAGGCGGAGGACGCCGTGGGCAGGGACAGGAAGAGGATCACGGTCGCGGCGGGTTCACCGGTGAGACCGAACATCACGCAGCCGGCGATCCCCAGGGCGGGCATCACCGCGAACTTGACCCCAGTGGCGATCGCCACGGCCCCCAGGTTGTGTCCCATGCTCCGCAGGTCCAGTGCCGCGCCCACGCACAGGAGGCCGAGCGGCAGGGACGCGCTGCCGAGCGTCCGCACGAAGTCGGAGATGCCCGGCGGCAATCCAGCACCCGTGACATTCAGGAGGATCCCGACCACGCAGCCGAGAATCAGCGGGTTGGTGACGATGGTCCGGAGGGTGCCGCCCGCCGTCAGCCTCTCCGCCCCGTAGCGCGCGAAGGCGAGCGTGCAGAGAACGTTCACGAGCGGTACGAGGATCGTGTTCGCGATGGCGGCGAGCGCGACGCCGTCGGACCCGAACAGGGCCAGGGCGATCGACAGGCCGAGGTAGTTGTTGAAACGGATGCTGCCCTGCAGGACCGAGGTGAAGGCCGGTCCGTCGAGGTCGAGCCAGCGCTGGGCGATCACCAGCCCCGCAGCCGTCAGGATGACCGGTCCGGCGAGGATCGGTGCCATCAGCGCGATCGGCAGGCCCCCGAGGTCCGCCGTCGACGTGCCGTAGATGAACAGCGCGGGCAGGAGGATGAAGTAGCAGAGCCGCTCGGCCGGCGGCCAGAAGGCCGGAACCACGAAGCTCCGGGCGCGGAGGGCGTATCCGAGGGCGATCAGGCCGATCACCGGGCCGAGCGCCACGAGGGCCTGGGCGATCACCGGGCCGCGCCGGCGGGCAGGAGCAGGGTCACCAGCCCCGCGCCAGGAGCCACTCGGCGGCCAGGCTGCTCCACTGTTCCGCGGCGCCGCTCCCCTCGGCCAGGCCGAGGCCGTGCTCCCCCTCGGCGAAGACATGCAGGGCGTGGGGGACCCCCTGCGCGGCGAGAGCCTGCCCGAGGAGGTACGCGTGTTCCACGGGAACAGCCTCGTCCGCGGCGGTGTGCCAGACGAAGAACGGAGGAGCATCAGCCGTGACCAGGCGGTCCAGGGAGGTGTCCGCGCGGATCCTCCCTCCGGCGTCGGGCCCGAGCAGCTCGTCCTGCGAGCCGCGATGCGTCGCGAGTTCCATGGACACCACGGGGTAGCAGAGGACGGCCGCGTCGACGCGCTCGTCGTCGGAGGCACCCGGTGCCAGCGCCGCATGTCCCGCCAGGTGGCCTCCGGCCGAGAAGCCGAGGACCGCCAGCCGTTCGACGCCGGCCGCGCGCACGCGGCGGATCTCGCCACGTACGGCGTCGAGCGGTCCGGGGTGTCGGGTCTGGACCGGGTAGGAGAAGACGCCGGCGGACAGGCCGAAGGAGCGCAGCCGTGCGGCCACGACCTCGCCCTCGTTGTCGGACAGCATGGTGTAGCCGCCTCCGGGCAGGACGATGACATGCGAGGACTCCATACCACCACCGTACTGTGGCCCCGGCGGCCAGGGCGGCAGGAGGAGGACCGTGGACAGTGATGAGCCCGGACCTGCGCGTGAATGCGAACCGACGCGCGCCGCTTAAACGACAACGCCCCTGGCGGAGCCAGGGGCGTCGTCGTACTGAGGGCCTGTCAGCCCTCGCACTCGGTGCAGAACTTGTCGCCGTTCTTCTCGCGCGCAAGCTGGCTGCGGTGATGCACCAGGAAACAGGACATGCAGGTGAACTCGTCTTCCTGCTGCGGGATCACCTGGATCAGGAGTTCCTCGTGCGAGAGGTCGGCCCCGGGGAGGTCGATGCCTTCGGCGGTTTCGCCGTCCTCGACATCGATCAGCGCGGTCTGCGTAGTCGCGCTGCGCTGTGCCTGGATCGCCTCGAGGGACTCGTTGGCCGGCTGGTCTTCCGGGCGAACGCGTGGCTCGTCGTAATCGGTTGCCATGGGGGTAGATCTCCTTCTGTGGGCGGGTATGACGCCCAGATGCCACTCTCAACCTCGGCAGAGGCGGAAGTATTCCATATAACGGGTGCAATATACCCGCTTCGGGTGATACTTTTCTCCACGCACCGCAAGCACGGGGATTCCCATCTCTTTGTGACGCGACAGCTGCCACGTGGTAGATGCCTGCTCCCTCTCCCGCCGTCGGGCCGGTGGGAGCCTCCTACGCAACCCGGGCGGGAACCTTCCGGCCGCTGCGCAGCGCGATCTCCAGCTCGAAACGCACCTTCGGGTCCCTGAGGTCCTCACCGAACAGCTCGCGCAGCTGCAGCACCCGATAGCCCACCGTCTGCGCGTGGATGCCGAGCTCGTCCGCGATCGGGGCGCGCTGGCCCCAGTGCCGCAGCCAGGCGAGCAGGGTCTCCTCGAGTTTCTCGCGCTGGCCGACCGGCAGCCCGGCCAGCGGCGCGAGCCTCCGCCGGGCGAGTTCCCCGACGGCCGACGGCTCGGCCGCCAGGACCACCTCGGTCAGGTGCTCGTCGGCCCACACGGGGGGATCGTCGTCGCCCGCCCGCGGCGGCAGCATGGACGCCGCCAGGACCGCCAGCCGGAGCGACTCCGCGACCTGCTCCATCCCGCCTGCCGGTCCGATGGACGCGCTCCTGCCGGCCAGGACCCGCTGCAGGTCCGCACGCGACGCCGGCCCCCGCTCCGGGACCAGGGCGACGGCGTCCGTCTCGCGTTCGACGACGATCGCGCCGGGCGCGAGCCGCTGGCGCAATCCCTGCGCGCGCTCGAGCGGCAGCGTCACGACGGCGAGCTGGGCCGGCACGGTCCAGTCGGCGAGCGATGCCGCCTGCCGCAGCGACGTCTCGTCCGCCTGACCGAGGAGCAGCAGTTCCAGCAGTTCCGCACGACGGCGGTCGACGGCCCCGGCCCGTTCGGACTGCTCGAAGGCGTAGGCCTCGGCACTGACCGCGGAGAGTTCGTCGATGTAGGCCATGATCGATTCGCCGAGGTCCACCACCACCGCAGGGCCCATGCCCTCCTCCATCGAGCGGCGCGACATCTCCCGGAAGGTCACGCGCGCACCCATCCGGTAGGCCCCGAGCAACGAATCCATGCTGCGTCCCTGGCGGAATTCGCCGCGGCCCAAACCGGCCACCAACTGGCGGCTCTGGTCGGACAGGGCGGGCAGGCTCGTGCCCGGCAACTCGAGGAACCGCTCCAGGGCGACGGCAACCCCGAGGCGCAGTGCGTGGCCGAAGCCCCCTTCGATCGGACGCGCATACGCCGGCACCAGCTGGGGGACGGTCTGGATGATGGCCTCGACCAGGTCTCCGGTCAGCGGCCGGAGGCGGTCGCTCACCTCGGGTGGGAGGGCAAGCCACGGAGGCTCCGGAGGAGTTCCTGCTACCTCGTCAGAACGCACGTGGACGGCCCCTATCTATTCTGAGACGACAATACAACTCCACCAACTGTATGCGAGGAGCGAAGATTTTTAGCGGCAGAGGCTATATCGTTGGTTCAATGATCCGGTTCACGAAGCTGGCGCGTGCAGCCTCCGCGCTCATCACCCCGCTCACGCCGGAAGACTTCCTCGCCCTGTTCAACCCGGTGTACTCCTCCCGCCAGCTCCGCGGCGTCGTCACGCGTGTGGTGCGAGAGACCGAGGACTCGGCCACCATCCACTTCCGCCCCGGCCATGGCTGGCACGGCCACCAGGCCGGGCAGTGGGCGCGCATCGGCGTCGAACTGGATGGCGTCCGCCACTGGCGCTCCTACTCGCTGAGCAATGCCGCCGGGCACGATCCGGCCATCACGGTCAAGGACGCCGGCGCGGTGTCGCACGTCCTGGTCCGGGACACCAAGCCCGGCGACGTCCTGTTCCTCGCCCCGCCCCAGGGTGACTTCGTCCTTCCCGAGCACCCGCGGTCCCTCCTCATGCTCACGGCGGGCAGCGGCATCACTCCCGTCATGTCCATGATCCGCACGCTGGTCCCGCGGCGACCGGACGCCGACGTGGTGCTCATCAACTCGAACAGCACGCCGGAGAAGAGCCTGTTCCGCGAGGAACTGGACGAGCTCGCGGACCAGTTCCCCAACCTGACGGTCCGCCACTGGTTCACGAGCGCCCGCGGCAGGCTGGAGTTCACGGCCAAGACCATCGCCGATCTCTGCCCCGACTGGCGGTCCCGTGCCGCCTACGCGTGCGGCCCGGAAGGCTTCCTGAACGCGGCCGAGGACCTCTGGGAGCGCGAGGCCGCCCTCGAGACCGCCCGCACCGTCCCGGGCATCACTGCCGGAGCCGAGACGCAGCCCACCAGCACGGGCACCCTCACCATCGAGCGGTTCACCACCGACCTCACCGCCGGCGCCGGGCACGACGGCGGCCTCGTCACCTTCGAGCAGTCCGACCGCGAGGTCCAGGCCGACGGCGACACCCCGCTGCTGGACATCGGCGAGGATGCCGGCATCCTCATGCCGAGCGGCTGCCGCATGGGCATCTGCCACAGCTGCCTCATCCCGCTGCGTGCAGGCCAGGTCCGGGACCTCCGGACGGGTGAACTGCACAACGAACCCGGCCAGCTCATCCAGACCTGCGTCTCGGCGGCCGCCGGGCCCGTGAACCTCGACCTTTAACCCCCATCAGAGGAGTCCCCATGACCACCACGCTGACCCGCCCGGGCGCCCTTGCGGCGTCGGGCCACCCCCTGGTCCGCCCCGACGCCGCCAAGCACCTGACGGACGAGCAGGTCGAGGAACTCGGCCGCGAGCTCGACGCCGTGCGTGACGAGATCCTCGCCAAGCGGGGGGCGACGGACGCCGCCTACATCCGCCGCGTCATCAAGGTTCAGCGCAGCCTCGAGTTCGCAGGCCGCGGCACCCTCCTCTTCAGCAAGTACAAGGCCGCCTGGGTCGCCGGCACGGCCATGCTGAGCGTCGCCAAGATCCTCGAGAACATGGAGATCGGCCACAACGTGCTCCACGGCCAGTGGGACTGGATGCGTGATCCGGACATCCACTCGACCACGTGGGAGTGGGACTTCGTCACGCCTGCCCGCTCCTGGCAGCACACGCACAACGACCTGCACCACCGCTGGACCAACGTCATCGGCAAGGACAGGGACGTCGGATACAACCTGCTCCGCATGGACCCCGACCAGCCGTGGCGCCCCTTCAACCTCGGCAACCCCCTGTACAACGCCATCCTGGCGCCGGTCTTCGAGTGGGGCATCGCCCTGTACGACCTCGAGATCCCCGAGTACAAGGAAGGCCTGAAGTCCAAGGAGGCCATGAACCGCGACCTCAAGGCCGTCGGCGTGAAGGTCATCAAGCAGTTCTCCAAAGACTACGCAGCCACCCCGGCCGTCGCCATGCTCACCGGCTCCGGAAAGCAGGCCCTCTACGGGACGCTCGCCGCGAACGCCATCCGCAACTTCTGGGCGCACGCCGTCATCTTCTGCGGCCACTTCCCCGAAGGCACGGACACGTTCACGGAGGAGGAGGTCGAGGGTGAAACCCGCGGCGACTGGTACGTCCGCCAGATGATCGGCTCCGCCAACATCTCGGGCTCGAAGTTCATGCACCTGATGACCGGCAACCTGTCCCACCAGATCGAGCACCACTGCTTCCCCGACCTGCCGTCCAACCGGTACGCCGAGGTCGCCGTCAAGGTCCGCGACATCTGCTCGCGCTACAACCTGCCCTACACCACCGGGCCCCTGCCGAAGCAGGTCGGCTCCACCTGGGCGAAGATCTTCAAGCTCGCCCTGCCCAACCGCAAGCCCAGGACCGCGTAAGGGCGTCGGCGCCTTCTACTCCGCCGACCCGACAGAAAGAACCGCCGAAAGCGCCCTTCGGCGGTTCTTTCTGCTCTCTCGGCGTCTCCGGGGAGGCGCTGTGCGGTTAGCCCTGCCGGGGTCAGACGGAGGCGTCCTCGGCGAGGAGCACGTCCACCTGCCCGAGGGCGAGCTTGAGGCCCTCCTCCATGCCCATCTCGACCATCTGGTTGAGCTGCTCGAGGGAGTCGAACGCGGTCGTCATCGTCATGCGCGTCCGGCCGCCGAGGTCCTCGAGGGTGACCACGGCGTGCGTCTCGCCCATCTCCGCCACCGGCTCGCCGTTCTCATCGGCGAACCCGTCGTCGAACGTCAGTCGGTGCGGTGCCTCGATGCCGGTGATGCGCCACCAGCCCCGCGCCTTCTCGCCGTCGGGCCCGGTCATGTAGTAGGCCGCCCGCCCGCCCGGGACGAACTCCAGGGAGTCGAAGGTCGCGGGCCACGTCGGCGGGCCCCACCACCGTTCGAGCTGCCGCGGATCCTCCCAGATCCGCCAGACGCGTTCCACACCCGCGTCGAACTCCGCGACGAGCCGGAAGTTGAGCGCCTCGGTGTCCTTCTCCGTACTGATGACCGCCATGATGATGCCTTCCTAGTCCTCATCCAGAATCTCTTCGATCCGTTCGACCCGCTGTCGCCAGATCCTTTCGTAGTCGTCGAGCAGGCGGCGGGCCCTTTGCACGCCGTCGACCTGTCCCCGCACGATCTGCTCCCGTCCGCGTTTCTCCTTGGTGACGAGGAAGGCCCGCTCGAGCACGGCTACGTGCTTCTGTACCGCTGCGAAACTCATGTCGTACTGCTCGGCCAGGCCGGATACCGAATACTCGGCGACCAGGACGCGCGCAACGATGTCCCGCCGTGTCGCGTCGGCGAGCGCCTGGAACAGGCGGTCCACCTCGTCCTCACCCAACTGATCTACAACCATGTTGTTGTACGTTACGCCTGGCGACTGCAGGGGTCAAGGGTCTCCGCCGAGACGACAGAAAGGACCACTCCCCACGCCCTCGACCGGCTATTTCTGTCTTTTCGACGGCGCTGAACCCTCCCCGAGGGCGTGACACCCGTTATGGCGGGGGTTCGGGGACCCTGCAAGACTGGGCCCATGACCCGCGGAATATATGTGAGCGCCATGACCAACGGCTCCGGCAAGTCCCTGATCTCCCTGGGGCTTGCGGACATGCTGCACCGGCACGCGGACCGCGTGGGGTTCTTCCGTCCCATCGTGGAGGGCGACGATCCCGGAGCGGATCCGATGGTGCGCCTCATGCAGCGCGCGTTCGACCTCCCGGACAGCCGTGCGCGCGGTGGCCTGACCCGCGCCGAGGCCCGGGCGCTGCTGGTCACCGGCGACCGCGCCGAGATCGACGCCCGCTGCGTCGCCATCTACAGCGAGATCGCCGCGGAGTGCGACGTCGTCATCGTCGAGGGGACGGACCTCTCCGGCAATGACGCCGCCGTCGAGTTCGACCTCAACGCGCGCCTCGCCAACAACCTCGGCGCCATGGTGCTCGCCGTCATCAGCGCCAAGGACATGTCGGTCGACGAGGCGGCGGACGGCGTCGACGTCGCACGCCGCGAACTCGACGCCGCCAAGGTGTCCCTCCTCGCGATCATGGTCAACCGGGCCGCCGACGACGCCGTCGCCGCCATCAGCGAGCATGTGCGGCCCGGCCGCTCCGGCCGCCCCGTCTACGTGATCCCCGAACTGGCCGAGATCTCCCAGCCCACCGTCTCCGAGGTGTCCACGGACCTGGGCGCCCGCCAGATCGCCGGCAACTCCAACCTGGAACGCGACGTCACCAGCGTGCGCGTGGCCGCCATGAACGTCGGCAACTTCCTGCACCTGCTCAGGGACGGTGCCCTGGTGATCGTGCCAGGAGACCGCGCCGATGTCCTCGTGGCGACGCTGGCGTCGTCGTTCTCCCCCGAATTCCCCGTGCCGTCGGCCCTCTTCCTGACCGGCGGCCTGGCACCGGACCCCAACATCCTCGCCCTCCTAGCGCAGGCGCCGTTCCCCGTCTTCGCGCTCGACGACGACACCTACACCGCCGCCCGGCGCGTGAGCGAGGTGCGGGGCGAGATCGCGAGCGGACTGCGCCGCAAGGCTGCGGCAGCCCTCGGCGCCTGGTCGCGGCAGGTGGACGAGAGCGAACTGCTGGAGCGGCTCGAACTCCCCCGGCCCGTCAGCATGACCCCGCTGCGCTTCCTGCACGAGCTGATCCAGCGCGCGCGGTCCGAGCGGCGGCACATCGTGCTTCCCGAGGGCGAGGACATCCGCGTCCTGAAGGCCGCCGAGATCCTGCACCGCCGCGATGTCTGCGACCTCACGATCCTCGGACCCGAGGCCCGGGTGCGGGAACTCGCGGCGAGCCAGGGCGTCGACCTGACCGGCATCACCCTGGTCGACCCCGCGACCTCCGAGCTGCGGGATGAATTCGCCGCGGAGTATGCACGCGTCCGGGCCCACAAGAACGTCTCCCTCGACCAGGCGCGCGAACGCATGCTGGAGGGGGCATATTTCGGGACGATGATGGTGCAGCTCGGGAAGCTGGACGGCATGGTGTCCGGTGCCGCCCACACAACGGCCAACACCATCCGGCCCGCGCTCGAATTCGTGAAGACCAAGGACGGCGTGAAGATCGTCTCCTCGGTGTTCCTCATGCTCCTGCAGGACCGCGTCCTCGTCTACGGGGACTGCGCGGTCAATCCCGACCCGAACGAGGAGCAGCTCGCCGACATCGCAGTTGCCTCGGCGGAGACCGCAGCCCAGTTCGGCGTCGAGCCCCGCGTCGCGATGCTCTCCTACTCCACGGGCGAATCCGGCAGCGGCGGAGCCGTGGACGAGGTGCGGCGCGCCACCGAACTCGTCCGGCAGAAGCGGCCCGACCTCGCGGTCGAGGGCCCCATCCAGTACGACGCCGCCGTGGACGCGTCGGTCGCCGCGTCGAAGCTTCCCGGGTCATCCGTGGCCGGCCAGGCGACGGTCTTCATCTTCCCGGACCTCAACACCGGCAACAACACCTACAAGGCGGTGCAGCAGTCCGCGGGCGCCGTCGCCGTCGGACCCGTCCTGCAGGGCCTCCGCAAGCCGGTCAACGACCTCTCCCGCGGCTGCACCGTGGAGGACATCGTCAACACCGTCGCCATCACCGCGGTCCAGGCCCAGCAGCAGCCGGCCTAGCTCCCCCGTCCACCCTCTTCCGCCCCCTCCGCCCTTCCAGGACAGGACCCCATGATCATCCTCGTCATCAATTCCGGCTCATCCTCGCTCAAGTACCAGGTACGCGAGGGCGACGACGTCCTGGCGGAGGGCCTCGTGGAGCGCATCGGCGAAGCCGAGGTGCCCGACCATGCGGCCGCCCTCGACCGGGTGGCCGGCGAGGTCGCCACGGCACTCGGCGGGCGGAGCATCGACGCCGTGGGCCATCGCGTGGTGCATGGCGGGGAGCGCTTCAGCGAACCGGTGCTGATCAACAACGAGATCACGCGCGCCATCGAGCGCCTCAACCCGCTCGCGCCCCTCCACAACCCCGCAGCGGTCACGGGCATCCGGGCCATCACTGAGAAGTGGCCGGACATGCCGCAGGTCGCCGTCTTCGACACGGCATTCCACCGCACCCTGCCCGAGCACGCATGGCGATACGCCGTACCGGACGAGCTGTACCGGCGATTCGGCATCCGGCGCTACGGATTCCACGGGACCTCGCACGCCTATGTGGCCCGCGCTGCAGCGGAACTCCTCGGCGCGGACACGTTCACGGGCATCATCGCGCACCTCGGCAACGGCGCTTCCGTGACGGCCGTGCGCGACGGCCGGAGCGTCGACACATCGATGGGCTTCACACCCCTCGAAGGACTCGTGATGGGCACGCGCTCCGGCGACATCGATCCGTCGATCCTGCTGTTCCTGATGCGGGAGGGGTACTCGGAGCAGGACCTCGACGCACTCCTCAACCGCAACAGCGGGCTGAAAGGCCTCTCGGGCACCAATGACATGCGCTCGGTGACCGAGGCCGCCGAATCCGGCGGGGACCGCGCGAAGCTCGCCATCGAGGTGGCCTCCTACCGCCTCGCGAAGTACGTCGGCGGGTACCACGTGGCCGTGGGCGGCGCGCAGGCACTCGTCTTCACCGCGGGGATCGGCGAGAACGCCGCAGCCTTCCGCAGCGCCGTCGTGGCGAAACTCGGCGCCCTCGGCCTCGAACTCGACGAGGAAAGGAACGGCGAACGCAGCAGGGAGGCCCGGGCTATCAGCACGCCGTCGTCGGCCTTCCCCGTCCTCGTCGTGCCGACCAACGAGGAGGCGGCCATCGCCGAGGCGACCGCCGGCGTCGTCGGGACGTCCTAGCGTCCCCGACCCGCCCGGGGAGGGCCTGGTCCGGCCCCAGCCCGGGCGTGATCACTGCCCGCCCGATCCGCCGCCGGCCGCGTCCTGCCAGCGAGTGCCTGCCACTGTGCCCCTCCGGCAGACTGGAGCCATGACGATCCTGCGCATGACCCTCCTGTTCGCGCTGGCTGCGGCGGCCGAGATCGGAGGCGCCTGGCTCATCTGGCAGGCCGTCCGCGAAGGGAGGCCGTGGTGGTGGGCCGGTCTCGGCATCGTGGCGCTCGGGGCGTACGGTTTCGTGGCGACGCTGCAGCCGGACCCGAACTTCGGGCGGATCCTCGCTGCCTACGGCGGCGTCTTCGTGGCCGGATCGTTGGCGTGGGGCATGCTTGCCGACGGATTCCGGCCCGACCGCTGGGACCTCGTCGGCTCGGCCGTCTGCCTGGTGGGCGTCGCCCTGATCATGTTCATCCCGCGCTCGACGGCCTGATCCGATCCGGCTCCAAACGCACCGGCGCCCGCCCGTCGAGAGAAGCGCGTGCAGGGAAATCAGAAGACCAGCGGCACCATCATCACGACCTGCTTGCTATCGATGCAAGGGTAGATCGGCCCTACGCCGCGCCGAGCAATCGCGCGAGCCCGGCCGCAAGGGCGCCGATCGCGACCACCAGGAGGAACGGCGCCCGCAGCCAGAGCGCGACGGCGGCCGCGGCGAGGGCCGCCAGCCGTGCGTCGAGCACGACCGACTGACCGGACGCGAATGTGTTCACGGCGGTCAGCGCGGCGAGCAGGCCGATCGTCAGGGACCCGGCCACCCTGAGCATCCTCGGATTGTCGAGCAGCTTCGCGGGCACCAGGAAACCGAGGAACTTGGTGGCGATGGATACCGCGCACGCCAGCAGGATCCACCCCCAGAGCGTCACGCGGCCCCCTTGGTCCCGGTGTGCCCGGTCTCAGCATGGTACGGCTCCACGTCGGGCTCGAGGCCCTCCGTGGCGGGGCCGAAGCCTGCGAGTCCGAGGGCGGCCGCCACGACGGCGGCGATGAGGATCGGGACACCCGGCGGCACGAGGGGAACCGCCAGCAGTGTCACCACGGCGCAGACGACGGCGATGGCCGCCGGCTCCTTCGCCCGGATCCGGGGCCAGAGCAGACCGAGGAACGCAGCGACCGCCGCGCCGTCGAGCCCCCACCGCGCCGGATCGCCCATGGCGTTGCCCGCGAGCGCGCCGACGAGCGTGAAGAGGTTCCACAGCACGAACACGCCGATGCCGGCGGCCCAGAAGCCCCGGCGCTGCTCGTCCGGATCGGTCTGGCCCGTGGCGGTGGCCACGGACTCGTCGATGGTGAGATGCGCCGTCGCCAGTTTCCGCCAGCGCGAGGGACGCAGCAGCACGTTGACCTGCATCCCGTACACGCCGTTTCGGATCCCGAGCAGGGCCGCCGCGGACATCGCCGAGATCCCGCTGCCCCCACCGGCGATCACGCCGATGAACGCGAACTGGGAACCACCACTGAAGAGCAGCAGGCTCAGCGCCAGAGTCTGCAGGAGGTCGAGCCCGGCGGCGACGGACAGCGCACCGAAGGACAGCCCGTACAGCCCGGTGGCGATTGCAACGGACAGGGCGACGCGCACTGCGGGGGATTGGGTGAGAACCACTCCTCAAGGCTAGGTGACCCGGCACCCCGCTTCCCATTCGTGGCGAACGGGTGAATAGTAGGAAAGGAAAGCCTACTTACTAAACGGAGGAGCGCCGCATGAAGGCAGTGACATGGCAGGGCAAGCGCAACGTCAGCGTGGAGAATGTCCCCGATCCCACGATCCAGGAACCGACGGACGCGATCGTCCGCATCACCTCGACCGCGATCTGCGGTTCGGACCTGCACCTCTACGAGGTCCTCGGCCCGTACATGCACAAGGGCGACGTGCTCGGGCACGAGCCGATGGGCATCGTCGAGGAGGTCGGGCCCGGGGTCACCAACCTCAAGGTCGGCGACCGCGTCGTCGTGCCGTTCAACATCTCCTGCGGCTACTGCTACATGTGCACGCGGGGCCTGCAGTCGCAGTGCGAGACCACGCAGGTCCACGACAAGGGCTCGGGAGCGGCCCTGTTCGGGTTCTCCGAACTGTACGGGTCCGTCCCCGGCGGACAGGCGGAGTACCTGCGGGTGCCCTTCGCCGACTACGGCCCTGTCAAGGTCGGGTCGGAGCTGCCCGACGAGCGCTACCTCTACCTCTCGGACATCCTGCCCACGGCCTGGCAGGGTGTGAAGTACGCGGATGTCCCCCAGGACGGCGTCCTGGCGGTGTACGGCCTCGGCCCGGTGGGGCAGTTCGCCGCCCGCATCGGCAAGTACCTCGGTCACCGCGTGATCGGTATCGAACCGGTACCCGAGCGTCGCGCCATGGCCAAGCGCCACGGGATCGAGACCATCGATTTCACGAAGGACACGGCGGAGGAACTGCGCAGCATGACCAACGGTCGCGGACCCGACGCGGTCGTGGACGCCGTGGGAATGGAAGCACACGGCTCACCGGTCGGCGCCTTCGCCCAGAACGCCGTCGGCTTCCTCCCCGACAAGCTTGCACAGAAGGTCATGGAATCCGGGGGCAGTGACCGCGTGGCCGTCCTGCACTCGGCGATCGACGCAGTCCGGCGCGGTGGCACCGTGTCCCTCAGTGGCGTCTATGGCGGTAGCGTCACGCCCATGCCGATGCTCAGCATGTTCGACAAGCAGATCCAGTTCCGCATGGGCCAGTGCAACGTGCGCCGCTGGACGGACGAGCTCCTGCCCATCGTCGAGGAGCCCTCGGACCCGCTGGGCGTCACCGACCTCATGACGCACGAGGTCTCGATCGACGAGGCACCGGCCGCCTACAGGAACTTCCAGAAGAAGACGGACGGCGCCATCAAGGTGGTTCTCAAGCCGCAGGGCGTCGCGGTCTGAGCCCCGAACGACGACGAACCACGAGTCGATGGCCCCGGACTACTCCCGAGCCATCGACTCGTGGGACCCCGCTTTGCCGCGGGCCATCTGCAGGGCGTCGGCCGCCCGGACGAGGGCCAGGTGTGAGAACGCCTGCGGGAAGTTCCCCGCCATGCGACCGGCGACGGCGTCGTACTCCTCGGACAGGAGGCCGAGTTCGTTGGAGTAACCCACGAGCTGATCCATGAGCCGCCCCGCGTCGTCCAGCCGGCCGCTGTGCGCATACTGCTCGACGAGCCAGAAGGAACACGCGAGGAAGGGGTGCTCCCCCGGCTCCAGTCCGTCGTCGGAACTGTCCGTCCGGTAACGCAGCAGCAGTCCCTGCTCGGTCAGCAGGTCCTGCTCCAGGCGCTCCACGGTCCCGAGCATCATCGGATCGTCGAATTCGACGAATCCCACCTGGGGCAGCTGCAGCAGGGCGGCATCGACCTCCGTGCCCCCGTAGGACTGGGTGAACGAGTTCAGTTCCCTGTTGAAGCCGTGCTCGAGGATCTCCGCGCGCAGCCCGTCCCGGATCTTCGTCCACCGGTCCAGGGGCCCCGTCAGCCCGTGATCACGCACGGCGCGCACGGCGCAGTCGAACGCAGCCCACATCATCACGCGGGAGTGCGTGAAGTACTGCTGCTCGCCACGCATCTCCCAGATGCCCTGGTCGCGGTCCTGCAGGTGGTTCTCGGCGAAGCCCAGCAGGGCACGTTGCAGCGGCCAGGAGAAGTTGTCCTCCGTGACGCCGTGGCCGCGGAGCTTCTCGAGCGCCACCATCACCTCGCCGACCACGTCAGCCTGGTACTGGTCTACAGCGCCGTTACCCACCCGCACGGGGACCGAGTCCGCATACCCCGGCAGGTGGGGGAGCTCCCGCTCCGGCAGGTGCCGCTCCCCGGCCAGCCCGTACATGATCTGCAGGTCCTCCGGATCTCCCGCCACAGCCCTCAGCAACCAGTTGCGCCACCTCAGGGCCTCGTCCTCGAAGCCGTGCGTCATCATGGCCTCCAGGGTCAGGGCGGCATCCCGCAGCCAGCAGAAGCGGTAGTCCCAGTTGCGGGCGCCGCCGAACTGCTCGGGCAGCGACGTGGTGGGAGCTGCGACTATGCCGCCTGTGTCCTCGTGGGTGAGCGCGCGCAGGACGAGCAGCGAGCGCCGCACGGCGTCGGCGTACTCGCCCTCGATCAGGCAACTGGCAGCCCAGGCCCGCCAGTAGCTGATCGCCCCGTCGAGGGCGTCGTCGACGTCCTGGGCCGGCGGCTTCCCCCGGTGGGACGGGTACCAGACGAGTTCCAGGTCGACGACGTCGCCTCCGGACACCTCGAACGTCCCCTCATGGCGGTGGTTGGCGGCCTTCAGCCGGGGGCCGCGGAGCAGCAGCGCATCCGGTCCCGCGATGGCCAGCAGCACCGGGACGCCGTCCTCCAGGCCCTGGCTGACCCACGGGACGATGTCGCCGTAGCCGAAGCGGATCTCGAGTTCCTGGCGCATGGTGACCCTGCCCCGCAGCCCCTGGATGCGCCGTACGACGTTGGCCCTGCGGTCCGTGACCGGCATGAAGTCGGTGACCAGCACCTCTCCCTCCGCGGTCCTCCAGTGCGTCTGGAGGACGAAGGTCGAGGAGATGTAGCTCCGATCGACGATCTCGGCGTCGTCCGACGACGGGGCGACGAGCCACCGGCCGTGGTCCGGGGTTCCGAGCAACGCGCCGAACACCGATGCCGAGTCGAACCGAGGGAAGCAGAGCCAGTCCACGCTGCCTCGCCGGGAGATGAGCGCGCCGGTATGGAGGTCGGAGACGAGCGCGTAATCCTCGATCGGCGATTGCATTTTCCCACTCAACCACAACGACCGGCGTGCACGTGCGGTTACTCGCCGTTGCTCTCGAAGGCCGCCCGGATCCTGGCCGGATAGTCCGTTGTCAGCTCCTGCACACCGAGTTCCGCGAGGAACAGGGCGTCCTCCACCTTGTTGACCGTCCATGCCCTCACACGCACGCCCTCCTGGATCCAGCGCCGCACCCGGTGGGGGTGTTTGCGGATGTACTTCACTCCCGGTCCGGCCATGCCGACCTCCTGGTGGTTGACGAGCTGCTCGCCCTCCTTCAAGGCCCTCCGCATGAGGGTGATGAGGGCGCCCTCGAGGATCGCGCCGAAGTGCAGCGCGTCGCGCACCTCCTTCGGCTGGACGTCCGAGACGAGTTGGCACAGCAGATGGTGCGGCACCGACTCCGCGAGTTGCCGCATGGAATCGGGATTGAAGCTCATGAAGCTGACCTCGATACTGCCCAGCATCGACGACTCCGGGTTCCAGCCCTCATCCATGAGAAAGGCGATCAGGGCCTCCTCCAGGCGCAGGCCGAAGGGGCTGGGGTGCTTCAACTCGACGGCGAGCCGGATCGGCCGGCCCGCCCGGCGCAGGAGGAGCAGCAGGTCGGCGAAGGAGAGGAACTGGTCCGACACGTCCCCGTACTCCGACGGGAGGCCGATGCCCTTCCAGGACGACACGTCGAGCTGCCGCAGTTCGGCCAGCGTCAGGTCGGCGACGTCACCCGAACCGTTGGTGGTGCGGTCCAGGGTGGTGTCGTGGATGCAGACAAGCTGGCCGTCGCGGCTCAGGTGCACGTCGCACTCCACGCCGTCGGCGCCGTCGGCGAGCGCCTGCAGATAGGCCGCCCGTGTGTGCTCGGCATAGGTCCCGCTGCTGCCTCGATGAGCGAAGATCAGAGGAGGCACGGGCATCCCTTCGGGTCGTCGGTGGTGTCCCTATCACGGTACGTGAGAGCGTGAGCCGCGCACCATCGACGCCCCGGCCGCCGGTGCAGGGCGGAGCCTCGATAGACTCGGGTGGATGAATGTTCAGATGACCAGCCCCGACGCGGAGCGGGCGGCCGCCCTCCGTCGCATGAAGCTGCTGGCGACCGGGCTGCTGGCGGTGCTGGCCGTCATTTTCGTGGTGGCCTTCGCCCTGCAGGACGCCTATCCCTGGCTCCAGTACGTCCGGGCTGCGGCCGAAGGCGGGATGGTCGGCGCCCTGGCCGACTGGTTCGCTGTGACGGCCCTGTTCAAGCACCCCATGGGCCTGAAGATCCCGCACACGGCGATCATCCCGCGCAAGAAGGACCAGATCGGAGAGTCCCTCGGCCAGTTCGTCGAGGAGAACTTCCTGTCCGAGGACGTGGTGCGCGCCAAGCTGGATTCCGTGCGGATCGCGCAGAAGGCGGGCGCCTGGCTGGAGAAGCCCGAGAGTGCGGACCGCGTCGCCGTGGAGGGCGCCGCGCTGATCCGGGGCATGTTCACCGTCCTGAACGACGACGCCGTGCAGGGCGTGATCGAGTCCATGGTCCGCAAGCACCTGCTCGATCCGCCGTGGGGTCCGCCCATCGGCGGCATCGCGGAGCGCATCTTCGCGGAGGGCCACCACCACCGCCTCGTGGACCTGCTCGTGGACCGCGCGGGTGACTGGGTCGATGCGAACTACGCCGTGGTCACCAGGGTCGTCGCGCAGCGCTCGCCCACCTGGGTCCCCCGGCTCGTGGACGGCGTCGTCGGCGACCGGGTGCACGCCGAGCTCTCGAAGTTCATCCGGGCCGTGCAGGACGATCCGAAGCACGACGTCCGTCTCGCCATCGACCGGTACCTCCGCGACCTGGCACAGGATCTCCAGCACAAGCCGGAGACCATCGCGAAGGCCGAGGAGATCAAGGGGCAGCTGCTCGACGATCCCCGCGTGCGCGACCTCACGGCCCGCACCTGGGCCACGATCAAGACGGCCCTCCTCGAGGCGGTCAATGACCCGCAGAGCGAGCTGACCTCGAACTTCAAGGCTGCCGTGCGCGACTTCGGCTCCCGCCTGACGAGTGACGCGGAACTCGCCGGCAAGGTGAACCGCTGGATCGCCGACGGCGCCTCCTACGCGGTCCGCACCTACCGCAGCGAGATCGCAGGCGTCATCTCCGAGACGGTGGGCCGCTGGGACGCGGAGGAGACCTCGCGGAAGATCGAACTGCAGGTCGGCAAGGACCTCCAGTTCATCCGGATCAACGGCACGGTGGTCGGCTCACTGGCCGGCCTGCTCATCTTCGCCGTCGCCCACGCGATCTTCGGTTAGGCCCGCTTCTCGCCGTTTCCCGGCTTCGGAAGCTGCAGTTCGTCGGCCAGTTCGCCGGGGATCGTGTGGGGCAACGGCCCGAACGCCTCGTGGGTGGTGCGGATGACCGCCTTGCCCATGAGGTGGTTGCCGGTTCCGCCGACGATCGCTCCGGCTCCGAAGGGCAGTGCCCGTCCGAGCATGAAGCCACCCTGCCGAGCGAGGAACTTCTTGAGGAAGCGCCGCTGGATCGATTTGGTGAGGGATTTGACGAGCGAGTTCGGTGCCGACTTGCTGACCATCTGGCCCCAGTACTGCGGAGCGCCCTGGCCGGCGGAGGCACCGAGGATGGACCGGATGAGCGCCGTCCCCTCCTCCCCCATGAGGATCGCCATCACCATGGCCCGCGAGCGCTCCGGGTCCTCGGTGTTGATGCCGTGCAGTTCAGCGACGGACTCTGCGTACAGGGCCGTCGCCTCGAGGAATCCGATGGTCGCGGCGGCCGAGAGCCCCAGGGAGGCGATCGTGCCTACGGCCGGCACGGCGGCGGTAGCTCCGACAGCAGCTCCGGCGGCCGTCGTCGCCCGCAGGTAGTCGCGCTCCAGGAACCGCGCCAGTTCGGCCGGAGACGCTTCCGGGTGCCGCCGCCGGAGCCGGTTCAGGTTCGAGAGGATGAGGGGTCTCTGGATGTCGAGGGCCCGTTCGATACCCCGGAGGATCCCGGGCTTCGGGTTGCCGTCCTTGTCGAACAGCGTCCCGTTCGCAGCCTTCACGGCTGGATTCTCCTTGTTTCGGCCAAACATCATGGTCCTTCCGCGGCTGGATCGTGTGCCGTCTGGATCGAGTCTAGGTGGGGCGCAAGCCCGTCGGTCAGGTTCTCCTGCTGGCGCGAATGCTGGTGTGAACACGGTCCTGCAGGGCCGAGAACAGCCGAAGGGCGCCACCGGGATCCGGTGGCGCCCTTCGGCAGCTGTTCCCCCAAGGTTCAGCGGGTACCGCTGGTTAGACGCGCGAGCCGCGACGACCGGCGATGGCGCCGTAGATGACGAGCACGATCAGGGCGCCGATGACGGCGAAGAGGATGGACATCAGCGAGAACGTACCGCCCAGGTCGACGCCGAGGAGGCTTCCACCGATCCAGCCGCCGAGGAATGCGCCGACGACGCCGAGGATCAGGGTGATGATGATGCCACCGCCCTGCTTACCGGGCAGGATCAGCTTCGCAAGGGCGCCTGCGATGAGGCCGAGGATAAGAAAACCGATGAAACTCATAAGATGCTCCTTGAGTGATGTTCAGCCGCCCGTCCGGAGACGGGCCACTGGCGAATGTTCCAATGCACCGGAGTGCAGCTTTTACCGACTGTACTTCATCAGCATGCTTAGGGTGCAATCCTAACACCACGCTAACCCTGCTTATCAAGTCCTTCGGGTGAATCTTTGCCGAACCGATGCCGGGCGCGCGCTGCAGGGCGCGTGATGTCGACGACGCGGCAAAAACGCAGGATCGCGGGGATTCTGAAGCCGCGCGGCCTGCAGGAGCGACCGGCAGCCGGCAGTCGCAGCTGCACCCGGCGGAGAATTAGTCCGAGCCGGATACACCGACTAATCGCCCGGAATTCGCTCAATAGGAATCGTTTCACCGATTTCCTAATTGCACTCGTGCAATTCCCGCTTTCCCCTTTTCCGCCGGTCGGACGTGCAGGTGCCGTTTGGGCGCCCCTTGAGCCGCCTCCTCCTCCCTGGTGCCCGGAGCGCCCCCTCGTGGCGCTCCTACTCCCTGGCGCCCGGCGCGCCCCGACGGGCAGGCGGACCAGAAGCTCCTGCCTCGCCCCCGCGTCGCTCCATCTGTGTTTGCTTTTGTCCAGCATGGAAAACCCTTGACCGAGGGGCGAAAGCGGAGATAGAGTCACCGAAACAAAGACAAAACCACATGCTGCGGGATCCGTCCCCAGCTGAAGACAACGGGGTCCTCATGTTCGCGGAAGAGCGCTATCGCCAGATCAGCCACCTGGTCTCCGCCGACGGCCGCGTCACGGTAGCGGGCCTGTCATCACGCTTCGGCATCACGAAGGAAACGGTCCGCCGGGACCTCGCCCTCCTCGAGAACGACGGCGTGCTCCGCCGCGTCCATGGAGGCGCCATCGCCGGAAGCGGCGCGACGACGAACGAACCGAGCCTGACCAGCCGGTCCTCCCAGCACTCCCCCGAGAAGAAGCGCATTGCACAGGCCGCCTTGGCTATGACACCCGTGTCCGGCGCCGTCGTGCTCGATGCCGGCAGCACCACGGGAGCGCTCGCCGCGGTGCTGGCCGAGGAGACCCGGCCCGAGCTCGCCGTGGTCACCAACTCCGTCTCGATCGCGGCCCTCGTCTCCGGCGCCGGCGGAAGTGTCGAACTCGTGGGTGGCCGCGTACGGGCGCTGACCAGCGCGGCGGTCGGCAGCAGCACCGTGGCGCACTTCTCGCGCCTCCGTGCCGACATCGCCTTCGTCGGAGCGAACGGTATCGCCGCCGGTTTCGGCCTGAGCACCCCCGATGTCGACGAGGCCGCCGTGAAGACCGCGATCGTCCGCTCGGCCCGGCGCGTGGTGCTCCTTGCCGACTCGTCGAAGTTCAGCGAGGAAACCCTGATCAGCTTCGCCAACCTGGAGGATATCGATGCACTCATCACCGACCGCGCACCCCGGGGCTCCCTGGCGGATGCACTCTCCGATGCCGACGTGGAGGTGATCGTCGCGTGATCCTGACCCTCACAGCGAATCCGAGCATCGACCGCACGGTCGAGATCACCGCCCCCCTCACCCGCGGCGCGGTCCAGCGCGCGACCCACGTGGTGCAGGAGGCAGGCGGGAAGGGCGTCGACGTCAGCCGAGCCCTGGCCATGTCGGGCATCCGGACCCTCGCCATCCTTCCGGGCGACGACGACGACGCCGTGCTCGCGGGACTGCGCAGCGTCTCCGTCCCGTTCCACAACCTGCCCATCGGTGCGGGCCTGCGGACCAACACGGCGATCACCGAACCCGACGGCACGACGACGAAGATCAACGAACCCGGCCCCGAACTCTCCCCCGCCCAGCTCGAGGAGCTGCTCGCCGTCGTCGTCGCCGAGAGTGACGGCGCCGAGTGGCTGGTCCTCGCCGGGTCCCTTCCACCGGGCGTACCCCCGACCTTCTACACGAGGGTCACGGCCGCGGTCCGCGAAGCCTACGGATCGTCCGCGCCCCTGGTCGCCATCGACTCCTCGGGAGAACCGCTCACCGAGGCCGCTGCCGGCGTTCCGGCGCCGGACCTGCTCAAGCCCAATGCCGAGGAGCTCAGCGAGCTCACCGGCATCGGCACGGGGGACGAGCTCGAGCAGGATCATGAATTGGCCGCGAAGGCCTGCGCGGTGCTCATCGCCGCGGGGGTGGGAGCGGTACTGGCGACCCTTGGATCCAAGGGCGCCCTGCTCGTGACGGACGCGGGGGCATGGCACGCCGTGCACCCGCCCGTCATCGCGCGTTCCACCGTCGGTGCGGGAGACTCCGCCCTGGCCGGTTACCTGCTGGCGCACAGCGCAGGCGAACTCCCGGAGAACTGCCTGCGCCAGGCCGTTGCCCACGGATCGGCGGCCGCCGCCCTTCCCGGTTCCACCGTTCCATCGCTCGACCAAACAACGCCGGCCGCCGTCGCGGTCACTCCCCTCATGGTCACGCTGCCCGTGATCGAACCAAGCGCAACCGGGTCCACCGCAGGGCCCCTCGCACAGGAGGAATTCTGATGTCCGATCTCATCACCCCGGAGCTCGTCACTCTGGACAAGGACCTGGGGACCGAGCGTTCCTCGGTGATCCGCTACCTCGCGGAGCAGGTCGCCGCGCAGGGCCGCTCCACGGAAGTCGACGGCCTCTACGCCGACGCACTCGCCCGGGAGCAGAAGACCTCCACCGGCGTTCCCGGTGGCATCGCCATCCCGCACTGCCGATCCAAGGCCGTCACGGTCGCGACCCTCGCCATGGCGCGCCTGTCACCGCCCGTGGACTTCGGCGCCAAGGACGGTGCGGCGGACCTCGTCTTCTTCATCGCCGCTCCGGACGGCGCCGACCAGGAGCACCTCAAGCTGCTGTCGAAGCTCGCCCGTTCACTCATCAAGAAGGACTTCACCGCCTCGCTGCGTGCCGCGCAGACACCGGCCGACGTCGTCGCGCTCGTCAACGGCGCCCTCGGCCTCGGTGAAGCCCCCGCAGGAACCGCGGGCGCCGGAGCCCACGCCGCCGGTGCAGCCGGGTCCGCCGAGCAATCCTCCGGCGCCGGCGCCCGGGCCAGCGAGGCCGCGGCGACACTGGGCACCTCGGGAACCGACACCACGGGACCGGCACTGGACGGCGGACGCGCCACGGACACGAAGGTACGCCGCCTCGTCGCCGTGACCGCCTGCCCCACCGGCATCGCGCACACTTACATGGCCGCCGACTCACTCGTCGCAGCCGCCAAGGAGCGCGGCGTCGACCTCCAGGTCGAGACCCAGGGTTCGTCCGGGGCCACTCCCCTGGACCCCTCCGTGATCGCGTCCGCCGACGCCGTCATCTTCGCCGTCGACGTCGACGTCCGTGACAAGCACCGCTTCGCCGGGCTCCCCGTCATCAGTGCGCCCGTCAAGCGCGGCATCGACGAACCGGGCGAGATGGTCGAGGAAGCCCTCGCCGCCGCGCAGAACCCGAACGCCCGCAGGGTCTCCGGGACCGGCAGTGACCAGACCGACGACGACGGCGGCCGGGACAGCATCGGCGGGACGCTCAAGCGGGCACTGCTCACCGGCGTCAGCTACATGATCCCCTTCGTCGCCGGCGGCGGACTCCTGATCGCACTCGGCTTCCTGCTCGGCGGCTACCTGATCACCGAGACAGCCGACACCGTCGTCCTCGAGAACAGCCTGGCGAACCTGCCCGCGGGGGGCCTGGGCGAATACCTCGGGGCGGTCGCCTTCAAGATCGGCCAGCTCTCCCTCGGATTCCTGGTTCCCGCCCTCGCCGGCTACATCGCCTACGCCCTCGCCGACAGGCCGGGCATCGCCCCCGGTTTCGTCGCCGGTGCCGTCGCCGGTTTCATGGGAGCCGGCTTCCTCGGCGGCATCGTCGGCGGCCTGCTCGCCGGCTACGTCGCCATGTCGATCGGGCGCCTCTCGGTGCCACGCTGGCTGCGCAGCCTCATGCCGGTCGTGATCATCCCGCTCGTGGCGTCCATCGTGGCCTCGGGCCTGATGTTCCTCCTGCTCGGCGGACCGATCGCTGCGATCACCACCGGACTCAACAGCTGGCTCTCCGGCCTCACGGGTACCGCGGCGGTCGGCCTCGGCGTCATCCTCGGGCTCATGATGGCCGTCGACCTGGGCGGTCCCGTCAACAAGGTCGCCTACTCCTTCGCGGTCGCCGGACTCGGTGCCGGATCCGTGGACAACCAGGCTCCCTGGCAGATCATGGCAGCCGTCATGGCGGCCGGAATGGTGCCGCCCCTGGCCATGGCGCTCGCCACGGCCCTCGACCGCCGGCGCTTCAGCCTGGCGGAACGCGAGAACGGCAAGGCAGCCTGGCTGCTCGGAGCGGCCTTCATCTCGGAAGGCGCCATCCCCTTCGCGGCAGCTGATCCCCTGCGCGTCATCCCGGCGTCGCTGCTTGGTTCCGCCGTCACCGGGGCGATCGTCATGGGCACCGGCGTCACATCGCAGGCACCGCACGGAGGCCTCTTCGTCTTCTTCGCCATCGGTAACTTCCTGATGTTCCTCGTCGCGGTAATCGTGGGCATGGTCATCTCGGCCCTCGCGGTGATCGCCCTCAAGCGCTACGCCTCGAGCAAGAAGAACACCGTCGCCGCCCAGCCGGTTGCAGCCTGACCCTCGCGTCCGGTTGGCTGTACGGGGAACCCATCCACGAAAAGGAGCACATCATGGCAGAACGCAAGGCAACCGTGGCGAGTCGCGTCGGACTCCACGCCCGCCCGGCCTCGATCTTCGCAGAAGCGGCAGGTGACCTGCCGTTCGAGGTCACCATCGCCATGGACGGCGAACCCGCCGAGGAAGCCATGGACGCCTCGAGCATCCTCTCGCTGATGAGCCTCGGAGCATCGCACGGTGACATCATCGTCCTGCGCGCCGAGGCCGACGGCGCAGAGGACGCGCTGGAGAGCCTGGCGCGGATCATCGAGACGGATCACGACGCCGAGTAGCACCAACCACAAAGGGCACCATCCGCCGTCGATACCTGGCGGATGGTGCCCTTTCGCGTCCCCAGCGCTGCCAAGCAGGCGGGTCCACCCGTTCTAATGGACACACCTGCCTGCCGAATAACGATCCGCTGCCCCCCCACGGACAGCGGCAGTTACATAATCATTATTTTTGCACATCGACATGAAAACGTGAATCCCTCTGAGGACACAATCGGGTTTCTTTTGCCCGCTAGACCCACATCCTTATGGGGAACCGGTTGCAGTGGTCCTAGGCGAGCTTGTTGGAACGCGCGCGGCGTCTCCTGCTGCGGACATGGCTCAGCCAGATCAGGCCAAGCCCCACCACCGTCAGCAGGATCGCCGAGAACGGCAGGACGATATCCAAGGCCCCGAGCCGGATCGGGGTCAGCCTCAGCAGCACGAAGACCACAACGAGGGAGAATCCACCCGCCAGGAACGCGCAGGCGACCCGGTGGATGAGCCGGGCGTGCTGATCCAGGACCGACGCCGTCGCGGGCGCCACCAGGCACGCGGCGACGTATCCCGGATAGAGCCGTCCCAGGGCGGCGTACTGCTGCACCGTGTCCTGATCCATGAAGTTCCGCAGGCCGGTCGAGCTGCCGGGCAGTTCACTGGCGACGAAGAAGTACAGCGTCGCCGCGACAGTCAGGCCGAGGATGGCGAGACCGAACGGACCGACGACCAGGCGCCGGGCGAGCGGCGAATCGAACGCCGCGGCCATCCTGGCGCCGAGGAGCACGAAGACCGCGTACAGGGCCAGCCGGAGCAGGAGGTTCGCAATGTTGACCCCGCCCAGGAGGCCGTCCACTGCCGTATAGATCGGAGCGACCGACAGGCCGACGGCGACCGTCAGGAGCACCAGGGCGGTGAACACCGTCCGTCCGCGCCCCCTGCGCACCTCGGGCACCCGTACGGCCGCCCCCACGACGCAGAGGCAGAGGGCGGCCCACTGAATGGTCGTCGCGGTCATCCCAGGTTCTCCCATAATGCGCGGTCCTTGCCGTCGTCGAGCTCCGTCCGCCGGATCTGCTTGCCGAGGACGTCGAGCCGGTCGCGCGCGAGGAAGACGAGGTCGAGGTCGGACAGGGCGTGCAGGGCACGGGAGCGGCCGCCCTCCGGCCAGCCACCCTCCTCGGGGGTGAGCAGCCCGGTCACCACCAGCCCACTGGTCAGCGAGACTCCGGCGATCCGTGCGGCCTGGACAGCGATCGCGGGGGCGAGCCGGCCGGCGGTGAGCTGGGCCGAGAGGTTCTGCCGGGCCACGCCGGTGCTCGCTGCCAGTTGCTGGCGGAGGTCACCGGGGTCGATGGCCTCGATCCACGCACGGACCGAGTTGTGATGGGGGAAGGGCGCGAGGTCGAGGTGCAGATCCGTTCCCGCCTCCTCCCTGTCCTCGCTGCGTGCCACCAGCAGCCGCAGGATGTCGATGTGCGAGACCTGGCTGACCAGCTCCGCGTCCGTGGGCGGTCGGATCCCCGCGGGCAGGTCCTCGTACCCCTGGTACACGGCGAGCGCGTCGACGGGGGGGATGCCGTATCCGCGGGCGATGGCGACGACGGTCTGCACCGACACTTTGCCCCGGACGAGCTGCTGCGCAAGGGTGGACCGCTTGATGCCGGCGACCCTGCAGACATCGGACACGGTGTCCTGCGGAGCGACCTGGGAACGCCACAGCTGGAATGCTTTGGCTGTGACGGACATCGTCACCTTTCGATTGGACTTTTCGGGCTGTTGTCGAAGTATACTGAGATCGCTGGCTCCGATTTCTGCGATTCCCCCATACGCAGAACTCGGAGCCAGCTCCACTTTAACGGCCGTTCACCACCCTGCGGTGGGCGGCGCGGTGTGCCTACCAGCGCACCTTCTTCTCCTGCTTGCCCTGCTTGCTGCTCTCATGGGCCGCCTTGGCGTGGCCTCCGCCGGGTGCCGCCGCCGGATTCCCGGCCTGGTTCTTCTTCGCGAGTGCGAGTTTCGCGCGCGGGTCGTCCTGCAGTTTCCGGGACGCGGGGCCCTTGGCCGGGGTCGCCTCCCCGTCGGCGGAAGCGTCGGCTCTGGACGGATCGTTCTGGGGTGTGCTGGTCATGGTGTTCCTTTCGGGAGGGGCCGCCACGCGGGTCGGAACAGGACAGTCCGGTGCGCCGGGGGGGTGCGGAGGACTGCGAGGACCGGAGTAACCGAGGAGGCGCGCTTGGAGCGGTGTCATCGACAAGTGGCGCTGGGCCGGCAGAAGCCGGCGCGATTACTGGGAAGGGATCGTCTCCATGCGTTGGACCGTACACCCGGCCGCCGTGCGGCGACAAGGTCCGCCGTTGCCGTCGCTACACGCACGCCGCGGCTAGCGCAGCCTGACGCCGTTCACGGTGACGTCCACGTGGACCAGCCGGTGGTCGCTCGTGGGGAACGGGAAGATGCCCGTCAGTTCGGAGCCGGGCATGCCGGCCCGCGGCCAGAACACGCCTGACGCGGAGACCTGCAGGTTGCGTGACGGCAGCACGTAGTCGGCGCGGATGTTGCCCGCGTTCCGGTCCTCGAAGTCGGCGGTGTCGAACTGCGGATCACTGCGGTGCTCCGCGTTGGCGCCACCCTGGAGCGCCGATGCTTCGGTTGCACCGCTCGAGGACGGCAGCGGATCCTGGATCAGCCTGTTGCCCAGCAACTGTCCGATCGCACCGCCCCGCGCATCGCCGTCCAGGGGGTCGCTGTTCTGGTCACCGAGCACGACGAACCGCTCTCCACGCCTGAGTCCACCCGCGGCGCCGTCGTCGTCGTGGATGTAGGACGCGTTGGGCCCGCCGGTCACGTAGTCGGACCAGAACCGGATCTCGTCGCTGTTCCGCCTGCCGTTGCGATCCTCCTCGCCGTCGAAGACGGGAGGAGTGGGGTGGCTCGCCAGGACGTGGATGGCCTTGCCGCCGACGCTCACCGGGATGTCCCAGTGGGACTTGCTGGAGAGGGGCAGGACGGCGAGCTCGTCGGAGGAGTACCAGTCGGCCGGCGCCTCCGTGGCGGGGTTGTCCGGGAGCAGGGCGCCAGGCATGTCCTTCCAGAGGAAGTTCCGGAACGTCCGGACCGCCCCCGTCTGGATGGGGTACTTCGAGTAGACCACCATGCCGTACTGCCCCTCGAAGGTGCCGAAGCCGAGGGCGTCGCCGGCACCGCCCACCGTGCCGTCGTTGTCGAGGTCGTAGCCGCTCGGGGCGCCCGTGTTGGAGGGGGCGGTGTAGACGTAGGGATAGTCCAGCGCCGCCTTGCCGTTCTGGCTGACGCGGAGGTAGTTCTGGTCGAACAGGTCGGCCGCCCTGGTGCCCGGGTCGTAGTCGAACTCGTTGAGGAGGACGACGTCGGGCCGGGTCACCTGCAGGACCTCGGCGATGGCGCGGGCCTGGGCGTTCGCCGGGGTACTCAGGTCCCGTACCAGATCGCCGGGGGCTGACCGGTTGAGGCTTGCGTTGTAGGTGGCGAAGCGGACGTTCTGCCTGTTCCCCTGGTCTCGAACCGGGACGATGGTCCGGGTGTCGTCCGCAGGACCTGCGAGGGCAGCCGGCGCGGTACCGATGAGCAAGGAAGCGAGCAGGGATGCGGCCAGGAGGCCTGCCGAGCAGCGCGCCGGTAGTCGCATTGTTCCCTTCCTCGGATCACGGGGCCGGCAAGCGGCGGTCAGACAGCAGGAGTAGTTCGCTCTGGAAACTTAATCCTAAGGGCGGGGATCGCTTCAGGGCGGGCTGGAGTGTAACGATTCAAAGTCGACTCGGGACAGTCCGATGGCGTCCGAGGGGGTGCGCGCCGATGTCCTGCTCGGCGAGGGCAAGAGCGCGCTCGAGGCTGCCTACGGCATCCGCGTAGCCCCGCATCTCCCGGGGATCCGCCTGGGGATCCGCTGTCGAGCCGGGCCCCGCGTCCCGTTTCGCGCCGGCTGCCCGCAGCGCATGGATGACCGACCTCGCCGCGGGGTGGGTGGGATCGTGCATGCCCGGGTAGCGGATCGCCTTGGCGGGATCGACGTCGTACTCCGCCCAGCGTCGGACTACCGCGTCGTGGCGCCGGCACAGGTGCTCCCAGGCGGTCGCACGCGCCGACTCCCGGGCCGCACGCGCCCTTCGCTCGTGGCGCCCCCTGGCCCAGGTGGCGGCCGCCAGCGGGGAGGCGATCCCGACTCCCACCGCCATCACCGCTCCCGGCCCGCCCAGGGCCCCGGCCACGACCCCCGCTCCCAGGACGACGAGGATCCCGCCGAAAGCGGTCCAGAAGTAGTCGTCGGCCCCTCCATTGCGACGGGAGACGGCATCGATCCGCCAGCCGGTCAGGGCAGCGGCTCCGGCCATGACGGCGCATGCGGCCAGGCTTCCGGCCAGGGCAGCGGCGTCCATGGATCTCCCTCCGCTCGGGGCATCGTCGCGCCCGCAGTTCTCCAGTTCCTGGTACCAGTGCAGACGAGGGACGACGGCGAGTCAATCCCCCCCGGCCCGGAACTTCCGCTGCCGGCATCCAGCCTTCCTGTGGCAGGCTTGGCGGAGTTTTTGTCGTCGTCGTCCCAAGAAGTCGTCCCGAGAAGGAGCAAGATCCCGTGCCGCTGTGGCTGCAAGCATTCCTGTGGGGAGCGATCGCCGGAGGAGCGCTGCTCGTCGGCTCGGCGATCGCATGGAAGTGGAAGGTGCCACCGCACATCGTGGCCTTCGTGATGGCCTTCGGAGCAGGCGTCCTGATCTCGGCCCTCGCGTTCGAGCTCGTCGCCGAGGCGCAGGAGGCGGGCGGGCTCCTGCCCACGGCACTGGGGTTCCTCGCCGGAGCGGTCACCTACGTCGGCGCGAACGCCCTCCTCGCCCGGCAGGGCGCCCAGCACCGCAAGCGCTCGGGCGGCCAGCAGCCCTCGGAGGAGGAGGATGCCGGCAGCGGCAACGCGATCGCGCTCGGGGCGCTTCTCGACGGCATCCCGGAGTCCGTGGTCCTCGGTCTGGGGCTCGTGGCAGGCGGCGCCGTGAATCCTGCCGTCCTCGTCGCGATCTTCATCTCGAATGTCCCCGAGGGCCTCTCGAGCACCGCCGGCATGAGGAACGCAGGACGCAGTTCGCGCTATGTCTTCGGGCTGTGGGGCGGGATCGCGCTGGTCTCCGGCCTCGCGGCGCTCGCCGGGTACTCGCTCCTGGCGGGCGCCTCCGGGGTGACGGTCGCCTTCATCACCGCCATCGCCGCCGGGGCGATCCTCGCGATGGTGGCCGACACCATGATCCCCGAAGCCTTCGAGCGCCAGCACATGCTCACGGGACTCATCGCCGCGCTCGGCTTCCTCACCGCGTTCGTGGTCCATGAGGTGTCCGGCTAGGACGAAGAAGACCCCGGGACCGACGTCCCGGGGTCTTCTTCCTACAGGTGGGCCCTGTGGGGCTCGAACCCACGACCCACGGATTAAAAGTCCGTTGCTCTAGCCAACTGAGCTAAGGGCCCACACCACCGGCCGCGCCCGACGCATCCGAAGACCGCCGTCGCGGTGCGATGACCCGCTTACTTTATCGCAATCACTCCTGCTCCGGAGACAGCGCAGCGCCGCGGCGTACGGCCCGAAATCCCGCAGGAGTATCCTCGTTCCATGGACGGCGAATATACGAACAACAGCCCGCGGCCCCACAAGCCGAAGCCATTCGCTCCCGCGGATTTCGAGGTTTTCGCGGGTGGAGTCGATCCGTCGCGGGTCTCCGAGGCCGCCCACATGGCTGCGCACGCCCTGGTGCACCACGGGCGCGGCGCCGACGATCCGGACGTGACGCGCCGCCTCGTGGAACTCGCCGACCAGCAGGGCCTCGAAGCCATCGCCGAGATGTGGGCCGAGAGCCCTGCCCGGTCCCTGCCCGGCGCCCTGTGGCGACTGTACGCGCTGCGGGCGGCCACCCAGCAGAACCCGGAGCGCATCGCCTCCTACTTCGCCTCCGGCAAGGAAGTGGCTCAGGTGTCGAAGGTCGTCGCCGGCGTCGCCGAGCCGCCGGGAGCAGTGGAGATGGCCACGATGGCCGACACCATCCTGTCCGGTGCCTTCGAGGGGGACTTCGACGTCGCCCTCGAACGCTTCGCCGCGTTCTGCCGCGTCGTCGCCCTGGGCCAGGCCAACCACGCCGACGACGCCGAACTGGCCAACGGCCCGCACGCCTCCAAGCTGACCCGCAATTCGCATCAGCTCATCAAGACCGCGGAGGACCTCGAACACGCCGCGGAATCCTGGCGGCGCGGAGAGCTCGACTGAACCGCCCGCTGGGGCCGATGTTGACAGCGGCTCCGGGGAGGGCAAGACTTAATACGGCGTCGGACCGTGGAACCCCCGGGCTTCAACACTCAGCCGCTTCGAGCGGCCTTCCGCCGAGAGGCGCTCCCGGTTCGACGCCACTACTATGCCCACCGGCAAACAGTGCGGCCTCTGTTCGGCCGCCGGTCCCTTCATATCCTCCGAGGAAGACTCCGTGAAACTACGCCTCTTCCCGCAGGAGACCGCTGGGCTCGAACTGCTCTCCCGCATGGCCCGGCAGCTCGTGCTCGGCGTCGGGACGATGTCCGCGATCCTCGGGGCGTCCACCGAGGAGTACGACCGCCTCTCCGAGGAACTGCACCAGCACGAATCGGTGTCGACGGACCTGCACTTCGCACTCCTGACGTCCATGCGGACCTCCTTCATCAACCCGCTCCCGCGCGAGGACCTCTACGTGCTGTCCCGGCTGCTCAACGAGGCGATCGAGAAGCTCGACGGCGCCGGGGAGCTCATCGCCCTCTATAGGCTGAGCAAGCTGAGCCAGCGGGCGGCCGACCAGCTCGAGGTCATCAACCGGCAGGCCGAGCTGACCGCCGTCGCCATGCAGCGGCTGACGTCGATGGAGGACCTCGAGGAGTACTGGATCGAGATCCTGCGCCTGGCACGGCGTGCCGAGCGCACGCACCGCAGCTGGTGCGCCGAACTCCTGAACGACCACAAGCCCCTCGTCTACGCGCGGCACCGCGACGTGGCGAACCAGCTCGTCGACGTCACCAAGGACATCAGGAGGGTTGCCACCCAGGTGGGCAGCATCCTCGTCAAGGAATCGTAGGTGGAGCCCCTCCTCCTCGGTATGGTGGTCGTCATCGCCGGTGGCTTCGCCTTCCTCAACGGCTTCCACGACGTCTCGAACTCCGTGGCCACAGCGGTGCGGACGCGGGCGCTGACGCCGACCATCGCCGTCCTGCTCGCCGCGCTGTTCAACCTCGTAGGCGCGCTGCTCAGCACGTCGCTGGCGCTCTTCTTCACCGATGCCGCGATCGGCCTCCCACCGGGGTCGACGGGGCTGGGGATCCTCATCGCCGCACTGCTCTCCGCCTGCCTCTGGAGCCTCATCACCTGGTACCGCGGCAAGCCGTCGTCGTCGACCCATGCGCTGCTGGGCGGGATCATCGGGGCCGGCGCGGCCTCGCAGCTGACCAACGGCCCTGCGATGAGCGGCGCGGGGGAAACCCTCCTGCTGCAGATCGTGCTGCCGCTCGTGCTCTCGCCGGTCGTCGCCTACCTCCTGGCGTACGCCGCGGTGTTCCCCGCGACCTGGCTGCTGCGCCACGGCTCGCCGTCGAGGGTCAACCGGGGGAACCGCATGGCGCAGTCGGTGCTGGCGGGTGCCTTCGCCCTCGGCCACGGGCTCCAGGACGGCCAGCGGACCATGGCGGTCATCCTGCTCGCCCTCGTCAGTTCGGGCTACGCGGCGGGGTCCGACATACCCCTCTGGGTCCAGGTGTTCGCCGCTGTCCTGCTGGCCACCGGATCCCTGTTCGGCGGCTGGCGCATCACGCACACACTCGGCAACCGGCTGGTGCACATCGACCCCCTGCGCGGCATGACCGCCCAGGGCGTGAGCTCGGTGATGCTGTTCGTCGGTGCCATCTCCCTGCACTTCCCGCTGTCGAGCACCCACACCATGGCGTCCGCGATCGTCGGGGCCGGGGCCAACCAGCGGTTCGCCTCCGTCCAGCGGCCGCGGGTGGCGCGCATTCTCGCCGTCTGGCTCGGCACCGCGCCGCTGACCGCGCTGGTGGGAGCCGTCTTCTTCCTGGCGCTGAGCCCGCTGCTGTAACCGTCGGGGCCTGGTTGCCTTTCGTCCGGGGTGCCGCCGCGCCGGGTGCCCAGAGCCGGGGCGGCGTTCCCCCGGGTTTGAGAACCCGGCGCGGCGGCACGTGGTCTACGCGTCCGGGGCCGACCGCATCCCTCCCGGAACGACGACGGCGGCCCCCCTGGGGAGCCGCCGTCGCCCTGCCGCCGCCCATTCCGCGGCTTGGGAGCAGGTGCCTATCCGAAGCGGCCGGAGACGTAGTCCTCAGTCGCCTTCTGCGCGGGCTTGTTGAAGATCGTGGTGGTGTCGCCGTACTCGATGAGCTTGCCCGGCTTGCCCGTACCGGCGATGTTGAAGAACGCCGTCTTGTCCGATACGCGCGCCGCCTGCTGCATGTTGTGCGTCACGATCACCACGGTGTAATCGGCCTTGAGCTCATTGATGAGGTCCTCGATGGCCAGTGTGGAGATGGGGTCCAGGGCCGAGCAGGGCTCGTCCATCAGGATCACCTGCGGGGACACCGCGATGGCGCGGGCGATGCAGAGGCGCTGCTGCTGGCCGCCGGAGAGGCCCGAGCCGGGGCGTCCGAGGCGGTCCTTCACCTCGTTCCACAGGTTCGCGCCGCGGAGGGACCTCTCGACGAGGTCGTCGCCGTCGGACCTGCTCATGCGCTTGTTGTTGAGCTTGACGCCTGCCAGCACGTTGTCGCGGATCGACATCGTGGGGAACGGGTTGGGCCGCTGGAAGACCATGCCGATCTGGCCGCGCACGGTCACGGGGTCCACGGCGTCGGCGTACAGGTTGTCGCCGTCGAGCAGCACCTCACCCTCGACGCGTGCACCGGGGATGACCTCGTGCATGCGATTGAGCGTGCGGAGGAACGTGGACTTGCCGCAGCCCGACGGACCGATGAACGCGGTCACGGAGCGGGCTTCGATATTGATGTTCACGTCCTCCACGGCAAGGAACTTGCTGTAGTAGACGTTCAGGTCCTTGACGTCGATTCGCTTGGACATTGCTTCCTTATGGGTCGTTACCGCGGATGGTCAGCGGCTGGTCTTGGGGGCGAAGATGCGGGCGACGAGGCGGGCGACCAGGTTGAGCAGCATCACCATGAGGATCAGCAGGAGCGCTGCGGCCCAGGCGCGCTGGGTACTCGGATCCGGCGACGTCGGGGAGGTCGGGGTGAGGATCTGGTAATAGATGAAGGTGGGGAGGGTGCTCATCCACCCGCTGAAGACGTTCCAGTTGATGGAGCTCGCGAATCCCGCCGTTACCAGAATAGGTGCGGTCTCACCGATGACGCGCGCGATGGACAGGGTTACGCCAGAGGCGATACCGGAGATCGCCGTCGGGATGACCACCTTCGTGATGGTGCGCCATTTGCGCACCCCGAGCGCGTAGGACGCCTCGCGGAGTTCGTTCGGCACGATCTTCAGCATCTCCTCCGTGGAACGCACCACCACGGGGATCATGAGCACGGACAGAGCGACGGCCGCCACGAAGCCGGTGCGGGTGCCGGGGCCGAACAGCAGGGCGAACAGGGCCGCGGCGAACAGGCCCGCAACGATCGAGGGGATGCCCGTCATCACGTCCACGAAGAAGGTGATGGCCTTGGTGAGGCCCTTCCCTGAGCCGTACTCGACGAGGTAGACGGCGGTGAGCAGGCCGATCGGCACGGAGATCAGCGTGGCCCACAGGGTGATCTGGAGCGTGCCGAGCACCGCGTGGTACGCACCGCCCAGGACCGGAGTGCCGCCCTCGACCGCCTCGTTGTCCACGGCTCCCGTCACGCCGTTCATCGAGGTGAAGAGGAAGTTGTAGCTCAGCCCCGGGACGCCGCGCTCCAGGACGGTCCAGAGCACTGACACCAGGGGAAGGAGCGCGATCAGGAAGGCGCCGTAGACGAGGAACGTGACGAGCCGGTCCTTGGCTTTCCGCTCGCCTTCGGCGACGGCGGTGACCAGGGTGGCCGCGAGGACGAAGACGACGGCGGTGATGATGGCCCAGCCGACGACGCTGAAGCCGATGAGGGAGGCCAGTGCGGCTCCGAGGACGACCGATGCTGCCAGGACGACCCACACGGCGTACGAGGGGAGGTGTCCCCGCGTGAGGTGGGACTGGCGACGCTGAAGCGTCTGGTTCGCTGACATCTAGTTCGCTCCCGAGAATTCTTTGTGCCGGGTGATGATGAAGCGGGCGATCATGTTGACGGCCAGCGTGATGACGAAGAGCACGAGGCCGGCCGCGATCAGCTCGTTGAGCCGGAGACCGAAGGCCTCCGGGAAGTTCAGTGCGATCTCGGCCGCGATGGTCTGGTTACCGGATTTCACGAGGCTCGCGCCGAGCGCGCCGGGAGAGAGGACCAGTGCCACCGCCATGGTCTCTCCCAGGGCGCGGCCGAGGCCGAGCATCGTCGCGCTGATGATCCCCGGCCGGGCGAAGGGCAGGACCGCCATGCGGACCATCTCCCACCGCGTGGCCCCCATCGCGAGCGCGGCTTCCTCATGGAGGTTGGGCGTCTGCAGGAAGATCTCCCTGCTGAGCGAGGTGATGATCGGGATGACCATGACCGCGAGGACGATGCCGGCGGTGAGGATGGTCTTGCCGGTCTGGCTGGCGGGTCCGGCGAAGATCGGGATCCAGCCGAGGTTCTGGGCGAGCCAGGTGTACACCCGGGCGAGCTGCGGCGCGAGGATGATGTAGCCCCATGCGCCGTAGATGACCGAGGGGATGGCCGCGAGCAGGTCGACGACGTACCCGAAGGCCCTCGCCAGCCTGCGCGGGGCGTAGTGCGAGATGAAGAGCGCGACGGCGATGCCGATGGGCGTCGCGATCAGCAGCGCGATGGCGGCCGCGACGACCGTGCCGATGACGATCGGCAGGATGTAGGGGGCGAAGCCGTTGCCGCCGGTGACCTCGGTGGGGTCGGCGGTGAAGATCGGCGCAGCCTGTACGAGCAGGAACACTGCGACGCTGAAGAGGACGGCCAGGATCAGGATGCCGGCAGCCAGGGAGATGCCGGAGAAGATCTTGTCGCCTGCGCGGCCTCGATCTGTCGACGCTTTCAGCGAGCTGGTCGACGCTTTCAGCGAGTTGGTTGACACGTCTTTGCCTTCCAGGCGGTCGATTTCAGGTGCAGGATCAGCCCGGGTGCCGGGCCGATAGGGAAGGTCACTGCTCATTCCAGCCGTAAACGGCGGACGGTCCCGTCCGGTCTCCATTAGACCAGACGAGACCGGTGGGCCATCCCTAGGAGGCGACCTCGATGGAGTCGATGGCCGTCTGGGCCTTCTCGCGCAGGGCCTCCGACAGCGGGGCGTTCCCGGCGGAGGCCTCGGCCTCTGCCTGGCCGTCCTCGCTGATCACGTAGGAGCCGAACGCCTTCACGAGGTCGACGGTCTCCTGGCTGTCATAGGTCGTGCAGTAGATGTGGTAGCTGACCAGGACGACGGGGTAGGCGCCGGATTCGGTGGTGTCGCGCTCGAGGTCGAGCGCCATGTCGAGCTCGGGGCGCCCCTCCACCGGCGTTGCCACGTCGACGGCCTTGGCTGCGGCGTCGGAGCTGATCTCGGTGTACTCCTCGCCCACCTTGACCTTGGCCTTGCCGAGGTCTCCGACGGCGGAGGCGTCCGCGTAGGTGATGGCACCGTCGGTCGAGGTGACCGTCTGGACGACGCCGGAGGTGCCCTTGGCATTCTCCGACTGCAGGTCGGCCGGCCAGGCGCCCGCGGCCTCGTAGGTCCAGTCCTCGGGAGCCGCGGCGGCGAGGTAGTCGGTGAAGTTCTCGGTGGTGCCGGACTCGTCCGAGCGGTGCACGACGGTGATCGTGGTGTCGGGCAGTTCGACGCCCTCGTTCTGGGAGGCGATCGCCGGATCGTTCCAGGCGGTGATCTTCTTCGTGAAGATCTTCGCGATGGTGGGAGCGTCGAGGTTGAGTTCGGTGACGCCCTCGAGGTTGAAGGCGATCGCGATCGGGGAGATGTACGTGGGGACGTTCAGGGCACCATCCGGGCCGCAGACCTCCACGGCCTGGGTCATCTCGTCGTCCTTCAGGTAGGCGTCCGAGCCGGCGAACTGGGCGCCGCCGCTCAGGAAGGCCTTGCGGCCCGCACCGGATCCATCCGGCGAGTACTGCACCATGGCCCCCTCGTTGGCGGACTCGAAACCGGCCTTCCAGGCCTCCATCGCGGAATTCTGCGCCGAAGAGCCGATTCCGGTCAGGGTTCCCGTCACCGCGGAACCTGCGGTGGTGGACGCACCTCCGGCCGCGGCCGGCTGGCCGGTGGCGTTGTCGGAACCGCACGCGGTCAGCGCCAGCGCAGCTACGGAGATAACTGCCGCTGCGCGGCCAAAGCGAAGAGCCTTCACTAGATTTTGCCCCTTCCAGGGATGGGTCCGGTGCGCTAGCGGCACTCGGGAGAGAGGTACGCGTTCCTGTACATCCTCGAAGCTAGGCAGTGCAGGTGAAGAGCGTGGCCGAGGGACATGAACGGAAAGTGAACAGCTCGGGACCATTGGCCGGTGGTGCCCGTGGACGCTGGCGGAAGGAGACGAATGGGTCCGTCCGCCCTACCTTCTAGACTGGGTCCATGCCGCCGCGCCAGGGAGTGTCCGCAACCCTCGCCTTCCTGCGCAAGCGCTCCCGCATCGGACTGAAGCGCAGCTCCAACTCCGTGGTCAATGCAGTGCAGATGACGGTGTGTGCCGTCGGTGCCTACGCCTTCGCCGAGGAGGTCCTCGGGCACAACGGCCCGCTGTTCGCGGCGACGTCGTCGATGATCTCCCTGGGCTTCTCGAGGGACCCGCGCCTGCGGCGCGTCCTCGAGGTGGCGATCGGCTGCACCCTCGGCATCTCGGTGGGCGACCTCCTGCTCACCTTCTTCGGCACGGGGCTCTGGCAGGCCGCCGTCGTGCTGTTCGTCTCGATCCTGCTGGCCCGCTTCCTGGACAGCGGCACCATCTTCACCACGCAGCTCGGACTGCAGTCCCTGCTCGTGGTCCTGCTCCCGGCGCCGCAGGGCGGGCCGTTCACGCGCAGCGTCGACGCCGTCGTGGGCGGGCTCTTCGCGCTCGTGATCACCGTGCTGCTGCCCCGCGATCCACGACGCGAGCCGAAGACGAACGTCCGGGGCCTGCTGGGCGAGCTGTCCGGCGTCCTCCGCGACAGCGCCTCGGCACTCCGCCAGAGTGATTCCACGCTGGCGTGGCACGCCCTGGTCCGCGCACGGAACTCCCAGTCCCGGCTCGACACCCTCACGGGCAGCATGAGGGCCGCGCAGGAGGTCGCCCGGATCTCGCCCGCCTACCGGCGCCACCGCGACGAGCTCGGTTCCCTGCGGAGCGCCGTGGAATCCATCGACCTGGCCATCCGGAACAGCCGTGTCTTCTCCCGCCGCCTGACGTCCGCCATCAACCACGCGGCCCTCACGGACGAGGCGATCGAGAGCCTCGGCCAGTCGCTCGAGGACACGGCCGACGCCGTGGATGCGCTCAGCCGGGCGCTGTCCGTTGGAGACTCCGCCGAGCGTCGTCTCAACCTGCGTCAGGCACGCAACGAGCTCGCTGCCGTCGCGACCGACCTCCATCCCGAGACCCTCGACATCGGAGGCCTCGAGGGTGAGGGGCTCGTCCTCCTCCTGCGTCCCCTCGTGGTGGACCTCCTCGAGGCCACGGGCCTCTCCCACGACGACGCCGCCGGCTACCTCCCCCGGCTCTGACGGCGCCGACCGGCGGTGTCGGTGAGCGCCGGTAGCCTGAAGGAATGGCCACGAAGACCTCCCCTGCCGCGCGCTCGGCGCGCAACAACGCTCCGAACTACCGCTGCGCGGAATGCGGCTGGACGACGGCGAAGTGGGTAGGGCGCTGCGGTGAATGCCAGGCCTGGGGCACCGTCGAGGAGACGGGCCAGGTCATCGCACGCACCACGGCCGCCACCGCAGTCACCACCCCGGCCCGGCGGATCGCCGAGGTCGACGCCACACTGTCCGGATTCCAGCCCACCAAGATCGACGAGCTGGACCGCGTGCTCGGCGGCGGACTGGTGCCCGGGGCCGTGATCCTCCTGGCCGGTGAGCCCGGCGTCGGCAAGTCGACGCTCCTGCTCGACGTCGCCGCCCGGGTCGCGCGCCTGGGCAAGGATGTCCTGTATGTCACGGGTGAGGAGTCCGCAGCCCAGGTGAAGCTCCGCGCGGATCGGATCGACGCCGTCGCCGATTCCCTGTACCTCAGCGCAGAGACCGATCTCGGCCAGGCCCTCGGCCAGGTCGAGACGATCGATCCTTCGCTGCTCATCGTCGACTCCGTCCAGACGCTCAGCAGTGCGGCGGTCGACGGAAGCGCCGGCGGTGTCACGCAGGTCCGGGAGGTCGCGGCGTCGATCATCGGGGCGGCGAAGGCGCGGGGCATGACCACCCTGCTCGTCGGGCACGTCACCAAGGACGGCTCCATCGCCGGCCCCCGGCTGCTCGAGCACCTCGTCGACGTCGTCTGCCAGTTCGAGGGTGAGCGCCACTCACGCCTCCGCCTGCTGCGGGCCGTGAAGAACAGGTACGGTCCGACGGACGAGGTGGGATGCTTCGACCTGACGGACGGGGGCATCGAGGGACTCGCGGATCCCAGCGGCCTCTTCGTGTCCCGCACCAAGGACCCCGTGTCCGGGACATGCATCACGGTCACGCTCGAGGGCCGTCGCCCACTGCTCGCCGAGGTCCAGGCCCTGCTGGCAGAATCCTCCAACTCACAGCCGAGGCGGGCGACGAGCGGCCTCGACAGCTCCCGCGTCGCCATGCTGCTCGCGGTGCTGCAGAGCCGTGCCTCGGTCAGCGTGAACAAGGACGACAGCTACGTGGCGACGGTGGGGGGCGTCCGCCTGACCGAGCCCGCCACGGACCTCGCCGTCGCCCTCGCCATCGCGTCCGCGAAGACCGACCATCCCCTGCCGGCCCGGCTGATCGCGTTCGGGGAGGTGGGCCTCGCCGGGGAGGTGCGTCCCGTCCCCGGCATCGGACGGCGCATCCAGGAGGCGGAGCGGCTCGGGTTCACGCACGCGATCGTCCCCGCGTCCCCCGGCGGTACGGGTCCCGTGCCGAAGGGATTCTCGGTGCGGGAGGTATCCACCCTCGCGGAGGCGCTGGCCCTGCTGTTCTAGGCGCCGCTGTTCCGGGTGCCTTCGGGGTGTCACTGGTCCACGACGGGGACCGGTGCGGAGGATTTCGCGCGCGCCAGTAGTATTATGTTCGGCTGCGCGGCTAGAGGCGCCGCCACCGACCACCGTCCGAGACTCGACGGCGGCCGCCCGACTGCGCCGGGCCTTCAACAGCGCGGGCGGTGAAAGGATAGGCCCATGGTTCGTAGTCCGGAGGACTCACTCAAAGCCACCCTCGCCAGAGTAGCCCCAGGAACACACCTGCGCGACGGTCTTGAGCGAATCCTGAGGGGACGCACAGGTGCGTTGATCGTGCTCGGCTTCGACCGCACGGTGGACTCCATCTGCTCGGGCGGCTTCGACATCGGCATCGAGTTCTCACCCACGCGGCTGCGCGAACTGGCGAAGATGGACGGCGCGATCGTGTGCGACAAGGATGCGAGCCGCATCCTCCGCGCCGCCGTGCAGCTCGTGCCCGACCACACCATCGAGACGCAGGAATCCGGTACCCGGCACCGCACCGCCGAGCGCGTCGCGAAGCAGACCGGCCTCCCCGTGATCAGCGTCAGCCAGTCCATGCAGATCATCGCCCTCTACATCGACGGGCTGCGGCACGTCCTGGAAGGCTCCGAACCGGTGCTCGCACGCGCCAACCAGGCCCTCGCCACCCTCGAGCGCTACCGGGCCCGGCTCGACCAGGTCACCAACTCGCTCTCGGCCCTCGAGATCGAGGCGATGGTCACCGTCCGGGACGTCGCCGTCACGCTGCAGCGCCAGGAGATGGTCCGCAGGATCTCGGAGGAGATCTCGCAGTACGTGCTGGAACTCGGCGTCGACGGCCGCCTGCTGTCCCTCCAGGTGGAGGAGCTCACCACGGGCCTCGGACCGGGCAGCGAGATGGTGCTGCGCGACTACATGAACCTCGGGTCCAGCACCGCGTCGCTCGACGAGCGGGTGGCGACCTTGCAGGGCTTCAGCTCTGCGGACCTCATCGACCTCGGCACCATCGCGAGCGTCCTGGGCTTCAATCCATCCGTGGACTCGCTGGAGGCTGTCATCCAGCCGAAGGGCTACCGCCTGCTGTCCGGCATCAAGGCCGTACCGCCGGCCGTCGCCAATCGGTTGGTGGACCACTTCGACGGCCTGCAGAACCTGATGGCCGCGAACATCGACGACCTGATGGCGGTGGACGGGATCGGCGAGCAACGTGCCCGGACCGTCCGTGAGGGGCTCTCCCGGATCGCCGAGACCAGCCTCCTCGACCGCTTCATGTGAGTTCCGGGCGGCGCACCGGCTCCGGTTGCCGGGCGCTGCCTCCCACGACACACAGGGCTGTCACCTTCGCGGGCATGCAGCGGCAGGGATTCGGCTGCGGCCTACTGGAGTGTGAAGGCCACCGGGCTGCTGCTCCTGGCACCGAGCCGGGTGGTCAGGGCATACGTTCCGGGCCCGGGGTCCTCCACCGGCGTGCAGCCCGGCATCGTCCGGTTGCGGGACCATTCGAAGGTCGCGCGTTCCTCGCCGCCCGGCTCGATCGTGCGCTCGAGGTCCTGCGAGTCGTGCTGGCAGTCGGTGGAGGAGAACACGCGCTCGTCGGCGCTGGTCAGCACGAATTCCATCTGGGACGTCCCCACGTTCATCGTGCAGGCCTCCGGTCCCTCGTTGCGGACCACGAGGGACAGGACAGGATCCTCTCCCGGCCCGTAGCTCTGCCGGTCGGTCTCGGCGGAGACCACGACGCTCGCCGGATCACAGCCGTCGTCCGACGCGGAGGGGGACGCGGAGGGCGACGCGGAGGTGGCGCTCGGCGAAGGCGCCGTGGACGGGGCCGGGCTCGAGGGGGCGGGGCTGGTGCTCGCGGAAGGACTGGCTTCGGGCGTGGGCGGTTCGCCCGCCGCAGCATCCGCGCCCTTCCCGAGCACGCCGGCCAGGACGAGGCCCGTGACGGCGAGGGCCGCGATCACCAGGAGCGCGAGGATGGTCACCGCCAGGCGCCTCCGGCGGTAGACCGCAGGGCTGTGCCCTTGCCTGCTGCCTGTGCGCCTGCCCGTTCCGCGATCGCCCGTGGATGCCATCCATCAAGGGTAGGGAAGGCCCTCCGCATTACTCCGGCCACCACGCCGGTGGATAGAGTATTCACGACGATGATTCAGGAGCACCCATGATCCCCGGCAACGGACCTACGAATGATCCCTCGCGCCTTGCCGGTGCTGCCAGTGCTGCCAGTGCTGCCACTGCTGCCACTGCCACCAGTGCTACCCGGGACGCAGGGAGGCTCGACGGCCTTCATACCCGGATGGCGGACTGGTTCGCCGGGACGGCGCGGGACCTGCCCTGGCGCGACGCCGACTGCTCGCCGTGGGGCATCCTCGTGAGCGAAGTCATGCTCCAGCAGACCCCGGTGGTCCGCGTCCTGCCGGTGTGGCGTGAGTGGCTCGAACGATGGCCCTCCCCCGCCCACCTCGCCGCAGATCCATCGGGTGCCGCAGTCCGGCACTGGGGCCGCCTCGGCTATCCCCGCCGGGCCCTCCGCCTGCATGCCGCGGCCACCGCGATGGTCGCGGACCACGGCGGCGCCGTGCCGTCCACGTACGACGAGCTGCTGTCCCTGCCCGGGGTCGGCACCTATACCGCTGCCGCGGTGGCCGCTTTCGCGTTCGGGCGGCGCGAGACCGTCGTCGACACCAACATCCGCCGGGTGCATGCCCGCGTCTTCGGCGGGAGTGCGCTCCCGGCCCCGGCGCTGACGGCCGCGGAGATGAAGCGCGCCACGGAACTCCTGCCCGCCGATGACGCCCTGTCCGTGCAGTGGAATGCAGCAGTGATGGAACTGGGAGCGGTGGTCTGCACCGCCCGGTCCCCGCTCTGCGACGCCTGCCCCATCCTCGACGCGTGTTCCTGGGTTGCAGCGGGACGGCCTGCTCCCGATTACGTCCCCAAGGGGCAGTCGTGGGCGGGCACGGACCGCCAGGTGCGCGGCGCGATCGTCGCCGTATTGCGCGATGCCGAGATGCCCGTACCGCGGTCCATCCTCCTGGAGTCCCCGGTGGATCTCAGCATGGGCGTGCCGGCCGCCTCCGGTCATGCGCTGCGTCCGGCCGCCCTGACCACGCTGCACGGCCTGCAGGCGCCGGCCGAGCAACTGGAACGCGCCCTGGCCGGACTCCTGGCTGACGGCCTCGCCGAGGACGCCGAAGGGGGCATCCGCCTGCCGGGCTAGAACGGATCCGTCGGTCGGGGACGCCGAAGGGCATCCGCAGGCCCGTCCGGCGGGCTCGCCGGAGGGGCATCCGGCTGGAACCGGCCTGTCAGGCGGGTTCGCCGAAGCCCGATTCGACCGCCTGCCCGATGAAGTCCACCGCTGCCTGAGCGTCCGGGCCGCTCGCCTCGGCCGTGACCGTGCGGCCCTGACCGAGTCCGAGGCTCATGAGCAGCATCACCGACTTCCCGTCGACGCCGTTCACCGTGACTTCCGCGTCGAGGTCCGCCAGTCCGGTGGCGAGCACCGCGGCCGGCCGGGCATGCAGTCCCATCTGGTTCGGCAGCGTCCAGGAACCGCTGGCCGTCCGGCCCCCGGACGACGGCGACGTGCCGGGAGCCGCATCGCTCCCCGGCGCCGCTGCGGCGTGGGTGACGAAGGGCTCGAGTTCCTCGGGCCGGATGGAGACGACCGCGCCCTCCGCGGCCCGCACCACCTCGTCGAGGGAGGAGCCGCCCTGCGCCTGGACGGCAGCCGCGACCGCCCCCTCCACGAGGGCGGCCTGCGCGAGGCGGACCCGATCCCGTGCCGAGGGCTCGAGGAACTCGAGCACCATCTCGGCCGTCATGACGGCCGAGCCGAGATCGGTCAGGACCACGACACCGTCGCCTCCCGACGCCTGCTCGATGCCTGCCTGCACGCGGTCGAAGCTCGTGCCGATGCGTACCGGGCCTTCGCCGTCGTCCGCTCCCCCGGCGGCGACGAGGACGACGTCGGGCGCCATCTGCGCGGCGAGTTCGACGACGCCCTCCGCGATCTTCGCGCTGTGCGACACGATGACCAGGCCGACGCTCATGCGATGCCTTCTCCCGCTGTCTCCGCAGCGGCCTGGAGGATCAGGGCGGTCGACACCGCCCCGGGATCCTGGTGGCCCGCGCTGCGTTCGCCGAGGTAGCTCGCCCTGCCCTTGCGGGCGATCAGGGGCTCGGTGGCCACCGCTCCCGCATGGGCCGCATTGGCTGCGGCGGCGAGAACCTCGGGTGGGGTTGCTCCCGCCTGGGCCGCGGTCTCGGCCGACTCGGTAGCCGGCGTCCAGGCGTCCACCATGGTCTTGTCGCCGACCTCGGCCTTGCCGCGAGCCACGATGCCGTCACGGGCGGCCCGGATCATCCCGGCCGCGGCGGCCGCGTCGATCTCGCCGGCGTCCCCGAGCGAGGTCGCCGCACGCAGGAACGCCGTCCCGTACAGCGGACCGGCTGCACCACCCACGGTGGACATCAGGGTCATGGCGACCTGCTTGAGCACGGCCGCCGGAGTGGCGGGAGCATCGCCGGCGTCGAGTTTGGCGACGACGGCGCTGAACCCCCGGTCCAGGTTCTCGCCGTGGTCGGCGTCGCCGATGACCCTGTCGAGATCGATCAGGAGGGCACGGTTCTCGGCCACCACGCGGGCGGTCTCCTGCACCCACCGGAGGGCCCACTGCGTATCGAGGACAGCGGCCATCCTCATGCCCCCCATCGCAGGGCGGCCGTGCGGACGGGTGCGTCCCACAGATCGAGCATCTCGTCATCGACGCGCAGGATGGTCAGTGACGCACCCTGCATCTCGAGGGCGGTGATGTAGTTGCCCACGAGTGATCTCTCGATCGTGACGCCGAGCCCCTCGAGCAGTTGCGCGACCTTCCGGAACACGATGTACAGCTCACTGGCGGGAGTCCCGCCCATGCCGTTGACCATCACGAGCGTCCTGTCCCCGGCGATCAGCCTGAGGTCGGCGACGATCGGCTGCAGCAGCCTCTGCGTGATGCCGTCGGCGTCCTCCATGGCGATCCGGTGCCGGCCCGGCTCCCCGTGGATGCCGATGCCGATCTCGATCTCGTCCTCGGCCAGGTCGAAACTGGGGACCCCGGCGTGCGGAACGGTGCAGGCGGCCAGGGCCACACCCATGGAGCGCACGCTGTCGACGACGCGCTGGGCGACGGAGGCAACGCCGTCCAGGTCGTCGCCGCGTTCCGCTGCGGCGCCGGCGATGCGCTCCACGAAGACGGTCCCGCCGACGCCGCGCCTGCCCGCCGTGTACAGCGAGTCCTCGACGGCGACGTCGTCGTCGACGAGCACGGAACGCACGGTAACGCCCTCCGCCTCGGCCATCTCCGCGGCCGTCTCGAAGTTGAGGACGTCACCGGTGTAGTTCTTGATGATGTGCAGGACGCCCGCGCCGCCGTCGACGGCGGTGGTGGCGGGGATGATCTGGTCCGGCGTCGGAGAGGTGAAGACGGCACCCGGCACCGCGGCGTCGAGCATCCCGAGTCCCACGAAGCCCGCGTGGAGGGGTTCATGGCCGCTTCCGCCCCCGGACACGAGGCCCACCTTGCCCTGCACGGGAGCATCCCTGCGGGTGATGAACAGGGGGTCCGGATGGACGGTGACGATGTCGGCGTGGGCAATCCCGAATCCTTCGACGGACTCGTTGACCACGGCCTTGGGGTCATTGATGAGCTTCTTCACGGCGACTGCTCCTTGACTGGGAACGGACATCTGACAGCCTGCAGCCCGTCCCGCGTGGACCACCCCGGCCACTGGACACGTTACCGCCCGTTCCTGCCGCTGCCTATAGCCCGGAGGCAGCCCCGGCACAGGCCGGAGACCGGCCCGACGACCCGACCCGGGAACCGCTGGAGGGCGATCCCGGCGAACCGGTTAAACGCCTGAGGGAGGGCCCCCGGCAGGGTGCCCTCCCTCAGATCGCCGGGCGCACGATCAACGGTGCGGCCCGGATGGATCAGCGTCCCTTGAACGCATCCTTGACGTTCTCGCCGGCGTCCTTGAGGCTCGAGCTCGCCTGGTCCTTGTGGCCTTCGGCTTCCAGGTTCTCGTCCCCGCTCGCCTTGCCGAGACCTTCCTTGATCTTTCCGCCCAGGCCTTCGCCCTTGTTCCCGATCTTGTCATCCAGTCCCATGATGCGGACCTCCTTCAACTCGGTGTACAGCCACCGGTACCGGTGGCCTGCCAGCGCCGCCAACGCGATGCTAAGCAGTCTTACTATATGCACGCGGGCCTGCCGAACGCCAGCCTGCGGCGGGAGGGTCCTCAGAGTCGCCGGATCATCCGCGTATTGCCGAGGGTGTTGGGCTTGACCCGGGCGAGGTCCAGGAACTCGGCGATGCCCTCGTCGTGGGACCGGAGGAGTTCGGAATATGTCTGGGGGTCGACGGCGGACTGGTCGGCCATGACCTCGAAGCCGTGGCGCTGGAAGAAACCGACCTCGAACGTCAGGCAGAAGACCCTGCTCACGCCGAAAGCCCGCGCCTCCTCGAGGAGTTCCTCCACGAGTGCGTGGCCCACGCCGTGGCCGCGGGCTGCGGGCGAGGTCGCGAGGGTGCGCACCTCCGCAAGGTCCTCCCAGATGATGTGCAGCGCCCCGCAGCCGAGCACCTCACCGCCGTCGGACTCCGCGATGCGGAACTCCGGGAGACCCTCGTAGTAGGCCACCGTCTCCTTCGCGATCAGGATGCGCTCCTCGGCGAGCGGCGCGACGAGCGACTTGATGGCGGGGACGTCCGCGGTGCGTGCGGGACGGATGGTGAAGGGCAGCGTCATTCGACCCACTCTACAAACCACCGCCCCGCCCGTGCCTACAGGCCCAGCTCCGACGGGAGGTCGCGCTCCTCCCCGAGGACGTGGGACGCGAGGAAGGCCTCGACGACGCCGTACCAGATCCTGGCGTGCTGCGGCTTGAGGATCCAGTGGTTCTCGTCCGGGAAGTACAGGAACCGGTGGGGCGTCCTGCCCTCGTCGTCGGCCGGGAGCTTCGACGCGGAAAGCAGCTCGTACCAGAGCCGCAGCCCCTCGCCGATCGGGACGCGGTAGTCCTTGTCCCCGTGGATGACGAGCATCGGTGTGCTGATGTTCGCCACGTGGTGGTGCGGGGAGTTCTCGCTCATCATGTCCGGCGTCATCTCCCGCTCCCAGTAGTACGCGGCGTCGGTCGTGGGCCCGAACTGGTCCAGTGCCCACAGGCTCGCGTGCGTGACGATCGCCGCGAAGCGGTCGGTGTGCCCGGCGACCCAGTTCGCCATGTAGCCGCCGAAGCTGCCGCCCATGGCAGCGACGCGGGTCCCGTCGATGTCGTCCCGCGCCACCAGGCCGTCGGTGGCGGCCATGAGGTCGGTGTAGGGAGCGCCGCCCCACTGGCCCCACCCGCGGTCCACCATGTGCTGGCCGTATCCCGTGGACAGTGCGGGATCGGGCAGGAGGACGGCGTAACCCCGGGCTGCCATGATCCAGGGCGACCAGCGCCACGTCCAGGCGTTCCACGAACCGATCGGGCCGCCGTGGATCCACAGCAGCGCCGGGACCGGAGCGCCGGCCGAGGCGCCGTCGGGCAGCACGAGCCAGGACCTCACCGGCTGGCCGTCCTCCCCCGCCGACTCCACGCGTTCGAGCGAACCGGGGAGCTCGGGGCGTTCAGCGGGGTTGGGAAGCCGCTCGGTGGATCCGGAGGCGAGGTCGATCCGGACGACCTCGGGCGGGAACAGGTAGGAGCTGCGGAGGGCGTACGCACTCCTGCCGTCCGGGGACACCCGGACGTCCGTATAGGCTGCGGCGTCCTCCGTCACGCGGCGCACGGCACCGGTGGACACGTCGATCACGAACACGGGGGCGGACCCGTCGTCGTCCGCGGTGACCACGAGGGCCGAGCCGTCGGGCAGCCATGCGGCAGGAGACGGCCAGCGATCCCACTCCCCGGCGAGTTCGGAGGGCTCGCCTCCCTCGAGGGGAAGCAGGAGCAGGCTCGTGCGGGGTGGGAGGTCGGCCCTGGTGCGCCGGTCCCTGATCACCGCGAGGTACCGGCCGTCGGGGCTCACGGGACCGGGCGCGTAGTCGTTCCCGCGGTCGTCCAGCAGCACGACGGATTCCTTCGTGGCGACGTCGACCCGCACGAGCACCGTCCGCTCGGAGCCCCGCTCCTCCGGAACCGTGAGGGAGGTGAAGAGCGCCGAACCGTCGGGGCTGAGGACGGGATGGGCATCCCGGAGGCCGCCGCGCGCGGAGGGGATGAGATCGGCGAGGGACCGATCGCCGTCCTCGCCGAGGTCCTGCAGCCCGAAGTACCGCGGCTCCTCCGGCCCGAGGTCGGCGTCCCAGTACCGGACCGGATAGCCCGAGTGGAGGACTGCGGCGACGCCCGCTTCCTTGCGTGCCTTGCGGCGCTCGGCGTCGTCCTCCTCGTTCGCCGAACCGGCCAGGACGGTCCCGGTGACCACGACGACGTCGGCCGCCTCCGCGGTGGCCACCCCTCCCACACCGCCCTCGCGCGTCAGGAGCAACGAGGACTCCCCTCCGGACGCGGGCAGGCGCCACAGGGCCGGGCGCTTCTCGCCGTCGGCGTCGTCCGGGTCGGGACGCGCCGACGTGAAGAGCAGGTCCCCGCTCGGGAGGAATGCCGCCCCGGACTCGCCCTCGGAACTGCGGGTCAGACGGCGGGCGGGCTGCCCGCCGGCCGGGTCGACCTCCCACAGCGCGGTCTGGTACGCGGTCTTCTTGGGGTTGAGGGTGGCGACGGACGTGACGAGGCGCGTGCCTTCCCGGTTGAGGACGAGCCCGCTGAGGCGGGGCAGGGCGACGAAATCCTCGAGGGAGGAGAAGGGGGTGGTCATGCGTCATCTCTACCACCGCGGATGGGCACCGTTCCACCTTTCGGAAAAATCAGTTGCCGAGGGTACCGATTCTCCTGCTCCCGTTAACGACGGAACCCGCCCTGGTGACCAGGACGGGTTCGTCGTATCTCAGATGCTGCTGGTACTACTCCAGGACAGTGGCCTCGAGCGCGGCCGGGGCGTCCTCGATCTCCTTGGGGGCGCCGTGTCCCACGAAGGTGAAGCGTGCATCCACGCCCTCGCCCTCGACGTCCACGTCGACGCGCTCTCCCGACTTCAGCTCGCCGAAGAGGATCTTCTCCGAGAGCTGGTCCTCGATCTCGCGCTGGATGGTGCGGCGCAGCGGCCGCGCTCCCATCGCAGGATCGTAACCGCGGGTCGCAAGGAGCACCTTGGCCGCGGGGGTGAGCTCGATCGTCATGCCCTTGTCCGCCATGCGGCGGCTGAGGCGCTCGAGGAACAGGTCCACGATCTGGACGATCTCGTCCTGCGTGAGCTGCGGGAACACCACGGTGTCATCGACACGGTTGAGGAACTCGGGCCGGAAGTGCTGCTTGAGCTCCTCCTGCACCTTCGCCTTCATCCGGTTGTAGCTCGTCTGGGTGTCGGTGCCGGACTGGAAGCCCGTCATGACGCCCTTCGAGATGTCGCGGGTTCCGAGGTTGGTGGTCATGATGATCACCGTGTTCTTGAAGTCCACCATGCGGCCCTGGCTGTCCGTCAGGCGGCCGTCCTCGAGGATCTGCAGGAGCGAGTTGAAGAGGTCGGCGTGTGCCTTCTCCACCTCGTCGAACAGCACCACGGAGAACGGCTTGCGGCGGACCTTCTCGGTGAGCTGTCCGCCCTCCTCGTAGCCCACGTAGCCCGGAGGGGCACCGAAGAGCCGCGAGACGGTGTGCTTCTCGGAGTACTCGGACATGTCGAGGGTGATGAGGGCATCCTCTTCACCGAACAGGAACTCCGCGAGTGCCTTGGCGAGCTCCGTCTTACCGACACCGGTGGGACCGGCGAAGATGAAGGAACCACCGGGACGCTTCGGGTCCTTGAGGCCGGCACGCGTACGGCGGATCGCCTGCGAGATGGCCTTGATGGCCTCGTTCTGTCCGATGACGCGCTTGTGCAGTTCGGCTTCCATGTTGAGCAGTCGCGAGGATTCCGCCTCGGTCAGCTTGAACACGGGGATGCCGGTCGAGTTGGCGAGCACCTCGGCGATGAGTTCCTCATCGACCTCCGCGATGTCGTCCAGCCCGCCGGACTTCCAACGGCGCTCCTTGTCGCTGCGCTCGTCGTGGAGCTTCTGCTCCTTGTCGCGCAGCGCCGCAGCACCCTCGAAGTCCTGGGAGTCGATGGCCGACTCCTTCTCGCGCTTGACGTCCGCGATGCGCTCGTCGATCTCCTTGAGCTCCGGCGGCGCGGTCATCCGACGGATGCGCAGGCGCGCTCCCGCCTCGTCGATGAGGTCGATCGCCTTGTCCGGCAGGAAGCGGTCCGAGATGTAGCGCTCGGCCAGCGTCGCCGCGCTGGACAGGGCGCCGTCGGTGATCGAGACGCGGTGGTGCGCCTCGTAGCGGTCGCGCAGGCCCTTGAGGATCTCGATCGCGTGCGCCACGGAGGGCTCGGCGACCTGGATCGGCTGGAAACGGCGCTCGAGGGCGGCGTCCTTCTCGATGTGCTTGCGGTACTCGTCCAGGGTGGTGGCACCGATGGTCTGGAGTTCACCGCGGGCGAGCATGGGCTTCAGGATCGACGCCGCATCGATGGCACCCTCGGCGGCACCTGCGCCGACGAGGGTGTGGATCTCATCGATGAACAGGATGATGTCGCCGCGGGTGCGGATCTCCTTGAGGACCTTCTTCAGGCGCTCCTCGAAGTCACCGCGGTAGCGGGAGCCTGCGACGAGGGACCCGAGGTCCAGCGTGTACAGCTGCTTGTCCTTGATGGTCTCCGGGACGTCGCCGCGCACGATCGCCTGGGCGAGGCCCTCGACGACGGCGGTCTTGCCGACCCCGGGCTCACCGATCAGGACAGGGTTGTTCTTGGTGCGGCGGGAGAGGACCTGCATGACGCGTTCCATCTCCTTCTCGCGCCCGATGACGGGATCGAGTTTCGACTCACGCGCTGCCTGCGTCAGGTTCCGGCCGAACTGGTCCAGCACGACGGAGCCTGCGGGCGTTCCCTCCTGCTGGGGGCCGCCGGTCGCAGCCGGCTCCTTGCCCTGGTAGCCGGACAGCAGCTGGATGACCTGCTGGCGGACACGGTTGAGGTCTGCGCCGAGCTTCACGAGGACCTGCGCGGCGACGCCCTCACCCTCGCGGATGAGACCGAGCAGGATGTGCTCGGTACCGATGTAGTTGTGGCCGAGCTGGAGTGCTTCCCGCAGGGAGAGCTCCAGTACCTTCTTGGCCCGGGGGGTGAAGGGGATGTGGCCGGACGGGGCCTGCTGGCCCTGCCCGATGATCTCCTGAACCTGTTCCCTCACGGCACCCAGCGAGATGCTGAGCGACTCCAGGGCCTTTGCGGCAACACCCTCGCCCTCGTGGATCAGGCCAAGCAGGATGTGCTCGGTGCCGATGTAATTGTGGTTGAGCATGCGGGCCTCTTCCTGGGCCAGCACAACAACTCGACGGGCACGATCTGTAAATCTCTCAAACATGAGACACACACTCCTAGCTAACGCGTATTTCGATGCTACGGGTACGGGATGTGCTTTGGGTGCGTGTTCGCCACAGGCGAGATAACGCCGAAGGGCTTCCCCTCCGGCGCCGCCCGGGGGTGGTCAGCGCTGTGCGGCGCGGTATGCCTCCACGATTTCGCTGTTGACACGGCCGCGGGAGGAGACGTTGTAGCCGTTCTCCTTGGCCCACTCGCGGATCTGCGCGGCTTCCTGGTTGCGGGACGGGGCCGGGGCGCTGGGGCGCTGCTGCTTCGAGGAGTTGCTGCGGCGGGCTGCGCCGACGTATTCCGCGAGGGCAGAACGGAGCTCCGAGGCGTGCTCCTCCGAGAGGTCGATTTCGTATTGCACGCCGTCGAGGCCGAAGCGCACCGTCTCGTCGGCTTCTTCGCCGTCGATGTCATCGATGAGAATGATCTTTACCTTCTGCGCCACAATGCTCTCCTAATTGGTTCCTCGATATCAATGCCCCCTGAAATGAGTATGGGCCACTATTCAATCGAGGTCAAAGAAGGGCATTTCTAACCGGGGTCGATTTCCTGATCGTCATTCTTTTCCCGCGTCGCCTCGCGGTTCCGCGCGTCCTCGGCATCCTGCATTTCCTCCGCACGTGCCATGGCCTCGCGCTCCGCGCGGTCCGCATTGAATATGGCCTTGATCACGAAGTAGAAAATCACCGCCAAGCAGGCTGATGGTAGGAGGACCGCAACATATTCCACGGCTACTGCCCCGCTTCGGGCTTGAGAATGGGGAAGAGGATCGACTCGCGAATTCCGACGTTCGTGAAAAGCATCACGAGGCGGTCGATTCCGAGGCCGATACCGCCCATCGGAGGCGCCCCGTATTCGAGTGCCCGGAGGAAGTCCTCGTCCAATTGCATGGCCTCGTCGTCACCGGCGGCCGCCTGGCGGGACTGCTCGGTCAGGCGCTCCCGCTGGATGACGGGGTCGATGAGCTCGGAGAAGGCGGTGCCGCGCTCCATGCCTCCGATGATGAGGTCCCAGGCTTCGATCAGTCGCGGATCGTCGCGGTGCGGCCGGGCGAGCGGCTGGGCGGAGGGCGGGTAGTCGTAGACGAACGTCGGCTGGATGAGCGTGGGTTCCACAATCTCCGAGAACAGCTCGAGCACCACCTTCTCGGCACCCCAGGCCGGGTCGAGCGAGACCTCGTGGCGCTCCGCGATCGAGCGGAGATCCTCGAGGCCCGTCTCCGGCGTGACGTCCTGCCCCACGGCCGCGGACAGCCCCGGGTAGACACCGAGCCACGCCCATTCACCGTCGAGGTCGATGGTGCCCTTCGCGGTCTCGATCGTGCGCGAGCCCAGGAGATCGGCGCACGCGAGGATCATCTCCTTCATGCGGTCCGCCATGACGAACTGGTCGGCGTAGGCCTCGTAGCACTCGAGCATGGTGAATTCGGGGCTGTGGGTGGAGTCGACGCCCTCGTTGCGGAAGATGCGCCCGATCTCGTACACCCGGTCGATCCCGCCGACGACGGCCCTCTTCAGGTACAGCTCCAGGGCGATCCGGAGGGTCATCTTCTGGTCGAACGCGTTGAGGTGCGTCTCGAAGGGACGGGCCGTCGCGCCGCCGTGGATCAGCTGCAGGATCGGCGTCTCCACCTCGATGTAGTCGCGGCGGTTCAGCGTCTCGCGGAGGGTGCGGGTGATCGCGGCGCGCGTGCGGACCATCTGGCGGGCTTCCTCGCGCACCATCAGGTCGACATAGCGCTGGCGCACGCGCGTCTCCTCGTTGACGCCCGCGTGCAGCGTGGGCAGCGGCCGGAGGGCCTTCGACGCCATGGTCCAGGAGTCCGCCATCACGGAGAGCTCCCCGCGGCGGGAGCTGATGACCTCGCCGTGCACCTGCACGTGGTCGCCGAGGTCCACGAGCGACTTCCACTCGGCGAGGCTGTCGGCGCCGATCTCGGCGAGGCTGAGCATGACCTGGAGCCGCGTGCCGTTGCCCTCCTGCAGCGTCGCGAAGCACAGCTTCCCCGAGTTGCGGATGAAGACCACACGGCCCACGACGGCGACCTGCCGGCCGCTCGACTCCCCCGTCCCGAGGTCTGCGAACTGCTCCCGGACCTCCACGAGCGAGTGCGTCCGCTCCGGCTTGACGGGATACGGCTCCGTCCCGGCGTCGAGCAGGGCTGCGCGCTTCTGCAGCCGGAAGCGCATCTGCTCGTTGAGGTCGTCCGCGGGGAGGGTTTCGTCGTGAGTCACGGAAGACAAGTTTACGGCCCCCTGCCGGGCACGCGGTGTCTGCGGCCGGCGATGTGGGTCAGGCCACAACGGGCAGGACGATGTTGTCGATCAGGCGGACCGCACCCACCCGTGCCGCGACCACGGCGAGCGCTTCTCCTGTCCGATCCTCCCTCCGGGGAGTGAAGGACACCGGGTCGACGACGTCGAGGTAGTCGAGGTCCACCAGGTCCTCTGCCGCCACCTGGGCGCGGGCTCCCGCGAGGTCGAGGGGCTCGCCGCGGGCGGCACGGTCGCGCAGGGCGCCCAGCACCCGGGACAGCACGAGGGCCGCGCGCCGCTCCTCGGGGCCGAGGAACCGGTTGCGGCTCGACAGGGCCAGCCCGTCGGCGTCGCGGACGATCGGGACGCCCTCGATGCGCACCGGCATGTTGAGGTCGAGCACCATGCGGCGGACGAGCGCGAGCTGCTGCGCGTCCTTCTCGCCGAAGTACGCGCGGTAGTCCGCGGTCGTCGCGGGCAGCCCGAGGTTGAGGAGCTTGGACACGACCGTCAGCATGCCGTCGAAGTGCCCGGGCCGCGACGCGCCCTCGAACACGGTGCCCATCCGGCCGGCGCCCACCCGGACCAGCGGCTCTCCGCCCGGGTACATGTCCTCCACCGACGGGGCGAAGACGACGTCCACCCCGCATCCGCCCAGGAGCCGGACGTCGTCGTCGAGCGTCCGCGGGTAGCGGTCGAGGTCGGCGGCGTCGCCGAACTGCAGGGGGTTCACGAAGATCGAGGCGACGACGACGTCGTTCGCGGCACGCGCGGTCCACGCGAGCGAGGCGTGGCCCGCGTGGAGGCCTCCCATGGTGGGCACGAGGCCCAGCGACGGCGGCCCTTCCGCCGCTCCCCGCCGGACCGCGGCCTGCTCGAGCAACCGGGTCGTCACCGCGCGGAGGTCGGCCGGAGTGGAGACGAGGAGGGGGGTCGCCGGGCTGTCGGGGCCGGTCGAGGTCACGGGATGGTCCTTCACGGGTCGGGGGCGGGCGCGGGCGGCGCCGCGCAGGAGTGCTGGGAGAGGTGCTGGGCGGGTTGCTGGGCGGGTCGGTCCCGGGATCAGGACGGGGGGCCGGAAGCTCTGTCCGGCGGGCCGGGCGGACCCCCGGTGCCGCGGGCGTCGGCGAGCGCGGCGAGGATCGCCTCGGCCTGCGCCTGCGTGAGGACACCCCGCTCGAGCGCCCGCAGCGCCGTGGCGCGTGCCATCCCGAGGTAGGCCTGGCGGGTGTCGGGGGCGTCGTGCGCCTCGAGGGCGGCCCGGTGCGCGCGGACCGTCTCGGCGTCACCCCGTGCCACCGGCCCCGTCAGCGCACCTTCCCCCGAGGACAGCGCGTTCTCGAGCGACGCCTTCATGAGCGGCCCGAGCATGCGGTCGGGGTGCTGCACTCCGAGGTCGGCGAGGAGCTGCGCGGACTGCGCGGCGATCGTGACGAGGTGGTTCGAGGCGTGGGCGAGGGCCGCGTGGTACAGCGCCCGCGACTCCTCCTCGATCACCACGGGCTCGCCGCCCATCTCCACGACGAGCGCCTGCGCGATCGGCAGCACCGCGGACGGTGCGGTGATCCCGAACATGCTGTCCGGCAGGCGTCCGAGGTCGAGGCTCAGTCCGGTGAACGTCATGGCGGGGTGGATCGCCAGGGGGATGGCACCCGCCGCGCGTGCAGGGCCGAGTACTGCGGTGCCGTGACGGCCGGAGGTGTGGACCACGAGTTGCCCGGCCTGCCAGGCGTTGAGCTGGGCCAGGCCCTCGACCAGCGTCGGCAGGGCGTCGTCCGGCACCGCCAGCAGGACGAGTTCGGCGCGTTCGATGATGTCCGGGACCTCGAGCACCGGCACTCCGGGCAGGAGGTTCTCGGCACGTTCGCGGCTCGCCTCGGACACGGCGGAGACACCGACGACGGCATGTCCCGCGGATCGGAGGGCCGCGCCGAGGACCGCGCCGACCTTTCCGGCGCCGACGATCCCGACGCCGAGCCTGCCGGGCCGGCGGGACGCTTCAGCGCTGGTCATCGGCGGGTTCCTCCCCTTGAGCGGCTGCGGGTGCGTACACCGGCGCCTCGGGCAGGACGTCCGGGACGGGACCCTGCGCGGAGGGCTCCGCCGGGCGGGTTTTCATCCACTGCTCGGGCCCGCTGCGGCGCCGGGCCTCCGCTGCCCGCACCGCCTGGCCGTGGAACAGCTCCCACGCGCCGGCGGAGTCGACCAGGGAGACGCGCGGAGTGACCGGGCCCGGAGTCGTCTGGAACTGCAGGTTTGATACCCGGAAGCGGCGATCGATCGGACCCTGCTCGATCGACAAGGACTGGGTCCGCTCGTGCGGCACGACGACGAGTTGCCGCCACAGCGCGCCCGAGCGCAGGAGGAGGGCCGTGCGCGTCACCGCGAAGCCGTTGCGCCGCCATGCCAGCGGTGCGAGCCATCGTGCGCGGCGCGGGCTGGTGAGAAAGCCCTCCTCACCGTCGCGGCCCGTCATCCCGGCGGAGAAGACCTCGACGGGACGGAGTGTCCCCGGATCGGGCAGGACGAGGGCCAGGATCTGCAGCACCTCGTCGCGGGTGCCGACGGGGAGCAGGGTGGTGCGTGCCTGCCCCTCGGTGGAAGCGGACAGCCCGTACCCCGCCACGTTCCCCGTGACGCGGTACCACCCCTTCAGGCGCCACAGCGGGGACTGCACGATGCCCAGAGCCTGCACCCGTCCCGGAGGAACGGTCTGCGCACGGGTGTCCAGCAGGCCGTAGCGAAGCCGGATGCCGTCGGGCGAGGTGGCGGCGCGGAAGTTGTAGCCCGTGTTCAGCGCGGACCAGTAGGAGCCCCCGACGCCGATGAGGACGGGGATGAACGACGTCGCGATGATCGGCGTGCGGAACACCACGCCGAGGGTGATGACGACGGCGGCCGCCACGACCAGCGCGATCGTCGTCCCGGACAGGACCGCGGCACCGAGGACGCGGGCGGGCGGAATCACCACGACCTCACGTTCGGGGGCCTCGACGGCCTCCTCCGGGTGCTCCGGGTCCGTTACGCCCGCTGCGCGCGCGAGGATGGTGGCGCGCAGCTTCCGCGCGTCGTCGAGCTTCAGGAACGCGAGGCGTACCGCGGATTCCCCCGCGTCGGCCACCTCGAACTTGAGCTCGGCGAGCCCGAAGATCCGGGCGAGGAAGGGCTGGACGATGTCGATGGCCTGGACCCTGTCCAGGCGCGCCTGCCGCTGCTGCCGGAACACGACGCCGGAGTGCACGCGCACGTGCTCGGCGGTCACCTGGTACCGCGTGAAGTACCAGGAGACGAAGAAGGCGGCCGCGATGACGAGGACCACGCCGAGCACGACCCCTGCCGCCAGGAGGAGGCCGACACCCTCGGGCAGGGGGCTGCGTCCCCTCGTCCCGGCGTCGAAGAGTCCCTCGAACCAGTCCCTGCCCACGAAGTAGACGATGGCAGCCAGTGCGATCCAGCCGCGCACGAGCGGGGAGATGAAATGGACACGCTGCCAGGCATCCCCGGAGTGGTCAACGGGGCCCGGTTGTCCTGCTCCCTCGGCCCCCTCGGATCCGGGGGTCGCCGGGCCGCCGGACGGTTCGTGCGCCGTCACAGCCCGGCCAGCCGAGCTTCTCCCCGCGCCGACAACTGCTCGCGCAGCCTCGTGCCCTCCTCGGTGGGCAGCCCGGGAAGGGAGGCGTTCGTGGCGGGGGACGCGGTGTGCAGCTTCAGCGTGCAGATCCCGAAGGCGCGCTCGAGGGGCCCGACGGAGACGTCGACGTACTGCATGCGGCCGTACGGCACCACCAGGGTGCGCTGGAAGAAGACTCCCTGGCGCAGGAGGAGGTCCTCGTCGCGCTCCGCGTAGCCGATCGCGGCGACCTGGCGCGGGAGCAGGAGGCCCCGCCAGACCGCGATGACCAGCACGACGGCGGGCAGGCCCGCTGCCACCCCCAGGGGCGGGAAGGATTCCCAGGCGCCCGTGAGGCGGAGGACCAGCGGGATGCTGCACAGGACCACCCAGATCAGGGACCCGATGAGCCAGCCGAGCAGCCGGACGCGCAGGTACTTCGGGGATACCCGGGCCCACTGGAGTCCGGAGGGGTCGATCGGTTCCCTAGGCATATTCCCCCTCGCTGTGGCCCGGAGCGCCCGTGCCGTCGTCGTCCGGAGGAAGTTTGCAGAAGTCCTCGACCACCAATCCCACCATAATCATCAGGGTTCCGCCCACCATGAGTGCCACGGATCCCCAGAGGGGTGCTGTGGTGGAGCGGACCGACAGCAGCGTCAGCTGGTCCACGAAGATGCCCGCGTGCCAGCCGAGGCTGAGCGCGCCCGCATAGGCGCAGGCCTGGGCGAGGACCAGGGTACGGGTCGCGAGGATCGGGTCGAGGGGCCGGTCCCGCTTGCCGTTGCGCCACTGGAGGACACGGCGCCCGAACACCAGGGTGATGGCGATGATCACGGCGGTGGTGACGAGGGAGGTCAGCGGCAGGGTCGGCGTGCCGTAGCCGTTGCGGGTGGCGAGCCAGTTGACCAGCCAGCCGGTGAATCCGGCCACCAGGCCCACCAGGGCCAGCCAGCGGAACCGAAGGGAGTTCACGGTTTCCTAGACTTCCTCGAAGGGCACCAGGCCCGCGATGTCCTCGGCTTCCGAGGCCAGCTCGGCCACGGGGCGGCCTGCCAGTTCCGCTCCCGCATCCATCCAGGCCCAGGGCTGCAGCACGAAGGCGCGCGAGGCCGCGCGGGGGTGCGGGATCGTCAGGGACTCGTCGTCGGACGTCCAGGTCCCGTAGGTGATGATGTCGACGTCGAGCGTGCGGGGGCCCCAGCGCACCGTGCGCTTGCGGTGGTGCTTGTCCTCCACGGACTGGCAGTGGGCGAGGAGCTCGTACGGGCCGAGGTCCGTCTCCACCTCGACCACCATGTTGAGGTAGTCGGGCTGCTCCGGGCCTCCCACGGGCTTCGTCCGCACCACGGGCGAGACCGCGTGGAGGCGCACGTGCTCCGATTCCACGAGGTCGGCGACGGCCAGCATCAGGGTGTCGCTGCTGGCACCGAGGTTGCTGCCCAGGGCGAGCACGGACCGCACGGTGCTCACGCCCGGCTCCTGCGCAGGGTCACGGCGACGTCGCCGAACGGCACCGCGATGGGGGCCTTCGGCTTGTGGACGGTGACGTCGACGGCGGCCACGGGGAAGGATCCCAGGACCGCGGCGGCGATGGTCTCGGCGAGGGCTTCGATGAGGTCGAAGGGTGCGCCGGCGATGATGCCGTGGACCAGTTCGGCGACCTCGCCGTAGTGCGCGGTCCGGGCGAGGTCGTCGCTGGTCCCTGCGGGCTGCAGGTCCAGGTGGAGCACGAGGTCCACGACGAAGGGCTGCCCGTCGCGCCGCTCGTGGTCGAAGACTCCGTGGTAGCCCTTGGCGGTGATACCCGTCAGCTCCACCGTGTCGAGCAGGCCCGAGGGCGAACCGGTACGGCCCGGCGCGGGGTGTCCGCTCACCGTCGCGGGCCTATGGCAGCGGCGACCTTGACGGCGTCGAGCGTCGCGGCAGGGTCATGGACCCGCACGCCCCATGCGCCGGCGGCGGCGGCCAGGCTGGCGACCGCGAGTGAGGCGTAGTCGCGCTCGGCCGGGGCCGCGGCCTTTCCGGCCGAGGTCAGGAGCGTGCCGAGGAACCGCTTGCGGGACGCGCCGACGAGCAGGCGGTGGCCGAGCGCGGTGAAGGCGTCGAGGTCGCGGAGGATCGCCCAGTTGTGCTCGTCCGTCTTCGCGAAGCCCAGTCCCGGGTCGAGGATGATCTGGTCGGCGGCGACACCGGCGGCGACGAAGCGGTCCCGCAGTTCGACGAGTTCCGCCACCACGTCGGAGACGACGTCGTCGTAGTGCGCCAGGCCGTCCATGGTCGCCGCGGTCCCCCGGCGATGCGTCAGGATGTACGGGACGCGACGCTCGGCGACGAGGGCCGGCATCGCGGGATCGTACTCCGCTCCGGAGATGTCGTTGATGATGGCCGCTCCGGCGTCGAGGGCCTGCCGGGCGGTCTCCGCGTGCATGGTGTCGATGCTGACGAGGGCCCCGGCCTTCACGAGTGCCCCCACGACGGGAAGCACCCGGGTCAGCTCCTCCTCGACCGACACCTGCCGGGCGTTGGGGCGCGTGGACTCGCCGCCGACGTCGATGATGTCCGCGCCGCCGTAGTGCATCCGCAGGCCATGGCTGATCGCGTCGTCGGTGGTGGCGTACCTGCCGCCGTCACTGAAGGAGTCGGGCGTGACGTTCAGGATCCCCAGCACGACGGCGCGGTCCGCGGGAAGGTCCCCGACGGCCTTGGCCACGCGGACGGGCCGGATCACCGGCAGCGGTGAGGTCGACGGCCCTGTTCCGGGCGCTGCGGCGAGAGAATCCATAGGGGTGTCCTACCTTCCGAGTATGAGGCTCATGGCCTCGGCACGCGTCGCCGTCTCGCGGATCTGGCCGCGGACGGCGGACGTGACGGTCTTCGCGCCGGGCTTCCTGATCCCGCGCATCGACATGCACATGTGTTCGCATTCGATGACGACGATCGCGCCCTTGGGTTTCAGGTGTTCCATCATCGCATCGACGATCTGCGTCGTCAGCCGTTCCTGGATCTGTGGGCGACGCGCATAGACCTCGACCAGGCGCGCGAGCTTGCTCAGGCCGGTGACCCGGCCGTCCTCGGACGGGATGTAGCCGACGTGGGCGGAACCGTGGAACGGCACGAGGTGGTGCTCGCACGTGGAGTAGAACGGGATGTCCTTCACCAGCACGAGTTCCTGGTGGTTCAGGTCGAACGAGGTCGAGAGGACCTCCCCCGCGTCCTGGTGCAGGCCGGCGAACATCTCCGCGTACGCCTTCGCCACGCGCTTGGGGGTGTCGAGCAGGCCGTCACGGTCCGGGTCCTCCCCGATCGCGGCGAGGATCTCCCGGACCGCCCGCTGGATACGGTCCTGGTCCACGGGCGATCCCACGGCCACCAGGGCGGCTTCCACCACCTCGTCGTCGAAATCAGTCATGGGTATCTCCCTCTGGTCGGGCACTGCTCACCGGCGGCCCTGTGGCCGCCGGTGTGTCGCTGCGGGACTAGCTGTCCCGGCCGTCCCTGGGGCCGTCGCCCGACTCGGGCGACGGCAGCTCCGAGCCCTGGACGTCGAAGTCGCTGGGGATGTTCGCGTCGGCGATCTGGTCCTGCGGAGCGACGGACTCGGGGGCGGGCCGGCCGCTCTCGAGGGCTTCGGCGCGTTCCTTCGGGGAGGTGACCGGCGGGAGCGAGTGCACGGGGCGGGTCTGCTTCGACAGCCACACCTCGCGCAGGTCGCGCTTGCGCACGGTCGTGAAGACCTCCGCGATCTCGGCCTGGTTCAGCGTCTCGCGCTCGAGCAGTTCGAGGGCGAGCCGGTCCAGCACGTCCCGGTTCTCGGTGAGGATCTGGTAGGCCTCGTCGTGGGCGTTGTCGATGAGGCGGCGGACCTCCTCGTCGACCACGAGGGCGATCTGGTCGGAGTAGTCGCGGTCGCTGCCCATGTCGCGGCCGAGGAACGGCTCGCCGGCGCCCTGTCCGAGCTTCACGGCGCCGATGCGCTCGCTCATGCCGTACTGGGTGACCATCTTGCGCGCGGTCCCGGTGGCCTTCTCGATGTCGTTGGAGGCGCCGGTGGAGGGGTCGTGGAACACGATCTCCTCGGCGACCCGGCCGCCCATGGCGTAGGCGAGCTGGTCGAGCAGTTCGTTCCTCGTCACGGAGTACTTGTCGTCGCTCGGCATGACCATCGTGTACCCGAGGGCACGGCCGCGCGGCAGGATGGTCACCTTCGTCACCGGGTCCGTGTTGCGCAGCGCCGCCGCCACCAGGGCGTGGCCGCCCTCGTGGTACGCGGTGATCTTCCGCTCCAGCTCCTTCATCACCCGGCTGCGCTTCTGCGGTCCGGCGATGACGCGGTCGATCGCCTCGTCGAGTGCGCGGTCGTCGATGAGCTGCGCGTTCGAACGGGCCGTGAGGAGCGCGGCCTCGTTGAGGACGTTCGCGAGGTCGGCACCGGTGAAGCCGGGGGTCTTCTTCGCGACGGCCTTGAGGTCGACGCCGGAGGTCATGGGCTTGCCCTTGGCGTGCACGCTGAGGATGTGCTCGCGGCCCTTCATGTCGGGGGCCTCCACGCCGATCTGGCGGTCGAACCGTCCGGGCCGCAGGAGCGCCGGGTCGAGGACGTCCGGTCGGTTGGTCGCCGCGATGAGGATCACGTTCGTCGTGGCGTCGAAGCCGTCCATCTCGACCAGGAGCTGGTTGAGGGTCTGCTCGCGCTCGTCGTTGCCTCCGCCGATGCCGGCGCCGCGGTGGCGGCCGACGGCGTCGATCTCGTCCACGAAGATGATGGCGGGCGAGTTGTTCTTTGCCTGCTCGAACAGGTCACGGACACGGGATGCGCCGACGCCGACGAACATCTCGACGAAGTCGGAGCCGGAGATGGAGTAGAAGGGGACTCCGGCCTCGCCGGCGACTGCCCGGGCGAGGAGGGTCTTGCCGGTGCCCGGAGGGCCGTACAGGAGGACACCCTTGGGGATCTTGGCGCCGAGGGCCTGGAACTTGGCGGGTTCCTGCAGGAACTCCTTGATCTCGAGGAGCTCCTCGACCGCCTCGTCCGCGCCGGCGACGTCGTTGAACGTCACCTGGGGCATGTCCTTGGAGATGAGCTTGGCCTTGGACTTGCCGAACTGCATGACCTTGGAGCCGCCGCCCTGCATGCGGCTGAGCAGGAACCAGAAGATGACGCCGAGGATCAGGATGGGGAAGATCAGGCCGGCGAGGCTGAGCAGCCAGTTGCTCTCGGCGGGCTGGTCGGTGAAGCCGTCCGTGTCCGAGGTGTTGATGGCGTCGACCACGCTCTCGGCGCGGGCGGTGCTGTAGTAGAACTGGACACTCTTGCCCATGTCCTCGTAGTCCTCGCGCAGCGTGAGGTCCACGCGCTGCTCGCCGTCGTAGATCTTGGCCTGCGAGACCTGGTCATCCTGGAGGAGCTGGAGCCCGACGTTGGTGTCGACCCGGGAACTGCCCGTACCGAAAAGACTCGGGAGGACCAGCAGGAGCGCCACGACTGCCAGGACGATCCAGAGGACGGGCCCCTTGAAGAGATTCTTGAATTTCATACGTCTCAGGGCGGCAAACCCTGTCCCTCCTGCTGATGCAAGTAACAATGTGCGGGCGCACTGCTGTGCGGGTGCCCTTTAAGCACCTCAACATATACACCGTCTGCGATTCACCACGCGCGGATTGCGCCGATAGTTCCCTCTTGGCGTAGTACCGGCATGCAGCGGGGGATGTCCTATTCGTAGACGTGGGGTGCCAGCGTGCCGATGAAATCGAGGTTGCGGTACTTCTCCGCGAAGTCGAGTCCGTACCCGACGACGAATTCATTGGGGATGTCGTAGCCCACGTACTTGACGTCGATATCGACCTTCGCGGCATCGGGCTTGCGCAGGAGCGTGCAGATCTCGACCGACGCGGGACCGCGGGACAGGAGGTTCGCCTTGAGCCAGGACAGGGTCAGGCCGGAGTCGATGATGTCCTCGGCGATCAGGACGTGCTTGCCCATGAGGTCCGTCTCGAGGTCCTTGAGGATGCGCACGACGCCGGACGACTGGGTCCCCGATCCGTACGACGAGACCGCCATCCAGTCCATCGTGATGTGGGAGTGGAGCGCCCGCGCGAGGTCGGCCATCACCATGACCGCACCCTTGAGGACACCCACGAGGAGGATGTCCCGGCCCTGGTAGTCGGCATCGATCTGCTCCGCCAGTTCGTTGATCCGCTGCTGGATCTCCTCCCTGGTGTAGAGGACGTGCTTGAGATCTGACTGGACGTCGTTGGAATCCACCGATTACTCCTGGGTCGGACGACGCGACTGCTTCACGCCGGGGCCACTGTTGCTAAGGACAAGATTGCCATAGCTCGGCTCTCCCCGGAGAACCGCGCGCCCCCGGACCTGCCGGTGGACGCTCACCTTGCCGCCCAGTTGCACGGGTCCGGCCGATCCTTTCCTGTCCAGCAGCGACTCGGCGGCCCGGAGCCGCTCGAAGCTCGGCTGGAAGGCTCCGAGCTCGAGGGCGGCAAGCGCGAGGACCCGCTGCCTCAGCGCCGCGGGCAGCGCCTTCAGGCCCTCCTCCGGCAGCAGCAGGGTCCCGTCGTCGCCCTCGGCCCTCAGGGTGGCATACGCCTCGGCGCTCAGGTGTTCGAGGTGGTCGGCATCCTGCCCGAGGATGCGGGCGGTCCGTGCGAGCGCGGGGGCGATGCCGGGGCCGAGCTGCTCCTCGAGGAACGGCAGGACCGCGCCGCGCACCCGCGACCGGGCGAAGGCGGGGTCGAGGTTGGTGGGGTCGTGCCACGGGTCGAGCCCGTAGAAGTCGCAGATGGCCTCGGTGTCGGCGCGGCGCAGCTCGAGGAACGGACGCACGTAGAGTCCGCGGCGTGGCGGCATGCCGGAGAGCGACCGCGTGCCGGACCCGCGGGCCAGGCCGAGGAGCACCTGTTCCGCCTGGTCGTCGAGCGTGTGCCCGAGCAGGACTGCCGACGCCCCGAGCCGCTCCGCGGCGGCGTCGAGCGCGGCATAGCGGGCGCTCCGTGCGGCGGCCTCCGGGCCCATGCCCTCCCGGTCCACGGCGACGCGGTGCACCTCGACCGGATCGAGGCCCAGCTCCCGTGCCGTGGTGGCGGCCTCCGCAGCGGTGGCCGCACTGCCGGGCTGGAGGGCGTGGTCGACGACGACGGCGCCGACGCGGCACCGCCCCGTCTGCGCGAAATGCACCGCCACGGCCGCGAGTGCCAGCGAGTCCGGGCCCCCGCTGCAGGCGACGAGGACCAGGGGCAGGCCGGTCGGACCGGAGGCATGGTCGCCGGCGGGAGGGGTGTCCGCCTCGCGCGCGGCAGGCGCGGGGGCCGTCGTCGCGTCGCCGGTCCCGCGGCGCCGCTCCATCGGACCTACCGGATCGGCCAGGAGCCCCTCGAGGCTCGCTGCGAGCAGGTTGCGCGCGGCACCGACCGCGGGAAGCAGGCGCGGGCGCCTAGCCACGGCGCAGGCTCATCCTGTCGATCCATTCGTCGGGGGCGTGGATCTCGCGCTCGGTGGGCAGGTGCGCCGCGGAGTCCCAGACCGCGTTGAAGCCGTCCATGCCGGTCTGGCTGACGACGCGGCGAACGAACTTGGCTCCGTCGCTGTACTGGCGCATCTTGGCGTCCAGCCCCAGGAGCTGCCGGATGACCTTCTCGAGCGGGCCCCGGGACTTGCCGCGGGCGTTGAAGCGGCGGCGGATGGTCTTGACCGACGGGACGATGCTCCCGTCGACACCGTCCATCACCACGTTCGCGTGTCCCTCGAGGAGGCTCATGACGGCGGTGAGGTGCGACAGGCGCGCCTTGTCGTCCGGGTCCTGCAGGATCGACAGCACCCCGATGTCCTGCGGGGGTGGGCCGTCCGTCGTTTCCTCGCCGCGGGCGCGCGCCCTGCCCGCCGTGATGTTCTTCACGGCCGCGCTGAGTCGCTCCGAGAGGGAATCCGCCTTCTCCATGAGGCCCGAGGTGAGCTGCCCGATGGAGCTGGTCATGTGGTCCTTCAGCCAGGGCGCGGCGGCGAACTGCACGCGGTGCGTCTGTTCGTGGAGGCACACCCAGAGGCGGAAGTCCGACGGGTCCACGTTCAGTTCCCGCTCCACCGAGATGATGTTGGGCGCCACGAGCATGAGCCTCCCGCCCTGCCCGTTCCGGGAGGGCACGAACGGATCGTACTGGCCGAGCACCTTGCTCGAGAGGAAGGCGAGGATGGCTCCGAGCTGCGCCCCGGTGACGGTTCCGCCGAGGGCCAGGGACGCGGACTTCAGGACGTCGGGGCGCGATGCCGCGAGCTGGTCCAGGGCCGGTTCCATCAGGGTCCGGAAGCTCTGCGAGTTGGCCCTGGACCACGAGGCGCGGTCCACGATGAGCAGCTCGGAGTCCCGGAGGTCCCGTGCGGCGTCGAGCCTCGAGATGGTGTGGACGTGGCCTACCGATGCATCCGCGAGCTCGCGCATGTTCTGGACCGCGCGTGCGATCTCTGCCGGCTTCATGGTGGGCCCCGCGGGCGTGAGGGAAGCCGCGGTGGAGGCCGCGACGTCCCAGTTGACCAGCTGTGGGCGGGGTGCTGCGGGCTCGTTCATGCGCCTATTCGATCACATCCCACTGCCGGCAGGGCCCAGGGATCGGGCGGGAACTCTGCTTCATCTGATGGCGAACGGGCTAGCGGCAGCCGCATCCGGCCAGGAGGGCGGCCGCCCGGTCCGCAGCATCCCGCGCCTCCGCCGTGGTGCCGTCCAGGCCTGCGGCGAGGAAGGAGAACACGAGCAGGCGCCCGTCGGCGGTGACGACGTGCCCCGTGAGGCCTGTGACGGCGTTGAGTGTCCCGGTCTTCGCACGCACGGTTCCCGCGCCACCGGCCGCGGGTCCGTCGTCGGCGGCGAACCGCGTCGCCAGCGTCCCGGTGAGGCCTGCGATGGGCAGGGAGCGGGCGACGGCGGCGAGTCCGGGCTCGTCCGACGTCGTGGTCCCGCGGACGAGCGCCGCGAGCTGGGCCGGCGAGACGGCGTTGCGGACGGACAGTCCGGCGGCGTCGCCGATGGTCAGCCCCTCCCCCGGAACTCCCAGGCGGGCAGCGGCGGCGGCGAGGGCGTCGGTGGCGCCGCCGAAGGACGCCGGCCGGCCGCTCTCGGCGGCGGCGACGCGCGCCAGGGCCTCGGCCAGGTAGTTGTCGGAGATCTCCAGCATGTGGCGCATCTGCTCCGCGAGCGGGGCCGAGTGGACGGCCGCCAGGGCTGACGCGCCCTCGGGGGCCGGGTGGCGCTGCACGTCGGGACGGACCGTGATGCCGCGCTCGGCGGCGGCCGGGACGAGGGCCGCCGCGAAGGTCCGGGCGGCATCGAGGGCCGCATCCTGCGAGCGCGGGCCCCCGGAACGCCCCTCCTCGAGCCACGCCGAATTGATGGCGAGCGCGTGCAGCGGCGCGACCTCACCGGATTCCACGTCCCCCTCCGCCCAGGTGGGGCTCAGGGTCCCGCCCACGAAGAAGGTGTCGTCGAGGTGGACGGTGTAGGGCCCGGAACCGTCCGGCAGGGCGGCGGCAGTCGCGGCGGCGAGCGTCCCGAGGCCGGCGCGTCCGACCACGGCGCCTGGATCGGAGAGGCCGGAACCGAGGAGGACATCGCCGCCCCCGTGCAGGTAGAGCGCTCCCGGGGCGTCGTCCGAGGTGAGGACGGACGTCGCGAGCGTCTGCCCGGGCCGCGCGTACGTCATGGCCGCGACGGCGGTGAACAGCTTGATGTTCGAGGCGGGAGGCTGCAGGCGCCCGGCATCCCTGGCATAGAGGACCTGCCCGTCCGCGGAGTCGACGACGGTGCCGGCGAAGCTGCCCGCGCCGGGGATCTGCAGCGCCTCGTCGAGCTGCGGGCCCAGCACCGCCGGGTCCGGTGCCGGCGCCGAGACGGAGAGGGGTGTGACGACGTCGGGCACGGCAACGGCCGTCGGCGGGACCTGCAGCGCAGGGGGAACGGGAGGCGGGACGGACGGCTGCGGGTCGACCACGGCCAGGACGGCCGGCGTGAGGTGCGTGGCCAGGGGTACCGCGGCCGCCACCATCACCAGGACCAGGAGGAGGCCCCCCAGCAGGCGGAGCGGGCGCATGGTGTCCTTTCGCAAGACGTTGCGGAGCAGCACTGAAACCACGAGGAAATGCTCTGGTACCGGGGGCCGACCGATATGTTAGGGCTGACGATTAAACAGTAGACCGGCAGCGCACCTCCCCCGGGAGCCGCTGCCGGTCTACTGCCCCACCCATCCCCAGGAGTTGCCATGAAGCTCGACGTCACCATCGAGATCCCGAAGGGCTCGCGCGTCAAGTACGAGATCGACCACGACACCCACCGGCTGCGCCTCGACCGCGTCCTGTTCACGGCCATGCAGTACCCCACGCACTACGGCTACTTCGAGAACACGCTCGGCGAGGACGGCGACCCGCTGGACGCGCTGGTCCTGCTGCAGGACTTCGACCTCATCCCGGGCGTCCTCGTCGAGTCGCGCCCCATCGGCGTGTTCAACATGACCGACGACGGCGGCGGAGACGCCAAGGTCCTGTGCGTGCCCGTCGACCCCCGTTTCGACCACATCCAGGAACTGTCGGACGTCTCGGACTTCCTGCTCGACGAGATCAAGCACTTCTTCACGAAGTACAAGGACCTCGAGCCGGGCAAGTGGGTGGAAGCCGCCGACTGGGCCGGCCGTGAGGAGGCGGAGGCCGAGATCGAGGCGTCCCTCAAGCGCTTCCAGGAGATCGGCGAGGGCAGCGCGCAGGACGAGCCGCAGGGCCGCAGCGTCGACGTCGAGGCGAAGAACGCCACGGAGACCCCCGAGGGCCGGTAGGAACACCAGCAGCATCAGGAGTTCCCGGACGTCCGCAGTGCGGGCGCCGGGAGCTCCTGCATACTGATGCCATGCACTACGTCCTGACCATCAACCAGCGCGATTCGCGCGAGGTCGGCGACCTCGTGGACGACCTGCTGAAAGCGCTCCGCCACCTTCCGGCCGTGGTCCCTTTCCAGCGCTCGGTCGGCGACGAGGTGCAGGGCGTCGTCGACTCGGCATCCATCGCCGTGGAGGCCGCCCTGAGGGCCATCCGCTCCCGGCGCTGGCATGTGGGCATCGGCGTCGGCGGCCTCACCCCGCCCGTCCCCGAGCGCCTCGTGGACGCGGAGGGCTACGGGCTCGTCTACGCGCGGCGCGCGGTCGACCGGGCCCGGAAGACCGGCGAGCGGATACCCCTGGCCGTGGAAGGCCCCGACGGCGAGATCGCGGCCGAGGCCGAAGCGGTCCTCCGGCTGCTCGGGCAGATCGTCTACACGCGCACCGACGCCGAATGGGCCGTCCTGGACCTGCTGACCCCCGGCGCCCGCGGACAGCAGAAGTACATCGCGCAGGAACTGGGCATCACTCCGCAGGCCGTCAGCCGCGCGGTCGTCAGGTCCCACTGGATGGAGGAGTGGGCCACCCGCCCCGCTGCGGCCCGCCTGCTCGACCTCACGTACGGGCCGGCGTCCCTCCCCGAGGCGAGCCTCGCGTACTGAGCCCGGTGTCAGACGAGCGAGCGCAGCACCTTCGCGGCGCCGTCGTCGTACACGCTTCCGGTGACCTCCGATGCGGCGGAACGGACCTCGTCGGGGGCCTGCCCCATGGCGACACCGCGGCCGGCCCACTGCAGCATCTCGACGTCGTTCCGCCCGTCGCCCACGGCCACCGTGAGGCTCCTGGCCGTCCCGAGGCGCTGCCGAAGGGCTTCCAGCGCGCTGGCCTTCGTGACGCCGGATGCGGCGATGTCGAGCCATGCGGTCCAGCCCACGGAATAGGTCACGCCGTGCAGTCCGATCGACGCGACGGCCTCACCGAACTCCTCGGCGGAGCTGTCGGTGCTGAAGACGACGACGCGCACGGCGCGGCTCTCGACCATCTCCTCGAAGTCGACGCTCTGTGCCTCCGAACCGAAACTCTCGTCCTGGAAGCTCTCCGTGGACAGGAACCTGCCGCGATCGTCCTCCAGGGCGTACTTGGCGGAGGGCAGTCGTTCGCGGAGCGCGGTGAGTGCGGGCTTCGGGTCGAAGGTGACCCGCTCGAGGACCTCGAAGCCCTCGGGCAGCGCATGGTCGATCCGGAGGGTGACTCCCCCGTTGGAGCACACGGCGTATCCGCCCGTGATCCCGAGGAGCCTGATCACGGGCAGCGTGGCCCCGAGGGACCTGCCCGTGGCGATGATGACGTCGTGCCCGGCTTCGATGACGGCCTGCGCGGCATCGCGCACCTCTTCGGTCATCGACCCCTCGTGATCCACGAGGGTGCCGTCGACGTCGAGGGCGATGAGGTGGCGCTTCCTGTTCTCCTGCTGGTCATCGATGCCAGCATTGTTAAAAGTGCTCATGATTCAGTGAACCAGACCTCACCGAGTTCCCGGTAGGGCGGCGCCTACAGTACCGGAAGGATTTCCAGTCCGTTAAGATACGGCCGCAGCGCGGCAGGCACGGTGACGGAGCCGTCCGCGTTCTGGTGGTGCTCGAGGATGGCGACGATCCAGCGCGTGGTCGCCAGCGTGCCGTTCAGCGTGGCGACGGCCCGCGTGCCCTTCTGGCCCTCCCCCTCCTGGCGCTCGCGGATGTTCAGGCGCCGGGCCTGGAAGGTGGTGCAGTTCGACGTCGAGGTCAGTTCGCGGTAGTCGCCCTGGGTCGGGACCCACGCCTCGCAGTCGAACTTGCGCGCGGCGGACATCCCGAGGTCGCCGGCGGCGGTGTCGATGACGCGGTAGGGCAGCTCGACCTTCGCGAGCATCTCCTCCTCCCACGCGAGCAGGCGCTCGTGCTCCGCCGCGGCATCCTCGACGGTGGTGTAGGTGAACATCTCCACCTTGTTGAACTGGTGGACGCGGATGATCCCGCGGGTGTCCTTGCCGTGCGACCCCGCCTCGCGGCGGTAGCAGGAAGACCACCCCGCGTACCGCACGGGGCCTGCGGCGAGGTCGATGATCTCGTCGGAGTGGTATCCGGCGAGCGCCACCTCGGAGGTTCCCACGAGGTACAGGTCGTCCTCCGCGAGCCGGTAGATCTCGGCGTCGTGCGCGATGTCGAAGCCTGTGCCCTGCATGGTCTCGGGGCGTACGAGGGTGGGGGTGATCATCGGCGTGAAGCCGGCCCTGATCGCCTGGTCCAGTGCCATCTGGAGCAGGGCGATCTCGAGGCGGGCACCCACGCCCCGCAGGAAGTAGAAGCGGGATCCGGAGACCTTCGCGCCGCGCTCCATGTCGATCGCACCGATCAGTTCGCCGATCTCGAGGTGGTCGCGGGGCTCGAAGCCCTCCGCGGCGAAGTCCCGGGGGGTGCCGACCTTCCGGAGCACCACGTAGTCGTCCTCGCCGCCCTCGGGTACGCCCTCCTGCACGAGGTTCGGCAGTTTGCGCAGGAGGGTCTCCTGCTCGGCCTTGGCGTCCTCGGAGGCGGCCGCGGCGGCCTTGACGGTCGCGGCGAGTTCCTTGACCTCGGCCAGGAGGGCCTGCTTCTCCTCGCCCTTGGCCTGCGCCACCTTCTTGCCGAAGGCGTTCTGCTCGGCGCGGAGCGTCTCGTACGCGGTGACGGACTCCCGGCGCTTCGTGTCCGCGGCGAGGACGGCATCGATGAGCGACTCGTCCGCCCTGCGTGCGCGCTGCGATGCTCGGAACTGCTCGGGGTTTCGGCGGAGGTCGTTGACGTCAATCACACCGCCAAGACTACCCAAACCCGGGGGCAGGCCGGCCCCGGTCCGCGGGGCGGCTATTGTGGAGGACCATGCGCCGCAAACTGCTCGCCGGAACCGCTGCGGCGTCCGCGGCTGCCGCGTCCCTCCAGTCCTACTGGTCCGTCCGGCGACTGCAGCAGACCCGTACGCCGACCGCCTCCGTCAACGAACCGGCTCCCGTCGCCGAGGGTCCCCAGCGCGTCGCGCTCGTGCTCAATCCCTCCAAGCTGCACGCCGACGTCACGCGCGTCCTCGTCGAAGAGGCCTGTGCGGACGCAGGCTGGGAGCCGCCGCTCATTCTCGAGACCACCATCGAGGACCCCGGGACCGGCCAGGCCTCGCAGGCGATCCATGCCGGGGCCGACGTCGTCATCGCCGCCGGCGGTGACGGAACGGTACGGGCGGTGGCGCAGGCCCTCGCACACCAGCCCGCCGCCCTCGGACTGCTGCCGCTCGGCACCGGGAACCTGCTGGTGCGGAACCTGGGACTGCCGTACAACGACATCGCCGGATGCCTCCGCCTGGCCCTGCACGGCTCCGAGCGGCGGATCGACATGGCCCGCATCACGCTGCGCAACGACCGCTCCTCGGTGATCTCCGAGCACCCGTTCCTGGTCATGGGCGGTGTCGGCTTCGACGCGAACGTCGTGGCCGACGCGAAGCAGGACCTCAAGGACAAGCTCGGCTGGCTCGCCTACAGCGAGGCCGGTGTCCGCCACCTGCCCGGCAGGCGGCGGCGTATCTCGATCAGCCTCGACGGCCAGCCCCCGCAGAGCAGGAAGGTCCGCAGCCTCCTGGTGGCCAACTGCGGGAAACTGCCGGCGGGCGTCGACTTCGTACCCGACGCCATGATCGACGACGGCTACCTGGACGTGGTGGTGCTGAGTCCCCGCAGCCTCCTGGGCTGGACGTGGATGGCCGCGAAGATCCTCCTGCGCCACCGCGGGGCGATACCCGTCATCAGCTATTACCGGGCTCGGGAGGTCACGGTCTGGTCCGGGGACCCGATCGACACCCAGCTCGACGGCGATCCCTCGGGACCGGTCACCTCGCTGACCGCGCGGGTGGACCCGGACGCACTGATGGTCCGGGTGCCGGCGTCGGCTCCCGGACCCTCAGGGTCTCCGCTGCCGATGCCGGACTGGCAGAGGAACTGGCAGCGGAACTGGCAGCAGGGCCTGCACCGAATGCGGCGGAGTTCCGGGCACTGACGCGGCATCGAGCCGGCGCTGGCCCGGGCACCTTCGGGGGTGCTACCGGTCGCGGTCGGTGTATTCGCCCTGGCCCTCGGGCTCCTCGATGAGCGGCTTGTCCTTGTCGGTGTATTCGCCCTCTTCCTCGGGGGCCTGCGAGGAGGTGTAGCCCCCGGAGGCCCCGGCCGGCTCGGCACTGGTGTACTGGCCCTCTTCCTCGGCGGCGTCCACGTCCACCGACGTGTCGCGGTCGGCGCGGCCGGCCTGCTCATTGATGAGGGACTGCTCCTCGGCAAAACGGACGTCGTTACCCTGGTCGGCGATGTCACCCTGCCAGTTCGGATCGGAGGTCGAGCCGTCACCCTTGTTGGGGTTCACGATGCGTCCTCCATGAGCGTTCTCGGTCATCATGCTTCCTTTCGTCGAAGGATGCGCTCCTCGTTGGGCGCCCGCAGCCAGCGTACTGACGAACGGGAGAGTTGAACATGCGGATCGTCAGTCGCGCAGGAGTTCCTGCACGGCCTTCTCGGAGGCGGAATACGTCGTGATCGGGATGACCTCCCCGCTCATGAAGCGATCCACGAGTCGAGGGTCCACGTACGAGCTCCGGGCGACGGTGGGGGTGTTGCCGAGGTGGTCGGCGACAGCCTTCATGGTGGCACTGACGGCTTTCTGGCGCGCGGTGCGGCTCGTCGCCTTCAGGTCCTCCTTCGCCAGGGCCATCGCCGCGACGACGGTCGCCTGCCAGGTCCGGAAGTCCTTCGCCGTGAAGGGCCCGCCGGTGACCTGCCGCAGGAACTCGTTGAGCTGCGAACCGTCCACGTGGTGCCACTTGCCGTCCTCCGACTGGTAGGCGAGCACGGTGTCGGCGTCCTCGCGCTCCATCATGGGACGCAGGGCCTCGGCGAGGTCCTCGTCCTCGAGGCGCGTGTCCCACTGCTGCCCGCTCTTGCCGGGGAAGTCGAAGGTGATGACGTTCCCCTCGATGGTGCAGTGCTCCACGAGCAGCGTCGTGACGCCGAAGGAGCCGTTCGCCTCCGCGTACTGGGCCGATCCGATCCTCAGGGCACCGGAATCGACGATCCGGAGTGCCGCCGCGAAGGCCCGCTCCCTCGCGACGCCCGCACTGCGAAGGTGCTGGGTGATGATGCGGCGGGCGCTCGGCAGCTTCGCGCCGAAGTCCAGAGCGCGGTCGAACTTCTCGCGGTCCTTCTGCTCACGCCAGGCCGGGTGGTACATGTACTGGCGCCGCCCGGCGTCGTCGGTGCCCATGGCCTGGACGTGCCCGTTCGGATACGGGGCGATCCAGACGTCCTTCCAGGCCGGCGGGATCACCAGGTCCCGGATCCGCTCGAGCTGCTCCCGGTCCTGCAGCAGCTCGCCGTTCGGCATCCGGTAGCTGAAGCCCTTGCCGTGGCGACGACGGGTGATACCGGGCCTGCGCGTGTTGCTGCGGCGCAATCGAGCCATCGTGGAACCAGCCTTCGTAGGGGACCTTCGATAGTAAGCCTACTGTGCTTTAGGTCCTCCCCGTAAAGCCTTCGCTACCGGCCTTCGAGGATGTCGCCGAGCCAGGCGTCGGCTGCACCGAAGGCGTCGTCGGACGTGTGGCGCTCGACGGCGGGCGTACGGCGGTCGGCGCGCGCGTAGGACCCGAGGAACCTCAGCCCCGGGCTGATGCGGTGCAGGCCCTTGAGGGCATCGGCGACGCGGGCGTCCTCGACGTGGCCATCGGCGTCCACGCTGAAGAAGTAGTCGCCGAGGAACTGGCCGGTGGGCCGGGATTCGATGCGGCTGAGGTTCACGCCCCGGGCCGCAAACTGGTCGAGGATCTGCATCAGCGCGCCCGGGTGATCCTCCGGCAGGGGGATCACGAGGGTCGTCTTGTCCGCTCCGGTGCGCGGCGGCAGGGCATCCGGCCGGCCCACGAGCACGAAGCGGGTCACCGCGTCGGTGACGTCCCCGATGTCCGTCGCGAGGACCGTGAGCCCGAGGCGCCCGGCCACGAGGGGCGAGCAGATCGCGGCGTCGTAGCTGCCGTCGCCGTCGACCAGCCCGTAGGCCGCGGCCGCTGTCGACGACGTCGGAAAGTATTCCGCGTCGCGTACGTTCGCGTCCACCCAGTTACGGCACTGCGCCCAGGCGTGCCCGTGCGTCCCGATCCGGCGGACGGCCTCGAGCGCTGTGCCGGGCCGGACGGCGAGCACGAAGGTGATCGGCACGAGCTCCTCGCGCAGGATCCGCAACGGCGCCCCCACCGCGATGGCGTCCAGGGTCGCGCTCACCCCACCCTCGACCGAATTCTCGATCGGCACCATCGCGGCGTCCACGGATCCCGACCGGACGGCGTCGAGGGCAGCGCCGACCGTCGACGCCGGGACGCGGCGTGCGGACTCGGCTCCCGGCACCTGCAGCAGCGCCGCCTCCGTGAAGGTCCCCTCCGGCCCCAGGTAGGCGTAGGAGGAACTGGTGGAAACCCTCACAGGACGGTGGGCTCGCTGCCCGTCTCGGAGACCATCGGCTTGCCGGCCTCGAGCCAGGCGCCCATACCGCCGCTCACGTTGATGGCCGTGTAGCCGTTGCCCTCGAGCCACTCGGCAGCCCGCTGGGACCGGCCGCCGCTGCGGCAGATCACGTGCAGGTCCTCGTCCGGGTCCAGCTCACCGAGCCGGGCGGGAAGCTGGTCGAGGGGGATGTGCAGCGCGCCGTCGGCGTGGCCCGCCTCCCACTCGTAGTCCTCGCGGACGTCGAGGAGCCGCGCGTCGTCGGGCACGGCAGTCACCGGTACGTTCTGGAGTTCGCTCATGTGCCTACCTTTTCACGCACCGGCCGGGCACCGCCATTGCTACGGCACCATCCGGGACCGCACTGCGGCATAGTGGTCCTTGTCGTCTTCCGAGGGGCCTCCGGCGTAGCGGGTCCCGTCACTGCCCGCCTCCGACTGGGAGTCCCCATGGCCGAACTGCACGAGCTCTCCGCCCTCACCCTTCGGGATGCGCTGGCGCGCGGGGCGGTCGGCGCACGCGAGGTCGCCGAGCACTTCCTCCAGCGGATCGACACCCTCAACCCGGACCTCGGCTCGTTCCTCACCGTCACCCATGACGACGCGCTCAGGGCCGCCGACCATGCCGACCGGCTGCGAGCCTCCGGGGTGGCCCTCGGTCCGCTCCACGGGGTGCCCCTCGCGCACAAGGACCTCACCGACGTCGCCGGCGTGAGGACGACGCTGGGCACGGCGGCCCTGGACCACGCCGTGGCCGAGAAGGACGCTCCGCTCGCCGCGGTGCTGCGGCGCGCAGGGGCCATCAGCCTCGGCAAGACGCAGGTCCCCGAGTTCGGCCTGAGCTGCTACAGCGAGAACCGCATCGCCCCACCCGCCCGCAACCCCCTCGACCGGCGGCTCAGCCCGGCCGGCTCGTCGGGCGGCAGCGCCGCGGCCGTGGCCGCGCGGATGATCCCGTTCGCACCGGGGACCGACGGCGGCGGATCCATCCGCATCCCGGCCGCCGCGACGGGGCTGGTGGGCCTCAAGCCGAACCGCGGCCGCGTCCCTTCGGGTTCCGGGCAGGCCGACCTCGGCCAGTTCGTCGTGGCCGGCCCGCTCGCCCACTCGGCCGTCGACGCCGGCCTGCTCCTCGACGCCCTCGTCCGGGAGCCGAACTACCGCCCCACGAGCGCGGCGTCACGCTACGAGGGCTCCTTCACCGAGGCCGCCCTCCGCGCCGAGGGGCGCTTCCGCATCGGCGTCAGCACGGCGTCGCCCTTCTCCAGCGCACTGGACATCAGCCTGGACAGCGCCGCGAGCGACGCGTTCTCCGCCGGCATCCAGGTGCTGCAGCGGGCGGGCCACGACGTGGTCGAGGCGGACCTGACGTACGACCGCCGCTACCACGACGCGTTCCAGCTCGTCTGGACGGCGGGACTCGCCACCGCGCCGATCCCGGACGAGCGCGAGGACCGGCTGACCGACATCACGCGGGTGCTGCGCCGGAGGGCGAGAGGACGCACTGCGGCACACCTCGCTGCGGCCGTCGACGTCCTGCGGCAGTTCGAGCAGGACACCATCGAGCAGTATTCCCGCTACGACATGGTCCTGACCCCGGCGGTGGCCATGACGCCGCGTCCTCTCGGCTGGTACACGGACGCCGACGGCGACACCGACTACCTCCGGCAGTGCCAGTACTCGCCCTACACGTCCATGGTGAACGTCTGCGGACTGCCCGCCGTGACCGTCCCCACACTGCGCCTGCCGGATGGCCTGTCGATGAGTGTGCAGCTCATCGGCCGCCCCGGGGAGGAAGCGCAGCTCCTCGCCGTCACAGCACAGGTCGAAGCACTCCGGCAGTGAGAAGTTGATTTTGCCTCCCTCGCAGGGGCGCGGCACCATGGAGTAAGTGAGTACAACCCAGCGGACCGCCGGTACCGGCGGGAAAACATTCTTCGGTCACCCGCGCATGCTGGCGAACCTGTTCAGCGTGGAACTGTGGGAGCGGTTCTCGTTCTACGGGATGCAGGCGCTGCTGCTCTACTACATGACGTACTCCCTGGCCGACGGAGGCCTCGCCTTCGATCCCGGCGCCGCGGCCGGTCTGGTCGGGGCCTACGGCGGAGGGGTCTATCTCTCCACCATCCTCGGCGCCTGGCTGGCGGACCGGGTGCTCGGCTCCGAGCGGGTGCTGTTCTACTCGGCCATCGTCATCATGTGCGGCCATATCGCCCTCGCCCTACTGCCCGGCGTCGTCGGACTGGCGATCGGCCTCGTGCTCGTGGGCATCGGCTCGGGCGGACTGAAGGCCAACGCGTCGTCGCTCGTCGGCACGCTCTACGCTCCCGGGGACGACCGCCGCGACGCCGGCTTCTCGATCTTCTACATGGGCATCAACATCGGCGCCCTTGTCGGACCGCTGCTGACCAACCTCGCCTGGGACGTCTACGGCTTCCATGTCGGGTTCGGATTGGCTGCGATCGGCATGGCCGCGGGTCTCCTCCAGTACGCCACGACCCGGAAGAACCTCCCGGATGCCGCGCACCTGGTGGAGAACCCGCTCCCCCGCGCGGCGTACGCGCGCTGGATCGTCATCGCCGCCGCCGTCGTCGTCCTTCTCGGCGTAGTGCTGGCCACCGGGCTCCTCAACGCCGGCAACCTGGCCAACGTCATGGCCTACACCGCCATCGCGGCGACGATCGCCTACTTCGCGGTCATCCTCTCGAGCAGCAAGGTCACCGCGGTGGAACGGCGCAGGGTCTACTCCTTCATGCCGCTCTTCCTCGCCAGTGCCGCCTTCTGGTCCCTGTTCCAGCAGCAGTTCACCGTCGTGGCGCTCTACTCGGAGAGCCGCCTGGATCGGAACCTGTTCGGCTGGGAGATGCCGCCGGGCATGGTGCAGTCCATCAATCCGGTCTTCATCATCATCTTCGCCGGAGTCTTCGCGGCCCTCTGGACCCGCCTCGGCAGCCGCCAGCCGTCCTCGCCGCTGAAGTTCTCCTTCGGCCTGATCATCATGGGCCTCGCGTTCCTCGCGTTCATACCCTTCGCGGATGGCGGCCCCAACAGCACGCCGCTGGTCGGCCTCGCCGGGATCCTGCTGCTGTTCACCTGGGCCGAGCTCTTCATCTCCCCGATCGGGCTGTCCGTGACCACGAAGCTGGCACCGGAGGCCTTCCGGACCCAGATGCTGGCCCTCTTCTTCCTGTCGATCTCCCTGGGCACCACGGTGTCGGGCCTGCTCGCGGGGTTCTACTCCGAAGCGAACGAGGTTCCCTACTTCGCCTTCAGCGGCATCACGGCGATCATCCTCGGCGCCGCCCTCATCGCCGGCGCCCCCGTGATCCGGAGGGCGATGAGCGGGGTCCGCTAGTCCCGCAGCGCGGAACGCTCGGCAGCGGCACAGGTTCCGGCGCCGAGAGGACCCGCCGGGTACCCCGGGCGGGTCCTGTTGCGTGCGGGTTCCCGATCGCACAGAATTCTACCCACCGGTAACTTCCGTACCGCGCTTTGCTGCAGGACATCGAAGATCAAAGGAGATCGCGTGTCGAACCTCGCCAACAACCTCGTGGCCACCGCCACCAGGAGCCCCTCGGCCGTGGCCATCAAGCTCGACGACGTCGAGGTGACCTTCGGGGCACTCGAGGTACTCAGCCAGAAGGTGGCGACGCTCCTCGCGGAGCAGGGCGTCCGGCACGGCGACCGCGTCGCCCTCATCATGCCGAATATTCCGCAGATGGCATTCGTCTACTACGGCGTCCTGCGGGCCGGGGCAGTCGTCGTGCCGCTGAACCCGCTCCTCAAGGGGCGCGAGGTGGCCTACCACCTCACCGACTCGGGGGCGAGGGTCGTCTTCGCCTGGGAAGGCATCATCGCCGAGGCGCAGGCGGGTGCCGAAGCCTCGGGCGCCGAGACGGGGACCGATGTCCAGGTGGTGACCGTCGACAGCGGCGCCTTTCTGCAGCGCGTCTCGGCCGCCGAGCCGACGCCGGGCGTCGTGGAACTCGACGGTGAGGACACCGCCGTCGTGCTGTACACGTCCGGCACCACCGGGCGGCCCAAGGGAGCCACGCTCTCCCACGCCAACCTGTCCCGCAACACCGAGATCTCCCGGGACCTGATGGGGACGTCCGAGGGCGAGGTACTCTTCGGCGGCCTGCCGTTCTTCCACATCTTCGGGCAGACCTGCGCGCTCAACGCCGCCGTCCTGACCGGCGCCACCGTGACGCTGCTGCCGCGCTTCGAGCCGGGCAAGGCGCTCGAGATCATCGCGCGGGACCGCGTCACCGTCTTCGAGGGCGTCCCGACCATGTATGTCGCCATGCTGCGCCATCCCAGCGTGTCCTCCACCGACCTCTCCTCGGTCCGCGTGGCCGTCTCGGGCGGCTCGGCGCTGCCCGTCGAGGTCCTGCACGAGTTCGAGCGCGTCTTCGGCGCGGACCTCCTGGAGGGCTACGGCCTCTCCGAGACGTCGCCGATCGTCAGCTTCAACCGCGTGGGCCACCTCCGCAAGCCGGGCTCCATCGGCACGCCGGTGGACGGCGTCGAGGTGCGCATGCTGGACCCCGAGGGCAGCGAGGTGCCGCGGGGCGAGGTCGGCGAACTCGCCGTCCGCGGCCACTGCGTCATGAAGGGCTACTGGGAGAATCCCGAGGCCACGGCAGCGGCCATCCCCGATGGCTGGTTCCGCACCGGGGACCTCGCGCGGGTGGACGAGGACGGCCTGCTGTACATCGTGGACCGCAAGAAGGACATCATCCTTCGCGGCGGCTACAACGTGTACCCGCGGGAAGTGGAGGAGGTGCTGTACGAGCACCCGGCGGTGGCGGAGGCGGCCGTGATCGGCGTACCGGACGAGCTGCACGGCGAGGAGATCGTCGCGGTCATCGGACTCAAGGCCGAGCACGCCCCGGCCGATGACGCAGCCCGGGAGGAACTCGCGACCGAGATCGCCGACTTCGCGAAGGACCGGGTTGCCGCCTACAAGTACCCTCGCCGCGTGGTGCTGGTCGATGCCCTGCCCAAGGGACCGACGGGCAAGATCCTGAAGCGCGAGATCAAGGTCTAGCCGTCCGGCTGGCCATCCAGCCGGCCGTCCTCCTGGCCGTCCCCTTGGCCGCGGCGTCCGCCGAAGACGCCGTAGACCTGGGCGGCGGCGTCCTCCATGAGCGCGGCCGCGCCCCCGATCAGCTCCTCGAGCGCCATGGGCCCGGTGGCGATGGAGAACGCCGCCGCGAGTCCGGCGTCCTGGACCTGGGCCGCGGTCAGCTGCACGCGCCCCGCGATGGCGACGACGGCGCAGGTGGCGGGGGCGTTCTCGACCACGGCCTGCACCACCTTGCCGCCCAGGGACTGCGAGTCGAAGGAACCCTCCCCGGTCAGGACGAGGTCCGCGTCCGCCAGTGCGCCGGCCAGCCCGACGGCGTCGGCCACCAGGGCCGATCCGGGGACGACCTCCGCGCCGAGGAACGGCACGAGCACGGCAGGCAGGCCGCCCGCAGCGCCGGTCCCGGGTACCTCCAGCACGTCGACGCCGGTCTGCGCGGAGACGACGCGGGCGAGGTGCGCCAGGCCGGCGTCGAGGACCGCGACGTCGTCGGGTGTCGCGCCCTTCTGCGGACCGAAGACCGCCGCTGCACCGCGGGGTCCGCAGAGGGGATTGTCGACGTCGACCGCGATGCGCCAGCGCACCTCGCGCGCGCGGGGGTGCAGGTTGGCGGTGTCGATCGTCCTGAGGGCTGCGAGGCCGCCGCCGCCCGGGGGCAGGGGATCGCCGTCGGCATCGAGGAAACGGGCCCCGAGCGCCGAGAGCAGGCCGGTTCCGCCGTCCGTCGTCGCGGATCCGCCGATGCACAGGAGGATCTCCTCCGCGCCGTCGTCGAGCAGCTGGGCCGCGATCTCGCCCACGCCATAGCTGGTGGCCGTGAGTGCATCGAGGGGAAGGTCGGCGACGAGGGGCAGGCCGTTGGCCTCCGCCGCCTCGAGGACGCCCCGCACCGGGGACCCCGCGCCGTCCTGCCGCGCGGAGATTCCGTAGCGTGCGGTCCGGGCACGGCCCGCCGCGTCGTGACACCGAGTGGTGCGGGGTTCGGCGCTCCAGGCCGCGAGGAGCGCGTCGAGCGTTCCCTCACCGCCGTCGGCGAGCGGGGCCAGCACGACGTGCGGCGCGGGATGGCCGAGCCGGGCCGCGGCACCCGTGACACCGGCAGCCATGGCGAGGGCAGCCTCCGCTGCGGGAAGGCTGCCCTTGAGGGAGTCGGGGGCGATGACGATCCTGAGGGGGCGCGGGGCCGCGGTCGTGGTCACCCGTCCACCCTAGCGGGCGGTCCTGCCCTGGGACCCGCCCGGGATCAGGAAGCTGTCCGGGCGGGGCGGGTGCAGGTCAGTCGCCCGGGCCGCTGCCGTTGTCCGCCTCGAAGTCGGGAGCGATCTCGTCCTCGGTTCCCGGGCCACCGTAGCCGCCCGCCGTCTGCTCCTCGAGCTTGCCGGCCTCCTCCGCGCCCTGCTCCTCGGGATCGCCGCTCGGGTTTCCGCTGGGGTTCTCGCTCATGGTGCCGCCTTCCGGAATGCATGTGCCCCCTGGCTGGGTGCTGATACTCAGCTTACTGATCATCGGGGTGCGGGCAACCGTACCCGAGGACCGGCCCCCGACGGGACGGGACGGACCGGCCCGGGGTAGCGGGTGTAATCGGGCGCATTCTTTGGCATGCTGGGGCCATGGCTAACCGAGCGGGCACTGTAGCCCTCCCCAGCGACCTCGTAGACGTGACCAGACTGCTCGACGCGTATTTCGACGTCGAGCCCGACCTGGGGGATCCCGCACAGCGCGTGGCCTTCGGAACGTCGGGGCATCGCGGGTCGTCGCTGAAGTCGTCCTTCAACGAGGGGCACATCGCGGCGATCACGCAGGCGATCGTCGAGTACCGTGCCGGGCAGGGCATCACCGGCCCCCTCTTCATGGGCAAGGACACCCACGCGCTGTCCGAGCCGGCACAGAACACCGCCCTCGAGGTCCTCGCGGCCAACAGGGTGACGGTCCTCGTCGACGCCCGAGGCGCGTACACGCCCACCCCCGCCGTGTCGCACGCGATCCTCACGTACAACGCCGTCAAGGTGGAGCAGGCCGACGGCATCGTCATCACCCCGTCGCATAACCCCCCGGGCGACGGCGGCTTCAAGTACAACCCCCCGCACGGCGGTCCCGCCGACTCGGACGCCACGAACTGGATCGCGAACCGTGCCAACGAACTGCTCGAGGGCGGTCTCCGCGACGTCCGGCGCATGCCCATCGCGCAGGCCCGTACGGCCGAGGGGATCGGCTCCTACGACTTCCTCCAGAACTACGTGGACGACCTCCCGTCGGTGCTCGACCTGGACGCCATCCGCTCCGCGAACGTGCACATCGGCGCGGACCCGATGGGCGGCGCGTCAGTGGACTACTGGGGTGCCATCGGCGAGCGCCACAACCTGAACCTGACCGTGGTCAACCCCACGGTCGACCCGCAGTGGGCCTTCATGACCCTCGACTGGGACGAGAAGATCCGCATGGACTGCTCCTCGCCGTCGGCCATGGCATCACTGATCGGGAAGGCATCGCAGTTCGACATCGCGACGGGCAATGACGCCGACGCCGACCGCCACGGGATCGTGACGCCGGACGCGGGCCTGATGAACCCGAACCACTACCTCGCCGTCGCGATCCAGTACCTCTACGCCAACCGTCCCAACTGGCGCGCCGACGCCGTCATCGGCAAGACCCTGGTGTCGTCCTCGATCATCGACCGGGTCGCCCTCGACCTCGGCCGCGTGCTGCAGGAGGTCCCCGTGGGCTTCAAGTGGTTCGTGCCCGGCCTGCTGACCGGCGACCTCGCCTTCGGCGGCGAGGAGTCCGCCGGTGCTTCATTCCTGCGCCACGACGGTACGCCCTGGAGCACGGACAAGGACGGCATCCTGCTGGCCCTGCTGGCCTCGGAGATCACCGCCGTCACCGGCAAGACCCCGTCGCAGCACTATCTCGGGCTGACGGAGCGGTTCGGTGCACCCGTCTACGCGCGGATCGACGCCGCGGCGACACGCGAGCAGAAGGCCGCACTCGGGAAGCTGTCGCCGTCGGACGTCACCGCCACGACCCTCGCCGGCGAGGAGATCACCGCCCGGCTGACGGAGGCACCGGGCAACGGCGCCCCCGTCGGCGGGCTGAAGGTCACCACGGAGAACGCCTGGTTCGCGGCACGGCCCTCGGGCACAGAGGACGTCTACAAGATCTACGCCGAGTCCTTCCGCGGCGAGGAGCACCTGAAGCAGGTGCAGGCGGAGGCGAAGGCACTGGTCGACGGCGTCATCAGCTGACCCCGCTCAGAGGAGCCTGCGCAGCAGCCTCCTCTTGATCGGGCCGAAGGGTGGGTACGCGAGGCGCAGCGTGTCCACCCTGGTCGGCTTGGAGAACACCGGCTGCACGTGGCTGAACGTCTCGAAGGACTGCCGGCCGTGGTAGCTGCCCGTGCCGCTCGCACCGACGCCGCCGAAGGGCAGCCCGGGGACCGCGAGCTGGATGGTGCAGACGTTGTGGGCGAGCCCGCCCGCATGGACCCGATCCGTGAAGGTCCGCAGGTGCTCGTCCCTGTCGCTGAACAGGTAGGCGGCCAGCGGATGGGGCCGGGCGCCGATGAACCGGATGGCCTCGTCCAGGTCCGCGACCTCGAGGATCGGCAGGAGGGGACCGAAGATCTCCTCCTGCATGAGCGGCGACCCCGGGTCGACGTGGCGCAGGACGGTCGGCTCGATGTACCGCTCCGCGCGCTCGTGCCGGCCACCGGAGACCACGGTTCCGCCGTCCATCAGGCCCACGAGGCGGTCGAAGTGGTGCTCGTTGATGATCCGGCCGTAGTCGCGAGAGGTCCTCGGATCGCTGCCGTAGAAGTCCCGGACGGCAGCCGCGAGCGCATCGGCGAGGATCGGCGCGGCGGCCGGCGTGGTCAGGACGTAGTCGGGTGCCACGCACGTCTGGGCGGCGTTCATGAATTTTCCGTAGGCGATGCGGCGGGCCGCGGCGCGCAGGTCCCCGCCGACGACGACGGCCGGTGACTTGCCGCCCAGCTCCAGCGTGACCGGCGTCAGGTGCTCGGCCGCCGCCTTCATCACGATCTTCCCCACGCGCTCACCGCCCGTGTAGAAGACGTGGTCGAAGGGCTGCGCGAGCAGGTCGGTGCTCACCTCCGCTCCCCCTTCCACGACAGCGACGGCCTCCCGGTCCAGGTACTCCGGCACGAGGCGTGCGAGCACCCTGGAGGTCGCGGCCGCGAGCTCGCTGGGTTTCAGCACCGCGGCGTTGCCCGCCGCCAGCGCTCCGACGAGCGGCGTCAGCACGAGATTCAGCGGATAGTTCCAGGGCCCGATGATCAGGACGACGCCGAGGGGCCGGGCCTGCGACCAGGCGCGGCCCGGCTGCAGCCCCCCGGGCACCGCGATCCTCTCCGGCGCCATCCAGCGGTCGAGGTGCTTCAGGGCGTAGTCGATCTCCGCCCGAACGGCGGTGATCTCGGAGAGGAACGCCTCCGTCCTGCTCTTGCCGAGGTCTTCCCCGACGGCGCCGGTCAGCTCGTCCTCGCGCTCGGTGAGCAGGCGGCGCAGTGCCTCGAGTTGCGTGCGCCTCCAGCCGGCGGGCCGTGTGGCCCCGGAATCGAAATACCGGCGCTGGTCCGCCAGCAGTGCCGCCGCAGCGCTCATCGGTCGTCCTTCCCGTGCGTCGGAGCGCCACTGGGGCGCCCTGTGAAGTGGTCCATGGAGCTGTACACCCGGAAGACGCGGTCGGCGACGACGTCCCAGGCGGGCTGCGGGAGGAGGTTGCGGAGCGTTCCGGCGAGCTGCACGGTCCAGGGCAGCTGGACGCGTGCCTTTCCGGCGAGCAGCGCGCGCCAGGCCTTGTCCACCACGTAGTCCGGCTCCATCAGAGGGGTCAGCAGGGGTCCGCGCGCCCCCTCGAACATGCCGGTCCTGATGTAGCTGGGGATGAGGGTCGTCACGGCGATCGGATGGCCCGCCGACGCCAGTTCGAGGCGCAGGGAATCGCTCCAGCCGATCACGGCCCACTTCGATGCGGCGTACACGCTCATCCGCGGGACGGACAGCGTCCCGGATGCCGACGCCACATTGAGGATCCGGGCGGGGGTGCCGCGCTCCATCATGGCCGGCAGGAAGGAGCGGGTGACGTGCATGGGTCCGCCGGTGTTCACCCGCAGGGTGAGGTCGATGTCCGTAAGGTGGTCGTGCTTCCAGAAGTACTTCCCCCGCACGATCCCGGCATTGTTGACCAGCACGTCCGGCACGCCGACGTCGTTCAGGACCGCACTTGCCGCGGCCTGGATGGACTCCACCGATGCCACGTCGACCACGTAGCTGTGGACGGCCGCCGTGCTCGAGGCCAGACCCGTGACGACGTCCTCGAGGGCGCGCGCGTCGACATCCCACAGCACGACGGCGGCAGCCCCCTCCCTGGCGGCACGTTCGGCATACAGCCTGCCCATGCCCATGCCTGCACCCGTGACCAGCACGGTGCGTCCTCGGACCGTGAATACCATCGTCGAACCTTTCCCTCGCGGACAAGCAACGTAACATCCCGGGTCCGTGCTGCCGATAGGATTCTCGCAACCCCCCGACTCCCCTGGAAGGCATACGCATGAGTGCACGAGGCATCGGATGGACCCTCCACGGGGATGGCAGGAACGTGCGGCCGGGCGGATTCGTCGCCCCCGAGGAACGGCTGAGCTGGCCCAGGACCATCGGCATCGGGGCGCAGCACGTCGTGGCGATGTTCGGTGCGACGTTCCTGGTGCCGCTCATCACGGGGTTCCCGCCGTCGACCACCCTGCTGTTCTCCGGAATCGGGACGATCCTGTTCCTCGTCATCACCGCAGGGAAGGTGCCGAGCTACCTCGGGTCGAGCTTCGCCTTCATCGCGCCGATCGCCGCTGCCCAGTCGCAGCACGGAGCAGCGGGAGCCCTCGGCGGCATCATCATGGCCGGGGCCGCACTGGCGATCATCGGATTCATCGTCCACACCGCGGGCGCCCGATGGATCCAGGTCGCCATGCCCCCGATCGTCACCGGCGCCATCGTCGCCCTGATCGGCCTCAACCTCGCACCGACCGCCAAGACGAGCTTCGAGCAGGCTCCCCTCACCGCACTGGTCACGGTGATTGCGATCCTGCTCGTCACGGTGCTCTTCAAGGGCATCCTGGGGCGGCTGTCCATCCTCGTGGGCGTCCTCGCCGGGTACGCCGTCGCGATGATCCGCGGCGAGGTGGACTTCGCGGCCATCAGGGACGCCGCCTGGATCGGCCTTCCCGACTTCACCGCACCCGAGTTCCACCTGTCCGTCGTCGGACTGTTCATCCCCGTGGTCCTCGTGCTCGTGGCGGAGAACATCGGCCACGTGAAATCGGTGGCCGCGATGACCGACAGGGACCTGGACCCGCTCACCGGCCGGGCCCTGATGGCCGACGGCCTGGCGACGATGATCGCCGGTGCCGGCGGAGGCTCGGGCACCACGACCTACGCCGAGAACATCGGGGTCATGGCAGCGTCACGCGTCTACTCGACGGCTGCCTACTGGGTGGCCGGCATCGTCGCGATCCTCCTGAGCCTCTTCCCGAAGTTCGGTGCGCTCATCGCCACGGTGCCCGCGGGTGTCCTCGGCGGTGCCGGGGTAGTCCTTTACGGCATGATCGGCATCCTGGGCGTCCGGATCTGGGTGCAGAACCAGGTCAACTTCTCGAACCCGATCAACCTGTCGACGGCGGGGGTGGCGCTGGTCATCGGCATCGCGGACTTCACGTGGACCGTCGGGGACCTGGCCTTCGCGGGGATCGCCCTCGGGACCGCTGCGGCCCTTCTCATCTTCCACGGTATGACGGCCATCGCCCGCGTCCGTGGCAGCGAGCACGTCGCCGGTCCAGGAGAGCTGGAGGCCCGCGACCACGGCAGCAGGCCCTCGAAACTCGGCTGACGCGTGCGCGGTGGAAGAATGCAGTCCATGCCCAGCTACCGCGCGCCCGGCGCCCCATGAACAACCCCCGCGAGGTGTGGGCCTCCCCCGAGTGGCGGCAGCAGGCGGAGCAGTGGATCGACCTGGTGCTGGAGACCTTCGGCGTTGCCCGGACCGGACCGGTGGAGCAGCCGCGCATCCGCTTCTGGTCCACGCAGCTGACCGTTCCCACCGACCACGGCACGCTGTGGTTCAAGGAGAACAACCTCGGCCAGCTCGCGGAGGCGTCCATCCTCTCGCTCCTCGGCGAACTCGCACCGGACCATGTCGCCGCCCCGCTGGCCATCGAACCGTCCCGGGGCTGGATGCTCACCGCGGACCACGGTGCCACCCTCGACAGCCTGGGCGCCGGGGACCAGCTCGCGTGGGCACGCATCGCGGGCGACTTCGCCGACCTGCAGCAGATCGTCGCACCGCACGGTGAGCGGCTGTCCCAGGCCGGGCTCGTCCTCATGAATCCGGAGGTGGCAGCGAACTTTGTGGAGAACCAGCTGCTGCTGCACACGGGGCTGCCGGCCGAGCACCCCCTGCACCTGTCCGCCGAGGCGGCGGACGACATCCTCCGCCGCCTGCCCGCCATCCATGAGGCCGTCGAGGTCCTGCGCGGCACAGCGGTCCCGCTCTCGCTCGACCACAACGACCTGCACGCCAGGAACTGCTTCCTGCCCGCGACGAGCGATGAGCCGCTGCGGTTCTTCGACTTCGCGGACTCCTACTGGGCGCACCCGTTCAGCGTGCTGCTCGTGCCGATCACGCAGATGCGCGAGCAGTGGAACACGACGGCGGACGACCCCAGGATCCAGTCGGTGGTCACCGCCTATCTCGAGCGATGGACCGGCTACGCCCCGATGCCGGAACTGCGGGCAGCCCTCGAACCCGCCCTGCAGCTGGCGGGGGTGCATCGGTACGGCTCGTGGCTGCGCCTGCTGGTCTACGCCGACGACGAGTCGATGCGCGCCTACGCCCCGGCAGCGCTGCACTACCTCAGGACGCTGACGGACCCCGTCCTCGGGTAAGGCCGGCGAGGGCGCCGGCAAGCGTCGCGGGAAGCGCCTCGTGAAGCACGGACGGACAGTCCTTGACGGGCCGCACTGCCTCGTGCAACTGTTCTACAACGATGTAGACAACGATGTAAATCGGCAGAGTCCCAGCCCCTCCCTCCCGAAAGGTCTCCGTGATAATGACGTCACGCAGCACGTTCTGGTCGCGCTCCGCGAGCGTCGCCGCCGTCCTCGCCCTCGCCCTCACGGGCGCGGCACTGCCTGCGACGGCGGAACCCAAGGCCCAGCCCGCCCTGACGCAGCAGTCGGCAACCAACCTCGACAACCTCGTCGGCGGCAAGTCGGTGGTCGGCGAGACGAGCCCCATCCACGACCCCGCCCTCATCATCGACGACGACGGCACTTGGTACGTCTACTCCACCGGGCTCCTCGCCCGCGAGAACGGCGGCACCATCCAGATCTGGTCCTCGCACGACGAGGGCACTACCTGGGAGTACACCGGAACCGTCTGGGACCGGATCCCCGCCTGGATCGACGAGCACTTCTCCGACGGGACCCTCCCGGAGAACCTCTGGGCGCCGGAGATCTACGAGAACGACGGGACCTACTACCTCTACTACTCGGCGTCGCGCTTCGGTGGCAACAACTCCCTCACGGCGCTCGCGACCAACACCACGCTGGATCCCGAGGACCCGGACTACGAGTGGGTGGACCAGGGGCTCGTCGTCGAATCGCCCGCCACGGGGCTGGACCCGGACAACCCGGGCAAGACGTTCAATGCCATCGACGCCGGGATCATCGAGGACGCGGACGGCAAGCCCTACATGTCCATCGGATCCTTCTGGTACGGGATCTTCCTGGTGCCGCTGGAATGGCCCAGCGGCAAGCCGGTGGAGGACTGGCAGTCCCGAACGGTCAACATCGCGGACCGCTTCGTCCCGGGCAACCCCATCGAGGCGCCCTACATCATCCACCGTGACGGCTACTACTACCTGTTCACCTCGTTCGACTTCTGCTGCCGCGGCGCGGACTCGACGTACAAGATCGCCGTGGGCCGCTCGCAAGCCATCACCGGCCCGTACCTGGACAAGGAGGGCCGCGACATGTTCGGCGGCGGCGGATCGATCCTCCTCGAATCCCACGGCGCGATGAACGGCGTCGGCGGCCAGTCCGTCTTCGACGACTACCTCGCGTTCCACTACTACGACCGGTCCAACGCCTACGCCCCGACGCTCGGCCTGCAGAAGATGGGCTGGGAGGACGGCTGGCCCACCGTCGACCAGTCCGTCGAACTCCCGGCGCTCGTCACCGCACCCCGGCCGGCCACGGTCCGCGACGGCCATAAGGCGTCCTTCACGGCGAGTGCCACCGGCACTCCGGAACCCGTCGCCGTCTGGGAGAGCTCGGACGACGACGGCGCCACCTGGCATCCTGCCGATGTCACCCAGCGGGCCGAACGGAACAACGGCACCTACACGTCCGTGGCGGAGCTGAAGAAGGCGCAGGCCTCCCAGGACGGGCGGCTCTTCCGGGCGACCTTCTCGAATCCGCACGGCACGGTGACCACCGAGCCGGTAGAGCTGATCGTCGAGCCGAAGCCGGGCAAGCGCTCCAGCTGATTCCGTGCGGCGCCCGCAGGACGGGCGCCGCCCACCAGACTCGGTGTGCCACCGGGGGCGCGATACCCCGGGAACGCACCGATACCGAGGGAGCCCGGTTGCGGGAGTGGCCGCAACCGGGCTTCCGCATCCCGGAAACCCGACCGGCCTGGTCAAGCTCGTCCCCGCCTGCCTGGTCACACTCGTCCCGGCCTACCCGCCGCGCGGACCGCCCTGCGGCCACGCGGACCGTGCGGTCATGCAGTCTGCGAGGACATCGGCGGCGTCGGAGACGAGCCCGTCGACGCCGAGGTCCAGCAGCCGGTCCATCTCCGCACGCTCGTTGATGGTCCAGACGTGCACCTGGAGTCCCGCCGCCCGGCAGGATCGGAGGAAGCGTCGCGTCACGACCCGCACACCTCGGTAGGTCTCGGGAACCTGCAGCGCCTGGACGCCGGCGATCCGGGCGACCGGTCCTGCCAGCCCGAGCGGCGCGAGCAGCTTCAGGAGGGCGTCGACCGCCATGCCGGCGGACGACGCCGTCGGCCTCTCGAGCAGTTGCAGCACCGCGCGCCGCCTGCGGTCCGAGAAGGACGCGACGAGCACGCGGTCGTGGGCGGACAGGCGGTTGATGAGTTCCGCGAAGGGGCGCACGCAGTCGTCGCTCTTGACGTCGATGTTCAGGCGCACGTGCGGCCAGCGCAGCAGGAGTGCTTCGAGCGTCGGGATGCCGCCGTGGCCGCCCACCGAGAGTCCGCCCAGGTCCGAGGCGGAGCGCCGGGCGATCGGGCCGCGCGCGTCGGTCGCGCGGTCGAGGTCCTCGTCGTGGAAGACCATCACGACGCCGTCGCCCGACGCGCGGACGTCGATCTCGAGGTACCGGAAGCCCAGGTCCACGGCGCGTTCGAAGGCCGCCATCGTGTTCTCGCCGCCGCCGGGGGAGAAGCCCCGGTGGGCCAGCGCGAGCGGGAGGGGCCCGGGCTGGGTTCCGGCCCGGTTGTCGAGGTAGGGGTAGCGCCCGGGATCAGGCCGTGCGGAGCGCCGCAAGCCGTTCCTCCAGGACCTGCGCCACGCCGTCCTCGTCGAAGGGCGGCGCCACGAGGTTCGCGGCGGCGAGCGCATCGGGATGTCCCGACGCCATAGCGTACCCGTAGCCCGCCCAGTCGAGCATCTGGACGTCGTTGGGCATGTCACCGAAGGCGACGACGTCGGCGGCGTCGATGCCGCGCTCCGCCGCGTACCGGGCGAGCGTGACCGACTTGTTGATGTGCGGCACGGCCATCTCGAGGAGCGCGATGGTCGGAGCCGAGTGCGTGGTCGAGACGAGGTGCGCGACGGCGGGGCGCACGGCTGCGAGGAACTCGTCCGGCGAGATCTCACGCTCCCGCGCCAGGAACTTCACGACGTCCTCACCGGGCAGGGACGCCTCGAAGGGCTCCGCGGTGATGCCGCCGAGGAGCTCGGAGGTGGCGGCGTCCGCGAATCCGGACTCGATCTTGAAGCCCGACACCGTCTCGGCGGCGAACGTGGCTGCCGGGAAGAGACCGCGGATGATGTCACGCGCGGCGTAGACGTCTTCCGGCTTCAGGAGCTTCGCGTCGAGGATGCGCTCCGACTCGAGGTCGTACGTCAGGGCACCGTTGGAGCAGATGACCGTCCCGGTGTGGCCGAGCTGGTCCCGGAGTGGCTGGAGCCAGCGCGGTGGGCGGCCGGTCACGAAGACGACGTCGACCCCGGCATCGATGCATGCGCGGAACGCCTGGATGGTGCGGCCGCTCATCTTGCCGTCGTTTCCCACGACGGTCCCGTCCATGTCGCTCGCCACGAGGCGCATCGGAAACTCCTTCAGGTCCTGGACCTCCACCCTACCGGCGGCCGCAGCGTGAGGTGGCATGGGTGGGGGCGTTCCTACTGCTCGAAGGTCCCGATCAGCCGGGCCCGGCCGAGGGTGTGCGAGAAGAGGTTGAAGCCGAGGTAGGCGGGCGTCGCATCGGCCGGGATGCCGAGCGACTCGACGTCCACCGCGTGCACCACGACGTGGTAGTGGTGCGGTCCGTGGCCCTCGGGCGGCGCGGCACCGACGAATCCGGCGAATCCGGCGTCGTTCCGCAGCTGCACGGCACCCTCGGGCAGAGGGCCCCCGTCGGTGCCCGCCCCCGCGGGCAGGGACGTGGTGGTTGCGGGCAGGTCGGCCACGGCCCAATGCCAGAAACCGCTCGCGGTCGGCGCATCGGGGTCGTAGACGGTCACCGCGAAGCTCTTCGTCCCCTCCGGGAAGCCGCTCCAGGTGAGCTGCGGTGACTCGTCCCTGCCGCCGGCCCCCATGATCCCTGACACCTGCGCGGAATCGAGGGGCGCGTTGTGTGTGATGCTCTCGCTGGTGAGTTCGAACGCGGGGACCTGCGGAAGGTCTGCGTACGGATCGCGGGTCATGGCTGTGCTCCTCTGGTTGTCATCCCTGGTCGTCATCCCTGGTGGTCACGGATCCCGGTCAGGCGCGTACCATCTCGTTCCGCGTGGGCGGATTGGCACCGGCACGGGACACCGTGATGGCCGCCGCCCGGGCCGCGTACTGCAGCATCCCGGTCAGCTGCCCGAGGTTGATTCGGAGCAGCTCATCGCGGCGATGGGCGCCGTCGAGCTCGAGGTCCACGAGTGCGCCCACCAGGGCCGCCATGAACGAGTCGCCGGCACCCACCGTGTCCACCACGCTGGTCGACGGCGCCGGAACGGACACCTCGCCAGCGCGGCATACTCCCCACGGCCCCTTCGAGCCACGGGTCACCACGACGACGGCGGCGCCGGCGTCCAGCCAGGCGCGGGCCGACTTCTCGGGGCTGCGGTCCGGGTAGAGCCACTCGAGGTCCTCGTCGGATGCCTTCACGACGTCGGCGAGGGCCACGAACTTCTCCGCCTGCCCGCGCGCGAACGCCCGGTCGCGGATGATGGTGGGCCTGCAGTTCGGATCGTAGGTCACCGTCACGAGGGGGTGGGCGGTGCGGACGAGGGACAGCACGTCGTCGGCTCCCGGTGCGAGCATCGTGGCGATCGACCCGGTGTGCAGGAGGGTGGTCCCGTCGAGGAGTTCGTCCGTGCGTCCGGCGAGGCCGGGGAGGTCCCAGACGAGCTGGAAATCGTAGGCCGCGCCGCCCGCGGGGTCCAGGCGTGCAGTCGCGACGCTGGTGGGCGCGCTGTCCGGCTCGACCGGGAAGGGCACGGAGTTGTCGCGGAGGTGCCGCTGGATCATCCGGCCGTAGTCGTCGTCGCCGTACCGTCCGACGAACTGCGCCGGATGGCCGAGGCGTGCGAGGCCCACGGCCACGTTCATGGGGCTCCCGCCTACGTGGGCGCGCATGGATGCGGTGTCGCTGACCACTTCGTCGACAAGGGTTTCCCCGATTACGGTGAGCACTCTTTCAACGTACCAGCCCCCGCGCGTGGTGGGCCCGGGGTTTCAGTCCTCCACGCCTGAGAGGTCGCTGGGAGTGTCCGAGCGCCTCCCCCGCCGCGGGCGGTTCCTGGGGGACACTTGGATCTCCCCCTCCTCCCGGACCCGCACGCCTCGTGCGGGTCGAGTCTCCAGGACGCGCATGCCCTCTCTGACTGCTCCACGCCCGGTCTCCCGCCCGGCCTCCGCCCGTAACCCGCTGTCCCGCGGGGTCCGGCTCTGGCGTGCCCTCACTACGCAGGGTCCCTCCTCGAACCGCAATGCACGCAACCTGCTGATCACCACGACCTTCGCGCTGGTGGCCATCGGCCTCCTGATGGTGCTGTCCGCGTCCTCGGTCGAACTCGTCGCTGCCGGGAAGTCGCCCTTCGACACCTTCTACAAGCAGCTCATGTGGATGGGTATCGGCAGCGCCGCGCTCGTCGTCTGCGCGTTCATCCCGCTACGTACGTACCGGAGGCTGGCCTGGCTGATCCTGCTGGGTTCCCTCGTGTTCTCCCTGCTGGTGTTCACCCCACTCGGCGTGGAGGTGCAGGGCAACAGGAACTGGATCGGCATCGGGTCCCTCACCGCCCAGCCGTCCGAGTTCCTCAAACTCAGCATCATCCTCTGGGGCGGCGCGGTCCTCACCCGGAAGGCGAAGCTGCTGGGCAACTGGAAGCACCTGTTCGTCCCGGTCGCGCCGGGTGCCATGGTCGCCATCGGCCTCGTCGTCGCGGGCAAGGACCTGGGCACCGCCATGGTCCTGGCCCTCATCGCCGTCTCCCTGTTCTTCTTCGCCGGCGCCAGTCCGAAGCTGTTCCTCGGGGGCCTCGCCGTCGGCGTCGTCGGCACCACCCTCGCCGTCGTGTCGAGCCCGAACCGCATGCTGCGGATCTCGGCCTGGCTCGATCCGGCGGCCGAGGGCACGGCCGAAGGACTGGGCTACCAGAGCGCCCAGGCCCTCTACGGGCTCGCCGGCGGCGGGGTCTTCGGCGTCGGGGTGGGCCAGAGCCGGCAGAAGGTCAACTGGATCCCGGAGGCGCACAACGACTTCGTGTTCGCGATCCTGGGAGAGGAGCTCGGACTGGTGGGCGCGCTGCTCGTGATCGTGCTCTTCGCCGTCCTGGCGTTCTCGATCTACCGGATCTCCACGCTGTCCAAGGATCTCTACGTCACGTACGTGTGCGGCGGCATCCTCGTGTGGATCATCGGGCAGGCCATCCTGAACATCGCCGTCGTCACCGGCATGATCCCCGTCATCGGCGTCCCCCTGCCCTTCATCTCGTACGGCGGGTCCTCCATGGTGGCCGTGCTCGCCGCCGTGGGGGTCCTGATCTCCTGCTCGCGGGCCACCGATCAGGACCATCCGGCAGACGCGCCGGCCTGACCGGCAGTCGCGACAACCAGTTCCTGGCCGTCAGTCCCGGGCATCAGTCCCGGGCGTCAGTCCCGGCCGTCAGTCCCGGCCGGTGCTGCCGCCCAACCGGTCGAGGTACTGGCCCAGGAGGGCGAGCCCGCTCCGCAGGGTGTCGGTGTCATCGGCGTAGCCGATCCGTGCGGTGCCCTCGATGCCGAACGCCGCACCGGGAGTGAGCAGGACCCCCGTGTCCTTCAGCAGGCCCTCGCAGAACGCGTAGGACGGCACGTCGGAGGCGAAGCGCAGCAGGGCCGTCGTACCGGAGGCGGGGCGGACGTAGCCGACGTCCGCGCGTGAGGCGACCCACGCGTCCAGCACGCCGAGGTTCCTTCTCGTGATGGTGCGTGCCCGTTCCAGGATCTGCTCCTTGGACTCGAGCGCGACGCTCGCCAGGAGGTCGTCGACCTGCGAGACGCTGATGGTGTCGTAGTCGCGGTGGATGCCCACGCCGAGCAGGACGTCCTCGGGGGCGACGATCCAGCCGAGCCGCAGCCCGGCGAGGGAGAAGGGCTTGGACATGCTGCCGACCGCGATCCCCTTCTCATACAGGTCCGCGATGGACGGGGTGGAGCCGTCTCCCTCCTGGTCCGTCCCCCGGTACACCTCGTCGGCCAGGATCCACGCACCGGCCGAACGGGCGATGTCCACGACGCGCTGCAGCGTGTCCGCGTCGAGCAGCGCCCCGGTGGGGTTGTTCGGATTGGTCAGGGCGATGAGCTTCGTGCCCGGGGTGGCCAGGCGCTCGAGTTCCGCCAGGTCCAGCTGCCACCCGTGCTCCTCGCGGAGCGTCGTGGTGACGACGTCCGCGCCCAGGCTCTCCGGGATGGACTGGTGCTGCTGGTACGTGGGCAGGACCGACACCACCCTGTCCCCCGGGTCGACCAGTGCACGGTGGACCAGGGAGTTCGCTCCGATGGCCCCATGGGTCACGACGACGTTGTCCGCACTCTGGTGCTCGTAGAGCCCGGCGATCAGGCTCCTGAGGCGGGCGGTGCCCTCGATGGCGCCGTAGGTCAGCCGGAGGCCGGTGAGTTCCGCGAGGACTTCCTCACGCCGGCCTGAGAACGCCAGGACCTCGTCGACGGACAGCGAGCGCACGCAGGTCTCCGCCAGGTTGTAGGCGCAGTGCGTCTCGTGGGCGTTCATCCACAGCTCGACGCCGAATTCCTCGATGCGCATCAGCAGGTCCTCTCAGGGCAGGGTAGGGACGTCGGGAAGTGGGACGTCGGGAACAGGCACGGCAGGCGGGCACGACCCTAGTCGGAGTCCGTCCCGACCACGGGGGACTTCGCAGGCAGGGGATGCCCCCGGAACCGCCGGACGCTGTACGCGATGAGGGCGAGGGCGATGACCGAGGACCCGATGAGGCTGACGCCCGTTCCCGCGCCGCCGAAGAGCCACCACCTGTCCTCGAGGAACCACCAGGACGGCACTGCGGGCTGCAGGATCCACGCCACGCCGAGGCCCATGATGACCAGGGCACTGAAGCAGCTGACGGCGATCCGCGGGATCGTCTTCACCCCGAGCGCGGCGGCGTGGAAGGCATTCGCCTTCAGCGGCGCCAGGTACCGGCGAGCCCAGTGGTACTGCTGCGACAGGACGGCGAGCCCTGCGGCGAGCATCAGGAGCCCCGGGCCGGGCAGCACGAGGGCGGCGATTCCGAGCACCACGAGGGTCCACCCGATCACCTCGATGCCGGTGCGGCGAATCCACCCCCGGACCCGCTCTCTCGCTGCCATGCTCACAGGATGACACAGGAAGCTGGGCACGTACGAAGCGCAGCAGGCTGGGTACTGCGCCCGGGACCGCTGCGGGGACGAGAGGGAACAAATACCGATATACATGCGTTTGCATGGACATACCGGCCCAGGTGGACCGGACCCATCCGAGGAGGACAGCGTGACTGCACGAACCGAAGGTCTCCACCACGTCACCGCGATCGCCGGTGACCCCCAGAGGAACATCGACTTCTACATCAAGGGACTGGGCCTGCGCCTCGTCAAGAAGACCGTGAACTTCGACGACCCCGGCACCTACCACCTGTACTACGGGGACGAGTCGGGCCGCCCCGGCTCGCTGCTGACCTTCTTCCCCTGGCAGGGCATCCGCAGGGGGCGCGTGGGCAGTGGCCAGTCCACCACCACGGCCTTCTCCGTGCCCCAGGGCACCCTCGGGTGGTGGCAGGAGCACTTCAAGGCCCTCGGCGTGGAGTCCAGCATCTCCCGTGCCTCCTCCGAGGAGGAGCGCCTCTCGCTCCGCGACCCCGACGGACTGCAGATCGACCTCGTCGCGTCCTCCATCTCGGATCCCCGCAACCCGTGGGACTCCGCCTCCGTCCCCGCCCAGTACGCCGTCCGCGGCCAGCACTCCTCCGTGCTGACCGTCCAGGATCCCACCCGGACCCTCGAGACCCTCACCCGTGACCTCGGCATGACGGTCCTCGCCGAGAAGGACGGCCGCTACCGCCTGAGCACGCACGCCGGCGAGCCCGGGACCGTCGTCGACGTCGTCACGGACTCCCGCGGCGAGCGCGGCCTCGTGGCCGGTGGCACAGTGCACCACATCGCCTTCCGCGTCCCCGACCAGGCGACCCAGGAAGTGTGGCGCCAGGAACTGGCCGAGCGCGGGTACGGTGTCACGGCGATCCTCGACCGCCAGTACTTCACCTCCATCTACTTCCGCGAGCCCGGTGGAACGCTCCTGGAGATCGCTACGGACACCCCGGGCTTCGACATCGACGAGCCGCTGCTGGAACTGGGCCGCTCCCTGAAGCTGCCACCGTGGCTCGAGCCGAACCGCGAGGCCATCGCGCACTCGGTCGCCAGGATCGACCTGCCCGGCGAGAACAACCCCGCCCTCCAGGCGTTCTTCAGGAGCTGACATGACCACCACGCACGAGTGGCCACACCTGTTCGACGCGGGAGCACCAGGCACCCCGGTGCTGCTGCTCCTCCACGGCACGGGCGGCTCCGAGCACGACCTCCTGCCGCTCGTCGGCCGCCTCGCCCCGGGCGCCGGCTACCTCGCACCCCGCGGGCCGGTGCAGGAACACGGCATGAACCGCTGGTTCCGCCGCTTCGGTGAGGGCGTGTTCGACGTCGACGACGTCGTCCGCCGGGCGGGCGAGCTCGCCGGGTTCGTCGACTGGGCACGCGGGCACTACGGCATCGCCGACCGTCCGCTCGTCGCCGTCGGCTTCTCCAACGGTGCGAACATCGCGCTCGCCGCCGCCCTGCTCCACCCCGGAGCCGTGGCGAACGCCGTCGCCTTCTCCGGTATGTACCCGCTGGAGGGGCGGACGATCGAGGCCGACCTGTCCGGCACGGCCGTCGCCCTGTTCAATGGGAGATCCGATGCCATGGCTCCGATCGACAGTGTGGTCCGCGTCGGTTCGATCCTCGAGAGCCGTGGCGCCGAAGTAACCCGGAACGTCCGCGAGGGCGGTCACGGAATCCACCCCGGCGAGATCGACGGCGCAGCCGCCTGGATCGCCTCTACCCGGAAGGTTCGAAATGACTGACATTTCTCCAGGATCCAGCGATCTCGGCGCGAAAGCGGCGACCCTCGCGAGCCTCCACGCAGCTCCCGAGATCCTCCAGCTCGTCAACGTGTGGGACGTCATCAGCGCGAAGACCGTCGCCGACATCCCCGGCACGAAGGCCCTCGCCACCGCGAGCCACTCGATCGCCGCGTCGCTCGGCTACGAGGACGGCGAGAACATCCCCGTGGAGGAGATGATCGCCGCCGTGGGGCGCATCGCCGCAGCGACGGCCCTCCCCGTCTCCGCCGACCTCGAATCCGGTTACGGCGATCCCGAGGACACCGTCCGCCGGGCGATCGGCGTGGGCATCGTCGGAGCGAACATCGAGGACCAGATGCGACCACTGGCCGACGCCGCGGCCCAGATGGAATCAGCGCTCAGGGCCGGCGGGTCCGAGGGCATCGACTTCGTGCTCAACGCCCGCACGGACGCCTTCGTGAAGGCCGGCGACCGTGATCCCGCGGACGTCCTGGCCGACGCCGTCGAGCGCGGCAAGACCTACCTGGCCGTCGGTGCCACGAGTGTCTTCGTTCCCGGCCTGCTCGACGAGCACGCTGTGACCACCCTCGTGGAGGCCTTCGGTCCGCAGCGCCTCAGCGTCATCAATGTTCCCGGCAGCCTTCCACCGTCCCGACTGCAGGAGCTCGGCGTCGCCCGCATCTCCTACGGACCGTGGACCCAGCGCGTCGCCCTGACCGCGCTGGCCGACTCCGCGCGTGAATTGCTCGCCGGCGGCGCACTGCCCGAGGGAACACTCCCCCTCAACTAGGAGTCGCGGTGCAGCGGACCCCGGTCAGCCCCTACGGGCGGCCGGGGTCCGCTGTGTCGGCGGCCGCCCCCAGGAGCGCCACGACGGTGTCCCACGCCGCGGAACCGGGGGCGATGACGGCGAAGTGGTCGCCGGGGACGAGGGAGAGCTCCGCCGTCCCGCCCGCCGCGGTCGCCGCCCGGACATAGCCCTCCGACTGGCTGACGGGCACCGTGGTGTCCTCCGTCCCGTGCACCGCGTAGACGGGAACATCGAGCGGGACGGCCGTCATCGGATCCGCGAGCGCGTACCGTTCGGCGTCCCCGGGCACACCCAGCAGGTTCTCGACGGCGCCGTCGCTCAGGCCCAGGTCGCGTGCCTCGCGGAGGTTCAGCAGACCGGCCTGGCTGATGACGGCCGTCAGCGGGACGCCCGGCATTCCGGCTCCCGGCACACCGGGCGGCAGCCCGGCCCGCCCTGCGGCCCAGACGGCCAGGTGGCCGCCCGCGGAATGTCCCAGGGCCGTCGTCGTGTCGAGCCCGAACCCGTGGTCCCGGGCCGCGACGGCGAGGTGGTCGATGCCCGCGGCGACGTCGTCGAAGGTCGCGGGCCAGCCACCACCGTTCCCGGCGCGCCGGTACTCCAGGTTCCAGCAGGCGTAGCCGCGCCCCACGAGGTCCCGCGCGAGCGGCTCGCCGAGCTCCGCGCCGTAGGTGGACCGCCAGTAGCCGCCGTGGATGATGACGACGACGCCGCGCACCGGGCCGTCGGCACCCGGCAGGTAGAGGTCGGCGAACTGGCTCGGATCCTCGCCGTAGCTGTAGCGCTGGGCCGGAACGGGGGGAGTCCCGGCGGTGCCGGAGGCGGCTCCAGCGCCGGAGGGTGCCCGCGCGCCGGGGACACGGCAGGCAGCCAGGACAGCCGTGCCGACGGCGATCGCCAGCGCGAGGACGGCGCGCCGGCCGGGGTATCCACGGTTCACAGGGGAAGCGTAACGGTCACCCGGGTTGGCTACGATGAAGTCTCTCCTTGGAAAGGCACGGCACATGGGAACGTGGGACGATCTCGACGAGCGGTTGAGGCCTGCGGTCGAGGCGCATACGAGGGAGTACGAGCGCGTGCGGCCGGCCCTCGACCGCGTGACCACGGCCATGCGCGACAGCATCTCGGCGATCTTCGACGGGACCGACCTCAAACCCCTCTTCGTCACGGCCCGCACCAAGACGGTCGAGTCGTTCCGCGACAAGGCCTCGCGTACCCTGCCCTCCCCGGAGGCGGGCGCGCCGCCCGTGCTCGTCTTTCCCGATCCGATGCGTAACCTCACCGACCTGGTGGGGGTCCGCATCATCACTACGCTCCCGCACGAGGTGGACCTCGCGGCGGACCTGCTCAAGCGCCAGCGCAACGAGTTCGACTGCCGCGGCGACCGCGAGAAGGACATCGGGTCCATCGAGTCGGGCACGTACGGCTACTCCAGCCGCCACCTGATCATTCGCACCATCCACAACGACGTCGTCCGTGCGTTCCAGCAGGCCGTCGACCCCGACACCAAGGCCGCTGGGAGCTACCTCTTCGAGGTGCAGGTGCGGACGGTGCTGGCCCACGCCTGGTCGGAGATCGAGCACGACATCCGGTTCAAGGCGTCCAACCCGAAGGCCTGGAGCCCCTACTTCGACCGGCAGTTCACCGGGACGGCGGCCATGCTCGAGACCGTGGAATCGGCCTTCGCCGAGCTGCACGAGCGGTACGAGACCGTCACGGGGTTCTGGGACGAGGAGGGCGAAGGCAGTGCCCCCCTGACCCCGAATCGCATCCGGGACATCTGGCAGACGCTCCTGCCGCACGTCGACCGGAAGTCGGACGACAACTGGGGGTGGGCAGCAGAACTCCTCGCGGCCCACGGCCTGAGGACGACCCTCGAACTGGTGTCCCTCCTGCAGGCGGACACCATCACCACCGTCCGCAAGGCACTGGACCACCGGTACTCCCCGGGCCCGGATCGGCTCCTCGACGACATGCTGCTCTGGCACTACGGCGAACGGCACATCGACCTCACCGCCGAGCCGCGGGACGCCGAGGGCACCCCGCGGAGGGACAGCCTCCAGCGCCGGTACCGGCAGATGGAGATCTACCGGGCCCAGCACCCCGGCACCTAGCGGGACGTACCGCGGAAGGCCCGGCCGTGGCGGAGGAAGAGCCCGACGAGCCGGACGGGCACGACGGGTAGAGTGGGACGAGGTGAGCCGGGAAGTCTGGTCGGCATGTTCTCTCGTCGACCCCGATTCCAGCAGGAGCCTCCCATGGCCGAAGAAACACCCGACCACTCCCCCACACCCGCCGCCGCGCCTACCCCCGCACCCAGATCCGGAATTCTGGGCCGTGGCACCTATTCCGAGGTCCTGCGGATCGGCGAGATCCTCCGCAAGGAGACCGTCGGCGGGATCCTGCTCGTCGTCGCCGCAGCAATCGCGTTGGTCTGGGCTAATTCCCCTGCCGCGGACAGCTACTTCGCGTTGCGGGACTTCCGTGTCGGGTACGAGCCGTGGCATCTGGAACTCAGCCTCGGCGCGTGGGCGGCGGACGGGCTCCTGGCTGTCTTCTTCTTCCTCGTCGGCCTGGAACTCAAACGCGAATTCGTCGCCGGGGACCTGCGCAACTTCACCCAGGCCGTCGTACCGGTAGCCGCGGCCTTCGGTGGCGTCGCCGTACCGGCCCTCCTCTACACGGGAATCAACCTTGCCAGCCCGGAGACCCTGCAGGGCTGGGCGACACCGACGGCCACGGACATCGCCTTCGCTGTCGCCGTCCTCGCGATCGTGGGATCCCACCTGCCCAGCGCGCTGCGGATCTTCCTGCTCACCCTGGCGGTGGTCGACGACCTGCTGGCGATCACCATCATCGCTGTCTTCTACTCGGACGATCTGCACCTCGCCCCGCTGCTGCTGGCGCTGATCCCGCTGGGCTTGTTCACGGTCCTCGCCCAGAAGTACCGGCGCTTCTTCGGACTCAAACCCGCCGCCGCCTGGTTCATCCTGCTCCCGATCGGCTTCACGGTCTGGGCGCTCGTGCACGCCGGAGGCATCCATGCCACGGTCGCAGGGGTCCTGCTCGGCTTCGCCGTTCCGGTCATCCGCAGCCAGGCGAGCGGAGGACCGGATGCGGGGCCGGGACTGTCCGAGATCTTCGAACACCGCTTCCGACCCCTCTCGGCCGGCTTCGCGGTCCCCGTGTTCGCGTTCTTCTCCGCCGGCGTCGCCGTCGGCGGGTGGAACGGATTCCTCTCAGCACTCTCCGACCCGGTGACACTGGGCATCATCGCCGGCCTCGTCGCCGGCAAACCCATCGGCATCGTGGGCACCACCTGGCTGCTCACCAAACTCACCCGCGTCAATCTCGATGCATCGCTGAAGTGGGTGGACCTGATCGGGGTCGCCCTGCTGGCAGGCATCGGCTTCACGGTGTCCCTGCTCATCGCCGACCTGAGCTTCGGTGACGGGGGGACGACGAACGATCATGCCAAAGTAGGGATCCTCACCGCGTCCCTGACCGCGGCCCTCCTGTCCTCGATCATCCTGCGCAGCCGCAACAGGCACTACCGGACCATCGAAGCCGAAGAAAGCATCGACACCGACGACGACGGCACCCCCGACGTCTACCAGCACCGATCCTGACGGGACCTTGTCCGCCTGCGAGAGCGGCGGCCGCCCGGTACCTCAGGAGACGAGCCGCCTAGCTGTACTGCCCGGTACCTCAGGAGACGAGCGGCTTAGCCGTCCTGCCCCGTGCCCGCCCGGTACTTGCCCGCGCGCCGCACCAGGCGGTCCGCCGCGGGAAGCCCCTGGACGCGAGCCAGTTCGTATTCGATGGCGACGGCCATCCGCTCGCAGAAGGCCCGCCCCTCCTCCGCGGCGTCCGGCCGCTCGTCGACCACGTGGTCGACGACACCCCGCCCGACGAGGGCCGCGACCTTGACGCCCTGGGACTCGGCCATCTCGGCGGCCCGGTCCACCGTCCGGTGCACGATCGCGCTCGCACCCTCGGGGGGCAGCGGCGAGAGCCACGCGTGCTCGGCGGCGATGGTGCTGTCGGCCGGCAGCAACGCGAGGGCCCCGCCGCCCGCACCCTGTCCGAGGAGCACGGAGACGGACGGCGACGCGAGCCCGATGAGGTCGTGCAGGGAACGGGCGATCTCCCCGGCCAGCCCACCCTCCTCCGCTTCCTTCGACAGGTCCGCTCCGGCGGTGTCGATGACCGTGAGCAGCGGCAGGCCGAGCTCCTCGGCGAGCTTCATGCCACGGCGCGCTTCCCGGAGCGATGCCGGCCCCATGACGGAATCGCCCGACTGGCGCGGCCGCTGGTGGCCGAGCACGATGCACGGCTGCTCGCCGAAGCGCGCCAGGGCGAGCAGCAGCCCCGGGTCCTTCTCCCCCTGGCCCGTGCCGTTGAGCGGCAGCACGTCCCGTGCGCCGTAGGCGAGCAAGCGCCGGAGGTCCGGGCGCCTGCGGTTGCGTGAGACGAGGATCGACGTCCAGGCATCGGCGGTGCCGGGCCGCACCAACGCTGTCGACGGCACCGGAGGTGTTCCCGACGGCTCGGCGACCAGGACCGTCAGGGCCCTGTCGATGATCCCCGCCAGGTGCTCCGGCGGCACGACGGCGTCGATCAGGCCCTTGTCGAACAGGTTCTCGGCGGTCTGGACGCCGGTCGGGAACGGCCTGCCGTACAGCGCCTCGTAGACGCGGGGACCCAGGAACCCGAGCAGCGCCGCGGGCTCGGCGACGGTCACGTGGCCCAGGGAGCCCCACGACGCCATGACCCCGCCCGTGGTGGGGTGCCGCAGGTAGACCAGGTAGGGCAGGCCGGCCTGCCGGTGGGCCCGCACCGCCCCGGTGATGTCGACCATCGACAGGAACGCGGGTGTCCCCTCCTGCATGCGCGTACCGCCGGATGCCGGTCCGGCCAGGAGGGGCAGGCGCTCCCGGGTGGCCCGGTGGATCGCCGCGGTGATCCGGCCGGCAGCCGCACTGCCGATCGATCCGGCGAGGAACGTGAATTCCGAGACGATCACGGCGACGCGTCGGCCGTGGATGAGGCCCTCGCCCGTCAGGACGGACTCGTCCACCCCGCTCTTCTCCCGGGCCCGCTGCAGTTCCTCCTGGTAGGACGGCGATGCGGAGGTGGGGATCGGGATCGGGCTGTCCCAGGAGCTGAACGATCCGGCGTCGAGCACGGCGTCGATCAGTTCCCGGGCCGTCAGGTGCCGCACCCGGGCCTCCGCGCTCACGCGCCGGCACCCCCTGCGGGTTCGGCGAGCCACGCGCGGATCGCGTCGCCGTCGCCGTCGAGCAGGGGCGGCGCCGTGTGGCTGGTGAGCGTGGTCTCGCCGGAACCGTCGAAGAAGCGCAGCGGCGGTCCGGGTAGCGCGATGTCCCCGAGGACCGGGTGCTGGACGGTGAGCAGCAGGCCCTGCGAGTGGACCTGCTCCCACGCGTACACCTCGTCGAGGGTCCGGACCTTGCCCGCGGGGATGCCGGCCTCGTTGAGCTTCGCGAGCAGGGGCTCCGCCTCGTAGGCCGAGAACGCGTCCTCGACGACACCGATCAGCAGGTCCCGGTTCCGCACCCGGTCCGCGTTCGTGGCGAACTCGGGCCGATCCGCGGCTATCCCGAAGGCCGAGGTGAAGGTGGCCCACAGCTTCTCGCTGCCCACGCTGATCTGGACCTTGCCGCCCCGGCAGTTGAACAGGCCGTACGGGGCGATCGAGGGGTGGTGGTTGCCCTGGGCCTGCGGCACCTCGCCGGCGACCGTGGTCCGCGTGCCCTGGAAGGCGTGGACGCCGATGATGGCTGCGAGCAGGGACGTGCGGACCACCTGTCCCCTGCCCGTCCGCTCCCGTTCGAGCAGGGCGGCGACCGCACCGTAGGCCCCGTACATGCCGGACAGCAGGTCGGCGATCGGGACGCCGACGCGCTGGGGGTTGTCCGGATCCGGGCCGGTGACGGACATGAGGCCCGCCTCGCCCTGCACGATCTGGTCGTAGCCGCTGCGCCTGGCCTCGGGTCCATCATGGCCGAAGCCGGTGATCGAGAGGATGACGAGCCCGGGATTGAGTTCGAGCATCGCGTCGGTGGAGAAGCCGAGCCGGTCGAGGACTCCGGTCCGGAAGTTCTCGACGACCACGTCGGCGCGCCGCAGCAGTTCCGTGAGGACGGCCCTGCCGTCGTCGCTCTTGAGGTCCAGGGCGATCGACTCCTTGTTCCTGTTGCAGGACAGGAAGTAGGTGGCCTGGCGGTCGTCCTCGGGACCGACGAAGGGCGGGCCCCACCCGCGGGTGTCGTCACCGGTGCCCGGCGTCTCGACCTTGATCACGCGGGCACCGAGGTCGCCGAGCATCATGCCGGCGTGCGGTCCGGCGAGGGCCCGGCTGAGGTCGACGACGAGGCGGCCGGCCAGCGGACCCCCGCGCGTCGCGGCGTCGGTGGTCTGCGCGGTGGTCTGCGCGGTGGTCTCGGCGCTCATGCGTCCTCCGGTGTTCATGTCGGGATCTGTCTGGTTGGTCGGGAGGGTCAGAGCCAGCCGGGCACCACGAGGACTAGCCAGGCGATGACGGGGCCGGCAGCGACGACGATGGCGCCGTAGCCGAGGATCTGCCGGTAGAAGCGGTCCTTGTCCGTGCCCTCGGGGGCGTTGGCCAGGACGAGTGCGCCGTTGGTGGAGAAGGGCGAGACGTCCACGATCGTCGACGAGACCGCGAGGGCGCACACCACGCCGACGGCGCCCACGGCACCGGTCTCGAGGAACGGGATGGCCAGCGGGATCAGGGCCGCGAGGATCGCGGTGGATGAGGCGAAGGCGGAGACGACCGCACCGATGTAGCAGATGAGCAGCGCTGCGAGCAGGGGCATGCCGAGGCCGGCGACGCCGTTGGAGACGTACTCGATGGTGCCGGCAGCCTGAAGGACACCGACGAAGGTCAGCATGCCGCAGATGAGGAGCACCGTGGACCAGGCGATCTTGTTGACGGCACCGCTCTGGGCCTTCGGCGAGATCAGCGCGAGGATCACGGCGACGGTGATGGCGACGAATCCGACGTCGACCTTGAATCCGAGGGCGATCACTGCAAGCGCGATCAGGCCGAGGATGGTGGCTGTCTGCGAGATGCGGTCCTCACGGGACCTCACGGCGTCGACGCCGTCGCCGGCCGGATCGCGCGGTCCGTAGGTTCCGCTGCCGGTCCCCTTGTAGGCGACATCGGCCTTGCGGGCTCCGGGGCTGACGCTCATGCGGGCCTCGGCCGCCTCCTCGACGAAGTGGGAGATGCGCGAGGACAGGAGCGTGCGTCCGCCCAGGACGACGAAGAGCACGACGGCGATCAGCAGGTTGAAGATGAAGCTCGACAGGAAGACGGCGAGGGGGCTCGATTCGAAGCCGGACTCCCCGACGATGTCGTTGACGATCACGCCGTACACGGCGATGGGCGAGAAACCGCCGGCCTGCGCACCGTGGACCACCATCATGCCCATGAGCAGCGGGGAGATCTTGTGGCGTGCCGCGAAGCCGAGCGCGACGGGTGCCATGATGGCCACGGCTGCGGGGCCGAGCGCGCCGACGGCGGTGATGACGGCGGTGATCAGGAACATGACCCACGGGATGAGGGCCACGCGGTTGCGGACCAGCTTCACCGCGCCCCGGACCAGCAGGTCGATGGTGCCGTTGTTCTGCGCGATGGCGAACAGGTAGGTCACGCCGACGAGGGTGAGGAACAGTCCGCCGGGGAACTCGGCGATGATGTCGTCGGTCTCCATCCCGAGGAAGACGGCGCCGAGCAGGAAGGCCCCCACGAAGGCGAGGGCGCCCATGTTGATGGGCAGCAGGGTGGCTATCAGGAACATCGCCGCAAGGATGATGATCGAGAGGAGTGGAGCGGACATCGTTATCCTCCAACGGGCTACGGAAAAGTGCGCGGTGACCTGTGACATGAGTTACAGGACCACTGGCCTAGCCTGTAGGAGACTGGGTGTTCCTGTCAACCATTCACCGGTAGCATGAGCGCACACCTATTTGGGGAGAGCCAGGATGACCGACGCCGCTGATCCGCAACCCTTGGGACGCCTCGCGCGCCCGCGCCTGTACGAACAGCTCGTCGAGCAGCTGCTGGGCTACATCGAGTCGGCCCGGCTGCGCCCAGGGGATCTCCTCCCGGCGGAACGCGACCTCGCCGAGCGCCTCGGGGTCTCCCGGGCCACCCTCGCGCAGGCGCTCGTCGCCCTCGAGGTCCTCGGCGTCATCGACGTCCAGCACGGCACCGGTGCGGTCCTGCGCCATCGCGCGAGCGTGGCCAGCGTCATCAAGGGACTGCGTGAGCACCGGAGCCGCCTCCCGGACATCGTCGAGGCTCGCAGCACGCTCGAGGTCAAGCTCGCGGCGCTGGCCGCCGAGCGGCGCACGGAGGAGGACCTCGCCGTGATCGCCACCGCGCTCGAGGTGATGACGTCCGAGATCGACGACGGCGACCGCGGCGCCCACGGCGACGAGCTGTTCCACCAGGCCGTGACCGCAGCCGCCCACTCGCCCGTGATGGCGCAGCTCATGGCGTTCATCGGCGAGATGATCCTGGAGACCCGCCTCGAGTCGCTGGCCCAACCCGGCAGGCCGGAGCAGTCCCTCGAATCGCACCGTGCCATCGCGCAGGCCATCCAGGCGCAGGATGCCGCCGCAGCAGCGGAAGCGATGCAGCGCCACATCGAGCTCGTCTCGGACGTCGCACTGCTCAAGTAGGGAACTCGCACCCGCGGGGAGCCCGGTAGCCCCGGACCGGACCGGTGGTGCATACCCTGGAGGCTCCAGCACTGGTGAAGGGGGATGATGAACGGCAGGAAGCTGCAGGAATGCGCCGCGGCGCGTGCACGGGAGCTGCCCGGATCGGAACTGACCCATCCGTTCGGCGAGGACTGGGACGTGTACAAGGTGCACGGGAAGGTCTTCCTGCTGCAGACCGCCACCAGGGGCGAACCGATCGTGGTCCTCAAAGCCTCACCCTCGGATGCGCGGATTCTCCGCGAGGCCAATGACGACATCACGCCGGGCTATCACATGAACAAGCGGCACTGGATCACCCTGCACCCGGACGGGGCACTCGATGCCGATTTCGTCGAGGACCTCGTCACGGAGTCCTACCTCCAGGTCGTCGAGAACCTCCCGAAGAAGCAGCGGCCCGTCGACCCGGACACGTTCGGGCAGCGCCCCTGACCCTCGGGTCGTCCGTCGGGGAACGCCGGCGTCACGGAGCGTCATCGGGCGAGGACTCGTCGAGGGTCCAGCCGGTGATCGACTCGAGGTCCTTCCCCGCGTCGCGTGTGTACTGCCAGGCCCGCTGCCGCTGGTCCTGCAGGTCCTGCCGCAGCCGCGCCTCGGTCGCGCCGAGGGTGGGCACGCGGTCGATCACGTCCATGGCGAGCTGGAAGCGGTCGATCTGGTTCAGCATCGCCATGTCGAACGGCGTGGTCGTGGTGCCCTCCTCCTTGTAGCCGCGCACGTGGAGGTTCGCGTGGTTGGTCCTGCGGTATGTCAGCCGGTGGATGAGCCACGGATAGCCGTGGTAGGCGAACACCACGGGCCTGGTGGCGGTGAACAGCGTGTCGAAATCCCGGGCGGACAGGCCGTGCGGGTGCTCCGTCACATCCTGCAGGCGCATGAGGTCCACGACGTTCACCACGCGGATCTTCAGCCCGGGGATGCCGGCCTTCAGCAGGCCCGCCGCTGCCACGGCCTCGAGCGTCGGGACATCGCCGGCACAGCCGAGGACGACGTCGGGCTCCGTCCCGGGCTCTTCGGATCCCGCGAACCCGAAGATGCCGATGCCGCGCTTCACGTGCAGGTGCGCCTCCTCCGGCCCCAGCCAGGTGGGCGTGGGCTGCTTGCCGGTCACGATCACGTTGACGGTGTCCCGGCCCTGCAGGCAGTGTTCGGTCACCGCGAGCATCGTGTTGGCATCCGGCGGCAGGTAGACCCGGACGACGTCCGCCTTCTTGTTGACCACGTGGTCGATGAACCCGGGGTCCTGGTGGGAGAACCCGTTGTGGTCCTGCTGCCAGACATGGCTCGACAGCAGATAGTTGAACGAGGCGATTGGCCGGCGCCAGGACAGGGTGCGGTGCACCTTCAACCACTTCGCGAACTGGTTGAACATCGAGTCGACGATGTGCACGAACGCCTCGTAGCAGTTGAAGACGCCGTGGCGGCCGGTCAGCAGGTACCCCTCGAGCCAGCCCTGGCAGAGGTGTTCGCTGAGGACCTCCATCACGCGCCCCGACCGCGCGAGGTGCTCGTCGACGTCCTCCATGCGCGGCTCCCATACCTTGTCCGTCACCTCGTAGACGGCGGACAGCCGGTTCGACGCCGTCTCGTCGGGACCGAACAGGCGGAAGTTGGAGGGATTGCGCTCGATGACGTCGCGCAGGTACCCGCCCACCGTGGCCATCGGACTCACATTCTCCGCCCCGGGACGCGACACCTCGACGGCATGGTCCGCGTAGGACGGCAGCACGAGGTCGCGGAGGAGCCAGCCGCCGTTGGCGTACGGCGTCGCGCTCATGCGGAGGTCGCCGTCGGGGGCGAGGACCGCGATCTCGGGCCGCAGCTCGCCCGTGGCGGTGAACAGCGACGCCGGGTCGTAGGACCGCATCCACTCCTCGAGCTGGTGCAGGTGCTCCTCGTTGCTGTCGACCCCGGAGAGCGGCACCTGGTGGGCGCGCCAGGTCCCCTCGACGGGCTTGCCGTCCACTTCGGCCGGGCCGGTCCAGCCCTTCGGCGAGCGCAGCACGATCATCGGCCATCGCGCGGCAGCAGCGTCCGCGCCGGCCGGTGAGGTGCGGGCCTTCTCCTGGATGGCGTGGATGTCGTCGATGCACGCGTCGAGGACGGCGGCGAAGTCCCTGTGTGCAGCGTCCGTCGCCGCGGGATCCGAGACGGTGACGAAGTGCGGGTCGTACCCGTAGCCGTACATCAGCTGCCGCAGCTGCTCCTCCGGCATCCGGGCGAGCACCGTGGGGTTCGCGATCTTGTAGCCGTTGAGATGCAGGATCGGCAGCACGGCACCGTCCACGGCCGGGTCGACGAAACTGGTGGAGTGCCAGCTGGTGGCCAGCGGTCCGGTCTCCGCCTCGCCGTCACCCACCACCGCCGCGGCGATCAGGGACGGGTTGTCGAAGACGGCGCCGTAGGCGTGGGCGAGGGTGTATCCCAGTTCGCCGCCCTCGTGGATGGACCCGGGCGATTCCGGCGCTGCATGCGAAGGGATGCCGCCTGGGTAGCTGAACTGACGGAACAGCGCGTTGAGCCCCGCCGCATCCTTGCCGATGGAGCTGTAGACCTCCGAGTACGTGCCCTCCAGCCAGGCGTTGGCCACGTTGGCGGGTCCGCCGTGACCGGGACCGGTGACGAACAGCATGTCCTGCTTCCGCTCGGAGATGACGCGGTTCAGATGGGCGTAGACGAAGTTGAGGCCGGGTGTGGTCCCCCAGTGGCCCAGGAGGCGCGCCTTCACATCCTCACGCACCAGGGGCCGCGTCAGGAGGGCGTTGTCCTTCAGGTAGATCTGGCCCACCGAGAGATAGTTGGCGGCACGCCACCACGCGTCGAGCCGCTGGACGTCGAGATCGGTCATCTATTCCTCCTGGGTAATACGAACGGCCGGACGTCAGAATTCGACGACGACGTCCGAGGGCGTCTTGTCAGGTCGCCACCCCCGCCACACGGGGTGCCGGAGGCGCCCGGAGCCCGTGTGCTCGCTGTACTGGACCTCTCCCACCAGGGCGGGCCGGACCCAGTGGGCATCGGACGCGTCGGCTCCCGGGACGTCGTCGAGCGGCGCCGTCTTGCGTGCCAGCTTCTTGAGCCGGGCACCCACCTCGGCGAGGTCCCGCTCCGTGAGGCCGGATCCGACGCGTCCCACGTAGCGCAGGTCGACGCCGTCCGGAACGGCGACGAGGAGCGAGCCGACCTTCGCCGCACGGTTGCCCTTGCCCGGCCGCCACCCCACCACGACGACCTCCTGCGTGTGCAGGTGCTTGATCTTCACCCACGACGCCGACCGCGTCCCGGGCTGGTAGTCGCTCGAGAGCCGCTTGGCCATGATGCCTTCGAGACCCAGTTGCCTGCTCGCCTCCACGGCCTCCTCGAGCGTCGCGTCGAGGGCCGGGGGCACCTGGACGTGGCCGTCCTCCGCCTCGTCGACCGCCTTCTCGAGGAGTTCCCGCCGCTGGCAGTACTCCAGGCCGGTGAGGTCGTTGCCGTCGAGTTCCAGCAGGTCGAAGAGCATGAGGCGCACGGGCGTCTTCTGCCGGACCGCGTCGATCTCAGCCCGGTGCGTCAGCTTCATGCGTGTCTGGAGGAGGCTGAAGTCGGGGCGGCCCTTCGCGTTGAGGGCCACGATCTCGCCGTCGAGCACGGCGCTGTCGGCGCTGAGGAACTCACCGAGGTCGCCGAGCTCCGGGTAGGTGCGCGTGGTGTCGATGCCGTTGCGGCTGACCAGGGTGACGACGCCGTCCCGGACGACGGCGATGCAGCGTACGCCGTCCCACTTCATCTCGTACGCCCACTCGTCCGGGGTGGGGATGGCCTGCTCGGACCCGAGCGTGGCGAGCATGGGGCGGACGATGTCGGCCCCGGCAGGGCGGGCGCGCTCGTCCGCCGGGCCCGGCGAAGAGGTCGGCGGGGAGGTCGGGGCAGCGGGAACATCGCCGCCGTTCCGGGAGCCGCCGTTCCCGGAGGCACCGTTCCCGGAGGCACCGTCCTCGGGGGCCGGCGCGGACCCTGCAGGATCGACGTCGCGGCCATGCCCGGTGTCCGCTTCGGCGGGCTGGTCCTTCATGAGGTGGATCAGCCAGTTGCTCTTGCCGTTCGGTCCGCCCCCGGTATTGATGAGCGCGTACCGGCGGATCGCGGTCCCGCCGCGGGCCAGGCCGCCGTCGGGCCTCCCGTGGAGCGTGCAGATGACTTCCTTGCCGTCCCGCCACTTCTCCAGCTCATAGGTGCCGGAATCCCAGAGATAAACCTCACCGGCCCCATATTCCCCCTTGGGAATAGTTCCGGCAAAGGATCCGTAGTCGAGCGGATGGTCTTCCGTCTGGACCGCGAGGTGGTTCCTGCTCGGCGTCAGCGGCGGGCCCTTCGGGATGGCCCACGAGACGAGGACGCCGTCGCGCTCGAGCCGGAAATCGTAGTGCAGCCGCCGGGCGTGGTGCTCCTGGATGACGAAGCTGTTGCCGCCCGGCGGGCCCACGGTCTCGGGAACAGGCTCCGGCGTGCGGGACGCATCCCGCATGGCCCGGTATGTGGACAGCCGGTCCGGCGCGTCCCGTGCCGCATCGGTGACAGTGGCGGGCGGCGTCGCGGGAGCAAGGATGTCCCCCAGGGACTCGATGCGCCGCATCATCTCCCGGTAGTCGAGGTGCCCGAGGTCGGCGTCGTCGAGCTCCTCCCACGTGCGCGGCGCCGCGACCGTCGGCTCGAAGCGCCCGCGGAGGGAGTACGGGCTCACGGTCGTCTTGTTGACGTGGTTCTGGCTCCAGTCGACCAGTACCCTGCCCGAGCGTAGCGCCTTCTTCATGTCGCTGACTGCCAGGTCGGGATGGTCGGCCTCGAGGGCGCGTGCCAGTTCGTGGGCGACGGCGGAGACCTGCTCCGAGGTCTGCCGGCCGTCGAGCGCGCAGTAGAGGTGGATGCCCTTCGACCCGCTGGTGACGGGGAACGGTTCGAGCCCCATGCCCTGCAGGATGGGCCGGGCGAGCCGGGCCACCTCGGCGCATTCCGCGAGCGCGGCGCCCTTGCCGGGGTCGAGGTCCAGCACGAGGCGGTCAGGATTCTCCTTCGCACCGTCGGCGTCGAAGCGCCACTGCGGCACGTGGATCTCGATCGCGGCGATCTGCCCGAGCCAGGTGAGCGTCGCCAGGTCGTTGACCAGGGGGTAGACGTTCACGTGGTCCTTGTGCTGGATCGCGTTCCGTGGCACCCAGTCCGGCGCGTTGTCGTCGATGTTCTTCTGGAAGAACATCTCGCCGGGTGCCTCCGGCGTGCCGACGCCATGGACCCAGCGTTTACGCGTGACCGGACGATGTGCCGCGTGCCGGATCAGGTGCGGGGCCACTGCCGCGTAGTAGGCGAGGACGTCCGCCTTGGTGGTCCCCGTCGCCGGATAGAGCACCTTGTCCAGGTTTGACAGCCGTAAAGTGCGCCCCTCCACGGTTACGGTCTGCTGCCGTGAGCTGCGGGGAGGGGCCATGTCCCCCAGTCTTGACCGGATGGCGGCGGTATTCCAGTACCAATCAGCCGGCGGACCGCACGGCCGGGAGCCGTTGTAGCCTAGTCGGCGAACTGCTCGCGGTAGCGGTTGACATAGATGTCCCACAGGGCCGGGTCCTGGCCGAGGTTGCGCTTGTTCAGGAAATCGTCGAGCCCGGCGATGGTGAGGTGCCACCCGGCGGCCATGGTCGCCGAGTGCCGGGGGCTGCCCGGCGTGAGGAACAGCACGAGCTGCGTGCCGTTGTCCCCCGTCCGCGCCAGTTCCCAGCGGAGGCTGTCCTTCTCCCAGGTGTAGGCGAGGACCGAGGGCCGTTCGACCTCCAGCACGACGCCGCGAAGGGGCTTCTGGTCGGCGTAGCGGAAGAGGATCTCCTCGTCCTTGCGCGGCTCGAACTCCATCTCGCAGGGGAACCAGTACTTCAGCTTGTCCGCCTCGGTCAGGTGCTTCCACAGCACGGTCGGCGGGAACGCGAACTGGAACTCCAGGCGCAGCACGGTGGCCCCGTCGTCGCTGGTTGTCTTGCTGACGATGGGCTCTACGGTCTCGGAAGTCACGCCTCAAGTCTAGGGGTGGGCGGCCGGGATCCTCTGGCACGGTAAGCCTGCTTGGTGTTCACTTGACCCATGAGAGCCATCTGGAAGGGTGCGGTCGCGTTCGGCCTGGTCAATGTGCCGGTCAAGGTCTACAGCGCCACGGAGGACCACGACATCGCCCTCCACCAGGTGCATGACAAGGACGGCGGCCGCATCCGGTACCAGCGGCGCTGCGAGGTCTGTGACGAGGTCGTGGACTTCAAGCACATCGACAAGGCGTACGACGACGGCGAGCACACGGTCGTCCTGACGGAGGAGGACCTCTCGTCCCTGCCTGTCGAGAGGAGCCGGGAGATCGAGGTGGTCGAGTTCGTGCCGAGCGACCAGATCGACCCGATCATGTTCGACCGCGCCTACTTCCTCGAACCGGACAGCACGTCGACCAAGGCCTACGTCCTGCTGCGGCGCACGCTCGAGGAGACGGACCGGACCGCGATCGTGCAGTTCTCCCTCCGCCAGAAGAGCCGCCTCGCCGCGCTGCGCGTACGCGGGGACGTCCTCATGCTCCAGACGCTGCTGTGGGATGACGAGGTCCGGGAGGCCTCCTTCCCCGCACTCGAGGAGAAGGTCCGCATCTCCGCGAAGGAGAAGCAGATGTCGGCGGCGCTCGTGGAATCCTTTTCCACGGACTTCGATCCGGAGAACTTCACGGACGACTACCAGGTCCAGCTGCGCACCCTGATCGACGCCAAGATCGAGAAGGGCGACACCATCAACACCGAGGAGACCTTCGGTGCGAACAAGGACGAGGACGACGGCGACAACGTGTTGGACCTCATGGAAGCCCTCCGCCGCAGTGTCGAGAAGAACCGCGAGAAGAAGGCCGACGCAAAAAAGGCCTCCGGGACCTCCAGGAAGAAGGGCGCATGAGATTCTTCACCGACAGCCTCGGCCGTCAGACCATCGCGCTGAAACCGAATGCACCGATCCTCGGCTGGGCACTGCTCGGTGCCGCCTCCTTCATGGCCCTCGAGGAGAGGAACCGCGAGCGCCTGCGCCTCGCGAGTACCGTCTCCCTGGCCGTCTGGGCGGTTCTCGAGGTCGTCTCCGGCCGTAGCGGTTTCCGGCGCAGTGCCGGTGCGTTGACGCTGTCCTGGCTTTCACGGAAGGCCTGAGGCCCCCGGTCTGGCGCTCCCGGACTGGCGATCCCGGACTGGCGATCCCGGACTGGCGATCCCGGACTGGCGATCCCGGGCTGGTGATCCCGGCAATCGGGACGTCTCCGGAGACGTCCTAGACCTGGGAGCTGAAGAACTCGGCCTTGGCCGTCGGACCGGCCACGATGATCTCGTCGTCGTCATAGAGCGTGGTCTGCATCGTCGTGTAGTCCCACTCGCCTCCCTTGCGCTTGACGGCGACCACGGTGACGCCGTACTTCTCGCGCAGGCCCGTCGTGCCGAGCTCGCGGTTCCAGTATTCGCGCGGCGGTCGGGTCTTCACCATCGCGAAGTTGTCCTCGAACTCCACGTAGTCGAGCATCGTTCCGCGCACCAGGTGGGCCACGCGCTTGCCCATGTCGTGCTCGGGCCGGATCACGCGCTCCACGCCGAGCTGCGAGAGGATCTGGGCGTGCGCCTCGCTGATGGCCTTCGCCCAGATGGTGGGCCGCTCGAAGCGCAGCAGGATCGACGTCGTGAGGATGCTCGCCTCCAGGTCGGCACCGATGCCCACCACCACACGGTCGAATTCGGGCAGGGACAGCTGTCGCAGCGCCTCTTCCTTGGTGGTGTCGGCACGCACCACGTGCGTGAGGAGGCCGTTGTAGGACTGGACGACGTCCTCGTCGTTGTCGATGCCGAGCACCTCGGTTCCGGCCTCCTCGAGTTCGAGGGCCAGGGCGGCACCGAACCGGCCGAGGCCTATGACGGCGACGGTCTCGGCGACCGCGGCCGCTTCGCCGGATTTGGGGGAGAACAGACCTTTCCTAGCCAATGAGGGGCCTTTCCTTCGGGTATTCATAAATGAGGGGTCGAGAGCGGAGCGCGAGGGCGGAAGCGAGGGTCACCGGACCGAGGCGCCCGGCGAACATCATCAGGATCAGGACGGCCTGACCCGCGGGCGGGATGCCGGCCGTGATACCGGTCGAGAGCCCCACGGTGGCGAAGGCCGAGACGACCTCGAAGAGTATGCGGTCCAGGCCGAAGTCCGTGATGAGCAGAAGGAACATCGTGGCCCCGAGGACGAGGCCGACGGCGAGGAGCACGATCGAGATGGCCTGCCGGTGTGCCGAACGGGGCAGGCGCTTGCCGAAGATGTTGACGGCGTTGCCGCCGCTGATCTCCGTGTAGAGGATGAAGACTAGGACGCCGATCGTGGTGATCTTCAGGCCGCCGGCCGTTCCTGCAGGACCGCCGCCGATGAACATCAGCATGTCCGTGGCCAGCAGCGTGACGGGGTGGACGTCGGCGAAGTCCACGCTGTTGAAGCCCGCGGTCCGCGCCATCGCGGACTGGAAGAACCCGGCGAGGATCCTCTCCCCCGGCCTCAGCGTGCCGAGGGTCGCCGGGTTGGACCACTCGACGGCGGTGATGAAGACGGTGCCGGAGACGAGCAGGAGGACGGTGCCGCTCAGCACGAGCTTGGTGTTCATGTGCCACCTGTGCGGGTACCGGAAGTGGCGCCGCAGTTCGAACAGGACGGGGAAGCCCAGTCCGCCGATGATGACGGCCACGCTGATCGGCAGGCAGATCCACGGGTCGCCGACATAGCCGATCAGGTTGTCACTGAAAAGGGCGAAGCCTGCGTTGTTGAAGGACGACACCGAGTGGAAGATCCCCAGCCACGCGGCTTCTCCCGGGCCGTAGCCGTAGCCGAGGAAGAAGCGCGCACCCAGCAGGACCGCGGTTGCCGCCTCCACGACGAGGGTGATGCGCAGGACGCCGAGGAGCACGTTGCGGACGTCGCCGAATCCCTCGCTCTTGGTCTCGACCGCAGTCAGGATCCGGGAGCGCAGACCCAGGCGGCGGGCGAGCAGGACACCGAGGAGCGATGCGAAGGACATGATGCCGAAGCCGCCGACCTGGATCAGGGCGAGGATGATGACCTGTCCTTCGCCGGTCCAGTAGCGGGGGGTGTCGACGACGACCAGCCCCGTCACGCAGACGGCGGAGGTCGCCGTGAACAGTGCCTCGAGGAATGTCGCACCGCCCGGTCCGGCTTTCGATGTCGGGATCATCAGCAGTACGGTGCCGACGAGGATCGCCGCCGCGAAGCCGAGCACGATCACCTGGGCGGGATGCTTGGGGCTGTGGCGCGCCACCCAGGTCCGGATGGTCCTCAGCGAGCCGCGCAGGACTGCGGCGGCCGGCGCCGGCTCCCGGGAGGTTCTCCTGCTCGGCCTCACGGGAATGCTCGACCTCCAGGGGACGGGGTGACAGGGGTGCGGCCGGTCGGCACCACCTACCCATTCAAGCGGACACCGGGCAGCCCGGCGACGTCTTTATGCTTCCTTGATGCCGTGCTGCACCCGCTGGTCAGGACTGCAGGACCCCGGCCAGCTCGGCGATCTCCGCCACCTCGTGGTCCGGAGGCATCATGGCCGGCGGATACGGAACCCCGTCGCGGTTCAGCCAGGCGGTGCGGAGGCCGGCGCGGGCGGCGCCGTCGATGTCCCAGGGGTGGACAGCGACCAGCACGACGTCGCCCGCCTGCTGCTGCAGCGCCTCGACCGCATAGGCATACGCCTGCGGCGCGGGCTTCCACCGCGGGGCGTCCTCGACCGACAGCACCGTATCGATGTGGAGGCCGGCCCGCTCCAGCAGGCCCTCCGCCGTCGCCCTGGAGCCGTTGGTGAGTGCTGCGGTACCGAAGCCTCCCCCGGCGAGCGCGCGGATCCCCTCGGGCACGTCCGGGTGCACCGGAAGCTCCTGGAGGGCGTCCATCACGTGCTCGACGGCGGTGTCGGTGTCCCGGTTGAGGACCTGACCTGCGAGCACCGCATGCAGTGCCCCCTCGGCGACCGCACGGAAGGACGGGTTCTGGCCGGCGGCGGTCAGAGCGAAGCCGTCCCGGAGGACCGAGGCGAACCAGAGTGCGGAGAGTTGCGGAGGTACCCCGATCTCCTCGAAGTGCTGGGACATGAGCCCCATGTCCGAGAGCGTCCCGTTGACGTCGAACAGCACCAGCGGAACCCCCATTACTGGCGGTACCCCTCCACCTGGGGAATGGGACGGGCATCGGCCTCGGCGGGGTCCTCCCCGGCGTCGGCCTTCGCCCGCCGCTGGCGGAGCAGGTCCCAGCACTGGTCGAGGTCCTCCTCGACCCGCTTCAGCCGGGCCGCGTGGTCCTGGTGCTCCGCTCCGGCTCCGGCGTCCTGGGGCTGCTCGCGCAGTTCGTGTTCCTCCTGGACGAGTGCCTGGATGCGCTGCAGGATGTCCTGGTTGTCCATGGTGCGGTCCCTTCGTCGTGGCCATGCCCGCGGAAGCTCGGAATCTGTCCCGGATCGGCGACAATGCTCAGCAGGCTTTCCTTCAGGCTACTGAGACGGGACACCGATGACCAGCGCAGGCACCGCAGGGACGTCAGGGAGGGGAATTTGGTGCGGCGCCCGGATGGCCTAAGCTGTTGGAGAACCAATTGCCTGTGTAGCTCAGTCTGGTAGAGCATCCGCTTCACACGCGGAAGGCCCGGGGATCGAGGCCCCGCGCAGGCACGAGGATCGATTGGTGGCAGCACCAGGAAGAAGGCCCGTACCGCTTGGTACGGGCCTTCTTTTCTATGCACGGTGTTCGTTCTGAGCGAACAAAATTCGTTAGCACTCCCGGGGGTCGAGTGCTAACATTTTTCGTAGTTGAGCGAGGGGCGCTCAACCCTGAAGAACCCACCTGCCGGTGGCATCTGTGAAGGAGATGTTTCCAGTGGCCATGAAGTTTGATCCGTTCCGCGAGCTGGACCGCGTTGCCGGCGCTCTTCTGGAGAGCCGTCCGGGACTCCGCCTCATGCCGATGGACCTCTACCGCGAGAAGGACCACTACGTCCTTGCCGCGGACCTTCCGGGCATCGATCCCGGATCGGTCGACATCGACGTCGACGGCCAGCTCCTGACCATCCGCGCGGAGCGCACGCTGCGCAGCGCCGAAGGAGTGAAGTGGCTGACCCGGGAGCGTGAGAGCGGCTCGTTCCTGCGCCAGCTCAACCTGGGCCAGGGTGTCGACACGGAGGGAATCTCCGCACGCTACGAGAACGGTGTCCTCAGCGTGATGATCCCGGTCATCGAGCGCGCGAAGCCCCGCAAGATCGAGATCGTGAGCGGCGAGTCCACGGTCGAGTCCACGGCCGTCGACGCCCCTGCGTCCACTGCCGGACACCAGGAAGCCGTCGAGGCCTGATCCCTCCTGACAGCAACCCCCGGGCGCCCGCCCGGGGGTTGCTGTGCTTAACACCGCCTCGGCACCGCATGAAGCCGCCGCGGCACCCGCACTTTTTCCTTGCACATGCCTGACCCGGGCGCAAAGGATGGGGTATGGACTTCACACCGAGCAAGGCAATCGTCACCGGCTCCGATTCGGGTATCGGGCGGGCCACCGCCATCGCCCTCGCAGCCGCCGGATGCGACGTGGGCGTCACCTGGCACTCGGACCAGGAGGGCGCCGAGGAGACCGCGCGCCTCGTCCGCGAAAAGGGCGTCCGCGCCGCGGTAGCCCAGCTGGACACCACGGATGCCCCGGCCTGCGGGGACGTCGTCGACCAGCTCGCGCAGGAGCTCGGCGGGCTCGACGTCTTCGTCAACAATGCGGGCGTCAACGGCGGCACCCTGTTCCTGGAGACGGACTGGGACACCTGGCGGGGCACCCTGGGCGCGAACCTCGACGGCGCCTTCGTCTGCATCCAGCGCGCCGCCCGCCACATGATCGACGGCGGCAGGGGCGGGCGGATCATCGCCGTCACCAGCGTGCACCAGGAGCAGCCGCGCGTCGGCTCGGCCGCCTATGACGCCTCCAAGCACGGGCTCGGTGGCCTGGTGAGGACCATCGCGCTCGAGCTCGCCGACCGGGGGATCACCGCCAACGCCGTGCTGCCCGGGGAGATCAACACCCCGATGAACGATTCCGAGGACCAGGATCCGCACAGCATGGACCGCCCGGGCATCCCCCTGGGCCGCCCGGGCGCCCCGGAGGAGATCGCCGACGTCGTCGCCTTCCTCGCATCCGGCGCGTCCAGCTACGTCAACGGCGCCTCGTTCGTGGTGGACGGCGGGATGCTCCTCATGGGGCCGCAGGCGGGGTCGCACCTCACGAGCGGGGACTGGCGCACCCTCTGATCCCCGGATCCGCTCCGTCCGCCCACCCTTCACCCCACGTTCAGAGGGCGTTCAGACGGCAGGGCTAGCGTGGGGATCCCGAACTCCTGCGAAAGGCCCGCCATGAACGCATCCCCCTCCCCCGTCAGCGATTCGGAATCCCAGGACTGGTCGGGCTTCAGGCGCGGCGAACACGTCACCCTCCAGCACCCGGCAGGGACGCAGCTCCGCGGCGTGCTGGACATGAGGACCGATGATGCCTCCGTGCTGTGGATCCTCCTGAACGACGGCGGCGGCCGCCGGCTCGTGCACCGGTCGGACGGCTACCACCTGCGCCGCGGGTGACCGAACCGCAATCAGCGCGTCCCTCCGCCGTCCACCTTGGGTTCACCTTTTCGCCACCTGTAACGTTGCTCCGGTGAGAATCCGAGCCACCCTGTCCCTGTCCCTCGCCGTCATCCTCGGCCTGACCGCCTGCGGGTCCGACTACCCGCTGGGCGCGGAGCAGGAAGCCGCAGCGCAGCGCGGGGACACGAGCCTGCAGGGAGCGGTGACCGCGGCGGGATCCTCGGCCCAGGGCCCGGCGATGGACGCCTGGCGTGCGGGCTTCGCCACGCTCTACCCGCGGGCCCAGGTGCAGTACTCGCCCGACGGCTCCGGAGCCGGGCGCGGGGCCCTGCTCGCGGGAGCCGTGGGATTCGCCGGATCCGATGCTTACCTCAGCGACGAGGAACTCGCCGCGTCCACGGAGGTGTGCGGGCCGGGAGGTGCCTTCAACATCCCGGCCTACGTCTCGCCCATCAGTGTCGCGTTCAACCTCCCGGGGATCCCGGAACTGAAGCTCGACGCCGCCACCGTGGCCCGCATCTTCCGGGGCGACATCGCCCTGTGGAACGACCCCGCCATCGCAGCGCAGAACGACGGCGTCGACCTCCCGGCCCTGCCGGTCTCGGCCGTCAGCCGGTCCGACGACTCGGGGACCACCGAGAACTTCACGGACTACCTTCACGCGGTGGTCCCCGAGATCTGGACCGACGAACCCGACGGAACGTGGCCGGCGGGCCTCGAGAACGAGAACGCCAAGGGCAACGCCGGGGTGGTGAGCACCGTGGCCAGCACCGTCGGTGCGGTGACCTACGCCGACGACTCGGCGGTGGGCGACCCCCTCGGCCGCGCGGCCCTGAAGGTCGGCGAGGACTACGTACCGGTCAGCTCGGAGGCGGCGGCTGCCGCCGTCGACCTCGCGACCCGTGTGCCGGGACGTGAGGACTACGACATCGCACTCGACCTGGACCGGACCACCGGCGAACCCGGTGTCTACCCCCTGGTCCTGGTGTCGTACCACGTCTACTGCGCGCGCTACGAGAACGAGGCTACCGCCGCCGTCATCCGGGCCTTCGGAACCTACGCCGTCAGCGCGGAAGGCCAGGCCGAGGCCGCAGAGGCGGCGAAGAGCTCGCCCATCTCGCCCGAGCTGTCCCGGCAGGCGACCGAGTCGATCGCATTGATCGAGGTCGGGGACATCCCCTAGGACAGCGAAGAGGCGGACCCCCGGGGGATCCGCCTCCTGTCACCGGAGCGCCGTCAGCCGACGCGCGGGCCGCCCGAATCGGGGTCGTTCGTGGAGGTGTCCGGGAGCGTGCTGTTAGCGGGTGTCGCGTCGCTGGTACCACCGGTCGGCGGTGCCTCGACGTCCCCGCGCCAGGCGCCGGTCTCCCCGCCACTCTTCTCGATGAACTGCTTGAACCTCTTGAGGTCGCCCTTCACCTGTGCGGCGTCCGCATGCACGACGGCACCGACCTTCTCGGTGAACGTCTCGGGGTGCCAGTCGATCTGCACCATGAGCCGCGTGGTGTTCTCGTCGAGGCGGTGGAAGGTGACCACGCCGGCGTGCGATTCGCCATCGGTGCTCTTCCAGGCGACGCGCTCGTCCGGGTGCTGCTCGGTGATCTCGGCGTCGAACTCGCGCTTCACGCCACCGATGCTCGTCACCCAGTGGGTGGTGGTGTCCGAGGTCTGCGTGATGGACTCGACGCCGCCCATGAACTGCGGGAAGCTCTCGAATTGGGTCCACTGGTTGTAGGCCGTACTGACCGGTACTGCTACGTCGATAGATTCCTGCACTGAAGCCAAAACGGTTCCTCCTTCGTAGAGACTCCGGCGCCGTCCGTTCCCGTTCGGAGATACGGAACGGCAAAACCGTAAGTCCCCTTAGCGTATGCAGATCCGTTGGATTTGGCCAACGCGCAGGGCTAGTGTGAAAGGAGTCCCCCGGCGCGGATCGGTGCGTCCGGCGCCCTGCCGGGAGGAGAAAATTTCTCTAGCACTGGAGGATTCATGAAGGCTTCACCCACCCTCGCGGACAACATGCAGGCCGTCCTGGTCGACCTGGTCGAACTGCACCTGCAGGGCAAGCAGGCCCACTGGAACGTGGTCGGCAAGAACTTCCGCGACCTCCACCTGCAGCTGGACGAGATCATCGACGACGCCCGCCTCTTCGCGGACGAGATGGCCGAGCGCATGCGCGCACTGCACGCAGTCCCGGACGGCCGCAGCGTCGCCGTCGCCGAAGGCACCAGGATCGATCCCTTTCCCGCCGGCCTCGTCTCCACCAAGGACACCGTGGGCCTCGTGGTCCGCATGCTGAACGCCACAGTGAAGACCATGCGTGACGTGCATGACCAGATCGACGAGGAGGATCCCACCACTGCGGACCTGCTGCACGGGTTCATCGCCAAGCTGGAGCAGTACGCGTGGATGGTGGACGCGGAGAACATGGAACCCACCGCCGAGGTCGTCACGCCCGTCGGCACGGAGCACGCCACCGTCTGACAGGTTGCACCGACCGGGGAGGGAGGCATGCGCCTCCCTTCCCCGGTCAAGCCATCGCCTATCCAGTACGACCTTTCGTACTGTGTAGGCTGGCTAATGGTCTAGCAGAAGGCCGAACACAGACACCCTGGGTTTGTGTATCGGTTCCGGAGGTATCCGGACGCCCCGCAGGCGCGATGCACGCGATGCCCGGTGGTTGAACGAAACAGGATCAGTACACATGGCCGACCAGGTTGCCGGGCAGACCACCACGGACTACCTCCAGGACCTCCTCCTCGACACGGACGACGTCGAGGAGTTCCTCGCCGAATTCGCCCGCTTCGCCGCTGTCCGCCTGTTCGAACAGCCCGGGGAGACGCTGTGCGGCATCACCCTCCTGCGCAACAAGCGGCCCGGCACCGTCGCCAGCAGCAACGAGGCTGCCAGGGAGCTCGACGAACTGCAGTACCTCTTCTCCGAGGGTCCGTGCCTCACCGCCTGCGAGGAGCAGCGCACGGTGCACGTCGCCGACGTCACCACCGATGAACGCTGGAGCGGCTATCTCTCCCGCGCTGCCGAGCACGGTGTGGGCTCGATCCTGGCCGTCCCGTTCTCGCTCGAAGCCGGCGCCCGTGCCGCCCTGAACGTCTACTCGACGGCGAAGGGTGGCTTCGATCCCGCGGCCATCGCCACCGCGGAGACCTTCGTCGCACAGACGTCCAAGGCCCTGATGCTCTCGGTCCGGCTGGCCCAGCACAGCGAGTCGGTCACGAACCTCAAGGCTGCGATGACGTCGAGGACCGCCATCGACATCGCGATCGGGATCATCATGGCGCAGAACCGCTGCAGCCAGGTGGAGGCCCTCACCATCCTGAAGTCGGTGTCCAACAGCCGCAACGAGAAGGTCCGCGACATCGCGGCCTCCGTCGTGGCATCCATCGGGCAGGCCGAGCCCGAGACGCACTTCGACCCCTGAGAGCCGGCTGCCGGTAGCAGGTGGGGCGCCCCGCCGGGAGTGGAGGACGGTACCGATCCTCCCGTTGCGTGCGGCCGGAGGCGGGTGCGACGGTGGGAGGACCGACAGGACGGAGAGGTGGCGATGGAACCCATCGAGCAGTGGTGGACGCGTGTGGACGTCGAGGCGAAGCAGTGGCTCCGTGAACACTCCGGTGCCGGGGACCTCCCGGAGTCCGTGCAGTCGGCGATCGCCGGGGCGGGCGGGCCGTCCGGCGAGGACCCCCTGGGCGACGAGGACTGGCAGTTCATCGAGCTCCAGTCCGAGACCCCGGACTGAGACTGCGGGCATGCAGCAGCGATTCGATGGGAAGGTCGCCGTCGTCACGGGAGCCGGTTCCGGCATCGGGGAGGCGACGGCACGGCGCTTCGTCGCCGAAGGGGCGAGGGTGGTCCTGACCGATTCGGTTCCGGACAAGATCGACGCAGTCGTCGTTTCCCTGCCGGAGGGACGGGCGGCGGCGGTACCTGCGGACTCCTCGGACTTCGGGCAGGTGGAGGCCATGATGCAGGAGACCGTCGCGCGGTACGGGCGCCTCGACATCCTCGTCAACAACGCCGGTACCATCACGCAGGGAACCGTCCAGGACACCAGCGTGGACGACTGGCACCGTGTGATCGAGACGGACCTCTCCGGCGTGTTCTACGGCACCAAGGCGGCCCTCGGGCATCTCCTGGAGACCCGGGGATGCATCGTCAACGTCTCCTCGGTGTCCGGCCTGGCCGGCGACTGGCGGATGAGCGCCTACAACGCGGCCAAGGGCGGCGTCAGCAATTTCACCCGCGCCGTCGCGCTGGACCACGGCAGGGACGGCGTGCGGGTGAACGCCGTCGCCCCCGGATTCATCTGGACGGACCTCACGAGCGACGACGGCGCGGCCCATGAACTCTCCGACGAGTTCTCGCGGCGCATCGCCCTCGGGCGCGGCGGCCTGCCCGAGGAGGTGGCCGCCGCCATCCTCTTCCTCGCGAGCGAGGACGCGCGCTTCATCACCGGCGTCGTCCTTCCCGTGGACGGCGGGACGATGGCGAGCAACGGCCAGCCGGCGCAGGCCTGAAGCAGGGAAGTACCGCTGGCGAAGTACCGCTAGAGCAGTGCTGCGAGGGAGCGGCCCACGGTCCGGCCCGTGAAGATGCAGCCACCGAGGAAGGTCCCTTCGAGGGCGTTGTACCCGTGCGCACCTCCCCCGCCGAAGCCGGCGGCCTCCCCGGCAGCATAGAGCCCATAGATCGGGTGTCCCGCCGTGTCGAAGGCCCTCCCGGTCAGGTCCGTCTGGATGCCGCCGAGGGTCTTCCGGGTGATGACGTGCAGCTTCACGGCGATCAGGGGCCCCGCGGCGGGATCGAGGATCTTGTGGGGACTTGCCGTCCGCGTGAGCCTGTCCCCGAGGAACCGGCGCGAGTTGTGGATGCCCATGACCTGCAGGTCCTTGGAATAGGGGTTGTCCAGCTCCGCGTCGCGTTGCCGGATCTGCCGCTCGATGAGGTCTCGATCCAGCAGGGCGGTGTCGGTGAGGGTGTTCATCCCGGCCACGAGGTCGGTCAGGTTGCCGGCGACGACGAAGTCCTCGCCGTTCTTCTTGAACGCCTCGACAGGTGGGGGCGCTCCCCGCCCGAGCCGGCTCCTCAGCAGCAGTCCCACGTCCCGGTTCGTGAGGTCGGGGTTCTGCTCCGACCCCGACAGCGCGAACTCCTTCTCGATCATCTTCTGGGTCAGGATGAACCACGAATGGTCGTACTGGGCGATGTCGGGGGTGTTCCTGAGGATCGCCAGGGTGCCGATGGTGTCGTATCCGGGCAGGCCCGGGGCGGGCAGGCGCCGCCCGAGCGCATCGAACCACAGGGAGGACGGACCGGGCAGGATCCGGATGCCGTGCTGCGGCCAGACCGGGTCCCAGTTCCGCACGCCCTCCGTGTAGTGCCACATCCGGTCGCGGTTGACGAGCCGAACCCCGGCACCGGTGGCGATGTCCAGCATCCTGCCGTCCACGTGCTGCGGGACACCGGTGATCATGTCCGACGGCGGCGTGCCGAGGCGTGCGGGCCACCACCGGCGGACCTGCTCATGGTTGCCGCCGATCCCGCCGCTGGCGATCACCACGGCCTGCGCCCGCAGCTCGAAGCCGCCGACCGCCTGCCGGCTCGAGGGGATCCCACGCCCGGCGTCGTCCGCAGCCAGGACCGTCCCGTGCACGCCGGTGACGGTGTCCCCGTCCAGGATGAGTCCGTCGACCTGGTGGCGGAAGAAGAAGGTCAGGGATCCTTCCTCCGCGGCCGTCCGGGCTTTGTCGGCGAAGGGCTCCGAGATGCCCGTGCCCGTGCCCCACGGCACGTGGAACCGGGGGACGGAGTTGCCGTGCCCGGCCGCCGTACCGCTGCCGCGCTCGGCCCACCCCACCAGGGGCGTGAACCTCACGCCCTGCTCCTCGAGCCACGGACGCTTGTCCCCGGCTGCGAATTCGACGTAGGCCCGGCCCCACTGCGCCGCCCATTCGTCCTCGGGCAGGTGCCCGTCGAGGCGGTCCCACGCCGCCGATCCCTGCCAGTCCTGCCAGGCGAGGTCGAAGGAGTCCCGGACACGGAGGCGCCGCTGCATGGGCGTGTCGACCAGGAAGAGGCCGCCGAAGGACCAGAACGCCTGCCCGCCGAGGTTCCGGCCGTTCTCCTGCTCCACGATGGCGACCTTCCGGCCCGCCCGGACGAGCTCGTTGCCGGCGACGAGGCCGGCGAGTCCCGCACCGATGATGAGAACGTCAGCGTCCATGAAGTGCTCTCCGAAGGATGGATGGATCAGGAGGGGGCGTCAGCGCCGTTTTCCGCGCGAACCGGAAGGACGTGCCGCCTTTCCGGGCGGCGAAGGCTTCCTGTTCTCCTTCTGCCCCTTGGCTCCCCCCGCGGCGGCCTTCTTCGCGGCCGCCTTCTGCGACGCGCTCTTCTTGGGCGCCTCGCGCTGCGAGGGCTGCCGGGAGCTCTGGGCCGTGCGTCCGCGGACGATGCCGATGAACTCCTCGACGTCGTCGGACTCGTCCTCCATCCGCCAGGCGATACCGATCGTCGTCGTCGGCAGGCCCGGGACGGGACGGTGCACGGCATCCTTCCGCGCATGGAGGCGTGCGAGGGACATCGGCAGGACGACGACGCCCGCGCCGGACGCGGCCACCTCGACGGCCGTCTTCGGGCCGCCGCACTCCGCGACGTCGAGCAGGCCCTCGAGTTCCTCGAGCGGGACGTCGTCGTAGAGCGACAGTTCGTTGTCCCGTGACATCACCGCCACGGGCTGCTCCTCGTAAAGGGGGATCAGGTGGAGCCCCGCGCGGTCCACCGGGAGCCGGACGAAGACGACGTCGTCGGAGCCGTCCCGCAGTGCCGCCAGGGCGTCGTCGTCGTGCTGCCGGAGCTCGAGGGGCACCTCCGGGTGCCGTTCACGCCACCGTGCCACCCACTTGCCCGGCGTCACGCCCGGCACGAAGCCGACGGACAGGGTTCGGGGCTGGTCGGTGGGCACCTGATCACAGTAGCGCCTGTCCGGAACCGTTGAGCCGTGACCGTCGAGCCTGACGTTAAGCTTGGACAATGACTCCCGCGAAAACTCCCCAGACACTGAAACCCGCCACCGCGGCCAAGAAACTGGGAATCTACCTGCCCGCAGCTCCCCAGGACTTCCAGGAGACCGAGCTGACGCGCGCCGAGTTCAACGAACTGCAGCAGACCCCGCCGGAGTGGCTCGCCGACCTGCGCCGCAACGGCCCGCACCCGCGCCCCGTCGTCGCGCAGAAGCTCGGGATCTCCATCAGCGGATTGGCGCGCGGAGGCATCACGGATCCCCTGACCAGCGAGCAGATCACCGCCCTGCTGCAGGATCCGCCCGCCTGGCTGGTGTCGGAGCGCGCCACGCAGGCCGCTGTCCGCGCCGAGGCCGCGCGGGTGAAGGAACGCGAGGCCGCGCGCAAGACATCGGACGCCTGACACCCGGGAAACGACGGCGGCAGGTGCAGTGCTGCGCCTGCCGGCCGGCCCGATCCGGGGCTGCACCTACCAGAAAAAGGCCGTATTCCAGCGGTAATTCCAGCGGTATTCCAGCCGGGGCACGCTGATTGACTTAATCGAACACGTATTCGAATATTGACGAGTGACGCCTCCAGCTGCCGGCCCTTCCCTCGGACGGGAGCCTTCCTCCTCAGGGGAGACGTCCTACCCGGAACCCGCCGGCCGCCGGGGAACCTCACCAGCCGACGTCGCCCTCGGCCTCCAGGCCCGCATCAACAGCATGCAGGCCGGCACCCTCGATTCGCGCAGGCTGCCCACGGTCCCGGCCCTCGCCCGGATCCTGCCCGGCGGCGGCCTCCAGTCGGGGGGTTCCTACACGGTCCGGAACTCCACGGCCCTCGCCATGGCCCTCCTTGCCGGCCCTTCCTCGGCGGGTCTGTGGTGCAGCGTCATCGGGGTGCCGGACTTCGGCGTGGAAGCGGCACAGGGCTTCGGGATCAACCTCGAACGCCTCATCCTGATCCCCGATCCCGGATCCCAGTGGCTCACCGTCACGGCAGCCCTCGTGGATGTCGTCCCGGTCATCCTGACCCGTGCCCCGGAGCACCTGGCGCCCACCGAATGGGCCCGGCTCAGGGCACGGCTGCGCCAGCGAGGTGCCGCACTGATTACCCTCGGCGCCTGGAAGCAGAGCGATTCCACGCTCGGGGTGGCCGAGAGCGCCTGGGAGGGCCTCGGTGCGGGAACGGGCCACCTGGCGGCGCGCCGCATGAAGATCACCGCGACGCAGCCTTCCGGACGGCTCCGCCACGCCTATGTGGGGCTGGCGGACCTGCAGGCCCCCGCCCCTGGAACCGCGTCCCAGGGAGCCCTCCTGCCCGAGGGACTCCAGCCCGGCGCCGCACCCGGCCGTGCTTCCACCGCCCTGTTCGAACCACGGCTGGCGAGATCCTCATGACGTCCCTGCCCGCACCCGCGGAGCCCGCCACCAGGACCCTGATGCTCTGGTGCCCGGACTGGCCCATCACCGCCGCGCTGCGCGAACACGCACTGCCCGCAGACACGGCGCTCGTCCTGGTGGACCGGGGAGAGGTCTTCGCCTGCTCTCCCGCGGCACGGCAGGACGGCGTGAAGAGGGGCCTGCGCATCCGGGAGGCCCAGGCCCGCAGCACGGGGCTCGTGTCCCTGACCTACGATCCCTCGCTCGATGAACGCACCTTCGAACCCGTGACCGCGGCCGTGGAGACCATCATGCCCGGCGTCCAGGTTCTCCGGCCGGGGCTGTGCGCCCTCAAGGTCAAGGGACCCTCGCGCTACTACGGCAGCGAGGGCAGGGCCGCGGACGTGGTCTTCCGGACCCTCGCGGCCATCGGCCTCACCGATGTGCGCATCGGTATCGCCGACGGCCCGTTCGCCGCCGAGCAGGCAGCCAGGGCCACAGACCAGGACCCCGACGCCGACCGGCTGGTCGTCATCCCACCCGGCCGCTCGCCGTGGTTCCTCGGCAGCTACCCCCTGGAAGTCCTCGAACAGCCTCGGCTCACCGTGCTGCTCAAGCGCCTCGGCATCCGTTCCCTCGGTGATTTCGCGGCGCTCAAGGCCTCCGACGTCCGTAACCGCTTCGGCATCGAGGGCGCCCTCGCGCACCGCCAGGCGAGCGGGCTCGACCACCGGGACGTCGTCGCCCGGAAACCGCCGCCCCACCTCGACACGACAGCGGACTTCGAGCCGCCCCTCGCGCGCATCGACCAGCTCGCGTTCGCCTTCCGCACACCCGCCGGTGAATTCGTCGACACCCTGCGGGCGGCAGGGCTGGTGTGCACCGCGCTGCACGTCTCGCTGCACACGGAGTCGGGCGAGGTGTCCGAGCGCCGGTGGCAGCACCCGCGCTGGTTCGATGCCGACGACATCGTGGACCGCGTGCGGTGGCAGCTCCAGGGCACCTCTGCCTCCGATCACGGCCTGACCTCCGGTATCACGCGGGTCCATGTGGCGCCCGACATCGTCGAGGACCTCAGCGACCATGCGGACGGTCTCTGGGGAACGGGACCGGACGAGGGCATCCACCACGGCCTGGCCCGCGTGCAGAGCATGCTGGGCCACGGCGCCGTCCTCACCGCGATCATCGCCGGCGGGCGGCTCCTCGCGGACCGCCGCGTCGTCATCCCCTGGGGAGATCCGTCGCCTGCGAAGGCGCCCGGAAAGGACCGCAACCAGCCCTGGCCCGGCCGCCTACCCGGCCCGGCACCGGCCACCGTGTTCGCCGATCCCGTGCCCGCCGCCGTCGTCGACTGCCGCGGCAATCCGGTCGACGTGGATCCCCGCGGCCTCCTGAGTGCCGACCCCGCCTTCTTCCGTGCTGGGCCCGACGACGGCCGCAGGCCCGTGCACTCCTGGGCGGGTCCCTGGCCGATCAACGAGCGGTGGTGGGACCCCAAGGGGCGCGTGCTCAACCGCTTCCAGCTCGTGGACCAGTCCGGATCGGCCTGGCTGCTGCTCCTCGAGGACCATGCCTGGTGGGTGGAGGCCGGCTACGACTGACATCCGTGCCCGGCAGCTCGGCCGGCACCCGCACTGACAATTCCAGGACATCCAGACAGGGAGGGACGCCATGGGCTGGAACAATCCGCCGATCCCGTGGTCGGACTTCGAACGGAACCTGTCCGGTACCACCCGGCCCGGGGCACCGCCCCCCGGCGCCGACGGCGGGGACAGCCCCGCCTGGTCACGGAAACGCCAGCCCTACATCGCTCCCGCGGCCGTTCCGGCCCCCGAGGGGCCCGTGGTGCCGTACGCGGAACTCCACGTCCACTCCAACTTCAGCTTCCTCGACGGTGCATCCAGTCCCGAGCACCTCGCCGAGGAGGCCCAGCGCCTCGGTCTCACCGGAATGGCGCTCACCGACCACGACGGACTGTACGGAGTGGTCCACTTCGCGGAAGCCGCCGAAAAGTACCCCGGATTCTCGACGATGTACGGCACCGAGCTCTCCCTCGGTCTGTCCAGACCGCAGAACGGTGAAGCCGACCCGGAAGGCCGGCACCTCCTCGTCCTCGCCCGGGGATCGGCGGGCTACCACCGCTTGTCCACGGCCATCACCGAAGCCCAGCTCGACGCCGACGCCGAGAAGGGCAAACCCCGCTACGACCTCGAGAGCCTCGCCGGGCACGCCCAGGGCCAGTGGATGATCCTCTCGGGCTGCCGGAAGGGGGCGGTGCGCTCGGCACTCGTCGCGGACGGGGCATCCGCCGCCGAGGCGGAGCTCCGCACGCTCGTCGAGCTGTTCGGCCGGGATTCGGTCGCCGTCGAACTCATCAACCAGGGCAATCCCCTGGACACCGCGCACAACGACGCCCTGGCCGCCGTCGCCGCACGCCTCGCGCTGCCGACCGTGGCCACCAACAACGTGCACTACGCGACCCCGAAGCAGCATCGGCTCGCCTCCGCCCTGGCCGCGGTCCGGGCCCGCAGGAGCCTGGACCAGATGGACGGCTGGCTTCCCGCCGCGGGAGCCGCCCACCTGCGCAGCGGTGCCGAGATGGCGCGGCGGTTCCGGGACTATCCCGGAGCCGTGGAGCGCACCGTGGACCTCGCCGCCGATCTCTCCTTCACCCTCCGCAGCGTCCGGCCCGGCCTGCCGAACCTCGACCTCCCGGAGGGCCACACGCAGATGAGCTACCTCCGCGAGCTCGTCTGGCAGGGGGCGGACAAGCTCTACGGCGGCCGGACCGATGTGCGCGAGCGCATCGAACGTGAACTGGAGGTGATCGAGAGCAAGAACTTCCCGGGATACTTCCTGATCGTCCACGACCTCGTGCACTACGCGCGGCGCAACGGGATCCTGTGCCAGGGACGGGGATCCGCCGCCAACTCGGCGGTCTGCTACCTGCTGGAGATCACCGCCGTGGACTCCATCAAGTACCAGCTCCCCTTCGAGCGGTTCCTCTCGAGCATGCGCGACGAGGAACCGGACATCGACGTGGACTTCGACTCGGACCGCCGCGAGGAGGTCATCCAGTACGTCTACCGCAAGTACGGGCGCTTCAACGCCGCGCAGGTCGCCAACGTCATCACCTACCGGCCCAAGTTCGCGGTCCGCGACATGGCGAAGGCCCTGGGCCACAGCCCGGGCCAGCAGGATGCCTGGTCGCGGCAGATAGAGCGGTGGGGCGGCCTCGTCTCCAGCAGCGACCACGACATCCCCGACTCCGTGGTCGAACTGGCCCAGGAAGTCCTGAAGTTCCCGCGGCATCTGGGCATCCACTCGGGCGGCATGGTGCTGACGGACCGTCCCGTCGGGGAAGTATGCCCCATCGAGCATGGGCGGATGGACGGCAGGACAGTCCTCCAGTGGGACAAGGACGACTGCGCCTGGATGGGGCTGGTGAAGTTCGACCTGCTGGGCCTCGGCATCCTCGCCGCCATCCAGTACAACTTCGACCTCGTGGAACGGCACTTCGGGGAGAAGTGGGAGCTGCACACCATTCCGAAGGAGGAACAGGGCGTGTACGACATGCTGTGCTTCGCCGACTCGGTGGGGGTCTTCCAGGTGGAGAGCCGAGCCCAGATGGGCATGCTCCCCCGGCTACAGCCCCGCCAGTTCTACGACCTCGTCATCGAGGTGGCCCTCGTACGGCCCGGCCCCATCCAGGGCGGAGCCGTGCACCCCTACATCAAGCGGAAGATGGGCGAGGAGGAGGTCCGGTACCTGCACCCCGACCTGAAGCCGGTCCTCGAACGGACCCTCGGCGTACCGCTCTTCCAGGAGCAGCTCATGCAGATGGCCATGGTGGTGGGTGGCTGCACCGGTGCGGACGCGGACCTCCTGCGCCGGGCCATGGGATCCAAGCGGGGCGAGGAGCGGATCGATTCGCTGAAGGCCAAGCTGTACCAGGGGATGGAGGCCAACGGGATCACCGGCGATGTGGCCGACACCATCTACAACAAGATCCAGGCGTTCGCGAACTTCGGGTTCGCGGAGAGCCACTCGATCAGCTTCGCGCTGCTGGTCTACGTCAGCGCCTGGCTGAGGCTGCACTATCCCGGCGCGTTCCTCGCAGCCCTGCTGCGCGCCCAGCCCATGGGGTTCTACTCACCGCAGACCCTCGTGGCGGACGCCCGGCGACACGGCGCCGTCGTCCTGCGGCCCGACATCCTGCACTCCGGGGTCCACGCCGACCTCGAACCGATCGAGGGCTACAACCCTCCCGCCGATCCCCGGGGCCGCACCACCGGGATGGACTGCTGCATCGAGGACGAGCAGCCCCCGGTGAGCTACTTCGACCAGGACACCCCCTTCGATTCGACACCCCACCGCCGCGACGGCAACTATGCGGTGCGGCTCGGGCTCGCCAGCGTCGAATCACTCGGGGCAAAGCTCGCGGAGAGGATCGTCGCCGAGCGGGAACGGAACGGACCCTACGAGGACATGCCGGACCTGGCGCGGCGGACGGGCGTCAATGCCGGGCAGCTCGAGGCGCTGGCGGCGGCGGGCGCCTTCGACTCGATGGGACTGAGCAGGCGGGAAGCGCTGTGGAACGCCGGGCCCGCGTCCACCGAGCGTGAGGGCCAGATCAAGGGGACCGCCGTGTACATCCAGCCGCCGTTGATGCCCGAGCTCTCGGACATCGACAAGGTCGGGTCCGACCTGTGGTCCACCGGGATCACCCCGGACGACCATCCGGTACGTCACGCCAGGAGCAGGCTGGAACGCCGTGGGGCACTGACGGCGCTGGAACTGAGGACGGCGGAGTCCGGCCGGCGGGTCGAGGTGGGCGGAGTCGTGACACACCGGCAGAGACCGGCGACCGCCAGCGGCATCACGTTCATGAACCTGGAGGACGAGACGGGACTGGTGAACGTCATCTGCTCGGTGGGGGTCTGGCAGCGCTACCGCCGCGTGGCGCGGGAGGCGAGCAGCGTGATCGTGCGGGGAATCCTCGAACGGTCCTCCGAGGGAATCGTCAACCTCGTGGCGGATCGCATCGAGGTCCTTCATCTGAAGGCCACCACCAGGTCCCGCGACTTCCGCTGACGTGCCCGGCCGGCGAGGCGCGGAACCGGAGCGCGGCCCGGTCCAGGCCGGGTTTTCCGGCGGAACCGGGCATACGACGAAGGGCCCCCGCTCGGCGGAGGCCCTTCGTCGTCGTGCACTGTGCGCGAGGGGGGATTTGAACCCCCACACCCTTTCGGATACTGGCACCTGAAGCCAGCGCGTCTGCCGTTCCGCCACTCGCGCATTTCAAGATTCCAACTCCGTGCGCCAGGCGCAGGTGTTGTGAACAGCAGAAACAAGCATAGCGGAGCATCACCGCAATTACCTAAACGCGGGATCCGACGGTCCGACGGCGCTCGGGGACACGGTGCAGCCACCGGCGATCGTTAGGACAAAGTAATCCTCGGAATGTCCCCTTGGAGCTCATTTCCAGAGGCTCCCAGTAGTATCGGAGGGAACATGCCCGGCCGGACATCGCCGTCTCCAGGACCGGGAGAAGCCCTGCAGCATCCTGCTGGCGGGGCCCGAAACCACAGTGGGACAGGGGAGGAGGCGGACGATGGGCATTCTCGACAACGTGGAGCGCGGACTCGAAAAGCTGGTCCGGAGCGCCTTCACCACGGGCTCGCGCTCACAGGTGCAGCCCCTCGAGATCGCCACTGCCCTCCGCAAGGAGTTGGACAACCGCTCGCTCGTCCTCTCGCAGGGCCGGACGCTCGCACCCAATGTCTTCACGGCCCGCCTCTCCGATTCCGACTTCGAGCTCGCCCAGCAATGGGGATCCGCCCTGGCCGAGGAGCTCTGCGACGTGGTCATCGCCCACGTCAACAGCCAGCAGTACAGCCTGCAGGGACCCGTGCGCGTGTCGTTCGAACACGATCCCGAGCTGAAGGCGGGTGTGTTCGAGATCGATTCGTCGATCGAGAAGCAGGCTGCTACGCGCCGCCCTGCCGGCCCGGCAGCGCCCGCAGCACCGCGCAGCCAGCCCACGCGCTACCAGCCGGTCCTCGAGATCGACGGCCGGCGCTATTCGATCCATTCCGGATCCATCATCCTCGGCCGCTCGTCCGAGGCGGACATCCCCGTCGACGACACCGGGGTCTCGCGGCGGCATCTCGAGATCCGCATGGAGGACGGCAGGATCTACGCCGTCGACCTCGGGTCGACCAACGGCAGTTTCGTGAACGGGCAGCGCGTCCACGGGCAGGCCGAGCTGACGGACGGCTCCATGATCACCATGGGGCGCTCACGCCTGACCTTCCGCATGGTGCCCACGCAGGACGGGGGCCAGCGATGAGTGAGGCCGGAGAACTGACGGTCACGATCCTGCGCTTCGGCTTCCTGATCCTGCTGTGGATCCTCGTGCTCAGCACCGTCGGGGCCCTGCGCCGCGACCTCCTGGTGGGCACCCGTACCAAGGCCGGTACGGCCCGGAACCCGCGGAACACACCCGATGTCCACGAAGAGCCCGCACCGGTCCGGGCGACCGCCCGCCGGCTGGTGGTCACGGAGGGCCCCCTGTCCGGGACCTCACTCGACCTCGCGGCGAGCCCGGTGCTCCTCGGTCGCGCCCAGGAGGCCACCCTCGTGCTCGAGGACGACTACGCGTCCGGCCGCCACGCACGCCTGTTCCCGCAGGGCAGCCGCTGGTTCATCGAGGACCTGGGCTCGACGAACGGGACCTACCTCGGCGGTACCCAGCTCACGCGTGCCCTGCCCGTCGAACCGGGCGTCCCCATCCGGATCGGTAAGACGGTCATCGAATTGAGGCCGTAGGCGTGCGGCTTGTCCTGAGGTTCGCTGCCCGCTCCGACGTGGGCATGGTGCGGGCGAAGAATGACGACTCCGCCTACGTGGGCCGGTACCTCGCCGTCGTCGCCGACGGCATGGGCGGCCACGCGGGCGGCAACGTCGCCTCCGCCTCCACCGTCCTGGACCTGGTCCATCTCGATCACAACGGGCACGGCGGCCATGCTGCGACGCACCTGGCCGACGAGATCCAGACCGCGAACTCCCTGCTCTCCGAACTCGTCGGGACGAACCCCCAGCTGGCGGGCATGGGCACCACGGTGACGGCCCTCCTGCTGGAGGACTCGACGCTGCAGCTCGCGCACATCGGTGATTCGCGCGCCTACCGGCTGAAGGACGGCGTCTTCGAGCAGATCACCACGGACCACACCTTCGTGCAGCGCCTCATCGACGAGGGCCGGCTCACTCCCGAGGAAGCGGAGGTCCACCCGCACAAGAACGTGCTGATGCGTGTGCTCGGCGACGTCGATGCGAGCCCGGAACTGGACCTCGACCACTTCGACGCCGAGCCCGGTGAGCGCTGGCTGCTGTGCTCGGACGGCCTCAACGCGGTCCTGAACGAGCGCGTGGTCGAGCAGGTCATGCGCGAGACGAAGGACATCCGCGCGTGCGTCGACACGCTCGTCGACCTGACCCTCGCCGGGGGCTCTCCGGACAACATCACCATCGCCGTCGTCGAGGTTGTGGAAGCGGACGACGACGACGCACCCCCGCCGTCCATCCCCCCTGCCCGGCAGGCAGCGGGCGAACGCGACATGCCGGGCGCGAACGGAGCGGACCCCGCCTCGCACCAGGTCGATGACAACGGGGACCTGCCCGGCACCGCCATCCGCGCCGACGTCATCCGCGAGGACCTGCTGACGAGGCCCCACATGCTGGTGGGGTCCGCGGCGCTGGCGACCGAGACGGGCCAGATCCCCATCGTGACGCAGCGGTCCACCGAGCGGCGCGCGGCGATGATGCTGACCCACAAGGCCGACACCCAGCCGGCGGACCCCGACGCCGGGGACGGGAGGCCGACGCGCAGGCGGCGCTGGCTCGTGCCCGCTTTCCTGTCACTCATGGGCCTGATCCTGATTGCCGTCCTGGGCCTTGGGTACACCTGGACGCAGACGCGCTACTACGTCGCCGAAGCGGACCACCGCGTGGCGATCTACACGGGCGTGCCCCAGAAGGTCGGGCCCATCAGCCTGAGCGAGCTGTACGAGACCACGGACATCCCCGTGTCGAACCTGCCCGAGTACCAGCGCTCCCAGCTCGTGGACACCCTTCCCGCCGCCAGCCTCGACGAGGCCCAGCGCATCGTGGGAAACCTTCGCAGCGAACTGCGGGCGGTCTCCTGCGACCCCGGAACGCCGGCGATCGCCTCGCCGAGCCCCTCCACCGGCAGCACTCCCAGCCCCACGTCCAGCAGCACGCCGCGCCCCAGCAGTTCCGCATCCCCCTCGCCCCGGACCTCGGCCGCGGCGGGCGTGCCCTCCGCAAGCGCGAGCGCCTCACCGCGTCCCCGCACGACAGCGGGTCCGAGTGCTTCCGCCACACCGGGTGCATCCGCAACGTCCAGTGCCTCGTCCAGTGCCTCGTCCAGTGCCTCGTCCAGCGCCTCGTCCAGCGCGGATCCGAGCCCCGCCCCCAGTCCTTCGTCCCCTGCCACCGACTGTGGAGGTGCAGCCAATGAGTGATGTCCTGACGGTCCCCCGGTCGCGGCGCAACATCGAGTTCGTCCTGCTGCTGCTCGCCCTCGCCGTGGCGATCAGCGCCAACTACCTGGCGGGCGTCGGCCGGGAGGAGCCCTTCGCCGACCACTTCTGGTTCCAGGCGATCACGCTCGGAGGGATGGGGCTCCTCATCCACATCATCCTGCGCTTCCGGGCAAAATATGCCGATCCAGTGATACTTCCCATCGTCGTCGCACTGAACGGGATCGGCCTGGCGATGATCCACCGCCTCGACCTGTCGGCCATCCTGATCAATCCGGACTATCCACCGGTAGCACCACAGCAGGTCACGTGGACGGCCGTGGCGGTCGGCGCGGCGGCGGTCCTCCTGATCGTCCTGCGCGACCACCGGATCCTCCTCCGCTTCACCTACATCTCGCTGATCGTCAGCGCCATCCTGCTCCTGCTTCCCCTCACGCCGCTCGGTCTCGAGATCAACGGAGCGCGCATCTGGATCTCCGTGGGCATCGGCACCTTCCAACCGGGAGAGATCGCGAAGATCACCCTCGCTATATTCTTTGCGGGGTATCTGTCGACGAACCGCGACCTCATCCTGCTGGCGGGCAAGAAGATCGGCCCGCTGCAGCTGCCCCGCTTCCGGGACCTGGCACCGATGGCCGCTGCCTGGCTGGTCAGCATCGGTGTCCTGATCTTCCAGCGCGACCTCGGGTCGTCGATCCTCTTCTTCGGCCTCTTCATGGTGATGATCTACGTGGCGACGAGCCGGGTCAGCTGGGTGCTGATCGGCCTGGCGATGATCGGTGTCGGCGTCTTCGTCGCCCTGGAACTGTTCAGCCATGTGGCACTGCGCTTCGACTCCTGGATCAACGCCTTCGCACCCGAGGTATACAACAGGGCACCCGGCGGCAGCGCGCAGGTGGTGCAGGGCCTGTTCGGCCTGGCCAATGGCGGCCTCGTGGGAACGGGACTGGGCGAGGGCCGGCCCGACCTCGTGACCTATGCCAACAGCGACATGATCATCGCGGCGCTCGGCGAGGAACTGGGACTGATCGGCGTCGTCGCCATCGTGATGCTCTATGTGATCCTCGTGTCCCGGGGCATCCGGGCCGCACTGGGGACCAAGGACGGCTTCGGCAAGCTCCTCGCCTGCGGCCTCTCCTTCACCATCGCACTGCAGTGCTTCGTGGTGATCGGGGGCATCACGCGCCTGATCCCCCTCACGGGACTGACCACGCCGTTCATGTCCGCCGGTGGATCCTCGCTGCTGGCAAACTGGCTCATTGTGGCCCTGATCCTGCTCATCTCGGAGACGGCGCGTCGACCAGCGCCGACGGCCCCGATGAAGGACTCGTTCCCCGAAGCGCTCGGCATGAACGGGAAACCCGTGAAGAAGAGGACCGCGAAGGAGGCAACCCGATGAACCAGGCCATCCGCAGCGCGTGGGTCGTCGCCATCGGCATGTTCGCCCTCGTCCTCGGCTCCCTCACCTACGTGCAGTTTTTCCAGGCACAGGAACTGAATGCAAACCCCTGGAACAGCCGGCAGTTGTTCCAGGACTTCGGCCGGCAGCGCGGGGCGATCCTCGTGGACGGCCGGGCCATCGCGGAGTCCGTGCCGTCGCAGGACCAGTTCAACTACCAGCGCGTGTACAACGAACCCGAACTGTACGCACACCTGACGGGGTACTACTCCCTGTCGCTGGGATCGACCCAGCTCGAGGACAGGGAATCGGACATCCTCTCCGGCACCAGCAGCTCGCTGTTCTACGACCGGGTCGTCGGACTCTTCTCGGGCGTCGACTCGCAGGGCGCGTCCGTGGAACTGACGATCGATCCCGAGATCCAGCAGCTCGCCTCGGACCTCATCCCCGACGATCAGCGGGGTTCGATCGTGGTCATGGAGCCCTCCACGGGCAACATCCTCGCGATGGTCTCGAAGCCGACCTACGATCCCAACCTCCTGTCCGGGCACGACACGGGCGTCATCGAGGAGAACGTCGCCGCACTCTCCGAACAGCCGGGACTCTCCATCTACTCGAATCCCGCAACCGAGTCCCTGGTGGCTCCGGGCTCCGTCTTCAAGCTCATCGACGCGGCGGCCGCCCTCGAATCGGGCAAATACGACGCCGACTCCGTGATCCCGAACCCGCCGGCGCTCGAATTCCCCGGCATCGAGTACTCCCTGCCGAACTACGTCACGGGAGGCTGCATCAGCAGGACGGAGGCGGACCTGGAGTTCGCGCTCGAGCAGTCCTGCAACACGCCCTTCGCGCAGATCGCCCTTGATCTCGGTGAGGAAGCCATTCAGGAGCAGGCAGCGAAATTCGGGTTCGGCGAGGAGCTGTCCATCCCGACGCGGGTCATCGCCAGCTCCTTCCCGTCGGACCTGACCGACCCCGAGCTCGCGCAGTCCGCGGTCGGGCAGTTCGACACGCGCGTGACGCCGCTCCAGATGGCCATGGTGACCTCGGCCATCGCCAACGACGGGCAGCAGATGAAACCCCAGCTCGTGAAGTCGATCCGGGCGGCCGACCTCCAGCTGATCGAGTCTCCGCAGCCCGAGGTGCTGCGCGAGTCGGTCAGCCCGGAGACGGCGAACCAGCTCACCGACTGGATGGTCAACGTGGTGGACAACGGTACGGCGACCGGCGCCCAGGTGCCGGGTGTCGAGGTCGCCGGCAAGACAGGAACCGCCGAGGTCTCCGAGACCGGTGACAATGCCTGGTTCACAGGTTTCGCACCCGCCGACGATCCGCAGGTAGCAATCTCCATCGTGATGGAGAACGTGGACATCCCCACTGGTCAGCAATTGACCTCACCCAGTGCCAAGCGACTTATAGAGGCGGTGTTGAACAGATGAGGCCCACGTCAGGAATCACCCTGGGCGGCAGGTTCGAACTGACCGAGCGCATCGCGATCGGCGGTATGGGCGAGGTCTGGAAGGCGCGGGACCAGATCCTGGGCAGGATCGTGGCGATCAAGATCCTCAAGGAGGAGTATTCGGGCGACCCGGCGTTCCTCAACCGCTTCCGCGCGGAGGCGCGCCATACGGCGCTGCTCAACCACGAGGGGATCGCCAATGTCTTCGACTACGGCGAGGAGGGCGGCTCCGCCTACCTCGTCATGGAGCTCGTCCCCGGGCAGCCCCTGTCCGCCGTGATCGAGAAGGAGCAGGTGCTCTCGTCCGACCGCACGCTCTCGATCATGGGCCAGACCGCCCTCGCCCTCGCCGTGGCACACCGGCAGGGACTGGTCCACCGCGACGTGAAGCCCGGCAACATCCTCGTGATGCCCGACGGCCGGGTGAAGATCACCGATTTCGGCATCGCCCGGTTGGCCGACCAGGTGCCACTCACGGCCACGGGCCAGGTCATGGGAACAGCCCAGTACCTCGCACCCGAGCAGGCCACGGGCCAGCCGGCCACGGGGTCCTCCGACATCTATGCGCTGGGCGTCATCGGATACGAGCTCCTCGCCGGGCGCCGCCCGTTCTCCGGTGAGTCTCAGATCGCGATCGCCCTCGCCCAGGTCAACGACGCCCCACCACCCCTGCCCGAAACCATCCCGCGCCCCGTGCGCGCGCTGGTCGGGTCCATGCTCGCCAAGGATCCTGCCGACAGGCCGCGGGACGCCGAGAGCCTCGCGCGCGCGGTCGACGCCATCCGTGCCGGCAACATCCGGGCCGCGGAAGCCGCGGTGCCCGGGATGCTCGCCTTCGGGACGGACGCGGACGCGGCGACGACCGCCGTTCCCCGCCAGGACACGCAGGCGACGACGGCGGTCCCCTCACCGAAGACATCCGCCCTTCCGAGGGTCGCGGCACCTGCCGCCGCCGGTGCCGCCGCAGGGATCGCAGCCTCCCGGGACTGGTCGGAGGAGGACATCGACGCCGCCGAGCCCTCCCAGCCGTACCGCCGCGAGGAGGATCGGCGGAGCCCCTGGCTGATCCCGCTCATCGTCCTGCTCCTGCTCGCACTGGCTGCCATCGCATTCCTGATCCTCCAGCCGCTGCTGACCGGAGACGACGACGACAACGTCCCGGCTGCATCGAGTACCACGACCAGCGCGACGCCCTCTCCGTCCGACACCCCCAGCCCGTCGCCCTCCAGCGCCTCTCCGTCCCCCTCGCCGACGCCGTCACCCACCACCGCAGAGGCTGACGAAGTGGTCATCACGCCCAGCCAGTACCTCGGCAGGCCGGAAGCGGAAGTGGCCGCCGAGCTCGGTGCCCTGGGCTTCCGCGTGGAGACCCAGCAGGAGCCCTCCGCGGACGTCGCGCAGGGACTCGTCACCGGCATCGAGCCGGTCGGCAGCCTGAGCCCCGGCGAGACGATCACCGTCACGTCGTCGAGCGGTCCCGAGCAGGTCACCGTACCCGCGGGACTGCAGGGAAAGGACGCCGCCGAGGTCGAGCGGATCCTCGTGGAGCTCGGGTTGCGGCCCCTGAACGTAGGCACGGAGGAGTCGGATCAGCCTCAGGGCACGGTGCTGCGCGTTGATCCCGGGCCGGGTGCGGTCATCGCCTCGGGAACCCAGGTGAACTACGTCGTGTCCTCGGGCCCGCCGGCCACCGAGGCGCCGACCAGTCCGCCGGAGCCGACACCCGCGTCGGCTCCGACGGCGACGGCGACCTCCGGGTCATGATCCGCCCGCAGAGCACGCGCCGGAAGGGCCTGGAGTGATGACCGCGGAGCGCGTCCTGAACGGACGGTACGAGGTGCGTGAACTGATCGGCCGTGGAGGCATGGCCGACGTACACCTCGGACGCGACCTCCGGCTCGGGCGATCAGTGGCGATCAAGGTGCTGCGCCAGGACCTGGTACGCGATCCCCTCTTCCAGTCGCGGTTCCGGCGTGAGGCCCAGGCCGTGGCCGGTCTCAACAACCCCAACATCGTCGCGGTCTACGACACCGGTGAGGAAGAGATCCCGGACCGGCCGCAGCACGAGGTCAGGGTCCCGTTCATCGTGATGGAGTACGTCGAGGGACGCACGCTGCGTGACCACGTCAAGGCCGGGGACCTGACCCCCGAGGACAGCGTGACCTACCTCGCCGGGGTCCTGGACGCGCTGGCCTACAGCCACAAGGCCGGCATCGTCCACCGGGACATCAAGCCGGCCAACGTGATGATCACCCCCGACGGCGCGGTCAAGGTCATGGACTTCGGCATCGCCCGCGCCATGGCGGACTCGCAGGCCACCATGACACAGACCCAGGCAGTCCTGGGCACGGCGCAGTACCTCTCACCGGAGCAGGCCCGCGGGGAGACGGTGGACGCCCGCAGCGATCTGTATTCGGCGGGATGCCTCCTGTTCGAACTGCTCACGGGCCGCCCGCCGTTCATCGGGGACAGTCCCGTGTCCGTGGCCTACCAGCACGTGCGGGAGGAACCTCCCGTCGCCAGCACCCTCGCTCCGGCCGTCACGCCCGCCCTCGACTCCGTCCTTGCCAGGGCGCTGCTGAAGGACCGTGAACACCGGTTCCAGGACGCAGCGTCCTTCCGCCGGGCACTGCTCGACGCTGCCCGCGGTGTCGTCCTCGCGGACGCCGCAGGGGCACCCACCGAGGCCATGGACATTGCCGCGCCCCGGACGCGTACAGCATCGGTCGGTGCGACGGCGATGGGCACCACGTACGATCCGCGGACCCGTGCCGGAGGCCGGGTCGTGGCGGAACAGTCCCTTCCCTCCGGGCTGGAGGACGAAGACGGTCGTCTGGACCTCCTGGGGAACGGCGCCGAGCGGGACCGGCGGCACGACCAGCACCGGAGATCGTCCCGGGCCGCCTGGCTCACCGTGTTCCTCGTGGTGGTCCTGCTCGTCCTCGCCGGAGGCTATGTCGTCCTGGACAACCTCCCGGACAACGAGCCGGTCCAGGAGGTGGCGACCGTCGACGTTCCCGATGTGGTGGCCATGACCGAGGCGGATGCGGCTGATGCGATCGTGGACGCCGGACTGGTCCCCTCCACGGACGAGGAGTACAACGCGTCGGTAAAGGCCGGAGACGTCATCAGTTCCGACCCTTCGGCGGGAGCATCCGTGGAGACGGAGTCCCGCGTGAACATCACCGTCTCGCTGGGCCCCGCCAACGTGGTGCTACCCGACAAGCTCGCGGGACTCACGGAGTCCTCGGCGCGGGATGCGCTGGAGGACCTCGGGCTGAAAGGCGGCGAGATCACGGAGGAGACCAGCGCGGAGGTCGCGGAAGGCCGGGTCATCACGACGAATCCCCAGGCGGGGCAGTCCGTGCCCGTCGGCACGGCAGTGGATCTGGTGCTGTCCAACGGCAAGGTGACCGTGCCGCTGCTCACCGACCTGACCGTTCTGCAGGCCGAGGCACTACTGGCCGATCCCGCCGTCCAGCTGCCGTTCTCCGTCCGCGAGGTCGAGAACAGCGTGGTGACACCGGGGATCGTGACGGCGCAGTCGTCGCCGGCACGGTCACAGGTGGATCAGGGAACGGAGATCGTGCTCTCGGTGGCGAAGGCACCCGCGCAGCCACCGGTGCAGGAGCCCACCCAGGAACCCACCCAGGAGCCGTCCCCGGAACCCACGCCGGAACCCTCCCGGACACCGGATGGCCGGCCCGCCGAGGGGACGGGGAACCAGCCCACGCCGGGACCCACGAAAGGGAACAGCTAGCGCGCGATGAGGGGGCTGAGTCCTGCCGCCTTGGCTGCAGCACCCGCGAGGCCGAGCGATTCGAGCCAGTTCCCCAGCATCTGGTAGCCGCCCTCCGTCAGGACGGACTCGGGGTGGAACTGGACGCCGCACAGGGGCGCGGTCTTGTGCTCGAGGCCCATGATGATGCCGCTGGCGGTGCGTGCGGTGACGGTGAGGTCGGCTGGGACGTCGTCGCTCACAGCTGCGAGGGAGTGGTACCGGGTGGCAGTGACCGGCGACGGCAGCCCGGCGAAGACACTTTTCGCATCGTGTTCCACCAGGGACGTCTTGCCGTGCATGAGCTCGGGTGCGTGCGTCACCCTTCCGCCATATGCCTCCGCCAGTGCCTGGTGTCCGAGGCAGACTCCCAGCATGGGCTTCGCATGCTCGCCGCACCACCGGATGAGGTCGATGCACACGCCGGCCTCGGCCGGCGTCCCCGGGCCCGGGGAGATGAGCACGCCGTCGCGCGATGCGGCCATGTCCTCGGCCTCCGCGAGGGTCATGTCGTCATTACGGACCACGGTCGTCTCGGCGCCGAGTTCCTGAAGGTAACCGACCAGGGTGTAGACGAAGCTGTCGTAGTTGTCGACGACGAGGATTCGGGTGGTGTCAGCCATGAGCTAGGGGGAACCAATCGTTGAATCTGTGAGCGGGTTGAACTGGGAGAACCAGGGGAACACGAAGACCATCAGCACCGTGACGGCCGCGAGCACCAGGACCACCGAGAGGATGACGCGCATCCACAGGGGACCCGGGAGGGTCCGGAAGATCCATCCGTACATCGTGGCTATCCCTGTCCTGCGGCGCGGGCGACCTGCTCCGCGATCTCGGGCGGCGGACCGGCATCCACAGGACGCCAGGACTCCATGACCGAATAAGCAATAATACGCTCCTGCGCACCGAAGCGCGGATTGCAGCTGGTCAGCGTCAGGATCCTGTCGACGGGTTCCGCGGCCGGCTGCGTGGGCACCGGTGCGATCACGTCCACGCGGTCGGGGAGGACGATCTCGGTGTTGCGGAACACGTACGTGTAGAACCCGTCGCGGGTCTGGACGTAGACACGGTCGCCCGGGACGAGCGTGTGGATCTGGTCGAGGACCTGGCCGTGGGTCTGGCGGTGGCCGGCCAGCGCAAAATTCCCCACCTCGCCAGGAGCTCCGGTTCCCGGGTAGTGCCCGAGGCCGAGGTTGTCGAGGACGTCCGTCCCGACCCCCGCCGTGACAGGGCGGGAGTAGCTCTCACCGAACCGGGGGATGTAGACCACTGCGAAGGTCCCGACCAGCTCGTCCTGCGGAAGGACGGCGGGTTCGCCGAAGTCCTCCGGTGCCGCGGGCTCCGTTCCTCCGGGCGGCGACGAGGGAGCCGGCCCCGCCACAACAGGTGGTACGTCCGAGAAGAACTCCTCGAGGGCGTGGTCCTGCTTGATCCCGGAATCGATGTTGGTCCACCACAGCTCCCAGCCCACGAAGAGCAGGAGGACGACGCCGACCGTGATGAGGAGTTCGCCGAGGACCTGCGCAACGAGCTGGACGGGGGTACGACGGCGCCGCTGCGGCAGTGCCTGCACCGCGGCATGCCCGTGTGCGGCGTCGAGGGTTGACCTGGCCACTGCCGCTCCTGCCGCTGGGGATGCACCGGTATCGGGCGGTTCTTGGCTAGAATCGTTCCCAGAACCGCCCGCCGGATGGTGTTCTTCCTTCAGGATAGCCTGCGGGTCTGGACGCACCGGGGCGCCCCGCGAGACCACCGGCGCAGCTGATCCGCAGTTGCGCCCCGTCGAGGAGAATCCGTGCCCGAGTCGAAGCCCCGCAAGAGAGCCAGCACCGCTGCGCCCGCCGTCAAGTCCTCGCAGCCCAAGCCGAACCCGGCCTGGTACAAGCCCGTGATGTTCGGGCTGATGATCATCGGCCTGCTGTGGATCATCACCTTCTACATCTCCATGTCCACCCTTCCGGTGGCGGCCTGGGGGTCCTGGAACATCCTCGTCGGTTTCGGCATCGCGATCGTCGGCTTCCTGATGACCACCCGCTGGCGGTAGTTCCCGCTTTCCGCCGGGGCGGTCGAAGGACCTGTCCCCACTGTGCACACGGTGTGCAGAAAGTTATCCACAGATGTGCACAGTTCTGTTGATCGTCCGCTCGAGAGCCTGAGATCCCGGGCCCTGCTTATCCACAGGTGTGGAATTACATGTGTGTAAGTTATCCCCCGTGTGGATAAGGGGTGTGGATAACGCAACTGAGGGCCGGTTCAGGCGAACCGGCCCTCAGTTGTCCTCCTCGTCCTAGACCAGGAGGAGCGAGACCCCCAGGAACGTCAGCACAGCCAGCAGCACGACGATTCCGCCGAGTCCGAGCCACTGCAGGCGGGCCTGGCGGGCACCCCGGGGTGCGTAGGCGATGACCGCTGCGCAGGCGGCCCCCGCCAGGAGGCCGCCGAGGTGGGCCTGCCAGGCGATCCCCGGCACCACGAAGCCCAGAACCGCGTTGATGGCGACCAGGACGACGATCTGCCGCACGTCACCCCCACGCTTGCGCTGGATGATGAAGAGGGCCCCGAACAGCCCGAAGACGGCACCGGACGCGCCGACCACGTACTGGAGGGGTCCGCTCAGCAGCAGGACGCCGAGGGATCCACCGACCGCCGAGATCAGGTAGAGCGCGAGGAACCTCGCCCGTCCCATCGCCGGTTCAAGCACCTTCCCCAGAATGTAGAGGGCGTACATGTTGAAGGCGATGTGCAGGAACGAGTTGGGCGAATGGAGGAAGGCCGCGGTCAGCATGCGCCACGGCTCGGCCGGAATGGCTCCGCCCACGCCGGCGGTGAACACCGGAGCGTAGGAAAAGGTACGGGTGAGCCCGGGGATCACGAGCTGGAGCAGGAATACCACCACGCAGATCCCGATCAGGGCCGTGGTGACGATCGGGGTGCCCCCGCGTGCAACGCCGCCGAAAGCGTTCTTCCGGACCGGGGTGCGGGCCGCCTGCTCACGCACGCAGTCCACGCACTGGAATCCGACGGCGGCCGGCCGCTGGCAGTCTCCGCAGGCCGGGCGACCGCACCGCTGGCACCTCACATAGCTGATGCGGTCGGGGTGCCTCGGGCAGACGGGTGCCTGCTGGCTGCCGGCGTCGGGCGCGGGGGCACCGTAGGACATTCGGTTAGAGCTGTTCCACGGTGATGCTCTCGATGACGACGTCGTCGAGGGGCTTGTCCCTCATGTCCGTGGCGATCGCGTTCAGCTTGTCGACGACCTTGCGCGACTCCTCGTCGGTGACGTCACCGAAAATGGTGTGCTTGCCCTGCAGCCAGGTCGTGGGCACCGAGGTGATGAAGAACTGCGACCCGTTGGTGCCGCGTCCGCCCTGGGTTCCGGCATTGGCCATGGCGAGCTTGTAGGGCTCGTTGAAGGTGAGGTCCGGGTTGATCTCGTCGTCGAACTTGTAGCCGGGTCCACCGATACCCTGGCCCAGCGGGTCGCCACCCTGGATCATGAAGTCCTTGATGATGCGGTGGAAGATCGTCCCGTTGTAGAGGGGAGCGTTGCTCTCCTCGCCCGTCTGCGGGTGGGTCCAGGTGATCTCGCCGGTTGCCAGGCCCACGAAGTTCTTCACGGTCTTCGGCGCGTGGTTGCCGAAGAGGTTCACCTCGATATTGCCCTGGTTGGTGGAAATGGTCGCTTTTGCTGTTGGGATAGCAGTCATTGGCCCATTCTTCCACGCAGCCTCTGACAATAAGCTGGAGGAGTGCCATTCCGCGGACAGTGAAACGGCCCGTTCGACGGGATCCCGGGGTGCGCCCCGATAGCACCCCCTGTCCATGCAACGTAGGCTGATCAAAACGAGTAACCACCCCCTGGAGGTTTTTGTGAAGAAGAATGCACGCGTCACCCACGATCTCGAGGAGAGCGCCGCCATCGGAGCGGCATTCGTTGCTGGAGTAGCAGCAGCACGGGCATGGGCATCTCCCCATGTCGATGCCGCCTACGGCTGGGCTAAGCCCCGGTGGGAGAAGGGCGTCGAAACTGCCGGGCCGGCCCTGCAGGACACCGTCCGCAGGACCACCGAGGGCATCGCGGGCGGCATCGCCGTCGTCACCCCCCGGATCCAGTCCGGGATCGACAGTGTGGGCCCGCGCATCACGCACGTCATCGACGAGACGACCCCGAAGATCCAGAGCACCCTCGACAAGGCGACGCCCGCGCTGAACTCCGCCAAGGGGAAGGTCGTCGACGACTACCTGCCGGCCCTGTCCAACAGGCTCGGCGAGGCAGCTGATACGGCAGCCCGCTCCCTCGCGGCAGCCACCGTGCCCCCTCTGGTCGAGAAGGTCGTGACCAAGGCGACCGGTGACAAGAAGGCCGTCACGAACGCCCAGAAGCGCCTGGTCGCCGCGACGGTGCAGGCCTCGAAGGACCTCAAGAGGAACCAGGCACGCAAGTCCGGCAAGGGGTGGCTGATCATCGGCATCATCGCGTCGGCTCTCGTCGCCGGCGTCGCTGCGTGGAGGGCCTCGAAGCCCGTCGAGGATCCCTGGAAGACGCCCGCCCCGGTGAACGCGACGCCTGCTCCCGTCGCTGCCGACAAGGCACAGGAAGCCAAGGACGTCGTCGCCGAGATCAAGGAAGCGGCTGAGCGTTCGGCCACCTCCTCCGATGACGCATCCGCGACCAGCAAGACTCCGGCTGCGGATACCGCCTCGCCGGTCGGAGGCGACACCCCGGACGTGACCGTGAAGCGCACCGTCGGACCGACGGACGAGCCGAAAGCCTGACACTCCGAGCAGCGAAAAGCCCCCGGTATCCCGCCGGGGGCTTTTTCATGCCATATTCGTTATATTTGTCATAAGGAATGTTAGTCGCCGCCGAGTACGGGAGGCACAGGAGCGGCCTGCTCCGCAAGAAGCCGCTGGCGCCCCGCTCGTCGTTGCTGGCCACGGACGACCACGGCCAGGCCGGCGAGGATGAGCACCAGCCCGCCATAGGTTCCAGCGGGCAGCTGCTCGCCGAGGAAGACGGCCGCGAGGATCGCGGCGCCGGGAATCTCCAGCAGGATGATCATCGACACGACCAGCGGGCTCATCACCGCGAGCAGGTGGTTGAACACCGAGTGGCCCATGATCTGCGCGAGAAGAGTCACGGCGAGGATGCCCGCCCACGCCACGGGGGTGAATCCGACGATCGGTTGGCCCGTGGCTGCGCAGAGGACTCCGAGGATGACTGCACACACTCCGTAGCAGAGCGTCGTATAGGTCCCGGTGGACATCGTCCGCCGGGCGGCGGCTCCCGCCATCTGGTAGACGCCCGCAAGCGCCCCGCCGGCCAGCGCGAGCATGTCCCCGAGGAGCGCGTCCCGGGACAGTGAGAGGTCGAATCCGGTGATGATCACGACGCCGAGAAAGGCGATGCCCAGACCGGCCACCACCGCGCGCTGTGGCCGGGATCCCAGCAGGGCGTTGAACAACGCGATCCACGCCACCTGCAGGCAGACGAGGGCTGTGGCCGCCGCCACCGAGGTGAGCTTGAGAGCGGTGATGAAGCAGGCGAAGTGCAACGCCAGGGCTCCAGCTGCAAGGGCGAGCCGCCGGTAGTCCGCGGGGCGCAGGGCCGCGAACTCGTCCCTCTTGGAGACGACTGCCGGGCCGCCCATGAGGACGGCTCCGAGCAGGTTCCGCCAGAACGCGATGGCGAGGACCGGGGCGGCTGTCGCTGCCATGATCGGCCCGGACGCCGAGACCCCAATCACGCCCAGGATCGAGAGGAAGATAGTCACCCGGCAACCCTATGGCACGCCGTCAGTGCCGCCGCGTGCCGATCGGCCGGTTAAAGCAGGAAGTCCCGGCCGATGGCCGGGACTTCCTTTCGGTGGAGGCACGGGGACTCGAACCCCGAACCCCCTGCTTGCAAAGCAGGTGCGCTACCAATTGCGCCATGCCCCCGAAATGAGCCTCATCCAGTATACCTGCGCCGGACGATGTTCCTTGCTAGGCGACGTCGTCCGTCGCATTGCTCCAGACGCTCTTGCTTTTCTCTGAATCCTGCCACCGCTTGTAGACGAGGACACTTGCTGCAGCCGCTGCCGCAATAAGCAACTTCTTCACACCAGTCTCCTAGCAGTCCCCTGCAGTAGTGGATCCGTGGGCGTACCAGGACTTGAACCTGGGACCTCTTCGTTATCAGCGAAGCGCTCTAACCGCCTGAGCTATACGCCCCGATACCTCTTCGGGCCGAGATACGACTTTACAGTAGTGTCTCGGCATTCTTCAAATCGCCCTCCGGCGCCGAAGAGGCCGGTGTCCTAATCGTCGGTCAGCGTGACGCCGATTCCGCCGACCAGGGTGGAGGAGATGTTGTAGAGCACCGCCGAGAGCATGGCCAGGGCGGTCAGGAGCACCACGTTCACCACAGCGATGATCGTGGCGAAGGAGAGGACCTGGGGCAGCGACGCGAACTGTCGAAGATCGAACCCACCGTTCTCGGATCCGGCGATCTCCCGGAGGAGCTCGTTCACGCCGTCGAAGATCCCGGTGAGGTCCAGGACCGTCCAGATCACGAAGGATGCCACGACGGTGACGATGCCGAGCGCGACCGACAGGAGGAACGACATCTTGAGCACGGACCACGGGTCGACCTTGCTGACGAGCAGGCGGGCTTTACGGGCCTTCGCCTTCGGTGCCGGTTTGATGAGTCCCGGTCGTTGCGCGGGACGCGCGGTCTGCGCGCCCGGGCCCGTGGGTCGCTGCGCGGGGCGCGCGGGGGCATTCACGCGCGGAGGCGTCCCGGGCGTCCGCAGTTGGCCGCTGGACGCTCGCGGGTTGGTGTTGGCCGAGCTCACTCGCTACCTCCATGTTCCGGCGACTCAGCGTCAGGCTCAGCCGTTTCCTCTGTCGACAACCGTACTTCATCGGCTGTGAACTCTGCAGGTGCGTCCTCGGGCGTGACCGTGTCGATGACGTCCACGTCCGGGCTGGCCTCGGAAGGATCATCGATCAACCCCTCCTCGACGGCAACACTCCGCTCACTGTTGCGGGCCACGGCGATGATGCGGTCCGTCTTGTCCGGCTTGGCGAAGATGACACCCATCGTGTCGCGTCCCTTCGCCGGTACGCCGGCCACGGCCGAGCGGACGACCTTCCCTCCACCCATGACCACCAGGACTTCGTCCTCGTCCTGCACGACGAGCGCGCCGACCAGGTCTCCCCGCTCCTCGGCCAGCTTGGCAACCTTGATGCCGAGCCCACCGCGGCCCTGCACACGGTACTCGTCGACCTTGGTCCGCTTCGCGAAACCGCCCTCGGTGACGATGAAGACATAGGAGTCGTCGGTGACCACGCTGCCGGCCAGCAGTTCGTCGTCCTCGCGGAACTTCATGCCGGTCACCCCGGACGTCGCGCGTCCCATCGGTCGCAGGGCGTCGTCGTCGGCCGTGAAGCGCAGCGACTGTCCCTTGCGCGAGACGAGCATGATGTCGTCATCGCTGGACACGAGCTGCGCGGAGACGAGCTCGTCGTTGTCCCGCAGGTTGATCGCAATCACGCCGGCGGTCCGGTTGGTGTCGTAGTCCTCGAGGCGCGTCTTCTTCACGAGTCCGCGCTTCGTGGCCAGGACCAGGTAGGGAGACTGCTGGTAGTCGCGCAGGTCGAGCACCTGGGCGATCCTCTCGTCTGGCTGGAAGGCCAGGAGGTTGGCGACGTGCTGTCCCTTGGCATCACGGGCGGCCTCGACCAGTTCGTACGCCTTCGCCCGGTAGACCCGGCCCAGGTTCGTGAAGAACAGCAGCCAGTGGTGGGTGGTGGTGACGAAGAAGTGCTCGACGACGTCGTCCCCGCGCAGCTGAGCTCCCTTGATGCCCTTGCCGCCGCGTGCCTGCTGACGGTAGTTGTCGCTGCGGGTGCGTTTGACGTATCCGCCGCGGGTGATGGTCACGACCATCTCCTCTTCGGGGATCAGGTCCTCCATGCTCATGTCGCCGTCGTAGCCCATGAGGATCTCGGTCCGCCGGTCGTCGCCGAACTTTGCGACGATCTCCGCGAGCTCCGTGCTGACGATGCCGCGCTGCACGTCCTCGGAGGCGAGGATCCGGTTGAACTCCGTGATCATGGATTCCAGCTCGGCGTGGCGGTCCTGGATCTTCTGCCGCTCGAGCGCCGCCAGGCGCCGAAGCTGCATGTTGAGGATCGCCGTCGCCTGCAGTTCGTCGATGGACAGCAGACCCATCAGTCCGTCACGGGCCTGCTCCGTGGTGGAGGAGGCCCGGATCAGGGCGATGACCTCGTCGAGCGCGTCGAGCGCCTTCAGCAGTCCGCGGAGGATGTGGGCTTCCTCCTCCGCCTTGCGCAGCCGGTACCGCGTCCGGCGGACGATGACCTCGAGCTGGTGGGTCACCCAGTGCCGGATGAAGGCATCGAGGCTCAGCGTGCGGGGCACGTCATCGACGATCGCCAGCATGTTCGCGCTGAAGTTGTCCTGCAGCTGCGTGTGCTTGTACAGGTTGTTGAGGACAACCTTCGCGACGGCGTCGCGCTTCAGCACGATCACCAGGCGCTGGCCTGTCCGGCCGGAGGTCTCGTCCCTCAGGTCCGCGATGCCACTGATCTTGCCGTCCTTGACCAGTTCGGCGATCTTGATGGCGAGGTTGTCCGGGTTCGCCTGGTACGGGAGCTCGGTGACGACGAGGCAGGTACGGTTCTGGATCTCCTCGACATTGACGACGGCGCGCATCGTGATGGAGCCGCGGCCCGTCCGGTAGGCGTCCTCGATACCCTTGTGGCCGAGGATCTGCGCGCCGGTCGGGAAGTCGGGTCCCTTGATGCGGGCGATCAGTGCTTCGAGCAGTTCTTCCTTCGAGGCATCCGGGTTCTCGAGGTACCACTGGACGCCGTCGGCCACCTCGCGCAGGTTGTGCGGCGGGATGTTGGTGGCCATGCCGACGGCGATGCCGGAGGACCCGTTGACGAGCAGGTTCGGGAAGCGCGACGGCAGGATCGTCGGCTCCTGGTTCTTGCCGTCGTAGTTGTCCTGGAAGTCGACGGTCTCCTCATCGATGTCCCGCACCATCTCCATGGCGAGCGGAGCCATCTTCGTCTCGGTGTACCGGGGAGCGGCCGCGCCGTCGTTCCCGGGCGAACCGAAGTTCCCCTGTCCGAGGGCCAGCGGGTAGCGCATCGTCCAGTCCTGGATCAGGCGGACCAGGGCGTCGTAGATCGCCGAGTCACCGTGCGGGTGGTACTGGCCCATGACCTCGCCGACCACGCGGGCGCACTTGTTGAACGAGCGGTCCGGCCGGTAGCCGCCGTCGAACATTGCGTAGAGGACGCGCCGGTGCACGGGCTTGAGGCCGTCGCGCACGTCGGGCAGCGCCCGGCCGACGATGACCGCCATCGCGTAGTCCAGGTAGGACCGCTGCATCTCCGTCTGCAGGTCCACCTGCTCGACGCGGTCCGTCAGGACCTCACCCTCGATGGGCTCGTCGGGTCCGTTACCGGTGATGTCGTCACTCATGAATCAGTTCCGTTCGTGAAAGGTTCTCGACCACACAGGAGACGCGGTCGCTGGCCGGTGCCCGGCATCGTGTGCAGGCGCCCGGTCGGACGTCCTCCCTCTCCCTCGCAAGCTCGGGCAGGGACCCTCGGTCCGCTCTTGTTCCGTTGCGCCGGCACGATGCCGGTATCGGCACTCAGATGTCGAGGAAACGCACGTCCTTGGCGTTCTGCTGGATGAAGTTGCGGCGGGACTCGACGTCCTCACCCATGAGCACCGAGAACACCTGGTCGGCGGCGGCCGCGTCGTCCATGGTGACCTGGAGCAGGGTGCGGTGGTCCGGATCCATGGTGGTCTCCCACAGTTCCGTGTAGTCCATCTCACCCAGGCCCTTGTACCGCTGGATGCCGTTGTCCTTGGGCAGCCGCTGGTTGTTGGCGAGGCCGATCCGGATGACCTCGTCACGCTCGCGGTCGCTGAACACGTAGTCGTGCTTCGCGTTGGACCACTTGATCCGGTACAGCGGCGGCTGCGCGAGGTAGACGAAGCCGTTTTCGATCAGCGGCCGCATGTAGCGGAACAGCAGCGTGAGCAGCAGGGTCGTGATGTGCTGGCCGTCCACGTCCGCATCGGCCATGAGCACGATCTTGTGGTACCGGGCCTTCTCGACGTTGAAGTCCTCGCCGATCCCCGCGCCGAACGCGGTGATCATGGCCTGGACCTCGCTGTTGCCGAGGGCCCGGTCCAGGCGGGCGCGCTCCACGTTCAGGATCTTGCCGCGCAGGGGCAGAATGGCCTGCGTCTCGGGGTTGCGGCCCCGGACCGCCGAACCGCCGGCCGAGTCGCCCTCCACGATGTAGATTTCTGACCGCGCCGGGTCCTTGGACTGGCAGTCCTTGAGCTTGCCCGGCATGCCGCCGGACTCGAGCAGGCCCTTGCGGCGCGTGGACTCACGCGCCTTGCGGGCCGCGAGGCGCGCCTGCGATGCCTGGATCGACTTGCGGATGACGTCGCGGGCGGGCCCCGGGTTGCGCTCGAGCCAGTCGCCCAGCTGGTCGGTGACGACGCGCTGCACGAAGCCCTTGACCTCTGAATTGCCGAGCTTCGTCTTCGTCTGGCCCTCGAACTGCGGCTCGGAGAGCTTCACGGAGATGACGGCGGTCAGGCCTTCGCGGATGTCGTCACCCGTGAGGTTGTCGTCCTTCTCCTTGATGATGTTCTTCTCACGCGCGTACTTGTTGATCAGGGTGGTCATGGCCGCGCGGAAGCCCTCTTCGTGCGTTCCACCCTCGTGCGTGTTGATCATGTTGGCGTACGTGTGCACGCTCTCGGAGTAGGCCGAGGTCCACTGCAGCGCGATCTCGACGGACATGGTGCGGTCCGGGGTCTCCGTCTCGAAGACGATGACGTCGGGGTGCACCACGTCGACGCGCTTGGAGGAGTTGAGGTGGTGCACGTAGTCCACGAGGCCGTTCTCGTAGAGGTACTCGACCTCGCGGTGCTTGGGCGTGGAATCCTCACCGGTCTCGACGGTGACCTCGTCCTCGACCTCGTCGACGTGCTCGTCGGTGAAGGTGATGCGCAGTCCCTTGTTGAGGAACGCGGTCTGCTGGAAGCGTGCGCGGAGGGTCTCGAAGTCGAACTGCGTGCTCTCGAAGATCGAGTCGTCGGGATAGAACGTCTGGGTGGTGCCGGTCTCGGAGGTCTCCTCGCCCTTCCTCAGCTCGCCGACGGGCTTGCCGCCGTCGGCGAAGGACTGGCGCCACACGTGGCCCTGGCGTCGTACTTCCGTCTCGACCCGCTTGGACAGCGCGTTGACGACCGAGATGCCGACGCCGTGCAGGCCGCCCGACACCGCGTACCCGCCGCCGCCGAACTTGCCGCCGGCGTGGAGGATGGTCATGACGACCTCGACGGTCGGCCGGCCCTCGGTGGGGTGCATGTCCACGGGGATACCGCGGCCGTTGTCCACGACCTTGACACCGCCGTCGGCCTGGAGCGTGATCTCGATGTGGTCGCAGTAACCCGCCATCGCCTCATCGACCGAGTTGTCCACAACTTCGTACACAAGGTGGTGAAGCCCTCGGGGTCCGGTGGACCCGATGTACATGCCCGGACGCTTGCGGACCGCTTCCAGGCCCTCCAGGACCGTGATCTCGTTGGCACCGTATGCGTGTTCGGTGGCCGCCTCCAGGATCGGGGATTCGCCTTCGCCGATCAACACATCACTTGCATTCAACTCGTTCTCGTGTGCCACAGGCGTAGACGGCTCCTCAGCTGGATGGACCAAAACAATCTCGATCTATTCTACCCTGCGGAGGGCTACAATCCCGCACGAACACCCTCTCACCGGCCAATAAAGCGGCGTCAGAGCCGATAGGGGGTCCTTCCATGAGGACGGATACGCCGGGCGGACCTCCGATTGGCCTACAGGCCGTCCAGCGGCCCGCCCTCCGGCTCATCCGTAGGTGTCGCGGGGACCGCGTCCCTTGACGGAGCGTCCACCCTTGCGCCAGCTCGGCGCGGCGGGCCCGACGACGGAGAGCCGGGTCACGACGCCCGCCCCCAGCTCGGCCTCGAACCGCTGCAGCACCTGCGGAGTGATGAGGCGGAGCTGGGTGGCCCAGGCGGTCGAGTCGCACCTCACCAGGACCGTGTCGGCGTCGAAACTCTCCGGCACGCAGTGCGCCGCGATGTCCGCCCCGACGATCTCGTCCCAGCGGGACAGCACCGATCCGATCGCCACCGGCGACTTCCAGCCGCGTTCCGCGAGCATCCTCGAGAAGACGTTGCCGACACCTTCCGGATCCCGCCCACCATAGGTGGGCTCGGGTGAGTACCGGCGGCGAGGTGCCTTCGCCGTCCGCTTCGAAGCCGTCTCCCGGGGTGTGCCCCTGGCCTGGGATGCGCTGCGCAATCTGTTGAGGAGGGCCTGCGGAGCGTCCTGCTCGGGAAAGTCCTCGGCGCCGGGACGGTCCATCCCGCCGTCTCCGTCGCGGTTCCGTTCGCCGCGGTTCCTGCCGTCATCCGGCCCGTCCGCCCCGGGTCGCGCCGGATCGCCGGTCGCTTCACCGGAGGGTATGCCGTCCTGCCCGTGCTCCTCCGGCGTCGATTTCTCAGACATGAGCTTCTCCGCCATCGACGTCTCCGGCATCTTCTCCGGAATCCTGGCGTCCTTCGGCCGCCTCCGGGACATCGGCTGGGCGGACATCGACTCCTTCAACACCGTCGATGCCGCCCGGGACGACGCGGATCTGTCGGCCGAGGAGGGCCTCGGGGATGTCGTCCCCGACAGCGGCAGTGACCAGCACCTGCTCGGCAGGGGCGACGATCGCGGCGAGGCGCGTACGCCGTTGCGCGTCGAGTTCGGCGAAGACGTCGTCGAGGATCAGCACGGGATTCCCACCGGGGGTGGAGTCCTCCTCGAGCAACAGGTAGTAGGAAGCGAGCCGGAGGGCCAGGGCCATGGACCAGGTCTCCCCGTGGGAGGCATACCCCTTCGCCGGGACGGAACCGAGCAGCAGGGCGAGGTCGTCACGGTGCGGTCCCACGAGGGAGATGCCGCGCTCGAGTTCCTTCTTCCGGTGGCGCAGGAGGCTCGCGATGAACAGTTCCGTCAGCTCCGGAAGGGCGAGATCCTGCAGGCCCTCCCCGGAAGCACGGGGCATGGCCCCGCCGTCGTCGTCGGTTCGAAGGTCCGGGGACGACGAGACGCTGGAGACGTAGGCGATGTCCGCCGCCTTCGACCCGTCCGTCAGTTCCTTGTACGCGCGCTGCACGTGGGGACGCAGCTGGTCGGTGAGGAGGAGACGGGCCGAGAGCAGCCGTGCGCCGGCCTGGGCCAGATGCTGGTCCCACACATCGAGGGTCGAATCGTGTGCCGTCGAGAACCTGCCGGCTGCCCGCGCGGACTTCAGCAGTGCGTTCCGTTGCTTGAGGACACGCTCGTAGTCGGCGCGCAGCGCCGACTGGTGCGGCAGGAGCGACACCATCACGTCGTCCAGGTACCGGCGCCGTCCCGAGGGGTCACCCTTGACCAGGGCAAGGTCCTCAGGTGCGAAGAGGACGGTCTTCAGGATGCCGGCGGCATCCCTCGCCCGTACAGGATTCGACCTGTTGATCCGGGCACGGTTGGCTGCATCGGCATTGATCTCGACCTCGACGCTCGTGCGCTGCGTGCCCCGGACGAACCTGCCCCGGATGATCGCCCGCTCCTCGCCGAACGAGATCAGGGGCTTGTCGGTGCTGACGCGGTGGGACGACAGGGTCGCGAGGTACCCGATGGCCTCGACGATGTTCGTCTTCCCCACCCCGTTCGGCCCGACGAAGACCGTGATACCGGGCTCTACCGCGGTATCGAGTTGCCCGTAGCTCCGGAACCCGGTGAGCGAGAGGTGCTCAACGTACACCGGTCACCACTTACTTCTCCTGAGCCGGTTTCACTGCGTGGCCGCCGAACTGGTTGCGAAGCGCCGCCACCATCTTCATCGACGGGGAATCGTCCTGGCGCGAGGCGAACCGGGCGAACAGTGCCGCTGTGATGGCCGGAGCCGGCACCGAGTTGGCGATCGCCTCCTCGACGGTCCACCGACCCTCCCCGGAATCCTCGACGTAGCCCGCGATCTTCGACAGTCCGGGGTCCTCCTGCAGCGCCTTGACGACGAGGTCCAGCAGCCAGGAACGGACGACGGTCCCCTTCTGCCAGGCGGCGAAGGTTCCGTGGACGTCCTTGACGATGTCCTTGGCCTCGAGGAGTTCGTAGCCCTCGGCATAGGACTGCATCAGTCCGTACTCGATACCGTTGTGCACCATCTTGGCGTAGTGGCCCGCCCCCACGTCGCCCACGTGCACGAAGCTCTCAGCGCGCTCGCCCTCCGGGCGCAGTGCGTCGAAGACCGGCATCGCGAGGTCGACATCCTCGGAACTGCCGCCCGCCATGAGGCCGTAGCCGTTCTCGAGTCCCCAGACTCCGCCTGAGACGCCGCAGTCGAGGAATCGGACGCCCTTCTGGGCCAGCAGGGTGGCGTGGATCTGGTCATCGGTGAACTTGGAGTTGCCTCCGTCGATCACCAGGTCGCCTTCGGCGAGGAGCTCGGAGAGGTCCTTCACGACGGCGTCGGTGACCTGGCCTGCGGGCACCATCACCCAGACGATGCGCGGAGCCGGAAGCGCGGCGACCAGTTCATCGAGGCTCGAAACATCGGTGCGCTCGGGGTTGCGGTCGAAACCGGTGACCTCGATGCCGTTCTGGCGGAGTCGCTCCCTCATGTTGAATCCCATTTTTCCGAGTCCAATGAGGCCGATATGCATGAGCTTCTCTTTCTGACGATGGGTCCGGCGGGCGGTCCGGCCGGCCGGGTGTACCTGCCGCGGGGGCTACTGGTTGGGAAGCCGCACGGGCATCAGCAGGTACTTGTAGTCTTCCCTGTCCTCGCCCGACGCGTCATCCTGCGCCGACATCACCGCGGGCTTGGGAGGTGAGGTAAAGGAGAACCGGACGTACGGGCTGCTGAAGGCTCCGAGTCCCTCGCTCAGGTAGTGGGGGTTGAAGGCGACCGTGATGTCGTCGCCGTCCAGCGTCGCCTCGATGGCTTCGGAGGCCTGGGCGTCCTCGCCCGTACCGGCGTCGAGGGTCACCTGTCCCTCGGTGAAGGCCAGACGCACGGGAGTGTTGCGTTCGGCGACGAGCGACACACGACGAACCGCCTCGACGAGCATGCTCGTCTGGACGGTGGCATGGATCGGGGTGTTCTCTGGGAAGAGCGACCGGATCTTGGGGTAGTCGCCGTCCACGAGCAGGGACGTGGTGCGGCGGCCACCTGATTCGAAACCGATCAGCTCGGAGTCGTCCGAGAACGCGATGTTCAGGTCTCCTGCGCCGCCGAGCGTCTTCGCGACCTCGTTGAGCGTCTTGGCCTTGACCAGTGCGCTGGTCGAGATTCCGGGCGTCGACGGTTTCCAGGAGACCTCGCGCAGGGCGAGCCGGTACCGGTCGGTGGCGAGCAGGGTGATCAGGTCATCCTCGATCTCCATGCGGACACCGGTCAGGATCGGCAGGGTGTCGTCGCGGCTCGCGGCGATGATGACCTGCGAGACGGCCTGGGAGAAGGCATCACCGTCGACGACGCCACTGACCGCGGGGAGTTTGGGTAGCTCCGGGTACTCGCCCTCGGGCATGGTCGCGAGGTTGAAGCGGCTGTTGCGGCACGTCAGGGTCACTTTCGATCCATCGGTGGCTACCTCGACCGGAGCGGAGGGAAGACTGCGGCAGATGTCGGCGAGCAGGCGGCCCGATACGAGGATCGTGCCTTCCTCCAGGACGTCCGCCGCGATCTCGAGGCGCGCGGAGATCTCGTAGTCGAAGCTCGCGAGGCTCAGTGAACCACCCTCGGCCCGGATGAGCAGTCCGGCGAGGACCGGTACGGGCGGACGGGGTGACAGGGAACGGGCGGTCCAGGACACAGCCTCCGCAAGTACATCCCGCTCGACTCTGAATTTCACGGAGCAGTGCCGCCTTCCAAAAAAACAGCCACCGGCGAAGCCGGCGGATGGTGGGTCGCATGTCATGCACGGAGATGCCCGGGCACGGGGAACTACAACCCTACTGGGGAACAGCTTAGCCGGATAGCGGAGCTGCGAAGCAGGTCCGGGGAGGCGGGGAACGGGTCGGACGGAACGTGGAATGTTATTTGACGAACTTTTGAAGTTTAAGGTTCGTAGTGTTAATAACTGCTGTGGATTCTGTGGATAAGTCCACTGGTCGGCGCGCTTCCGCGGATTTGCCCTGTGGACAACGTGTGCGTTCGGACGACGGCCCCCTGCAGGCGGTTGTGGGGAAAATCCTTGTCATTCCGCGGATCCACAGGCTGCAGGGGGTTTTTCCTCAGGTTGGGTGCCGATGTTCCCCCGGTTATCCACAGCTGTGTCCACACCTGTTAATTACACCGGTGAAACACAGGGTCCGGTCGCTGTCAGGCTTCGCGCTGCTTGTGCTTGATGCGGTTGGTTAGCTCGGTGACCTGGTTGAAGATCGCGCGCCTCTCGGCCATGAGCTCGCGGATCTTCCGGTCCGCGTGGATGACGGTGGTGTGGTCACGGCCGCCGAGCTCCTGCCCGATCTTTGGGAGGGACATGTCGGTGAGCTCCCGGCACAGGTACATGGCGATCTGCCGGGCGGTGACGAGCGTCCTCGTGCGCGACTTGCTGCACAGCTCTTCCATGCTGATCTGGAAGTAGTCCGCGGTCTGCGCCATGATCACGGTGGACGTGATCTCCTGCGCCCCGTCGTCGGAGATCAGGTCCTTCAGCACGATCTCCGCCAGGTTCACGTCGACCGTCTGGCGATTGAGGCTGGCGAAGGCCGTGACCCTGATCAACGCCCCCTCCAGTTCCCGGATATTGGTCGCGATCTTCGAGGCGATGTACTCGAGGACGTCGTCGGGTGCGCTCAGGCTGTCGCTGATCGCCTTCTTGCGGAGGATCGCGATGCGGGTCTCCAGTTCGGGCGGCTGGATGTCCGTCAGGAGGCCCCACTCGAACCGGGACCGCATGCGCTCCTCGAACCCGATCAGCTGCTTGGGCGGCATGTCGGAGGTGATGACCACCTGCTTGTTGTGGTTGTGCAGCGCATTGAAGGTGTGGAAGAACTCTTCCATGGTCCGGTCCTTGCCGGAGAGGAACTGGATGTCGTCGATCAGCAGGATGTCGACGTTGCGGTAGGTCTGCTTGAAGCTCGAGCCCTCATCGTCGCGGATCGAGTTGATGAAGTCGTTGGTGAACTCCTCGGAGTTCACGTACCGGACACGGATCCCGGTGTAGAGATGCCGGGCGTAGTGACCGATGGCGTGCAGCAGGTGGGTCTTGCCGAGCCCGGAGTCGCCGTAGATGAAGAGCGGGTTGTAGGCCTTCGCCGGCGCTTCGGCCACCGCGACTGCCGCCGCGTGGGCGAAGCGGTTCGAGGACCCGATGACGAAGGTGTCGAAGATGTACTTGGGATTGAGCCGGCCGAATTCGTGGGAGTTGCTGGGCGGGGTAGGGGAAGGCTTGGCCTCGCCCTTGGGTTCCGGCGAGACCTGCTCGGGTTCCTGCTCGGGAGCCTCCTCCGCCACAGGGGTCAGTTCGGGGTCGATCACGAAGGCGCACTGGATGTCCTCACGGAACACGTCGCGCAGGGCCTCGTCCAGGGCGGACTTGAGCTGGGTCTGCAGGACTTCGCGCGTCAGTTCGTTGGGAACGGCGATGAGCATGGTCGTTCCGATGAGGCCCTGGGCCTGTGCCAGCACCATGAATCCGCGCTGGCGCGGGGTGACGCGATCGTCCTGCTCGAGGGTCCGGATGACTTTACGCCAGGAACTCCCGACGTCGTTTACCTCATCTGTTCCCACAAGAACCCCTCTTAGCTGTGCTGCCCGCGCTCGAAAAGGTCCGTTCTCCACAGAGTTGTACACAAGCCGTGGATAAACGGACCAGAGCCAAGAGTAGAGGATGAGAACTACAGAAGATAGCGGGCTGGCGCGGCAGGACGGGGGCTGGAAGGGGTCCCATCCGGTCCCTCCGGCGATGCGTGTAGTGTGATTCGAGCGCCGGTTGTCCACAGGCCCGTGGAAAAGTAGCCCACAGGCCGGCGACGGGCGAGTTTGACGCCCCTCCGCCGCGTCCCCTAACGTTATGTAGTCCAACATGTCTGCATTTCGCATGCCATCACAGATGTTTCCGGGTACTAAGAGGCCTCGGGATGTGACAGCTCCAACGCGAATGTCGGATGTACACCTTCATCGCGTCAGTCTGTTCTTCCCCCTTGTTGCAATGGGCCGGACGCATCTCAAGATCGTTCTGGAGTAACTACAGTGAGCAAGCGGACTTTTCAGCCGAATAACCGCCGTCGTGCCAAGAAGCACGGTTTCCGCCTTCGCATGCGCACCCGCGCTGGTCGTGCCATCCTGTCGGCGCGCCGCGGCAAGGGCCGTACCGAACTCTCGGCATAAGCGGTTCCTCCCACGCCATGCGTCCTTCGGGTGATCGCGCCGGCACGGGGTTCCTTCCCTCAGCAATGAACAGGAACCCGTAGTGCTTCCGATGATCCACAGGGTGCGAACGGCAGCGGATTTTGCACGTACCGTACGTTCCGGTGCCCGGTCAGGGCGCCGGAACGTCGTGCTATATGGGTCCAGAACCTCGGACTCCGCACCCTCCCGGGTCGGCTTCATCGTCGGCAAAAACGTAGGGAACGCTGTCACCCGCAACCTCGTTAAACGGAGGCTTCGCCACGCTTCGGCGGAGTGGGTCGCTGCGCACCCCCACGGGTACGACGTCGTCGTCCGCGCGCTCCCACCGGCCGCGGACAGCGACTGGCCGGCCCTGCAGAAGGACTTCACGAGCTGCCTGGCTGCGGTTGCCCGCAGGCTGGAGCGCTCCGACGCACCGGAAAGGGAAGGCAGAGTATCGTGAGCAGCATCGCTGTCCGTGTGCCGGCCTTCCTCATGGGGTTGCCTCGCCTGGCCGTGATCGGGTTCCTGATCGCGTACCGCAAGGTCGTCTCTCCGCTGTACGGGCAGGTGTGCCGGTTCTACCCGAGCTGTTCGGCCTATGCGCTCGAGGCGGTGACGGTCCATGGGGTCGTTCGCGGTTCGTGGCTCGCGGCCAGGCGGCTGGTCCGGTGCCATCCCTGGAACGACGGCGGCGTGGACCACGTCCCAGGGGGTGGCAGGAGTTTTCCCGAGGGGAGACTGCCGTCGATAGTTGTGTTGAACCACCCGGTGATTCCGGACGATGACGAAAGCCGCCCTGCGGCTCGAGGAGCAAACTGACAATGGATTTCCTAGGGACCGTACTCTTCCCTTTCGAGTGGCTCGTTTCATGGATCATGTTCCTGTTCCATGAGGGCTTCTCCTTCCTGGGGATGGACCCTGCTTCGGGCTGGACCTGGACTCTTTCCATCATCGGCCTCGTCGTCGTCATCCGGACGGCACTGATCCCCGTCTTCGTGAAGCAGATCAAGGCGCAGCGCGGCATGCAGGCGCTGCAGCCGGATCTCCGGAAACTCCAGCAGAAGTACAAGGGCAAGACGGACCAGCTCTCGCGCCAGGCCATGACGCAGGAGCAGATGGCGCTGTACAAGAAGCATGGGACCAACCCCTTCGCCGCCTGCCTGCCGATCCTCATCCAGATGCCGTTCTTCTTCTCCCTCTTCCGTGTGCTGAACGGTGTTTCGCGCGCCAGCGAGGAGGGCGTGAGTATCGGTGCGCTGCAGGTGGAGTCGGTGCGCCAGTTCGACGCCGCGACGATCTTCGGCGCTCCCCTCTCGTCGACCTTCCTGGGCAGCTTCGGCGCCAATGGCAACATCAGCGTCATCATCCTGTCCCTGCTCATGATCGTCGCGATGACGGCGTCCCAGTTCGTGACGCAGAAGCAGATCATGGCGAAGAACATGTCCGAAGAGGCGATGCAGAGCCCCTTCATGCGTCAGCAGAAGATCATGCTGTACATCCTTCCCCTGGTGTTCGGCATCGGCGGTATCAACTTCCCGATCGGTGTCCTCGTGTACTGGACCACCACCAACGTGTGGACCATGGCGCAGCAGTTCTACGTCATCCGCAAGATGCCCACGCCCGGGTCCCCGGCAGCGAAGGCACTCGCCGAGAGGCGCGCCAAGAAGGGCCTGCCCATGGTTCCGCTCCTCGGTGAGCGGAAGACCGAGCCGGCGATCGAAGCGGTTTCAGAGCCCCGGGGCCAGCGCGTCCAGCCCCAGCGCAAGAAGAGGAAGAAGCGATGACGGTAGACAACGAAGAGCAGACGCCCGAGATCAACACCCCCGAGTCCAACGACGATGTTGAGACGGGAACAGGGAGCAGCAAGGCGGCGAGGCTGGATGAAGAGGGCGACGTCGCCGCGGACTACCTCGAGGAACTCCTCGATATCGCGGACATCGATGGAGACATCGATATCGAGGTCCGCAGCGGGCGAACCTACATCTCGATCGTTTCCGAGGACGCGTCCGACTCCGGGCTCAGCTCGCTCGTCGGGCGTGACGGAGAGGTGCTCGAGGCACTGCAGGAACTCACCCGCCTGAGCGTGCTGACCGCAACGGACACCCGTTCGCGGCTGGTGCTGGACGTCGACGGCTATCGTGACCGTCGCGGGCGCGAGCTGGCGAAGATCGCCCAGGACGCCGTCGACACCGTCAAGGAATCGGGTGAGGACGTGGCTTTGCCTCCCATGTCTGCCTACGAGCGGAAGATCGTCCACGACGTGGTTGCGGACCTGGGCTTCGTGAGCGAGTCCGAGGGCGAGGGTCCGTCGCGGCACATCGTTGTTTCCCCCAGTGATGACTGAGGTTCCGTCCTCGACTGCCAGTGCTCCTCCGGAGCCGACGGCGGAGGAACTGGCTGCCGCGACCACCGTGTTCGGTGGTCAGCTGGACCTTGCCCGCGGGTTCGTCCGGCACCTGGCGACCAGCGGCATCGAACGGGGTCTGCTCGGACCCCGGGAGGTCCCCCGACTCTGGGGCCGGCACGTTCTGAACTGCGCCGTCGTCTCTGAATTGATGAGGCGGGACGCAACGGTTGTCGACGTCGGCAGCGGCGCCGGGCTTCCGGGACTGGCGATCGCCATCGCCCGGCCGGACCTGCACCTGCATCTTGTGGAGCCACTGGAGCGCAGGGTCATCTGGTTGAACGAAGTGGTCGACGACCTCGCACTGCCGAACGTGTCAGTGCACCGGGCCCGCGCGGAGCAAGTGGTGGGAGAGGTCCGAGGAGACTACGTGACGGCGCGCGCCGTCTCGGCTCTCACCACCCTCGCCGGCTGGACCATTCCCCTGGCGAAGCCGGGCGGGGAAGTACTCGCCATCAAGGGTCGCAGCGCTGCCGAGGAGATCGAGAAGGCGCGCAAGCTCATCCGGAAGCTGGGCGGCGGAGCAGCGGAGATCCTCACGGCCGGTGCTGGTGTCCTCGAGGAACCAACGACGGTGGTCCGTATTCCGGTCCGCGCCGCCTGAGTCGTCCGTCCGACGGACGCAGCACCCTCGTCCCAATCCTCCCCCCACTTCCGGCTACCCTTGTAGATAACGACGTCTGGCATGTGAGAGTGAGTTACTGAGTGACCATCAAGGACGCCCCCGCGAAGAAGTCCGAGTCCCTTCTGGTGCCCCGACAGCCCATCGCAGACGGCCTAAGCGTAAGGCAACCTGTAGAGGTTGCGAATCCCACTGTTGGCGTTGTTTCACGTGAAACACCGGCGGCTGTTTCCGATGCGGTGGAAGCTCCGGCTGCGAAGAAGACGGGCAAGGGTAGGAGTGTCATCGATACGATGGACGACTCGTCGCCGCTCGGCCGTGAACTCGCGAGGGAAGCCAAACGCCGGGAGAAGCTGTTGGGCAAGGAGCTTCCGAAGCCGAAGAACACCCGGATCATGACCATCAGCAACCAGAAGGGTGGCGTGGGGAAGACGACGACGACGGTCAACATCGCCGCAGCCCTCGCCACTGCCGGGCTGCAGGTGCTCGTCATCGATATCGACCCGCAGGGCAATGCCTCGACGGCGCTCAACATCGACCACCATGCCGACGTCGACTCGATCTACGACGTACTCATCGACGATGTTCCCCTTGCTGACGTCGTAGCGCCCTGTCCGGATGTTCCGAACCTGATCTGTGCTCCCGCGACGATCCACCTGGCCGGCGCCGAGATAGAACTCGTGTCACTAGTCGCCCGCGAGCAGCGGCTCCGCCGTGCGATCGATGTGTATGCGAAGCAGCGCGAAGAGAAGGGGGAACCGCGCCTGGACTTCGTGTTCATCGACTGCCCTCCGAGCCTCGGTCTGCTGACGGTCAATGCCTTCGTCGCTGCGAAGGAAGTTCTCATCCCGATCCAGTGTGAGTACTACGCGCTCGAGGGATTGAGCCAGCTGCTGAAGAACATCGAAATGATCCAGAAGCACCTGAATTCGGACCTCACGGTTTCCACCATCCTGCTGACGATGTACGACGGCAGGACCAACCTCGCCGCGCAGGTGGCTGCCGAGGTACGTGAACACTTCCCCCAGCAGGTGCTGAAGGCAGTCGTGCCGCGTTCCGTGCGGATCTCCGAAGCGCCCAGTTACCAGCAGACGGTCATGACGTACGATCCCTCCTCGAGCGGTGCCCTGTCCTACCAGGAAGCGGCAGCTGAAATAGCTTCCCGGCCATAGCGGCCGGGCGTATCGGTCCAGGCGGACCCGAAAGATGTAGCGGTGGAGCGTTGCTCCACACTCTGGAAGGAAGAACATGGCGGAAAAGCGGCGCGGTCTCGGCCGAGGGCTGGGGGCGCTCATCCCCAGTGCTCCCGCCGACGAGATTCCCGAGCAGACGCGGCCTGAAGCCGAGGTGGCCAAGCCGGACCGGTCCGGGAACAGTGCCACCGAGGTGTCGCGGAAGGCGGGCGGAAGGCCCGTGGACCTCTTCTTCGAGCGCGTCACCGAGGAGGACGTGGCCGAGCAGCCACGTTCCTACTCGTCCGCGCTGAGGAGCGGTATCAACAGGAACGTGCTCGAAGCTCAAACCAAGCGCGTTGCCAAGACCGGTTCCGGCCGCAAGAGTGCGGCGGTCGACGGAGCGAAGGGCGGCAAACCGAAGGCGGAGCCTGCCACGCTGCCCGCCGCGGACCCGGCAGCAGCCCCCGCCGCGGAGGCGGAAGTCGGCTCCAATGGGACGGACGAGGACGGCCCCGGCGTGCCTGCGCCCTCTCCGATCGCCGCTGAGGAACGCGTCGGTCCCACCCCAAGGACCACCGACGCGCTTGCTGGTGGCGAAAAGGTTGTTGAAGCCCGATCTGCGGACGCTGACGAGGCACCGGCCGACGGGCCCGCAAATATCGACTCGACCAGTACAACGGATGCGAGTCGGGCGTCTCAGGGAGCATCCGAAGGAGATGTACACCCCGCCGTTTCACGTGAAACGGCGCTCACCTCCCCGTCGTCGGTCAGCGCGACCGCTTCGGAGGGGCTCGTCGAGGTGCCGGGAGCCACTTTCGCAGATCTCCCCCTCGAAAGCATCCACCCGAACCGGAAACAGCCCCGCGTCGAGTTCAACGAGGACGAGCTCGCCGAACTGGTCCACTCGATCCGTGAGATCGGCGTGCTCCAGCCCGTGGTCGTCCGACCCTCGCAGGAGAGTGGGGGTGCTCCCTATGAGCTCGTGATGGGCGAACGGAGGTGGCGGGCCTCCCGGGAAGCGGGAATGGCCACCATTCCTGCGATCATCCGCTCGACGCTCGACGACGACCTGCTGCGTGACGCTCTCCTTGAGAACCTTCACCGGAGTGCTCTCAATCCGCTCGAGGAAGCGGCGGCGTACCAGCAGCTGCTGGACGACTTCGGCTGCTCGCATGACGAGCTGGCGGGGCGCCTTGGTCGTTCCCGGCCTCAAATCTCCAACACTCTTCGGCTGATGAAGCTTCCGCCGCTGGTTCAGCGCCGTGTAGCGGCAGGCGTCATTTCCGCCGGCCACGCGCGCGCCCTCCTGGGACTGAACGACGCTGCCGACATGGAGAAGCTCGCGCAGAGGATCGTCGCCGAGGGTTTGTCTGTGCGATCGACGGAGGAGGTTGTCGCTTTGAGCGGGGGCCTCCGGAGGGCGACGAAGTCGGCCACCCCACGCGACGGTGCGCGACACGAGCGGCTCGACTACCTGGCCACCTCTCTGTCCGACCGGCTCGACACCAACGTCAAGATCACCCTCGGCGCCAAGAAGGGCCGCGTCAGCATCGAATTCGCCAGCGTCGATGACCTGAACCGGATAATCGGCGTCCTGTCCCCGAAGACGGATTAGCCGCGGACAGCTTCTTCAATTGCCGGGTCTGGTTTCACGTGAAACCAGGCCCGGTTTTTCTTTACTCCTGTCTTCCATGGCTCTGCGCCGTGCCGGGACAGCGCCTCGCGGGTTCGCTTTCTCCTTTCGGGCCCTGCCGACCACCCATACGGGTCGTGAAGGCTTGGAGAATGGACGGTCATTGCACTTCGGTAGGTCTGAAGGTCATGAGCTGGTCGGAACGGGTCAGCCCCGGTGATGGCGCTTTCTGGGCAGCTGCGCTGCCCCGCTGTTTCACGTGAAACAGGTCCACGTGTGCACCCGACGATTTCAGCCGGTTTCCGACTAGCGCGAGAAACGACGAATCGTTGGAGGGCAGGTCAACGCGGGCCCTCGGCGGGGCGACCGGCAGTCAGGCTTCGACGGCTTCCCTCGGGCAATCGTTCCTCGCGGTCCCTATTTCCTGCAGCAACGGGGATCGGACGCAAATCCGGGCGCTCCGCGTCGTCCGCGCATCTGGCGGTAACGCGATCAGCGCCAGTAGACGCAGCAGGGAGGGTCCCTCCGTCACGCGCGTCGTTTCGCTTCTTGTCGTCACAAACGTCCGCCGTCGACAATGCGACGCGGGGTGGCGCTCTTATCGCTGGGTGGCGCTCGTGGAGCGAGCCGTGGGGCGGCCCAAGCGGGTAGAGCGACGACTACCGGCGAACGACTAGTGTACGTCGCTTCTGTGCTTGCCGATTGGCTGAATGTCTCGGGCAAGGCGGATCGGCCATGGAGCCTGTAGAACCGGCACAGGAGACTCCACAGCTCCACCAGTCGCACAAACCTTGGCCCGGATGGGTTCGACCCTGTCTGCCGAGTCCTACCTTCTTACGCTCGCCACTACGGAGGACGGAAGCAGCGCCTCAACAAGGGCGGGCGGTGGAGCGTGATGTCGGCTCCATGTGGCTGGTACCCGCGGTGCTGGTTCCACGTGAAAGACTAGCCGCTGTGGGCCGGGCGCTCACGGAGATGGTGGTGCTGGTAATGCCCGGAAGCAGCTTTATCGAAAGCGGAGTTGGTCATCGTCACCCTCCACCTCGGTACTACCAGCCAGCACGCCGTCTCCGCACTGACGTTTCACGTGAAACACGGCCGGGATCAGACCTCCCTGCTTCTTTTGCTGGTGTTCCTGGCGATGGTGCCACTGTCGAGCACGTTGGACCGAGGAGTAGCGCCTGAGAGGGGCTGCTACGTCTGGTCCCCTCATGCCTTGTGCTTCTGATTCTTCCAATGACCCAGCAGGCATTCCTCTGTCGTTTCGACGGAGCTGGGATGAACCGTATCTGAGCCCTGGTCGCGTGATCCAACAGGGCTGAGGTGAGCAGGCGGCGCGTGCTCGGGGCTTTGGCCGGCGAGGGTGGAGACGAGCCTGGGAGGCGTTTCGGGACGGCCGCCCTATGCGTGCGGTGTTGGGACGCTTTCGCGGAGCGGTGCGGAGCGGGGCGTTGCCTGGGCCGGATGCTCATTGTGATGCCGAAACGCCGCGAGTCGGAGGTGCCGGTAGGCACCCACCTGCCGAGAGCGAGCATGCACGGCCTTGGAGCGATAGATGGGCGGGGCTAGTTCCTCACGCGCTCCTGAGGGGCGTTCATACATGGACCATGGAGGGTTTCACGTGAAACGGCGGGGGCGCAGAGGGTCCTCGGGAGGCCGCAAAGGTGAGATTGTTCCGATGGGCGCTCGGCTCCATCTCGGATCGTCGGGCGGCTTGTGTCCGCAGTCCCGGCGCCTAAGTGGGTTCGGCCTGTGCCCGCGCCACGACAGCACACGAGCGGCAGTCGCCTGACGTCCAGGCCGGCTGATCTCCTGTCCTGGTCGCCGTCGGCATTCCGAGCGGAGGGTCCTGGTGCGTCGGCCAGCGACGCACCGCGGGCCGGTGCCGCTCAGCGGTTCCGCCGGTTAGTCGTGCTGACGCTCAGCTGTTCATCGTGCTGACGCTCGGGCGGGAGGACCTTGCGGCTGGACCGGTCAACCCGCTGACGAACGCCGGCGAATTCCGCCCGCCAGCGCAAGGGTGCTCCCTCCGGTCCCGTTTTACGTGAAACGGTCGAAGGCTGAGCAGCCGGGTGACTGGACGGCATCGAGCTTTCGCTACCCGACGTCACTCTTGAACAACTCGCTTCACGCGTTGCTGCCTCATGTTGTGCCGAGCGAAGCCCCAACGCAGAAGGACCCGACGGAATCCGTCGGGTCCTTCTGCATCAAACTCGGATCAGTTGATGAAGGCTGCGAATTCCTGCTCAAGTACCTGCTTAGGCTTTGCGCCGATGGAGGTCGCTGCCACCTCGCCACCCTGGAAGACGTACACGGCGGGAATCGACGTGATGCCGTACTTGGCTGCGATAGCGGGGTTGTCGTCGACGTTCACCTTCACGACATCGACCTTCTCGGCGTGCTCGGCCGCGATGTCATCCAGGATCGGCGACAGCATGCGGCAGGGTCCGCACCACTCGGCCCAGAAATCGACGATGACGGGCTTGCTGGCCTTCAGGACGTCGGCGTCGAACGACGCGTCCGTCACATCCTTTGCGTTGCTCATTGCAATACTCCTTGTGGTTGGTGGATCAGAAAGACGCGGTCTCGGAAACAGCCTCGGCCGGAGGGGTAGGAACGCGTGCCGCCGTCTGGGAGGCGCTGACGGTGTCGGCCAGGTAGTGTTCGACGTCCAGCGCCGCAACACAGCCGCTACCCGACGCCGTGATCGCCTGCCGGTAGGTGGGATCGATGACATCGCCGGCAGCGAAGACGCCGGGGAGCGAGGTCTTGGAGGTGCGACCCAGGACAGCGATGGTTCCCTCGCTGGTGAGTTCGAGCTGGTCCCTGACCAGGTCGACGCGTGGATCATTGCCGATGGCAACGAAGATGCCGGTGACGTCGAGATCGCTCGTGGTGCCGTCGACGGTGCTCGCGAGCTTCACGCCGGTGACCTTGTCGGTTCCGTGGATGCCTACCACTTCCGAGTTCCAGAGGAAGCGGATCTTCTCGTGGGCGAAAGCACGGTCCTGCATGATCTTGGAAGCACGCAGGGTATCGCGGCGGTGGATGACAGTGACGGAACGGGCGAACTTCGTCAGGAAGAGGGCTTCCTCCATCGCCGAGTCACCGCCGCCGACGACTGCGATGTCCTGGTCCCGGAAGAAGAAACCATCACACGTTGCACACCAGCTGACGCCGTGGCCCGAAAGCCGCTTCTCGTCCTCGAGCCCGATCTCCCGGTATTCGGATCCTGTCGAGATGATGACGGCGCGGGCGAGGAATTCCTCACCCGTGGCGATGGTGAGCTTCTTGATCTCGCCGGACAGCTCGGCCGACACGACATCCTCGAAGAGGATCTCGGTACCGAAGCGCCGCGCCTGCTTCTCGAACTGTTCCATCAGGTCCGGGCCCATGACGCCTTCCGGGAACCCGGGGAAGTTCTCGACATCGGTGGTGTTCATCAGCTCACCGCCGGCCTTCACCGAGCTAGCGATCATGACGGGTTTGAGGTTCGCCCGTGCGGTGTAGACCGCCGCCGTGTAACCGGAGGGTCCAGATCCGACGATGATCACGTCGTGGATCTTCGGTTCGCTGCCGGAGGTATCTGCGGTGGGGGTGTCCAGTTGGACATCGGTTTGGGTTGTCACGTTCTCGAAAGACCTTTCTGTCTTCTCATACGCTGATACGGCCGAGTCGGGCTTATCCGCGGACACTTCCACAACGGAACCGCACGTGGAGTTATTCCGTCCCTGCAAGTCCGCGCCCCGCCTCGGTGGCCCTGGGCTGCCGCTGAGCTGGCGCTGTGCGGCTAGGTGACGCTGATCTCCGCGATGCGAAGACCGAACGGGTACTGTGCGTCGATGCTCGAGAGCCTGGGGAGCTGTGTGAAGTCGACGATGACGTAACGCGCCGTCCGCGGCCCGTCCGCGCCTTCAGGGATCGGAAGGGTCATCGTGGGCGCAGTGAATCCACCCTGCGCGATCTGTTCCGCGCCCTCCACCGTCGGCTCGTCATTGATGAGCACCGAGAAACTGCCGCCGGCGCCATTGAGCTGGGCGATGGAGACCTCGGAGATGGTCGATTCCTGTTCGAGCTCGACGACGAGGGCGAGGCTGGTGGCAAGACCACCGAAGGTGTCGCTGGCATAGACCTGGTTGCCCCAGAACGACGCGGTGTTCCCGTCGATGATCAGGGGCAGGTTCACGTCATTCGCTGCATCAAGGGCCTGGTTGTCCGGGACCACGCGGGTGATTCCCGTGATCACAGGCGCTACGGCTTCGGCTGTCGGCTCGGCTGTGGCCGTCGTCGGTGCCGTGGTTGCATCCTCCGCTGAGGGGTCACCAGTGGCCTGCTGGGTCTCGCTGTCGGCGACGGGGGTCCCACTGAAGAGGGAACCGAGTTGCGTGGCCGCAAGAACGACGGCGACCACCAGCACGATGGAGAGAACCGCGCCGACGAGCATACGGGTGAAGTTGCGGCCCTTGCTGTCGTCGTCGTCGTAGCCATCAGGGCCGTCGGCCGAGTGGGAATCGTCATCGTCGTAGTCGGACACCGGGAAACGCGATGCCGCCCGTTCCGGGTGCCGGGACGCCGCCGCTCCGGCCCCTGCCGCTCCGACGATGACGGCTCCTGTTGCGGCCGCCGGCCCTCCCTGGTCTGTGCCGTCGTGCTCGCGCGACTCGTCCCGCGGCTGGACATGCGACTCGTCCCGCGACTCGTCCCGCGGCTGGACATGCGACTCGTCCCGCGACTCGTCCCGCGACTGGACATGCGGCTGCACATACGACTCGTCCCGCGGCTCGACATCCGACTGACCAGGCGAGGTGGTGGATGAGGTGGTAGATGCAGCCGATGCACCCGAGGGTCGCTGGCTGGGCGGCGGCGGAACGAGGTGGGAGTGCTGGCGGACCGGGGCCTGCTCGGCTGCGGCGGGAGGAACATCCGAGGTGTCGTCCCGCTGGTCGTCCCCGGAGCCTCGCCGCCCGAATCGCCGCGCCAGTCCGGCGAAGCGGGAGGCCCGATGCTGCCGCCCGTCGTCGTACTCCTCGTACTCCTCGTAATGATCGTCGTAGGTTTCCGGCTCCGTCGAGCGCGGCCCGCCGAAGATCTCGGAACCGAGGGTGTCGGTGAAGAACGGCTCAATGTACGGAGCCTCGGGTGCGGGAGCATCCTGCTGCACGATCAGGTCGAGCATGTCGGCGGCCGGGGCGCGGTTGGTCACCAGGTAGGTATCGGACTCGGAGATGCCGAGATCGAGGACCTGGATGTTCCCGGTCCTGTCACCCGTCGCCAGGTCACGCGCGCTCGCGGCCACCTGGGAGGCGTTGCCGGCTGATGCGACGAGGATGCTGACCGGCCGGTTGAGCACCTGGTCGACGCCGTCGAGCACGAGGTCCTTCTCAGCAGATGCCAGTACGTAGGCGGTCACTTTGTAGCGGCCGCCCAGCACTGAACCGACGTCTACTGCTTCTGGCACGTGTTCCTCCCGGCGAACCCTGGCTGATTTCTATCCATGCTACCGGTCGGTCAGCCCATAACCCGGCTGGCAGGTCAGGCGCCGCTCCGTCGGAATCTTGCGAGCAGCGGCTTCACGAACTCGTCCAGTTCGGTGATTTTGAGCAGTTTCAGCATCGCCAGGTACACGGCGGACATGGTGATTCCACCGATCGCGAGCACGAGGACGGCGTCGAATTTGGACTGCCAGAGGAAGCCGTCGGCGTCATATCCGCCGAACGCCCAGCACAGTGCCGTTCCGGCGATCGCTGCGGCGATGCCGGCGATGGTGAGCCGTACATGGACATCGAAGACGTGCCCTGCACCGTACGGACCGATCTTGCGGGTCAGGACGATGTGGCTGACCACGACGGCGATCACATTGCCCAGCGAGTACGAGACGGCCAGCATCGGCACGATGAGCCGGGGTTCGAACGTGCCGGCGGTGAGTGCGAGCACCACGCCGACGACGGACAGGATCAACTGGATCCGAAGGGGCGAGCGGACGTCCTCACTCGCGTAGAAGACGCGGTTCAGGAAGAAGCTCGCGCTGAGGAAGGGTGCTCCGACGGCGAGGATCGCGATGATGACGCCGTTGATCGCGGCGCTCTCCGCGGATTCACTGAACAGCATGCCCAACGGGCCGGCGAAGGTGAGCAGGGCGGCCGCGCCGAAGACGGTTGCGACACCGATGATCCGCAGGCCCTGGGAGAGGGTCGCCCGGACCGCAGCGAGGTTGTTGTCCGCATGCGCCGAGGACAACTGGTTGAACATGACCGTCGCCAGGGACAGCGCGATGACCGAGTGCGGCAACTGGTACACCATCGCGCCGAACTCCAGGTTGGTGAGGCCCGCGATCTGCACGGGCGGGTCCTGTGCGAGGAGCCGGGGGCGGGCTTCGGAGGCGATGGTCGCGACGCGCTGGTTCAGGAGGTATAGACCGTTGCCGATGAGCATCGTGACGATGGTGACGGACGCGAGCTTTCCTGTGCGTCCGAGTCCTGTTCCGCGCACACCGAACTTGGGCCGGAGCCCGAGCTGAAGGCGCTTGAGGGGGAGGAACAGCACGAGGGCCTGGATGACGATGCCCAGGGTCGTTCCGCCGGCCAGCAGCATCGTCTGCCCCGACGTCCACGTCTCGGGGCTGTGCCGTTCTGTCTGCTCACTCCCCATGAGCAGGATGAATGTCGTGAGGAAGGCGATGGACACGACGTTGTTGACGACCGGCGCCCACATGTACGGACCGAAGGACCCGTTGGCGTTCAGGATCTGGCCGGTCACGGCGTACATCCCGTAGAAGAAGATCTGCGGCAGGCACCAGTACGCGAAGGCCGTGGTGAGGGCGAGGCTCGCGCCCGTGACACTCGTCGTCAGGCCGACGATGACGGGCGCTGCGAGCGTCACGAGCACCGTCAGCACGAGCAGGCCGGCGGCAGCCAGGGTGAGCAGCCGGCTGACGTAGTCCGCTCCCCGGTCGGGCTGCCTGCTGGCGCGGATGATCTGCGGCACCAGGACGGCGTTGAAGACGCCGCCTGCGAGCATCAGGTAGAGGAAGTTCGGCAGGTTGTTCGCGGAGGTGAAGAGATCCGAGACCTGCCCCGTCGCCCCGATCGCGGTCGCGAGCAGCGCCACGCGGACCAGGCCGAGGATCCGCGAGACCAGGGTTCCTGCAGCCATGATCGCGCTGGAGCGGGCGGTGGAGCCGCTCCGCGGGGCAGCAGGGTCCCGGGCCGGCCCGCCCTGCTGGGGGACGGAGGTTGTGTTCGTTTCAGACATCGCTACCCATCGTCCCACGGGACGTCGGCAGCGCGCGGCGCTCGAGGTGCGGCGACGTCAGAGGTGCTCGGGCAGGACCTCACGCGCGAGGTCCGCGATGCGGCGTTCGTTGGGGAAGGACAGGCGACGGCCCAGCTCCTGCAGCGGCACCCAGGCGACGTCGACGGCCTCGTGGTCCGGATCGTTCTCGATCGTCAGGTATCCGCCCGTGGCGATGAGCAGGAAGTGGTGGACCGTCTTGTGCACGCGGTGGCCGCTGACGGTGAACCAGTAGTCGATGCTCCCGAGGGCGGAGACGATCCTGCCCTCGATCCCGGTCTCCTCGGCGATCTCGCGGACAGCGGCTTCCTCGCTGTTCTCGGAGCCCTCCGGGTGGCCCTTCGGCAGGCACCACTCGAGGCGTCCGCCACGGTTCAGCCGGGCGATGATGGCGACGTCGAGCGTCTCCTTGCTGGCGTCCACGACGATCCCGCCGGCGGACACCTCCTCCACCGTCGGGAGCTGGTGCTGGACGGCAGGCATACCCGTGGTTCCCATTGACACTGTCAACGGGGTGCGCTTTGGAGCACTTGGAACGGGTCGGTCCATGCAGACCACTCTAACGATCTTTAAGGAGCGGCGATGACGGCGCGACCCGCCGCCCACCCACCCGTACAGCATCGGTTCGGGCCGGTGCGCGGTGTGGGAAACCGGGGCGGATCTGGCACCCTTAAGGGACTATGGCGCACCTGCTGGACACCTCGACCCTTACCGCACCCCTCCCTCCCGTGGTCCTCGAGGTCGGCGAACTCTTCGATGCCGCGGGCCATGAGCTCTCCCTGGTCGGCGGGCCGGTGCGTGACCTGTTCCTCGGCAGGATGTCCCCGGACCTGGACTTCACCACGAGTGCCGACCCCGACCAGACGCTCGCCGTCATCAAGCGCTGGGCGGACGCCTACTGGGAGATCGGGCGCGCCTTCGGCACCATCGGGCTGCGCAAGGACGGCTTCCAGATCGAGATCACGACGTACCGCGCGGAAGCCTACGACCCCGCCTCCAGGAATCCGACGGTCGCCTTCGGGACGAGCCTCGAGGACGACCTCCTGCGGCGTGACTTCACCATCAACGCGATGGCCCTGAGGCTGCCGTCCCTCGAACTCGTCGATCCGTTCGGCGGAGTCCGGGACCTGCACGCGGGCCTGCTGCGCACGCCCGGCACGCCGTCGTCGTCCTTCTCCGACGACCCGCTGCGCATGATGCGCGCCGCGCGCTTCGTGTCCCAGCTGGGCGTGACGGTCGCCCCAGAGGTGTCGGACGCCATGACGTCCATGGCCGAGAGGATCTCGATCATCTCGGCCGAACGCGTCCGCGACGAGCTGACCAAGCTCATCCGGGGTGCGGCGCCCGACGCCGGTATCGACCTGATGGTGGACAGCGGGCTCGCCGACCACGTGCTGCCGGAGGTCGCAGCGCTGCGCCTCGAGACGGACGAACACCACCGCCACAAGGACGTCTACCAGCACTCGCTGACCGTCCTGCGGCAGGCCTGCGCCCTCGAGACGGACGATGACGGTCCCGTGCCGGGGCCCGACGTCGTCCTCAGGTTCGCCGCGCTCCTGCACGATATCGGCAAGCCCGCGACGCGGAAGTTCGAACCCGGAGGAGCGGTCAGCTTCCGCCACCACGACGCCGTCGGCGCAAAGCTCGTGACACGGAGGCTGCGGGCCCTGAGGTTCGACAACGACACCATCAAGTCCATCGCGCGCCTCGTGGAACTGCACATGCGTTTCTACGGGTACGGCGAAACCGGCTGGAGCGACTCGGCGGTGCGGCGGTACGTGAACGACGCCGGGCCCCTGCTGGAGCGGTTGCACCGCCTCACACGCTCCGACGTCACCACGCGGAACCGGCGCAAGGCCGAGCGCCTCGCCTTCGCCTACGACGACCTCGAGGAGAGGATCGCCGCGCTCGCCGAGCAGGAGGAGCTGGCGTCCATCCGGCCTGACCTCGACGGCGAACAGATCATGGTGCTCCTCGGTATCCGGCCCGGTCCCGTGGTGGGACGCGCCTACCGGTTCCTCCTGGAGGAACGGATGGACCACGGCCCGCACGAGCCCGCCGACGCCGAGACCAAGCTCCGCCGCTGGTGGAGCGAGCAGCCCGAATCCCAGGAGAACCTATGAAGCCCATGACAGGCGCAGCAGCACCGGACCTCACCCCGGCCGGGACGCCGCTGCCCAGGCTGTGGCTCCTGCGGCACGGTGAGACGGAATGGTCCCGTGACGGGCGCTACACCGGCCTGACGGACCTCCCGCTCACGCAGCACGGCGAGAAGCAGGTGCTGGGCGCCCGCGAGCACCTCGAGGGCGTGGACTTCGACCTCGTGATGACGTCGCCCCTGCAGCGCGCGGTCCGCACCGCCGAACTGGCGGGATTTCCCGACGCGGAAGTATTACCGCACGCGCATGAATGGGACTACGGCGACAACGAGGGCCGGAACAGCGCCACGGTGCGCGAGGAGAACCCCGGGTACCTGATCTGGAACGACGGTGCCCCCAACGGGGAGACACTGGACCAGGTCTCCGAGCGGGCGGACCGCATCATCGCCCGCGTACAGGCCGGCTGCGGCACCCCCGCCGACCGCGAGCCGGACGCCAGGCCCATCGAGAACGCCCTGCTCGTGGCACACGGCCATTTCCTGCGGATCGTCGCCGCCCGGTGGCTGCAGTTCGGCGGTATCGAGGGCCGGCACTTCGTCCTCGGCACGGCTGCGGTCTGCGCGCTCGGGTGGGACAAGCGCACGCCCGCCCTCGTGCACTGGAACCTCTAGCCGGACCGGGCAGGGCCGCACCCGGAATGAGGCACGCGAACGGGGCGTTGTACGGTCGTGAGGGGTGGACCGGCCCTTCCCTGGAGCCGGTCGGAAGGGAGCTGGTGTGTCCGCCGTCCGGCGCGTAGCCATGCTGTCCCTGCACACCTCCCCGCTCGAGCAGCCCGGGAGGGGTGACGCCGGCGGCATGAATGTCTACGTCCGGAGCACCGCGCTCGAGTTGGCCGGCGTCGGCATCGAGGTCGAGATCTTCACGCGGGAGTCCGGTGAAGGCAGACCGCCCCGCGAGGTGCTCGGTGACGGCGTCGTAGTGCATCACCTCGATGCCGGTCCGCCCCGTCCGCTCCCGAAGGAAGCCCTTCCCGGGCTGGCCGGGACCTTCGCCGACGCGATCACCGACGTCGCGGACCTGCTCGCGGACGGCCACTTCGACGTCCTGCACTCCCACTACTGGGTCTCCGGCATCGTCGGCCTGACCGTCAGCAGGGAGATGAACCTGCCCCTCGTCCATTCCATGCACACCATGGCGAAGGTCAAGAACCTGCGCATGAAGGCCCTCGCTGCGCCGGAACCGGCCGACCGGATCGCCGGCGAGCAGGACATCGTCGACGGCGCGGCCCGTGTCATCGCCAACACCCGCACCGAGGCCGCCGAACTCGTCAGCCTGTACGGTGCGTCCCGCGACCGGGTCGACGTGGTGGCCCCCGGGGTGGACCTGTCGACCTTCCACCCCGGTGACCGCGGTGCCGCCCGTGCCGCCCTCGCCTTCTCCCCGGACCAGTTCCACGTGGTGTTCGCCGGCAGGATCCAGAAACTCAAGGGACCCCAGGTGCTGGTCGCGGCGGCCGCCGAACTCCGCCGCCGTCGCCCGGACATCCCGCTCGCCGTGAGCATCCTCGGTTCAGGGAGTGGCTCGGAGGCGCTCGCACTCCAGCCCCTCATCGATCACTTCGGCCTCACGGACGAGGTCCGCCTCTACCCACCCGTCACGGCGGTCCACCTCGCCCAGTGGTTCCGGTCGGCGGACGCCGTGGTGATGCCGTCCTACAGCGAGTCCTTCGGGCTCGTGGCACTCGAAGCGCAGGCGTGCGGGACCCCGGTCGTGGCGGCCAACGTCGGCGGCCTCCCGCAGGCCGTGAGCGACGGGCGGAGCGGGATCCTGGTGAACGGGCACACCGGGGCGGCCTGGGCGGACGCCCTCGAGCGCCTGTACGACGACGCACACCTGCGGGAGACACTCGGCCGCGGGGCCGCCGTCCACGCGCTCGCATTCGGCTGGCAGCGCACGGCGCTGCTGACGGCGCAGAGCTACCGCACCGCCGTCGAGCGTTTTCCCGCAGCGACGACGCGCTGAAGCGGGCTGGGTACGCCGCCTAGGATGGAAGCGTGAATCCCACCGAGCTCGCCGAATACCTCGACTCCGTTCGCATCACCGGCCTCGTGGCCACGCCCCGGCAGGACAACCTGAGACACATGCGCCTCTTCCTCGAGGGCGATGAGAACCTCGAATTCGGTGTCAGGCGCACGCGCGAGTGGACGTTCGACGACGTCTTCGACCTCATGCACCAGCGCACGGGGACGAGCGCTGACCGCGGTCACACCCAGGGCCAGGACACGATCGACGCCGGGAAGTGCGTCGCGGCACTCGATCGCTTCGCGGACCGGCTGGGCGCCTCGGCCCTCCGCGGCGAACGGATCCTCTTCGCGACGGGTCACCCCGCGGGCCTCCTCCCCGTCCACGCGGCCTTCGCGCGGTCCGCAGCGGCCGCGGGCGCGACGGTGGTGGAGGTGCCCGAGGGGCGGCGCTTCGGAGCCGGTGACATCCGCCAGGTCTTCGGCGTCCTCGTCTGGCACCAGCACGGCGGGCTCATGCACACGCACCTGCCCGAACCGATGCGGCTCAGCCTCGACACGCTCGCCGGTGAGGGGCGCGCCATGCCGGACCTCGTCGTGGCGGATCACGGCTGGGCGGGACAGGCCGCGAGCTCGGGCTTCCCGACCATCGGCTTCGCCGACTGCAACGATCCCGGGCTGTTCGTCTCCGAAGCGCAGGGACAGGTCGAGGTCGCCGTTCCCCTGGACGACAACGTCTGTCCCGGGCTGTACGGACCGCTCATCGACTACGTCCTGGAGCGGGCCGGCCTACCTCCGGTCGAGGCCACGGCCGCTGACAGGTCCGTGTCATGAGTGACCTCGAGATCGCACGCGCCGCCGCCATCCGTCCCATCGAGGACATCGCCGATGCCGCAGGGATCCCCCGGGAGGCGCTCGAACCCTACGGCCGCTTCAAGGCGAAGATCGATCCCCGCCTCCTGCCCGACGGCGGAACGCCGGGGAAGGTGGTCCTGGTCAGTGCCATGAGCCCCACCCCTGCCGGAGAGGGCAAGTCGACCTGCACGGTGGGACTCGCCGATTCCCTCGCCCGCGCGGGGCAGCGGGTGATGATCGCACTCCGCGAGCCGTCCCTCGGTCCGGTGCTCGGCATGAAGGGCGGTGCGACGGGTGGCGGGTACTCGCAGGTGCTGCCCATGGACGAGATCAACCTGCACTTCACCGGCGACTTCCACGCGATTACGTCGGCCAACAACGCACTCGCCGCACTGATCGACAACCACATCCACCAGGGCAACGAGCTGGGCATCGATCCGCGGCGCATCACCCTGAAGCGGGTCCTCGACGTCAATGACAGAGCCCTCCGCGAGGTGGTCATCGGCCTCGGCGGCCCGGCCCAGGGTACCCCCCGGCAGGACGGGTTCGACATCACGGTGGCCTCCGAGATCATGGCCGTCTTCTGCCTGGCCCGGGACCTCGACGACCTGAAGGAACGCCTCGGGGACATCACCTTCGGCTACACGTACGACCGCACACCCCTCACCGTCCGCGAGCTGCAGGTCGAGGGCGCGCTGGCCCTGCTGCTCAGGGACGCCATCAAACCGAACCTGGTGCAGACCATCGCGGGCACGCCGGCGCTCGTCCACGGCGGGCCCTTCGCCAATATCGCCCATGGCTGCAACTCCGTGATCGCGACCCGGACCGCCCGGCGCCTGGCGGACATCGTGGTGACGGAGGCGGGCTTCGGGGCGGATCTCGGCGCGGAGAAGTTCCTCGACATCAAGGCGCGCGCCGCCGGCCTCGCGCCCGACGCCGTCGTCATCGTCGCGACGATCCGCGCCCTCAAGATGCACGGCGGTGTCGCGAAGGCCGACCTCGCGGCCCCCGCCCTGGACGCCCTGCGGGACGGAACGGCAAACCTCCTGCGGCACGTCCGCAATATCGAGAAGTTCGGCATCACCCCCGTCGTGGCCATCAATCGGTTCCGCACGGATTCGCAGGAGGAGCTCTACTGGCTGCTGGGATGGTGCGCCGCCGAGGGCATCGAGGCGGCCGTCGCCGATGTCTGGGGCCAGGGCGGTGGGGGACCCGGCGGCGACGACCTCGCGGCGAAGGTGCTCGCGGCCCTGGACCGACCGGTCAGCTTCTCGCCCCTCTACTCCCTCGACCTCCCGATCGAGGACAAGATCCGCACCATCGTGCAGGAGATCTACGGAGCCGACGGCGTCGACTTCTCGGTCCGGGCGCTGCGGCGGCTGAAGGAGATCGATGCCAACGGATGGTCCGGACTGCCCGTGTGCATGGCGAAGACCCAGTATTCCTTCTCCGACGATCCGAGCCTGCTCGGTGCTCCGAAGGGTTTCACCGTCCACGTCCGCGACCTCATCCCGAAGACGGGCGCCGGTTTCATCGTCGCGCTCACCGGTTCGGTCATGACGATGCCGGGGCTGCCGCCGGAGCCCGCAGCCCTGCGGATGGACGTGGACAGCGACGGGAACGCCGTCGGGCTGTTCTAGGCCCCTTCCAGGAGGTCCTTCAGGAAGGCCCGAGCAGGAGGGGCAGACGCGAAGGGGCCGGACGGCGATGCCGTCCGGCCCCTTGCGATGATGACTAGCGGTCGAGGTCGCCGCGGATGAAGGCTTCGACCTTCTCGTAGGCGATGTCGTCGGCGTACTGCTCCGGCGGGGACTTCATGAAGTAGCTGGAGGCGGAGAGGATGGGTCCGCCGATCCCGCGGTCGAGGGCGATCTTCGCGGCGCGGATGGCATCGATGATGACGCCGGCGGAGTTCGGTGAGTCCCAGACCTCGAGCTTGTACTCGAGGGAGACGGGGGCGTCGCCGAAGTTGCGGCCCTCGAGGCGCACGAACGCCCACTTGCGGTCGTCGAGCCAGGCCACGTAGTCGGAGGGGCCGATGTGCACGTCGTCGGCGTGCAGGTCAGCCTTGACGTTGGAGGTGACGGCCTGGGTCTTGGAGATTTTCTTGGACTCGAGGCGGTCGCGCTCAAGCATGTTCTTGAAGTCCATGTTGCCGCCGACGTTCAGCTGGTACGTGCGGTCGAGGGTGACCCCGCGGTCCTCGAACAGCTTGGCCATGACGCGGTGCGTGATCGTCGCGCCGATCTGGCTCTTGATGTCGTCACCGACGATGGGGACACCGGCCTCGGTGAACTTGTCCGCCCACTCCTTGGTGCCGGCGATGAAGACCGGGAGCGCGTTGACGAAGGCGACGCCGGCGTCGATGGCGCACTGGGCGTAGTACTTCGCGGCGTGCTCGGAGCCCACGGGCAGGTAGCAGACCAGGACGTCGGCCTTGGTGGCCTTGAGCTGGCCGACGATGTCGACGGGCTCCTCGTCGGACTCGACGATGGTCTCGCGGTAGTACTTGCCCAGGCCGTCGAGGGTGTGGCCGCGCTGGACGATGACGCCGGTGGGCGGCACGTCGGCGATCTTGATGGTGTTGTTCTCGCTGGCTCCGATGGCTTCGGCGAGGTCGTGGCCGACCTTCTTGCCGTCGACGTCGAATGCGGCCACGAACTGCACATCGCCCACGTGGTACTTGCCGAACTCGACGTGCATCAGGCCCGGGACGGTGCCGGACGGGTCGGCGTCCCGGTAGTAGTGCACGCCCTGCACCAGCGATGCGGCGCAGTTGCCGACTCCAATAATTGCCACGCGAATGGGGTTCTGTCCCACAGTTCTCCTCGAAAGCCAGTTGGATGTGCCCGGCCGTCGTCGCCCGGGCGCGGTCGGCAGGAAATGCCAGTCTACGTTCAGTTTCCAACGCGCACGGATGCGGGGCCATTCCTCACCCGCGCGCTCTCCCTCGTCAAGCGGGTGCGCGTGCAGGGCCGGTGACGGTATCAACGGTGCCATCCACGGCTACGCTCGGGGGATGACGTCGGGTACGGGGACACGCGGACCGTACCGCATCAGCATCCCGAGCCGCTCGGACCCCCTCCTCCGGCTCGGCGCCGAGCGTGTCGGAGGACCGGTGGGCCGGCACGCGGATCCCGGGCGGATCGCGCCTCGATGGTTCACTGTGGAGAGGGTACTGATCCTCCTCACAGTGTGTTCCGCTGTCCTGGCCGTCCTCCTCAAGAATCCCTGTCGAGTGGAGGGGTGGTCCTCTCCCGACTACTTCTACCGTGCGTGCTACTCGGACTGGGCGGAGCTCTACCAGAGCCGCGGTCTCGGCGACGGGGTCCTGCCCTTCATCACACCCGGAGTGCTCTTCGAATATCCGGTGCTGCTCGGACTGCTGGCGTCCGCCACGGCGGTCTTCGTGGACCTGGTGGCCGGTAGCGCACCTGCCGACGCCAAGGCCCTCCTGTACTTCGATGTGAATGCGGTACTGATCGCCGGCGTCTGGGTCCTGACGGTGTTGGCCACGCTCCGGCTCGCGAGCCGCCGTCCCTGGGACGCCGCCATCGTGGCGGCAGCTCCGGTCATCATCCTGTCCGGCACCATCAACTGGGATCTGTGGGCCGTGCTGCTCGCGACGTCGGGAATGCTGGCCTTCGCCCGGAACCGGCCGGTTCTCGCAGGGGTCCTGTGGGGACTCGGTACGGCCGTGAAGCTCTACCCTGTCCTGCTGCTCGGTGCGGTCCTGGTCCTGGCGTTCCGGACAGGCCGCTTCCGGCCCTTCCTCCTCACGCTGGCGGGTACCGCGGGAGCGTGGCTCGCCGTGGATGTCCCCTTTCTGCTCCGAGATATGGCGGGATGGACATACTTCCTCACCTTCTCGGAATCACGCGATGCCGGCTTCTCGTCAGGGTGGTACGTCTACAACGCCGTCGCCCGTCAACTCGGCGCCGCGACGCTCCCTCCCGCGGTCATCACTGCAGGTGCCACCGCCCTCTTCGCGCTCTCCTGCGTCGGCGTCGCAGCCCTCACCCTGCTGGCCGGGCGGCGTCCCCGCTTGGCCCAGCTCGCCCTGCTGATCGTGGGCGCCTTCATCCTCTGCAACAAGGTGTACTCGCCCCAGTACGCGCTCTGGCTCGTGCCGCTGGTGGCGCTCGCCATCCCGCGATGGCGCGTGGTGCTCATCTGGCAGCTTGTCGAAGCCCTCCACTGGGCGGCCATCTGGCTGTACCTCGGGGGCCGGACGAGCGGCGGCGCGGCCGAGCACAACCTGGGTCTCGGCCCCTATGCGTGGGCCGTTCTCGCTCATATTCTTGTCACTGCATACGTCATGGCTGCCGTTGTGGTGGAGATCCTCGCACCGCAGCACGACGTGGTGCGGCGCATCGGCATCGACGACCCCCAGGGCGGCCCGTTCGACCGGGCACCCGACCGGCATACTCTCCGGGCCGGCGGCGGACGGCCCGTCCACCCGGATGGGCTTCCGGCCCGGTCTGCTCCGATAGGCTGGCAGGACCGCGGGGATACCGCCCCCGTTCCGGTAGCCCAGGGCTCCGGAGCGCAGCACGACGGGCCGGTACACGGCGGTTCATCGACCCGACCAGTGGAAGACCATCAGTGAGCGCAGCACCCCTGACCTACAGCAGGCTGGACAAGAGCGGTTTCGACGCCCTTGCCGACGGGCATCCCGACGTGGTGATCCCCCTCGAGCAGACGCCCTCCTGGGTCGAGTTCGAGCAGGCCCTCGGGCGCAGGCCCCTCGGCATCTGGTCCTACAGGGATGCTGCCGACCGGCTCGTCGCCACCGCCGGCTACGTCCACGTGGTGCGGCGCTTCCGGGAGTCCGTGGTGGTGGTGAACGGGCCCGTCTGGTTCGTCGAGCGGACGCCCGCTGCCGAGCGCGCGCTCATGGAGACCGTACGCCACCAGTTCCGGGAGGATCCCTCGGTCGATCCGCTCTACGTCCGCATGCAGGTGGCCACTCTCCAGGCACCCGCGACCGGTCCGATCGAGCACGGCTGGTACGAGCGGGAGATCGTGGTCGACCTGACCCCGTCCGAGGCTGATCTGCTCAAGAGTTTCCGGCCGAATGCGCGCAACAGTATTCGTCGCGCGCAGCGCAACGGTGTCGAGGTCAAACACATTCCACGGATGGAATGGAAAGAAGTCTTCGGGACCCAGCTGTTCCCGATCATGCAGGAGACAGCCGAGCGCGACGGCTTCCAGTCCTTCGATTCGTCCTACTACGAGACGCTGCTGACCGTGCTGGGCGACCACCTCCGGCTCCTTGTCGCCTACCGCGACGGGGTGCCGCTGAGCTGGCTGATCACCACGGAGTACCGCGGCTACTCCGTGTACTACTTCGCCGGCAGCACGCACGAGGCGCGCAGCACCTTCGCCCCGTACCTGCTCCTGTGGGAGGCGTTCAAGGTGCTCAAGGCTGCCGGCAACACGGCGTGCGGCCTGACGGGCATCGTGAGCGAGAACTATCCGGGCCTCGCGAACGTCACGACCTTCAAGAAGAACTTCTCGAAGAACGTCGTCGTGGTGCCCACCACCTACGACATCCCCCTGCGCCCTGTCCGCTATGCCGCCGTCGCGTCGCTGCTCACCGCGCGGCGCACAGCGCCATCGGCGGCGCGCGCCGTCCTGCGTCGCGCTGCCGTCCTGGGTCGCAGGAGCGGGCGGGAACCCGTCAGCACCACGGAGACCTGACGCCGGGCGGGGCGCCCCGCCCCGGCAGGAGAGGAAGCCATGCCAGATGTCGAAGTCGTCGGAGCCGGTCCCAACGGACTCGCGGCCGCCGTCGTCATGGCCCGGGCGGGCCTCTCCGTCCGGGTCCATGAGGCAGCACCCACGCTCGGGGGCGGGTCCCGCTCTCTCGAACTGATGGAGAAGGACCACCTCCATGACTTCTGCTCGGCGGTCCACCCGATGGCCCTCGCCTCGCCGTTCTTCCGCGCGTTCGAACTGAGCCGCCGCATCGGCTTCGCGGTCCCCGAGGTGTCCTTCGCGCATCCGCTGGACGGCGGCAGGGCGGGTGTGGCCTACCGCAGCATGGAGAAGACCGTGGAGGGACTCGGGGTCGACGGCGAGGCGTACCGCAGGCTCCTGCAGCCGCTCAGCGACCGCGAGCAGGCGATCCTCGCATTCACGCTGAACTCCGTGCTGCGGTTCCCCAAGAAGCCGGGAGCCGCCCTGCGCTTCGCCCTCGCGGTCCTCGACCAGGGACTGCCCTCGTGGAACCGCCGCTTCCGGACGGACGAGGCGCGTGCCCTCACCACGGGGGTCATGGCACACCCCGTGGGGACCCTGCCGTCGCTCGCCGGGGCGGGAGCGGGCCTGACCCTGAACCTCCTCGCGCACACCGTCGGGTGGCCCATTCCCGTCGGGGGGTCCCAGTCGATCGCGGACGCGCTGGCCCTCGACCTCCGTCAGCACGGTGGTGAGGTGGTGACCGACAGCCGGATCGAGACCCTGGCCGAGGTCTCCGATGCACGGGTGGTGCTCCTCGACGTCGCACCGAAGACGTTCCAGGCCATGTCCCGGGGCCGGCTGCCGGCAGCCTACAAGGCAGCGCTCTCCGCTTTCACCTACGGGAACGCCTCCTGCAAGGTGGACTTCATCCTCTCCGCACCGGTGCCGTGGACGCACCCCGAGCTGCACAGGGCAGGCACGGCGCACCTGGGCGGGACGCGGGAGGAGATCGCCGCGGGCGAGAAGCAGGTGAACCAGGGCAGGCACCCCGACAGCCCCTACGTGCTGCTGTCGCAGCCGTCGTCGTTCGATCCCACCCGCGCACCGGAGGGGCGGCACACTCTCTGGACCTACTGCCACGTGCCGCGCGGCTCCACGCGGGACATGGCCGAGGCCGTGACGGCCCAGATCGAGCGGTTCGCCCCCGGCTTCCGCGACGTCGTGGTCCGACGCCACACGACGACGGCGAGCGAGCTCGAGGTGTACAACGCGAACTACGTGGGCGGCGACTTCAGCAGCGGAGCCGTGAACATGCGCCAGATCATCGCCCGCCCCGTACCGTCCCTGCAGCCCTGGGCGACGCCGATCAAGGGTGTCTACCTCTGCTCCCAGTCGACGCCGCCCGGCCCGGGCGTGCACGGCATGGCCGGGCTGAACGCGGCCAGGCTCGCGCTGAAGCGGGAATTCGGCCTGCCCGTGCCGGCCCTCGGGCTCTGACGGGACCCCGGGTCAGAAGGGGTACCGCGCAACCTCCCCCTGCATGGTGACCCACTGTGTCTCCGTGAAGGCCTCGAGGTTGGCCTCCGCCCCGCCGAAACGGGCGCCTGTACCGGAGAATCCGACGCCGCCGAACGGCGCCACGGACTCGTCGTCGACCGTCTGGTCGTTGATGTGGACGATTCCTGAGGGGATGCTGTCCGCGATTGCCAGGCCCTTCATGACATCCCGCGTCAGGATGCCGAGGGACAGGCCGTACTCGCTGCGGCGGACGATCTCGACGGCTTCGTCGACGGTGTCGAAGGACAGAACCGGGGCCACGGGACCGAATATCTCCTCGGCGAAGCCGGGATGGTCCGGGGCGGAGTCCGCCAGCACCGTGGGCCGGTAGAAGAGACCGTCGTAGGTACCTCCCGCAGCGAGGCGGGCACCGGCGTCCACGGAGGCCGTGACGAGGCGGTGAACATTGTCGCGCTGCCCCTCATTGATGACAGGGCCGAGCGGCGCGCCGGTGGTGGGATCTCCGACCGGCAGGCCGTCGGCCGTCGCCGCGAGCCGTTCCACGTACTCGTCGTAGATGCTGGAGTGCACGAGGTGCCGGCCCGTGGTCATGCAGATCTGGCCCTGGTGGAGGAAGGACCCCCATGCGCCCGCCGAGACGGCATGGACGAGATCGACGTCATCGAGCACGATCAGGGCGTTGTTGCCGCCGAGCTCGAGGTGGGCGCGCTTGAGGTGACGGGCTGCCGCCTCGCCCACCTTCCGTCCCGCCGCCGTCGAGCCGGTGAAGGAGATGACACGGACGCTCGGCGCCTCGACGAGGGCGGCGCCGACGTCAGCACCGCCCGGGAGAACGTGGAACAGGCCCTCGGGAAGACCTGCCTCCTGCAGGATCCCGGCAAGGAAGAGGCCGCCCGACACGGCGGTGCGGGGATCGGGCTTCAGGATCACCGCGTTACCCGCTGCAAGCGCCGGTGCCACCGAACGGCTCGACAGGATCATCGGGAAGTTGAAGGGCGAGATGACGCCCACGGTCCCGACGGGAAGGCGCCGCGCGAAGGACAGGCGGGGCTTGCCGGAGCGCAGCAGTTGGCCGTAGGGCGCCTCGACCATCGCGGCAGCGGAATGGAATTCAGCGGCGACGAGGTGGGCTTCGAAGGCCGCCTTGCCCCCGCCCGATCCGGACTCCCGCATGAGCCAGTCGACGGCTGTGGCGGCATGCTCCTCCATCAGGGTGCCGGCGCGCCGGAAGATCGCCGCCTTCTCGTCGAAGGGCAGGGCGGCCCAGGCCGGCTGCACCCGCGAAGCGTGCGCGCTCGCGGTGGCGACGTCGTCGGCCGTCGCCACGCCGTAGCTGCCGAGCGTGCCGCCGGTGGCGGGCTCCCTGACCTCCGCGGTGCCGCCGCTGCCACCGGACCAGCCGCCGAGGTACAGCCTGCCGGTCCACTCCTGCGTGTCGAAAAACGCCATTGTCATCTCCTGGTCTCGTTCAGGGCTGGAACGCGGTGTCCGGCACCACGCGACACCTCCCGCCAGTGTAGAGACGGAGGCCCCCGGAAGACCGTGTCACGCGGCTTGGCGTTCCGCTGTTTCGAGACGAACTCGGCCTGGCCGGCATCGACAGGACCTGATCGCCGCTCTGACCGGGCTGGTTCGTTAGGTTATGCTTACCTTGCCCTGCTGACGGGGACCTTCCTCCGCAAGAAAGCCTCTGCATGTTCGCCAACTACCTGATCGGCCTGCGCGAGGGCCTCGAAGCCGCCCTCGTGGTGGTCATCCTCGTGGCGTACCTCGTGAAGATCCAGCGCCGGGACCTGCTGCCCGGGATCTGGCTCGGAGTCTCGCTGGCCGCCGCGCTGTCCCTCGGCTTCGGTGCACTGCTCACGTACGGCACCTACGGGCTGACGTTCGAGGCGCAGGAAGCCATCGGAGGCGTACTGTCCGTTCTCGCCGTCGGCCTCGTCACCTGGATGGTGTTCTGGATGGCCAGGACGGCGAAGAACCTGCGCGGGGAACTGCACGGCCAGGTCGACCGCCACCTGGCCGCCGGCGGCAAGGGCCTCGTCGTCGTCGCGTTCCTCGCTGTCGGGCGCGAAGGACTGGAGACCGCGCTGTTTCTCTGGTCGGCAGTCCAGGCCACGGGCCAGACCACGCAGCCGATCCTCGGGGCCTCGCTGGGACTCGCCTCCGCCGTCATGCTCGGCTGGCTGTTCTACCGGGGCATGCTCAGCATCAACCTCTCGAAGTTCTTCACCTGGACCGGCGGCATGCTGATCGTCGTGGCGGCCGGAGTGCTGTCCTACGGCATCCACGACCTCCAGGAAGCGGGCATCCTGCCCGGCCTCCACAGTCTCCTGTTCGACGTCAGTGCGGCAATCCCTCCCTCGAGCTGGTACGGCACGCTCCTCAAGGGCACCGTGAACTTCTCGCCCGCCACCACCTGGTTCGAGGGCATCGCCTGGCTGCTCTACATCCTTCCCACCATGACCCTGTTCATCCGGCGGAGCATGCGGCGCACGCCCACTCCTGCCCCGGTACAGCACCCCGTTCCCCAAGGAGCCCATTGATCACCGCACGCCTTCCGAAGCCAGCCGCCGTCGCCGCTGCCTGCGGCATCCTCTTCGTGACCGCCTGCACGCCGAACGCCTCCGCCGGAACGGCTGCCGGCGGGACGGGCGAACTGAGCGTCACGAGCACCGCGGAGGACTGCTCCGTCTCGGCTGCCACCGCGGAGAGCGGTCCGCTGACCTTCACCATCACGAACTCTGGGGACCAGGTCACGGAGTTCTACCTCCTGGCGGAGGACGGGCTGCGCATCGTCTCGGAGGTCGAAAACATCGGCCCGGGCATCAGCCGCGACCTCGTCGTCAACGCCACCCCGGGCTCCTACTACACGGTCTGCAAGCCCGGGATGGTGGGCGACGGCGTGGGCCGGGCCGCCTTCACCGTGACGGACTCCGGGACCGCCGTCGAGCCGACCGGGGACGAGCAGGCGCAGATCGACGCCGCGCTGACCAACTACAAGGCCTACGTCAAGGACCAGGTGGACCAGCTGCTGACGGGCACCGAGGACTTCGCCGCCGCCTACGTGGCGGGGAACGACGACGAGGCACGCAGGCTCTACCCCACCACGCGCATGCACTTCGAGCGCGTGGAACCGGTGGCCGAGAGCTTCGGTGACCTCGACCCGAAGCTGGACAACCGGGAGGCGGACCTCGCCGAGGGCGAGGAGTGGACCGGCTGGCACCGCATCGAGAAGGACCTCTGGCCGCCGGCCGAGGCCGGCTACGTGCCCCTGACGCAGGCCGAGCGCGAGGCCGTCGCGGCCCAGCTCGTCGAGGACACTACCACGCTGCACTCCAGCATCCAGGGGATCGAACTCTCCCTCGACCAGCTCGCCAACGGTGCGATCGGGCTGATGGACGAGGTGGCCAACGGCAAGGTCACCGGCGAGGAGGAGATCTGGTCGGGCACCGACCTCTGGGACTTCCAGGGCAACGTCGAGGGTGCCCGCGTCCTCGCCGACGGGCTGCGGGACCTGCTCGAAGCCAGGGACCCGGAGCTCGCAGCGACGCTCGACGCCGATTTCACCTCCCTCTCGACGGAACTCGACAAGCACCGCACGAGTGCGCCCGACGCCGCCCAGCGCGACATCGCCTATGTCTCCTACGGCGACCTGGCCTCCGAGGACGTGAAGGCGCTGTCGGACCGCGTCAACGCCCTCAGCGAACCGCTCTCGCGGATCACCGCAGCCCTGCTGGGCTAGCAGCCATGGCAGCAGGCGCATTCCGGATCTCACGCCGCAGGGCGCTGTCCCTCGCCGGGGTCAGCGCCGCCGCGGGAGTCGGGGCGGGTGTCGCCGCAGGGCGTTCCGCAACCGATGCCTCTGCGGTCCCCGCTGACGCCGCCGCACTGAAGTACCCGTTCTACGGGGAGCACCAGGCGGGGATCACCACGCCCGCGCAGGACCGCCTGCACTTCGCCGTGTTCGATGTCGACGACATCCCGCGGAAGGATCTCGTCAGCCTGCTCCAGGACTGGACGATCGCCGCTGCCCGCATGAGCCAGGGCGGGAGCGCAGGGGAGTTCGCGCCCGACGCCGGCCCGTACGAGGCGCCGCCCGAGGACACGGGCGAGGCGATGGACCTGGGCCCCACGGGACTGACCATCACGTTCGGCTTCGGCCCGACGCTCTTCACGGCGGCCGACGGCACCGACCGGTTCGGCATCGGGGCCCGGCGCCCCCGTGCCCTGGTCGATCTGCCCAGGTTCTCGGGGGACATGCTGGACGAGCGCATCAGCGGAGGCGACCTCTGTATCCAGGCCTGCGCCGACGACCCGCAGGTCGCCGTCCATGCGATCCGGAACCTGTCCCGCATCGCCTTCGGGCGGGCTTCCCTGCGCTACTCGCAGCTCGGCTTCGGCCGCACCTCGAGCACCAGCACCGCCCAGGTGACGCCCCGCAACCTCTTCGGCTTCAAGGACGGCACGGCCAATCTCAAGGCCGAGGACCCCGCGGCCGTCGACGAGCACGTGTGGGTCGCCGACAGCGACGACCAGGCCTGGATGGCGGGCGGCTCGTACCTGGTGTCCCGGAAGATCCGCATGAACATCGAGCCATGGGACCGCACGCGCCTCTCCGAGCAGGAACGCGCCATCGGCCGCACCAAGGGCAAGGGCGCACCCCTCTCCGGCGGCGACGAATTCACGGCCCCCGACTTCTCGATGCCCGGCAGCGGCGGGAAACCCATCATCGCGGAACAGGCCCACGTACGGCTGGCGCACCCCGATACCAATGGCGGTGCCCGCATGCTCCGGCGCGGCTACAACTTCGTGGACGGCAACGACGACCTCGGGCGCCTCGACGCGGGCCTGTTCTTCCTCTGCTTCCAGCGCGACCCCGAGCGCTCCTTCATCCCCGTGCAGACCCGGCTGGCGGGGTCGGACCTGCTCAACGAGTACACCCGCCACGTGGGGTCCGCCATCTTCGCGATTCCCGGCGGCGCAACCGAGGGAAGCTACGTCGGAGCGCGGCTCTTCGAGTCCTGACCCCGCAGACCTGGTGCCGCACACATGGTCCCGCCACGACGGCGGATCATTCCGACGGCGGGAACGACGCCGGTTCAGTCCTTCGGCTGCAGGACGCGCCGGGCGGCCTCGACGGCCGAGGCGCGATGGGCGGACAGCGGTGTATCGCCCGCGTTCTCGTGGGCGACCAGGGGTGCCTGGACCCAAGCCTGCGCGATGCTGAAGAGGATCGGCAGCAGTTCCTCCGGCGCCCACGACGGATCGACGTGGCCCAGCTCCTGTGCCTTTCGGAGCGCCACCAGCTTGACGTCGGGCTGGGCTCCCATGCCGGGCAGGTCGTAGTCGACACCCTCGAGCCGGGCCCACGTGAGCATCCGCAGGATGTCGGGGTATTCATGCGTGTGGTCGAAGAGGCGGCCCACGAAGGCCGGTACGTCGGCGGGATCGAGGGACACCGCGGCGTGGAACTCAGCCGCGTTCACGTCGAGCACGGCCTGGAACAGGGCGGCCTTGTCGGTGAAGTGCGCGTAGAGGCGCTCCTTGCTCGCACTGGCCGCTCTCGCGATCCGGTCGATGCGCGCCCCTGCCAGTCCGTAGGTGGCGAACTCACCCCGGGCGGCGAGGAGGATGCGGGAACGGACGTCCGTCGTCGAGGGCATTTCACGAGTATACCCAAACGAACTAGTTCGTTTGACTTTGCCGCCCGCCCGCCCCTACCCTCGGAACGACACCATTTCTGAGGAGCACCATGACCACCCACCCTTCGGGCCCTTCCGCCGCGCCTATCGTGGACGACACCCCGGCGAAGGCCCCCGCGAACCGCTGGCTCGTGCTGGCCATCGTCGCGCTGGCACAGCTCACCGTCGTGCTCGACGGGACCATCGTGAACATCGCCCTGCCCCAGGCCCAGGCCGAGCTCGGCATGTCCGACAGTGACCGCAGCTGGGTCGTCACGCTCTACGCCCTGACGTTCGGCGCGCTCCTCCTCCTCGGCGGGCGCATCGCCGACTTCTGGGGCCGGAAGCGCTCCTTCCTCGTCGGCATGGGCGGCTTCGCGCTCGCATCGGCCATCGGCGGCCTCGCGGCGTCGGGGGACGTGCTCCTGCTGGCCCGCGGGCTTCAGGGCGTGTTCGCAGCCCTGCTGGCGCCCGCCGCGCTCGCCATCCTCTCCGTCACCTTCCCCGGCGGCAAGGACCGTGTGCGGGCCTTCGCGGTCTACGGCACGATCGCCGGCGGCGGTGCAGCCATCGGCCTCCTGCTGGGCGGCGTCCTGACCGAGTACTTCAGCTGGCACTGGTGCCTCCTCGTGAACGTTCCCATCGCCGTCGTCGCCATCGCCGTCGGGTTCCGCGTGCTCCGCGAGAGCCGCGCCGAGGGAAGCACCCGCTACGACGTCCCCGGAGCCCTGCTCGTCAGCCTCGGCCTCGCCTCCGTGGTGTACGGGTTCTCGCGTGCCGAAGCCGGCTGGGGACGTGCCGACACCCTGGGCTTCCTGGCCGTCGGCGTGGTCCTGCTGGCCCTGTTCATTCTCGTCGAGGCGCGCTCGGCGCACCCCCTGCTGCCGCTGCGCATCATCACCGACCGCGTGCGGGCCGGCGCGTACCTGACCTCCATCGCGGTGGGTGCCGCTCTGCTCGGCGCGCTGCTCTACCTGACGCTGTACTTCCAGATCGTCCTCGGCATGAGCCCGCTGGTCTCCGGGCTCGCATCGCTGCCCATGACGGCGGCGATCATGGTGTCCGCCGGTGTCGTCACGCGCCTCCTGCCGACCGTGGGCCCCCGCATCCTTATGACGGCCGGCCCGCTGGTCGCCGCGGCGGGCCTGCTGCTGCTCAGCCGCATCACCGGCGGTTCCTACGCCCTCGAGGTGCTGCCCGCGCAGATCCTGCTCGGCATGGGTCTTGCGCTCATCTTCGTGCCGCTGCAGAACGTCGCACTCCTCGGCATCGCCCACCGTGATTCCGGTGTCGCCAGCGCTGCCGTCTCCGCGACCCAGCAGATCGGCGGATCCATCGGGACAGCGGTCTTCACCGCGCTCTACACGGCGGCCGCGGCAACGGGGACGCCCGAGGGCTCGGCAGGCGGACTGCAGTCGCTCGTGGACGGGTACTCCGTGGTGTTCGTGGCCGCCGCGGTGGCCCTCGCACTCGCATCCCCCATCTCGTGGTTCCTGGTCGACGTCGCGCGGGACGAATTCACGACGTCGGACGAGGCGGTCCACCTGGGCTAGGAACCGCTCGATGCGTGCTCGCTCGGGGGCGAAGCGGTAGCTCGTGAACCCGAGGCTCGCGATCAGGGCGATGTCCTCGCGGTAGCGGTGGAAGTGGTTTACGGCATCGGAGGAAGCCTCGGAGAATATGGAGCCCGGCAAAGGCTTCATGAACCGCGTGTCGCTGTTGGCATTGCTCCCCCCACCTGATGCCCGGCACTGGCGACACTCAGGAAACGGGGTCCGAGCCCGGAGTGCCGTTCAGGGTGAACCCCGCCGTCGGCAACTCATAGCCCACAACACGAACCAGGCGGGGGCTGCCGCGCAGGCAAAGGTGAACCAACGAACAACGAGGACAACGCGCTGATCATCCTGTTCTCGACTGTGGTCCTTGGCGCTTTCGTCGCGGTTGCCCTGATTCACCTCGGGCAAGCGTTCACGCCGGTTGCCACTGACCTATCGTGGAACCCGATCACCCTTGGCCGTCGGTCTTGCCACGGGGGACCCGTGGTTTCACCGGGGCGCCGGAGACATCGGTCCGGGCCTGACCATCGGGTACGCCGGTGAGACCGGCACCAAGGCCGTGATTCAAGGCTGGCGTGGGTGCGCCGTGCAGTGTCCTTCATGATGTACGACGACATGCCCTGGGCCCGGCTCATGCGACCGCCCATCACCGTGGTCGCTCAGCCCGTCTACGACATCGGGGCAGCAACCGCGAAAACACTGCTAGCTCGCATTACGGGCGCCCGCCAGTGCCAGAGAGCCTGATCTTCCACTCGGAGCTGCTCTAGTGCGGGTCGATCGGAGCGCCGAAGAAAATGGCAGGTGTAGCACCCTAGAGACGGCCATCACTACAGCGCGTTCGCTGTCCCGACAATTCAGGCACCGCAAGCCAATCATTTGCGCAGGCAACTTCGCCAAAAGGCGGTAGTGGACAACTTACGACAGACGCCTGTCCTGCATTGGGGGAGGAGCCTGGCAGTGGTGTCACTGTGCTATTTCTATCGAAGCTTGTCTCGGCCCTCAAAACGCGGCAGCAGTACCTCTACAGCAGCAAATATTCACCCGACCGAACGTGTTGGGGCGGGGCCATGCGAGTTTCGATAGATGACGCGAGCCTGAAGTGCGACCGGTTTGGCAGTTCGTTCCTCGATCGCGTCGATAGCGGCGACTGCCGCTGCGAAGCCAGCTTCGTAAATCGGCGGGGACACGACGGTAAGCGGTGGTCCTGTCAGAGGTGACCAAGGGAAATCGTCGAGGGCAATGACCGATACGTTCGCAGGGATCCCGACATCGCGTTCCCGAAGCGCCAAAAGAATGTCGCGGGCAATGGTGCTGTCCGACGCGAGGATGGCAGTCGGTGGATCGGCGAGACCGAGAAGCTCCTCGATCACCTCGGCCGTGCGCTCCATGGTTACTACTTTGAACCGGATCAGCTCCGGATCAGGGCGAATTGCTGCTTCTTTCAAGGCGTCTAAAATACCGTGGAGCCTGTCTTCAACGGAGGAAATCCCCAAGGGGAAGCCCGCAAACGAGTCGCCATCAGTCTGCAGGGACGATATGTATGCGATGCGCGTATGCCCGAGTTCGACAAGTCTTGACGTTGCCTCATGAGCTGCGGGGGCGATGCTAACTTCGACTGATACGGCATCGAGGCCGGGGACTTTCCGATCCAGGAGCACGAGGGGCCTACCGGAGGTGCGGATGGCTTTCAGGTGTTCAATTTGGTATGCGGAGGATGGGGCAACGATAATCGCGTCGACACGCTTGTCGAGGAAGACCCGGACTGCATGGATCTCCGCCTCAAGGTTTTCTGACGTGTTCGCGAGAATGACGTTGTATCGAGATGCGTTTGCTGCGTCGGTTATGCCGCGCGTTGCAACGCTGAAGTACGGATTTTCGATGTCGCTGACGATGACGCCGAGGGTTCGTGACCGCCCGGTATTCATGCTGCGCGCTACCTCGTTGGGGCGATAGTCAAGCTCCTCGGCCGCCGCAAGGACGCGTAGACGCACCTCGGAGCTGACCGATCCGTAGGACCCAAGTGCTCGTGAGGCTGTCGACTTGCCGACACCGGCCCGCCGAGCGACGTCAGCTACGGTGGCTTCGCGGTTTAGGGGTCGTTCGAACACAGCTGCTCCTAGTGGGGTAACCCTTGACGTGATGTAAGTCTCAAGGTAGGTTCCTACCAGTTGGGTCCGGACCCAACACGGTCACACTACCTCTGGTCCGGAAGCAACGCACCCTTCCTCCCCTCAAAATCAAAGCCTCAATGAAGAACACCTTGCATTGGGTCCGGAACCAACCGGCCGTCCGATACGTCTCAACACTGGAGTTAACCATGAGTTCTGTTTCCAACTGCCGACGCTTCCTGATTGTCGGAGCGGCCGTTTCCTCCCTTCTTCTTACTGGTTGTGGATCGTCGGAGTCGTCTTCACCTGCGTCTTCCGATACCGCCAACCCCTACGACCTAATCGAACCAGGCACTATCCGCGCGGCAAGCGTCGGAGATCTCAAGCCCTATACCTTCACCGATGCTTCCGGTGAGTTCACGGGCTTCGACGTGGAGCTGTTCGACGACGTCGCCGAGCGCGCCGGCATCGACAACGTCCAGTTCACCGGTCAGGACTTCTCCGGATTGCTCCCGGCCGTCGCCAACGGGCAGTTCGATGTCGGAGTGGCGGCGATCGGCATCACCGAGGAGCGCAAGCAGACGGTTGATTTCTCCGAGGGCTACCTCGCCGGCTACCTCACCGTGTTGACGACGAAAGAGGCGGGGATATCGGAGGAGTCCGACCTCAAGGGGAAGCGCATCGGTGTGGTCCAGGGGACGCTGCAGGAAGCCTACGCGGTGAAGAACTTCACCGAGGCCGACATCGTCCGTTTCCCGGACAACAACTCGGGCGTCGCCGCGATCAATAGCGGCAATGTTGTAGCTCATTTCCTGGATTACGAATCGGCGAAATCCTATTCGGAACAGTTCGGTCTCGTCGATGCGATCAACGTCCCGTCGTTTGATGCTCCGGCCGGGTTCGCCGTGGCCAAGGGTAATACCGCATTGAAGGAAGCTCTTGATGAGGGTCTGGCCGATGCGATGGAGGACGGTACCTGGAAGGAGCTCTACCAGAAGTGGTTCCCGGGCTCGCCGATGCCTGAGCAGTACCTGCCGTCCGCGGAGCAGACCTCCAAGCCGAGCCCCGAGCCGACCCCGAGCAACTAGTCCGGGCCCTGTTCTCTTGGGAACTCGCTCGGGAAGCGCTCGGAAATCTGCTGGGAACATCATCCAAGGGTGCGGGCCGCTTGTCCGTTCGCACCCCGGCTACAGACATTGAGAGCTTGATATGGACTTCCTCGACAACCTGATCAAAACCTTCCTCGACTTCGATGCGATGCTCGCTGTCCTTCCACAGCTGTTGGGAGTGGGCCTGGTCAACACGCTGATCATCTCCGCTGCAGCCACTGTGATCGGCGTGGTGTTGGGAATGGTAGTGGCGGTGATGGGGATATCGACCTCGCGCTGGCTACGCATTCCTGCCCGGATCTACACCGACCTTTTCCGGGGACTGCCGGCCATCCTGACAATCCTGCTCATCGGGCAGGGCTTTGCCAGGTTCAGTCAGGAAATTTTCGGTCCCTCACCGTATCCACTGGGCATCATCGCCCTGAGCCTGATTGCCAGTGCCTACATCGGTGAGATCTTCCGTGCCGGTATTCAGAGCGTGGAAAAGGGGCAGCTCGAAGCATGCCGTGCCCTGGGCATGGGGTACGGCAAGGCCATGGCCCTGGTGGTCATCCCGCAGGGAATCAGGCGCGTCCTTCCCGCATTGGTGAACCAGTTCATCGCGATCGTGAAGGATTCCTCCCTGGTGTACTTCCTGGGTCTTCTGGTCTCCGAACGTGAACTCTTCCGGGTCGGCCAGGACGCGGCCGTCCTGACAGGGAACCTCTCCCCCCTGGTCATGGCAGGGGTCTTCTACCTGATTATCACGGTCCCCCTGACCCACCTGGTGAACTACTTCGACAACCGGTTCCGCACCGGACGCCGCCGCCCTGCCGCACCAAGCAGCGGACTGAACGAAGTGAAAGAACTCGATGCGGTCACCCCGCACATCACAGGGAGCAACACATGAGCACCTCCACGAACGCCTCCACCGACCTGCTCACCTTCCGGGGCTCCAGCCTTGAAGTCCGGGACCTCACCATGGCTTTCGGCGACATCAAGGTCCTGCGCGGGGTCAGCCTGTCGATAGCACCAGGAACCACGACCTGCATCATCGGGCCCTCCGGTTCCGGGAAATCGACCCTGCTGCGCGGCATCAACCGTCTCCACGAACCAGCAAGCGGCGACGTGCTCCTCGACGGGGAAAGCGCCCTGAAGGTCAAGCCCGACGTCCTTCGGAGCCGTATCGGCATGGTCTTCCAGCACTTCAACCTCTTCCCCGACCACACCGCCCTCGAGAACGTCGCACTGGCCCTGCGGAGCGTCAAGGGCATGTCGAAGGCCGAAGCCAAGGAACGCGCCAGTCGCCGGCTCGCTGAGGTCGGACTCGCCGAACGCGCCGATCACCGTCCACGGGACCTCTCCGGCGGCCAGCAGCAACGCGTCGCCATCGCACGTGCCCTGGCCATGGAACCGGAAGTGATGCTCTTCGACGAAGCCACCTCGGCACTGGACCCCGAGCTAGTCAAGGGCGTGCTGACCCTCATGGCCGGCCTCTGCGAACGCGGCATGACCATGGCCGTCGTCACCCACGAAATGGGCTTCGCCCGAAGGGTCGCCGACCAGGTGGTCTTCATGGACGAAGGCGAAGTCGTCGAAGCCGGCAAACCCGCGGACCTCTTCGACAACCCCCAAAGCGAACGCCTCCAACGATTCCTCTCGGAAGTCCTCTAATGCGGGCTCCACGTATCGCCACGGCCGGCGACAACGTCGTTGACTGCTACCCCGAACTGGGAACCATGTTTCCCGGCGGCAACACTTTGAATGTCTCCGTGTTTGCGTCCAGGTTCGGGGCGGACTCCGCCTATATGGGCCAGGTAGCCCCCGATGACGCGGGCAAGACCATCGCCAATGCATTGTGGGAGGAAGGGGTAGACACCTCAGGATTGCGGTTCGCTACCGGCAGGACAGCTTTCTGCGTCATCGGGCACGACACAGACGGCGACCGGGTGTTCCTGTCCTCGGATCTAGGGGTATCGCGATTCGACCCATCGCCCGAGGACGTCTCCCGGCTCGAAGCTTTCGATGCGGTCCACGTAGGAGCAACCAGCGGGCTTGACGCGTATGTTCCCGCGTTCGCGGCCGCAACCCGCCTTTCCTACGACTTCAGCACCCATACAGACCCAAACCACATCCGTCATATCGGGCCGTCGTGTTATCTGTCCGTCCTTTCCGCCGGCTCCCTTGACGACGACGAGTCCGAGGCACTCCTGGCACGCAGCGAAGCGTCGGGATCGACCTGGAGCCTGGTCACACGCGGCACCAAAGGAGCTGTCCTCAGCAGGGGAGGCACCCAGCGTTGGAGCAGCGGCGCGCACCCCGCCACAGGAGTCATCGACACCCTCGGGGCAGGCGACACATTTTGCGCGCGTGTCCTGGTCGGCCTCCTCCGGCAGGAAAACCCCGACTCTTTCCTCTCCCAAGCCGCCGTTGCAGCGGCCCACACCTGTATGACCTTCGGCGCTTTCGGCCACGGTGAACCCATCACCCCCGAAATCGCCGCACCGATTCGCTGAGAGTTCACAACTCAGCACATTCCGGGCTCACGCCCACTCCATCACCAACCGCTAAGGAATAAACGTGACCGACGGTACTTTCACCGGCCCGCAGCCCGTCAAGGACATCCCCGACAACATCGCCAGCTCGCAAGAACATGCACTTACCCTGTGGCCGGACATCGACTCCTACGTCTCTGGCCTACCCGAACTTCGACGGGTCTACCTCGTCGGGGCCGGAGGCTCCCTTTCGGGCGTGCACGCCGCCCAGTATCTCCTCGACAAGCGGGGAGTCACTCCCGTCAGCTCCGTGAACTCCGACGAGTTCTACTACCGCAATTCCCCCGGCGTCGGGTCTGGAGCACTGGTCATCTCCTTTTCCGCTGCAGGCATGACGCCGGAAACGGTCCAGGCAGCCCGGTGGGCCCAGGAGCGCGGCGCCGCCGTGGTGGCAGTGACCCTGAATGAAGAAGGCGCCCTCGCCCAAGCGGTCAATACAGCCTTCATCGGAAAGACGGGTGACGGCAACCAGGTTCTATTGCAGCTCCTTGCCCTTGCGATCCTGAAGCGCGAAGGCGCGAATGTCAGTGCCGAACTCGATGCCCTGGCCGCTCTTCCCGTAGCCATCGACACGACTGTCCGCGCCTTCGAGCCTTACGCAGCCAAGATCGCCGAGAACATGAAGGACGTTCCCGTCACCTACCTCATCGCCTCCGGCGCCCTCGAGGGCATGGGATCCACCTTCACGAGTTGCTTCCTCCAGGAAATGCAGTGGATGCACGCAGCCACCATCAACGCGGATGAATTCTTCCAGGGTCCGTTCGAGGTCTTCGACAAGGACACCAAGAGCATCCTGTTCCTCAGCGAAGACGAAACGCGTCCCATGGGTGAACGCGTCGACCGCTTCCTGGAGAAATACAGCGGGGAGACGTTCCGCGTGGACAGCAGAGAACTTGAACTGCCAGGCATCCCGCAGGACATGCGCGCCTTCGTCGCCCCACTGGTGTTCTACACCCTCGATTTCCGCTTGGCCGCCCACTACGCCGCGGTACGCGGATACGCCCTCGAGGGACGCCGCTACATGTGGCAGTTCGCCTACTAATAGCAGCCCCGGACGGGAGGGGTACCAAGACCACCCCTCCCGTCCGTCATCAATCAGCAAACCACCGCCCTATGTGCTCGGGCTCGTGACTGACCAGCTCGCACGTACTGCCTCTAGCAATTCACTGCACGAAATCTCGGCCATCTCTTGACTAATGCGTCTCAGCGGCTGTCTGCGCATAACTTAGGCAGGCCGAGTGGGCCCCTGGCGGACGTCTCCTACAGCCCTTCACACTCACTCTCCGTCGAAATCCACTCACCGATAACCGGTGTCATGCCAGGCAGCGGTTGGGGAAGGGGCGAGACCCCTCCTACTCAGCGCTTTCCAACCCGATGTGCTCGAACGCTGCCGTGAGTTCGTTGGCCGCTGACAGGGCGCGCTTTTCAGCTGGCACCAAGTTGTTGTAGGTGTTGGAGCGAACGAACACGATGGAGGGCGGCGGCCTCCGCCCAACCAGGCATAAACGCGACAAACCGACGCGGCGAGCGGGTCCACTTCGTGCACAACTGGGCCTGGAAACCACATTCCTCTGCTCTCCCAAACGGGGTGACGGACGCGATCAGCGGCACCAGCCATAGCGCAGGAGAAACCCTCCGGTTGCGCGTGCGCCGTGCGCGTACTCGTGGAGCAATCAAGACCGCCGCCTTCGGTCCATACGCCTCTCCTGAAGCGCTGGCAGGGTGTGAGCCGATACAGGCACCGAGCAGGGCCTCACCGTCTCGGAGTAGCACCAAACCCGAGCCGGGCGGGTTGCCGTGCGCCAGCACGCAATCCGGGACCCCGGCGTCCACCCGGAGGATGGACGCCAAGGCCCCCTGCGCGAGGGGCTGTCGTCGACGGATCCGACGACGGCCCCCGGCGATGTCAGGCGGAGTGGACGACGCCCGTTTGCGCGTCCAGGCCGGCCTGCACGGCGTGTTCCTGCGCCAGGCCGCCCAGCCAGCGCGCACTGTCCTTGGGAATACGCTCCTGGGTCGTGCGGTCCACCCCGATCAGTCCGAACTTCGGCCGGTAGCCGAACACCCATTCGTAGTTGTCGAAGGCCGTCCACGCGATGTAGCCCCGGACGTCGATGCCGTCGGCGAGGCAGGACGCGACGCTGTCCACCGCAGCCCGGAGGTAGTCCACCCGCTGCGTGTCGTCCTCCGTGGCGAGGCCGTTCTCCGTGACGATCACCGGTATCCCGGCGATCCGTGCCGCTTCCCGGATGGTCGTCCCGAGGGCCTGAGGGTAGATCTCCTCGCCCATCTGGTTCGTCGCAGCGCCTTCAGGGGCCGGCGCGAGGCCGTCCGGGCCGTAGACGGTGCGCCCGTAGGTCTGGATGCCCACGAAGTCGTCGCCGCGGGACGCCTCGAGGAAGCGTTCGTTGACGTCGCGGCGCACCTGGCCGGCGGTCTCGCTCCCGCCGTCGATGGACTGGATATCCGAGTTCGCCAGGGTCCAGCCCACGGGAAGTTCGGGGCGGCGGGCCTTGATGGCTGCCGTGGCAGCGCGGTGTGCTGCCAGTTTCACGTCGAATCCGGCCTCGGTCGACGAGAACTGGAACGGAGCGATCGTGCTGGGGTCGACGCCGAGGCGTTCTGCGGCTGCGGCCCACACGGGCACCGAGCCGCGGTTCTCGGGGGCCTCGCCGCCGATGCCGAAGGACTTCAGCAGCCAGGGCAGGTTGGGCTCGTTCAGGGTGCAGGCGACCCCGATGAGGTCACCCAGGTGCGCCATGACGCGGTCGCAGTAGCGGGCGAAGAGTGCGGCTGTCCGGGGGCCTTCCCAGCCGCCGACGGCGAGGAGCCACCGCGGGGACGCGAAGTGGTGGAAGGTGACCACGGGGGTGAGTCCGTGCTCGTGGCAGGCCTCCAGGACACGCCGGTAGTGGTTCAGCTCGGCCTGGGAGAAGAGTCCCTCCTCCGGCTCGATGCGTGCCCACTCGAGCGAGAAGCGGTAGCTCGTGAATCCCAGGCTTGCGATCAGGGCGATGTCCTCGCGGTAGCGGTGGTAGTGGTCCAGGGCATCGCCGGACGGCTCGGAGAACATGGTGCCCGGCAGGTGCTCCAGGAACCAGACGTCGCTGTTGACGTTGCTCCCCTCCACCTGATGCCCGGCACTGGCGACACCCCAGAGGAAGTCCTGCGGGAAGGGGAATGCGTCGGTCATGTGGTTCCTTTCGGTTCAGCGCCCGGGAGGCGCAACGGGCCTCTCTGCCCTGGCTTCCAATCCTTTCCCGTCGCGTGACCGGCGCCACAATACCTTTTCAATGAATGACATTCTCATGTGAGTGCCGAATGCGGGCGGCTGATGCTTGGAGAGAGCCGGCGAGCCGCCAGCCCCGACTGACTCCCTCCGCTGTTCCATCGAGAATGCAAAGGCGCACTACATGAAACTTCTGAACCCCTCCGTCCGTGGGAGCTCCGCCGTTCTGGCCGGAGCACTGCTGCTGGGATCGTTGACCGCGTGCGGCGGCAGCTCCAACCAGGCGGCGGCCGAGGCCGATACCAGCATGCTGACCCTGGCCATCGACAGTGACTCCGGTTCCTTCGGCTATGACCCGCTGCGCGTCTCGGCAGCCCAGCGGCAGTTCTTCGAAGGTCTCTACGAGAGCCTGATGACGCTCCAGCCGGACGGATCGGCAGGCCCGGGCCTGGCCGAGGAGTTCAGCTACAACGCGGACAACACGGTCATGACGCTGACCCTCAGGGATGACGTCACGTTCACCGACGGGTCCAAGCTCGACGCCGAGCTGGTCAAGGCGAACCTCGACCGCCGGTCCGATCCTGCGCTGAGTGCCTACTCCGCGGTCGCCAAGGGCGGGGCGCAGGAGATCACCTCCGTCGACGTCGTCAGCCCCACCGAGGTAGCCCTGACGTTCGCGAAGCCTCAGCCGGGTTTTGAGAACAACCTCACCTCCACCACCGGCATGATCGTCGGCAAGGACGGCGTCACGGACACCGCGAGCCTCGCTGCGACCCCGGACGGATCCGGTCCGTACACCCTGGACCCGACCACCGTGAAGGGCAGCAAATACGTCTTCGTGAAAAACGAGGAGAGTTCGGAGGCCTCGGACTTCGCCTTCGACAAGGTCGTCTTCAGTGTCGTCCTCGACCCGCAGGCCCGGGCGAACGCCCTGGTGTCCGGCCAGGCCGACGTCGCCATGCTGACCTCGTCCACCGTCGACTTCGCAGAATCCAAGGGGTCGGGTGTCTCCCAGATCGGCGGCACCGTCAACACCATGATCTCCTTCGACAAGATCGGCAAGACGGCACCCGCGTTCGCGGAGGAGAAGGTCCGGCAGGCGATCCAGCACGCCATCAACCGGCAGGCCCTGGTGGACGCACTCCACAAGGGTGACATCCCCGCATGGAACGCCCTGCCGAAGGACTCCGCCGGCTTCACCGAGGACCTCGAGACCGAGTTCGCCTACGACCCGGAAAAGGCCAAGAGCCTGCTCGCGGAAGCCGGCTACCCGGACGGATTCGAATTCACCATCATCGCCAGCGCGCAGACGCAGACGGACCTGCAGGCAGTCCAGAAGGACCTGGCCGCGGTCGGGATCACCATGAACGTCAAGATGGCCGCCTCCACCGATGAAGCCTTCGCCGCCGTCGCCACCACGCCGCTGGGTTACAGCCCCCTGAACTGGGACAACCCGGTGGGCGTGATGTACGGAGTCGTCCTCAACGGTTTCACCAACGTGCAGAAAGCCACCGACGAAGAGCTGAGTGCAGCGACCGCCGAACTGGCTGCCGCCAAGGACGACGCCGCTGCCAAGACCGCGGCCACCAAGCTGAACACCCGCCTCGTGGAATCCGGCTGGATGATCCCGCTGTACGAAGCCCTCGTCAACCAGGGCTACAACACCAAGAAGGTGGCGCCGGTCGAGTTCGCCGGTACCAACGCCTACCCGCTCCTCTCGTCCTACAAGCCGGCCAGCTAATACCCCACCCGACCGGGCGGGCTCCCCTGGGGAGCCCGCCCGGCCGAGTCCGACCGATGGAGGTCACCGTGGCACTATTCATCGCCAAGCGCCTGCTGATGGCACTGGCCACCGTACTGGTGGTCGCCGTGCTGGCATTCCTGCTGGTGCACGCCATGCCGGGCAGCCCGGGAGCTGTGTCCCTCGGTGCGGGCGCCTCCCAGGAGGCCATCGATGAGGTCAACCAGCGTCTGGGCTGGTCCGATTCCCTTCCCGTCCAGTTCTTCCGCTGGCTGGGCGCAGCAGTCCAGGGCGATTTCGGGATCTCCCTCATCGACGGCCGCTCCGTCAGCGCGGACCTGGCCGGCAGGCTCCCGGTCACTGCGTCGCTCGCTGCCGGTGCCACCCTGCTCAGCGCCGTCCTCGGCATCGCCCTGGGCGTCACCGCCGCAGTCCGCGGCGGCGTCGTCGACCGCATTATCGGGGGCGTCGCCGGCATGGCGGTAGCCCTGCCGGCCTTCTGGATCGGCATCATCTTCGTCTACCTCCTGGCGGTGCAGTCCCCGGTCTTCCCCGCGACCGGGTATGTCCCGTTCGATGTTTCCCCGAGGGACTGGGCCCTGTCCCTGGCCCTGCCGGTGATCACCCTGGCCGTGGGCGGAGCGGCCTTCATCGCCCGCCAGACCCGGGCCTCCATGCTCGAGGCACTCCAGCAGGAGCACATCCGGACCCTCCGTGCCACGGCCACGCCTACCTGGAAGATCCTGTACGTCCACGCACTGCGGTACGCCAGCCTGCCCATCGTGGCGGGCATCGCCCTGCAGTTCATCCAGCTCTTCGGCGGTTCCGTCATCGCCGAGCAGTTGTTCGCCATGCCAGGCCTGGGCCAGGCCGTGCAGAACTCCGTCAGCACCCATGACGCCCCGTCCGTGCAGGGCGTGGTGGTGATCGCCACTGTCGTGGTGGTCGCCGTGAACCTGGTGCTGGAACTCGCCACCAAGTTCCTCGACCCGAAGTTGCGTGCCTCATGATCCCGAACGTCGCCCCTGCCCCTGCGGATTCTCCGGAGCCGGCCTCGGCCGCGCTCCTTCCTCCGGCTCCCGCCAGGGCCGGCCGGCGGCTCTCCGCCTCCAAGCTGTTCGCCTCACCGGCCAGTACGGCCGGGGTGGTCTGGCTGGCCGTGATCGTGATCGCCTCCCTGACGGCGCCCCTCTGGTTGCCCTTTCGGACCGAGGACCAGGACTTCACCGCCGTCCTGTCCGGACCCAGCGCCGCTCACTGGCTCGGGACGGACGAACTGGGCCGGGACCTCCTGAGCCGCATCTTCGCCTCCGCCGCCGGCACGCTCGGCACCTCCATGATCACCGTGATCGTCGCCGTCGGACTGGGCACCCTCCTGGCGATGCTCGCAGCAGCAGCCGGTGAACGCGTGGAGGCCGTCATCAGCCGCGTCACAGAGATCATGATGTCCCTGCCCGGCACGGTGATCATCCTGGCCGTCATCGGCGCCGTGGGAACCAACATCCCGCTGGTCATGGCCATCCTCGGCGTACTCATCTCGGCGGGTATCTACCGTGTCATGCTGGGCCAGGCCAAGTCGCTGCAGTCCCAGCTCTACGTGGACGCAGCCAAGGTGGACGGCGTCAGCTCCGTGGGCATCAGCCTCCGCCACGTGCTGCCCGGCCTGACGAACACCATCGTGGTCCAGGCGGCCCTGATCTTCGCCGTCGGCATGCTCATCCAGGCCGGACTGGCCTTCATCGGCTTCGGGCCGCCCATCCCCGAGCCCAGCTGGGGCGGAATGATCCAGGGTGCGTCCCAGCACGTCTACGACGCACCCTGGCTCATGGTCCCCACCGGGGCCGTGCTCGCGCTGACGGTCCTCTCCGCCAACGCGATCGGCAACGCGCTCGGCAAGGCACCCAACACCACCGCCTCCCACCTGCCCTCCGCCGCCGCCCGGCGTCAGCGGGCGAAAGCCGTCGCCGCCATCGCTGCGGCCTCTCCGGCCGCTTCGTCCGGGGAGGACGAGGCGGGGAAGGACACGCTGAGCGTGCGCAACCTGTCCGTGGGCGTGGATGGCGGTGTCCGCCTGGTCACGGACGTCTCCTTCGACGTCGAACCGGGCACCGTCCTGGGCCTGGTGGGCGAATCAGGGTGTGGCAAGACCATGACGGCACTGTCACTGCTGGGCCTGCTGCCGTCCGGGGTCTCGGTGACCGGAGGCCAGATCCTCTGGAACGGCAGGAACCTCGCAGCGGCGACCGATAAGGACATGGAAGGGATCCGCGGACGCGAGATCGCCCTCATCTCGCAGGAACCCATGCGTGCCCTGGACCCGATGTTCACCGTGGGCTACCAGCTCACCGCCGCCATCCGGCGGCTCCGCAGGACGGGCAGGGCCGAAGCGAAGGCCGAAGCACTGAACCTGCTGGAGAAGGTGGGCATCGTGGACGCCGCCCGCATCCTCACGGTCTACCCGCACCAGATCAGCGGCGGCATGGCCCAGCGCGTGGCCATCGCCCTGGCGCTCTCCGGCCGGCCCCGCCTGCTCGTCGCGGACGAGCCCACCACGGCACTGGACGTCACCGTGCAGGCCGAGATCCTCTCACTGCTGCGCAGCCTGGCGAAGGAGACCGGGATGTCCGTGGTGATGGTCACCCATGATCTCGGCGTGGTCGCCGACCTGTGCGACCGGGTTGCCGTGATGTATGCCGGGCAGGTCGTGGAGAACGGCCGGACGGACAGCATCCTGGACAACCCCCGTCACCCCTACACGCTCGCCCTGCTGGCCGCGGACCCGCACGCCACCAGTGCCGCGGACATGCCCGAGCGGCTGGCCACTATCAGCGGGCAGGTCCCGCAACCCAAGGATTGGCCCACCACGTGCCGCTTCGCCGCCCGCTGCCAGTTCGCCGGGTCCGCCTGCAAAGTCCCCATCCCGCTGCTACCGTCCGGCACCGGTGACGGGACGGTCCGCTGCGTGAAGGCGGACGAACTGGCCGTCGAAGGCCTGGATTGGGTGGCCACCGATGTGCCGAGCCACCGCATCCTGGACCTCGTCGAAACACGACCTGCCGAAGCACGACTGGCCGAGATCAGGACCGCTCACGTCGAAGCACGACCCACTGAAAGAACTGCCGAAAAGGATCCCGCATGAGCACCTCGACCTCGATCCGCCCGGAACCGACGTCACCCGCACCCGTCCAGCCCCTGCTGGAGGTCAAGGACCTCGTGGTGCGATACGGCCGCGGCCGCAAGGCAACGGCTGCTCCGGCCGCCGTGGACGGCGTGAGCTTCAGCATCGCCGCGGGGGAGACCGTGGGCCTGGTCGGGGAATCCGGATCCGGCAAGTCGACGATCGGCAAGGCGATCCTGGGCCTGCAGAAGGTCTCCTCCGGGTCCATCACCTACCAGGGCAAGGACATCACTTCCGCCGGCGCGTCCCAGCGCAGGGCTCTGGGCGGGGAGCTGCGGGCCGTCTTCCAGGACCCCAACTCCTCACTCAACCCCCGGAACACCGTCGGCTCCTCGCTCGCCGAACCGCTCCGGCTCCGCGGCGTGAACCCGACCGAGGCCCGGCAGCGCGCAGAGGACATACTGGAACGGGTGGGACTACCCCGCGACGCCGTGGACCGGTACCCGAGCCAGTTCTCCGGCGGCCAGCGGCAGCGCATCTCCGTGGCCCGCGCCCTCATCTGCGATCCCAAGCTCGTGGTCTGCGACGAGGCCGTGAGCGCACTGGACCTCTCCACGCAGGCGCAGGTGCTGAACCTGCTGGCGGACCTGCGCGACGAGCGCGGCCTGGGCTACCTGTTCATCGCCCACGACATCGCCGTGGTCCAGTTCCTGGCACAGCGCGTGGTGGTGCTCTACCGCGGGCAGGTCATGGAGACCGGCCCCGCCGCGGCCGTCACGGAGGACCCGAAGCACCCCTTCACCCAGACCCTCGTGGCAGCGTCCCCGGTGCCCCGGCCCGCCGAGCAGGCGGCTCGCAGGGAAGCCCGGGAATCCCTCGGCGTGCGGACCGGTGCGGCAGCCACCCCCGCCCCCGGCGGGTGCCCCTTCCGGCTCCGGTGCCCCCTGGCCACCGACCTGTGCCGGGACGAGCGGCCCGCACTCCGGCGGGTCGGCGCGTCCGACGTCGCCTGCCACTACGCGGCCTGACCGTTCCCCCCGAACCATCAGCACACCTCTGCTCTACCTCGACAGCACCTTGACGGCACCTTCCTGACGGGCCCGTCAGCACCACCACCACAACCCCTGACCTTCCCCGCCGTCACGTAGCTGGCGGCCAAGCAGAACGGATTCCGATGACGCAGGCACCCTGGCGCGCCGCCATGATCTCACCCGATGAGGACTTCGACGGAGCCCCGCTGCTCCGCAAGGAGTTCCGGCTCGAGGAGGGCCACGGCGCCGTGGCCAGGGCGACGCTGCGCGCCACCGCCTACGGTGTCTACGAGGCGCTGATCAGCGGTGTCCCAGTGGGCGAGGACGTGCTGAGCCCGGGCTGGAGCTCCTACGAATGGCGGCTCCGCTACCGCAGCTACGACGTGACCGCCCTGGTGGGGCCGTCCACCGTCCTCGGCGTGGAACTCGGCAACGGCTGGTACCGCGGGCGCCTGGCCTGGCACGGCATGTCGAACCTGTACGGCAGCGAACTGGGGTTCTTCGGCCAGCTGGACATCGAGTTCGCCGACGGACACGTCCAGTCCGTCGCCTCCGACACCACCTGGCAGGCCGGGCCTTCCGCCACCACCGTCAACGACCTCTACGACGGGCAGACCATCGACGCCCGCAGGGTTCAGGCAGGCTGGGCGGAGCCGGGCTTCGACGCCGGCGCCTGGGCCGGGACCCACACCGTGGAGTTCGACGGTGACCGGCTGGCCGAACCGGTGGGTCCGCCGGTGGTGCGCGCCGGCGTCGTCCGGCCCGTGGAGATCTTCGCCTCTCCCACCGGCAGGACGCTGGTGGACTTCGGCCAGAACCTCGTGGGGTGGCTCCGTTTCCGGATCCAGGGCGGGGAAGGGCACCCCATCACGGTGCGCCACGCAGAAGTACTGGAAGACGGCGAGCTGGGCGTGCGGCCCCTGCGCTCCGCCGAGGCCACGGACACCTTCGTCCTGTCCGGCGGCGAGGACTTCTTCGAACCGACCAAAACGTTCCATGGCTTCCGCTATGCGGAGATCACCGGCTGGCCCGGGACGCTCACCGAGGACTCCCTCGAAGCAGTGGTGGTCCACTCCGCGCTGGAGCGCACCGGTACCTTCGAGTGCTCCAACGAGCTGGTCAACCAGCTGCACCGCAACATCGTCTGGGGGCTGCGGGGCAACTTCCTGGACCTGCCCACCGACTGCCCGCAGCGCGACGAGCGCCTCGGCTGGACCGGCGACATCGCGGTCTTCGCACCCACCGCAGCGTTCCTCTACGACGTCAGAGGCTTCCTCCAGGACTGGCTGCTGGACCTCGCCGCCGAGCAGAAAGCAGCCGACGGGCTGGTACCCATCACCGTTCCGGACGCCCTCAAGTACTGCCCCCAGCCCCCGGAATTCCCGGCACCGGAATCATCGGCCCTGTGGAGCGAAGCATCCGTCTGGGTGCCATGGGCGCTCTGGGAAGCGTACGGCGATCTCACAGTGCTGAAGAACCAGTACGAATCGATGACCTCGCACACCCGGCGGGTGGAGGGACTGCTCTCGGACACCGGACTGTGGGATCAGGGCTTCCAGTTCGGTGACTGGCTGGACCCCGACGCGGATCCGGACAAGCCCTGGGACGCGAAAGCGGACACCGGCGTCGTCGCCACGGTCTGCCTGTTCCGTACGGCCTCGATCACGGCCGACACGGCCCGGCTACTGGGACACCAGGACGACGCCGAGTACTTCGAGCAGCTCGCCGCACGGGTCCAGGCCTCCTTCCTGGAGCACTACGTGGCCACCGACGGCACCATCCGCAGCGACTGCACCACCGTCTACGCCCTCGCGATCGCCTTCGACATCCTGCCCAGCGCCGAACACCGCGACTTCGCGGGAGAACGCCTCGCCGAGCTGGTCCGGAAGAACGACTACCGCGTATCCACCGGTTTCGCCGGCACCCCGTTCATCACCGGAGCCCTCACGGACACCGGCCACAGCGAGGACGCCTACCGCCTGCTCCTGGAACAGGGCTGCCCGTCCTGGCTGTATCCCGTGACCATGGGCGCCACTACCGTGTGGGAACGCTGGGACTCGATGCTCCCGGACGGCACCATCAATCCCGGTGAGATGACCAGCTTCAACCACTACGCCCTGGGCGCCGTGGCCGACTGGCTGCACAAGGGGATCGGCGGCATCAGCCCGCTCGCGCCCGGGTACAGCAGGGTCCGGATCGCCCCGGTACCGGGTGAAGGCATCGACTGGGCCACGACGTCCCTCAAGACCCCGCACGGGACCGTCCGGGTGGAATGGCGGCTCGACGACGGCGCCCTCACCCTCGAGGTGACGGTCCCCGACGGCGTGGAAGCGGACGTCGAGCTTCCCGGCGGCGAATACTTCAGCGTCCGGGGCGGCACCCACCGCTTCACCTCGTCTGCGGCTCTCGCCGTGTCCTCAGGTGTGTAGGCGGAGTCCGATGCTACTCCTCCCCGTGATCCCGTGCGTTTCCTTCAGGGCCCAGCTGTGACAGCCGTCAAGCCGGCTGAGGAGCTGCTCGTCATCGACAACGATTTCGGTGGCGACCCTGACGGGCTCGTTGCCCTCGCACACATTCTCCTGTGCTGCGACCCGGGGGCGACGGTCCTGGTGACGACGTCGCCCCTGGACCCGGGACTGGCCGGAGCAGCAGGTGTCGACCCGACGACTACGGCCAGCCGCGGCCTGCACCTCGCCGAGCGCCTCGTGCAGCTCCTCGGGCTGAAGGACGTACGGGTGATTCTGGGTGCTGAGGCCCCCGGGACCACCACGGGCCAGGTCAGCGCTGCGGCGCGCACGATCGTGGAGACGTCCGCTCGCTTCGAACGGACCACTGTTCTCTGCGGGGGACCACTGACCAACGTCGCTGCTGCGCTTCGACTGGACCTGTCGCTCGCGGACAGGGCAGCGCTGGTGTGGGTGGGTGGCACCAGAACCGAGCCGGGCCGGGGGGAGTACAACTCCGATACCGACGCCGGAGCGGCAGGGGAGGTCCTGGCATCAGGGATGGCCCTTGAGCGGATCCCCTACGAGGAGTACACGCAGATGACCGTTGCGGTCGATGCAGTGAAGAACGAGCTCGCTGCCGCATCACCAGTAGGCTCCTGGCTGGCGGAGCGCCTGCTCGATGTTCCACCCTTCGTGGAGCTGGGCACGACGCTTACTCTCGGCGACAGCGTCCTGGTGCCGTTCGTACCGGGGGCCCCTATGCCGGGACGGCGGACTGCCCCAAGGACGGCGGACGACCACCAGATCGACAGCGTCGGGTTGTGGGACGACCTGATCCGCCGCCTCGTGGTGCAGGGGTAGTCGGTGCCGCGTCAGCCCTGGGAGTGCGTCCACACGTCCTGGCTGACCTCCGCCTGGTGGCCCAGGTTCCGGGAGACCGCCCGGGCGGCGGCACGCACCGCCGGGGCCAGGACGTTCGGGGGTGTGGAACCATCCGGGACCACGATGGACAGCGCGGCCGCCACGGACCCCTGGGCGTCGAAGATGGGTGAGGCGACGGAGACCGTGCGGGAGGGTGCGGTGCGCCGGATCATCGCGATGCCGGTGCGCCGCACGTCCGACAGCGTGCGCCGGACCTGGCCTTCGGGCAGGGTGGCCACCCCGGGCTCCTCCTCCGGGGGCTTCCGCAGGATGGTCTCCTGGAACTGGTGGTCGGCACCGGCCAGCAGCACCAGTCCGACGGCGGTGGACCGCAGCGGCGCGCGGCCGCCCACCCGGTAGGCCACCTCGGTGGCGTCCCTCGAGGAGAGCCGCTCGATCAGCACCGCCTGCTCGTTGTCCCGGACGGCCAGCAGGACATGGTGGCGGGTGACCTCGAACAGATCCTCGAGGTACGGCAGCGCGATCTCCCGGACGCCATGCCCGCGGGGGGACAACGAGGCGACCTCCCAGAGGCGGACCCCGACGACGTACCGTCCGTCGTCGAGCCTCTCCAGGGCGCCCCACGCCACTAGCCGTGCGATGAGCCGCAGCGCCGTCGGGGCGGGCATGTCCGCGTACCGCGCCAGCTCCGACAGGGTCAACGCCCGGCGCCGGTCGGAGAAGACAGCGAGCAGGCTCAGTGCGCGGTCCACGACCGGCTCGCCCTGCTTGGGCCGCTTCCCGCGAACGGGAGGGGCATCGGTCTCCGGAGGGATGGTCATGCAGAAGGTCCTAGTGCCGGTGGTCTGTCGATAATGATGTTCCAATGCTATTCCATCCAATGAAAGAGCACTGTGGAGGCGGCCGGCAGGAAACGAAGCTTGAACCCTAGCTACCCACGTTCAGGAGCCTGCCGTATGACCTCCACCGTTCTCGACACCGCCGTCGAGGCGTCCCGCCTGATCGCCCCCACACGGCTGCGGGTCGACCACCTGCGGGAGGCCTTCGGGATCACCGCCGCCGCACCGCGGCTCGGCTGGACGCCGCCCGCCGGAACCACGCGCCAGACGGCCTACCAGATCACCGCCACCAACGGCTGGGACACCGGCTGGGTCTCCTCCGCCGGACATCGGCCGGTGCCCTATTCGGGGCCGGAACTCACGTCCCGCAGCCGGTTCGCCTGGTGCGTCCGCACCTGGAACACCGGGACCGACGGCGCCGAGACGGCGAGCGCCTGGTCCGATCCGATGGCGGTGGAGCTGGGACTCCTGCATCCCTCGGACTGGACCGCACAGTGGATCGGGCGGGACGAGTCGACCGTCCCCGAGCCCGGCGAGCGTCCCGGTCATGCGCTGCACACGACCTTCACCCTGGCCGCCGTCCCGGACTCCGCCCGCGCCTACGCCACCGCCCACGGCATCTACGAGCTGTTCCTCAATGGACGGCGGGTCGGGGACCAGCAGCTCACCCCCGGCTCGACCAGCTACTCCACCACCCTGCAGGTCCAGGCATTCGACGTCACGGCCCTCCTGCTCCCGGGCATCAACACCCTCCGTGCCGTCCTCACCGACGGCTGGTACCGCGGCACCTTCGGGTACACGCGCGACGCCGACATGTACGGCCGGCAGACGGCATTCCTGGCGCAGCTGGAACTGGGGTCCGGGTCAGGCCGGACGATTCTCGGCACCGACGCGTCCTGGCTCGCCTCACCCACCGAGATCCTCGGCGCCGACCTGATGGCGGGCCAGCGCGTCGACTTCCGGGTGTCCACCTCCCGGGCGAGGCCCGCTGTCGTCCGCGACTGCAGCTACGACACGCTGGTCGGTCCGACCGCGCCACCCACCCGCATCGTGCAGGAACTCGCTCCGGTGTCCATCACCCGCCTCGCGACCGGCCATCAGGTGGTGGACTTCGGCCAGAACATCCACGGCTGGGTGCGGCTCGGGAGGCTCGGCGCGGCAGGTGAGACGGTCACCCTGGAGTACGGGGAGGCGCTGGACGACGCTCCGGGCAGGGGCGACGTCACCCGGGATCACCTGCGCCCGCACGATTTCCGCACCCCTGGCGCGTTCCTGGACGCGGGGCAGGTGGACTCCGTCATCGCCTCGGGCGTCTCCGGGGAGGTGTTCGAGCCCCGGCACACGACGCACGGCTTCCGGTACGTCTCGGTCCAGGGGCTTGAGCCGGACCTGAAGCGGGCGGACATCACCGGCTGCCTGGTCCAGACCGACCTGGAAAGGATCGGGACCTTCACCTGCAGTGATGAGCGGCTGAACAGGCTGCACGAGATCGTGGAGTGGAGCTTCCGGGACAACTCGTGCGAGGTCCCCACCGACTGCCCGCAGCGTGAGAAGGCCGGCTGGACGGGGGACTGGCAGTTGTTTATACCTACAGCTGCATATCTGTTCGACGTCGCCGGCTTCTCGCGGAAGTGGCTCAACGATGTCCGCGCCGACCAGTGGGACAGCGGGGTCATCGCCAACGTTTCGCCCTCCCCCGGCCCGGACGCCACCTCTGCGGACTTCATGGCCTTTGTCAATGGGTCGGCGGGCTGGGGCGACGCGATCGTGATGGTGCCTTGGGAGCTGTACCTGGCCACGGGGGACGCCGGCATCCTCGAGGAGAACTGGGCCGCGATGAACCGGTGGCTGGGCTTCGTCCGGACGACCGCGGAGTCGCAGCGGCACCCTTCCCGCGCTGCCGCCGGCTCTGTTCCGGCGCCGCATGAGAAGTACCTGTGGGACACGGGATTTCACTGGGGCGAATGGATGGAACCGGACGGCCCGGAACCGGACCTCTTCGCCGCTCGTACCGCCGATTCCGGCATCGTGGCCACCGCCTACTACCGGAACACCACGTCGCTGATGGCACGCATCGCCTCCGTCCTCGGCCGGGTGGATGACGCGAAGGCACTGGCGGAGCTCTCGGGGCGTATCCGGGAGGCCTGGGAGATCGAATACCTCGATTCCACGGGGCAGGTCACCCCTGCGAGCCAGGCCAACTGCGTCCGCGCCCTGGCCTTCGACCTGGTCACTGCGGAGCGCCGCAGCACCGTCACCGCCCAACTGGCCGCACTGATCCGCGACGCGGACACCCACCTGGGAACCGGCTTCCTGTCCACGCCCTACCTGCTGCCCGTCCTGGCGGACAACGGCGACCTGCAGCTGGCCTACGAGCTCCTGATGCAGGACTCCGAGCCGTCCTGGCTGGCGATGGTGGACCGAGGCGCCACCACCATGTGGGAGCTGTGGAACGGGATGGACGCCGACGGCACCCCGCACCAGTCGCTCAACCACTACAGCAAGGGCGCCGTGGTGTCCTTCCTCCACCGCTACACCGCCGGACTACGGCAGGACCCGGACAGCGCCGGGTATGAGCGGATCATCATCGAGCCGCGTCCCGGTGCGGGTCTGACCTCTGCCCGTACGTCCCACCGGGGCCCGAGGGGCCTCATCGAGGTGCAGTGGACACTGCACGACGGCGTGCTGGTGCTCACCGCCACCGTGCCCGCCGCCACCAGCGCCGAGATACGGCTGCCCGGCGGGCCGCCCGCCGTCGTCGGACCCGGCACCCATTCCTTCCTGGCCGCCGGCGGGGGAGCCCAGGAACCAGAACCAGCAAGGAGCACCTCATGACAGTCGATGAAGCTGTAGTCGATCCTGCCCGCCCCGATCCTGCCCGCCCGGGCGGGGTGGACGTCCCGCCGTTTCCCGTCTTCGACGGCCCCGGGACGCCGGAGCAGGTCTCGGACGTCTCCCTGGTGCACCGCGAACTCACCTACGCCCGGGCGCTCGGCTTCCGGCCGCTGAAGCTGGACGTCTGGCTTCCGCGCCAGGCTGCGGCACCCGTCCCGCTGGTCCTCTGGGTCCACGGCGGCGCCTTCCAGCTGGGGGATCGGCGTGAGCTGCCGCCCACCTTCACGCCGGACTCCGTCTTCCGCCTGCTCAACGAGGCCGGGATCGCGTGTGCCACCGCGGACTACCGGCATGCCCTGGAGGCGCCCTTCCCGGCGCAGCTGCACGACCTCAAGGCCGCTGTCCGGTACCTGCGCGAGTTCGCGGAGGACCTGGGCGTCGACCCGGGCCGGTTCGGGGCCTGGGGCGAGTCCGCAGGCGGCCATCTCGTGGCGATGCTGGGACTGACCGGGGAGCGGGAGGACCTTCACGGCGGTCTCGGCGCGCAGGGGCACTCGAGTGCCATCAGCGCCGTCGTCGACTTCTACGGTGTCTCCTCCCTGGTCGACATCCCCCTCATGGACATGCCGGACGGTCTGTTCCCCGCTGCCCTGACGGCGGGTGTTCCGGCCGGGATGTCGCTGCAGCCCGAACACATGCTGGTGGGCGGCTCCGACGACCCCGCCCTCCTGGCCGCCGCGAGCCCCGTCAGCCATGTACGCGCCGGGGCGCCGCCCTTCCTGCTCATCCACGGCGACAGCGACGGCCTGGTGCCGCACTCCCAGACAGACCTTCTTGCAGCAGCGCTCGCGGATGCGGGAGTGGAGCATGAGGTGGTGACCATCGAGGGTGGCGATCACTGCTTCTTCGGGGCGGAGGACCAGCTGGACACCATCCTGGCCACCGCCGTCTCCTACTTCTCCCGGAAGCTGGGGAGCTCGTGACGTCCCGCCGGACGGAACTCTCCGCTCCCGGAGCTCCCGCAGCAGGCACCGGCCCGGATGCCGGCTTCGCCGAGTACCTGGCCTCCCCGGACGGGCCACGCGTCCTGAACGCGGACGCCGTCCGGTCCCCCGGTCCGGACGTTCCCGTCCGCACGGTCTCCGCCGAGGGCCGGCACGGCCCGGTAAGGATCCGGATCTACGGCGAACCGGCGTCGGCGGGCAGTGCCGCGCTGGTGTGGCTGCACGGCGGGGGGTTCGTCAGTGGCGGCCTGGACATGCTGGAATCGGACTACCTTGCCCGTGTGCTGGCCGACACCGGGACGCCGGTACTCTCCGTCGACTACCGGCTGGCCCGGAACGGTGTGTGCTTCCCGGTGCCCCACGAGGACGCCCTGACCGGCTGGTTCTGGGCCCGGAAGAACGCGGAGTCCCTGGGGCTGGACCCGGACCTGTTGTGCCTGGGCGGGGCGGGCGCCGGCGGCAACCTCGCGGTGGGCGCGGCGCTCTACTTGATCGATGCCGGGAAGCCGGTGCCGGCGAAGCTCCTGCTGGCCTATCCCTTCCTGTACGCCGAACTGCCGCCACCGGCGCGGGGCCTCGACGAGGAAGTGATGGCGGGACTGCCCCGACATCTGCGGTTCACGCCGGAGGACTGTGTCCGGCAGGCGGAGAACTACGTGGGCGGGCCGGTGAGCATGGCGTCGTCGTACGCGATGCCCGGCTACGCCGACCCGGCAGGGCTTCCGCCCACCGCGCTGCTCGCATGTGAGTACGACGACGCGCGCGGCTCGTCCGAGCTGTTCGCCTCGACCCTTCAACAAGCCGGAGTGCCGCTGACGTACTTCCTCGCGGAAGGGGCGTTCCACGGGCACCTCAACCACACCGCCGGGCTGCCCGAAGGGCAGGCGGCCCTGGATTTCCTGGTGCGGGAACTGGGTGCGGTGCGCGGGCAGTGAGAGGCTCGACACCCGTCATCTCGGGGTTCTTTCCCGACCCCACCACCGGCAGGGTCATCGGCATGTCGTCCGGTGATGGCAGCACGGTGCTGGAGCGCTTCGAGTACCGCGCAACGGACCCTGTCGCCCCGCGCTGATCCAGCCGGCGCCCGGATCGAAGGACCGGGTGGACGTGACCGACGCCACGCGAACTTTCCATTCAGTGAAACCGGCCGCGCACACGGCGGCCCGATGCCCGACAGTTGAACCAGGACGCGGTTCGGACGACGCATCGCACAGAACCACGGGAAGAACGGCGCGGGGGACACATGGAGTCGACGATGACGGCAGGACCGATCCTTCGAGGGATCGAGTTCGCACACCCCGAGGGTTCGGCCCCGTTGCTGCTGGATCTCTACCTGCCCGCCGGCGCATCCGCCGGTACCACCTTCCCCGCTGTGGTCCATTTCCATGGAGGCGGGTGGCGGACCGGCGAGCGGTCCTCCCTGGGGCCCACGGTCGACGGGTTCGGTCTCAGCCCGATCGAGCAGCTGGTGGATGCGGGCTTCGTGGTTGCGTCCGCCGACTACCGCCTGAGCGGGGTAGCGACCTTCCCGGCTCAGGTGCTGGACGCCAAGGCAGCCGTGCGGTGGGTGCGGACGCACTCCGCCGACTACGGCGTGGACCCGGATCGCATCTACGCGTGGGGTGATTCGGCCGGTGGCCACCTCGCCGGCCTGGTCGGCCTGACCGCCAGGGTGGAGCACTTCGGGGAACCGGCCACCGACGACGGCGTCGCTGCGGTCGCTGCCTGGTACCCGCCCACCGACCTGGTGCGGATGGGCGCCCAGGCCCGGACGGACGCCGTGGCCCGGGCTGATGATCCGGGCTCACGGGAGGCGCTCCTTCTCGGCGCCCAGCCGTCGGAGGCACCGGACAAGGCCGCTGCAGCCAGTCCCGTCACGTACGTGCATGCCGGCGCTCCCCCCTTCTTCCTGGCCCACGGGACGGCCGACCGCTTCGTCCCCGCACCCCAGTCCGCCACGCTCGCCGAGGCGCTGGAAGGCGCGGGTGCCGCCGTCGAACTCCTCCTGATCGAGGAGGCGGACCACATGTGGTCGCAGCCCGACGGCGGTACCACGGCCGCTGAACAGGCGACCGCCGCCACCATCGATTTCTTCCGCCGGCAGGCCAGCCGGAACCTGCCTGGCACCATGCCCTGACACACCTGAAAGGCTTTTTCATGCAGTTCATCGGAATCCTCCACGTCGGCCAACCCTGGGCAGCGGCCCTTGTGGACTCGCGTGTGTTCCCGCTCGCCCCCGTTCCCGATTTCTGGGCCGACCCGGAAGGCTGGCAGGACAAGTCCGCCTCGCTGGTAGCGGACGCCTCCGGCGCCGGCAGCTCCATGGAGCGCGGTAGCGTCCCGGAAGTACCGCTCGTCCCCGCCTCCGCGCGGGTCATCTGTGTAGGGCTGAACTACCGAGCCCATGCCGCCGAGGGCAGTTTCAAGGACCAGGAACTCCCGCCGTACCCGACCCTGTTCGGTCGCTGGACAGCCTCCCTCTCCGTGGGCGATGTCCCCGTCCCCGTGCCTGCCGGCGAGGCGGGCCTGGACTGGGAAGGGGAAGTAGCGGCCTACATCGGCCGACGCGTGGAGTCGGCGGACGAGGCGACCGCGGCCGAGGCCGTCTTCGGCTACTCGACCTTCAACGACATCACCTCCCGCAAGGCCCAGAAGCTCACCTCGCAGTGGACGCTGGGCAAGAACGGGGACTTCAGCGGGCCGCTGGGCCCGCTCGTGTCCCGCGACGATGTGGGTGACCTCCGCGACGGACTGCAGGTCCGGACCCGCGTGAACGGCATCGAGGCGCAGAACGGCAACACGCGGGACATGATCTTCTCCGTGCCCGCGATCATCTCGTTGATCAGCGAGACCTTCACCCTCCACCCGGGCGATATCATCGCCACCGGCACCCCGGAGGGCGTCGGCTACGCGCGCACACCGCAGTGGCTGCTCCAGCCCGGCGACACCGTCGAGGTGGAGATCGAGAAGCTCGGCACCCTGACCACCCCCGTCGGCGAACCATCGCTCCGGAGCCGGGCCTGATGGTAGCCCTCTCGACCTTTCCTGCAGGCGAGATACCGGAACAGGCGGAGGTCCTGATCTCCGGCGGCGGTCCCAGCGGGCTGTTCCTGGCGCTGGATCTGGCGGCACGAGGCATTCCCAGCACCGTCATCGAGCCCCGGGCCGTCGTGGACCCCACCCGACCGCGGGCCAAGACCACGAATGCGCGGACCATGACGCACCTGCGTCGGCTAGGACTGGCCGATGCGCTGCGTGCCGCCTCGCCGCTCCCGGTCGACTACTCGCAGGACGTCATCTTCTGCACGGGTCTCACCGGGTCCGTCCGCGAGCTGCGCCGGTTCCGGAACGCGTTCCAGCTGGTCCCCGGACGCTACGGCCCCCAGCCGGAATGCGGCCAGCAGGTTCCGCAGCCGGTCCTGGAGGAGACGCTCCGTGCTGCAGTCGCCGCGAACCCGCTCGTCACCTTCGCGACGGGCTGGAGCGTGGTCGAGGTCCGCGGGGCGCAGGCCCCCCACAGCGTCGTCGTCTCCGACGCCTCCGGCGGCACCCGGATCATCACCGCGGACTTCGTGGTCGGGGCCGACGGCGGATCATCAGTCGTCCGGCGCAGCCTGGGCATCCGCCTCGAGGGAGGCTCCGCCGCGCTGTCCAACATCAGCATCCTCTTCCGCTCGACGGGCCTCGCCTCGGCAGTCGCCCTCGACCCTGCCGTCCAGTACTGGGTGGTGGGCTCGGACACGGCCGGCATGGTGGGACCCCTGGACGGAACGGACACCTGGTGGGCCATCATCCAGGGTGTGGACGCCGACGTGGCGGTCAGCACCGAGGATGCCGGCGCACTGGTCCGCTCGCTGGTCGGCTCGGAGGTGGACGTCGACGTGCTGGCCACCGACCCCTGGACGGCCCGCATGCTGCTGGCTCCCGAGTACAGCCGCGGCAACACCTTCCTCGTGGGCGACGCCGCACACCTGAACCCGCCCTGGGGTGGTCACGGCTTCAACACCTGCATCGGTGATGCGGCCAACCTGGCCTGGAAACTCGCCGCCGCCATCAACGGCTGGGGCGGCCCCGAGCTCCTGGCCAGCTACGGGGAGGAACGCCGGCCGGTGGCCGCGCGCACCATCCGTGATGCCGCAACCAACGGCAGGGCGCTCGCGTACCACTTCGCCGACCCCGACCTGGCCACCGCCGGTCCCGCCGGGGACGCCGCGCGGCAGGCGGCCTACGAAGCACTCGCCGTGAAGCGGAGCGAGTTCGATTCCCTGGGCCTGGTGCTCGGCTACAGCTACGGCGATTCGCCCCTGGTCGTGCCGGACGGCCGACCCGTTCCGCCCGAGGACCCCATCCGCTATGTCCCCTCCGCCAGCCCCGGGGCGCTGCTCCCGCACACCTGGCTGGAGGACTCGACCTCCGTGTACGGCCGGTTGGGCTCGGGCTTCACACTGCTGGCCGACGCCGGCGCGCTGGGCCGGTCCGCAGCGCAGGTCTTCGCGCCGGTGCTGGACGCCGCACGCCGCCAGGGCATCCCGGTGACGGTCGCCGCCGTCGGGCCGTCCGACGACGGCAGGCACCACTCCGACGTGTGGGGAGCGGAAGCCGTGCTGGTCCGCCCGGACCAGCACGTGGCGTGGCGCGGCAGTTCCGCCGAGGCCGCCGCAGCAGCACTGTCCGTCGCCGCCGGCTGGGCGACGACGTCCATCGATGAATCCAGGAGCACCCGTGTCGACGCTGTCCTTCCGTGACTTCCTCTTTGCCCCGGACCACCCCCGCGTCGCGGAGATCCGCGGCCTGAACGCCCGCGAGTACGCCGAGGCGGCGACCACCGACCCCTTCGCCGGTCCCATGATCGAGGGCTGGAAGAAGCTCTACCCCCAGCCGTTCACCGGGATCACCAGCGACGGGAACCGCCGCGAGGGCCTCTATCCGCTGGCACCCGCGCGTGCCGGCGAGGAGGCACCCACCGCGGAGATGGTGGCAGCCGCCCGGAAGCTGCTGGGCGTGGCCACGCCGGACCAGGCGCGACGCCTCAGCTATGCCGTGGACGCCCCCGAGTGGCAGAGCTGGGCGAATCCGGAGTTTATGCAGCACGACACCGGACTCCGGCTGGACGAGGTGGACGGCCCTGTCCGGGACGCCGCGCTCGCCGTCGTGGAGGCGAGCCTCAGCACCGAGGGCTTCGACCTGGTCCGGAACCTCATGCGCATCAACGGGTTCCTGGGCGACCTGGTGGACCTGCCGCTGCTGATGAACGAGTTCAGCTATAACTTCGCACTGTACGGCGAGCCATCGGAGTCCGAGCCCTGGGGCTGGCAGATCTTCGGCCACCACGCGGCGCTGAACTGCCTCGTCGTCGGGACGCAGCTGGTCGTCTCACCCGTGTTCCTGGGTGCCGAGCCGGACAGGATCGACGACGGCCCCTACAGGGGCGTCATGGTGTTCAAGGAACGCATCCGCCTGGCCCGGCAGCTGATGGGGGCCCTCCCCGGGACCCTGCGGGCCGACGCCACGGTGTACGAGGCGATGGTGGACCCGGCCATGCCGGAGGGCCGGATCCACCCCGGCGACGAACGGCACCTGGGCGGCTGTTTCCAGGACAACCGGGTCATCCCGTACGAGGGGATCCGCGTTCCGGATCTGCCCGCCGAGGCGCGCGGGGTGCTGGACGCCCTGGTCGAGGACTTCATCGCGTACCTGCCCCAGGGGCCGCGGGCCGCCCGCCGCCGGGAGATCCAGGAGAACTACGTCGAGACATTCTTCAGCTGGATCGGCGGCTGGGAGGACGAGGAACCGTTCTACTTCAGGCTGCAGAGCCCGGTGGTGGTGCTGGAGCTGGACCACCACACCGGCGTCTTCCTCAGCAACGACGAGCCCGCACCCTTCCACATGCACACCGTAGTGCGCACCCCCAACGGGAACGACTACGGACGGGAACTGGTGAAGCAGTACCCGGCGGTTGCTCCGTGAGGCCGGCATGACCCTGGCCACCACGTCCGCAGGAATCGTCCGCGGCACCGCAGCACAAGTTGACGGCCGAAGCGTCCGGTCCTTCCGTGGCATCCCGTATGCAGGCTCTCCCGCAGGAAAGCGCCGGTTCCTCCCGCCGGTCCCCGCCGCCGACTGGACCGGCATCCGGGACTGCACGGCGCCGGGGCCCGCGGCGCCGCAGAATCCGGAAACCCCCGCTTCACCCGGCCGCAAGCCCCGGAGCTGGAGCGAAAGCGGCTGCCTGAACCTGAACGTCTGGACGCCGGACGGCGGCTCCCGACTGCCGGTTCTGGTGTGGATCCACGGCGGTGCGTACCTGTCCGGTTCCGGCAGCGACGCACTGTACGGCGGCGCCCGCCTCGCGGCTGCAACCGGCACGGTCGTGGTCACCATCAACTACCGGCTGGGCGCGCTGGGCTTCCTCCATCTGGGTGAGTTGCTGGGCGCCGACTATGCTGACTCCTCCAATCTTGCTCTTCTCGACCAGCTCGAGGCGCTGCGCTGGGTCAGCAGGAACATCGAGGCCTTCGGCGGGGACCCCGGCAACGTGACGGTCTTCGGTGAGTCCGCCGGTGCTGCTGCCGTGGGCACATTGCTGGGGATGCCTGCCTCCCGCGGGCTGTTCCGGCGGGCGATTCTGCAGAGCGGCACGGCTGAGAGGTACCGCAGCACGGAGGACTCCTCGCGCATCACCCTCGAGTTCCTCAAGCTCTGCGGCCTGGACCGCGCTTACGCTGCGGAGCTGCTGGCGCTTCCGGTGGAGCGACTGCTCGACGCCCAGGAGATCCTGGTACAGCGCGCCGCGGCACGGACGTTCGCCGTTCCGCTGCCGTTCCAGCCCACCGTCGGAACGCCGTCGCTTCCGGCGCCCCCCTTGGAGTCAGTACGCAATGGCACCAATTCCGACGTCGACCTGCTGGTCGGGACAAACCTGAACGAGGGATCGTTCGCGGTGCAGATGCGCCCGGAACATCCCTCGGATCCGTCCTACCCGGAGCGCGCTGCAGCCGTGCTGGCGGACGGCGGGGCCGTCCCGGGACGTGAGGAGGAGTACGCCCGGGCTCTCCAGTCCGCAGTGGGCTCCGTCCCCAGCGGCACGGAACTCCTGGAAGCGGCCATCTCCGACGCCGTGTACCGGCAGCCCAGCAACCGTCTCCTGGACGCCCGGCAAGGATCCTCGGGGAACACCTTCTCCTACCTGTTCAGCTGGCGCAGCCCTGCCCTGGGCGGGAAGCTGGGCGCCTGCCACGCCCTCGACGTCCCGTTCGTGTTCCGGCAGCTGGACTCGCCCGAGGCGGCGTTCCTCACCGGAGGGGCCCCTCCGCACGGCCTGAGCGCCATGATGAGCACCGCATGGGCCGCCTTCGCGCGCGCGGGCCGGCCCGCTGCCGAGGAGCTGCCCGCCTGGCCGCCCTACGCACCGGGCCGCAGGACGATGGTCCTGGACGAAGTGCCACGCGTGGCAGATGATCCACGCCGGGAACTCCGCCAGTTCTGGCACGTACCGCCAGCAGGGTGATTCCCGGCGGTTGCGCCGTAACACCCGGTCGAGGCTCGGGAAGGCATTCCGGAACGGCCCGCAGGAAGGGCCCGGACGTCCTCTCGGAGGTCCGGGCCCTTCGCTGTCTGCCTGCGGCCCTCCGTTGTCCCCCTGCGGTCAGGAGATGTCGAGTGCCGCCCGGCGCTGCGGCGGGGGACCCACCACGGTCAGGTCCATCTCGGCCTGGGCGCGGCCGAAGCCTTCCATGTCCATGTAGGGCTGCCCGCCCTCCGTGTACATGTAGTCCTCGGTGGGCTTGTTGAAGTACTCGAAGAATCCGTTGAAGACCGACGGCGTGAGGAAGCCCACCATCTGGGTGTTGTGCGCATCGAAGGCGAACGAGTGGATGGTGCCTGCCGGAGCGTGGACGAAATCGCCCTTGGTGAGCAGCATCTCCCGGCCGTTGGCGTAGAGCCACATCCGGCCCTCCGTGCACAGGAAGTTCTCCGTGTGCTCGGAGTGGAAGTGCAGCGGGATGTAGGGCGACTTGGCACCCTTGGTGTGGACGGCGAAGTAGTTGGAGCCGGTGTTCGCGGGTCGGGACAGGTAGGTGAACATGGTCTGGTAGCTGACCAGGCGCTCGCCCTCGCCGGCACTGAGGAAGTAGGGGCTCTGCACAGGAGGCAGGCCGGCGTCGTGCCGGAAGGAGGGGGCCACGCGCTCGACATCCGGGAACGAAATGCCGAATTCGGCGCCCACAGCGGCCTGCTCCTCGCGGGTGGGCCTGCGGCCGGCACGGACGGGCGGGACGTGGGAGTCGATGGGGGTGCCGACCCGCTCGTAGTAGGCTTCCGCACCGCCGGGTGTCATCCAGTTCAGGAAGCGGGTGTAGTGGCTCGCCAGACGGTAGGCATGCGGGGTGTTCGGCGGGATGACGACCGAATCGCCCGGAGTGAGGATCCGGCTCTCGCCGGGCAGCCAGACGTGGAGGATGCCGTCGAAGACGTAGAGGGTCTTGTGTTCCACCGCGTGGGTGACGAACGGCGACTCGGCTCCCATACCCCCGGAGATGTAGGCAGCACTGAAGATCCCCCCGGTGTCGGCGGCACGCGCGATGACCGTGACCAGCTGGCCGTCCAGCTCGTAGCGGGCACCCTCACCCGAGGCCATGTAATAGGGAACCGCCTCGCCGGGCAGCACATTGGCAAGCGGGAGCTGCGTGTTCATTTCCTCAACGCTGAGGGACATGGTTTCCTTCTTTCCGGTCGGCCGGCCCGTGCCGGGCATGACCTCCAGTCTGGCCGACCCGGAGCTCCCGCCACGAGGGAGGATTTCAATAGCCGGAACTAAATCTGCACCGCCTTCGGCCGGAGCATCGCCCTGTCGGTTCAGGGCTCCACGGCGGCCGTGAGGGGGACGGGCACCAGGTCCTGCAGCTCCTCGAGGGTGCAGCCGAAGGTCTCGCGGACTGTGACGCCCTGGGGCTCGGTGAGGAACACGGCCTTGTCGGTGTAGACCCGGGTCACGCAGCCCACCCCGGTGAGCGGGTAGGTGCAGGACTCGACGATCTTCGAGGCGCCCTCACGGGTGAGCAGGGTCATCATGACGAACACGTCCTTGGCACCGGTGGCCAGGTCCATGGCGCCGCCCACGGCGGGGATGGCTCCGGGTGCGCCGGTGTGCCAGTTCGCGAGGTCACCGGTGGCGGAGACCTGGAAGGCGCCGAGCACGCAGATGTCCAGGTGTCCTCCGCGCATCATGGCGAAGGAGTCGGCGTGGTGGAAGTAGGACGCTCCGGGGAGTTCGGTGACGGGGATCTTCCCGGCGTTGATGAGGTCGCCGTCGATCTCCTCTCCGTGGGCCTCGGGCCCCATGCCGAGCATCCCGTTCTCGGTGTGGAGGGTGATGTCCTGTTCCGCCGTGAGGTAGTTGGAGACCAGGGTGGGCTGGCCGATGCCGAGGTTCACGAAGGAGCCGGGGGCGATGTCCGCAGCCACGAGGCGTGCCAGGTCGTTCCGGCCCAGCGGGGCATCGGAGGTCTGGAGGTCGGAAGTCTTGATGTCGGAGGTACGGAGGTACTTCTCGTTGGACTGGACGCTCATGTCAGGCCACCTTTTCCGCTGTACCCGCGGTGGTGCCGGCACTGTCTGTCCTGCCGGTGACGCGGACGATGCTGTTGACGTAGATTCCGGGGGTCACGATGGTCTCCGGGTCCAGTGCCCCCGCCGGCACGATGTCGGATACCTGGACGATGGTGTGCCGTGCGGCGGCGGCCATGATCGGGCCGAAGTTGCGGGCGGTCTTGCGGTAGACGAGGTTGCCCTTCCGGTCGGCGGTGAGGGCCTTGATCAGGGCGACGTCGGCGGCCAGGGGTGTCTCGAACACGTGGCCCCGGCCGCCGATGATGCGGGTCTCCTTGCCCTCGGCCAGCATGGTGCCGTACCCGGTGGGAGTGAAGAATCCCCCGATGCCGGCCCCGGCGGCGCGGATGCGTTCGGCGAGGTTGCCCTGCGGCACCAGTTCGAGTTCGATCTCGCCCGCCGTGTATTTCGCGTCGAAGTGCCAGGAGTCGGACTGCCGCGGGAAGGAGCAGATCATCTTCCTCACCCGGCCTTCCCTGATGAGCAGGGCCAGCCCCTGGTCGCCCTGGCCTGCATTGTTGTTCACCACGGTCAGGTCCCGGGCACCGCAGTCCAGCAGCGCGTCGATCAGCTCGAACGGCTGCCCGGCATTGCCGAACCCGCCGATCATCACGGTGGAGCCGTCCTCGATCCCGGCCACGGCCGCCTCGACGGTGTCTACGAAGTCCAGCATCGCCTAGGCCTTCCCTGTGTTGTTGGTGTTGGTGCTGGTGGACGTGACGTTCTCGAGGACGACGGCGAGGCCCTGGCCCACGCCGATGCAGATGGCCGCGACCCCCCAGCGTTCTCCCGACGCCTGCAGGGTCCGGGCGAGCGTGCCCAGGATCCGGGTGCCGGAGGCGCCGAGCGGATGGCCCATGGCGATCGCGCCGCCGTGGCGGTTCACGATGGCCGGGTCGATGCCCCACGCGTCGATGCAGGCCAGGGCCTGCGCGGCGAACGCCTCGTTCAGTTCGACCGCGCCCACCTGGTCCCAGCCGATGCCCGCCTTCGCGAGGGCCTTGTTCGCCGCTTCCACGGGGGCGTAGCCGAAGTACTGCGGGTCGTTCGCGTGCGCCCCGCGCCCGGCGATGCGCGCCAGCGGCTCCAGTCCGAGCAGCCCGGCGGCCCTCTCGCTGCCGATCCAGGCGGCGGAGGCGCCGTCGGACAGCGGGGATGCGTTGCCGGCGGTGACCGTTCCGCCCGCCTCGGCGCCCTCGGGGTCGTTGCGGAACACGGTCTTCAGGGCGGCCAGTTTCTCGGCGGTGGAACCGGGCCGGATCCCTTCGTCCCGGACCAGGTCCGTGCCGGGCACGGCTGCCACGAGGTCGTCGTAGAAGCCCTCGTCCCAGGCCGCGGCGGAGAGGTTGTGGGATTTCGCGGCGAAGTCGTCCTGCGCGTGGCGGCTGACGGCGTACTTCTCGCGGAGCCGTTCGGTGGCCTCGCCCAGGGAGATGGTCCACTGGCTGGGCATCGCCTCGTTGACCAGGCGCCAGCCCAGCGTGGTGGACGCGAGGGCCATGTCACCGGCGGGGTAGGGCTTCTCGGTCTTGGGCAGCACCCAGGGGGCCCGACTCATGGACTCGGCGCCGCCGACGAGCATCAAGTCGGCGTCGCCGGCGTTGATCTGCCGGGAGGCGATGATCGCCGCGTCGAGCGAGGATCCGCACAGGCGGTTCACGGTGGTGCCGGGGATGGACACCGGCAGGCCGGCCAGCAGGGTGCCCATCCGGGCGAGATTGCGGTTCTCCTCGCCGGCGCCGTTGGCGTTGCCGAAGACCACCTCGTCGATCCGCTCCACATCGAGCCCGGGGGCGCGCTTCACCGATTCCCGGATCACGTGCGCCGCGAGGTCGTCCGGGCGGACCCCGGCGAGACCACCACCGTACTTGCCGAAGGGAGTGCGCACGGCGTCGTACACGAAAGCCTGGTTCATGACCTGTTGTCCGTCTCTTCCCTGTCCATGTCCCCGAAGACCTGCTGCGCGGTCCTGAAGGCCGTGTTCGCGGAGGGGACCCCGCAGTAGATCGCGGTCTGCAGCAGGATCTCCTTGATCTCGTCCCGGCTCAGGCCGTTGGTGACGGCGGCCCGGATGTGCATGGCCAGTTCGTCCCAGTGACCGTGCGCCACCATGGCGGTGATGGTCACTGCCGAGCGCATCTGCCGGGACAGGCCGGGCCGGGTCCAGATCCCACCCCATGCGATCCGGGTGATCATGTCCTGGAAGTCCTCGGTGAAGGCGTCCTTGGCGGCGTTGGCGCGGTCCACGTGTGCGTCGCCCAGGACCTCGCGTCGGACCGCCATGCCGCCGTCGTAGATGTCCTGGCTGGTGGCGTCGGGCTGGACCACTCCGTTGCCGGAAGTGTCTCCGGTGGTGCTGCTCATGCGCCTGCTTCCTTCGATCCCTGACGTGATTCCGCCCAGGAGATGAGGCTCCGCATCAGTTCCGCAACGTGCGCGGGCGCCTCGGCGGGAGCAAGATGCGCCACTCCCTCCAGCGTCACGGCCGTGGCGGTGCCCCCGCCGGCGGTGATCCCTTCGGCTGTCTCCCCGGCCAGCGACGGCGGCGCCACACCGTCCAGGGCACCGGCGATCACCTGCGTGGGGACGCGGATGCCGCCCAGCTCCTCGCGGACGTCGAAGGCGGCCAGTGCCTCGCAGCAGAAGGCGTAGCTGAAGCGGTCGGCGTCCCGCAGGGCGTGCAGGAGGCGGCTGCCGAGCTCCGCTTCGCGGTCCAGGAAACCCGGGGCGAACCAGCGCTGCGCCGAGCCCTGGATCAGCACCGGCGTACCCTGGGCGCGCACGGTCCCGGCACGTTCCAGCCAGCTCTCAGCAGTTCCGATCCGGGCCCCGCTGCACTGGACCGACAGGCTCCTGAGCCTGTCGCCGTGCTCGATCCCAAGCTGCAGGCCGGTGGCCCCGCCCAGGGAGACCCCGGCGTAGTGGAAGGAGCGGCCGGGGGCGATGGAGTCCACGAGGTGCACCACGGCGTCGGCCAGGGCGGTGACGTCGAACGCCTCCGCCGCGGCCGGTGAGACCCCGTGCCCGGGCAGGTCCCAGGCCACGACGTCGTAATCGGCGCCCAGCAGGGACGCGGCCCGCTCCCACAGGAGGGAGGACGTGCCGAGGGACGGCCCCACCACCAGCAGGGGGTGGTCACCCAGGGGCCGCTGGGGCGAGAGCAGTACGGCTTTCAGGGAAGGTTCAGCCACGGCGGGCTCCATTCGCATCGGTAGCGGGGAAGTCGGTCGCCGGGAAGTCGGTCGCGGAGGAGGGGACGGGACCCGGGGAGGCGAAGTCGGGGAAGGCAGCCAGGATACGCCGGGAGATCTCCGCAGCCTGACCGAGGTAACCGGCGGGATCCAGGAGCTCCTCCAGCTGGAGGTCGGTCAGCAGGCCCGCCGGCACCGCGGCCCGGAGGAGGGTGCGGTAGGCGGCGCCCTGCTCCGCCGGCGGCGCCTGCAGCGTCCGGTCCACCACGGCCTGGAGCTGCTGCTTGCCGCTGCGGCCGTCCTTCTCCTCGAGCAGGGGGGCCACCGCAGCGTGGACGCCTTCGGCCAGCAGCAGCGGACCGGCGAGGTCCAGGTTGCGGCACATGGCGTCGGGGAAGACCTGCAGGCCTTCCGTGAGTTCCCGGATCTGGCGGGCGGCGCCGAGGGCCAGGGCCAGGAGCTGCCGGAGTGCGGGCCACTCGGCATGCCACGCGCCATCGGGCCGTTCATCGTTGAAGGTGGCGGCCGCCAGATGCAGCTGGGCGGCCAGGTTCGGTGCCTGCAGGGCGGCGCTGCGGACCAGCACCGACAGGACGGGGTTCTGCTTCTGGGGCATCGCCGAGGAGACGCCCCGGCCGGCGGCGCGCGGTTCGGCCAGCTCCGCGACCTCGGGCCTGCTGAGGAACAGGACATCCGCCGCGATCTTGCCCAGGGCATCCAGCACTGCTGCCAGGGCGTCACCCAGCGACGTGACCGCCAGGCGGTTCGTGTGCCACGGTGCGGGGGCGGTGGCGAGGCCCAGCTGCCGGGCCAGGGCGTCGGCCAGGCTGAACGGCGTGGCGGACGAGCCGGCGGTGAGGGCGGTTCCGGCGGCCAGCGTACCGGCGGCACCGCCGAACTGGACCGGGAGCTCCAGGTTCTCCAGCCGGCGTCCTGCGGCGGCGACGCCGTGGAACCACTGCGCGGCGCGGAGCCCGAAGGTGTAGGGCAGGGAGTGCTGCGTCAGGCTCCTGGCCACGCACAGCGTCTCCCCGTGCTGTTCGGCGAGGACCGCGAGCGCCGCCGTCGTGCCCTCCAGGTCCCCGAGGAGCGCGTCCACGCTGGTGCGGGCCACCAGCATCAGCGCCGTGTCCAGCACGTCCTGGCTGGTCAGCGAGGCGTGGACCGCCTGTCCGGCACCGGTGCCGGCGGTGTCCAGTGCAGCGACCTGTGCCCGCAGGTCCGCCACGAGGGGGATCACCGGGTTGCCGCCGTCCTGGGCGCGGATCGCGATGCCGGAGGCGTCATACCGGTCCGGGTCGGCTGCAGCAGCCACGACGGCGGCGGACCCGGCGGGCGCGAGGCCGGCCTCCTCCAGCACGGCGGCCCAGCCAGACTCGACGGCGAGGAGAGCCGCGAGCACGGCGGTGTCCCCCGCCAGCAGCGTCACCCGGGGTGACGCGGAGACCGGGCGGAGCAGGCCGACGTCGGCTGCCCGGCCGGAAGGAACCGTCGGCAGGGCGGTGGAATCCGTCACTGGAAGTCCAGGAACACTGTTTCGCCTTCGCCCTGGAGTCGGACGTCCCAGGTGAGGCCGCCGTCGGGATCCCGACGGGCGAGAAGGGTCCTGCGGCGCTCGGGCTCGAGCGACGCCAGCAGCGGGTCCCGGGCCAGTGCCTCCTCGTTCTCCGGGAGGTAGATGCGGGTGAAGAGGCGGTTGGTCAGGCCGCGCGCGAAGATGGCCACCGAGATGAACGGTGCTGCCCCGGGGGAGGTGGGGCCCGGATCGACGGTGGTGAAGGTGAACACGCCGCTGTAGCCGACGGCGCTGCGGCCCCAGCCCGTGAAGGTGTAGCCGTCGCGGCGCAGCGACCCTGTCCTCTGGACGATCCTGCCGTCGGCGTCCGGCTGCCAGATCTCCAGGATGGCGTCCGGCACTGTCTCTCCGGCGCCGTCGTACACGGTGCCGGAGAGGCGGATCGAGCCGGCCAGTCCGGGGGCGAGGAGTTCGTTGTCCTTCTCGAACGGCAGCGCGTACCCGTAGAACGGGCCCACGGTCTGGCCGGGGGTGGGGACGAGCTGGGTGATCGGGTTGCTCATGTCTGCCTATTCGCTGTCGTCGCCTGCGGTACCAAGTGCTTCGTTCTCCGTCCAGGTCCGCTTCGGGCCGGTCAGGACGATGTCCCAGTTGTATCCCAGCGCCCACTCGGGTCCCGTCAGGTCGTGGTCGTAGTTCGCCACCAGCCGGTCGCGGGCGTCCTGGTCCACGATGGTCTGGTAAATGGGATCGAGCGGAAAGAGCTGGTCACCCGGGAAGTACATCTGCGTGATGATGCGCTGCGTGAACTCGGTACCGAACAGGGAGAAGTGGATGTGGGCGGGCCGCCAGGCGTTCAGGTGGTTCTTCCAGGGGTAGGCACCGGGCTTGATGGTGGTGAACCGGTACGAGCCGTCGGGGCCCGTGATGCAGCGGCCGATGCCGGTGAAGTTGGGATCCAGCGGTGCCGGGTGCTGGTCGCGCTTGTGCATGTACCGGCCGGAGGCATTGGCCTGCCAGATCTCCACCAGCTGGCCGGCCACGGGCCGGCCGTCACCGTCGAGGACCTTGCCCGCCACGATGATCCGCTCGCCCTGGGGGTCCCCGTTGTGCTGGATCGTCAGGTCGGATTCCAGCGCGTGCACGTCCTGGTGGCCGAAGGCGGGCGAGAACAGCTCGATGGTCTCCGGGTCCGCGTGGTGGAGGCTCTTGGTGGGGTGCCGCAGGATGCTGCTGCGGTACGGCGGATAGTCCAGCCGCGGCTGGATCTCGGCCGGAGCGCCGTCCTTTCGGGCTCGCGCGTACGCGTCGGCCAGTCCATTGATCTCTGCACTGAGGTCCTGCTGGGTCTCCACGGCTGCGTCCAGGGGAGCGCGTGCTGCCGGGACCTCGGTAGCAGGTACGAGCTTGTCCGTCGGGGCCTCGGTGTCGTGCGGCACGGCCGGCTCCTTTCTGAAGGTTCGGGTGGGGGAGGTGGGATGGGGGTTAGTGCGGATCCGGCCAGCCGGTGTAGGCCTCCGCGAGGTAGGCCATGCCGTGCCGGGAGGAGACCACCGAGTTGAGTTCGCCGAGCTGGCGGGCCCGGGAGAAGTCGTTCGCGTCGGCGGGCGTGTGGAGCAGTGTCGTCATCCAGTAGGAGAACTGCTGGGCCTTCCAGACCCGGTCCAGCGCGCGATCGCTGTAGGTCTCCAGGAGGTGGTGCGACCGGGCGTTGTAGTGGCTGTCGAGTCCCTCGAAGAGGACCTGGACGTCGTGGATGGCCAGGTTGAGGCCCTTGGCGCCGGTTGGCGGCACGGTGTGTGCGGCGTCCCCGACCAGGAAGAGGTTGCCGTGGCGCATCGGCGTGGAGACGAAGCTGCGGAACGGCAGCACCATCTTGCTGATGATGGGCCCCTCCTTCAGTTCGAAGCCATTCCCGTTCACCCTGCCACGGAACTCGGCCCAGATCCTGTCGTCGTCCCAGCCGGCGACGTCCTCCCGGGGGTCGCACTGGAAGTACATCCTCTGCACCGTCTCGGTGCGCTGGCTGATCAGGGCGAAGCCGTTGGCGGAATTGGCGTAGATGAGTTCGTCGGAGCTTCTGGGCGCCTCGGCGAGAATGCCGAACCAGGCGAAAGGGTACTCGTGGAAATACCACGTGCGCTGCGCTTCCGGCACGAGAGGCCGGCAGGAACTGCGCGAGCCATCCGCGCCCACCACGAAGTCGGCCCGGATCTCGAACTCTCCGCCCTCGGAGTCGGTGAACCAGACCTTCGGGCTGCCCTCCACATCGTGCACGCTCGTGTCGGTGACGCCGTAGCGCACGTCGCCGCCGTCGGCCGCCCGCCGGGCGGCGAGATCCAGGAAGACGTCGGTCTGCGGGTAGAGCCAGACCGACTCCCCGACCAGGTCCTTGAAATCGACCCGGTGGCTCTCGCCGTGAAAGCGCAGCTCGATGCCGTCGTGCCTGTCGCCCTCGAGCAGCACGCGGTCCGAGACCCCGCTGTCCACCAGGAGGTTCACCGTGCCGTGCTCCAGGATTCCCGCGCGGACGGTCCCGGCGATGTCCTGGTGGGTACGGACCTCGATGACGATGGATTCGACTCCCGCACGGGCCAGCAGGTGCGACAGCATCAGCCCCGCCGGACCGGCCCCCAGGATGGCCACCTGGGTGGAGAGGATCTTTCGCGCTGCCATGGTCTGTCTCGCTTCGTTGCGGGCCCGCAGGGCGTGCCGACTGGTACGCCTGCATCCAATCTGCAGCAGGCATCGGGTCCGCCGGAACACCGATTCCGTCCAATGGAAAAGAGGCGAACGCGGTTCGGCAGAAAATCGGGAGCACGGCCGCGATGCTCCCGGGCCCTTGTTCCATCATCTGGCAGTGTGGGAGCCATGACATCCGACCCCGATTCGCGTGTTGCACTCGTCATCGAAGATGACGCCGACGTGCGGCAGTTGCTGGTCATGACACTGGGCATGAACGGCTTCACCACTCTCGAGGCCGAGAACGGACGGCAGGGGGTCGCGCTCGTGCGGGAACGCCAGCCGGACCTCGTGACCCTCGATCTCAACCTCCCGGATATCGACGGCGTGGAGGTATGCCGTCAGATCCGTCCGCTGACCGATGCCTACGTCATCATGATCACGGCACGGCAGGACGAGATCGACCGGCTGATCGGCCTCGAGATCGGCGCGGACGACTTCGTGGTCAAGCCCTTCAGCCCGCGCGAGGTCGGTGCGCGCGTGAACGCGATGTTCCGCCGTCCCCGGAGTACCGTCCGCAGCGTGTCGCAGCCCCTGCTGGTGGCCGGAGGTGAGGTGCGAGACGCGCCGCAGGTGGCCGCCACGACGACGGTTGCACCGCCGGAACAGGTGGAGGGGCTGCTGGTCCATGGGCCGATCAGCATCGATACCGAGGGCCGGATCGCGATGCTCGACGGGGTCGAGCTGCCGCTGACGCGGATCGAGTTCGACCTCCTGGCCACGCTCGTATCCGGGCCGCGCCGGGTGTGGCAGCGGGAGACCTTGCTCGCCCGCATCTGGGGTGACGGCTGGGTCAACGACCAGCACCTCGTCGAGGTGCACATCCGGAACCTGCGGAAGAAGCTGAACGAGGACACGAAGGCGCCGCGGTTCATCCGCACCGTGCGCGGTGTCGGCTATCGGATGATGCCGCCCAGCGCGGACTGAAATTCCGTTCCGAGGCGCTGCAGCCGCACGGCGAGCGCGGGGTGTTCCGAGGGCTCATCGAGGAGTTCCAGGGCTGAGGACGAGGCTTCCACGAGCCGGAGCGCTCCCACCATCGAGGCGCTCGCCTTCAGGCTGAGGAGTGCGACGACGGCGGCGTCGGCGTCGCGCGCGGCGAGAGCGGCCTCGACCGCGCGGATCCGCTGCGGAAGCATCTCTCCGAACAGCTCGGCGAACCGGACCGCGCACGCCTGACTGGAGAGCTCTGTCCCCAGGCCGTCGAGGATCCGCGGGTCGAGCACGGGAAGCTGCACAGGGGTCCTGTCGGTTGCGGTCTGGCCCGGTTGCCGTACGCCGGTCTGAGATCCGGAGGGAACGGAGGGAAGGCCGATCGTCGTCACGCCTGCTCCTTGTGCTGCCGCTAGTTCCTGCTGATCCCATCCCGTCCGGCGGAATGCGGCGGTGGAAGCTGCCTGCCGGCTCCGGTGGACGGTCCGGGGCCGGCAGGAAGATCTCGGAGTACTTGCTCCTGACCTCTAGTCTGGTCGGCGTCGTTCAATGGCGCCGTAGCCGAAGGGCGAAAGAAAACCGAAGAAAGAGCGAAGGCTGCTCGGCATGCCACCCGGCGGACGGGCAGGAGAAAAGCCCTCCCGTCCGGGGGGACAGGTCGTGGATGACGCTCGAGCAGCGGACCTGGTGAGGTCTTCATCAGAGCTCCTATCCGAAGAAAGCCGTGGACCCGCCCATCAGCCCGCAGCCGATGTTTCCGGTCAAACCCGGTCTAGTTCCGCAATGGGTGGGGGATTTGGGATGGTCTGGCTGGTTAATGGGGCGGGACCCGACTGCAGCCACTCACTGCAGTCAGGCCCCTGTTTCGGTGTGCAGCAGGTATCGCGCCCTACGGTGCGCACCGAAATCTGTAGTGCCGCCTCATCGGGCGACCTGTCTATTTCCTGCGTAGAGCAGGTACGAGGCTCAGCCCTGGACTACCGGTGCTGGAGGTCGAATCCTCAAAAGAGTGGGCGACGGCCTCCACGTACTCCGCGAGGCGTGTGGAGTACGGAGGATCAGGAGGTTTGGCCATTACGACGCGAACCTATCGATAATCCCGTCCGCGCTCCTGCGGAAGTGGTGGACGCCGGGCTGGCGTTCGTCAGGTGTCAGGGCTTTACTCGTGAAACGTGCGGGCGCGTCGAGGTATGGGCTCAGTTGTTCTGCCAGGTGTACGTCGTCGGTTGCTATCCCTGCGTCAAGTGCCAACTCTTCCAACAGCTTCCATAGGGCCGAGTCGTCCACAACATCCCGAATGGTGGCCTGGTTCTGGTGGTTTCCGGCTCGTGGGGATCGATCCGGGACAGACCATTGGTGCTCTCCGTGACCGACGGTAATAGCTTCATCGGTGAAGGGTAGGTAGACGCGGGCGGTGGCTCCGACAGGTACCTGCAGCTTCAGGTCGATGCTGCCGTTGAGGCGCTCCCATCGGACGCTGGCCCGCCCGTAAGGAGTTTGATGGCTGGCTGCCGCCCACTTGAGATCGGTGGGAGGTACGGGCCGTACCTCCAGTTCACGGTACCCGGGGGTGAGAGGAGCCAGGCCGGCTACCGACCGATGCAGGAAGTCTGCAATCGCACCCAACGCGTAGTGGTTGAAGGAGGTCATTTCTCCCGGGTTGATCGAACCGTCCGGGCGGAGGCTATCCCAGCGTTCCCAAATTGTTGTGGCTCCCATTGTCACTGGGTAGAGCCATGAGGGGCATTGGGTTTGAAGAAGGAGACGATGGGCGACATCGGGGTGCCCAGCTGCGACAAGAGCGTCACAGATCAGGGGAGTACCGACGAATCCGGTACTGATGCGGAAACCCGTTCTCCGCACGAGATCCGCTAAACGTTCGCCGGCCTCTTTCTGCTGGGCCCGGGTGGGTAGGAGAGACCATTGGAGTGCCAGAGCGTACGCGGTCGTGGAGTCGGAGATCACCAAGCCAGAGGGGGTGACGAAGTGGGAGGCGAACGCGCTTCGGACACTGTCGGCTAGGAGTGTGTACTTGGCGGCATCATCATCACGATCAAGCAACCGTGCCGTTGCTGCGACAATCTCGGCGGACCGGACGAAGTGGGCGGTGGCTACGAGGTCTGGGTTGGTCTGGCCGCGCCCTGGTGCTTCCGGTGGTGCTGTTGGGTCCAGCCAGTCACCGTATTGGAATCCTCCTGACCACACCAGGTCGGGTCCGGCGACATCTGTCACTTTTGATACCCAGGCCTTCATGCTGTCGTACTGGCGTGCGAGAATCCCGAGGTCCCCTGTGCGCTGATAGAGCGTCCAGGGCACGAAGGTAGCCGCATCGCCCCACGCTGCGGCCGGCAACCAGGACAGTGCCGTCTCGACGACCGGCACTACATGAGGAACAGCACCGTCGGCTCGTTGTTCGCTGGCCAGATCTGCAAGCCAGGATGTGAGGAATCCCGCGGTGTCGAAGAGGAAGGACGCTGTGGGCGCGAAGACCTGGATGTCGCCGGTCCAGCCCAGGCGCTCATCGCGTTGCGGGCAGTCGATCGGTACGTCGATGAAGTTCCCGCGCATGCTCCAGAGAACGTTCTCGTGCAGTCTGTCGAGAAGCTCGTGGGAGGTGCTGAACGTTCCTGTACGGGTGAGGTCCGAGCCGATGACAACCATTTCAAGGTCCTCGGGTCGTACGTCCGGGACTCCTTGTACCTCCGCGTAGCGGAAGCCGTGGAACGTGAATTCGGGTTCGAGCAGTTCCTCCGGTGCGCCGGCGGTGATATAGGTATCCGTTGCGGCAGCGTTTCGCAGCGGGCGAAGGGCGAGTCCGTCTCCTTCGAGCATTTCGGCGTGACGGATGACGACTTCGCTGCCTGCCTGCAGGTTTCGCACTTTCAACCGGATCCAGCCGACGGCGTTCTGTCCGAAATCGATGAGTGTGCGGCCATTCGTCGACGTCCAGACGTGCAGGGCCGGAAGGACTTGGGTTGCCCGGATCGGCGGCCCGTCGGGCGCGACAAGGCGGGTCAGGTCATCGTCGAGGATCTTGACGGGGGAGGGGGGCGATGCCTGTCCCACGCGGCGCAGGTCGGTCCGTTGGCCGTCGTAGAGGTCATCGGCGAGGATTTCGCTTTCCCGCGCGGTCCATGTTCCGTCCGTGCCGAGGATGAGGGTGGAACCATCGGCCGTTGTCACTTCGAGCTGTGCCAGAAGCGCGAGTTTATCGCCGTAGAGCGCGCGAGCACCCTCGTAGCCGAGCCGGCCGCGGTACCAGCCGTTGCCAAGCTTGAATTCCAGCGCGTTGTGCCCGGGGGTGATGTGGCTGGTGACGTCATAGACCTGGTAGCGGAGGCGGTGACTGTAGGACGTCCATCCGGGCGCGAGGACCTCGTCGCCTACGCGCTGCCCGTTGAGTGTTGCCGTGTACACCCCGTGGGCAGTGGCGTAGAGGCGTGCGGAGACCACCCGGTCGGGCGCATCGATGGATGCTGCGAGGATGGGTGCCGGGGTGCTCTCCGCGCCGACCCGGGTTGGGGTGATGAATTGGGCCTGCCAGTCGGCGGGGTGGAAAAGACCTGCTTCGACGGCTCCCGGTGAGCTCCAGTCGCTCCAGTGCTGGTCGTGCGCGACGCGGATGCGGACAGACGCTGATTCCCGCGACTGCAGCGGGGAACCGGGCCATGGCACCAGAACCTGCTCCGGTCCGCTGACAGGGTACACGGTGGCAACTCCACCGCGCACTACTTCGATCTCGGCAGCTGTCTGGCTATAGTCCGCGTCCGCTGCAGGTACGAACCAGGAAAGGCGCGGTGTTGCCGTGTTGATGCCTAGCACCGCCCCGAGATCGGTGCGGTGCTCAAATCGAGGCGCGCTCGGCGCTTCGGCCCAGGTCATGTGTACTCCAAAGGTGGTAGATCTGCCGGACAACCCTGTCCGTCAGTCGGGCCCGTCAGGTGGGCGCCGGAAGGGGTTGTGGCGCTACGGCGTCAGGGAGACGGACGTAGCGGCGGCTGGCGTGGTGAAGTCGGGGTCGGGGTGCGCAGCGAGGTACTTCATGCGCGCCTCCCTGCGTACACGCTGCTTGACGGGGTCCGCGATGGGAGCGGCCATTTGCAACCGCTTGGTGTAGTCGTGGTGTGGCCGGGTAGCTACCTGCTCTGCGTTTCCCAGTTCGACGATGTTGCCTCGGTAGAGGACGGCGATCCGATCGCTTACGTGTCGGACGACGCCGAGGTCGTGGCTGACGAAAAGGTACGCCACTCCGGTCTCCTGTTGGATTTGTTCCAGCAGCGTCAGAACCCGTGCCTGGGTTGTTACGTCAAGTGCACTGGTGGGCTCATCGCAGATAATGACTGCCGGCTCGAGCGCGAGGGCGCGAGCGATGGCAATGCGCTGGCGTTGGCCTCCGGAAAATTCCCTGGGGAATCGACGCCCGGCGTCGGCCGGCAACCCGACACTGTCGAGAAGCCCCCGAACCTTCTCCCTGCCGCCGGTCACCCCGGCAGCTGACATGGGCTCCACGATGATGTCCTCGACAGTCATGGAGGGGTTGAGCGACGAGTATGGGTCCTGGAAGATGACCTGGACGTTGCGGGCCAGTTTGCGGCGTTGAGCTCTGGAGACGTTGCTGATCGTTTCGCCCCGGAAGGTGATATGCCCGGCACTGACCGGTGCCAGACCGAGGATAGCCCGGCCGATCGTTGTCTTGCCGGAGCCGGATTCGCCGACAAGGCTGAGGGTTTCCCCGGCGTGGAGGTCGAAGGAGACTCCATGGATGACGGTGGTTTCACGTCCTCGGCGTCCCGGGAAGCGGACAACCAGGTCTTCCACCTGGAGAATGGGTTGCGACATGATCAGGCCTCCATCAGTTCGACGCGACGCGATGACGCAAGCAATTCCTGCGTGTACGGCTGCTTTGGTGCGGCGAACAGTTCGTCGACGTCGTTGCGTTCCACGATCTGTCCAGATTTCATGACGCTGACCGTGTCGCACAGGTCGGCGACGACACCCAGGTTGTGGGTCACGAGGATCATGGCCAGTCCTCGTTCGGCGCTGAGCTCCCGTAGAAGCTCGAGGACGTCTGCCTGGACGGTGACATCGAGGGCTGTCGTTGGTTCATCTGCCACAATGACATCCGGGTCGGACGCGATGGCTCCGCAGATGAGAACCCGCTGAGCCATTCCGCCGGAGATTTCGTGGGGGTAGAGCCGCATGACCCGCTCGGGATCAGTGATGCCGACCCGTTCGAGCAGGGCCACTAACCGCTCGCGCGCCTCCTTTGCGGACATAGGGCGTGCGGCCCGTAGTCCGTAGACCAGTTGCGCGCCGATCGTGAACGAGGGGTCAAGGTTCGACATGGGTTCCTGAGGAACATAGGCGATACGCCTGCCGCGCACTCCGCGCAGCCGCTTCTTGTCCTCCAGCAGGTCCACCCCTTCGAGGAGAATGCTGCCACCAAGGATGAGCGCTTCGCGTGGCAGGATTCCCAGCGTAGAGAACGCAATCTGCGATTTACCGGACCCTGATTCCCCGACAAGTCCATGGATTTCCCCGCGGCGGACATCCAGGTCCACCCCACGCACTACTTCGACGACTCCGTCTCCCGTGGGATATCCGACGCGTAGACCACGGATCGACAGAACGACGTCATCCGAACTTCCGATCGCAACCGATTCGGTAGCAGTTTCCTCTCTGTCCTGCGCGGCCTTCGCGATAAGGGCTCTGCGACGCCGTGGGGAAAGGGCCTTGCTGCGCGACGTTTCCTGAAGCACGTCCCGAAGAGCATTGCCGAGCAGGATCAGGGCCAGGATCGTCAGGGTGAGGATCAACGCCGGGAAGAGCACAGCTGCGGGGGTCGTGTAGATGTTGTTGAAGGTCTGCTGAAGGATTCGTCCCCACGCGGGCTGCGCTGGATCACCCATGCCGAGGAAGTCCAGCCCACCCTGGATTCCGACGCCCCCGGCCAGGATGAACGAACTTTGGATGACCACGGGGGCGCGGACGGCCCAGAGGACGTGCCGGCCAACGATCCGCAGGTCAGATAAACCCACCACTTTCGCCGCATCAACGTAGAGCTCCGAGCGGACACTGATAACGACGGCGCGGACGAGGCGAAAGAAATTCGGGGCGATGATGACACCGAAGACTGCCATCGCAAGATTGATGTTCGGTCCGGCCAGCGAATACAAGGCGATCAGCAGAACAATTCCCGGAAGGGACATGATGACGTCCGACAGGAAGTTGAGGATCATGTCTGCCCGTCCCCGGTAGAAGCCGGCAAGCAGACCTGCCGGCAGGCCGACCACCAGGGCCACAACGAGAGTGATGAGTGCGGCGATCACTGTGCCGTTGGTTCCCCACATGAGCCGGGAGAAGATGTCCCGCCCGGACTGATCAGCTCCGAACAGGTGGCCCGGGGTGAAGGGCCCCGAGTTCGCGTTCAGCAGATCCGTTTCCCCGGGCTGCCAGGGCGCGAACAAAGGGGCGCTGAGTCCGAAGAGGATGATGAGAAGCAGGATCGCGATGCTGAAAGCCCCAAGCGGATTCATCAGCAGGCGGATCCAAGCGGATCGACGCGCCCCGGACCTTAATTGCGGTGCGGCAGCTTCGATAGGTGCTGCGATGAAATCGCTCATTTGATCCTCGATTTGGGGTTGAGTGCCGCGCCGGCGAGGTCGGCAAGGAAGTTGACGACGAGGATCACCAGAACGGTGACAAGAAGTGCACCCATCACCATTGGCACGTCTCCGAGAATGGCGGTGCTTTGTGCGAGCTGACCGAGGCCCGGTAGGGCGAAGATCAACTCAATGAAGACCGCGCCGCCGAAGAGTGAGATCACGCCGAGACTGAGAACGATCAACCCTGGTCCGCTGGCGCTGCGGAGCACATGCCGGAAGATGATCTGCCACTCGGGGATCCCCCGGGCACGCAGGGTACGTACGAAGTCCTGCTGGAGGGTGTCGCCCACTGCGCTACGAAACTGGGACGCAGCGTTGGCAATGGCGCCGACGAGCAAGGCTAGAACGGGTAGCGTGATCGATAAAAGCCACCCATTCACATCATCGGCAGGGCTCACATATCCCGTGGCGGGGAAAATCCGCCAGATCACAGCGAAAAGGAAAACGAGAACGATTCCGATGATGTAGGCCTGGATTGCGGCGCCGCCAATAGCTACGAACTGCACTATGCGGTCGAGCCATCCGCCATAGAGCGCCGACGCGACGCCCAATAGGACGCTGATGATGATCATGAGAACCAGGGTGAAGAACACCAAGGACATGGTCACGGGAACTCTGGTCGACAGTGCACTGGTTACCGATTCGCCGGTGAAGAAGGAGCGGCCAAGGTCGCCCGTGAGGGCATTTTTGGCCCACGAGAAGTACTGAACGAGAAGTGGTTGGTCGAGGCCCAGTCGGATGACCTCCTGCTGGACCTGCTCGTCGCTTGCATTGACGCCGAGTACAGCGCGGGCGATACCGCGACCGTCGCCATACATGAGAGCGAAAGTCGCGAACGTGACAGTCAGCAGGACACCGACTGAGCGCAGTAGGTTCTTGACCAGGATGGAAATCATAAGACTAGGCCTCGACCTTCCCGCTTATTTCTGGAAGTCCCGCAGCAGCGGGTGAAGATTCGCGAAGTCAGAGACGTGGGGAATCTTGACTTCAGGGTTGTAAGCGTAGAAGCCGTTCGGGTACGCCATTGGAACGAACCATGCCTGATCGATCACGTACTGGTTGATGTCCTTCTGGGCCTGGGCAGACTCTTCTTCCGTTCCCGTCAACACCGTGTTCCACAGGTCGGCGACCTTGGGGTCCTCCTGGTGCAGGACGTTCCAGATTCCCGACGGAAGGATGTAGTCCACGATGTCCTGCCTGGAGTCGCCGTAATTGCCCAGCTGCCATAGCGGCACGGGGTAGGTTCCGCTGAGGAGGTTACTGATGGCGTCTGGCCCTGTCAGGGGCGTCTCGGTGACCTTGATGTTGATCTTGCCAAGGGCTTCGGCGATATAGGGGATCAGCAGGTCGTGGTTTTGTCCCGAGACTGAGGGGATCTGCAGGTCGAATCCGTCAGCGTAGCCCGCTTCTTCCATCAGTTGCTTGGCCTTTTCGACGTCGTAAGGGTAAGGGTCCTCCAGACCTTCGATGTATGCGTCCGTACCCTCGCGGAAGATCTGGTAGGCCGGTGTGGCGTATCCGCGGTAGAGCTGCTTCGCTATTGCATCGCGATCGAAGACCATATTCATTGCCTGGCGGACACGCACGTCACCGAGGGCCGGGATGGACTCTCCCTTGTGGTCGGTGATGAGAAGGCGGGTAGTGGCGCCACTCAGTGTGATGGCTTCCTGACCGGAGGCCTTGACTTCATCGATCGTTGCTGCGGAGGCCAGTACGCCGTCGATCTGTCCGGTCTTCAGAGCGTTGATGCCTGCGGTCTCGCTTTCAAGAACCTTCAGCACAAGGTTCTGGTACGGGTAGGTCTCGGAGTCCCAGTAGTCCTCGCGCTTGGTCAGGGTATAGGTGGACCCTCGTGTTGTGCTGCCGGCGTCCAGTTCATAGGGTCCGGAGCTGACGGGCGTCTCGTCGAGGTGTCCACCCTCTATGGCCTCGGATGAGGTGACCCCCAGTTCGCACAGGCGCGAGATCATCACTGCCTGAGGCTCGGGCCACGTCAGGGTGATGGTGTTGGGATCGGCGATGTCGTATTTGACTCCCTCGAAACGAGCGTTGACTGTCGCGATCAGTTCACCGGAAGCCTGTATGTCCGCCGCGTCGATCTCCGTGTCATCCGAGAAGGTCTGGCCCTCGCGGATTTTGAGGGTTGCCGATGTCGAGTCATCGCTGATCTCCCAGCTCTCGGCGATCTGCGGTGATGGATTGTTCAACTCATCACAGGTCAGCAGGGTGTCCCAGACGGCGTCGCCAAACCACCCTTGGTAGCTGGGCTGGAGAGTGATGTTGTAGCCCTCGATGTCAGCCGTCTGGCCCAGGGTGAGGGTATCTTTCTGCGTGCCTGCTCCCTGGTCCTCGCTGCCTGTCCCGGACGAGCCACCGCAGGCGGAGAGTGCCAGAGCCAGGACAGTGACCGGAACCATGAGGGCCGTTTGGGCGCGTGTGCGTTGCATGATTACTCCTTCGTAAGATGACGCCGGCTCTGGAGGCTTGGGCTCACAGAGCGAAGAACGAACTCATCCGATCGTGTCGTAGATCACGAGTCTGTGCAACGTTCTACATAAGAGAGTAAGGACGCGCGGTAGACCCGTCAACCCCTGACGGCCAACCAGTGCGCGAAATCTCATCCTGAGTGCCATCTCGTGGAACGTTATCCGAGCGGCTATGGTTTCAGCGTGAGCATCTCCCCAGCTACTGGAAGCAATGACACTCCTTATGCGTCACCGGCAGGAGGACGTCCTCGGCGCGTCACGATGCGTGATGTCGCCGTTGAGGCGGGGGTGTCGGTGTCCGCCGTGTCGAAGATCCTTCGCGGTGCCTACGGCAGCAGCCCTGAGATGAGGGTGAAGGTGCTGAGCGCGATTGAGAAGCTGGGATACCGGCCCAATGCGGGTGCGCGGGCGATGAGGGGACGCTCCTACACGATCGGTGTGATGCTCGTTGAGCTCTCCTCGCCGTTCCAACCGGAAGTCGTCCAAGGAATCAGTGAGGAACTTGAAGCCTCTCCATTCCAGGAAATCCTGGTTGCGGGCGGGTCCTCCCCTGAGCGGCAGAAGCGCTCGATCGAGGCGCTTCTTGACCGGCAGGTCGACGGTGTCATTGTGATTGCACCCTGGATGGAGTCGGAATGGCTGGAGGAGCTTGGTTTACGTATCCCGACCGTGACGGTCGCGCTGCATGGCGCCGCTGCAAGTTTCGACACCGTGGTTGACGACGACTATGAGGGCGCCCGGCTAGCCGTCGACCATCTGGTGAGCCTTGGCCACCGTCGCATCCTTCACACCAGCATGCCGGCCAGCGCTGGCACCACGCCTTTCTCCCTGTCCCATACAGCCCGCAGGGACGGCTACATACGGGCAATGCGTCAGCACAAGCTCGAGCCGGACACCATTGAAACGTGGTATTCCGAAGAGGGCGGCTATCAGGCTGGAATGGAAGCCCTGGCTAGACCTGAACGCCCAACGGCCATTTTCGCCGGAGCGGATATCGCCGCATTAGGGGTTCTTCGAGCTGCTGAACAACACGATCTCCGTGTGCCCGAGGACTTGTCAATCGTCGGGTACGACAACATCTACATCTCGACGGTCAATCGCATTGCTTTGACCACCGTGGACCAGTCCGGCCGGATGACCGGATCCAAAGCGGCCCAGCTGCTTCTGGCGCGGCTGGACGGTCGCACCAACCCGGCCCAATATGTCATTGCGCCCCGCCTGATTCCTCGATCTACGAGCGGGCTTGCAAGATTGGCGGCCGAGCCCGCAGCACTCGAGCACTGAAAACCAGCGTCGCGCAGAGAAGTAGTTGAGATGATCTCCGGGAGGAACCTTTGGCGGCAGGTAATCCGGGGTAGCTCTACAAAACGGGAAACATATCCAGAATCATCTGGTGAGCGCGAACATTCTCTGGGGGACATTATTGTCATAAGGATGTGCCGCTTAATCCTCGTGTTCCCCAATTGACGCCTAGCATAGGTAAAACAAAGTGCAGACTACGCTTGTCTTGATTATGCTCATAGGATAAGCTTTTGTAGAACGTTATCCACGTTTTGTAACTCTCGGAAGTCCGGCGCCCTGTCGTCCGGCGCGGCGATTGGATCGCCGTTCCGGTCAATCGAAATCAGATCCTCCTCGACCGGCTGAACGACCAGGAGAACGAGGACCATCAATGCACTGGGGCTCCATGACAGTCAGCCGTCTGAACGGCTGGCGCGCAGTGAGCGGGCTGACCTCCTCCTGCGGAGTTGAGTGTGGACAAGATCAGGACACGAATTGCTTTGTTGCTCACTTCCGCATCGTGCGTGAGTCACCGGCCTCTCCGCCGCTTTTGGTGCGAGGGCTGCCGTAGCGCCAGCTGGCCGGTGTCGAGATGGTGAGTTGTCCTTTCTTGATTTGCTTCTCCATCGCGTTGATCCTCGTGCCGCGCGCCTCATCTCAGTGGTGCCGGACACGGCTAACAACCGCTTGGATTGCGGAAAACGACCCCCGATGATGCTTTGGCTCCGACCAACACCCCGCTAAAGGCGGCAAAGTTCGAACTATAAATCCCGTTGGTTCGAACTATTCTCGGAAATTACGGGTAGTTTCAGGGCTCCGTGGACAGCACCGCGGCCCGCATCGAACTGTTCAAGGATCCACATGGCACTTTCTTCCGCAGGCGCGGCCTCATCGCCTCGGCTCAACCTACTGGTTCTCAGTTTGCTGGTCGCGCTTGGTCCAATGACCGTTGACTTGTACCTCCCGACCTTCCCGGCGTTACAGAGAGACCTGAGCGCCAGCACCGTTGCCGTCCAGCTGACTCTCACCGCCACAACCCTCGGTCTTGCGCTGGGTCAACTTGCTATGGGCCCCTGGAGTGATGTCATTGGGCGGCGGTGGCCGCTTCTCATTGCTACGGCAGTGCATGTTCTCGCAAGTATTGGCGTAGCTCTAGCACCGAGTATCGGGTGGGTACTGGTGTTACGCGTTTTGCAGGGCGCCGGCGCCGCGGGAGGGGCGGTCGTGACCATGGCGATCGTGCGTGATCTCTATACCGGCCGCTCCTTTATGCATGCTCTCGCCAGGCTGGCACTGGTAACAGGAATAGCACCGGTGATCGCTCCCGCCGTTGGTTCTCAGCTGCTGCGCTGGGTGGACTGGCGTGGGATCTTTGTTTGCGTCGCAGCGTATGGTGCATCGATCCTCATCTTGGCAATCCTGGTGCTCCGCGAGACCCTGTCGACAGAGCGGCGTGGAGCCGGCGATGTCCGTACTGTCCTGCTGCGATACAGCACCGTGCTGACCGATCGGGCTTTTGTCGGAGTCGCCTTCATCGGGGGCATGATCGTTTCAGGAGTTTTCGCATACATGACGTCCTCGTCCTTCCTGCTGCAGCAGGTGTATGGGCTCGACGCAAACGGTTACAGCCTCGTCTTCGCTTTCAACGCCATCGCCTTCGTTGCGGGGACACAGATCACTGCGCGCGTTGCAGGCCGGTTCTCGCCGCGAACGATCCTGGGAGTCACACTTCCGACACTGGCGATAGCAGGCCTATCGGTTGCTGGTACGAGCCGGTTGGGCCTGGGTCTGGTGGCGCTTGTCATCTGCACGGTGGTCTTCCACCTTGCCGCGGGAGCCTCGGGCCCGTGTCTGTCCATGATCGGGATGGCGCCGCATGCTGCCCGTGCCGGTACGGCTGCAGCTTTGCTGGGTGCCGTCAATTTCGGCCTGGGAGGAATTCTGTCTCCCGTGGTCGGGGTGCTCGGGGTCCGATCGGCGGAGCCGGTTGGTCTGGTCATGGGCGCCGTGGGGATAACGGCTGTATTCCTATTTGCGGTGCTGGTACGTCCTACCCACGTCGAAGCAGACACTGCGAACTCCTGAGCGAGCGGACCTCTGTGCGGTGATGGCGGGCGAGCGTAACAGTCCGCTTCTTTGGTCGCGGGATTGTTCCGTTCCGCACCTCGTCAGCTTCGCTCGCCCTGACTGCAGGCGGTCGCTGTCCGCGCCTGCCTACTATCAAGGCGGTACGGCACCGCCTGACGATCGGGTGTGCTGATGATCGCAGGCTGTGCCGACACGCGGGCGTGGGCGCCGCGATGACGTGTTGGCAGCCGTACCCATACCGTGCGTCCCACAATTCCCGGTCGTCTGAGTTTCGACGATCCTGTGTCGTCCTGTCCGTACCGAGTGACTTATGGGCGGGGTCGCATCGCGGACTGTCTGCAGTGGATTGCTAGGGTCGCCAAGCGTCCTGCCAGTCGATGAAGGGTCGGCCGTTGTCGAACCGGATCTCGAGCCAGACGTGGCGGGCGCGTGATGTATCCGGAGCTCCTGCTTGGACGATCGCGTCGATATCGGGGTCGGGGCGGCCGCCGGTGAACTGGGCTTCCGTGGCTCGCCAGGCACGGTAGATCATGTCGTCGGCCATGTCAGGGAGCCAGCGGTCCGCCAGCGCTATATGGCGGCCGTCCTCCAGGGTGAATACTGATGAGATCTGGGAGTGGAATGATGTGCCACTTGGATCGTTTCGGTGCGGATCCCCGAGGACGGTCCATGGCCCGTGGTAGTCATCGGCGACGGCTATCTCGGAACGATTGGGGAAGTACCAGCTGGTACCGGAGGTGATGAGGTAATGGCGCCCGTCATGCCGAAAGTAGGCTGGGGCTTCCCGAACGAACGGTGGGTTCGGGTGCGGAAAATGAGTCGAATAAGTTCCCGTGACATCGGTGAAATCGTCCGTGAGGTCGGCGCAGATGAGCTCGGAGTGAACCCGTTCGAAATAGTAGTAACCACGGCCTGTTTCCGAGTCGATGACCAGGTCGAAGTCGCCAGCGCTCATACCAAGAGGCTCAAAACCAGGCCTGACGAGGCTGTAGGGCCCTTCGAAGCGATCGGCCTGGTACACCCAGGAACGCTGCCGGCCATCTGCATGCATCACCTTCATCCAACACACGAACTTCCCGCTAGCGGGGTGACGCACGATATGGGGCCGGTCCATCATGGTTTGAGGGTGCAGAGGTGAATCAGGATCGCTGGATTCCGCCGGCAGGATCGATCCGAGATCGGTCCAGTTCACCAGGTCGGGGGAGCGGTAGGCGCGGACACCACTGTGCCACCGACCGGTCGCAGGCGTCGACTGGCCCTTGTCTTCGCCATACCAGTAATACTCGCCATCGACCGCAAGTATGGAACCGCCGTGAATATGGATCTGCTGTCCCTCAGCGTCGTACATGATTTCGCCGGGGCGGATCGTGTCGGTCATGCTGTTTCCCTTTCTGTCATTCCTGCCCGGCGTCCTGCCCGGCCTTCCCTTGTCTAACGGGCGTAGAAGCCCCGGGTTTTTCCGTCAATCAGCGCGTCCGCAACGATGGACAGCGTGTCAGTCAGCCGCAGGTCCTGGGAGGAGGCGCCAACCATCACGTCGACCTCACCAGCTTCGATCCGCCACCGCATGGCGGCGTCAAGGAACGCCATCTGGCTGATGTCGAGCTGGAAGCTGACCTTGGTCGTATGTCCCGGTTCCAGGGTTACCCGTCGGAACCCTGCGAGTTCCACGACAGGCCTGGAGACCGAGGCGAACCTGTCACCCACATACAGTTGGACGACCTCGGTACCGGACCGGTTTCCGGTATTCGTGAGCGTGAGACTGACTTCCACCGTGTCATCAGCCTCTACCTGGTGCTTGGATACTGTGAGGTCCGCGTAGTCGAAGGTCGTATACGTCAACCCGTGCCCGAAAAAGTATCGAGGGGTGTGGGGCGCATCGACGTAGTCGGCGAACCCCACACTGCCGCCCTGGTGCCAGGCGGACCCGTAGGAATGGTTGTAATAGATCGGAACCTGGCCGGCGTTCCGAGCGACGCTGACCGGAAGTCGACCGCTGGGCCCGTAAGCACCGGTCAGGACATCGACGATGGCCTCCGCGCCGCCCTCGGCGGGGCTCCATGCTTCTAGGAGTGCCGCGAGGTGGGTATCCGCTGCGTCGCTGGATACCGGCCTGCCATCAAGGTGCAGGCCGATTATCGGCTTGCCCAGCTGGGCGAGTTTGGTGATCAGGTCGTCCTGGCAGGGCGGCAGATTGATGTCTGTCGCGTCGATACCCTCACCCATGGACGCGATGGAGGCTGTGCCGTGCTTGCCGCCCAACGTCAGAAGCACGACATCGGCGTGGGCGGCGAGGGCAACAGCTTCATCGTGTCCGGAATCATCATCGCCAGCGAACGAGTAGCCATACGCCCAATCCACCTCGGAGTCAGGCATCCGATGGCGAAGCTCGTCGAGGAGGCTACGAATACCTGGCTGCTGGCGCTGCAGCAGTTCCTCATACGCAGGACTGTCGGAAGCTTCGATGCTCGTCCCCGGAACAGTGTTCGCTACGGTTCTGAGGTCGTCGCCACTGGTGGTGAGTCCAGCCATGGAGGAGTTGGCGGCAAGCTTGCCTTCCGCCATGGAGTAGTGGGTGTAACCGCCGAAGAAGAAACGGGCAGTCGCCGCATGGCAACCGATCACCGCGATTCGCTGCACGTCCGGCCGGAGTGGCAGCACGCCGTCGTTGCGCAGGAGAACCAGCGACTCCCGGGCGGACTGTACAGAAGTTCTCGTGTCCGCGGGAACATGGAAGTAGTGGTTCCGGTCCGTCTGCTCGGGAGCGAAAGGGTGTTCGAACAATCCCATGCGGAACTTGGCGGCCAGCACCTGGTGCACGGCGCGATCGAGCAACGCGATGTCGGCCCGGCCCTCTGCGAACCAGTCCCGCAACTCGGGGCCAAAGCCGTAGGGCACGTGAAGCTCAACGTCCATCCCGGCGCGGAGCGCTGCAAGACCGGCGTGGGGCGCGGATTGCGCCGTGCGCTGTGTTGTGTGGAGATTTCCCACGGCTCCGTAGTCGGACACGACCAGCCCATCAAAGCCCATCTGCTCCCGCAGCAGTGTTGTCAGCAGCCGGACGGACGCAGATGCGGGTTCACCGCCCACCGAGTTGTAGGAGGGCATGATTCCGCGTAGCCCCCCCAGAGTGATGGCTGCCTGGAAGGGCTTGCCGTACACCTCCAGTAGGGTGCGGTCGGGAACGTTGAGGTAGGCGCCGTGGATACCGCCTTCGGTGTGGTGTGAACCGACGAAGTGTTTCGCGACCGCTTCGGTCCGGCGGCCGACGGGATCCTCATCCTGCAGGCCCAGAGTGAATGCGACCCCCAACGCAGCTGAGAGGCTTGGATCTTCACCGTAGCTCTCACCGTGACGGCCCATACGTGGGTCGCGGGACACGTCCAGGACGGGAGCCAGAGTGTGGGTTATGCCCAGAGCCCGTTCCTGTTTGCCGACGATCTCGCCGACAGCGCGCTCAAGGTCAACGTTCCAGCCGGCGGCCCTCCCCAGCCCGGAAGGAAAGCTTGTCGCGCCCGGCAGGTACGCACCACACAGTCCCTCCATGTGGAAGATCGCCGGGATGCCGTGTCCGGATCCTTTCATCGCCTCTAACTGAATGCGGCGCTGAAAGGCGGCCACGTCGTCCAGCGTCAGGGCGGATCGCGCTTCCAGGGCCGACACCTCGCCAATCCCGCGTGGGAAACGCTCAGCGAAGTCCGCAGTATCTGTGATGTCGGTGGGGAAGTAGCAGGAGACTTGAGCCATTTTTTCGTCGAGGCTCAGTTCACTCAGCAGCAGCTCGGCCCGCTGATCGGCAGGAAGGTGCTTGTCCATCCAGGGGTTCATCGTACTCATGGGGGCGTCCTCGATCCGCGAAGTCGTTTAGCCGATCCAGGAGCTTTCTGTCTCCGTGACCGGAAGGCGAACCAGTTCGCCACGCCGGACGGAAGGACGCCGGACTTGGAAGTTTATGTCACCCACAGCGTACAACGTTCTACGTCAGACCGCACGGGGTCTTGGCAGATGAAGACGGATGACCCCTGGTCGCTCGACTGGACTATCAACGGACATCGGTCGGAGCGTCTACTCAGGAGGGGGTGCGGGTCGGGCGAGAATGCCCCAAGATCCCTTTATTTCCGCTATTTCCGGGATAGAACGGCCGGCAGGGAGGACCCGCAGAACCTCGAGGGCCTGATCCGGATTGGCCGGTGCAGCGGGATCATGCAGGACCCCGGACCGGAGCCTGTTGACCGTGCCGATGTGAGGCAGGTAACGTCGACGGCAATGTTCAGTGTAGAACGTTGTCTAAGGCGTTGCAGTGAGGGACGGAACTGCACCTCGGCGCTGGAGACCCCTCTGAAGTAGGAGCATGACCATGCGTTTCACCCCTACCCATCGCAAAGGAATCGGCGCCGCCGCAGCAACCCTGCTGCTGGGAACCGGGCTCAGCACTGCGGCGCCGGCACTGGCAGCTTCACCTGAGTGCGCCACCATCGACAGCGCCATGCAGGTGACCGCAGATTGCCTCGACCCTACGTATCGCACTCCGGTGATCGACAGCGAGACCGATGAGACACTGCCTACACCGCATCACCGGGTTCGTGGGCACTTTGAAGGCACCAACATCCAATTCACCATCTACCTTCACGCGCAGCAGGACAAGGCGCAGTGGGACGGGCGGTTCTTCCAATTCACGTACCCGGTCGTCTTCGGTCCGGGGCAGGACACTTCGAAGGCGGATGATCGGGCCATCGGATTCGCTCTCTCCAGCGGCGGATATGCCGTACAAGCTGGAAACGCTTCCTTCGCCCTGGGGTATAGGCATGCCGCCGCGGCGGCGAAGTTCGCGGAGCAGGTTGCCGCAAAGTACTACGGCAGTAACCGGCCCATCTACGGCTACCTCTACGGGCCCAGTGGGGGTTCATTCCAGACTATCGGTGCGGCCGAGAACAGCACCGGCGTATGGGAGGGGTACGTCCCGATGGTGCAGGCCATACCCCAGCCAACGAGCTATAACTTCCTTGGTCGCGCTGCCGCTCAACTCATCCTCGAGGACAAAGCCGATGAAATTCGTGCTGCTCTGCTGCCCGGCGGGAGCGGGGACCCGTATGCAACGCTCGACGAGGCCGAAAGAACCGTGCTTCGAGAAGTGCACGCGCTTGGCATCCCCTGGAAGGGCTGGGAATACCCCGACTTCCTGCTGGGCCGTACCGGGTACCAATCGGACCAACTGGATCAAAGCCGACCGCTCGCAAATGATCCCACCTATGTTGACGACTTCTGGAGCGCAGACGGATACCTCGGTACCGAAGATTCCCCATTGGGCGACCGTATTCGAGCTGAACTCGCCGAGGTCGGCGATACCGTTGCCCACCGCTGGAACATCGCCAATCGTTTCTACTACCGGTACCTACTCCCAGCCGCTGACGAAGGCTTCGTCGGGCTCGACCAATTCCGTCATCCGGACGGAACACCGCTCTACCCGCAACGCGCGGTGAGCATTGCTCCGTACACGGGTGGTTCAGCCGGATCCGCCTCCGGCAACACGGCCTTTGACGGCTCAGTCAACGGCAAGGTCATCGCTGTAGCGAATCTCTATGATACTGACGCCCTGCCATGGCACACCGACTGGTACCGCCAGCGCATTGAAGCGACGCTCGGCGATGCCGCGGCAGGAACCTACCGGGTCTACTTCAACGACCACGCGGACCACCAGGATGCGCCTGTCGCGGGAGAACGCGCCAAGCATCTCGTCAACTGGTACGGAATGGCCGAACAAGCACTCCGGGACGTCGCCGCGTGGGTCGAGGACGGCGTAGCCCCTCCGGCATCTACGCAGTACGAAATTTCCGACGCTCAGGTCCTCGTTCCGGACAACGCAGCGGCTCGACGGGGAATCCAACCCACAGTTGACCTCACTGCCCAGGGTAAGGAGATCACCACCACACAGGTTGGCCAGTCAGTGAGATTGAAGGCCAAGGCACAAGTGCCACCCGATGCCGGAAAGATCGTCAGGACAGAGTGGGACCTCGATGGTGACGGAGTGTTCACAGATGCGCCGGTCACCCGGGTCGGCAATGCCCTGACGTTCCAGTCGACCGTCACATTCGATGAACCCGGTACGTATCTGGTCGCACTGCGTGTCTCCTCGGAACGCAACGGCGACCCGACAGCCCATTTCGCCCTGGCACAGAATCTCGATCGCGTCCAGGTCGTCGTCACCCCTAGCCGCTGAGTATCTGAATGCTCGGTCCGGTAGGTGGACGGAGGGCCCTGCGACTGCCGGGCCCTCCTCCGCCACATTTTTGGCACCGCGTTCATTCCGGCCTCTGCAGGGCCCACAGGTAGGCGGAACATCGCACAAATCACTGCAGCGAACACTGCGGACACCGACCAGAAGATGGTGACTGCGTTCCACAGAAGTTTCCCTAGAAGGAGGATCAGACATGCCCCATCCCGTCGTTGTCGGCGTCGACGGCAGTGAAACTGCTTACAAGGCCGCGGAGGTCGCGCGCGATCTCGCCGTCGCGCTCAATGCCCCATTGCTTGTCATTTCAGCTTTTGACGGCGATCACCACGAAGTGATCCGGAGCGGCAATGATGAATTCGTCATCTCCGCGACCCGCGACGCCGAGAAAGTAGCCAAGGGCGTTGCCGGGAACCTCCGGACTAACGGCTTGGAGGTGACCCACCTGGTAGCTCGTGGCAAACCGGCCGACACCCTCATCAGCGAAGCTGCCCGGACGAAGGCACGACTGATAGTCGTGGGCAATCGACGTATGCGAGGCATCGGGCGGGTGCTGGGAAGCGTAGCCAGCAGCGTCGCTCACGGCGCGTCATGTGACGTGTATATCGCTAACACCTACGACGCTGACAAATGAGACGATTCCCGATTCGCAATTTGTTATGCATAACCACCCCGTTCCACCCGCTGCCAAACCGTATTGATAAGAGCCGAAGAGCAGCCCCAAACAAATCGTACAGTTAATTCAGGATTTGATACATTGAAACAACGAATCATCATCAACACTGACGCAAAGAACGAGGCGGATGACCAATTCGCGATTGTTCATGCCTTACTTTCACCGTCTTTGGATATCCGCGGCATCATTCCTGCTCATTTCGGGGCCAGACGGTCGACGACGAGCATGCTGGATAGTCGTGCCGAGGTGGATTTGCTGGTCGAACTCCTTGGAATGACCGGCAAGGTCACAATCGCCAACGGTGCAGCCCAAGCGATCGCGGATGAGCACACTCCTGCGGACTCCGAGGGGGCCCAGCTGATCATCCGAGAGTGCCGAAAGCCGGGGCGCCTCTCGATAATCTTCCTGGGTCCGTTGACCGACATGGCGACGGCGCTCCTTTTGGATCCCACTATTGCAACCAACTCCGATCTCACGGTGGTTTGGGTAGGCGGAGATCCCTATGACAGCGTCAACGCAATGGGCCTTGGTTACGAGTACAACCTCAGCAATGATGTCCACGCAGCGAATGTCGTCCTACAGTCAGGCGTCCAAGTTCAGCAAATACCCTGGACGGTCTACTCACTGGTCAACGTCGGATATGCGGAACTGGAGGAACGCGTTGCACCGTACGGTCCCATCGGGCAGTACCTCGTTCGCCAGCTCAAGGATCTGCATCGCGCCGAGGAAGCGTGGGAGACGGAGGTCCACACGTTGGGTGATTCACCTGCCGTTGGGGTTGTACTGAGGCCAAGTGGGGCCCGCTGGCGGCACCATATCGTGCACCATTTCGAGGAACCGGGCAGGATGACGACACGCGCGGTTCCACATCGTACGGTGGCCGTCGCGGACTTCGTCGACGTACGATTCCTGCTCGAGGACATGTACGCCAAGATCAAGGCGCACCACGCGAAGACGGCGCACAACGACACTACTTCACTGCGTTGAGCGACAGTGCAGTCATGGCCGACGCGACTCTCCCGAAGAGACCTGTGATTTCCGGATTCCATCCCGACCCAAGCGTGTGCCGAGTCCGGGATCGTTACTGGTTGGCTACCTCGAGTTTTGAGTATGCACCCGGGGTTCCGATCTTCACCTCGACCGACCTGCTCTCGTGGGAGGTCGTCGGCCACGCGCTAAACCGCCCCGACCAATTGCCGATCGAAGGGGCCACGGCCTCGGCCGGCATCTACGCCCCTACCTTGCGTCACCACGCTGACCACTTCTGGCTGATCACGACCAACGTCAGCGGAGGCGCGGGTCAGCTCATCGTCACGACGGACGATCCCAGCGCGCGGTGGTCGGAGCCGTTGTTCGTGCCGGAGGCCCACGGCATCGATCCCGACCTCACCTGGGACCGGGACGGCACGTGCTGGCTCAGCTGGTCCGGTCCGAGCCCTGAAGGGCGCCACGCCATTCTGCAGGCGCCCCTCGACACGGATACCGGGCGCCTGCTCGCCGAACCGGCGGTGCTCTGGTTCGGGACCGGGGGTCACCACCCCGAGGGCCCGCACCTGTACGAGGTGGACGGCCACTGGTACCTCCTCATCGCGGAGGGCGGGACGGAGCGAGGTCACATGGCGACAGTCGCGCGAGGTCCCTCGCCGAACGGACCGTTCGAAGCGGCGCCGGTCAACCCCCTGATCACCGCTCGCAGCACGGACGGGCCCGTGCAGAACACCGGGCACGCGGACCTGGTACAGCGTCCCGACGGGAGCTGGGCGGTCGTGTTTCTGGGAGTGCGCCCGCACGGGTGGACGTCGGGATGGCACGTCCTGGGGAGGGAGACCTTCGCAGCGACCATCGACTGGCACGCCGGTTGGCCCCGCGTCGGGACAGCGATCGAGCCCGAGACCGCGGCACTCTTCACGGAGGAGCTCCACGACTCGCTTCCGTTGACATGGGTCGCACCCTCCGCCTGGCCGCAGCACGTGCTCCAGAGGTCGGACGACCGCTGGCGACTGACTGGAGGCGACGCCCACGACACATTCGTAGGCCGCCGTCAGGAGCACTTGCGGACGTGCACGCAAGCGGTCGTCACCCCCCTGGGCGGAAGCCGCGGAGGACTTGAAGTCAGAATCGACCAGTGGCACAGGATGACCCTGTGGTTCGACGGTGCCACCGCCCGGGCCGTGGTGACGATCGGCGATGTAACGACGCTCATCGGAGAGGCGGCCGTCGGCCTGGGAACCGTGCTTGAACTCAGGACGGAGGATCCCGCTGGCAGCCCGGGGGCCCCGGGGGCGGGGCCAGACTCCGTCGTGGCCGGACTTCGGGTCGGCGACGAGTTCCAGGAGCTAGGACGAGTCGACGGCCGGTACTTCTCCACGGAGGTCGCGGGCGGATTCACTGGCCGCATGATCGGGTTGGTCGCGCGGGACGGAGACGTGCACGTTGAGTCCTTCATCTACCGAGGTCATGACGAGTGAGTCCTGACTCCAGGTTGGGCACCGGTTCGGTGCCCGACCCGAGTACCGGAAGGATGTAAGGAACGTCGCACGGGCGCCGCAATCCTCGCCGCCCGTGCCGCCCTGATCCGACTCATCGGGTCGGTCTCGCGACGACCTGATAGCGACACTCTTACTCTCCCCGGCGGGCAAGCCCACGGTGCTCTGTTGCACACCATGACATAGAACAGACCCCCCAACTCAGAAGGACATGCACCATGACGACACGGCAGGCGAATGAGACCACGGCCGGAACCAGGTTCCCCGCGGTGGAAGGACTGGCATACGGGGGTGATTACAACCCCGAACAGTGGCCGTTGGCGACCCAGGTCGAGGATGCCGAGCTCATGCAGCAGGCCGGGGTCAACCTGGTCAGCGTCGCGATTTTCTCCTGGGCGATGCTCGAGCCCCGTGAGGGCCAGTACGACTTCGGGTGGTTGGACGAGGTCATGGACCGCCTGCACGCAGCCGGCATCCAGGTAGCACTGGCGACGGCGACGGCGTCGCCGCCGCCATGGCTGACCCGCTATCACCCCGAGATCCTTCCCCGGCTGGCCGACGGGACAGTGCTGCACCAGGGCGGCCGCCAGGCCTATGCGGTGTCCTCGCCTGTATTCCGGGACTACGCGGTCCGCATGACCCGGGTGATGGCTGAGCGGTACCGCAACCACCCCGCAGTGGCGCTGTGGCACATCGACAACGAGTTGGGCTGTCACGTGCCGCATGACTTCAGCGATCACGCAGCGGCGGCATTCCGACGCTGGCTTGAGGCCCGTTACGGCACGGTCGAGGCCCTCAATGCAGCGTGGGGCACGGCGTTCTGGTCCCAGCGGTACGATTCCTTCGATGAGGTGCTGCCGCCGCGTACCGCTTCGGGCAATGCCAACCCCACCCAGCAGTTGGACTTCGCCCGGTACTCCTCCGACGAGTTACTCGTCCATTATCGGGCGCTGCGTGACGTGTTGCGCGAGGTGGCCCCGCAGGTGCCGACGACGACTAACCTCATGCTGTCGACCGGCACGAAGTGGATGGACTACTTCTCCTGGGCCCAGGACCTGGACGTCGTGGCCAACGACCATTACCTGCTCGCCCACGACCCAGAGGGCCACGTGGAGCTCGCCTTCAGCGCGGATCTGACCCGCGGGGTCGCTGGCGGTAACCCATGGATCCTGATGGAGCACTCGACGTCGGCAGTGAACTGGCAGCCCCGCAACCGCACCAAGGGCCCGGGGGAGATGCTGCGGAATTCGCTGTCCCATGTTGCACGCGGGGCGGATGCGGTGATGTTCTTCCAATGGCGCCAGTCTGCCGCTGGTGCGGAGAAGTTCCACTCAGCGATGGTCCCCCACGCCGGGACGGACACCGACGTGTGGCGCAACACCGTGGCGCTCGGGCAGGCGCTGCGCGCGCTTGCCCCGGTCAAGGGCAGCCGGGTGCGAGCGGATGTCGCTCTAGTGTTCGACTACCCCTCGTGGTGGGGCGCCGAACTCGACTCCCACCCCACCCACGACATCGCCTACACCCAACAGGTCATCGCTTGGTACCGGCAGTTGTGGCACCGCGGCATCACCGTGGACATCGTGCCTGTCGGGGCGGACCTGACCGGCTACAGGCTCGTCGTGGTGCCCACGCTGTACACGGTCACCGACGCCGACGCCGGACGCGTTGCAGCCGCGGCTCACGCCGGCGCGACCGTACTGGTGACCTACTTCAGCGGCATCGTCGACGAGAACGACCACGTGCGCCTGGGAGGGTATCCCGGCGCGTTCCGCGAACTCCTCGGGGTCCGCACGGAAGAGTTCCACGCACTTCAGGAGGGTGAGCGGGTCACCCTTGACGATGCCACCACCGCGGACGTGTGGAGCGAAAAAATCCACCTGACCGGTGCGACGGCTGTCCGCTCGTACGCCGACGGCGCGCTGGCTGGACTCCCGGCAGTCACCCGGCACGACGTCGGTGCCGGAACCGCCTGGTACGTGGCTACCCGTCTGGACGACGAGGCAACCTCCCGGCTCACCGACGCGCTGGTCGCTGAGGCCGGTGTCCGGCCCACAGTCGAGTCGCTGCCCACCGGAGTCGAGGTGGTCCGGCGCGGAGAGGGCGCGAACAGCTTCCTCTTCGTGCTCAACCACACCGCCGACAACATCATCGTCCCCGGACGGGGTACAGACCTCCTCACCGGCACCACCTACGACGGCAAGGTGGAGGTCCCGGCTTTCGCCGTCGCCATCCTGCACGAGAACTGAGGTGTACCGGTTTCGCGACAAGAGAACATGCTGTCCAAAACCGCCCGGGCAGGTATGCATGAACCGAGGGCTCCAACATGGCCGCGCAGACGGCTGATCTTTTGGTCTGACGCTCCACACGCCACCCCCTTTTCAATCCTCATCTCAGGAGACTGCCCTGTCGACGTCCCTTTCGACCACCGTCAATCCCGACCCGGCCCCGACGGTCAATGCTTCCCTCCGTCCGATCGTGCCCGGATTTCACGCCGACCCGACAATTTGCCGGGTCGGGGATGATTACTACCTCGCGCACTCAAGCTTCGAGTACTTCCCTGGAGCTCCGATCTGGCACAGTCGGGATCTCGTTAACTGGACCAGAATCGGCCACATTCTCACCCGAAGGAGCCAGTTCGTTCGGGGTGATGGTCGTGCGTCCACTGGCCTGTACGCCGGGACCCTGCGTCACCACGACGGGCGCTTCTGGTACGTAACGACCAATGTCAGTGACTACGACGGCGGGCAGGTCCTGGTCAGTGCCACCGATGCGGCCGGCCCGTGGAGCGAGCCCATCCGGATTCAGGATGCGATCGGAATCGATCCGGATCTTGCCTGGGATGTCGATGGGACGTGCTACCTGACGTGGAAGGGCATGAGCTTCACGGAGGGTGAGGTCGGTATCCTCCAGGCACCGCTGGATATCAACACCGGCGCATTACTTGAACCTCCCTACCCGGTCTGGCAGGGGAGCGGGCTGGCCGCCGTCGAGGCGCCACACCTCTATCAAGTGGACGACACCTGGTATCTGCTCCTGGCTGAGGGCGGGACCGAGCGCGGCCATGCCGTCACTATCGCCCGAGCTCCGCACCCTCGGGGTCCTTTTGAGGGACACCCGCACAATCCATTGCTGACACGGCGTAGTTCCATCCATCCGGTCCAGAACGCCGGACATATGGACCTCACGACGAAGGCCGACGGAGCATGGGCGGCCGTGTATTTGGGCGTTCGCGTGCAGGGGTCGACGCCCGGCTTTCATGTGCTGGGCCGAGAGACGTTCCTTGCGGGGATCGAGTGGAGCGACGGTTGGCCCGCTGTCATTGAGGACCAATTCGAGGTCCCAACTGCGGCCACCTCTTTCAATGACAACTTCGTTGGTGAGGAACTCGACGGTCGGTGGGTCGTACCCGGAGGCGAAGCGCAGTCCACGGCGTCGATGAGCCCGGACGACGGGTTGCGGATTGCTGCGGCTGGAACCCGGGGCGAGGGCTCCGTAGGTCAACTGTGCACCCGCATCACCGATCTGCGGTGGCGTGCCGAAGCCACGATCGAGGGCTCGGGGACCTTCCGGGTGCTGATGGACCCGCGCCACTGGTATGGACTGTGCGTGAAAGGGGACGCCGTCACCGCCACCGCCCGGATTGGTGACCTTCAGCACGATGTCGGAGTGGCATCCGTGTCCCCCCACCTGGTGACCGTACGGATCGAGGCCGTGTCGCCCGCCGGCCCGACCGTCCCCCTTGGCCATGCAGGTCCGGATGACATCGTCCTGTCGGTTCTCAATGAGGAGGGTGGAACCATCGAGATCGCACGGCTGGACGGACGATATCTTTCAACTGAAGTAGCCTCTGGCTTCACAGGCCGGATGCTCGCCGTAGGGGCCGATGGAACCGACGCGTGTATCAAGCGCGTGACCTACCATTCGGACGAGGCACGGTCATGACGACAACCTTGAGTGGCCAGCTCCGAAACCGGTTGGGCACCACCATGAACCCCGGCACTGTTCCCACCCCCTACGGCCCGATTGCCCTGCGCGGGAACCGGACGAACGGGCAGTGCGCCACCAGCGGCGTCGTCGTACCTTCTAGAACGTCGGCACACGTTCATACCGGAATTGGGGGCACCCCGCTGGCCAGCGGACACCACGTATTCCAGCAAGCCTGTGCAGCATCAACCATTGGCACAAGTGTGCCTGGCCCGGAAAATCAAGGAGCAGCATGAGTCAGCCAACGATCACCAGCCAAACCCCCTTCACGGTGGTACGAGCGAACCAGGCCGCTCTCGCGGCTGTCGAGGGAATCGCCCCCGAGGTACTGCGGTCCCCGCTGCTGGAGAATCTGGACTGGGCTCCGACGGGGCCTTTCCTCACCCTGGTCCTGGGGGAGGACGATGCACGGACGGCAGCGATCCTGAAGGAACTCAGCGTGTTCGAGGACGGACAGGTGCGACCGGTTCACGAGGAGCCCATTGCGCCCCGTGCCGACTACCAGCCCACCACGGTTCCTCGAGCCAGCGCAATCGTGGTTACTCCGCAGGAAGCACAGGTGTACCGAACAGCGCAGCTCGAGCTGCGGGGACCTTCGATCGGTAACCCCTTCGTTGATGTCGAACTGACGGTCACGTTCGAATCACCCGAGCACTCAATCACTGTCGGCGGCTTTTACGCCGGTGACGGCCGCTACCTTGTGAGGCTCCTGCCCCCGGCGTCCGGCAACTGGCGGTTCTCCACCAGCTCCAACGCGCGGTCACTGGACGGGATTACGGGAGGCTTCGATGTCGCGACCAGTCAGATGCCCGGCCCGGTCCAGGTGGCTGACACGTTCCACTTCGCCCGGGCTGATGGGACACCGTTCCTCCCGTACGGCACCACGGCCTACGCGTGGATCCATCAGAGCCAGGAACTTCAGGACGCCACAATCGATGCTCTGGCCCAAGCGCCCTTCACGAAGATCCGCATGTGCCTGTTTCCGAAGGACTTCATGCACAACACGGAAGAACCGGAGCGGTACGTCTTCGAACGTGACGAGACGGGCGCTTTCGACACCACCCGTTTCGACCTCGCGTTCTTCGATAATCTTGAGCGCCGGCTGCATCAACTGGCAGACCTCGGGATCGAAGCCGATTTGATCCTGTTCCACCCCTACGACGACCGGTGGGGGCTTTCACGGCTCAGCGGTGCCGCAGATGAGCGGTACATCCGGTACGTCGTGCGCCGCCTCGCTGGTTTCCCCAACGTGTGGTGGTCGATGGCGAACGAATACGACCTCCTCGCCAAGCAACGCGAAGACTGGGACCGGCTCGCCGAGACGGTACGCCGGGAGGACCATGTGGGGCACCCCCTGTCTATACACAACTGGGTGCAGCTCTTCGACTACTCCGCGGCATGGGCCAGTCATGCCAGCCTGCAACGAGGAGACCACGGCATCGGAGCCAAGATCGACCAATGGCACCGACAGTGGAACAAACCCGTCATCATCGACGAGTTCGGCTACGAAGGCGATCTTGACCAGGGGTGGGGAAACCTCATGGCGCAGGAAGTCGTCCGCCGATTCTGGGAGGGCATGCTCCGCGGCGGCTACCTGACGCACGGTGAAACCTACTATGACGACAACGATCTGATTCACTGGTCAAAGGGCGGGCAATTGCACGGTGAGAGCCCTGCACGCATCGCCTTCCTGCGTGACATCGTTGCCGCGTCCCCAACAGGACGCCTGAACCCATTGACTTCAACCTTCGATGACATCCGTGGCGGCGTCGACGGAGAGTACATTCTCATTTACTTCGGCGCCTCCCGGCCGCGCTACCGCACTGTCGTCGTTCCGGAGGGAATGAGTGCCCGGATCGATGTGATCGACACCTGGGACATGAGCATCGAGGCAGTGCCGGGCGTCCATACCGGCTCGGTCAAGGTCGACCTTCCAGCGAAACCCTACGTGGTAATTCGGCTGCAACGAGCTGCGGACGAGTAGGGACACTCATGGCGGATGAAGCGGTGCGGCAGTGGGCCAAACAGCTACCAGTTCGGACTATGAACCGGAGTCGTACGTCATATCGTGCTGTTCCGCTAGCGGCAGGATGTGACCGACCAGGACTTGCAGCAGGTGGAGCAGCGATTCCATGCCCTCGGAACGTCCCTGCGGAACGGGCGGCCCTACATTCTCAGCATCGAGTCGGGCTCAAACCAGTTTTGAGGGTCGGGGGCAAGGATTTCAGCACGCCTTCATCGTGTCCTTCGCATCGCAGGGCGATCGAAACTACTACGTCGGTGAACCGTGGATCACCGATCCCGCTTTCTACGACCCGATGCATCACGCGTTCAAGTCATTCGTCACTGCGCTGCTCAGCGACCAGGAGGGGAGCGTCGTCGTGTTCGATTTCTCGTTGAAGCAAACGAGCGATCCGCACACCGCCGCTACTGGGTCCAAAATCCCCGACGACGAGTATCTGCCGGGCAGGAGTTGATGTCCCCTGCAGACAAGCAGTGGTTCAAGCGGCTCCCACCGATGCCGCACTATTCCTGAGGTTCAGGACTGCGTGCGCGCCGCACCGGCTTCGTGCTTGGCCATGTCCCGGGCTCGTAGCTGACCCCTGGATGTCGCACCTTCGCCGTGCGGAAAAGCTCGGTGTGTTGTTGAACCGCGATATTCGACAACGCACCGGAATAAGAAAGCCTGGTTGCAGTGAGTGGCTGCAACCAAGCTCTCTAGTCCGACGAGACGCACCGGTCGAGCTTCTGACCTCCGCGAAGCTCGTGGTTCAGGCCAGAGGAGCAGTCGAAGCGCGCACGACCAACCGTGGCTTCAAGATGCGATGCTCGGATGGCGTTCTGCCCCTGATCCGCTCGATGAGCACCTGGCCGACCCTCCTGCCCGTTCCCACACCTGCCCGGTCGACTGTGGTGGGCCGGATGGGTCCAAGCGATGAGGTGCGTGGGTGGTCGTACCCCCGCCAGGGAGTACGCCTCGGGCACTGACTGGCGGTTGTCCCAGAATTCGCTCATGAACTCCTTCTGTACAAGACGCTCGTAAGACGTTGGACAACGCAGCCATAAAACGACGACGCGCCACGCGGACCGTCGTTCATCTAGCGCTTCAGTGACTCAAGTTTGAGCATCTTGGCGATGACATGATCGAGTTCGGAGTCATCGAAGATCTTCTTCCAGTCGTCCTTGATGATCGTGTCCCTGCCGTACTGGATAGCGATTTCGCATGCCTCAGAAAACGGGTTCGAGCCGCGGAGGGCGTTGGTGAGTGCGATCTGGACGTGGCCGAAGAGCATGGCTTTGGCTGCTTCTTCCGGGACGCCGGCGGTGTGCACGGTTTCGTGCAGTGCCTCGTTGAGGAGGGTGCCGATCATGCAGGCAACCGTCTCGACGAGGGTGGGTTCCAGGATGGCCAGTTGTTTCACCGTGACCCAGTGGACGTCGATGACGGGGGCGTAGATGGTCCGAATCGTTGCCTCTGCAGCGGCTTTGGTCGGCTCAGAGGCGCCCTCGTCGATGGCGGCCACGACGTTCTGCGGGGCGCCTTCGCCACCGAAGGTGTCCGCCCATTCCTCCTTGGTTGTCCGCTCGAGGAACACGGATGGGTGGCAGGGGTGCGCGACTGCCTGGACGACGTCGTCGCGCTTCGCCAGCAGGCCGGCGTAGGCTGCCGCGGGATCCAGCGTGAGGAGAATGGCACCGGACTTCATTTGTGGGACGACGCCCTCGGACACGACACCGAGAACTGTGTCCGGCACGGCGAGGATGACCACGTCGGCGCCTGTGACCGCGTCGTCGGTCGGGGTGATGTCGCGGCCCTCCGCCTGGATCCGCTCCTGGCCGGCAGGGGAGTTCTCGCTGTAGAACACCGTGTGGCCGCTCTTCTGGAGGTTGCGGGAGACCCGCATGCCCATTTTGCCTCCGGCGCCGATAACGGCGACCGTCAAGTTTTCTGCTGACATCTTATTTGCTCCTTAAATAGTGGATGCTGTGCTGGGTCCACTGGTTTTCGAGGCGGATGGTTTCCGCTTCCGAGTCCTGCCAGGGCAGCCAGTGTTCGACGATCTGGTTGATGTTGCGTTGATGGGGTTGGACTGCGCGGACCATGTAGTCGTAGTCAAGTAGTCCTTCGCCCAGTAGCGCACCGGCATATGTGAAGCCGACCCAGCCGTCCTTGCGGGTGAAGGCGAAGTCCTTGATGTGCATGTTCAGGACGTAGGGCGCGACGGTATCTATAACCTCCCGCGGCATCTCCAACGCTGCGACGGTGTTCGCCGGGTCACTGCAGATGCCGAGGTAGGGGCTGCCCACTGTCCTGATCACCTCGAGGATCCGTGAGGTGGGCACCTGCTCGTAGGTTTCTACGGCAATCCTGACTCCGGCCGCCTCGAACTCGGGCAGTACCTCCTCTAAGATCGCTACGGCTTCGTCGGCTGTCGGTGTATGACCGGGACCGTTGAACATGGTCCTGAGCAGGGGGGCACGCAGGACGATCGCGGTGTGCAGGAATTTCCTCAGGTGTTCAGGGCGGATGCCCTTGGTGCCGAGTTCCAGGGAGATGCCCAAACGGTCAGCCGTGCTTCGGACGGCTTCCAGTTCTGTGGCGTCCATGGATTCCAGCGGGACGTAGTCACAGATCTGGAAGAGGTCGACGCCAAGGTCCGCTGTGCGTTCCAGTGCCTGGTGAATGCTTATAGGTGCGGAAACCCGGTCGGAGAGCTGCCAGAAGAACGCGTAGCTGCTCAACCCGATGCGGCTCATGATGGGACCTCGACGTCAGCAAACCGCGCGGCGGTTTCGTCCAGGATGCTTTTCAGTGCCCGCGGGTCATGGGCGAACCGGCCGAGGAAAAGGCCGGCCACGGCAGGGTCGAGGTCAGTGATCAACCCCGGTCCGGCGCTTCCGCCGTAGATGACGCGGCTGTCGGCCTGGCCTGGTAGGGACCTCAGGTGCGCGTCCAGCCCCGCGATGACAGCGCTGATGTGCTCCGCAGTAGCGGGTTCAGCAGCCCCGATGGCCCATTGGGGCTCGTAGGCGACGATGGTGCGGTGGACAGGACCCAATAGATCCGCGGCGTGGAGTGCTGCGTCGATTTCTGCTGAGCAGTGTGCCACCGCTTCGTCCACAGAGCCGTGCTGGAGTTCTCCCACACATAGGACCGGGGTGAGCCCGTTGCGGTAAGCAGCCGCTGTCTTCAGGCCGACCGTCCGGTTGTCCTCGTGGAAGATGCGCCGTCGTTCGGCGTGCCCGACCTCGACGAAGCGGCCTCCGAGCTCGGCGACCATTCTGGCGCTCACTTCGCCGGTGTACGCGCCCTCGTCTTCCCAGAAGATGTTCTGCGCTCCTGTGTGGACACCTGCCTCGCTCAGGATCCGCGCGGCCTTGGGGAGTACGGGCAGGCTGGGCAGGATGAACAGTTCGATGGTGCCGCTTCGAACTGCCGGGTGGGCGGCGGCGAGGGCGGCGACGTCTCGGCAGTAGTCGATCGAGCGCTGGTAGCCGAAGTACATTTTCAGGCTGACGCCGATAACCGCAGTACGAGTTGTCGCATCGTGGGGTTTGGCGGGCGCGGGGTTAGGAAGAAGTGACACCCTCGTAGTCCTTAATCAGGGTGACCTTCTCCGCTGACGCGGATTCCTCGTCGAAAGTGTAGGTGAGCCATTCGCGGGCCAGGCGGCGGGCCAGTTCGAGTCCGATGACGCGCTGGCCGAAGGTGAGGACCTGGGCATTGTTGCTCAGGACGGAGCGTTCCACGGAGAAACTGTCGTGTGCGGTGACGGCGCGGATGCCGGGGACCTTGTTGGCTGCAATGGCCACTCCCAGTCCGGTGCCGCACACCAGCAGTGCACGGTCGGCCTTACCCGCAGCAACGAGTTCCGCGGCCGCAATGGCGACAGACGGGTACGGGGTGTGGCTGGTGGCATCCACTCCTACGTCGGTGACCGATTCGACGAGCTCGGATGCTTCGAGATCAGCTTTGAGTGCTTCCTTGTACTCGAAGCCGGCGTCGTCAGCTCCTACGATCAGTCTCAGTTTGGTGCTCATGGGTTCTCCTTTGGTGATGCGCCGTGGGTGAGCGTTGCGTGGACTGCGTTGATGATCAGCGCCATGGACACAGCCCCGGCGTCCGGTGTGCCCAGGCTCTTCTCCGCATGCGGACGGGCCCGTCCCATGAGGGGCACCAGCTGGGCGGTGTTGTCGGCGGCCTGCTGGGCGATGACTGCGGCAGCGCCCCAGGCTTGAGTGATGGACTGCTGTGTCCCTGCCTCGGCTGTCAGTGCGTCTCCGAAGGGGACGAGGACGTCGATCAGGGTTTTGTCTCCTGGTTTCGCTTTCCCGAATCGCATGATGGCAGCTGCAGCATTGACAACTCCGGTAGCCACGGCATTGGCATTCGGTTTCACGGCATTCCCGACAGCGTCCCCTACCGCACGTAGCGCCAACCCCCAGAGGGCGCCGGATGTCCCGCCGGCCTTGTCTGCCCACGCGTCGGCCGCCATGTGCAGCGTCGTCCCGGCTCCTGCCCCGCGTGCCACAGCGTCTGTTGCTGCGATGACAGCAGCACGGACACCGCGTTCCATGCCGATGCCGTGGTCACCGTCACCGGCGACTGCATCGATCCTTCCCAGCTCATCGGCATTGGTGATCACCACGGCTTCGGCCGCGGTCAGTGCAGCCAATATGTGGGGGGCTGCAGCCTGGGATTCGGGTGTGGTGTCCGGGATGTCCAACTCGGTTGCCGGGCTGAGCGAGGAGTGTTCGGGGGAGAGGACAGCAGCTGTAACAGATCCCCTACGGAAAGCCGGTGCATCGCAGGGCGCTGCCCAGAGCGCCTCGAGTTCCTCGTCGACCCAGAACAGGGTCAGGGACGTGCCTGCCATGTCGAAGCTGGTGACCAGTTCTCCCACCTGCGGGTCCACGACCTGCAGTCCTGCCCTGTCGAGGAGCTGGGCGACCCGGCGGTAGACGACGAAGAGCTCTTCGTACTTGACGCTGCCCAGACCGTTGAGGATGGGGACCACCCGCACAGGGGTAGGCGACGATTTGAGGTCGATTCCTGCAGGTACTTCCGCAAGGAGTTTCTCCACCATCAACTCGGCCAGCTCGTCGGCAGTTGGGATATCGGTCTCGTCGATGCCCGGCTCGCCATGGATTCCCATGCCCACTGCCATCCGTCCCTCCGGGACGGTGAACAGTGGCGTGTCGGCGCCGGGAAGGGTGCACCCGGTGAAGGCGACACCGAAGGAACGGGTCCGATGATTGGCGCGCTCACCGATCTCCGTCACTGCGTCCAGGGAGTAACCCGCCTCCGCCGCCGCAGCGGCCACTTTGAACACCGTGAGGTCACCGGCAATACCCCGACGTTTGCTGTGTTCGGCCACGGGTGCGGAGGAGATGTCATCCGTGACAGCAACGCTCCGGCAATCGATGCCTTCCGCGCGGAGCCGTTCCTGGGCCTGGTTGAAGTGCAGTACGTCGCCAGCGTAGTTACCGTAGCCAAGCAGTACACCCCTGCCATTGTTGGCGGCTTTGGCGACGGTGTAGATCTGCTGAGAGGAGGGCGACGCGAAAAGGTTACCCATCGCTGCTCCGTGGGCCAGCCCCTGTCCCACCAGGCCGGCAAAGGCGGGGTAGTGCCCGGACCCGCCGCCGATCACCAGCGCGACAGTGTCCGGCGTACTTTCGGTATTGCGAGCCACTCCGCCCGAGACTCGTCTGACCCAGTGGGAATGGGAGGCGGCAAAGCCCTCAATCATTTCATCAGCGAAGGCTGCGGGATCGTTGAACAAGCGGGTCATTGGGCGGTTCCTAAACCTATCCTGGAAGTTCTCATTCGTATGGACGTGCACTGACCTCTGGTCTTCGAGGTCCATGCAGCAGGGGGACGGCTGGGCGCGCTTGCCGTGCCGGCACGATTCAGTGCCTCGGCAGTCGGGCGAACAGTCCCAGGGGGTGCTCAAGACGCCGGTCAGTGCTGGAAGAGCGATATGCGGGACCCATCGCGGCGACGAGCGGCACGAGCCACCCTGCTGCTTGTCCGATGGCGAATTTCTCGACCAGCGGTTGCTTGGCTTTGGTGTCCACACTGACTCCCTGGAGTGGTCCTCCGCAGTCGCCATCATTGGCGACTGCGGGTTGCCTGCGGATTACCTGCGGCCGAGGGTATGAAACACGTTGCAGCAGGGAAGGTACGTGATGTTGATCCTAGAAGCATGCCTCCCATTGGTCAACCGGTTGACTGCATAAGTTTGTCGGGTCCCGTTCTGTTGCAGGTGATTGTTAGGCTTGGCACGTGGCCACAACTCCCGCTCACTCGCTGACCAAGATCAGCGAAGCCCTCGGCTCAGTCAGCCAAGGTTCCGCGGTTACTGAGGTGGCCGAGCGACTGCTGGCTTACTTCACGAGCGGCGAGATTGATCCTGGAACGCGGCTCCCGGCGGAACGACAACTGGCTGCATCTTTAGGCGTAGGCCGCTCAGCTGTGCGAGAGGCCCTTGCTGCCCTGGAAATACTCGGGATTGTTGTGGTTCGGCCTGGTTCTGGAACATACCTCCGTGATGGCATCTCGGAACTGCTGCCCCGCACCCTGAGCTGGGGCATGATGCTGGGAGCACCCCGCACCCGCGAACTGGTAGAACTACGAAACGGTCTCGAGATGCAAGCAGTCCAGCTTGCAGTAGAAAGAATCGATGAGGAAGCACTAGCGCGGATGTCCGGCTATCTCGATGTCATGACCAAGAACGTCAGTAATTTCCCTGTGTTCATTGAAGCCGATGCAGCTTTTCACCGTGAGATCGCCGAGGGTTCGGGGAATCAAGTACTACAGGAACTCCTGCAGAGCATTCGTTCCCTGCTGCGCATTTGGGTGGACCGCGCCCTCACTGACGAAGCGCACTCCGCAGCAGCACTCGCGGAGCACACGGCGATCTACGAAGCCCTCACGTCTCGAGACGCAGCAGCGGCCACCGAAACGATGCAGTCTCACATGGACACCGCTTCTCGACGTCTGCTCACCGAATTCACTGCCTCACAGTAAGCACCGTCTCGTTTGAACGATGCACCTCTGGCAGTCCTTTCGATCATCGTCGACCAGCGATGTCGGCGTGTGGGGATTCTGTCGATGGTCGTCAGCTCTCATCGGCGAAGACGACGCCCTTGTGGAGCACGAAGCACCCCCATGGGTCCGGGTCGAGCACATGCACGACGGCGAACGCGCTACGTGCCCGCTCGTAGAATTCCAGCCGGGGAATCACTCCCCATTCAAGCGGTCGTGGATGGGACGCCCGCGCGATCTCGAGTACAGCGTCCTGCTCCGGGGTCGTCTTGGTGATGTCTCCGTCGACCTCCATCCGCTCAAGTGGCGTCTCGAGGAAGGTGTCGAGCGGGAAGACATTCAGCACGGCGCCAATGACCCGCGACATCGATGCCTCCCCGAGGTGGACAACGGGGAGGCCCGTCGCGGCAGCGGGATAGTTGCGGTCGACGACCAGCAGCTGGTCTCCGTGACCCATGTCGTCGAGGAGGTGCAGCAGTGCACCCCCCAGGAGGGGGTCGATGCCTTTAAGCATTGGTTCTCCTAGTGTTGAGGGTGCGGTGCGATCTCGAGATCGATGGCACGCCATGTTCCGGGTTCCAGTGGGAGCAATATCTCGTGTCCGTCCACGTCGATGAGGACGTGATCGGCAGTATCGCCAAGACGTGCGATGAGCAGGCGGGCACCGCCTGTGGTGCGCACCCCCAATACCCAGGTGTGCGCGTCGTCCGGGCTGGTCTCGGCAGGAACAAGAAGCGGAGCACCACCCATGGCGTGCACTGCGGCGACGGCATCGCGGACAGGATAGGGTGTGCCGTCGTCCGCCACGAGGCCGCGCGGCCCCCGCTCCTCAAACCACGTCACGCTCGCCACCCCGCCCTCAGCCAGCGCAGCGGCGCTTGCGATGACCCAAGCGGCCAACTGCGGTTCGGACTGCCGGGCATCGACTGTATCGGGGTCAAGGGACTGTCCGTGACTGTGACCCGGACGGGGGGTTGTGAGGACGGCATTGAAGCGAGGGCGGAGGGTGACAGGGCCGACGTGCAGCGGCGCGCCTCCGATGATCTTCGTCGCGTCGGCTGCAACACGACGCTGCATGCCGATGCACTCCTCGAGCTGGAATGTGTCGCGGGCATGCATTTGAGGGGTGAGGCTGATAGCCCAGGACGGGAATGCAGGTAGGCGTGCGTGTGTCCGGTTGAGCTCGGTGAAGTGCGAGCGGGCTCCGCCGACCAGTTCCGTCTCGAACCCCAGGTCTCCCACAGCACCGACAAGGGCTTCCCAAAGCTCGGGCTCGGTGACATGGGTTTCGGAGGAGAAGACGGCCAGCCGGAGAGGAAGGAGTGGCGCGGCCAGCGCGACGAGTTCGGCGACTCGGGCAGGTGCGTCAACGACGAGGCGGATGTCGAGCGGTAGGCCGGCTGCCGCAGCACGGGTAAGCGTGGCGGCGGGATCCGGATCGTCTCCTTTGAGCTCGACCAGAATGACGTCGGCGGGCGGCAGTCCGTGCTGCACGCTTGTTGTCGGTGGTGGAGCGCCGACGCCGATCTGTGGTGCGGGGCGACCTGCGTCGATCAGACGAATGAGGGTTCCTTGCGCAGCTGGCGCCTGTGGCGATGTTGCGGCGGCGGGCACTGCTGTGAGCTCGATCTGTTGGATCGTCGTCTCACCCGCTTCGACTCGGTATGGGAAGGGAAGCGCGAGAGGCCGCGAGTACGTTTTGAAGGATGCGTCGGTCCAGTTGCGCTGGTCCTCCATCTCGAATGTGTCGCCGATGAACTGGGCCTTCAGGTCGAGTCCATCCACAGACCATTCGAGTGCTGCGATGTTGAGGGCGGGCTGGTGGGGGCTGATCCGGTCGGGAAACTGCGTTCTCTCGCTTGAACCGTCGGTGTGTACAACGCGGAACGGGGAGCCCGCGACCTGCGGTGGGTGCAGGACGACGAGTCCCGTGCGGTTTGTGTCGAAGGAGCGGGTCGCCGTCAGCGTGAAGGTGATCGTGAGACGGTCGCCGTCGGTGTGCAGGTGCAGGTCGGCGTCAGCGGCGATGCCTTGTCCGTCGTACCGCAGCCGGAAGGTTGTGGTGCCAGCAGTTTCGTCGCCGGCGTCACTTCCACCGTCACCATGAGTGAGTGACAGCACCGAGACCGGGACCGTGCCCCAGTCCCGGTCCCGGGATACGGCGCGGATCGAGCGCAACACGAGGACGCCGTCGTATCGCAGGTCGGCGATTTCGTCACCCCGCAGCTCGGCCTTCCAGGGTCCCCGGGTCCAAGGGGTTCCCCGGTGGGGACCCCACGTTGTGAAGTCCACGGCTCAGAGCGTCGTCATACCGCCATCGACGCGGAACTCCGCGCCGGTGGCGAAGGCTCCGTCATCGGATGCAAGGAAGACCATTGCACCCTCGACGTCACGGGGACTGCCGGCCCGACCAAGTGGAATACGGCTGACGATAGCGGCTCGCGATGCCGGATCGTCACTGATTGCCGAAACAAGAGTGGTCTCGGTGTAGCCCGGGACGACCGTGTTCACGCGGATGTTCTCCCGGGCGTACGCCCCGGCCACGGCACGGGCGAGACCATGCATGCCCGCCTTCGACGAGCTGTAGGCCGTGAAATCGGCGCCCTCGCCATTGAGTGCTGTCGGGCTGCCGGTGAGGATTACAGAGCCTCCGCGGCCGTGGGCGCGCAGGGCACGTACACCGTGCTTGATGGTCAAAAACGTTCCGGTGAGGTTGACGTCCACGGTTTGACGCCACGTTGCGAGGTCCAGGTCAGCAATCGGCGCATCGCGACCGAAGAGCTGCACGCCGGCGTTGGCCACGACGATGTCGAGCTCCCATCCCGCCTCTGACAAGCGGGCGTAGCCGGCTTCGACGCTTGGCTCGTCAGAGATGTCCATCGTGACGGCCAGCGCTCCTGGGCCCCGCGCAGCTCGCTGGGCTCCCTCCGCGTCACGGTCGGCGTAGACCACTCGCGCGCCTTCAGCGATGAACCGGTCGGCGATCGCCTTCCCGATACCCGTGGCCGCCCCGGTCACCAGTGCGGTCTTGCCCGAAAGGCGTGCGTCCATGCGACGTTTCTCCTTAGAACTGCGAACGAAGCTGAGAAATAAATTGGTCAACCGGTTGACACGATACAGCCCTTTATGGCAGCGTGTCGAGCGTCACTGAAGGTCGGTTCGCCGCCGCCCTGAGGTCAGGGTTAATCGGCCTTACAACACCTGTCCACAGTTCAATAACGTATCTGGAGCGACAACGATGTCCCGATCTCCTCGATGGCCCTTACGTCCCTGGATGGCCTTGGCCGCCCTGGTTGTCATCGTATTCGTCGCTGCTGTCTTCAATGTCAAAGTTGTGAGCACCGCAGACGCCGATGCTGCTGCGACTGAGGGGCAGTTGGATCCCGCCAGCTATGCTGCGGACCAATTTGGAACCATCACCGACACCATCGAAGCCGAGGCCGTCCCTCTGCCCGACCTTCTGACGCAGCTGGCCGGAGGTGCCGACGAGTCCGAGTTCGGCAACACCTCGGGTGCGAGTAGCGCGTTCGCATTCCCCGTTACTTTCACCGGCGTAGCCGGAGCGGCTACGCCACCGGTCATGCCTGTAACCGTTGAAGGCATCCCGCCGGAGACAACAGTGCAGGTGCAGGTTGGGCCGGCACTGAACGGCACGGCCCTGCGCGACGTGACCGGTGAAATCTCCTTCAACGAATTCACCAACCAACTCGAGTACCAGGACGTCGCGACGCAACTCAATGACCTCGTGCGCGCCGAGGTGCTCACCGATTTTGACGCCGTGGCCGCTCAGGGCAAGACGATCACGGTCACTGGAGCATTCCTCCGAGTAAATCCCCAACTGGTGTCCGTCGTGCCGATCTCGATCGAGGTCACCCAGTGACGGCTGCCGACGCCACCGGCGCCGGCGTCCCCGGCGATGTCGTGATGCGCGCTGTCGGCATCACCAAGACCTACGGGGCGACCCAAGCGCTCAAAGGCGTGGACTTCGAGATCCGCCGGGGCTCCGTTACCGTGCTGTTCGGAGAGAACGGGGCGGGTAAGTCCACTCTCATGAAGATCCTCAGCGGTGTCGAGCTCCCTACCTCCGGAAGCCTTGAGCTCGACGGCGAGCCCCTGCAGTTGCGTAACACCGTCGAGGCGGTCGACAAAGGGATCGCGATCATCCACCAGGAGCTGAGCCTTGCTCCAAACCTCAGCATCCAGGACAACATCTTCATGGGCCGCGAGATGGCCCGCGGCGGCCTCTTCATTGACCGTCGAACTCAGTCCACCCTCGCTACGGAGTTGCTCGAACGACTCCAGGAACCACTCGACCCGCACACTCTCGTCGCGGATCTGCGTCTCGGCCAGCAGCAGGTCGTCGAGATCGCCCGCGCACTCGCCGGCGATGCCCGCGTCCTGATCATGGACGAGCCGACCTCGGCCCTCAGCGGCAGCGAGGTGGAGGTGCTCTTCGGAGTCATCCGCGACCTGACATCGCGCGGCGTCGCCATCGTCTACATCTCGCACCACCTCGAGGAGGCGCTGGAACTCGCCGACCATGCCGTCGTTTTCCGGGACGGGGCACTCGTCGCCCGCGGTGACCGCCACGATATCGACATCAACTGGGTCATCTCGAACATGGTCGGCCGCAACGCCGAGGGCCTGAACCCTGACCTACTCGACACCTTCGGCGAACCCGTACTTGAAATCGACGGCGTGAGCGTCGCTGACCCGACGAACCCGTCCCGTCTCAGCGTTGACCACCTCGACCTCACGGTGCGGACCGGTGAAATCGTGTGCCTCTACGGCCTGATGGGTGCCGGTCGCACCGAACTGCTCGAGGCGGTCGCCGGGCGCCTCACTATCCGCACCGGCGACGTCCGCCTGAAGGGCGACTCCGTGAAAGGCCTCGACGTCCGGCAGCGCATCAGCCGAGGCCTGGCGCTCGTGCCCGAGGACCGCCAGCGAGATGGCCTCGTCCAGACCATGTCGGTCGGCCAGAACATGTCGCTCGCGTCGCTCCTCGACTTCGTCAAGGGCGGCTTCCTCCGACGCGGGCCCGAGAAGCGCTCCATTGAGGACGGCGTCCGGGACGTGCAGGTCAAGACCGCGGGGCCGTCGGCGTCGATCACGTCCCTTTCCGGCGGAAACCAGCAAAAGGTCGTCATCGGCAAGGTACTGATGACGCAGCCCGACGTACTCCTGCTCGACGAGCCCACCCGCGGTATCGATGTGGGCGCCAAAGCCGAAATCTTCGCCCTGATGGCGAGGGAGGCGCGGCGGGGCCTGGGCGTGCTCTTCGCCACGAGTGAGATCGGCGAGGCCCTCGGAGCGGCCAACCGCATCGTCGTCATGTCGAAGGGGCGCATCGTGCGCGAGTTCGATCCCCGGACCGCTAACCGCGACGACGTCATGGTTGCCAGCGGCGAAGCACATCAGGACCGAGAAGAAGAGGCAGCACAGCGATGACCAGCACCGCGACATCCCGGCCGACCGCACCTAAACGGCAGCTCGACCTCGGCGCCATCCTCCTCGAGGGCAGGGCCTTCATCGCCCTGATCGTCCTCATCATCATCTTCTCCCTGATTTCCGATGCGTACCTGACGCTGCCGAACCTGATCACGATGACCCGTCACGTGGCCATGAATGCGATCCTCGCGATCGGCATGCTCTTCGTCATCCTCAAGGGTGGCATCGACCTCTCGGTTGGCTCGACCGTGGGCCTCTCGGGAATCGTCGCAGGAGTGCTGTTGCAGGGACTGCGCATCGATTCACTCGACGTCGTGCTCTACCCCGCCGTCTGGGTGGTCGTACTCTGCTCGTTGCTCGTGGGCTCGCTCGTCGGTCTCGTGAACGGCCTGCTGGTGACGCGATTCAACGTCGCACCGTTCATCGCAACGCTCGGAATGCTCTATATAGCCCGAGGCGCCGCGTTGCTCATCTCGAACGGCTCGACATACCCCCGCCTTCAAGGCGAAGAGACCCTGGGGAACACCGGCTTCAACCTCATTGGCGGCGGCCGCCTGCTCGGCATCCCCATGGCGATCTGGATCATGATCATCTTCGCGGTCATCGCCCTTGTCGTACTTCGCACGACACCTTTCGGACGCTGGGTCTACGCCACCGGCGGTAACGAGCGCGCCGCAGACCTTGCAGGCGTACCCACGAAACGTGTCAAGATGAGCGTCTACGTCATCAGCGGTTTCTGTGCCGCAACCGCCGGCCTCATCATCTCGTCCGAGCTGACGGCCGCGGCGCCCCAGACCGGCGAGAGCTTCGAACTGAACGCGATCGCCGCCGTCGTCATCGGCGGTGCAGCCCTGACCGGGGGCCGTGGGAACGTCCGCGGTGTGCTCCTTGGCGCATTCGTGATCGGCTTCCTCAGCGACGGACTCGTCATCGTCGGGGTCTCGACCTTCTGGCAGGTCACGATCAAGGGTGCCGTGATCATCCTCGCCGTGATGCTTGACCAGGCGCAGCAGAAGATCACCCGCAATAAGAACGCCGCCCTCGCGTCGACCTCGAAGATCGCGCCCGCCGGGTCTACGCCCACCGGCACTGCGGCGACCCACGAACCCGAGACGGATGTAACGCCCGTTGGGAAATCTTGATCGGCAACGGCGTCGGTCAACACCAGGAAATGAAAGGTACCGGACACATGATGCGACGTAAGATCCTGCTCGCCACGGCGACCATGGCGATCACCGCCCTCGGACTCGTCGGCTGCGGAGGCTCGGATAACAGCGGTTCCAGCGGCAGCCCCAGCAGCGCCTCCAGCAGCGGATCCAGCGACGGGGAAGCGAGTGGTCTCATCGCCATCATCACGCCGCCCCTGGAAAACCCGTTCTTCAAGGCAGAAGCCGACGCAGCCAAAGCCGAAGCCGAAAAGCTCGGCTACGAAACGTCAGTCGCCTCCCACGACGATGACCCCAACCGGCAGAGCGAACTGATCGACTCGGCCATCAGCCAGAACGCCAAGGCGATCATCCTCGACAACGCCGGCGCTGACGCCTCCATCGGTCCCATTCAGAAGGCCGAGGACGCCGGGGTGGCCGTCTTCCTCATTGACCGCGAGATCAACGAGGCAGGCATCGCCAAGTCGCAGATCGTGGCGAACAACGCCCAGGGCGCGGCTGCGGTAGCGGAAGAGTTCGTGGCAGCGCTGCCTGAGGGCGGCAACTACATCGAGTTGACGGGCAAGGAGTCCGACACCAACGCCGGAGTCCGCTCGGAGGCATTCGCCAGCGTCATCTCCCAGTACCCGTCCCTCGTACAGACGTCGAAGGAAACCGCCAACTGGAGCCAGGACGAAGCCTTCTCCAAAGTCGAGACCCTGCTCCAGCGTGACCCCGATGTACAGGGCATCATCGCCGGCAACGACACCATGGCCCTCGGAGCCGTCGCGGCGGTCGAAGCCGCTGGACTACTCGACCAGATCAAGATCGTCGGCTTCGACGGCAGCCCCGACGCGGTCGACGCGATCAAGGCAGGCAAGCTCGTAGCGACCGGCCTCCAGCCGGCCGTGGTGATCTCACAAACCGCCGTCCAGCAGGCAGACTCGTTCATCCGCACCGGCGAAACCGGGGAGGATGAAAAGCAATCACTCGACTGCGTCGTCATCAACGCCGACAACGCGGACAAATACTCGCTCTTCGCCCTCGACAAGTAGGCCGGCGGTACGCGGGGCCGCTGCGGAAGTAGTCGCGGCCCCGCATACCCGTGCATCCTGATTTTTCAATATCGCGGCTGACGCATCTCCTACTAAGACCTGACCCTGGGCGTGCGTGATCCCGTGACCGTCTGTTCGTCAAAGGAAGTCACTCTGACGAACACGGGAGACCGCGCCGGAGCAGAAGCCGTGGTCCAGTAGGCGCTGGCCGCCATCGGCCAGCCCGGCGGAACGTTCACCAGCGAAGAGGTCATGCCACCCTTCGGTTCGATACCCCTGCGAACGGTCATGAGCTTCGCGGAGGTGTCGGCTACGGACAGCATCGACATCTGCGAGGCGTGAGAGGACTATGCGCGTAGTGGAGGGTCGCACCCCAGCGAACCCAGTGTCAGCATCATCAGGAACTGCCGACAGGACATCAGTCATCGCCGCTAGGAAAAAGTACGACAACCTAGTTGCTGAACACGGAGACACAGAAGTACATAGCTGCTTGTCGGTCGGTCTTTCAATAACGCCACAGGCTGTGGCGCAATGAACTGCCGGCGCCTCGCGTACGGGAGCCACAAGCTAGGGGGGTAGAACGCTGACCACGGGTCTCTTTCAGCGATTGGTGAGAAGGAACGCCACTCCAACTAGGGGGGCTTACGCCTCACCTCGAATCGGATATCCTGGGAGATTACGCCGCCGCGCTTAGGGCGTTGATGGCGCTGGTGCGAGAAGCATCGCACCGCGCTCAGCGTCGTGAATATGGCGATGATCGAGCTGTACTAAAACACCGGGCGGTCGATTCTGGACAGGCAAGCGGATGAACCCCTGGGGAGTAGGGTTTTCGAGCGCCTAGCGAGGGACCTAATGGCGGAGTTCCCCCATATGAGGGGCTTCTCCCAAACTCATCTCTACAACAGGCGCTCCTTCGCGGCGGTATGGGACGGCTCGAAAACAATTGTCCAGACACCGTCTGGACAATTGAGTTGGAGCCACAACGTCGCCCCCCCAAACAATGTCGACGACCACGAGTTGCGCACCTGGTACGCAGCTCGTTCCATCCAGCACTGTTGGTCAGTAGCTCATCGGTCGAACGCTCTTCATGCAGGAGCACAGTTTCCGAGTAGGCAACCGAGGGTGTTTGTGCTTCCGTGTGGGGCTACTCAGATGGAGCGGATGGCTTTGATTCGTTGAGCCCATACCGTCTTCGCGAGTGGAGACGAGGGCGTCAATCCTTCAAAGCCATGTGGGGCGCCTGGGTTGAGGAAGAAGTCGACGTGCACGCCGGCGCGTAGAAGGTTCTGTGCGTAGGTGATGTCCTCGTCGCGGAAGATGTCGACCTCGCCGGTGTCGATGAAGGCCGGGGGGAGGTTGCGGAAGTCGGTAAGGCGGGCAGGCGCGACGCTTGCTGGTACGGTATCGGTGCCTCTCCTGTCGCCGAGGATGGCTGTCCAAGCAGTGATGTTGTTGTCGTACGTCCACGTCGCCAAAGGAGCTAACACCGGGTCGGGCTCCACGGTTCGATCATCAAGCATCGGGCAGATAAGGATTTGTTTCGCGATCGGTATTCCCCGATCGCGGGCGAGGATGGTCGCACCGGCGGCGATACCGCCGCCGCCGCTGTCCCCACCGATCGCGATTCGTGAGGCGTCGATTCCCAGTTCCGGTGAGTGTTCGAGCAGCCATGACACTCCAGTCAGCGCGTCTTCTGCGAGGTGTTCTGCCCTATTTTCCGGCGCGTTGAGGAAGTCCACGGCGAGGATCGGGACACCGCTGTCGTGGACGAGGCCGGCCAGGACGAGCATGTAGTGCTCGACGGTGCAGCAAATCATGCCACCTCCGTGTATGTACACCAGTGCAGATCCTGGTTGTCCGCCCTCCTTCTGGATCCAGCGAAGGTTCAATGCCCGACCATCAGAGGTTGTTCTTTGATGGTCCGTCCAACGGATGTCCGATGGCATTGACGCGGCCCGCCGTGTTTCCTCGAATGCCTGTTCCGTGCTTGTTCGCAAGGCCTGCCAGTCCATCCGCGGCGTGACTGGGAAGCCATGGGGGTAAGCAGCATGCATTGCGGCTAGTGCTGATTCGAAGTCGGGGTCATAGGCAATGGTCATACGGATTTCCTTACGATGTAGCCAGCAATGACTTGGATGGTTCGTTCCCTGCTTAATTTACGATCTTCGGCGACCATCCCGGACATGTTGGACGCAGGACCCGCCCGAACAACGAGAGGCTCAGGCGCCAGCTATTACATAGTCCCAGCGTTCCAGGGTGTGGGTGCAAGGTTTCCGCCCCATAGCCTGGTTCGTTCCAGGCTGTGGGGAGTGATGGTGCTTATGAGCCGCTCTCGCCCTTCTGATCTATTCGCCGATAACTATCCTCAGGCCCGGGGTCAGCGGGGCTCGCAAACGGTGGATCGATGTTTGATGCGATGGACATAGAAGCCGTGGTCCTCGACGTCGAGTGTGAACAGCACCCGGTGGTCGCCGTGGCCTGCCGTGCGCAAGCCCAAGAGTTTGTTCGTGAGCGGCTTGCTGAGCTGGCAAGGATCATCGGCCAGAACCCCGGTGACGAATCCGACCATCGTGGCAGCAGCCTCCCCCGCTAATTCTCAATCGCCGATAATCATCCTTTTGTCAGGTTGCCCACCGGAGATCGTAAGTACGAACCCGAGCCGTCTATCCGTTGCTGCCAGCCCTTGTCGAACCAAAGGTGTCCAGCTCGCACGTCAGGGCCTCTAACTGTCCTGCCATTGCCTCAGCCGACGGACGGCAGCCGTCCGAGTACCCGGGAAGGATGGTTGGGCCGTGCTAAGTATGCGTTGATGGAGGTTCGTCGTCGAAGGTGATGCGCACTCATCGAATAGGTGGCGTAGGAGCCTTCCACTGGACGACAAGATCGGCCCCACGAGCAGTCACCCTGTCCGTTGATAACGCATGAGTAACGGGGGCGGAAGGAGGCCCCCCGCCTTTTATTTCTTCAGCTGAGCGAGTTCTTCGGTGTTTGGCGGTTGCGCTCCTGCTCTTGAGACGGTGATGCTCGCTGCCAATGATGCAGTGGAACCAATGGCCTGCAGTTCCTGAACCGTGGCCGGGAGCTTCCCGAGGGCGGCGACCGAGTGCAGGACGGATGCCATGTATGAATCGCCTGCTCCGATGGTGTCCACGACCGGTGTAGGTCTGGCAGGCACGGAGCATCTGTGGAAGTCAGTCCACAATAATGCTCCGTGTGCGCCCTGCGTGATGATGACGAGGCCTGGTCCTCGTTCAACCAGAGTTTCAGCGACTTCTTCAGGGCTTCGGCCGGGGTAGAGCCAGGCCGCGTCCTCATCGCTCATCTTGACGATGTCGACGATGTCGACCATCGACTCGAACCGTTCAAGGCATTCGTCTTTGTCGGGCATCAGGCCCGGCCTAATGTTCGGATCGAAACTGAGGAGAGCCAATGAGCGGCTCTGCCTGAAGAGATCGTGAACCGTCCTCGCCCCGGGATCCAGGAATGCGGCAATCGATCCGGTGTGCAGGAGACCGAAGCGGTGATAAAGGGTCTGTTCGCGCAGCGACCACTGCAAGTCGAACACGTAGGTAGCGGCCCCTTGATCATCGAGCACGGCGGTGGCTGAAGCGGTGGAGGCCTTGCTGGGTTCGGGGTCCGTGATGACGTGGACCCCCTCGGCTGCCAGATGGTCGCGTATTTCGGCCCCCGGTGAGTCATCGCCCAGCTCGGTGAGGAGTGATACGTCGGACCCGAGCCGGGACAGACCGACCGCGACGTTCGCGGGGGAACCACCCGGGTGCCTGCGCTGGGTTATGCCATCGCTGACGACGTCGATGATCGCCTCTCCCACAACCAGAATGGCGCTGACGTTCGTTCTATTTCTGGCCATGGATGGTTTCTCGGTGCAGTCGGGTGAAGGGTGCGGTCGGAAAGACCTGTTCGGCGAGTGTGACGAGTCCTTTTCCGGCATAGATTTCCACGATGTGAGCGTCGACGACGATCAACAGGTCGATTTCTTCGGTGTTCTGATCAGGTAGGGGTGCCCAGTCAACGGAGGGGAAGGCCGGATGGAAGTCGACGGCGCCACTTTGGGTTCGGTCGCAGGTGATACTTCGTTCACCACCGTCGATGGTGATGGTCAAGCGTTCCACGCCGGAGTCGTCACCGGTGAGTACGAGCGTCGTACGCGCCCCGGGTGTGCAGGGAACTGTGAGGTCGAAGACGTGGAGGGGTGACTGTTCGGGGGGCAGGATGGGGCTCTGCGCGATACGGAGGCGGTCACCGGCGGTGCGGACAAGTTCGATTTCTCGAACCAGGGACATTGCGGATCGCCAGGGCCCGGTCGGGGTTTCGTTGGCATAGTCCCAATTACTTGCCCAGCCGATCATCAACCGGCGGTCATCCGGCACATTGTTGAAGGAGACGGCCGCATAGTAGTCCCGGCCGTAGTCGAGCCAGTCATAGTCCGCCGGGTCGGTCGATTCGGTGATCCGGGTCGGAATGAACGTTGTCCCGTCGAAGTCCCCGACGAAGTACTGAGTTCCGGATCCACCCGCGATTGCACCGGGGTTGAGGCTGACGATGAGCACCCAGCGGGTCTCCTGCGTCCCTTTGATGGGGAGCGGGAACAGATCGGGGCACTCCCACACCCCGCCGACAGCGTGACAGGGCCCGAAGCGGGACCCGAGCGTCCAATCGATCAGGTTGGGGGATGTGTAGAACACGACCCGGCGATCCACTGCATCCACGGCCACCATCACCCAGTGACCGTTGTCGCCGCCGTACCAGAACACCTTGGGGTCGCGGAACTCGGTTGAACCGATATCCAGGACTGGATTGCCCTCATACCGGGTCCAGGTGTTGCCGGCGTCCAGGCTGAATGCGAGAGCTTGGGCCTGGATGCCAGGGGCACCGTCTAGTGGTGGACGGGCACTGGTGTAGATCGCGACGAGAGCTGTCTGGCCGGGCCCGGCGAACCCGGCGGTGTTTCGGGTGTCGACGACCGCGCTTCCGGAAAAGACCATTTCCTCGGCTGTGGCCGGGATGGCCACTGCCTGCTCCTGCCAGGACACCAGGTCGGTGGAAGTGGCGTGCCCCCAGGACATATTCCCCCACGTGTCACCGCTTGGGTTGTTCTGGAAGAACAGGTGATAAACGCCCTCGTGATACAGCAGGCCATTGGGATCGTTCAGCCAGGTCGAGCGTGCCGTGAAGTGTGCGGCTGGCCGCACTGAAGAGGGAGTTGCCGTCGAGCGGGCGGCGGGCGTGGTCATGACAATCCTGACGTATAGCTGATCGAGTAGCTGATCAGTGTGGGAATCGGTGCGGTTGGTAAGCGATTAGTAAGGGGTTGGCGCGGAGCGGACTGGTCGCCCGCTCCGCGCGTCCTTATTCGCCGCCCTGCTGGAAGCGGTCGTAGGCCTGCTGGTATGTGGCGATTACTTCGTCAATGCCCATCGTGTCGAGCTGGGAGACGTAGGCGTCCCATTCCTGCTCAACTGTGTTGTTGACGATCCAACTCGCGAACTTCTCTTTGACGAGTCCATTGATGTCGGTGACAGGGAAGGAGGTTTGTTCCAGTTCCTCGACGGAGAGCATGACTGGCGGGTAGGCGTCGTTGGCCTTGAACGGCGCATAGAGCTCGTTGACGAGATCCTGGCGTTCCTTGGCTCGCGGCTCAGGCGCGACGACAGTCTCGAAGTCCTCGGCGGTCGTGATCTTCGGGCCGCCGGGGGCGACTTTCTGCCGCCGTTCGCCTTCGGCCTCGCCGGCCGGGGCAGGGATCTGCACCAGGACACCATCGGAGTTCTCCTCCAGTGTTACTCCGATCGGACCCCAGTTCGCCTGTGCGGACATTGCCGGGTCGAAGAGGCGGTCCGCCCATCGCATTGTCGCGGCGGGGTACTGGTTGGCCCGGGTGATCGCCATCGCCCCGCGGCTGATTTCCTGGTTGTTGCTGACGCTGGCGAGTTTCTCGCCGTTGACGCCCTCAAGGACGCCCAGAATCGTGTAGTCGCCCATCCGGTCTTCGCCGACCATCTCCTTGAGCTCCCACCAGAAGAACGACCCCAGAATCGCCGTCTCCGACTTGCCCTTGGAAAGGTAGGCCACATCATCCTGCGAAAAGGACTCAGGGTCGATCAGGCCGTCGGAGTACCAGTCCGCAAGCCCATCGACACCAGCCTTGTACTCGTCGGTGTTCGCCGTGAACTCGACTTTCCCGTCGCGTACAATGCGGTGATCGTTGTTCTCTGGCTGGCCGCCCAGCGCCGCGATGAGGTCATGCGGGTTCGCGGCGAATGAATCCGTCCGGAAGGACAACGGGATCTCGTCCGACAGGCCATTACCGTTCGGGTCCTTCGTCTTGAAGGCCTCCAGGGCTGCGTGGTACTCGTCGATGGTGCGGGGGACAGGCAGACCCAGGGCGTCGAGCCAGGCCTTATTGATGTAGAGGAAGTTCGGATGTTGCACGAGTCCAAGTTCCTCAACCGACGGCAGGGTGTAGATGTGTCCGTCAGATGCGGTGATGGCGGCACGGATGTCCGGCCTCTGATCGAGGATCCCTGACAGCGTCGGGGCGTGTTCCTCGATCAGGTCCTCGAGCGGCAGAAGCGTACCGTTGCTGCCATTCTGGACGACTTCGGCATCGGTGAGACCCGTGTTGTAGAGGACGTCGGGAAGCTCATCGCTTGCAAGCATGAGGTTCTTCTTCTCGAGATACACCTGCTCGGGCAGGTTCTCCCATTCGATCGCGATGTTGGTGTCCTGCTGCCACTGCTGAACCAGCTGCATGTCGGCGTAGTCCGGGGCCAGAGCTGATTTGGTGCCACCGAACGACAGCGTGAGTGTCTCGTCGACGATCGGCAGGCCGGTGGTATTGAGCCCGAGCTCTTCGGACTTATCGGGGGTTTCGGCAGCGCCACCGCTTCCGGAACACCCGGAGAGGAGCATGGTGCCGGTGACCGCGAGAGCAGCTACGGCGGTGAAACGACGGTGTCTCATAGTGAAGATCCTTTAGGTGAGAAGTGTGCGGAAGGATTTGTTGTCAGCTTTTGACGGCGCCGAGGAGGGCGCCCTTGGTGAAGTGCTTTTGCATGAAGGGAAGAATGATGAGCAGTGGGAGGCTGGAGATGACGATCATTCCGTACTTGATCAGTTCGCCCAGGCGTTGGGCTGCCGCATAGGAATCCAACCCTGCGGTTCCTCCGCTGGAGGTTACTTCCGACTGGATGAGTACGTTGCGGAGGACGAGCTGAAGGGGGTACTTGCTTTCGTCGTCGAGGTAGATGAGGGCGTCGAAGAACGCGTTCCAGTTCGCTACCAGGTGGATCATGATCATGAGGAAGATCAGTGGTTTCGACAGCGGAAGAACTATCTGGAAGAAGAATCGGAAGTCATTTGCTCCATCGAGTTGGGCCGCTTCTCGAAGCTCCCCGGGCACGTTGTTCTCGAAGAACGCCCGGGCGATGATGAGGTTCCAGACTCCGACGGCTCCGGGCAGAATGACGGCCCAGGTCGTATCGAGCATGCCGAGGTCGCGAACCACCAGGTACCGGGCGATCAGCCCGCCGTCGATGAACATCGTGATGATGAACAGGAGCATGAAGAAGGTGCGCCCGTACAGGTCCTTACGAGACAGGGCGTACGCTCCGCACAGGATCGAGATGACACTGATCGCAGTACCGAGCGCCGTGTAGAGCACCGAATTCGCGAAGCCCCTCCAGATCGTCGAGTCCGCGAAGATCCTCGAGTATCCCTCCGTTGTGAAACCACGGGGCCAGAGCCAAACGTTGCCGTTCAGGATCTCGGCCGGCTCGCTGAAGGACGCGATGACGATGAAGTAGAGCGGGTAGAGGATAGCGACGATCGCGACGAGAAGGGTGCCGATAGCGACTGTGTTGAACACCGGGTCAGCCAGCTGACCGCGCCGCACCCTATTCCGCCGTAACCGTGCGGGAGGCTTTGCCGACGCCGTAGCCGGGCTCTGCGTCATTGATGGGGGAGTTGAGGTTGTGTGGGTCATGGCGTCATCACCAGAGGCTCGATTGTCCTGCACGCCTGGCAATCCAGTTGAACGTGAGCAGCAGGACAAGGTTGATTAGGGAGTTGAACAGACCGATAGCGGCCGAGTAGCTGAACTGCGCTTGTTGCAGGCCCGCCTTATAGACGTAGGTCTGGATGACTTCCGAGGTGGGCAGGTTCAGGTCGGTTTGCATGAGAAGCACCTTTTCGAACCCGAGATTGAACAGATTGCCGATAGCAAGAATGAACAAGATGGTGATGACCGGCAGGATGCCCGGAATATCGATGTGCTTGATGCGCTGCCACTTGGAGGCGCCATCGACGCGAGCAGCCTCATGCAGTGCCGGATCAATCGCCGTCAACGCAGCGAGATAAACAATCATCGAGAATCCCGCGTTCTGCCAGATATCCGAACCGATATACAGGGGCCTGAACCAGTCGGGGGAGCCCATGAAGAAAATCGGCTCGCTCCCGAGGGCGACGAGGGCATTATTGACGATTCCCGAACGCGGCGAGAACAGGAGGTGGATCATGCCTACGACGACAACCACCGATATGAACGAGGGCGAGTACAGCACGGTCTGCGCGAACTTCTTGAAACGCTCGCTCTGTAGCTGATTGACGATCAGCGCCAAGACAATCGGGACAGGAAACGCGATCAGCAACCCCAGCGCGTTCACGGTCAGAGTATTGGCCAGAAGACGCTCGAACTGGAACGACGTGACGAACCGAGAGAAGTGCTCTAGACCCACCCAGGGGCTGCCGGCAAATCCGTCGGCCGGGTTGTAGTTACGGAAGGCGATCTGAGCGCCATACATGGGCCAGTACTTGAAAACGAGGACCAGCAGTGTGGCCGGAGCAAGTAATACGTATAACTGCCAACTTCGCTTCATCCTCTTCACGTGTGAAGCGATGCCCCCTCGAGGAGGGTGCGAACGTGCGTTCCGGGTCTCGCGGGTGGTTTGAGTTGTCATGCTGGCACCTTTGCCTTCGCCACGGATCCACGGTGGATCAGTGAGCACTCGACGGGATTCTTTCGGGGCCTTTCCAAATCGTTGGAGAGGAGGAGTTCAACGGCCTTTCTGGCCATTCGTTCGTAGGGCAGCTCGATGGTTGTCAGCCCCGGATCGAGATAGGGCGCAACCATCGCATGGTTGTCGAAGCCGACAATAGAGCAGTCGTCGGGAACGCTCAGGCCTGCGGCCTCCAGTGCACGGTAGGCGCCCCAAGCGGTGCGGTCGTTGCCGCAGAAGATTGCGGTGGGGTGCTCAGTGCCGCGCAGTAGGTCGGTCGTTATCTCCAGCCCGTCCTCCACGGTGCCGGTGCCATACCGCACCAGTTCCGAAGGTGCAGCGATACCTGCCTCGACCAGGGCTCGTCGGTATCCGGCCAGCCGTCCGATGCCCGCGGGAAGGTCACTGGTCGCATCCTGGATGTTGATCATCGCGATACGGCTGTGGCCGGCCTCAATGAGATGGCGTGTTGCTGTGTAGCCACCAAGCTCTTCGTCAGGGAAGACGCTGGGCACTTCGCCGGAACGATCCTGGGCGTTCACGACGACCGTAGGGATGCCTGCCAGGCCCTTGGGCACCTCGACCATCCGGTGGTACATCGATGCGTAGACAACTCCGCGAACCCGGTACGACAACATCATGTCGATCGCTGCGGCTTCGAGGTCGGGCTCCCTGAAGGTATCCACGCTGAGGATCACGTTGCCCGTTTCCCAGGCGAGTAATTGAGCCCCCTTGAGTAGATCGCCGGCGAAAGGAGCGCTGGCTACCTCGTCGGAGATGAAGCCGATCATGCCGGACTCGCCGCTGCGCAGGGATTTAGCAAAAGCGTTGGTACGGTAACCAAGCTCCCGTACCGCATCGAGCACCCGGGTGCGGGTCGCATCGGCCACGCGACTGCCAGGCACGTTGTTCAATACGAGAGAGACAGTTGCCTGAGAGACGCCCGCCCGCTCAGCGACCTGCCACATTGTGGGGGTCTGCGACTTGGGTCCCACTATCTCCACCTCCTCGTGTCGGTTAATCGTATGACTAGAAGTTAGACGATCACTGCAATGAGGTCAAGAGGGTGGAGACGTACTCTCCGAACGCCCTGCGGACCTTGGTGGTTTGTAGCTGCAAGGAGATGTAGCCACCGTGGCACTTGAAACCAGGGCGCAGACGATGCACCCATAACGGTGTGGGCCTCGCGGTGAAGCCTGTCGTAGACCAGGGCGATGTAGAAGTTCAGCTTGCTGGCGTATTCGGCCTGGAACTTGCCGGTCTTGAGTTCGACGACGTAGCGCAGTGCTCGACGTGGAAGAACAGCAGGTCGACATAGAAATCGTCGCCCTCGACCTCGAGGTGCACCTGCCGGCCGACGAACGCGAACTCAGGACCAAGTTCTCGGAGGTTGCCACAGACCCCATCCTGCGAGGACCATCCCCACTAGCGTGCGGAGTCATGGAGTCGTCGCCGAGCCCCTGATCAACACCATGGCGGCGCCAGCACGCACGAAGTGCACAAGCCGTGTTGTCGGTTTGCTCGAACAATGCACCTGCATCTCGCCGGATAGTCCAGTAATCGGCTGCCAGCGCAACTGGATATGACGCCACGCGTGCGCATGTACCCTGTTGCGACACCCCCACAACGATAGGACTGAGACACCATGGCAACGGACTACGACGAGCCCCGCGTCCGCCCCGAAGACCAGCCGGCCAACGAATCGCTCGAAGCGATCCAGGCCCAGCGCAGCACCACCACGCAGACCGCCGTCATCGACGTCGAAGACAGCGACACCGCCGAGGGCTTCGACCTGCCAGGCGCAATCCTCGAGGAAGAACTCCTCGTGCAGGTCATCCCCGTCCAGGAAGACGAGTTCACCTGCATGTCATGCTTCCTCGTGCACCACCGGACCCAACTTGCGCGCGAGAAGAACGGCGACAAGTACTGCGCCGAGTGCGAAGGCTGACCACCGGCCGGCCGGTGTCGGGTCAGCGGCGGCCGAACGTGCAGCGGGATGTCACCCCAGGATCTTGGCGGTAGCACCACGATGAGCGATAGCGGGCACGCGACTTCCTAGGCAACCGCTGCCTCGCGCGCCACATGGATGGCGTCGCGGGTCGTGGTGCGGATGCGGTAGAGGCTGGAAGTGGCCGCAATGTAGAGGGTGCGGCCGTCGTCGCCGCCGAAGCACAGGTTGCCGATCTTCTCCGGCACCGCGATCCGCAGGATCCGCTCACCGGAGGGCGCGAAGACCTGGACGGCATCCAGGCTCGAGCTCCACACGTTGCCGTGCTCGTCGACGCGGATCCCGTCCGGCAACCCGGGCGAGACCTCGGTGAAGACCCTGCCGTTCTTCGCGTGCCGACCTCCATAGACGTCGTAGGCGTGGATCGCGTGGCCGGCCGGCCGGTCCGGGTCCACCTCGCCGCTCGCTGGGGAGGCGGATGAGTCCGTGACGTAGAGGGTTCGTTCATCCGGGGAGAACGCGAGCCCGTTGGGGGCTTCGACATCCATCACGACGGGCACGATCGAACCGTTGCTCGGATCGAAACGGAACACGTACCGGTCCCCGTACTCCTCCTCGCCGGCGTGCCCCTCTTCGGGCCGCATGATCCCGTAGGACGGGTCGCTGAACCAGATGGTGCCGTCGGACTTCACGACGACGTCGTTGGGCGAATTCAGCCGTACGTCGCCGAACCGATCGACCAGCGTGTGCGGCGCCGGGCCCTCGCCCGGCCGTACGGCGGTGTCGCGCTGGAGGGCGCGGCGGCCGTGGGAGCACTCGACGACGTTCCCGTCGAGGTCGAGGGTGCGTCCGTTGGTGAATTCGGCATCGTCGTCGAAGACCGTCAGGTCACCCGTCTCTTCACTGAATTCGACGATCCGATTGCTGTGGATGTCGCTGAAGCGGACGCAGCGGCGCTGAGGCAGCCACACCGGTCCTTCCGCCCAGACAGCACCGGTGGCGACCCGCTGAAGCGCAGCGCCCTGCTCGAGAAGAGGTGATGAAGCCGTCATGAGCAGATCCTAGGCGAGCATCTCCCGGACCATCGGGATGACCTTCGTGCCGTAGAGCTCGATGCTGTGCATGAGTTTCTCGTGCGGCAGGGGACCGGCGCTGTACTTCATATCGAAGCGGTCGATCCCGAGGGTCTGCGCCGTCGCCGCGATCTTCCGTGCCACCGTCTCGGGGGATCCGACGTAGAGGGAGCCGAAGTCCGCCTCCTGGTCGAACTCCACGCGCGTCGTCGGGCCCCAGCCGCGCTCGCTGCCGATGCGGTCGCGCATGATCCGGTTGTCCGGCCACAGTTCCTCGCGGGCCTGCTCGTCGGAGTCGGCGATGTAGCCGGGAGAGTGGACGCCGATGGGCAGCGTCGGCTGGCCCAGCTGCGTCAGCGCCCGGTGGTACAGGTCCACGTAGGGGGCGAACCGCGCAGGGTCGCCGCCGATGATCGCGAGCATGAGGGGCATACCGTAGCGGGCGGCCCGCACCACGGATTCGGGACTGCCGCCGACGCCGATCCAGGTCTTCAGGCGGCCGCCCTCGGTCTTGGGATACACCTCGTGGTTGTCCAGGCCGGGACGGGTGGTGCCGGACCAGGTGACCGGGCCCTCCTTGATCAGCTCGGAGAAGAGGTCGAGCTTCTCCTCGAAGAGGCGCTCGTAGTCGGAGAGGTCGTAGCCGAAGAGCGGGAAGGATTCCGTGAAGGACCCGCGGCCCAGGATGACCTCGGCGCGGCCGTTGGAGGCGGCGTCGAGCGTGGCGAACCGCTGGTACACGCGCACCGGGTCGTCCGAGCTGAGGACCGTCACGGCCGAGCCGAGCCGGATGCGCTTCGTCTGCCCTGCGATGGCGGCGAGGACGGTCTCGGGCGCGGAGACGGCGAAGTCGTCCCGGTGGTGCTCACCGACACCGATGAAGTCGACGCCGACCTCGTCGGCGAGGACGGCCTCGGCGATCACATTGCGGATGACCTGCGGGTAGGGGACGGGGTTGCCGTCCTGCCCGCGCGTGACATCACCGAAGGTGTCGAGTCCGAGTTCCAGTTCGCGTGCCATGGTGTCGCTCCCGTGCTTGGTGTTCCGACCCGCGTCGGGCCTGCTAGGAGAACCGGCCCGCCGTCGGGGTTATTCCATGCAAACGTATGAATCTCAACTACCCGCCGTCGTGTTACCCCTGCCGTCCGCAGTTCTGCCGGACCTCCGCCGCGCGGTCGGCGCGATCGATGCTCGCGGGATCGGCGAGGTCGACGCCGGCCCGCGCCGCTGCAGCCCGTGCCGCCGGGCTCTTCAGGTCCGGCGCCACGAATTTCTTCGGTGTGATCCTCGCGTCCTCCGCCGCATAGCCCTGCTGCTGCTGTGTGAACGCAGGGGCCGACAGCTCTGCGGACTGCACGGTCGCCTGCGTGACACCGACACGGACTCCGGTGAGGGAAGCGCTGAGCAGCGGCACGTATCCCGAGGCATGCCCTGTCCTGTTCGGGTGGTAGGACTCCGACGTCGGACTCGAGAGCCCGTTGAGCCATTCGACGTTGTCGCATACCGCGTGGCCCACGAAGGGGACGGTGGGGTTGCCGAAGGTGAAGCCGGCCGCGGCTGCCGCCGTCGCCGTCGTGCGATTGAGCAGGTCCGCGGTGGCGTTCAGCCGCGCTTCCTCGGTGGGCGAGAACCAGGTGCCCGCATTGCAGTCCTCCCCGTTGAAGAGCCGCGGGTACCCGGCGATCGTCACGGAGGCCTGCGGCGCGCGCGCGCGGATCTGCGCGTACAGCGACGAGAGGCTGGCCGGCAGCTGGTTGACGATGAAGGCCTGGGCGCGGTCGATGGCGGCGTTGCAGTTGCTCATCCAGGCCGGCTTCGCGCACTCCGTGAGGACGGGGACGAAGGAGGCGTCATTCCCGCCGACGCTCAGCGAGACGTAGGACGTCGTGGGGGTCAGGGCACCGAGCTGCGTCGCGACGACGTCGGGGACCGTCGCCCCCGAGCAGGCACGGAAGTTGAGGGCGTAGCCCCTGGCGCTGGCGATGAGCGAGGGATACGCGTAGACCGAGCGCTGGCAGGAGGTCCCGTCCGCAAGGTACGAGCGAGTGCCCGTCCCCGAGGAGTAGGAGTCGCCGAGGGCGACGTAGGACGCACCCGCCGCGCTTGCAGGCGGCGCTGGCACCATGACGGCGGCTACCAGCGCCAGGGCGGCGGCGGCCGAGCGGAGGCGGGGAATCGGCATTGAGACTCCAGATGCTCGAGAAGCGTGTAGATCCACGGTAGTCCGGCTGTCCCGCCCGCGACAGGACCTCGGAGGGAGGGTTCCGCAACCCTTCCCGGGTGCCGGTGCAGGGGCTATTGTTCAGCCGCAGACTGGGCTATCTTTGCCTCCGATCCGCCCGGCGCGGTAAGCTGTGTGGCGGCTCACACGCCGCACATCCCAACTGAATATGCCACTGATCTGCAGCGGGAGAGTCCTCCCGTCGACACAAAACCGGTAGGCGCCGTAGGAGCAAATCCTCCCCAGGAATCTCTCAGGCCCAGTACCGCTGCGGATAGGCAACTCTGGAAAGCAGCATCGGGCACGCCCGACGCTCACCGACGGTGCAAGCAGGCGCGGAGCCCTGCGGAAACTCTCAGGTCCCACACAGAGCGGGGAGGAACCCGACCAGGCACGCGCTACCGCGCTCCCTTCTGACGTACGGAGTTCCCCATGACCGCCTCGCTCGACTCCCGGCCCGGCACCGCACAGGATGCCGCATCCGGCGCCGCATCCACCTTCGCCGACCGCCACATCGGCCCACGCACCCCCGACGCCGCCCGCATGCTCGAGGTCCTCGGCTACCCGAGCCTGGAGAAGCTCGTGGACATGGCGGTTCCCGCCAGCATCCGCCTCGACCGTGCGCTGGACCTGCCGGCTGCCCTCAGCGAGACCGAGGTGCTGGCGCAACTGCGGCGCATCGCGGGCCGCAACCGCACCGCCGTCCAGATGATCGGCCAGGGCTATTTCGACACCGTCACGCCCCCGGTGATCCGCCGCAACGTGCTGGAGTCGCCCGCCTGGTACACGGCCTACACGCCCTACCAGCCGGAGATCTCCCAGGGCCGGCTCGAGGCCCTCCTGAACTTCCAGACGATGGTGCAGGACCTCACGGCCCTCGACATCGCGAACGCCTCGCTGCTCGACGAAGCCTCCGCCGTCGCCGAGGCCGTCCTCCTCATGCGCCGCTCCGGCAAGAACAAGGGCCGCACGGTCATCGACGCCGACGCCCTCCCGCAGACCGTCGCCGTCGTGCGCGGCCGCGCCGAGGCGCTCGGATTCGACGTCGAGATCGTGGATCTCTCCGCCGGCCTGCCCGACGGCGACATCAACGGCGTCGTCCTGCAGCAGCCCGGCGCCTCGGGCGCGCTGCGCAACCACGCAGCCGTCATCAGCGCGGCCAAGGAGCGCGGCGCACTGGTCACGGTCGCCGCCGATCTCCTGTCCCTGACGCTCATCACGGCTCCGGGCGAGCAGGGCGCGGACATCGCCGTCGGCTCCGCCCAGCGTTTCGGCGTGCCCCTCTTCTTCGGCGGCCCCCACGCCGCATACATGGCGGTGCGCAAGGGCCTCGAGCGCATGCTGCCGGGCCGCCTCGTGGGCGTCTCGAAGGACGCCGACGGCGCACCCGCCTACCGCCTGGCACTGCAGACCCGCGAGCAGCACATCCGCCGCGAGAAGGCCACGAGCAACATCTGCACCGCCCAGGCGCTGCTGGCGATCGTCGCCTCCATGTACGCCGTGTACCACGGCCCCGAGGGGCTGACGGCGATCGCGCGCACCACCCACCAGCGGGCCGTCGACCTGGCCACCGCCCTCGAGGGTTCCGCTGCCGCCGTCGTGCACGACGCGTTCTTCGACACCCTCCTGGTCCGCGTTCCGGGCAAGGCCGCCGAGTACGCCGACAAGGCCGAGGCGCAGGGCTACAACCTCCGCCGCGTCGACGCCGACCACCTCGGCATCTCCTGCGACGAGACGACCACTCCCGAGCACATCGCCGCTGTCGCCGCGGTCTTCGGCGGCACGACCGAAGGATCCGCGGCTGTCCGGGACAGGATCCCCGCGGACCTGCACCGGACCTCCGATTTCCTGACGCACCCGGTCTTCTCGCTGCACCGCTCGGAGACAGCGATGCTCCGCTACCTGCGCAGGCTCTCGGACAAGGACCTCGCCCTGGACCGCACCATGATCCCGCTGGGCTCCTGCACCATGAAGCTCAACGCGACCGTCGAGATGGAGTCCATCTCCTGGCCGGAGTTCGCCTCGATCCACCCCTTCGCCCCCGAGCACCAGACCGAGGGCTGGCGTGAGCTGATCACGGACCTCGAGGAGCGCCTCGCCGAGATCACCGGCTACGACCGCGTATCCCTGCAGCCCAACGCCGGTTCCCAGGGCGAGCTGGCGGGCCTGCTCGCCATCCGCGGCTACCACCGCTCACGGGGTGACGAGAACCGCACCGTCTGCCTCATCCCGTCCTCCGCGCACGGTACGAACGCCGCCTCCGCCGTCCTCGCCGGGATGAAGGTCGTGGTGGTCGGTACCGCCGCGAACGGCAACATCGACCACGACGACCTGCTCGCCAAGATCGAGCAGCACGCGGAGAACCTCTCCGCCATCATGATCACCTACCCCTCGACGCACGGCGTGTTCGAGGAGGACGTCCGCTGGGTCTGCGAGAAGGTGCACGGCGCCGGCGGCCAGGTCTACATCGACGGCGCCAACCTGAACGCCCTCGTGGGCCTCGCGCAGCCCGGTGAGTTCGGCGGCGACGTCTCCCACCTGAACCTGCACAAGACCTTCTGCATCCCCCACGGCGGCGGTGGACCCGGCGTCGGCCCCGTGGCCGTGGCCGCGCACCTCGCCCCGTTCCTGCCCGGGGACGCCAACCGGGACATCGCGACCGACGGCGGACCGGATGCCGCGGGCGGCACTCCCGTCTCAGGGTCGATGTACGGTTCGGCCGGTGTCCTGCCCATCTCCTGGGCCTACATCGCGCTCATGGGCTCGGAAGGGCTCACCAGCGCGACGGCGCATGCGCTGCTCGCCGCCAACTACGTCGCCGCACGCCTGACCGAGCACTTCCCCGTGCTCTACACGGGCGTCCAGGGCCTCGTGGCACACGAATGCATCCTGGACCTCCGCCCGCTGACGGCCGCCACCGGCGTCACCGCGGAGGACGTCGCCAAGCGCCTCATCGACTACGGCTTCCACGCCCCCACGCTGTCCTTCCCCGTGGCGGGCACCCTGATGGTCGAGCCCACGGAGTCCGAGGACCTCGCCGAGCTGGACCGCTTCATCTCGGCGATGATCGCGATCAAGGGCGAGATCGACCGCGTCGCGGCCGGTGAGTTCAGCATCGAGGAGAGCCCGCTGCGCCAGGCGCCCCACACCGCGCAGGTGCTCGTCCGCGACGAGTGGACGCAGGCCTACCCGCGCGAGCTCGCGGCCTACCCGCTGCGCTCGCTGCGCCACGACAAGTACTTCCCGCCGGTGCGCAGGATCGACGGCGCCCACGGCGACCGCAACCTGATCTGCTCCTGCCCGCCCATCGAAGCCTTCGAAGACTAGGAACCCCACGTGAGCGAGCAGAGCAAGCACACCGCCCTGTACACCCAGCACCAGGCGCACGGCGCGTCCTTCACGGACTTCGGCGGCTGGCAGATGCCCCTGAAGTACCGCAGCGAGCTGGAGGAACACCACACCGTCCGGAACGCCGCGGGCCTCTTCGATCTGTCCCACATGGGCGAGGTCCTCGTGAGCGGACCGCAGGCAGCACAGTTCCTGAACTACGCCCTGGTCAGCAACCTCGCGGTTCTCGCCGTGGGCAAGGCCAAGTACTCGCTGATCTGCAACGCCGAGGGCGGCGTGATCGATGACCTCATCACGTACCGCCTCGCCGAGGACTCCTTCCTCGTGGTGCCCAACGCCTCCAACGCGCCCGTCGTCGCCGAGGAACTGCGCCTCCGCGCCAAGGGCTTCGACGTCGCCGTGGAGGACCAGTCCGAGGCCACCGCCCTCATCGCCGTGCAGGGACCGACGGCCGAAGCCGTCCTCCTCGACCTCGCGCGCCCGGAGGACGCCGGCATCATCCGCGAGTTGAAGTACTACGCCGCGGTCGAGCTCGAGCTCGCTGGTGTTCCCGTGCTCCTCGCCCGGACGGGCTACACCGGTGAGGACGGCTTCGAGATCTTCATCGGCAGCAATCTGGCAGTGCGCCTCTGGGATGCCGCACTGCAGGCCGGAGGCCCGCACGGGCTGCTGCCCTGTGGTCTCGCAGCGCGCGACTCGCTGCGCCTCGAGGCCGGGATGCCCCTGTACGGGCATGAGCTCGGCCTCGACACCAGCCCCTTCGAGGCCGGCCTCGGGCCCGTGGTCAGCACCAAGAAGGCCGAGGACTTCGTGGGACGCTCCGTGCTCGAACCGCTGAAGGCCGTCGAGCCGGTACGGCGCCTGGTCGGTCTCCGGGCCGTCGGACGACGGTCCGCACGGGCCGGGTACGACATCGTCGCCGACGGCAGGACCGTCGGCACCGTAACGTCCGGCCTGCCGAGCCCCACCCTGGGCTACCCGGTGGCACTCGCCTACGTCGAGTCGGCGTACGCCGCCGTCGGCACCGAGGTCCAGGTGGACCTCCGCGGACGGCCCGAACCGTTCACGGTGATCGCCACGCCGTTCTACAAGCGCGCGAAGCCCACCGGGGCATCCCAGTGACGATCAGCGCCTTCGACCTGTTCAAGATCGGCATCGGGCCCTCGAGTTCGCACACGGGTGGACCGATGACGGCGGCCTACCTCTTCACGGAAGTACTGCGCACCGGGAACCTGCTGGCCGACGTGCAGCGCGTGCAGGTGGACCTCTTCGGATCGCTCGGATCCACCGGCCACGGGCACGGCACGGTCAAGGCCGTGCTGCTCGGGCTCGAGGGAGAGCGGCCGCACCTGGTGGATCCGACGTCCGCGGACGCCCGCATCACACGCATCGGCGAGGTCGGATCGCTGAACCTCGCGGGTGGGCATCCGATTCCGTTCCAGCCCGAGACGGACGTCATCCTGCACCGCCGCAAGCGCCTCGACTACCACACCAACGGCATGCGCTTCTCGGCATATTCCGCCGCAGGGGATGTTATTCAGACGAGGGAATACTTCTCGGTGGGTGGGGGATTCGTTCTCGACGAGGACCAGATCGGCTCGGAGACGGCGGCCCTCAAGCCCGTTCCGGTGTCGCACCCCTTCGGCACGGCCGACCAGTTGCTGGAGATCTGCCGGACCACCGGGTGGTCCTTCTCCGACGTCGTCCTGGCCAATGAACTGGCCTGGCGTACCGAGGACGAGGTGCGCGCGGGGCTGCTCGAGATCTGGGACGTCATGCAGGACACCATCCGGCGCGGGACGACGACGGGTGGGATCCTGCCCGGCGGACTGAAGGTCCGGCGCCGGGCGGAACGGCAGCGGCAGCTGCTGGAGAAGGCCGACGACCCGAACGACCGCCTCGGCACCATGGAGTGGGTCACCCTCTTCGCCCTAGCCGTCAACGAGGAGAACGCAGCGGGCGGGCGCGTGGTGACGGCGCCGACCAACGGGGCTGCGGGCATCATCCCCGCGGTCCTGAAGTACTACGTGGACTTCGTCCCGGGCGCCGACGACGACGGCGTCGTCCGGTTCCTGCTCGCCGCCACGGCGATCGGCTCGCTCTTCAAGAAGAACGCGTCGATCTCCGGGGCCGAGGTGGGCTGCCAGGGTGAGGTGGGCTCCGCCTGCGCCATGGCCGCCGGAGCGCTGGCCGAGGTCCTGGGCGGGACCCCGGAGCAGGTCGAGAACGCCGCGGAGATCGGGATCGAGCACAACCTTGGCCTGACCTGCGACCCCGTGGGTGGCCTCGTCCAGATCCCCTGCATCGAGCGGAACGCCGTCGGCGCGATGAAGGCCATCACCGCGGCGCGCATGGCCGTGCGCGGCGACGGTCAGCACCACGTCTCGCTCGACGTCGCCATCAAGACCATGCGGGACACCGGCGCGGACATGATGGACAAGTACAAGGAGACCGCGCGCGGTGGGCTCGCCCTGAACGTGGTGGAGTGCTGACAGCGCGTGGCTGACCTGCCGGTCCGGATAGAAGTGATTCCGGGGGATGACCTGGTGGAGCGGCTGCGGGCGCACGTGCCCGCGCCCGCCGTCGTGACCGTCACCTGCCTTCCGCACCACGGGCCGCGCCAGGCCGTGGGTGTGGCGGTGGACCTGGCCCGCGCCGGGTACACGGCCGTTCCGCACCTGGCAGCCCGGTCGGTGACCGGCCGGGCGGAGCTGGCCGGCTACGTGGCGCAGTGCACCGATGCGGGTATTACGGACGTGTTCGTGGTGGGCGGCGACGCAGCGGACGCGGCGGGACCCTACGCGTGGAGTGGCGCGCTCATGGAGGACGTCGCGGACCTGTCCGGGGGAGTGCTCCGCATGGGCATCGCCGTGTACCCGGAGGGGCACCCGGGGACCGCGGAGGAGGAACTGGCGAGGACGCTGGCGGCCAAGCAGGAGCTGGCCTCCTGGTGCGTCACCCAGCTCTGCTTCTCCCCGGACATCCTCCGGGCCTTCCCCTCGAAGCTGCGGCTCGACGGCATCACCCTGCCCGTCTGGGCGGGGATCCCGGGCCCCGTGAGGATCTACCGGCTGCTCCGCCTCGCCGGCCGGATCGGCGTGGGCCAGTCCCTCGGCTTCCTGAAGCGCTCTGCCGGCGGTGCAGACACCGGATCCGTGGTGAGGCAGTTGCTCTCGTCGGCCTCCTACGATCCGGCACCGCTGGTGGATGCGCTGCACGGCGCCGGATACGAGGGATTGCACCTGTACAGCTTCAACGACCTCGCCGAGTTGGCCGCATCGGACCTGGCCGGGGCCATCAGGTCCTGACCGTTATGCGCGGGAACTGCACGCGGGGCCCGTCCTCCTAGTTCGAGAAGTGCGTCTCGGCCGGCGCGGTGGTGATCCCGCTGACGATGCGCTGCGCGATCTCGCGGACCTTCACGTTCTGGGCGTTCGAGGCCCGGCTCAGCATCGTGTACGCCTCGGCCTGCGTGCAGCGGTTCTGCCCCATGATGATCCCGATCGCGATGTCGATGGTGGTCCTCGACTCCATCGCGGCCCGGAGGTTTGACGAGGTGTTGGCGTGCTGCGATACACGGAGGACCATCTGCAGCGCCTTCGCCGCCTGCGTGGCGAAGCCCTCCGCGAGGGCCTGCGCGCTGCTCGTGAAGGTACTGGGGCTCGCGCCGTAGAAGTTCAGCGCAGCGCCGCCCTCGGGTCCGAGCACGAGGGGGACGCCCATCATGGCGAAGTACTCGTGGCCGGCGACGGCCTCGAAGTACTCGGGCCACCGGCCGTCCGTCCGGACGTCGTCGACGATCACGGTGGAGCCCGTGCTGATCGCGTGCAGGCACGGCCCGTCGCCGAAGCCGTACTGGATCTCGTCCAGGATTCTCGCCTCGTCGCTGCTGCACGCGACAGTGGTCGCGAGGCTCCGGTGGCGGTACGTGACGCCGCACTGCACCTCCACGGATTCACCGAGGATGCGTGCGGAAAGGCCTGCCAGGTCCTCCAGGAACTGGTCGACGTTCTCGTTGGTGAGCATGAGGTCCTGCAGTTCGGCCACAGCTGCAGCGTTCTGTTGTTCGGCGTTCACCCGGACATCTTACGATGCATAGTTAGATTGTCTAGCAATCGCGGCAGGTGTCGTGTAGGGGTGCCTGCACAGGAAGAGCGGCCGCTCTTGAGAATCATGGGAACCCGGGGGTTCAGACGATCGCGGCTGTGGGCCTCTGGCGCTGGGGGGCGAGCTCCCCGACGATGCCGCGGAGCAGGCTGCGCAGCTCGAAGGATTCCAGGCCTTCTCCCACCATCAGCGTGCGCTCGATGTCCTCCGCCTTGGCGAGCGCTTCGACGCCGGCCGGGGTGATCGTGATGCGCTGGCTGCGGCGGTCGATGCTGTCGCGGATGCGGGAGATGAACCCCTGCCGCTCGAGCTTCTCGATGGTCTTGCCGATCGTCTGCGCCTGCACGTGGACTGCGAGGGCCAGCTTGGCTCCCGTCATGGTGCCCTGGCGGGAGAGCACGCCGAGGGTGGTGTAGCCGGCATGGGTGATCCCGATGTCGAGCAGCCTTTCGTTCCACGCGTGGTCCACGAGACGGGCGGCGGTGGTGAGCAGGCGGCTGGTCGACCACTCTTCCAAATCAGGCATGCGATGTTCCTTCAGAGGTTTGGAACACCCGGCCGGTGCTGCTTGCAGCGCCGGCCGGGTGTCGTGTCTTTGCGGTCGGTCGCAACTACAGGGGGGACGGGACCAACCGCAATATGTCTACTATGCGCTTCAATCTTCAAGTTTTCCCGTCGCCCAAGCTGAAGCTTCGGACAAGGAAGGCACGCCGGCGGGAACGGGGAACCTCCGGAACGCGGTGATTCCATCCGCGACGGCGCGGGCCGCCGAGTGCTGCACGACGTGCGGCTGGCCCTCGATCTCGAGAAGGGAACCGAACGGTGCCCGCTCCGCCAGCTCCCTGCACCAGCGGCGCCGTGCCACCGGATCCCGACCTCCTCGCACCACCAGGACGGGGCACTGGACCCGCTCGACGGCGCGCTCCAGGGGGTACTCCATCATGTGCAGCAGTTGGCGCAGGTACCAGCGCATGCCCGTGCGGAGGTAGTCGGTGTAGACCGTGAAATTCGCCGACGGGCTTTCGCGGAACGTGTCGTGCCCGAGGGAGAGAGCCTGCTGCAGGACGGTCCGGCGGCGCCTGTCCACGACAGGTCCGATGAGGACGATCCGTTCGGCGAGTGCCGGGAACTGCAGGGCGACTGCTGTGACGAACTGCACGCCCATGGAATGGCCCACGAGCGTGCAGGAGGAGATGCCCAGTGCTGCGAGTGCCTCGGCGATGAGTGCGGCGTGGTCCTCGACGCCGAGCTCCCTCCGGGGCTGCGGGTCCGGCCCGTACCCGGGCAGGTCGATCGAGTGCACGACGGCGTCCGCGGCGAGTTCGGCACGGAGGCGATCGAGGTAGCGATGCGTCATGCCCAGTCCGTGGACGAGGACGTACGGGCTCCGGGCGGAGGAGTCGGGTCCCGGCGTCGTGAGCACGCGGACGGTCAGGCCGTCGACCTGCACGGTGCTGAGGGTGGTCGGTAGCATCCGGGCAGTCTACGGGGGCGAGGGGGGCGTTTCTCAAGATTTGTTCAAGACAACTCCGTGCCCGGGGCGCCAACGGACACCGATGTATGAAACCCTTGTTTCATGTCCGCTCCTCCGTCCCAACGCACGGCGCTGATAGTCGAGGACGATCCGGACATCCGCGAACTGCTCGCCACGACGCTGCGCATGAACGGTTTCACGATCGTCGAGGCCTCGTCGGGGCTCGAGGGCCTGGCGGCACTGAAGGAACACCGGCCCGACCTGGTCACCCTCGACCTCAACCTGCCCGATCTCGACGGCGTCGAGGTGTGCCGGCAGTGCCGAGCCGTCAGCGACGCGTACATCGTGATGGTGACGGCACGGCAGGACGAGATCGACCGTCTGATCGGCCTCGAGATCGGCGCGGACGATTTCATCGGCAAGCCCTTCAGCCCCAGGGAGCTCTCCGCGCGCGTGTCGGCGATGTTCCGCCGTCCCCGCACCGGTCCCGGTGCCGGCACCGGCGCTGTCCAGCCGCCGGAACCCGGCGGCAACGAGCTGCTGCGCCATAACGGTCTGGTCATGGACGTCGAGGGTCGCGTCGTCACGCTCGCCGGTCAGGAGCTCGCACTGACCCGCATCGAGTTCGACCTGCTGGAGACGCTCCTGACGGGGGCACATCGGGTGTGGACGCGCGAGGCGCTGCTGAACCGGGTATGGGGGGACGGGTGGAGCCAGGACCACCACCTCGTCGAGGTGCACATCCGCAACCTCCGCAAGAAGCTCGGCGAGGACATCAGCAACCCCCGTTTCATCCGGACCGTGCGCGGCGTGGGGTACCGCATGATGCCGGGCGACCAGCAGGACTGACGGCGGCGGGTCCCGCGGGTTTGTCAGTGGATGAAACACTGGATATGTGGCTCATCTTGACGTATCCGGCATCGATTACTTCCTCTCCGACGGCAGGCAACTGCTCAACGGCGTTGCGTTCAAGGTCGGCGACGGCCACAAGACGGCACTGATCGGACCCAACGGCACGGGGAAGACCACCCTCCTGCGCATCATCGCCGGTGACCTCACGCCCGATGAAGGGGCGGTGAGCCGCTCGGGGACCATGGGGATCATGCGGCAGTTTGTCGGCCAGGTGCGCGACGACACGACCGTCCGCGACCTGCTCGTCTCGGCCGCGCCACCGGTGCTGGCCGCCGCGGCCAAGAGGATCGACGACGCCGAACTCGCCATGATGGAGGCCGACGACGAGCCCACGCAGATGCGCTACGCGCAGGCGATCGCGGACTGGGGCGATGCCGGCGGCTACGAGCTGGAGACCACGTGGGACGAGGTCACGATGGCTGCCCTCGGCGTCCCGTTCGACCGGGCCCAGTACCGGGCGGCGTCGTCGCTCTCGGGCGGCGAGCAGAAGCGGCTGGTACTCGAAGCGCTGTTCTCCGGTCCTGACGAGTTCCTGCTCCTCGATGAGCCGGACAACTACCTCGACGTCCCGGGCAAGCGCTGGCTCGAGGCGAAGCTCCGCGAGTCGAAGAAATCCGTGCTGTTCGTCAGCCACGACCGTGAGTTGCTCGCCAACGCCGCAACGCGCATCGTGACGCTCGAGCCGGGCGCCCTGGGGGCGTCGTCGTGGACGCACGGCGGCGGATTCGAGACCTATTTAAAGGCGCGAGAGGACCGGAACGCGCGGTTCGAGGAGCTGCGCAAGCGCTGGGACGAGGAGCACATCAAGCTCAAGGAACTCGTCAACATGTACAAGAACAAGGCGGCGTTCCGCTCGGACATGGCCAACCGGTACCACGCTGCACAGACCCGCCTCGCGAAGTTCCTGGAGGCGGGGCCGCCGGAAGCGATCCCGCTGGAGCAGAACGTGTCCATGCGGCTGCAGGGCGGACGGACCGCCAAGCGCGCCGTCGTGGCCCAGAAGCTCGAACTGACGGGCCTCATGAAGCCTTTCAGCACCGAGATCTGGTTCGGCGACCGTGTGGGAGTGCTGGGGTCCAACGGCTCCGGCAAGTCGCACTTCCTGCGGCTGCTCGCCGGTGGGGGGTCGGACCCGGACAAGGAGCACCTGCCCGTGTCCGACGTCGATATAGCGCCGGTTCCCCACGAGGGCTCCGTGAAGCTGGGCGCGCGCATCCGGCCGGGGTTCTTCGCCCAGACGCACTCGCGCCCCGACCTCCTCGGGCGCACGCTCGTCGACATCCTCCACCGGGGCGACGAGCACCGGTCCGGCCTGGGCCGCGAAGCAGCGTCAGCCGTCCTCGACCGCTACGGGCTGGCGGCACAGGCCGAGCAGCCCTACGACTCCCTGTCGGGCGGCCAGCAGGCCCGCCTGCAGATCCTCCTGCTGGAGCTGTCCGGTGCGACCCTGCTGCTGCTCGACGAGCCGACGGACAACCTCGACCTGCATTCGGCGGAGGCGCTCGAGCGTGCCATCGACGCCTTCGAGGGCACGGTCATGGCCGTGACGCACGACCGCTGGTTCGCACGGAGTTTCGACCGGTTCCTCGTCTTCGGCTCCGACGGCAAGGTGTACGAGACCAAGGAACCCGTGTGGGACGAGAGCCGGGTCGTCCGGGTCCGCTGAAAAGGCCTTCGTCCACAGGTCCTCCACAGGGTTATCCACAATCGTGGATAACCGGGCCTGCAGCCGGGGCACCACCGGTCGCAGACGCACCCTCGGTAGGGTGGACGACGACGACTGCGGGCGATACCGCATCGCCGCACATGGGGGAATCATGGGGACTGGAACGGGTTGGGGCGCGAGGGGAAGGGCGATCTGGGCAGGCGTCGTCGTCGCGGTGGTACTGATTGCAGCCATCGTGACGATCAAGCTGGTCGACCAGTCGGTCTTCGGACCCGACAAGCCGGTCGAGGCTTACCTCGACGCCCTCGTCGCAGGTGACGCCGAGGCGTCCCGGAGCCTACTCGGAAGAACCCCCGGTGACGGGCAGGACGCCCTCCTGTCGAACGCCGTGTACGGCACGGCCGATCAGCGCATCACGGGTTACGAGCTCCGCGACATCTCGGTGAACGACGACACGGCCACGGTGACGGCTCAGCTGATGCAGGACGGAAGCACCAGCACCCTCGAGTTCACCCTGACCCGGACCGGATACACCGGCGTGTTCTTCGGCGAATGGCGCCTGGACGGGCCGGAACCCGTCACCGCCATCAGCATGGTGATCCCCGAGGACCTGCAAACCCTCACCGTCAACGGAGCCGGCGTGGCATTGCCCCCAGGAGAGGCCACTCCGTACCCGGGCCTGCGTTCCGTGGTCCTCCCGGCGCTTCCCGGGGAGTACGTCGTCTCGCCGCCGGCGCCCTCCCGGTACCTGTCCTACGGGGCCCAGCAGGCGGTCACGGTCACGGCGGACGGGGTGGCATCACGCGGAGTGCTGGTGAAGCCGGTCGTGACCCCTTCGGTCATGACTGACGCCGTCGCCGAGGTCACCGCGGTCCTCGACCGGTGCATCGCGTCTACGGAGGCGGCTCCGAGCGGCTGCCCGAACAGGTCCTACCTGTTCGGGGATCCCGAGGATGTCCGCGATCCCCGCTGGGCACTGGTCGGGGAGCCGACCTTCACGCTCGAGCAGTCCTACCAGCCCGGGGTGTACCGGCTCTGGTCCGACGACGCCGAAACCACCTTCTCGTACGAACGCAACGCCGAGTTCGACGGCGGAAAGCTCCCGCGCTGGACGCGCCAGGAGGACACCCGGAGGCTCTCGCTGGGTGCGATCGTGACCGTGACGGCCGAGCAGATCGAGGTGGACCTGGACCAGGCGGTTCCGGGGCGGTAGCCGTTCAACTGCGCACGGTCACACTGCCCTGCCCATGCTTCTTGAATGCAGCGTCCCGGTCCGTGTCGGTGCCGCGAACAGCACCGTGACAGGGATTCCCAGCCCGTCCGCCAGTCGCCGCAGTGTCGTCAAGGAACAGGACGTGCTGGCCGTCTCGATCTTCGACACCACGGCCTTCGACATGCCGGTGAGCAGGGCGAGTTCCGAGGCAGAGATCCCCTGGGCCAGCCTGTACCCTGCGGACTTGGCCGGCGTTGGCCCTTTCCATCTTCCCGGTCACGGAGGAATCGAACGCGCATGTCGGCTCAGCGTCCGTTGAACCGGCTGGTGGCCTGTCGGAATCGCGGGGGAAGATCCGCCGAGCCGGTTGCGAGATCGGCCGCCCAGTGGCCGATCAGGGGTGCGAATTTCGCGCCGTGGCCGGAGCAGGGGGAGATGACCGTCAGTCCGTCCGCCCGGTCGAGGAAGAACTCCTCGTCGGGGGTGTTCGTGAAGAGGCAGGTCGTCTCCGCGTAGGGCTCGGGGTCGAGGCCCGGCAGGTACCGCCGCACATAATCGGCCACCCGGCGGCGGTTGGCAGGATCGATGACGCCGTCCTGCCGTGCCGCGGACGGGAGAGCCTTGCCCCCGTTGAATTCGGCGACCTTCTGGCCCGAGAAGTCCGCGTCGCGGCCACCGGGCAACCCGTACACCTGCATGTCCGCGGCCTTGTGGATGAACGTGGGCCAGGGGCCGTCGTCGCGGTACCGGAAATGGAAGGCCTGCTCCTGCCGCACGGTGATCTCCGGGACGCCCGCGAGGAACCCTTCCGGCAGCGGGAGCCTCCCCAGCAGGTCTGGAAGCCAGCCGCCGGCAGCGACGACGACGTTCCCGGCGACGACAGAGGCGCCGGTGTCGGACAGGAGGCGGTAGGCAGCGCCCTCCCGTTCCACTCCGGTGACGGTCCAGCCGATCCGCAGTTCCGCGCCGAGTCCGACGGCCAGGTCCACCATCGCCCGGACCGAGGTCTCGGCGTCGATCACCCCTGCTCCGGGGTGCCACAACACGGGGGTGTCGAAGGCGATGGAGGGCCAGCGGGACCTCGCCTCGTCCGCGCCGAGGATTTCGTGGTCGACGCCGGCTCCCGCGAGGATCCCTGCCAGCAGCTCGGGCTGCCGACCGGCGCCGTAGTCGACGGCGCCGGTCTGAGTGATGAGCTGCTGCGCGCTGCTGCGCTCGAGCTCGTCCCACAGGGTCTTCGACTCCACGACGGCCCGCGTGTAGAAGGTGTCCGGGTAGGCGTAGCGGAAGATGCGCGCCGAGCCGTGCGAGCTGCCACTGGAGGTTGCCGGAACATCGCGTTCCAGGATGGTCACGGAGTGGCCGCGCGCGGCGAGCTGCCAGGCGGTGGCGGCACCGGCCAGCCCCGCACCGACCACGACGAAGTCGGAAGAATCGGTCATGGAGGAACCCTAGCCCGCACCGGGAACCCAGCTGGTGCCTGACAGGGGAACCCGTGCCATGGCCGAGGCCTCGATCGTGAGGGCCACGAAGTCCTCTGGTTCGAGGTTGTGCAGGTGCAATTTCCCGCAGGCCCGGGCGATGGTCTGGGCTCCATCGCGGTCATCCGCCATGCAATGCTGGGTCGATGCATGGCACCCCGCAGCGCAAAGTCAGCCCGCACGCCCGGATCATCGACCCTCTCCTGCTCGAGGGCAGCCCGTGGGCGAACGGGGGCGGCGTCACGCACGAAGTCCTCAAGGCGCCGCCGGGCGCCGGCTACTCCGACTTCGACTGGCGCCTCAGCATCGCCGACATCGTGCACGACGGAGCGTTCTCCTCCCTGCCGGGAGTCGACCGCACCTTCGTCATGGGCTCCGAAGGACTGCTGAGGATGGCCGTCGACGGGGAAAGCCGCGACCTGGAGCTGGGCGCGCTCGCAGCGTTCCCGGGTGAGGCCGATGTGCGCGTCGAGGTACTGGAGGGACCCACCCGCAACCTCAACCTGATGACCCGGCGCACGGTGTGCGAGGGATCCATCGACGTGCAGCGCGTCAGCGGCCCACTGCGCCTCGGCGGCACCCACAGCCCCGCCGCCGTGGTCGTGCTCTCGGGGACTGTGCGGCTGGGTGGGGACGGAGCGCTGCAGCCGTTGCAGGTGCTCGTCCCCGGTTCCGACGAGGAGGAAGTCTCCTGCGAGGACGCGCTGCTCGCGGCCGTCCACGTCCGGATCCGCCCGCAGACCTGACCCTCCGGCAGGGTTCGGCGGAGCCCCCCGCCCGGCCGCGCCCGTTTGTGGCGCACGGCGACCTCCGCCTACGGTTGCAGAGTGAAACCCACCGTCCGAGCCGCCATGTTCGCCGCCTATGCCATCTTCGCGCTCAACGGCCTCGTCTTCGCCAGCTGGGCGGCCCGTATCCCCGCCGCGGCAGCCACCCTGGGGCTGGGCTCGGGCCAGATGGGGACCCTCCTGCTCGTGGGCGCCATCGGATCGATGCTGTCCCTTCCTCTCGCAGGCATCGTCGCCGCCCGCTTCGGCACCGCCAACACGGTCCGTCTGGGCGGGACTGCCGCCGCGTTGGCCGCGAGCGCCGTCGCACTGGGTCTGGTGAACGGTTCGGTGCCCGTGGTCGCCGTCGGACTGTTCCTCTTCGGGTGCGGGATCGCCCTGTGGGATGTGGCGCAGAACATCGAGGGGGCCCACGTCGAACACCGGGTGGGGCGGACGATCATGCCGCGCTTCCACGCCGCGTTCAGCGGAGGGGCCTTCGTGGGCGCGCTCGTCGGGGCGGGACTGTCGGCGATGGACGTGGGCCTGCCGGTCCACCTGGTCGCCGTCGCAGTGCTCAGCCTCGTCGTTTCGCTGTGGATACCGCGCTACTTCCTCCCACGGGCAGAGGAGCACCTGGTCGGGGCGCAGACGGGCGGAACCCGCACCAAGGGCATCGGTGCATGGGGTGAGCCCCGCACCCTGCTGATCGGACTCGTGGTGCTCGGCGCAGCCCTGACCGAGGGCGCAGCGAACGACTGGGTGGCGAAGGCCAGCGTCGACGGCCTCGGCACCACGGAGAGTACCGGGGCAGTCATGTTCGCGGTCTTCGTCGCCGCGATGACGGCGCTGCGCTTCGTGGGTGGCAGCCTCATCGACCGGTTCGGCCGCGTCCGCGTCCTGCAGGCCAGCCTCGGGTCCTCGCTCGTGGGGCTCGTGGTCTTCGTCGTGGCGCCCAATGTGCCGCTCGCCGCCGTCGGCGCGATCCTCTGGGGCGCCGGCGCGGCCCTCGGATTCCCCATGGGGATGTCCGCCGCCGCGGACGAGCCCGATCGTGCCGCCGCCCGCGTCTCGGTCGTCTCCACCATCGGGTACACCGCCTTCCTCGCTGGTCCGCCCCTCATCGGTTTCCTCGGCGACCTCGTGGGTATCCGGACAGCGCTGCTCGCTGTCGGAGTCGCCGTCCTCGCCTCCTTCCTGGTCGCTCCCGCCGCCCGCGAACGCCCGAAGGAGACCCCGGAACCATTGCGGACAGGTTTTGACCGAACCGCCTAGGAGACCCGGACCGGCGGTCCTACCCTTTCTGCATGGCGATCATCGAGGCAGAAGGTCTGAAGAAGACCTATTCGTCGAAGAGCGGGCCCGTCCACGCCCTCGACGGCATGAATCTCTCCGTTCCCCAGGGAACAGTCAAGGCCCTGCTGGGCCCGAATGGTGCAGGCAAGACCACCGTGGTGAAGATCCTGACCACCCTCATCCAGCCGACGGCGGGTACCGCGCACATCGACGGCATCGACGTCCTGAGGAACCCCAAGGCAGCCCGGCGCATCATCGGCGTCTCCGGGCAGTACGCGGCTGTTGATGAAGGTCTCACCGGCCTCGAGAACCTCGAGATGGTGGGGAGGCTCTACCACCTGGGCGCCCGGGAGTCGAAGCGCCGGGCGCAGGAGCTCATCGACCAGTTCGAACTGACGGAGGCAGGCAACCGCCCCGTCAAGGGGTTCTCCGGTGGTATGCGGCGCCGCATCGACCTCGCCGGGGCGCTGGTGATCAATCCCAAGATCCTGTTCCTGGACGAGCCGACCACGGGCCTGGACCCCCGGAGCCGCCTCGCCCTGTGGGGCATCATCAAGGACCTGGTCGACGCCGGCACCACGCTGCTCCTGACCACGCAGTACCTCGAGGAAGCGGACCAGCTCTCCGACGACATCGCGGTGATCGACGGCGGCAGGACAATCGCCGAGGGAACAGCGGACCAGCTGAAGGCGCAGATCGGCGGACACCGCGTGGTGGTGTCGCTCGTCGACGCCGCCGACGCCCCTGCCGCCCGTGAGATCCTCGGGCGGCACGGCGACGGCGAGCCGGGGATCGGCGACGACGGACGCACCCTGGAGGTAGCGGTCACGGACGGGCCGCGCGCCCTCCAGTACATCCTGTCGGAGCTCGGCGAGCGCAGCATTGCACTGCACGACGCCGGCATGCGGCGCCCGAGTCTCGACGACGTCTTCCTCACGCTCACGGGCCGACACGCCGAGGAGACCGAGGACAAAGCCACGAAGGAGGTCGCAGCATGAGCATCCTGGCGCCGGAAGGCACGCAGCCGGAGAACCAGCGGTCCGGGCCCGAGGACGATGCCCGCTCCGCACCCCCGTCGGAGTTCGCCATGTGGTTCTCCGACGGCTGGACCGTGACCAAGCGGAACCTGACCAAGCTCAAGCGCTCGCCGGACATGCTGGTCTTCGCCGTGCTGCAGCCCGTCATGTTCGTGCTGCTGTTCAGCCAGATCTACGGTGGCTCCATCCAGGTGGCGGGAACCGACTACACCCAGTACCTCATGGCGGGCATCTTCGCGCAGACGGTCATCTTCGGGTCCACCTTCTCGGGCTCCGCGATGGCACAGGACCTGAAGGACGGCATCATCGACCGTTTTCGCACCCTGCCCATGAGTTCCTCGGCCGTGCTGATTGGCCGCACCAACAGCGACCTCGTGCTCAACGCGCTGTCGGTGGTCATCATGATGGCAACCGGCTTTCTGGTGGGCTGGCGCGTCAACGCTTCGATGAGCAGTTTCTTCGCCGGCGTCGGGCTCCTGCTGCTGTTCTCCTACGCGTTCAGCTGGGTCATGGCACTGCTGGGCATGTCGGTGAAGTCCCCCGAGGTGATCAACAACGCGTCCTTCATGATCCTGTTCCCGTTCACGTTCATCTCCAACGCCTTCGTGCAGTCGCAGACCCTGCCCAGTGCGCTCGAGACCTTCGCGAACTGGAATCCGGTGTCCGCGCTCGTCCAGGCGGCCCGCGAACTGTTCGGCAACGTGGGGTCGGAGCCACTCCCGGACGCCTGGCCCATGCAGAACGCGGTCCCGATGGTGCTGATCGGGGCGGTCCTGATGCTGGTGGTCTTCGTTCCGCTGTGCATCCGGAAGTTCGCATCGATCAGTTCACGCTAGCGCTGCGTCGTCGTCCGAAAGACGTACTGGGTCCCAGTCGGCGATCATCCCTGGGGCCGGTGACCTCCACCGGCCCCGGGCCTAGTGTTGGTGACGGGCCCGCGACTGCGGGCCCCATGTCATCGACAGCTGAAGGATGCACCATGATCGAGGCCCAGGCCCTCTCGAAGAGGTACGGTGCGAAAGCCGCCGTCGACGCCGTCTCATTCACTGTGCAGCCCGGCAAGGTCACGGGCTTCCTGGGTCCGAACGGCGCAGGCAAGTCCACCACCATGCGCATGATCATGGGCCTCGACAATCCGACATCGGGGCACGTGACCGTCAACGGCCGGCCCTACGCCCAGCATCGGGCGCCGCTGCGCGAGGTGGGTGCACTCCTGGATGCCAAAGCAGTCCACCCCAAGCGCTCCGCCTACAACCACCTTCGCGCGATGGCGGCGACCCATGGCATCCCCAACGGTCGGGTCAGGGACGTCATCGAACTGACGGGCCTCGGACCAGTGGCGAGGAAGCGGGTCGGCGGTTTCTCGCTCGGCATGGGCCAGCGGCTCGGGATCGCCGCAGCCCTCCTCGGGGATCCCCACACGGTCATCCTGGACGAGCCGGTCAACGGCCTGGATCCCGAGGGCGTCCAGTGGGTGCGTCATCTGGCCAAGGGCCTCGCCGCCGAGGGCCGCACCGTCTTCCTGTCCTCGCACCTGATGTCGGAGATGGCGCTGACGGCCGACCACCTCATCGTCATCGGACGCGGACGCATCATCGCGGATGCCCCGATCCAGTCCATCATCGACGGTCAGGGCAGGGCGCGGGTCCGCGTCCGCGCCGACCGGCCCCACGACCTCCTCGGGAGCCTCGCCGGGAACGGCGTCACCTCGCAGATCCTTGAACCGGAGCTGATCGAGATCACGGGAGTGGAACCGCGACGGATCGCCGAGGTGGCCCTGCGTGAGCGCGTCCTCGTGTACGAGCTGACGCCGCTCCAGGTGTCCCTCGAGGACGCCTACATGGAACTGACCCAGACCGAAGTCGAGTACCAGTCGCACAGCCTGCCCAGCGGCAACCAGGGCGCTGCACCAGTGGAAGGACGCTGACCATGGCACCGTCATCATCAACACCGACGTCAACACCTGCACCGGCCCTGTCGGCGCCCGTTCGGCTACGGCCGCGGCAGGATCGGGGCGCGGGACCCGGCGTCACCTTCGGCCGGGTCCTGAAGTCCGAGTGGATCAAGATCACCACGGTCCCCTCGACCGTCATCCTGATCGCCTGCACCGTGGTCGTGATGGTGGGTCTCGCGGCGCTCTTCGCCTGGTCGCTGACGGTCATGGCCCAGTCCGTCGGTGACGCTAACGCCCCGTCGGGTTTCCAGCCTCCGCCGGATGGTCCGGAAAGTGTGGCAGGGCAGGTGCTCACCGTGCCGTCGTCGGGCCTGGCCTTCGGGCAGCTGCTGATCGCGTCGCTCGCGGTGGTCCTGATCGCCAGCGAGTGGACCACCGGCATGATCCGCTCCACCATGATCGCCGTGCCCAAGCGCATCCCGGCCCTCCTGGCGAAGGCGGTCATCATCGCCGGAGTCGCCTTCCTCGTCGGGTTCGGCAGCGCCCTGGTGTCCTACCTCGTCGCCCAGCCCATCCTCGCGGGTGAGGACCTCGGCTTCGCGCTCAGCGACGACGGCGTCCTGGCCAGCATCATCAACACCGGCACCTTCCTCGCGCTCGTCGCCGTGATCTCCATGGCCGTCGGGATCCTGCTGCGCAACACCGCCGGTGGCGTGGTCACCGCGGTCGGCATCTTCTTCGTGCTGCCGATCATCGTCCAGCTGATCTCGGGCCTGGCCGACTGGATCCCCAAGGCCGCACGCTTCCTGCCGGCAGACGCCGGGAACCAGATGGTCGCGATCACGACCGCCGACGACGCCCTGACCCAGTGGGAAGGCGGCCTCGTGATGGGAGCCTGGGCACTCGTGCTCCTCGTCCTGGCACTGGTCGCCGTGAAGAAGCGGGACGTCTAGGACACCATGGCAACCGCCACCGGCGATGAGTGACGAACCCCTGGTGAGGGAGACCGCGGAACGGACGGCCGCGGTCTCCTTCAGCGAACTCAATGCACGCCGCCTGGGTCCCATCCGGCGGTTCTTCCGCAGGTATCCGCGGGCCATGGACGCCGTCGTCATCCTCGCGTTCCTCATCGCAGTCTTCCCCAACGCGCTGTTGATGATCATCGGAAGCGGCAAATGGCTGGCCCTGCCCGCCGTGGCCCTGGCTGCCGGGGCACTGGTGTTCCGTCGTGACCGGCCACTACTCGTCCTGGCCTTTCTCGCACTCCTGGATCCACCGGCCAGCTTCCTCACAGAGGGTGCGGGCAGCGTCGGGGTGGGGACGATGATCGCCCTGTACACGGTTGCAGCGACCTACCCGCTGAAGAAGACCCTGATAGCAGCCGCCGCAGCCATTGTGTTGTCCGTCGGAGCGCTTTTCCTCATCCCGCCCGCGATGTTCGCCGAAGCGCCCGGTGTGGTCTGGCTCCTCAGCGGCTTCGTCGTCATGTTCCTCGCCGTGGCGGTGGGCGTCGGGGTCACGGTGCGGCGCGACCGCGAACACGAGAGCGAGTTGCGTGAGTGGGCGGCGCGGAACGCCGAGCTCGCATCGGCGGGGGAGCGGAACCGCATCGCACGCGAGATGCACGACGTCGTCGCACACTCGCTCACGGTGATGGTTGCCCTCTCGGACGGCGCCGCCGTCGTGATGAAGCGGGACCCGGACCGCGCCGTCGCTGTGCTCCGTGAACTGTCGGGCGCCGGACGCACCGCCATCGCCGACATGCGGCGCGTCCTCGGGGTACTTCGCGCGGAAGCCGGCACGGACTCGCTCGAACCCCTGCCGGCGTCGAGTTCGCTGGCGCAGCTCCTCGACGGCTTCCGCGCCGCGGGCCTACCGCTGCGGGTGACCACCAGTGGGCCTAGGCTGCCCGACGATCCAGCTTTCCAGCTCACCGTGTACCGGATTCTGCAGGAGTCACTGACGAACGTCCTGCGGTACGGCAAGGGGGTTACGCTGGTCGACATCTCGATCGTCAGGACGGGCGACTGCGTGTCCCTGCGCGTCGCCGACGACGGCCGGGGCGCCATGGGTCCGGTGGTGTCACTCGGATCGGGGCAGGGCATCGCGGGCATGCGGGAGCGCGCCGCCATCTACGCGGGCTCGGTCGAATGCGGCAACCGTCCCTCGGGCGGCTGGACCGTCGACGTGCAACTGACCGTGCCCGACGCCCACGGCGAAGCGGGCAACCAACGGGGGAAGGACAAGGATGACCACGCACAGCATGTCTGGCACGCCGGGCACGCCCATCAGGGTCCTGCTCGCTGACGATCAACCACTGCTGCGGATGGGCTTCCGGCTCATCCTCGAGGGCGAGCCGGACCTGGTGATCGCCGGGGAGGCATCGACGGGCAGTGAGGCAATCCGGCTTGCCACGGAACTGTCACCCGACGTCGTGCTGATGGATGTGCGGATGCCGCAGGGCGACGGGATCGAGGCCACACGTCGGATCACAGCGTCGGGTTCACATGCGCGCATCATCATCCTGACCACCTTCGACCTCGACGAATACGCGTTCTCAGGGCTGCAGGCGGGCGCCTCGGCGTTCCTGCTGAAGGACGTGGCGCCCGAGGACCTGGTGCACGCGGTGCGGGTGGTCGCCAGCGGCGATGCCGTCGTCGCCCCGCGCGTCACCCAGCGGCTGCTGGAGACCTACGTCCGGTCGCTGCCGCCCGCGCACGCGGCGATGGTGCCGGACCGGCGGCTGGACGGGCTGACCCCGAGGGAACGCGAAGTCCTCGAAGCCATCGCCGAGGGTCTCTCGAATGCCGAACTCGCCGCTCGGTTTTTCCTCTCGGAAGCGACCATCAAGACGCACGTCCGGCGGATCCTCACCAAGCTGGACCTGCGCGACCGCGTGCAGGCCGTGGTGTACGCCTACGAGAACGGGATCGTGGTGCCGGGGCCGGCGCACTGACGCCCCTTCAGGACCTGCGAACCGCGCCGGTAGGGGAACCGGTCCCCGGGCGTACCCTCGGAGCCGCGGAATGTGCCTCCCGTCCGGCTCAGGGACGAGCCCTGGGCGGACCATGTTCAACGGACTGGGGCCCGGGTGGACACCTGTGCAAGGCGTCCACCCGGGCCCCGGGTTTGTTTCTGCTGTCGGAGACGGGCGATCAGGCTACGCAACCGCCCAGGGCGATCTGTCCGTCGATGGCCTTGATCTGGTTCTGGACGGCACCGAGCTTGTCTTCCAGCACGATGACCGATGCAGTCTGGGCGGCGATGGCTTCCTTGTTCGTCTTCTTCTGCGCTTTGAGGGTGCGCAGAACCGCCTGCGCGTCCGTGACCTGCTTGTCGAGGGCGGTGAGTTGGGCCTGCAGGGTCTTGAGCGCGGCTTCCGTCGCACTGATGTCCGCATTCACTTTGGTCAGCTGGTCAAGCAGCGGGGCCACCTGGTTCTGAACGGACAGGATCTCGGCCTCCTTGGCGGTGATCTGGCCGTTGAGCCCCGTAAGCGACGCCACGAGCTTGTCGATGTCGGCATTGAGCTTCGTGATGTCGGCCTGCTTGGTGGTGACAGCAGAGGCGGCATTGTCAGCTGCGGCCTGCAGCAGGGGCAGCCGCTCCGTCAGGCCCGTGAGCTCGGCCTTCTTCGCGTCGACGGCCTTCGATGCATCAGCAGACGCGACTTGGGCTTTGACCAGGTCTCCCCGCAGTCCTTCGAGAAGCACCTTCTGTGCCTCGATGGCTTTCTCGGCTTCGGCGACACCCTCTGTCAGATTCGGAAGGTCGGCCACAAGGCCGGCAACTACCTTCTCCTGCGCGGTCACTTCAGCGGCGGCGGCAGTTGCGGTGTTCTGGAGCGCCGGAAGCTGGCCCTGCAGGGTGGTCAGTTCGCCCTGCTTCGCAGACACCGCTGCGTTAGCATTGCTCAGTGCCGTTGTCAGGGCGGGAAGCTGGCCCTGGAGGGTCTTGATCTCGGCGTCCTTGGTGGCAACCGACGCGTTCGCGGCAGTCAGCGCATCCTGCAGCGGGGCTGCCTGCTTCTGGAGGGCGCTGCTCTCACCCTGCTTGGCGAGCAGCTGGGCATTGAGATCTGTGACCCGATTCTGGAGGGGGGCGAGTTCGCCCTGCAGCGCGAAGATTGCAGCCTTCTTGTCGGTGATCTGCCCGTTGATCGTGGTGAGCTCAGTCTGCTTTGCATCACGCTTGGCTATCAGATCCCGCTTCAACTGGGAGTTGCCGTTGATGGCGTTGATCTGAGTGTTAAGGGCGGCAATTTCGTCGAGCAGCGTTGTCCTTCGGGCTTGGAGCGCATCGAGCTCGTCCTGTGCCTTCTTCACTTCGGCCTGCTTTGCCGAGACCGCAGCCTTTGCGGCGGTGATGTCCTTCTGCAGCTGGGTGATTGCCGCGTTCACCGAGGTGATGGCTGCGGTGTTCGCTGCGACGGCATCTGCTGCCTTCTTGGCGTCACCCTGGAGCCTGACGAGTTCAGTCTTCGCTGTCTCGATCGCCGTGTTCTTGGCGGTCACCGCGTCAGCAGCCGTCTTCGCGACACCCTGGAGCCTGACGAGCTCGGTCTTAGCTGTCTCGATCGCCGTGTTCTTGGCGGTCACCGCGTCAGCAGCCGTCTTCGCCACACCTTGGAGCGTGACGAGCTCGGTCTTCGCTGTCTCGATCGCCGTGTTCTGCGCGTCGAGGACATCCTGGGCCGCGGTGCCGGAGTTAACCAGTCGCTCGAGTTCGGCCTCGGCGTCGGTGACTGCCTGCGTTCCGGCAGCTACTGCGTCGGCCGCCTTCTGTGCGGTTGCTGCAAGTGAGGTGAGTTCACCCTCGGCTGTGGCGATTGCTGCGTTCTGGCCGGCGAGTTCGCCGGCGGCCTGCGCGGCGACGGACTTGAGTTCAGCGAGCTCCTTGTCCGCAGTGGCCAGTGCTTCCTGGTTGGTTGTCAGATCGGCGGCCACGGCTGCGGCCTGATCCTGGAGGGCCGTCGAGGCGTTCTGCGCGGCGGTGAGCTGCTCCTGGAGGGGAGCCAGTTCGGCCGTCTTGGCTTCCTGCTGAGTTACGAGATCCGCCAGGGCCGTTTTCGCCGTGGCGATCGCAGTTGTGGTGCTTGCCTGCTGTGCGGTGACGGTCGCGAGGTCCGCGGCGGCAGTCTTTATCTCGCCATTGAGTAGGACATTCTTGGCCTCGAGGTCGGCGATTGCCTTGTCCGCCGCAGCGATCTCCGACGTGAGAGTGGCGGCCCTCGCCTCAAGGGTTGCACGTTCGGCCTGCAGCTTGGTGATGACTTCGGCGTTCTTGCGGGCGGCGGCCTTGAGGAGGTTCTCCTGGACGGTTCCACGGTGCGCGAGCTGGTTCGTTACACCGTTGCAGATGCCCGACACAGGGGCGGTCTCGGCCGACGCCTGCGGGGCGAGGACCAGCATGCTGGTCAGGACTCCCGGCAGGATGACTGCGCTTGCAACGCGACGGATAAGGACGGATTTCGCGTTGTTGACGCGCACGGCTACTCCTGGAGACCTAAGGGGAATGTCGAGGTGACGTCCAGAAATCTACGGGGATTAGTTGCGCGGAGACACAGTATCCGTTACTCGACCTTCCTATCTGATACTTGTTTTCCATACCGTTTCCTACGTGGTCCCGCATGATCCCTGCAGTAAGGGGTATGGGTGGACAGGCCGCAGGCATGGAACGGCACGGTGATCCGCCGGGGTGCCGTAACGCGGGTCTGGTTGAATCAGGGGATGAGCACTCCAGCGCACATCCAGGACCTCGGCGCCTACGTAGCGGCGTCCCCGTCGAGCTTCCACGCCGTGGCAGACGCTGGGCGGCGGCTCGCCGCCGCGGGATTCCGCGAGTTGGCGGAGCAGGACGCCTGGGAGGGCGGTGCGGGTCGCTTCTACGTCATCCGTGACGGCGCGCTGATCGCGTGGTCCGTTCCCGACAATGCCGGCCCCACGACGGCGTTCCACATCCTCGGCGCCCACACCGATTCGCCGTCGTTCAAGCTCAAACCCAAACCCACCACCGGCAAGTACGGCTGGCTGCAGGCCGGCGTCGAGGTCTACGGGGGGCCGCTGCTGAATTCCTGGCTCGACCGGGAACTCGCGCTCGCAGGCCGCCTGACGCTGCACGATGGCAGCGAACACCTGGTGTCCACCGGGCCGCTGCTGCGTTTCCCGCAGCTCGCCATCCACCTGGACCGCGCGGTGAACGACGGCCTGGCACTGGACAAGCAGCGCCACATGAACCCGGTCTGGGGCCTCGGCAACCCCGCGGACGCGGACCTCCTCGGACTGCTCGCCGCCAGTGCCGGTGTGAATCCGGGCGAGATCGGCGGGTTCGACGTCGTCGTCGCCGACACCCAGGAACCGCGCGTCTTCGGCGCACAGGACGAGTTCTTCGCTTCCGGGCGGCTCGACAACCTCTCGTCCGTGCATGCCGGGCTCACGGCGCTGATCGACGCTGCCGGCGGTCCTGCCGACGGGCCGATCGCGGTCCTCGCGGCTTTCGACCACGAGGAGGTGGGCAGCGGATCCCGCTCCGGTGCCAGCGGACCCTTCCTCGAGGACATGCTGCTGCGCATCTCGCTCGGCCTCGGGGCCGGGACGGAGGAGCGCCTGCGAGCCCTGTCGTCGTCGTTCTGCGTATCGGCCGATGCCGGCCACGCCGTCCACCCCAACTATGCGGAGCGGCACGATCCGGTGAACCTGCCGGTGCTCAACGGCGGACCGCTACTCAAGATCAACGCCAACCAGCGCTACACCACCGACGCGCCGGGTGCCGCCTTCTGGGCTGCACTGTGCCGCAGCAGCGGCGTGCCCTACCAGGAGTTCGTCTCCAACAACGGGATGCCGTGCGGTTCCACCATCGGTCCGCTGACGGCCACGCGCCTCGGCATCCGCACGGTCGACGTCGGGACTCCGCTGCTGTCGATGCACTCGGCGCGTGAACTATGCGGCGTCGAGGACCCAGGGCACCTCGCGACGGCCACCACCGCGTTCTTCCGCGGCGGGCGGTAGGCCCAGACCGGCACGGTCCACACGAGTTCGTCGACGGTCAATCGTCCGGTAACATTGATACGTCTGTGCCAGAGCCGGTCTGCGGTAAATACCGCGGACGGCGGCCGGACCAACGCTAAAGAACCTCCTGTTGCGGAAAGACCGCGACCGTTCAGCCCAGAGGAGGTGGGTTCACACATGCGTGCATATGAATTGATGGTAATCATCGACCCCGACGTCGAGGAACGCTCCATCGACCCAACACTTGAGAAGTTCCTGAATGTCGTCCGCAATGGCGGCGGCACCGTGGACAAGGTGGATATCTGGGGACGTCGGCGCCTTGCGTACGAGATCCAGAAGAAGACCGAGGGCATCTACGCCGTCGTCAACTTCACCGCGACCCCGGCCGTGGCTTCCGAGCTCGACCGCCAGCTGAGCCTCAACGAGACGATCATGCGCACCAAGATCATCCGCCCCGAGGAGCAGAAGGTTTCCGCCGAATAATTTCGGCAGATCCCTCATCCATCCACCCCGCTCCCGCGGGTAGGAACTCAAGGAGGCACCATGGCAGGCGAAACAGTCATCACGGTGATCGGCAACCTCACCAACGACCCCGAATTGCGGTTCACGCCGTCGGGATCGGCGGTTGCCAACTTCACCATCGCGTCCACTCCTCGCACCTTCGATCGCCAGACCAATGACTGGAAGGACGGCGAAACGCTGTTCCTCCGTGCGTCGGTGTGGCGTGAGGCTGCGGAGAACGTTGCCGAGACCCTGACCAAGGGAACCCGCGTGGTTGCCCAGGGCCGTCTCAAGTCGCGTTCGTACGACACCAAAGAGGGCGAGAAGCGCACCGTCATGGAGCTCGAGGTGGACGAGATCGGTCCATCCCTGCGCTATGCGTCGGCGAAGGTCACGCGTACCCAGCGCTCAGGCGGCGGGAACGGCGGCGGCTTCGGCGGCAACTCGGGTGGAAACTCCGGTGGCAATAGTTCGAACTCCGGTTCGGGCTGGGGCGGCGGACAGCCGGCCCAGCAGCCTGCGGAAGACCCCTGGGGTGCTCCCTCGGGTGGCAACTCGCAGGGCTGGGGCAACGGCCCCGACTCCGAGCCTCCCTTCTAGGTAGCAGGTTCCGTTCCCGGAACCCCTGCCGCAGTTCCGCAAGGAACTGGTACTTCCCATCCCGCAGAATCGTTCTGCGGGCTCCAACAGAAAAAGGAGCACCACGATGGCTAAGGCTGAACTCCGTAAGCCCAAACCAAAGTCCAACCCCTTGAAGGCCGCTGACGTCACCGTCATCGACTACAAGGACGTAGCCCTGCTGCGTAAGTTCATTTCCGATCGCGGAAAGATCCGTGCCCGTCGCGTCACCGGTGTGACCGTGCAGGAGCAGCGCAAGATCGCCCAGGCAATCAAGAACGCCCGCGAAGTTGCACTCCTGCCGTACTCCGGCGCTGGCCGCGGCTAGGGAAAGGGACACACACCATGTCGAAGCTCATTCTGACCCAGGAAGTCACCGGACTCGGTGCCGCAGGCGACGTCGTCGAGGTGAAGAACGGTTACGCACGTAACTACCTTCTGCCCCGCGGTTTCGCCCTGATGTGGAGCAAGGGTGGCGAGAAGCAGGTCGATTCGATCAAGGCTGCCCGCTCCGCCCGCGAGCACGCATCGCTCGAGGACGCCCAGCGCCAGGCCGCCGCACTGTCGGCGAAGCCCGTCACCCTGACTGTCAAGGCGGGTGGCTCCGGCCGCCTGTTCGGCACCGTCAAGGCCGACGACGTCGCGAAGGCCGTCGAGGCCGCAGGCCTCGGCAAGATCGACAAGCGCAAGGTCGAACTGCCGGCTCACATCAAGTCGGTCGGTTCGTACCAGGCCAACGTCCGTCTGCACGAGGACGTAGCAGCAGTCATCGATCTGGACGTCGTCGCCAGCTGACAAGCCGGCAGCGAGACCAGGTTCACCAGGAAGCCTCCGCGGAAGCGGGGGCTTCCTGTGTTTAACGCGTCACCGTCCCTCCCGGGCTCGTCAACGCAAACCTTTCCCTGAAAGTACGCACGGGAAGTCCGCCGGCAGGTACATGTCCCGCAGCGACTTCTTTCGGCATCTCCGGGAGGTCCTGGGTACCGGGAACTGCATATCGCCTAGTCCTGCCCCTACGCCCGTGGCACGCCGGGCTGGAACCGTATGGAGGGGTGGGGATATGTGCCCCCCGAGGGCACATGGAAGCGCCTTTTCGCTGGTTGTCAACAGAGCACCTGTGGACGGAGGGGCGTGGAAATTAGTTTGAGTCCACAGCCGGGGGATAACGTTTCCGCAGGTCAGAGCCCTGTTGGGGCCAGAACAATTTCTTTGTCCACAGGGTTGTCCCCATCCTGTGCACAAGAGATGGCACGTAATCCACAGCTTATTTCCACTTACCCACACCCCCTGTTGGCACAGCGCTTGGTGCCCTCCGGGAAGAGGTCTAGCGTTGCTGGAGATTCCCAATAGTGAGGGTGGAGAGTGATAGGCCTGACCTGTCAGACCCGTCCCGGGTTTCCGGCGGACGCCTCGGCGACTGCCGCTTCGACAGCAGGAGAAAGGCCCTACAGTGTCCCTGGCACATGCAGATTCATCACCGGACACTCGTACCCCGGAATTCTCACGTACGCCTCCCCAGGACCTCGTCGCCGAGCAGTCCGTCCTGGGCGGGATGATGCTTTCCAAGGATGCAATCGCCGACTGCGTGGAGGTGCTTCGCGGCATCGACTTCTACCGGCCCGCGCATGAGAGCATCTACGAGGCCATCATCGACCTCTACGGCCGCGGGGAGCCGGCCGACGCCGTCACCGTCTCGGACGAGCTGACCAAGCGGGGAGAGATTTCCCGCATCGGCGGGCCTGCGTACCTCCACACGCTGATCCAGTCCGTTCCCACCGCGGCGAATGCCGGCTTCTACGCCGAGATCGTGCGTGAACGGGCCGTCCTTCGCCGGCTCGTCGACGCGGGCACGAAGATCGTCCAGCTCGGCTACTCCAACGACGGCGAGGTGGACGATCTCGTCAACGCCGCACAGGCCGAGGTGTACGCGGTCGCCGAGCGCCGCACGGCTGAGGACTACGTCGCGCTCAAGGACATCATCGAGGGCACCGTCGACGAGATCGAGTCGGCCGGCCATCGCGGCGAGGGCATGACCGGCGTCCCCACAGGATTCTACGAACTCGACGAGCTGACCCAGGGGCTGCATGGTGGCCAGATGATCGTCGTCGCAGCTCGTCCCGCCATGGGTAAGTCGACCTTCGCCCTGGACTGGGCGCGCTCGGCGGCCATCAAGCACAACATGACCACCGTCTTCTTCTCGCTCGAGATGGGCCGCAACGAGATTGCGATGCGCCTGCTGTCCGCCGAGGCCACCATCGGCCTGCAGGACCTGCGCAAGGGCACCATCAAGGACGAGCAGTGGGGCAAGATCGCCACGACGATGGGCCGCATGAACGACGCGCCCCTGTTCATCGACGACAGCCCGAACATGTCCCTCATGGAGATCCGAGCCAAGTGCCGGCGGCTCAAGCAGCGGCACGACCTCAAGCTCGTAGTGCTGGACTACCTCCAGCTGATGTCATCGGGCAAGCGCGTCGAGTCCCGCCAGCAGGAAGTCTCCGAGTTCTCGCGAGCACTGAAGCTGCTGGCCAAGGAACTCAACGTGCCGGTCGTCGCGCTCTCACAGCTGAACCGTGGCTCCGAGCAGCGGACGGACAAGCGCCCGCAGGTCTCCGATCTCCGCGAGTCCGGCTCGATCGAGCAGGACGCCGATATGGTCATCCTGCTCCACCGCGACGACGTGTACGACAAGGAATCGGCCCGTGCCGGCGAGGCCGATGTGATCGTGGCCAAGCACCGTAACGGGCCCACCAAGACCCTCGTGGTCGGTTTCCAGGGCCACTACTCACGGTTCAACAACATGGCCGCGGACGGCGGGGGCTACTAGTCCTTTTTCGGCCCGAGTTCGTTGATGACCGTCTTCAGGCGGTCGCGCAGGTCTTCGGAGGCAAGGCCGTCCTCGGACATCAGCTCGTGCTCGATGTTCTTCGCCCGTTCAAGCGCCTTCAGCCCCGCAGAGGTGATGGTGATGCGCTGGCTGCGGCGATCTGCTGTGTTGCGCAGCCGAGTCACGAGCCCGCGCTTCTCGAGGCGGTCCAGGGTCCGTCCAACGGTCTGTGCCTGGACGTGGACCAGTTGCGCCAGGCGCACGCCTGTCAGGGTGCCCTCGCGTTCGAGAACGCCGAGGGTCGTCAGGCCGGCGTGCGTGATGCCGATGCTCAGGAGCTTCTCGTTCCATGAGTGCTCGACGAGGCGGGCCGCGGTCGTGAGCAGGCGGCTGGTCGACCAATCGTTTAACTCCGGCACGATGGCGTGTCCTTCCTCGGTTGTACGCGGTGGATGCGCTTGTTCCTACTACTTACTCTAGACAATTTCGCCCGAAATAGACAGCAGGCTTATTATCGTGTGAATTGGGGGGCGATGGCATTCTCTGCCATTTCCTGGGCGCGACGGCGGGGCCGGAGCGGGTGCCGGCCGACCGAGGACGACGAAGGGCCCGGAGCCATGCCCCGGGCCCTTCATCGTTCACATTGTGCTTAGAGGTTGTTGCCTCGGCGGGTGTCGTCCCCGAGGTCGTTGCCTCGGCGGGTGTCATCTGCGCCGTCGACCTCGATCTCTTCCTTGCGGACCTCACCGTTGACCGTCTCGTTCGTGGTCACGGTCTCCTTGTCGAGGCGTACGCGCTCGACCGGGACAGTTTCCTTCTCGACGACGGGGCGCTCGGCGTGGAGGGTCACTTCGTGCTCTTCCTCGCTGATGTCCGGGCCGGCGTAGGCCTCGCCGCGGTTGGCCTCCGTGATGGGCTCGCGCTCGATGCGGACTTCCTCGTGGCTGACGGGAACGGTCTGGGTGACGTTCTCGGTGACCACGTACTTGCGCAGGCGGGCGCGGCCGACTTCACGGCGTTCCGTTCCGACGTGCAGCTGCTCTTCGGAGCGCGTCATTGCTTCGTCGGTGGTCGGGCCGGACGTGTCGTGGCCGACGGCGCCGCGCCCGGTGGTGCCGGTCGTGGCCGTGTCGGTGTCCGTCAGGCCTGAGTGGCGGCCGGAGGTGGTGTCGATGTCGACATCGCGGTCACCCTGTCCGGCGAAGCCGGTAGTGCCCGTGGTGCCGGTCGTCGTCGTGTCGGAGTAGGTGCCCGTGTTGGTGCCCGTGTTGGTGCCCGTGTTGGTGCCCGTGTTGGTGTCGGTGCCGCCGCCGATTTCGTAGTGGCGGTAGAGGCGATCCTCTTCCTCCGGGCTCAGGTTGCCGTCGGTCTCGATCCGGGGGGCATCCTTCACCTGGTGCTTGGTGTAGGGCACGCGGACGTCATGGCCTGCGACGTCAGCGCCCTGAAGGGGAATGAAGGACTCGGACGTGCCGAACAGGCCCGTCTTCGCCGTGACCCAGCTGGGCTCACCGGTCTGATCGTCGAGGTAGACCTGGCCGATGGAGCCGATCTTCTCTCCGTCAGAACCGAGGACATTGCCGCCGTTGCCGAGCAGGGTATCGATGTGTTCCTGGGTAATCATTTCCTTCTCCTTCTGAGTAATCTCACTGCGAGGGGTATGGAATTCTCGGCTGTAGGTTCCGCCGGGACCGGAGTCCCTGGCGAACCACCGGCCTCTAGAGTAAGCACACTTAGTAGTTAATTGGAAGCAGGCTTAGCGTTTCTCTTGAAATCCACAGCCGTAATCCCGCGTTTCCAAGCACCGGACGAGCGCCCGCACAGGGCGGCTTTGCCGGCCTCGAGAGCTTCCGTACAATGGCCGGAAGGTCCAGCCACCGGCCGAACATCCTGCTGGATGACGCGATATGCCCGCTTGGGCATGTGTCGCGCGTCGCTCACGTCACCGGAAGGCGCCCCATGGCAGCCGCACGTCCCCCTCATATCAATCAGGTCATGATCGCCGCCGCGGATCTCGAGAACGCCGAATTCGAGCGTGACCGGCTCGCGATGGTGTGCGGCGCGGCCATCCGGCTGGCCCTCGCCGACGGACATACCATCGCCCAGATCGCCCAAGCGGCGACCATGACCGAGAACGACGTGCGACGCCTGGCGGAGGCGTTGCCGGACGCCCTGGCCCAGCCAGCGGACCTTGTCGTCCTGCCAGGGCTCGCAGGGGGCCACGATGCCGCCCTGATCGGCCTTTACCCGTCCATGCTGGACATCGTGCCCTTCGAAGCGGACGCCGCGGCCCGCGAGGAGCTTGTCAGGGATGCCCCCCGGGAGCCGGATGCCGCGCTCTGACGCTTCAGCCGGGTCGGAGAGGGGCAGGGTGGCGCTGCTCATCATCGACATGCAGAACGCCTTCTTCGAGGACGAGGTCCTCGCCGGCGCCCAGGAAGCCCTGGTGGGCGCCTGCAACGCCCTGATCGACGCCGCACAGCGAGGGAGGGCGCCGGTGCTGGTGGCCCGCACCGAACACCTCCCGGACCGCTCGACGTGGACGGTCTCCATGCTCGATGACGACCAGGGGTTCATCTTCCGGGGGACGCACCAGGCGGACGCCGTCGAGGGCCTCCGCGTCGGAGGGCTCGAGACCGTGACGAAGACCCGCGACAGTGCCTTCTTCGGCACGGACCTCGCGGAGCGCCTCCGGGGCTACGGCGTGGAGCGGCTCGTCCTCGCCGGCGTCTCCACCCACAACTGCGTGGCGCACACGGGCGCCGATGCTTTCGCGCACGACTTCCGTGTCAGCTACGTACTCGACGCCATCGGCAGCACCAACGCGCAGTACGCGGCTGCGATGCTCGAGATCCTGTCCGTGGAGTACCGGCAGGCGGTCATCAGCCGGTCGGAAGCGGAGGCGCTCCTCACCTGATAGGTGACGCCTCGCCGCTCGCCCTGACGGACGCGGGAACTGGCGGAACCGGGAACTGGCGGAACCGCTAACGACGGAAGCCACCGGAACGAATCCCGGTGGCTTCCGTCGTCTGTACCTCGTAGGTCAGCTCTGCTTGACGTTCGACGTGGCGTCCTGGGCGCGGCCCTTGACGTGGCCGGCGGCCTGCTGACCCTCGTCCTTCACGGTCTGCACCGAATCGGTGGCCGACTCCTTCACGGACTGGACGGCGTCCTGCACCGGCTCCTTCACGTCCTCCACGATCTGCTTGGCGGCCTCTGTGACCTTCTCCTTCAGGGGCGCCGCCTGCTCCTTGAGCTGGGATGCCGCCTCCTGCTCCTTCTGGCTGGCCGGAATGAGGGACGCAACGAGCAGGCCGGCGCCGAAGGCGATCAGGCCGGCTGCGAGCGGGTTACCTGCAGCCTTGCTGGTGAGCTGGTGCGGAGCATTCTGGACGGCGTGTCCCGCGTGGGCGGCCTTGTCCTTGGCGGTGCCGGCGGCCGACTGGGCGGTACCCTTCCCGCTGCCGGCCGTGCTCCTGACGCTGTCCTTGACGTCGCCAGCCCTGCCGGTCACGGAGTCCTTGACATCTTCCGCCTTGCCCATAACGGAGTCCTTGACGTCCTCGGCCTTGCCCATGACGGTCTCCTTCACGTTGCTGAAGCTGGTCTTGACCTTCTCGGTCTGGCGGTGCGCGATATTTGCGGGATTCACCTTGTCTGCCACGGCGTCGACGTTGGTGCCCAGTTCCTCGCGGGTGCGTTCGATATCTGCGCGGATCTCTTCTGGTGTCTGGCTCATCGTGTCTGCTCACCTGGTTTCAGTGTCGGCGGGATCTCTTTGACGGTCTCCGCTGTCTGGGGGAGACCCTTGACCTGCTGCATTTCCTTCTTGCCCCTGGATGCCAGCACCGCGGCGATGATGCCCCAGATGACGGCGACGATGACGGCGGCCCAGCCGAGGGGCATGAGTGCGCCGAGGCCCCACATCAGGGCAAGGGACAGGAACAGGAGGACGAAGTGACCTCCGACCGCTGCGCCGGCGTACATGCCGGCACCTTTTCCGGCCTTCTTCGCCGATTCCGTGGCTTCGGCTTTCGCCAGAGCCACTTCCTGGCGCATGAGCTTGGAGAGGTCCTTCGTCACCTCCCCGAGGAGTTCGCCCACCGAGGCGTTGGCGGAGCGCTGCTCGGCCTCCGTCGGCAGGGGTGCGGCGGCCTGGTGGGCGCCGCCGGTGTATGCCTCAGCCATCAGCGCAGGCTCCCGTCATTCGGCAGGGTGCCCACGGGAGGGGTTCCCGGCGGGATGGTGGGGTAGTCGTCCGTGGGGTCGACGAACGCGGGGTTGGAACCTGCGACGTGCTGGCCGTGGGTCGCCTCACCGAAGCCGGCAGTAGCGGGGGTGCCGGTGTAGAGATCGGTTCCCGTCTCCGTGTAACCGGGGTAGGTTCCGGTCGTGGCGGTGTCGGTCGATGCGAAGTTCCGGGCGGAACCGGAGGTGGTCCCGGACTCCCGGTTGCCGGTGAACCCGCGGGTCAGGCGGCCGACGACGAGTCCCGATCCGGCCGCGATGGCGAGGAATGCTCCGGGCTTGCGGCGTGCGAAGGCCTTGACGTCCTCAAGGATGTCGGCGGCGTCGCGGCCCTCGAGCCAGCTCGCTGCCGAGTCGGTGCGCTGAGAGGCCTGCTGGACGACGCTGGATACCACGTGGTTGTCCGACTTCTCGGCGATGGACTTCAGCTCATCGGAGATGCTGCGGATGCCCTGGGTGATCTTCTGCTGCTGCGTGCCGGCCTGGTTCTTGACCTCGGAGGTCACCGTGCCCAACAGGTTCTTGGCCTGCGAGCCGGCCTCTGCAGCGACGCTCTTCGCCTCGGAGGCGGCGGTGCCGGCTACGTTCTTGGCTGCTTCCTTGCCTTCCTGGCCCACCTGCTGGGCCTGGTGCTTGGCAGCGGAAGTCTTCGATCCGGAGCTACCGCCGGCTGATCCGGTGGTGCCGAGCTCGTGGGCGCCAAGGTCCGAAGTGGACGATTCGCTGCCTGTGGTGGAGGGAACCAGGGGATCCTGCGGCCAATTCTGCGTAGTCATGGTTCTTCCTAACGTTGATATTGCCGTTAACGCGGACGCTCCATCGTGTTCTCGATGCGATGGTCCGGCATCTCGTGCTGGACTTATCACTGAAGCTAAGCATGCTTACCTTAACTTTTGCAAGCTCTTTCGCAAGATCCCGCAACATCTAAATAAGTAGACTTAGTATCTTCCAAAAATCCTAGTGGCGCGCTTAGCGTCGAATCAAGAGGACCTTCGCAACCGCTTCCAGAAGGAGCGGGTCCAAGTCGGCGAGGACCCTACGTGGGAGGTAGCAACCGTGTTTTTCCACAAGCAAGAGCTGCAGTACAAGGCCAGCCCGGACAAGCCCGACGCGGTCTACGCGCGCAAGCTGCAGGAAGTCCTCGGCGGCCAGTACGGCGAGATCACCGTGGCACTGCAGTACAGCTTCCAGGCCTGGAACGCCCATATCCCTGGCAAATACCGTGACCTGCTCTTCGGGATCGGCGCCGAGGAGATGGGGCATGTCGAGATGCTGGCGACGATGATCGCGCAGCTCCTCGAGAAAGCGCCGCTCGGCATCACCGAGGATGCCGTACAGTCCGATCCCGCCATCGCCGCAGTAGTCGGTGGCACCGACCTCCAGCACGCCATCGTGGCCGGAGCCGGTGCCCGACCCGTGGACAGTATGGGCAACCCCTGGCAGGGCAGCTACGTGACAGCGAGCGGCAACCTGCTCGCGGACTTCACCGCGAATGCGAACGCGGAGATGCAGGGCCGGCTGCAGGTGGCCCGCCTCTACCACATGACGGATGACCACGGCGTTCGGGACATGCTGTCCTTCCTCCTGGCACGGGACACCATGCACCAGAACCAGTGGGTGGCGGCCGCCAGGGAGCTGCAGGAATCGAAGCTCGAGGAGATGCCCGTGCCGAGCAACTTCCCGATCAAGAAGGAAGCCCGGGAGGTCTCCTACCAGTACCTCAACTTCTCGGACGGCAAGGCAGCGGCCGAGGGTCGCTGGGCCTCCGGACCGAGTCCGGACGGGAAGGGTGAGTTCACCTACCACGAGGGCCCCACCACGAGTGCGCCCATGCCGCCGGCCACCCACCCGGACTCCCGTTTCTATGGCACCACGGAGATCCCGAACACCGTCGAGAAGATGGCCGGCACCGTGCAGGACAAGCTGAACCGCGAATAACCCATCGCACAACCGAGGAGAAGGAGACTGTCATGACAAATACGAATAACCGCACGGTGGAGAGTGGCCGCACCACCCTGCAGCGCGCTGCCCAAGCAGTGGGCATCGTCTTCCTGCTGGTCGGCATCCTGGGGTTCATTCCCGGAATCACCTCGAACTACAACACGATGATGTTCGCCGGACACCAGTCGGAGGCGATGCTGCTCGGGATCTTCCAGGTCTCGATCCTCCACAACATCGTCCACCTGCTGTTCGGCATCGCCGGCGTGGCCATGTCGAGGACGGAGTCGGGGGCGCGCTCGTACCTCCTCGGTGGCGGAATCATCTACGCCATCCTGTGGCTCTACGGACTCGTGATCGGCCAGGAGTCGTCGGCCAATTTCGTCCCGGTGAACACCGCGGACGACTGGCTGCACTTCCTGCTGGCTGTCGGCATGATCGGCCTGGCCCTCGCGCTCGGTCGCCGCGACCGCTCCGCCACGCGCCGCGCCTGACCCGGACATCCGCCCCGTGGGCGGGAGTCCGGTGTGCGGCACCTTGAATCCGCACGTGGAGTACGGCACATCGAGTACCGCACGACGACGCCGGATCGTGGGCACCTTCGGGTGTTCATCGGTCCGGCGTCGTCGTGCGCGGCAGTCCCGGCGGCGGGCACCACGACGCACGAAAGCGAAGTACGCTTAGCATTGACGCCCCGGCTCCATGGGGTAGCCCTGTCGACAGAGAGGTCCTTGATGAAGCAGCCCTCCCCGCGCGGAGAAGTCAGCGCCCTAGTCCTGACCATCATTGCCGGAACAACCGAGTCGCAGCAGGACGCGCTCGAGCGGCTCGGCGCGCTCGTCGAGGCCGCGCTCTCCGAGACGGCGGACATCCTGCACGACGACGACCTCCAGCTCGCGCTCTTCTGCCTGTACGAGCTGCACTACAGCGGAATCGACGGCGCGGGCGACGACTGGGAATGGAATCCCGACCTCCTTCGCGTGCGGCAGCAGCTCGAGGCGGCGTTCGAGCGCAGGGTCCGGGACGAAGTCGTCCTCGGGGACCTGCCGGAGGCGACGAGCGAAGCAGTGTGCGCCGAGCTGTTCCGGATGACCGGCGAGGATTCCGGCCCGAGCATGTCCCGTTACGTGGCGAAGTCCGCGACGAACGAGCAGCTCCACGAGTTCCTCGTGCACAAGTCCATCTACCAGCTCAAGGAAGCCGACCCGCACACGTGGGCGATCCCGCGCCTGGCCGGCCGATCCAAGGCAGCCCTCGTGGAGATCCAGGCCGACGAGTACGGGAACGGCCTGCCCGCGCGGATGCACTCCGCACTCTTCGCCCGCACCATGCGTGAGCTCGGCATGGACGACGCGTATGGCGCCTATCTCGATGCCACTCCCGCCATCACCCTGGCGGTGAACAACCTCATGTCACTGTTCGGCCTCAACCGCCGGCTTCGAGGGGCGATCGTCGGACATCTGGCCGCCTACGAGATGACGTCATCGCAGCCGAACCGCCTGTACTCGCGCGGCTTCAAGCGCCTCGGGTACGGCGAGGACGCGCTCGAGTACTTCGACGAACACGTCGAGGCCGATGCCGTCCATGAGCAGATCGCCGGGCGGGACATGGCCGGCGGACTCGTCGAATCCGATCCGCGACTGCTGCAGGACGTCCTGTTCGGAGCGGCCGCCGGACTCGCCGTCGACACCCTCATGACCGTCCACATCATGGATGCCTGGGAGGCGGGCCGCTCCTCGCTGCGGGCCTCGGAATCGATGGCTTCGTGAGCGGGGCGCCCGACCTGTCCGGGCCGGCACCGGAGCGCCCGCTCAACTCCGGCAGTACCCCGGTGTCCATCGTCGCTTGTCCTAACGGCCCGCTCCTCATCCGTGGCGACTTCGAACTCGTCGGTGCGGACGGCAAGGAACTGCCGCGCACCCGGCGGACGGTAGCACTCTGCCGGTGCGGCGCGTCCGTGCTCAAGCCCTACTGCGACGGCTCGCACAAGCTCACCGGGTTCAAGTCGGAGCCCTGACGGCCGGCCGGCGTCCACACTGAAGGGCGTCCACCGGGCATGCTGGACGGGAATGCGAGGCGGGAAGCCCGAACGGAGGCCACATGGCGGCAATGGATCTGAACAGCGATGTCGGAGAATCGTTCGGCAACTGGACCTTCGGGGACGACGCCCGCATCATCGAGTCGGTCTCCAGCGTCAATGTGGCCTGCGGGTTCCACGCCGGAGACCCGACCGGGATCCGGGCCACGTGTGCGGCGGCCGCTTCGGCCGGAGTCACCGTCGGTGCGCACCCCGGCTATCGGGACCTGGCGGGCTTCGGCCGGCGGTTCATGGACGTCGACCCCTCCCAGCTGACCGACGACGTGGTCTACCAGATCGGGGCACTTCAGGCCCTCGCTCGTGCGGCAGGCACGGCGGTGAAGTACGTGAAGCCGCACGGCGCGCTGTACAACACGATCGCCGTGCACGAGGGCCAGGCCCGCGCCGTGGTGCGGTCGGTCCGCGAGGTGGATGACACGCTGCCGCTCCTGGTGCTGCCGAATTCCGTCATCGAGGCGGAGGCGCGCTCGGCCGGGCTCCGCACCGTCGTCGAGGCCTTCGCGGACAGGGCCTACCTGCCCGATGGCTCGCTCGTCTCCCGGCGGGAGCGCGGGGCCGTGCTCAGGGACGAGTCCGACGTCGTCGAGCACGTGCTGCGCATCGCGGCGGAGCGGGAGGTGGTGGCGATCGACGGTTCCCGCGTCCGCGTCAACGCCGAGAGCATCTGCGTCCATGGGGATACGCCGGGCGCCGTCGCGATGGCCGCAGCAGTGCGCCGTGCACTCGCGTCCGCGGGCGTGACGGTCGGTGCCTTCGCCTGACACGGCCGGCCCGCGGCAGGCCGGCAGGACCCTGCGGCCCGTCGGGGACTGCGGACTGCTCATCGAACTGCCCGGCCTGCCGGAGGTGCTGAGCGTGCAGGCGCAGCTCCAGGAACATCCGGTCGAGGGCCAGGTGGACGTGGTGGCGGCGGCCTGCACGGTCCTGGTCACGGTGCGGGAAACCCGTCAGGTGGGGGCCCTCGCGGACCGCCTTCGTGCGATGGATCCGTCCCTGCCCGCCGAGCAGGACGACACGCTCGTCACCATCGACGTGCAGTACGTCGGCGCCGACCTCACCGAGGTGGCCCGGCTGACGGGCCTGAGCGAGGACGCTGTCATCACGGCCCACACGACGACGCCGTGGGTGGCGGCCTTCGGTGGTTTCGCCCCCGGGTTCGCCTACCTCACGGGCGGGGACCCCCGCCGGGAGGTCCCACGGAGGGACTCGCCCCGCACGGCGGTTCCGGCAGGATCCGTGGCGCTCGCCGGCACCTTCTCGGCGGTGTACCCGCGCGAGTCGCCCGGCGGCTGGCAGCTCATCGGCCGTACTGCCGCCGTTCTGTGGGACGCCCGCCGCGCGCAACCTGCCCTCATCCGGCCCGGCAACCGGGTCCGGTTCGCTGCGGTCCGCGAACTGGTCGAGGTGGCCGCGGTGCCGGCCGCGGTGGCTCCTGCCCCTCCACACGGACAGGGAGGCCTCATCGTCGTCGACCCCGGCCTCTACAGCACGCTGCAGGACCTCGGCAGGCCCGGCCGCATGGCACTCGGCGTCGCCGGGGCAGGGGCGCTGGACCGTGCCGCGTTCCGACAGGCGAACAGGCTCGTGGGAAATGCTGCCGGCTCGGCGGTCATCGAGAGCCTCAACGGGGGACTTGCCCTCCGGGCCGTGGAGGACCAGGTCCTCGCGGTCACCGGTGCCCACGTGGATCTGGCCATCGCCCTGCCCGACGGCGGTGAGCGCGAGGCGTCCCTCTGCACGCCCTTCCTGCTGCGCGACGGCGAGGTGCTGCGGCAGTCCCCTCCGGTGTCGGGCCTACGTGCCTACACGGCCGTGCGGGGTGGATTCGCCGGAGAGGAGGTGCTGGGCAGCCGGTCGACGGATTCGATGTCGGGACTCGGTCCTCCCGCATTGGCGAGGGGGATGAGCCTGCCGGTGGGGCCGCCGGGGCGGTCGGCGGTGGGTTCCGCGGAAGTCCTGTGGCCGCCCGGGGGGCCGGAAGTCCTGCGGGTGGTCCCGGGTCCCCGGGACGACTGGTTCGACGACGACGCGCTCGCCCGCCTATGCGGAACGGACTGGACGGTCACGGCGCAGTCCAACCGGATCGGCCTGCGGCTCGACGGCCCGTCCCTGAGGCGGACGCGCGAGGGAGAACTGCCGAGCGAAGGGACGGTGCGTGGAGCCCTGCAGGTACCACCGTCGGGCCTGCCGATACTGTTCCTGGCCGACCATCCGGTCACGGGAGGCTATCCGGTGATCGCCGTCGTCGCCTCCGCGGACCTGGACCGTGCGGCGCAACTGCCGCCGGGCGCCGTGGTCCGGTTCCGGACCTGACCTCCCGCGGTGGCCAGCCCACCGGCTGCCGGTGAGCCAGACAGAGCCGGGACGACGGCGGCGGGCGACGGGCGTCGGCGTCCGTCAGTCGTTGGTGTCAGTCGTCAGCCGGGACGAGGGCCTTGGTGACCGCGTCCCGCCGTGGGGCGGCCTCCGTGTCCCGGCGGACCAGGACGGTGAGCAGCACCGCCACGACGCAAAGGACGGCTGCCCCGAACCAGGCGATCGTGTACTCGCCCGTCGTGTCCCGGATGAGTCCCGCTCCCACGGCTGCGGCGGCCGCACCGAGCTGGTGCGCGGCGAACACCCAGCCGAACACGAGGGGCCCGTCGGCGCCGAACGCACTCCGGCAGAGGGCGACCGTCGGAGGCACCGTCGCCACCCAGTCCAGCCCGTAGATGACGATGAAGATCACCATCGGCGGCCGGACCGTCGCGGCCAGCAGCGCGGGCAGCACGAAGAGGCTGACGCCGCGGAAGAGGTAGTAGGCGGCGAGGAGCACCTTGGGGTTGTAGCGGTCGGTCAACCAGCCGGAGGCGATGGTCCCTACGATGTCGAAGATCCCGACGACGGCGAGGAGCCCCGCGGCCGTCGTCGTCGGCATGCCGTGGTCATGAGCGGACGGGATGAAGTGTGTGCCGATGAGGCCGTTCGTCGTCGCTCCACAGATGGCGAAGCCGAGGGCCAGCGCCCAGAACGTGCGGTGGTGGGATGCCGCGCGGAGCGCACGCAGTGCCCGCACCGCGGCGTTGGTCGAGTCGGCCGCTCGCGGCGCGGCGGGTTCCTCCGTCCCTTCAGCGCCTGAAGGCGCTCCGTAGGGGCGGACGCCGATGTCCGCGGGGGAGTCGTGCACCCAGAGGAGCACGAGGGGTATCACCACGAGTGCGCCCGCCGCGATGACGAGCGATGCCGTCCGCCAGTTCGCCGCCTCGACCAGCACGGCCATCACCGGGAGGAACACGAGTTGCCCGGCCGCACTGCCCGCGGTCAGGATCCCGACTACGAGCCCGCGACGGCGGACGAACCAGGTGGAGGCGATGGTCGCCGCGAAGACGAGGGCGATGCTTCCGGTTCCGATGCCGATCAGGACGCCCCACGTGAGGAGGATCTGCCAGGGTTCCCGGACGAAGACGGTCAGGGCGCTTCCGGCGCCGATGACCAGGAGGGCGAAGGAGGTGACCCGGCGGACGCCGAACCTCTCCATGAGGGCGGCGGCGAAGGGTGCAGTGAGCCCGAAGAGGACGAGGTTGATGCTGACGGCCAGGGACAGGATGCCGCGGGACCACCCGAACTCCTGCTCGAGGGGGACCATCAGCACGGACGGAGCGGCACGGAATCCTGCGGCTCCGACGAGGGTCAGGAAGGCCACGGCGGCCACGATCCATGCCGGGTGGATACCCCGGCGCCCCCGGGTGGCGTGGCTCATTGCGAACCCGCGAGCTGGACGGGTCCCTCCGCGCGGGCGAAGCTCACCCACGTCGTCGTGTCGGCGGTGAGTTCCTCGTGGCAGGCGTCGCACCTGTCCGCGCTGGTGGTCCTGCGTCCGCAGGAAGAGTGGATGATCTGCATGTGCGCGGACTCCGAGGGTGCGCCGAGGTGCTGCTCGGCGAAATGGATCATGGCATTGAGGACCGGCAGCGTGCCTTCGCCCTTCGGCGTCAGCACGTACTCGTGGCGTGTCCTGCCGGATTCGTCGTCGTACGGCCTTCGGGCGAGCAGGTCATGCGCGGTGAGGGCGGAGAGCCGCTTGCTGAGGACGCTGTCTGCGATGCCGGTGGAGGCCTTGATGTCCTCGAACCGAGCCTTGCCGAAGAAGACCTCGCGCAGGACGAGCAGGCTCCACGGATCGCCCAGGACCTCGAGCCCCCGGGCAAGGGGGCACTGGCTGTCGGACCAATCGGATCTCAGGGGCATGCCGGCGATCGTAGGCTACTTTCTTCAGGAAAGCCAGAGGCTGACAGGGGCTGCCCCGCCAGGAGCCCCGGCGGCCCCCGGTGCATGTGGGAAGACGTGCACATGGAGTTTCGCGGACGGAAACGCGGCCGAAACCGCCGCTCCGTAGCGTGGAAGCACAACACTTCCACAGGAGGCGGCAATGCAGACGCTGAGGGTTCGACAGGTCCCCTGGGCCAATCCCGTGGCCACAGGGCTGCGGGAAGCGCTGCGCGCCGAGAACGAGCGGGGACGGGGGCCGAGTGCCCTTCCCGTGCGGGAAGACGACGGGAACGATATCGCCGTCTTCCTCATCGCCTACGAACTCGCCACGGGGCAGCCGGTCGGTTGTGGCGGCCTGCGGCTCCTCGGTCCCACGCACGCCGACATCGACTCCATCTACGTCCTGCCCTACGCCCGCTGGTCTGGAGTGTCCCAGGCCATCACCGAGGAGCTCACGTCCTGGGCGCGAGTGCACGGCATTACCGCCGTGGGCCCGGACGAAACTCTCGCGCAGCTCAACGCCCTGCGGCTTTAGGGTGCATCAGTCCGCCGGACGGTCCCCCCGCCCCGGCGAACGGTCCGCCCGCCACGCAGGCGTGCCGCCTGCCGTTGTGGCCTGAGCGCCTCGAGTCGCAGCGTCGCTGCCGTCTCGCGCTGTGGTGCGGACTGCCGATCGAAGATGGCCGCACGCATATAACGGATGCGGAATGAACAGCACCACGAACACGGAGAAGCAGTGCATCCCCTTCGGAAGGCACTGCTTCTCCGCCGTCGTGCCCAGGCCGTTCGACGACCCGGACACGGCCTGACGTTACTTGCGCGGCGCTCCGAGGTCCACGGGATCCTCGTCGGTCAGGTAGGCGAACTCGGAGTGGGCGGCGATGTCGATGCCGCGCAGCTCGTCCTCCTGTTCGATGCGGAGGCCGACGGTGCGCTGGATGACCTGTGCGATCACCCAGGTGACCACGAAGGAGTAGACCAGGACGGCCACGGTCGCGACGGTCTGGACGCCCAGCAGGCCGGCGCCGCCGCCGTAGAACAGCCCGGCGACGCCGTTGGGGGCATCCTCGGTGGCGAAGAACCCGATGAGCAGGGTTCCCAGGATGCCGCCGATGAGGTGTACGCCGACGACGTCGAGCGAGTCGTCGAAGCCCAGCCGGAACTTCAGCTCGATCGCGAGTGAGCAGACGGCTCCGGCGATCGCGCCGATGGCCAGGGCTCCCATGGGGCTGACGGCCCCACAGGCGGGGGTGATGGCGACGAGCGCGGAGATCAGGCCCGAGGCGGCTCCCATGCTGGTGGCGGCCCCGTTGCGGATGCGTTCCACGAGGGCCCACGCGAGAAGGCCCGCGGAAGCGGCGATGGCGGTATTGAGGAAGACCACCGAGGCGGCGTGTCCTGCGGAGAGGGCGGAGCCTGCGTTGAAGCCGAACCAGCCGACCCACAGGAGCCCGGCGCCCACGAGGACGAGGGGCCGGCTGTGCGGCTTGGCGTGGTCCACCTTCGGCCAGCCGTGGCTGCGTCCGAGTACGAGGGACAGGGCGAGCGCGGCGACACCGGCATTCATGTGCACTGCGAGGCCACCGGCGAAGTCGATGGCACCGAGGTTGTTCGCGATCCAGCCGCCGACCACCGAGCCGTCCTCCGAACTGAAGGCGAACACCCAGTGGGCGATCGGGAAGTAGACCAGGGTCGCCCAGACACCGGCGAAGATCATCCACGCGCCGAACTTCATGCGGCCCGCTGCAGCGCCGGCAACCAGCGCCGTGGTGACGCAGGCGAAGAAGAGCTGGAAGGCTGCGAACAGGATGGGTGGGATGGATGCATCCGGGTCCTCGGCCAGCAGCTGGCCCAGGCCGGCGTACTCGGCGACATCACCGATCAGTCCGAGGCCGCCTACCGAGTTGCCGAAGGCCATCGAGTACCCGAAGAGCGCCCACAGCACAGCGACGAGGCTCGCGCCGCCGAAGCACATCATCATCATGTTGAGGATGCGGCGGGAGCCCACCATTCCTCCGTAGAACAGGGCCAGTGCCGGGATCATCAGACAGACGAGCGCGGCGCTGGCGAGAATCCAAGCGACGTTTCCAGAATCCATGGGAAGTCCATTTCCGTGACAGCGCTTTCGTGTGCCCGAGGGGACAGAGCCCGGAGTCGCACTGGGGGTGGGTGCGGAACCGGGATGGCACACCGCGCTGAGCAATGGTAGACAGCGGCACGTTTCGGTCCGCCGCGGGCGCGGTTAACTTTGTGTTACGCCCCGTCCCGGCCCTAGCCGCCCGCGACCGACTGGATGATCATGACGGTCGCGCCTGTTGGAACCGGGGTTCCCAGCCCGTCCATCCGGCGCACGTCCTCGCCGTCGATGTAGATGTTCACGTAGCGCCTCAGTGCGCCGGTCTCCTCGCGGATGCGCTGGTCGAGCAGGGGGCGCCCGGCGCCGAGGTCGTCCAGCAGTGACGACACGTTCCCGTCGTCGGGCACGTTCATGCTGATCTCGCTGCGTCCGTCGACGTAGGGGCGGAGGAGCGTGGGGATCAGGACGGTCACGGAGGCCATGGTGGGCATGCTCCTGGTCAGGCGGGAACGACGGCGGCGCGCACCGAGAGCACGTCCGGCAGGTGGCTCGCCACTTCCCGGAAGGTGCGGCCCTCGTCGGCGCTCGCGTAGACGGTTCCCCCGCGTGTCCCGAAGTAGACGCCCGGGACCTCCGCCGTATCGACGCAGGCCGCGTCACGCAGCACGGCGTTGTAGTCGGCCCGCGGCAGTCCGGCGTCGCTGGCCTGCCAGGTTGCACCGGCGTCGTCCGTCCTGTGCACCATGAGGTGGCCGTCGGGTGGGATCCGCTCACCGTCGGCCTTCAGCGGGATGACCCAGGCGGTATTGCTACGGTGCGGGTGGGTGAGCATCACGAAGCCGAAGTCGGCCGGCAAGCCCTCCGCGATGGACTGCCAGGAGTCGCCGCGGTCGTGGCTCGTGTACACGCCGTGGTGGTTCTGCGCGAACAGGCGGTCGGGGTCGACGGCGTCGCGGGCCACCTTGTGCACGCACTGGCCGAACTCCGGTGCAGGGTCCGGCATGAAATAGGCACTGATGCCGTGGTTGCGGGGCTGCCAGGAACCCCCGCCGTCGTCGGACCGGTAGACGCCGCCCGTACTCATGGCGACGTGGACGGTGTCATCCGCGGGACTCGGCAGGACAGTGTGTGCGGCTGCTCCGCCGAAACCGGCGCCCCACTCGCTGCGGTGCGGGTGGTCCCAGAGGCCGCGGTTCAGTTCGAACGTCTCCCCGTGGTCCGTGGACTTCCAGACGGAGATCGGCTGGCATCCCGCCCAGACCACTCCGGGCCGGTTCTCCGCATCGGGCTGGATCTGCCAGATCCGCTCGAGCGCGGCCCCGTCGTCCGCTCCGAAGCGGATGCTGCCCTCCTGAGGTTCCGCCCAGGTCTCCCCGAGGTCGTCCGAATGCGCGATGCAGGGACCGAAGTGCCAGGACATACGCCCGGCGAAGAGGCGGGTCCTGCCGCCGCGGGTGTCGATGCCGACGCTGGGAATCTCCTCCATGAGGAACTTCGGCTCCGACACCGTCCAGGTCTCCCGGTCGGTACTCGAAGCGAGCCACAGGCCCTTCTTCGTACCGATGGCGAGAAGGGTGGTTCCTGCTGCTGACATGGCTGCCCCCGTTGGCGTGTTCCGGTTTCCACCCCGGCCCGATGATGCAAATCACTTGGGACGATGCCACGCACCACCCGTTTTGTACAGGTGCCGCTACCCGCTTCTGTCCGCATCCATGAAATCACCAGCGGAGCCTGCCACAGTTGGCGTATTCGATCGCTGGGGAGCGGATCATCCGTTCACCTGGAGGCACCGTTGCATCAGATCTTCCTAGGGAACGCCGCGCCCGCGCGGCCCTGTCCCGGTCCCGGCCACACCCCCGGCACCCGCCGGCACTGCGCCGGCAAGCATTGCGTCGAAGTCCGCTCCGGGCTGCTCGTGCTCTGGTGGGCTCCCGGCTCGCTGCTCACCGTCACCGACATCCTCGAGTCGTACGAGGGTATCCGCGAGCTGTCCGACGGCTACCTTTTGCCCCTGGTGATCCACCTGCAGGGCATGGTCGGGATCACGGCGAACGCCCGCACCGCGATGCTGGAGTGCGACCTCACCTCACGCGTGGCCTTCGTCGGCACGGGTCCCGTGGACCAGGTCATCGCCGCCTTCGTGGAGCAGTCCCTCTCGGAATCCCGCTATTTCGAAAGTCCCGCCAAGGCCGCGGCATGGGCACGCGAGGCCCGGAACGGGGACTAGCGGGAAGGTTTCGTTCTTCTTCGGTCCAGATCGAAAGGAGGCGGGCCCCATTCCTGGTTCCCGCCTCCTTCCCACTGAATTCCCCGTGTGGTGAATCGACTGCCTGCGTGGATCGACCGCCGTATTCCTCGACGTCGCACAATGTGCTGCGTCCGCCTGTGTCCCGGTCGATGTCCCGTTCGATTCCGGGACGCAGGCGGCGGCCATGGCTCCTATGCCGGGACCATTACCGGACATATCGTCCTAAAGGTCCGTCTGATAGGCCCGGAGGGGCCGCCGCGCTTAGCGGCTCTCGTTGTAGGCGTCGATGATCGACTGCGTGATGCGGCCGCGTGAACTCGGATTGAAGCCGTTCTCCTGGGCCCACTGGCGGATCTGCTGCGTGTCCTCGCGCTTCGACCGGGAGGAGGCTTTCGGGCTCGCTGCCGACTGTCGGCCGGAGCCCGCCTTGCGGCCCTTGTCCACATAGGCGGAGAGGGCGGAACGCAGGGAATTTGCATTGTCCTGGGTGAGGTCGATTTCATAGTTCGTGCCGTCGAGTGCGAACCGCACTGTTTCCTGTGCCTCTTCACCACTGAGGTCGTCGACCAATTGCACCTGTACGCGCTGTGCCATCACATTCTCCTGTGTCGTGCGAATGAATTCATCAGCCCCCGGTTCCCGACCTTATCCTGCAATCCCCGAAAAGTATCGGGATTTTCGTGAATGGGGACGACAAGGGTATTCCTGACGCCGCTCCGCCTGGAAATTCTCCGTGTTGTGACCTGCTGTCGCTGCCGCCGTCGTGCAGGCGTGACGCTAGTCCTCGAGGACCGTCTCGCGTTCGTCGATCACCAGTGGCAGTCCGAATGCCTCGAACATCTCCGGGTACAGGAAGTTGTGGTGGCCCACGATGCGCTCGCCATCCGTTTCGATGACCTGGATCGCGAACGGCTCCCACAGGCCGGGTTCGACGAGGTGGTAATTGGCGAAACCACCCGATCCGTTGATGGCCAGGGGGATGAGCCGCCCACCCTCGCAGACGCTGCCTTCGCCGAGGAACCAGGCACGCACATCGGCCGGACCACGGAGCCAGAGGTTGAAGGGCGGCATAGAGAGGACGACGTCGTCCCGCAGGAGCGAGACGAGTACCTCCATGTCGTAGGACTCGAAAGCACGCAGGTATTTGGCGAGCAGGTCCTTGTGCGCCGGGTCCTCGAGGGGCATGGGCGCGGTGGGCTCGTGGTGTGCCATCGTTTTGCGCGCACGCTGGAGTGCGCTGTTGATCGAGGCCGTGGTGACCTCGAGCAGGGCGGCGACCTCCGCCGCCGACCAGCGCAGCACCTCGCACAGGATCAGCGCGCTGCGCTGGAGTGGGGGCAGGTGCTGCAGGGCGGCGATGAAGGCCAGGCGGATGGTGTCGCGGGCCTCGGCGACGGCCGCCGGATCGCCCGACGGGTCGATGACGCGCTCGTCGGGGATCGGCTGCACGAACACGCCTTCGGTGAGGGGCGCCCCGAGCACGGCATCCGCGGTGCGGGTGGACGGACCGAGGTCCATCGGGCGCGCGCGGCGCTGCGGGCTGCGGAGCATGTCCACGCAGACGTTGTGCGCGATCCGGAAGAGCCAGGTGCGCAGGGAGGATTCGCCGGCGAACGAGTCGCGCCGTGACCAGGCCTTGATCATGGTCTCCTGCACGGCATCCTCGGCCTCGGACGCTTCACCGAGCATCCTGTAGCAGTACCCGGTCAACTCACGTCGGGAAGCTTCCAGGAGCCGTTCGAAGGGCTCCGTCTCCGCTTCCGTTCCGGGCAGGGTTCTTCGGGGCGGAGTGGCGGTCACGGGCTGCATGCATCGAGCGTAGCGATGGCCGTCCCGGGGCGGGAGGAGGCGGCCCGAAAATTTCTTCCTCCGCCGATGATTGAACCGACCCCGCTCCGTCTATTGTGTGGAAAGCCGCCAACCGATACCGGGAGCACCCCATGCGCAAACTCACAGCAGGCCTCTTCTCCTCCGTCGACGGAGTCGTCGAATCACCACACCTCTGGCAGTTCGACAGCTTCGACCCGGAACTCGGCGCAGGAATGGGGGCGATGATCAGCCGGGTGGATACCGTTCTGCTGGGCCGCCACGGGTACGAGGAGTGGTCCGGCTACTGGCCCTCCGCCGAGTCCGCCGACCCCTTCGGCAGCTTCATCAACCCGGTACGGAAGTTCGTGGCCTCGCGTACGCTCAGCGGGGATCTGGGCTGGACCAACGCGTCCCTCATGGACGCACCGCTCGAGGAGTTCGTCCGAACACTGAAGCAGACCGACGGCGGGGACATCGCGATCTGTGCCAGCATCTCGCTGGTGCGCCAGCTCCTGTTCGCCGGGCTGCTGGACTCACTCCTCCTGATGATCCACCCGGTGGTCGCGGGTTCGGGACGCCACCTCTTCGCGCCCACGGATCCGGTGACACGGCTGGAACTGCAGGAGACGACCATCACGAGCAAGGGCAACGTCCTGGCGTCCTACGGACTCCGCGCCGAAGAGGGCTGAACCCTAGACTGCCGGTTATGGCTGTCCTCATCGATCCGCCGTCCTGGCCGGCACACGGAACCGTGTTCTCCCACCTGGTGTCGACGTCGTCACTCGAGGAGCTCCACGCCTTCGCGGCGGCTGCGGGGATCCCGCACAGGGCCTTCGACGAGGACCATTACGACGTGCCGGCCCGGCGGTACCGGGAACTGGTGGAGCAGGGCGCCCTCGAGGTGAGCGGGACCGAGCTGGTACGGGCCCTGATCGCCAGCGGCCTCCGGGTCCCTGCCCGACGCCGGGGACCGAAACTCCGGGCGGCCCTCCTGTCGCGGTGGGCGTCGATCCTGCCCACGGATCCCGACCTGGCCGGAGAGCTGCTGGACCGGTGGAGCGAGCCCCACCGGAGGTACCACACCCCGGTGCACCTGCTTGCCGTCCTGGAAGCCCTGGACCAGCTCTTCGAGCCCACGGACGAGCCGCAGCGGATGCCCGTCCTCCTCTCCGCCTGGTTCCACGACGCCGTCTACGAGGGTGCGGCCGGGAAGGACGAACAGGCCTCCGCGGCGCTCGCCGTCGAGCGATTGACGGGCCGCGTGGACGGCGCCGTGGTGCGGGAGGTCGAGCGCCTGGTGCTCCTCACGGTGGGCCACGATCCTCGGGCGGAGGACAGGGCGGGGCAGCTCCTGTGCGACGCCGACCTCTCGGTTCTCGGCGGATCGCCCGAGGACTACGCGCGCTACGCGGCAGTGGTGCGGGCGGAATATTCGCATATTCCAGATGAAGCATTCATCGCCGGCCGGCGAAGTGTCCTGCAGCGGCTGCTCGCGCTCGACCCGCTGTACCGCACGGGGCGGGGGCAGTCACTCTGGGCGGAGCGGGCCGGCACCAACATGGCGCGGGAACTCGCCTCGCTCGCCCGGCCCTGACCTGGAGGGTCGGTGTGGCAGGCTTCCAACGTCGTACCTGCCACACCCGTCCGGGTCCTACCGTCCCACGGTAGGACCCGGACGGTCACTTCCGGCCGAACTCCACGGAGTCCGTCACCCAGGCGTGGGCCTGGTCGGAGAGGGTGAATCCCAGGCCGGGCCGGTTGGGGACGATCATCCGTCCCTGGCGGGTCTCGAGGCGTTCGTTGAACAGGGGATTGAGCCACTCGAAGTGCTCGACCCAGGGTTCCCTCGGATAGGCGGCCGCCAGGTGCAGGTGGATCTCCATGGCGAAGTGGGGAGCAAGCTGCAGTCCCGCCTGGTCGGCCAGTGCGGCCAGGCGCAGGAAGGGGGTGATGCCTCCGATCCGCGGTGCGTCGGGCTGGATGATGTCGACGGACCGATGGGTGATGAGGTCGATGTGTTCGCTGACGCTCGACAGCATCTCGCCCGTCGCGATGGAGGTGTCCAGCGCCTGCGCGAGCTGGGCGTGCCCTTCGGCGTCGTAGGCATCGAGGGGTTCCTCGATCCATACGAGGTCGAACTGCTCCAGCGTGCGGCCCATCCGCATGGCCGTGGGCCGGTCCCATTGCTGGTTGGCGTCCACCATGAAGGGGACGCCCTCGCCCAGGTGCTCCCGGACAGCGGCGACCCGCGCCAGGTCGACGCGGGAATCGGGATGGCCCACCTTGATCTTGATGCCGCCGATTCCGTCGGCGAGCGACCGGGTGGCGCGGTCCTTCACTTCCTCGATGGACGCCTGGAGGAACCCACCGGACGTGTTGTAGGTCTGCACGGAATCGCGGTACGAGCCCAGCAACTTCGCCAGGGGAAGGCCCGCCCGCTTGGCCTTCAGGTCGTAAAGGGCGATATCCAGCGCTGCGATGGCCTGCGTCGCCACCCCACTGCGTCCCACCGACGCGCCGGCCCACAGCAGCTTCTGGTACACGCGCCCGATGTCATTGGGGTCCTCGCCCAGCAGGTTGTCGGCGATCTCCCGTGCGTGCGCATACTGCGCCGGCCCGCCCGCGCGCTTCGAGTAACTGAACCCGATCCCGGAGTGGCCGTCGTCCGTGGTGATCTCCGCGAAGAGGAAGACGATCTCGGTCATCGGCCGCTGCCTGCCGGTCAGCACCTTCGCGTCACTGATGGGCGTGGCCAGCGGAAGCGTCAGGGTCGACAGCTTGACGTGGCGGATCCGATCGATCGCCGCGTCGATGCCGGTCGACGTGGCCACCGGGCTGGTCAGGGTGGTACTGGAATTCATGGGAGATCCTTCGTCTGGGGTCGGGAGGTCAGGGTCGGTCACCGGACGAGGCAGGGCCTCTTCGGGTCGAAGGTCCAGTCCGGCACGAGGTACTGCATGGCCGCAGCGTCGTCGCGGGAACCGAGGCCGTGTTCCAGGTACAGCTCGTGTGCCGCCTGGAGCGCGTCGCGATCCAGGTCGATGCCGAGGCCCGGACGCTGCGGGACTGTGATGAACCCGCCCTCGATCGGAAGGGGTTCCCGTGTGAGGGGTTGCCCGTCCTGCCAGATCCAGTGCGTATCCAGTGCCGTGATGTTCCCCGGCGCAGCCGCTCCCACATGCGTGAACATGGCAAGGGAGATGTCGAAGTGGTTGTTGGAGTGGGACCCCCAGGTGAGGCCGAAGTCGTTGCAGAGCTGCGCCACGCGGACAGAGCCCTGCATCGTCCAGAAGTGCGGGTCGGCGAGGGGGATGTCCACCGCGTTGGAGCGGATGGCGTGTGCCATCTGGCGCCAGTCGGTGGCGACCATGTTGGTCGCTGTGGGGAGCCCCGTGGCGCGCCTGAACTCGGCCATGGTCTCCCTGCCCGAAAATCCTCCTTCCGCGCCGCAGGGATCCTCGGCGTAGGCGAGGACACCGTGGAGTCCCGAGCACAGCTCGATGGCGTCCTTGAGGAGCCAGCCACCATTCGGGTCGAGCGTGATCCGGGCTTCCGGGAAGCGGGCAGCCAGGGCCTTGACGGCCTCTACCTCTTCCGCGCCCGGGAGCACCCCGCCCTTGAGCTTGAAGTCCTGGAACCCGTACCTCTCCTGGGCGGCTTCCGCGAGGGCGACGATGGCCTCCGGGGTCATGGCTTCGTCCCGGCGGAGGCGTCCCCAGGCGTCCGACGTGTCATCGCCGCTGAGGTAGGGCAGATCCGTGCTGGTGCGGTCGCCGACATAGAAGAGGTAGCCGAGCATCTGGACACGATCGCGCTGCTGCCCTTCGCCCAGGAGCTCCGCGACGGGGACCTCGAGGTGCTGGCCCATCAGGTCCAGGAGCGCCGATTCGATGGCGGTCACCGCGTGGATCGTCGTACGGAGGTCGAACGTCTGGGCGCCCCGGCCGCCGGCGTCGCGATCGGCGAAGCGCTCGGACACCTGCCGCAGCAGCTGGCGGTAGAGCGCGATGGGCCGGCCGACCAGCAGGTCACCGGCTTCCTCGATCGTCGAGCGGATGGCTTCGCCCCCGGGGACCTCGCCCAGGCCGGTGCGGCCCGCCGAGTCGGTGATGATGGCGATGTTGCGGGTGAAGTAGGGCCCGTGGGCTCCACTGAGGTTCAGCAGCATGCTGTCGTGCCCGGCGACAGGGACGACTTCGACGGAGGCGACGGTCGGGGTTGCTGAGGTCATCGTCCGGTCTCCGCATTCACGACGGTTCCATTCACACGGCGGTTGAGCTTCCACGGATTGGCGTCCTGCAGCGGCGCCGGGAGCAGCTCGTCGGGGATGTTCTGGTAGCTGACCGGTCGCTGGAACCGCAGGATGGCCAGTGATCCCACAGAGGTGGAGCGGGAGTCCGAGGTGGCAGGGTAGGGGCCGCCGTGGACCATGGCGTGGCCGACTTCTACGCCGGTCGGCCAGCTGTTGAACAGGATCCGCCCGACCCGTCGCTCCAGGACCGGCAGCAGGGGAGCGATGTCCGCAGTATCCGCCGAGGTCGCGTGGATGGTCGCTGTGAGCTGACCCTCCAGGGCCTCGGCGGCGGCGAGGAGTTCGTCCTCGCCGGTGTAGCGGATGAAGACCCCCGCAGCTCCGAAGACTTCTTCCTGAAGGCCGGCGTTGTCCCGGAAGGTGTCCGTGGTGGTGGTGAAGAGCACGGCGCCGGGGGCGTTCTTCGTGGGGCCGGGCCGGCCTTCCGCGACGACGTCGACGTCGGATTCGCCGCGCAGCTTCGCCACTCCCGCCGCGCATGCCTCGGCGATGCCACGGGTGAGCATGGTGGAGCCCTGAGTCTCCCGGAGCGCGTCGGAGGCAGCCGCGACGAACCGGTCTCCCTGGCCGCCGGCGGGCACGAAGACCAGTCCGGGGTTGGTGCAGAACTGTCCTGCGCCCATCGTCAGTGATCCGACGAGGCCGGAGGCGAGGGCGTCGACGTCGTCGCTGATGGCCCCCGGGAAGACGAAGACCGGGTTGATCGAGGACATCTCCGCGTACACGGGGATCGGTTCCGGCCGGGCCGCGGCGGTTGCCATGATGGCGGTGCCGCCGCTGCGGGAGCCCGTGAATCCCACGGCCTTGATGTGCGGGTCGGCCACGAGGGCCTGTCCGATGGACGTGCCGGCGCCGAACACCAGGGAGAAGACCCCGGCCGGCAGCCCGGATTCCTCGACTGCCCGCGTGATGGCGTGGCCGACGAGTTCGGCGGTGCCGGGGTGCGCGTTGTGGGCCTTGACGATGACGGGGCAGCCGGCAGCGAGGGCCGACGCCGTATCGCCTCCGCCGGTGGAGAACGCGAGGGGGAAGTTGCTGGCGCCGAAGACCGCGACAGGGCCGAGGGCGATGTGGCGCTGGCGGATGTCCAGGCGGGGCAGGGGAGCGCGGTCGGGGAGTGCGGGGTCGATGCGGGCCTGCACGTGATCACCCTGGCGGACGACGTCGGCGAAGAGGCGCATCTGCCCCACGGTGCGGGCGCGTTCGCCGTCGATGCGTGCGGCGGGCAGGCCGGTCTCGCGGACGGCCCGCTCAGTCAGTTCGGCACCGAGGGCGTCGATGTTGTCGGCGATGCGCTCGAGGAAAGCGGCACGTTCGGCGGGTGTCGTGGCCCGGTACGTGTCGAAGGCAGCCGCTGCTGCGGCGGTGGCCTCGGCGAGCTGGACGCCGTCGATCAGGGTGACGACCGGTTCGATCTTCTCGTTCGTGGCCGGGTCGATGGCGTACGCGGTGCCGGCGGATCCTTCGACGGCGCGGCCGGCGATGAGTGACCGGCCGGTGATGGTCGTGCTGAAAGTGGTGGTCATATCGGGACTCCTAGCTGATCTTCTTGATCAGGGTGGACAGTTCGAACTGGTCGGCATCGGTGAGGTTCTGCAGGGGCGGACGCACGCGCCCGCCGTCGCGGCCCACCGCGTCGAGCCCGCCCTTGATGATGCTGACGCCGTATCCCTTCACGCGGTCACGGATGTCCAGGTAGGGGATGACGAAGTCGTTCAGCTTCTCGTAGACCGCCGTGCGGTCCTGGGCGATGACATCGCGGTAGAAGGCGAGGGCGAACTCGGGGACGAAGTTGAACATCGCAGACGAGTACGTGCTCACGCCCAGCTGGAGGAGGGGCAGGGCGAAGGTCTCCGCCGTCGGCAGGCCGCCGATGTAGGTGAGGCGCTCCCCCACCCGGGCGTAGATCCGGGTCATCTGCTCGATGTTCCCGATGCCGTCCTTGAACCCGATGAGGTTCGGGTTGCGGTCGGCGAGGATCGCGACGGAGCGGTCGGTCAGGACGGCGTTCGCGCGGCTGTAGACGATGACGCCCAGGCTCGTCGCTGCACACACGGCACTGACGTGCTCGATCAGGCCCTCCTGATCGGCCTCCGTCAGGTAGGGCGGCATGAGCAGGATCCCGTCCGCGCCGGCCTCCTCGGCCGCGCGCACGTGCCCGATGGCCGAGAACGTGCCTCCCGTTGCCGGAGCGATGACCGGCACCTTGCCGCCGATCTCGTCGACGGCGACGCGGACGACCCGGTCCATCTCGGCGGTCGTAAGGGAGAAGCCCTCGCCCGTGCCGCCGGCAGCGAACAGTCCCGCCACGTCGAAGTCGGACTGCCAGGCCAGGTGCTCGCGGTACCGGCCCTCGTCGAACTGCAACTCCTGGTCGAAGTGCGTGACGGGGAAGGAGAGCAGGCCCGACTTGATGCGTTGCGCCAGCTCGGAGGGATTCAGGTGAGCCACGGGGAGACCCTTCGGTAGAGGTGGCGCGACCGTCGGGGGCGCCACAGAGGTTCGATACCCCTCAGCGTATGAAGCGCGGCGATACGTGTCTAAGACTGTTTTAGAATGGATCGATACCTTCCAGGTATCGTCCGTCCTACCCGTGGCGTTCGGTGATGGCGTCGAGGACCCGGTGCAGGGCGGGGTTCTTCGACTCCTTGAGCCAGATGGCGAAGAGTTCGACGGGATCCGAACCGAAGCCGTCCAGGTCGCAGTACTGCACGCCGTCGATGCCGAGGACCGTCGTCGAATGGGGCACCAGGGCGATGCCGCGGTGGGCTGCGACGAGGGACACCATCGTGAGGATCTGGGCCACCGTATGGACGTAGTTCAGCTGCCCGGCCGGGGCCAGGCGGACGATGAGGTCGTAGAAATACTTCGCCTGGGTGGGGGAGTGCATGATGAGTGCTTCGCCCCTCAGGTCCTCGATGGTCACGGGCCTGCCCAGGGTGGCGAGACGGTGGCCGTCCGGGACCGCTGCGACGAGGGGTTCCCGGTACAGCAACCGGGATCCGAAGACCTGTTCATCGAAGGGGGGACGGGCGAGCCCGAGATCGATGTCCCCGTCCCGGAGGGCATCGATCTGCTCACGCGTGACCATTTCCCGCAGCTCGATGTCGACTTCGGGCAGCTCGCTGGAGATCTCGTTGAGCAGGGCACCCAGGATGCCGAAGGTCGACGCCGCGGTGAAACCGAGCCGGATCGACCCGGCCGACCCCCTCGAGATACGACGGGCCAGATCCGGGGCGCTCTCAGCCAATGCCAGGAGTCGCTGTGCCTCCCCGAGGAACGCGGTGCCGGCGGCCGTGAGGGTGACGCCACGGCTGTCCCGCTCGAACAGCTGGACGGCGATCGCCTTCTCCAGCTTCTGGATCTGCCGACTCAACGGTGGCTGTGTCATGCGCAGACGTTCGGCGGCCCTGCCGAAGTGCAGTTCTTCGGCTACGGCAACGAATCCGCGTAACTGATCAAGGGAGTACATGATGCACAGAGGGTATCAGCTCATACTTTATTGGGCTTAGACATGCATGACGAGGATTTCTAAGCTTTCTGTACAGGCTCAGGGTGAGCGTCATCACAGACGGTCACTCCTAGACCTCCATCAAAGGAGATTCTCATGTTTCACTCGAAGTTCGCCCGTCGCTCAGCGTCGACCATGGGTGTAGCAGCTGTCCTGGCACTGACCCTCTCCGCCTGCGGTGGCAATGTCGCCACATCCGGCGGAAGCGACGACGGAAGCGACTTCCCCTCCGGTCCGGTGACACTGACCATCGGACAGGATCCCGGTGGCAGCACCGACCTCATCGGTCGGGCCATTGCCGAGAACGCCTCGGACGCCCTCGGCGTACCGATTCCGGTGGTCAACAAGCCCGGCGCGAATGGCGCACTGGCCACGCAGGAAGTCGCCAACGCGAAGCCGGACGGGCAGACCCTGATCCTTCTCAACGCCTCTCTGATCGCCATCACGCCCCTGGCCGTCAGCGAGGACGAAGCCGTGAAACTGGAGGACCTCGAGGTGATCTCCGGCATCTCGCAGGACGACTACGTCCTGGTGGCCAACGCCGAGTCCGAGTACAAGACCGTCGAGGACATCGTGGCCGCGGACAAGTCGTTCAACTTCGCCACCACGGGCGTCGGCACGGGTAGCCAGCTGGCGCAGGCGCTGCTCTTCAAGCAGGCAGGCGTCGACGGAACTGATGTTCCCTTCGACGGCGGCTCTCCCGCCATGACGGCGATCCTCGGGAACCAGGTGGACTTCGCCACCATCCAGTTGGGCGAGGCGATGCCGCAGATCGACGCCGGCACCCTGAGGCCGATCGTGACATTCTCCGAGGAGCGCAACCAGTACCTTCCGGACGTGCCCACCGCCCTCGAGGAGGGCTACGACGTCCCCGTGTCGCAGTACCGTGCCATCGCGGCGCCCAAGGGTACCCCGGAGCCGGCAGTGGAGAAGCTCCGCGAAGCCGTCTCGGCCGCGTTCGAGAGCGAGGAGTACAAGGAGTTCAACGAGGAGAACCTCTTCACCCCGCACGAGATCGATGGTGAGCAGGTCACCGAGGAGTGGACGGCCAACGCCGCCAAGTACAAGGAGCTCGTGGAGAAGTACGAGATCGACCTCGGCGGCGAGAAGTGACATCGTCGCCTCACGCGGACCGCCGGGCGACCGGCGGTTCGCACGCCCTCCACGGGGAGCCCGAACACCAGGCTCCCGACCATGGGCACCATCTCGTCGACGACCTGACGCCGGAGGACCTCGCCGCGCAGTGGGAGCAGGAGAAACCCCCCGCCGCCGGGCCGGGCGCGAACGTCGCCTCCGCGCTCGTCGTGACCGCCATCGGGGTCGCCGGCACCCTCGGCTCGCTGGGAATGGGGCTGGGGTCCCCTGCCGACCCGGAACCGGGCCTGTGGCCCTTTCTCATCAGCGTCCTGCTGATGGTCCTCGGCATAGCCCTCGCCCTGTTCGGACGGAATGTCCTGGACGCGGAGAAGTTCTCCCGCTCCAGCCTCCAGGTCGCGGCCGGCCTCGTCAGCCTCATCGTCTTCACCCTCCTGATCGGACGCATCGGCTTCGAGATCCCGGCACTGCTCCTGTGCGTGGTCTGGCTCCGCTTCCTGGGCCGGGAGACCTGGCGGATGACGGCCCTGCTCAGCGTGGGAATCACCGCCGCGTTCTACCTGCTGTTCGTCTTCGCTCTCAACGTGCCCATCCCGCATCTGTTCTAGGGAACCCCCATGGAATTTTTTGAACCGGTACTGAACGGTTTCGGCGTCGTCCTCGAGCCGACGAACCTCCTGTACTGCCTGCTCGGCGTCGTCATCGGCATGCTGATCGGCGTCCTGCCCGGCCTCGGCCCGGCGGCGACCATCGCGATCCTGCTGCCCCTGACCTACGGCATCGAACCCGTCACTGCGATCATCATGCTTTCCGGCATCTTCTACGGCGCCCAGTACGGCGGGACCATCACCTCCGTCCTGCTCCGGCTGCCGGGTGAAGCATCTTCCGTGGTCACCGTCTTCGATGGCTACGCGCTGACGAAGCAGGGCCGGGCAGGGACGGCGCTCGGTGTGGCAGCCATCGGATCCTTCGTCGGCGGCACGGTGGCCATCGTCGGACTGACGTTCCTGGCTCCCCTCGTCGCCGGCTTCGCCCTCGACTTCGGCCCGCCCGAATACACGGCCCTGGCCCTGCTCGGCATCCTCCTGGTCGCCACCGTCAGCAACGGTGGCAGGCTCAAATCCCTGATCGCCGCCGCCGTCGGACTCCTGCTGGCGACCGTGGGCCGTGACGGCTTCACCGGTGAGTCCCGCTTCACCCTGGGAAGCCTGGAACTCGCCGACGGACTCGACTTCGTTCCGATCGCGATGGGCATCTTCGGGCTCGGTGAGATCCTTTACAACCTCGAGGAACGCCACAACAAGGTCTCCGCCCCCGCGAAGGTGGCCAACGTCTGGCCCTCCCGCAAGGACCTGAAGCAGGCCTCCGGGGCCATCGGCCGCGGGTCCGTGCTCGGATTCTTCCTGGGCATCCTCCCCGGTGGGGGCGCCACCCTCTCATCCCTGGCGGCCTACGCGATGGAGAAGAAGCGGGCCAAGGACCCGTCACGCTTCGGGAAGGGCGCCATCGAAGGCGTCGCCGGACCCGAGACCGCGAACAACGCGGCAGCGACGTCGTCCTTCATCCCCCTGCTCACGCTGGGTATCCCCGCGAACGCGACCATGGCCATCATCTTCGGTGCCCTGCTCATCCAGGGCGTCACGCCGGGCCCGCAACTCGTGCAGAACGACCCGGAGCTGTTCTGGGGCGTCGTCAACTCCATGTACATCGGCAACATCCTGCTGCTGATCATGAGCATCCCCCTCGTCGGCGTCTTCGTGCGGATCCTCCGTGTCCGCCCCGCGATCCTAGCCCCGGTCACCGTGCTCATCACCCTCATCGGGGTGTACACGATCAACAACAGCATCTTCGATATCTGGCTGGTCATCTTCTTCGGTGTGATCGGGTACCTGATGAAGAAGTTCGGATTCGAACCCGGACCGCTCGTCCTGGCGTTCGTCCTCGGGGCACTGCTCGAGGAGAGCCTTCGTCGGTCGCTCCTCCTCTTCGGTGGCGACGCGACCCAGTTCGCCGGTCGTCCCATCACGGCCGTCCTCCTCCTCGTCTTCGTCGTCGTCATTCTCCTTCCGGTCCTCCAGAAGGCTCGAAAGAACCGGGCGGCCAAGACCACGACCATCCCCACCAAGCGCAAGGAATCGGTATGAGCATCCTCATCGGCTATGTCCCCACTCCCGAAGGAGAGGCTGCCCTCGAAGCCGGACTGAAGGAGGCGCAGCTCAGGGACACCAACGCGGTCATCCTCAACTCGCCCCGCAAGGGAGCCCCCGTGGATCCCGTCCTCGTACCGGAGGACAAGGTCGCCGAACTGGTCCGGCGGGCCAGGGCCGCCGGCGTGGAGGCGGTCGTCCGGCAGCCCGGGCACACGGACGACCTCACCGACGAGTTCATCGGACTCGCTGAAGAGATCGACGCCTCCCTCATCGTCATCGGGTTGCGGAAGCGGAGCCAGGTCGGGAAATTCATCATGGGCAGCCATGCCCAGCGGATCCTGCTCCAGGTCGACCGACCCGTCCTCGCCGTCAAGGCGACGAGCGATTCCACACGCTGACGGTACCTGCCGGCACGAACCGGCACCATGAACTCCGGGGCCATCCTGAAAACCGATAGCGCGGCAGGATGGCCCCGGTTCTTTCCCCGGATCCAACAGGGGTCTAGCATCGGCGCATGGGATCGGTCGACGACACCATCGGCGAATTGCGGGAATCCGATCGGGCCTACCTCCAGCACGTCGTCGACGTGGTCCGTGCGGCCCGGACCGACACGGAGGACGGCTGGAGCTACGGTCTCCCGGCGCTCCTGCTCGAGGGGAAACCGCTCGTCGCCGTCGCCGCCGCAGCGAAGCATCTCTCGCTCTATCCGTTCTCCTCCGCGGTGATCGACGCCGTCGCGCTGTCGCTCGGCGGTTTCTCCCTGTCGAGGGGGACCATCCGGTTCTCGGCGGCGAACCCGCTGCCCGACGCCGTCGTGCGGGAGATCGTGCGCCTGAGAAGCCTCGAGATCACGGGGGAGTAGGCTCCAGCGGGCAGCGCGGGTCAGCTGAAGCCGAAGAGGGGCGGGAAGGCCAGGACGACGACGGCGGCCCACAGCGCGTAGACCGGCAGGTATCGGGTCTGCCACCTTTCGAGGGCCGCGAAGGCACGCCGCCCCCGCAGGAATCCGACGGCCAGCCAGGCCGCGCGGACCAGGTGGACCAGCAGCAGCACGTTGAGGCCCAGCGCCGCAAGCCTGTTGGGGCTCGCGCCGAACTCGGCGAGGCGGGTCAGCATCGCCGTCAGCATCACGGCGTCGACCGCCAGGGCCAGCGTGACCAGTGCCACCTGCAGGGCATCGAACAGCCCCGGCGGTGTGAGGGGATCCCGGGCGGAGACCGAGTACAGCACCAAGCCGAGGACCAGCACGAGGATGGCGTCCATCAGGATGAGCAGGTCCCGGTCGATGCTGTTCAGGTCACCCGCTCCCACCAGCACGGACAGGAGGACGAGGAGCATGACCACCGTCAGCGGTGTGAAGACCTTGGTCAGCACCGGGGCGATGTTCTCCACGACCTGCTGCTTCGCTTCGACCAGCCACGCGGCCACCACCAGGGCGCCGGGGACCGCGAAGGGCAGGATCCAGTCCTCGAGGACCGGCTCGAAGTCCACGCCGATCAGCGAGAGGGTTCCGAGCGTGAGCCCGACCAGCACTGCCCCACCCAGCGCCAGCAGGGCGAGATAGATCACCAGTTCGCCCGTGAAGCGGACGAAGTCCATGCGCCGCCGGTCCGAACGCCAGCGGCCCCCGACATACGCGAGCCCCAGCAGCAGCCAGAGCACGACAGGTGCGTGCAGTGCGGCAAGGACCTCGGTGGAGCCGGAGGCGGTGAAGGGGTACAGGTTGAGGACAGCAGCCAGGGCCGCGAAGGACACGACGATCGTTGCCAGTACGGGCCGGGCGAGGTGCCTCTTCCAGGCGAAGTACGCGGTCGCGAAGGGCATGACCAGGAGGCCGAGATTTCGTACGAGCGCCGAATCGGTGCCGATTCCGGCGATCCCGGCCTTCACGGTGGCGCCTGCGCCGAGGGCCAGGCAGAGCACGACGACGAGTTCCCGCCACGCGGGCGTGCTCCCGCCCGTATCGGCCGGAACGAGGACGAGCTGCTTCCACAGTCGCTCGGAGTGCTCCCGGGCGAATTCGCGGGATATCTGGTCCAGGTTGCCGAGGCGCTTGATCGCGACAAGGAAGGCCTCCTCGTCGTCGAGTCCCGTGGCGCGGCGGTCGGCGATCTGCTCCCGGAGGTGGTCCTCGAGTTCGTCGACGTCCGCGGCGGAGATCGCCTGGTGGCGGAGGACGTAGCCGCGCCAGCGATCGATCTGGCCTTCCAGCCCTGCGTGGGTGTCCATCACGCCCACGCCTCTGTTGCGGTCGGCGGCAAGTCCTGCCAGACCTGTCGCAGTGTGTCGGCGACGACGGTCCACTGCTGCTGCCGTTCGGTGAGCGCCTCGAGCCCCGAGGGCGTGATGGCGTAGTGCTTGCGCCTGCGGCCGATCTCGGAGGACCCCCAGGACGACGAGACGTAGCCGAGCCGCTCGAGTCTGTGCAGGAGGGGATAGAGCATGCCGTCGGTCCATTGCATGCCTCCGCCGGACAACTCGCCCACCCGTTTCAGGATGGCGTAGCCGTGCAGATCGCTTCCCGCCAGGATGCCCAGCACCAGTGGCGTCGCCGAGGCGGCGACCAGATCCTTATCGATGCGCACGATGCCTCCATACCTAGATGTATCAGGTATCGAAGCATAGCGGTGCTATGTATGGCAAGACCCGGGCGGAGTCCGTCTCCTCCGAGTCACGGTTCAGCGCCGATTCCGGCAGCGGCCCCGCCCTGGTGCCGCGAGGGGTAGATCATGGGTGCATGACATGGCCGGCTCGACCGGGCCTTGCAGCCCTTGCAGCAGTCGTCCTCGCTGCGTGTGCGACACCGGGAAACCCCGGTGTCGAGCCCGTCCCCGCGCCCGGTCCCGACCCGTCCGCCGTGGAGCCTGCGTCCGCCTCGGCACCTGCAGCACGGGCCGCCGAGGGCGAACTGATCGGACAGGGCACCGTGCTGCAGGTCGGGGACGCCCTGCCGCGGTTCTGCCTCGGAGGTGTGATGGAGTCCTATCCGCCCCAGTGCAGCGGGCCCGGGATTGCCGGCTGGGACTGGTCACTCGCGGAGCAGTCCGAGACCGCTTCCGGCGTCACCTGGGGCGCCTACGCGGTGACGGGCACCTGGGACGGCGCCGTCTTCACGAGGACCGGCGAACCGATCCCGCTCTCCCTCTACGACACCATGCCCGTCGAGGATCCCCGCCTCGCCGAGGGGAGGCGGGGTCCTGCGAGCGCACAGGAGCTCGACCGTATCCAGCAGGAGATCTTCTCCGGTGCCGGCGACGACCTGCCGCTCAGCGGGGAAGTCCGCGACGGGTACCTCACAGTCACTGTGGTGTACGACGACGGCTCCCTCCAAGCGCGCTGGGACGCCGACTATGGCGTCGGCGTCGTCGTCGTACTGTCTGCGCTGCGTCCGCTGACGTGAGCGGGAATACCCGCTGATTCCCGACTCGTCCAGTCGGAGAAAAATCCTGCAGGGGTTGCAGTGCTGATGCCAGAATGAGGAGAACAAGGGTTCCCGGCACGCGCCGGTGCTTCCCGGGCAGTCAGGAAGCCGGCCGCCCAGGGTACCTTGCCGCGCTGCCCGCCGGGTGGCGGCTACCGAGCGGCTTCCTGCCCCCGTCCGGGCCGCCCGAAGGAATCCGCCAATGCAAGGCTTGCTCACCTATACCGCGATGAGGCACGCGGACCTGCCCCTGATGCTCGTCTGGGACCACTTCCTGAACATGGGAGGGTCCATCGGACAGTTCGAGGTCGATGCCTACCTCCACGGGATGATGACCCTCCCCGATGCCGACCGCGACTGCGTCGCGCAGGCCGTGAACGAACTTCTCGACGACCTCGCCAGGATGGGCCCCCGCGCCTGCTGCCGCGCCCCGTACAGCGGCGCCGCGGCCGGCGGCCCGGGGAGTGTTTCCGCCTTCAGCACCTGCACCGCAGCAGGCCATGGCCGTCCCGGGGCCGTCACCAGGCCGGACGGTCCTCCCGGGACCGCAGCGCGTCGGGTCCAGCAGCCCTCGCCGCAGCTGCCCGCCCGTCGGTCAGTGCGCCGGGAACGGTAAACCGGACCGGTCCCTCCCCAAAGCGGCTGCCGGCGACTCGGCGACCCCCGGACGAGGATCATGCCGGACGACGCCCGATCACCACAGTCGGCCCCTCGTCCCCGAGGCTCCGGGACCAGGCATCGAAGCCCCCGTCCCGGAGGAGCCGGAGGCACTCCTGCTCCTGGTCCTCTCCCACCTCGAACAGGATGTGCCCACCCGGGACCAACCAGTCGGGTGCCTCGCGTGCCACCCTGCGCTGCACCTCCAGTCCGTCCTCCCCGCCGTCGAGACTGATCAGGGGCTCGTGCACCCTCGCCTCGGGCGGAAGGGTCTGCACGCGCGCGGAGGGTACGTAGGGCGTGTTGCAGAGCAGCGTGTCCACGGTCCCCTTGAGGGACAGGGGTAACGGGTCGAACAGGTCGCCCTCGTAGAGCTCCGCCTGGAGGCCGGCGAGGTTGTTCCGTGCCAGGCCGACGGCGGCCCCGGAGATGTCCGAGGCGTGCAGCCGCAGGTCCGGCACGACGTCCGCGAGCGCCACTCCGAGGGCCCCGCAGCCACAGCAGAGGTCCAGGACGGTCGCGCCTGCCGTCGTCAGGTCCGCGGCGCACGCCACGAGGAATGCCGACCTCTGACGCGGTACGAACACTCCCGGTCCCACCTCGAGCCTCAGCCCGCAGAAGTCCACCCAGCCGAGGATGTGTTCGAGCGGAAACCCGGCGACCCGGCGGTCGAGCATCGCAGCCAGGACTTCATCCGTGGCGCCGCTCCCCGCGAGCAGGCGGGCCTCGTCCTCGGCGAACACGCAGCCGGCGGCACGGAGCCGTACCGTCAGCTCCGCCTCCGTGCGGTGGAGGGCGGCAGGAGGGCCCTGCTGGTGGTGCGGCATCGAACGGCCCTTCGGCGGAGGCGGCCTGGCACCACGAGGATAGCGGCGATCAGGTGTCCGTGTCGCTGTGGGCCATGGCCACGGGCTTGGACTCCACGCTCCCGCGTTCACGCAGGTACACGGACGCCCCGATCATCAGGGCGATGACCATGAATTCGCTCTGCCAGTTCTGGAAGGACTCGAACCAGAACCGCGACGTGCCCATGTAGCCCAGCACGGTGGTTCCGGGCTCGCCGTGGCTGGCCTGCTCGTCGTTGTAGGCCTCGCTGCCGCCCACGGCGTGCAGGAGGAACGACGCCGCGAACAGGACGAAGAACATGATGGACAGTGAATGCTCGTACAACCGGAGGACGAGGCCGCCGCGGCGCACGGGCCACGGCGTGTCCGGATGCGGTGCTGCGGCACGGGGGTCGTCATCCTGTGGTTCGTGCTTGCCTGGCAGCTTCGACTCGGAGGAACCGCGCTGGAAGAGATAGGCGGTGAGGACCACGTACATGCCCATCTGGAGGAACTCCGACTCCCAGTTCTCGAAGGTCGCCTCGAGGAAGTCGCCCGTCAGCAGGAAGCCGGCGAGCGTCACGCCGGGCTCGCCGTGGGACAGTTGCTCCTCGTTGTAGGTGCGCACTCCGCTGAGCACCATGCCGACGAAGGAGAGGAGGAACAGTGCCCCATTCGTGATCATGAGGCCGTGGTCTCTCATCCAGTGCTTCATTCTGGTACCCGTCCTTCCGTTGACCAAGCGCACTTTCTCGTTTCCTCAACGCTAGGAAGGGCCTCCCCGCGGCGGCAAGCGGAACCTGCGTTGCATCAGGAGTTGCACAGTCCTCTCAAGGCCCCCGGTCGCGGGTGCGGCGGGCTGCGGATAGCCTGAACGGCATGGAACGCGTTGCGGTGATCTCGGATCTCCACGGGAACGTCACGGCCTTCACGGCCGTGCTGGAGGATCTTCGGCACCGCGGCATCAGCACCGTCTACAACCTCGGCGACGTCGCAGGGAAGGGGCCCCGCGGATCCGAGTGCGTGCGCCTGAGCCGCCTGCACTGCGCCGTCACGGTGCGCGGCAACTGGGACGATTTCCTGCCCAGTGAGGCGCCCGAATGGCGCGACGACGCCGGCTGGTGGTGGCACAACGAGTTGACGCCGGAGGACCGCCGCTGGCTGCAGTCACTCCCGCTCTCCCACGAGATCGTGCTGAGCGGACGGCGCATCCGGATGTTCCATGCATCGGCGAAGAGCGTCTACCACCGCGTGCACGCCCGGCACACCGACGACGACTTCGAAGGGATGTTCGCGGCGACGGAACTGACCGGGAACGGGCCCCGGCCGGACACGGTCTGCTACGGCGATATCCATGACGCGTTCGTCTCGACCTACCGGGGCCGCACGCTCGTCAATGTGGGGAGCGTCGGCAACCCGCTGGACGAGCCGCAGGCGTCCTACGTGATCCTCGAGGGGGAGCCGGACGGCGGTCGGTCGGCGCCTTTCGGCATCCAGTTCGTGCGCGTGCCCTACGACATCGAAGCGGAGATAGCTGTCGCCACGGCGCTCGGCATGCCGGCCCTCGAACCCTACGCGATCGAGCTCCGCACCGCCGTCTACCGCGGACAGCATGCCGCGCTCGGGCTGCCCTCGGGGCCGTGATCCAAGCTGTCGGTCGGGAGCCGGCTGCTTGACTCCTGACCGACGGCCCCATGTCCGTGCGAGCACATCGATGTATTCAACGTCAGTCCGCGGACATGTCCGGGCCATATGCTGCGTACTTCCAGTGTGCGCCGTGCTCCTCAAGCCCCGAGGTGAGCTGCATCAAGATCGCCTCAGCTTGACAGTCGACCCTCCGGGGGTGGGGCCGCGGCCACGATCACCACGGAACCTCCCTGATTCGGTAATATTTCCTTGACCGTTTAGCAGCAGGCGGTCCATCACCTTCCCTTGGCCGGCATCGCGCGTGGTCAGCAAAGGGTTGACGCAAAGGTTTCCCAGTTGGTTGATCACGAAAGAGGCAGGGGCCCGGCGGTTCCGGGCCTGCTCCAGGACATGGTACTCGACAGCGACGATGTCGAGGAGTTCCTGACGAAACTGGTGAAGATCGCGGGTTCCACCCTGTCGGCCGAAGACGACGAGGTCCTCTGCGGCGTCACCCTGCTGCGGGCACGGACGAAGACGACGGTCGCGAGCAACGGCACCGACGCCCAGAAGATGGACGAGGTCCAGTACGAGTACGACGACGGACCGTGCCTGCGCGCGGCCCGCAGGGGCGTCATCCACTACGTCAGTGATTTCGACACCGAGGAACGCTTCCCCGAGTACAGCAGGGCGATCAGCGGGCACGGCATCAAGTCCGCCCTGGGCGTTCCGATCCCGCTCGAGGGCGAGGCGACGGCGGCACTGAACTTCTACTCGCCCCTGAAGGATGCGTTCAGCGAGGAAGCGATCGACGCCGCGCAGAGGTTCGCCGAGGAGGCCTCGGTGTCGCTCCGCCTGGCGGTGCGCATCGCCAAACTGACGGATTCGAGCGCCGACATGCGTGCCGCCATGGAGAGCAGGACCACCATCGACCTGGCCGTGGGTGTGATCATGGGGCAGAACAGGTGCTCACAGGACAAGGCGATGTCGATCCTCAAGGCGGCCTCCAGTGCGAGGAACATCAAGCTCCGGGACGTAGCGGCCTCCATCCTGCAGTCACTCGGCCACGGGCCCGCAAAGACGCACTTCGAGTAGGGCGAACTCCGGGGGAACGGGGAGCGATGAACGAACGAAGCCGGCACGAACTCACCGCCGACGCGTTGCGGCGGGCCGGCATGTCCGTCGCCGAAGCGTGGATCCAGTACTTCGCGCTGGGCGGGTCCCTGTCGGAGGTGGAGATCGACGCGTACCTCCGCGGACAGGCGGAGCTTCCACCCCTCGAGTGCGAACTCCTCGCCGAAGCGGCCCGCGAAGCGTCGGGGCAGGGAGCGGATATGGGAGGCCGGCCCGGGACGGAGCTCCTGTCCGGGTCGACGACTGACGCCTTCCGTCAGCTGGGCGCCGCCGGCTCCGTGCTGCTCGACCCGGAGACCGCGGAGGGCGAGCGGCTCCGGTCGCTGGCGCAGCTCCACCTCCTGGACACGCCTCCCGAGGACCGGTTCGACCGGATCACCCGGCGGGCTGCGGAACGGTTCGGGTGCGAAGTGGCGACCCTCGCGCTGATCGCGGACGACCGCCAGTTCATCAAGTCGGCGGTGGGTGAGGCGGACCAGGACCTCGAGCGGACCAAGGCTTTCTGCAACGCGACCATCCGCTCCTCCGGCCCGCTGGTCCTGACGGACACGACGCAGGACGAGCGCTTCCGGTCCCACCCCTTCGTCGCCGGGGAGCCACACATCCGCTTCTACGCGGGCTACCCGCTCCGCGGTCCGGGCGGCTGGCTGATCGGGACCCTGTGCGTCATGTCGACCTCCCCCCGCCCGTTCACCGACCAGGACCTCCAGGACCTCGAGCTCCTCGCGCAGGAGATGCAGCACGAGGTGTTCCCGGGCTGGAAGGCGTGGAGCATTCTCTGAGCGTCCCGTCAGCCTTCCGCGGAGGGCCGGTCCGCGAGCCGTACGTCCACGGTCTCCGTCTCCGAACCCCGGCGGGTCTCGACGGCGACCGTCTCACCCGGGTCGCGCTGACGCAGCGCCGCGAGGAGATCCTCGGGTGCCGACAGGTCCTCGTCGCCGATCCGGGTGATGATGTCTCCCGGCCGGATCCCGGCGTCGTCGGCCGGCCCGCCCTGCGACACCGACAGGACCACCACACCCGTGGCGTCCTCGAGGTTCAGCTGCTGGGCGATCTGCGGTGTGATGGCCCCCGGTGCCAGCCCCATGAACGCGTGTTCCGCCGTGCCGTCCTCGCGCAGTTCCTCGGCCACCTCCGTGGCGGTGGGAGCCGGGATCGCGAAGCCGAGCGCCACAGCGCCCTGGGAGGGCGGGATGTACGCCTCGCTGATGCCGATGATCTCGCCGCGGCCGTTCACGACGGCGCCGCCGGAGTTGCCCGGGCTGATCGCCGCGTCGGTCTGGATGAGGTCGACGAGTGACTGGCTCGTGGACGCGGACCCCGGGATCTCGCGGTGCAGGCCGGAGATGATGCCCGACGTCGCCGTGTTCTCGAAGCCGAGGGGGGATCCGATGACGACGGCGAGTTCGCCGATCCGCGGCAGGCCGGACTGGAAGGTCGCCGCAGGGAGATCGGTGCGGTCGGCACGCACGAGCGCCAGGTCCGAGACGGCGTCGGCGGCCTCGACCGTCCCTGACACCCGCTGCCCGTCGGCGAAGGCTACCTCCACGTCCTCGTTGCCCCTGATCACGTGCTCATTGGTGAGGACGAGGCCGTCCTCGGTGTAGATCACGCCGCTGCCGAGGCCGTCCTCGGTGAAGATGGTGACCACCGAGGGCTGCACCGTATCGACGATATCGGGGATGCTCATGTCCGCCTGCTGTCCGCCCGACTCCGTCCCGCCCGACGATCCGCCCGACGAGCCGTCCGGGGTGCCCTGCACCTGTGCCGGGGCATCCGACGCAGAGTCCGTGGTGGCGCCGTCGGTGCACCCGGTGACGGCGAGCAGCAGGGCGAGGGTCAGCGGAACGGCTGCGGTCCGGGTGCTGGCATTCGGCATCATGCGGTGATCCTCCTCGATACGTGCCCGTCGACCGGGCAGCAGGGCAGGCGCGACGTCCGCGTCACGCTGTACCCGCTCCTGCCTAAGACCGTACGGAGGGCATCGCCCGGTGGACAACTACGAAAAAGAGAGCCGCGGGACTGGACAGGAGCGGAACTCCCGCCCGCGTATCCTGCAGGGACATGCCGACCCGGGCGTGGAACCTACGAGTGGCCGTCGGCGTCCCGGTCGGGGCGGCGCAGGGGATGCTCGCGCCACGCATCGCGTTCCGAGGGGGCGGGGCCGTAGCCTGGGCGCAGCAGCGGCTCGTCGGGATCGTCCTCGGGGTTGCGCTTCCGCGGGGCGCCGTGCCGGTGGGTGAGCCAGTAGCCCCAGCCGATGCAGGCCGCCGCGGCCAGGATGATGAGGAGGCCGATCACCAGGAGCAGGGGTGCCGCCGCCGGCGCCGGTGTGCCGGTGGACGCGGCCCGGGCGAAGTCAGACACTGCCTGGGGGACGAAGAGCGTGCTGAGGAACAGCAGGACCAGTCCTGCCAGGTACTGCCTGGTGCCGAGTTTCATGACTCCCCTGGTGTCCGTGCGGCCGGTTCGGGTCCCTCCAGCTTAGGCCCTGCCGCCGCCCAGCCTAGGCTGGATGGGTGCACCAGACCCTTCCCGGCAACCGCCTGCTCAGCCGCAGTATCCTCCGCCTCGCCGTGCCCGCGCTGGGCGCCCTCATCGCCGAGCCGCTCTTCCTGCTCGCCGATTCCGCGATCGTCGGGCACCTCGGAGTCGGAGAGCTCGCTGGGGTGGGGCTTGCCTCCACGGTGCTGCAGACCGCCGTCGGGCTTATGGTCTTCCTCGCCTACTCGACGACTCCCGCTGTCGCGCGCCTCCTCGGAGCGGGCCGCCTGCCGGACGCGCTCGCGGCAGGGCGCGACGGCGTGGGCCTCGCCGTCGTTCTCGGGGTCCTGCTGTCCGTCATCGGGTGGGCCACAGCGCCCCAGCTCGCATCCCTGATGGGTGCCCAGGGCGCGGTGCACGCGTTCGCCGTCGACTACTTGCGCTGGTCCATGCCCGGCCTCACGGCCATGCTCGTGGTGCTCGCCGCGACGGGCGTGCTGCGGGGGCTGCAGGACACGCGCACGCCGCTCGTCGTCGCGGGTGCGGGTTTCGGCGTCAATATCCTCCTCAACTACCTGCTGGTCTACGGCGCCGGGATGTCGGTGGCCGGCTCCGCCCTCGGGACGAGTCTCGCCCAGTGGGGCATGGCGGCCGTGTACGTCGTCCTGATCGTGCGGTCCGCACGGAGGGAACGGGTGCCCCTGCGGCCCTCCCTCCGCGGCATCCGCGCCACGGCGGGCGTGGGCTCGTGGCTCATGCTGCGCACCCTGTCCCTGCGGGTGGCGATCCTCGCCACCGTGTTCGTCGCGACGTCGCAGGGGTCCCTCAGCCTCGCCTCGCACCAGCTGGTCATGACCGTCTTCACTTTCCTCGCCTTCGCGCTCGACGCCCTCGCCATCGCCGCACAGGCGCTCATCGGCAAGGAACTCGGCTCGGGGAACCGGCCCCTGGCACACGCGCTGACGCGGCGGATGATCGCCTGGGGCGTGGGGTTCGGCGTGATCACCGGAGGCCTGCTGGCTGCCGTGGCACCCTTCCTGGGCTGGATCTTCACTCCGGATCCCGCCGTGCAGGCAGCCTTCGCCGCGGGGCTCTGGGTGCTGGCCGCGGCCCAGCCGGTCTGCGGGTTCGTCTTCGTGCTCGACGGCGTCCTCATCGGCGCCGGCGACGCCCGCTACCTGGCCGTCGCCGGCGTCGTGAACCTCGTGGCCTACCTGCCGCTGCTGGTCCTCGTCGCCAGGGCGGACCTCACGGGCGCGGAGGGGATCGTGTGGCTGTGGCTCGCCTTCGGTGTGGGCTACATGCTGGCCAGGGCCGCCACCCTGGGCTGGCGTGTGCGGGACGACCGGTGGATGGTGACCGGTGCGACGCGCAGCAGGGCTGCGGGCGCCGCATAGCCTTCTGCCATCGTGCTCCGACCGGTGGCGCGATCCCCGTGCGGGCGGGACCATTGTCACGAGGGGCCGCAGAACGGCGTCCAGGAGGACCGGAGGCAGGGAATGTCCGAGACGACGGTGGAGCAGCTGCTGGCGGAGCTGTCCGCGCTCGAGGATCCGCGGATGCGCGCGGTGAACGAGAAGCACGGCGACGACCACGGCGTGAACCTGTCGGCCCTGCGTGCGCTGGCCAGGCGGCTGAAGACCCAGCAGGAGCTGGCCCGCGACCTGTGGGCCACGGGCCAGACGCCCGCGCGGCTGCTGTCGCTGCTGATCTGCCGGCCGAAGGATTTCGGGCACGACGAGCTGGACGCGATGCTGCGCGAGGCCCGCGTTCCGAAGGTGCACGACTGGCTCGTGAACTACGTCGTGAAGAAGAGCCCGCACGCCGAGCAGCTCCGGGTCGAGTGGAGGGCGGACCCGGATCCCGTGGTCGCGAGCGCGGGATGGGCGCTCACGAGCGAACGGGTGGTGAAGAATCCGCAGGGCGTGAACCTCGACGGCCTGCTGGATGAGATCGAGGCGGAGATGAAGGAGGCCCCCGACCGGCTGCAGTGGGCCATGAACCACACACTGGCGCAGATCGGGATCGAGCACGCCGGCCAGCGGGAGCGAGCCCTCGCGATCGGAGAGCGGCTCGAGGTCCTCAAGGACTACCCGACGCCGCCGAACTGCACGTCCCCGTTCGCCCCGCTGTGGATCCGCGAGATGGTGGGCCGGCGGGAAACCTGAGGCAGCGGATCGGTTCTGGTACACGCGAGGGGGAACAGGGCGAGGAATTAAGTTAGGCTTTCCTTGCCAAATTCCCACCGGGGTCGCCGTACTGCCCCTCGCCGAGAAGAGCCCCGATGCATCCTCGCCCCCTGATCGCAGCCACCGCAGGGCTCACCGTCCTCTCGGCCGCACTGACCGGTTGCGGCATCATCGGCGGACAGTCGGCCGATCTCCAGATCTACTCCGCCCGCCACTACGACCTCGAGGGCGCGTTCGGGCAGTTCACCGACGAGACGGGGATCACCGTGGAGTTCATCAGCGGTGACGACGCCGAACTCCTCGAACGCCTGAAGGCCGAGGGGGCGGACACGCCGGCCGACATCTTCCTGACCGTGGACGCCGGCAACCTCTGGAACGCGGCCCGGCAGGGCGAACTGGCCGAGCTCGACTCCCCGGTGCTCGACGACGCCGTGCCCGAGGACCTCCGCGACGCACAGGGCCAGTGGTACGGACTGGCCATGCGCGCCCGCACGGTCACCTACAACCCGGATGCGGTGGATCCCGCCGAGTTCGACGCCACCGAGACGTACGCCGGACTGGCCGACCCGAAGTGGAAGGGACGGCTCTGCATGCGTGACGCCACCTCCGCGTACACCCAGTCCCTCGTCGCGAGCCTGATCGACCTTCACGGCCGGGAGGAGGCCCTGAAGATCGTTCAGGGGTGGGTCGCCAATGACGTGGAGATCATGGGCAACGACGTCCTGCTGCTCGAAGCCATCGATGCCGGATCCTGTGACGTGGGCATCAACAACCATTACTACCTGGCCCGCACGCTCGCGGAGAACCCGGACCTGAACGTGGACCTGTTCTGGGCGAGCCAGGCGGGGGCGGGGACCCACGTGAACATCTCCGGTGCCGGCGTCGTCGAGGGCTCGGACAACGCCGAGGACGCCCAGCGGCTCATCGAATGGCTCGCCACCGACGGGCAGAACCCCTTCGTGGACGGTAACCACGAGTACCCGGTCAACCCCGCGGCGGAACCGGAACCGCTGATCGCCGAATTCGGCGAGTTCAAGCGCATGCCGCTGAACGCGGAGGCCTACGGCGACCTCAACGCCGAGGCCGTCGATCTGCTCGCAGAGGCCGGATACAAGTGACCGGAACGGGGGTCCTCGCCGAGGCGAGGACCCCGACACGCGGGCGGACGTCCGGGGCCGGGCGTCCGGCGTGGTCCGCCTTCGTCGTCGTCGTGGCACTGCTCGTCGCCACGCCCGTCCTGGCCGTCGTGCTCGACGGCGTCGGCAGCGTGGGGGACACCGCCCCGCCGCGGGGAATCGTCGCGATGGTGCTCACCACCCTGGCCCTGATGGTGGGTGTGGCCGCGGGCACGCTCCTGGTGGGCGGAGGGCTGGCATGGCTGGTGACCGCGTACCATTTTCCCCTGCGGAACGTCCTGGTGTGGCTGCTCGTCCTGCCCCTCGCCGTGCCCGCCTACATCCTCGGCTTCGTCTTCCTCTCGGTCTTCGACGTCGCGGGACCGGTGCAGTCGGCCCTGCGCGCCGTGCTGGGCCCCGACGTCTGGGTGCCCGAGGTGCGCTCCCTGCCGGCCGCGGTGCTGGTGATGTCCCTGTCCCTGTACCCCTACGTCTACCTCCTGGTGCGTGCGGCGCTCATCGAGCAGTCCGCCGGCACCTACGACGCGGCCCGCACCTTGGGAGCCGGGCGGGCGCGCACGCTGCGCCGGGTACTGCTCCCGCTGGCCCGGCCGTCCCTGGCGGCGGGCCTGTCCCTGGTGATGATGGAGACGCTGACCGACTTCGCGACGGTGCAGTACTTCAACGTGCAGACCGTCTCCGTGGGCGTCTACCTCGTATGGAAGGGCACGTTCGACTTCCATGCCGCGACGCAGCTGGCGGTCCTGGTGCTGCTGTTCGCCGTGGCCGTCCTGACCGGTGAGCGGGCGCTGCGCGGCCGTGCACGGTACCACCAGCAGGGCGGACGCGGACAGGGCCTGCAGCCCGAGCGGCTCCGCGGCGCGCGCGGATGGGCGGCGACCGCGCTGTGCATCACGGCTCTCGCCGCGGGCTTCCTGATCCCCGTGCTGCAACTGCTCGTATGGGCGGTCGGGGAGGCAGGGAAATCCGGCGTCCTGACGGACCCCCGTTTCGGCGAGTACCTCGTCAGCACCCTGTTCGTGGCGTCGGTCACCGCCCTGGCCTGCGTGGCGCTCTCCGTGGCGGTCGGCCACGCGGTGCGCATCAGCGGCGGGCGGATCGCCGCCTCCGCGGCGCAGCTGACCACCTTCGGCTACGCGGTCCCGGGCGCCGTCGTGGGCATCGGGGTCCTGATCGCGTTCGCGGCGGTCGATACCGCCCTCGAACGCGCCGGTGTCCCGGGTGGCACGGGGATCCTCGTGACCGGGTCGGTCCTGGGCATCCTCTACGCCTACGTGATCCGCTTCCTCGCGCCCGCCTACCAGGCGGTGGACGCAAGCCTCGCGAAGATACCCCCGACCGTCACGTTCGCGGCCCTGAGCCTCGGTGCCACTCCGCGGCGGATCCTGACCCGCATCCACGCCCCCCTCGCCAGGCCCGGGGTGGCCGTGGCCCTGATGCTGGTGATGATCGATGCCGTGAAGGAGTTGCCCATCGTGCTGCTGCTGCGGCCCTTCGGATTCACGACCGCGTCCGTGTGGGTCTACGAACTCGCCCGCGAGAACTTTTGGGAGAAGGCCTCGTTGCCCGCGCTGGTCATCGTCGCCGCCGCAATCCTGCCCGTCGTCGTCCTCGTCCGCCAGGCCCGCCGGGCCGAGACCCGCGGGAGGGTAGACGCATGACTCGACCGACGACGGAAGCCCGGCTCCTCGCCGACGGCGTCCCAGCCGCCCTGTCACTGGAGGGGGTGACCCGGCACTACGGCCGGTCCGTGGGTGTGGACGCGCTTGACCTGACGGTCACGGCCGGCGAACTCGTGACCCTGATCGGCCCGTCGGGCTGCGGCAAGTCGACGACCCTCCGCCTGGCCGTGGGCCTGGAACGGCCGGACGCCGGCATCATCCGGGTCGCAGGCAAGGTGATGGCCGACGGGCGCCGCTTCGTGGAACCCGAGCAGCGCAGGGTGGGGCTGGTGTTCCAGGACCACGCCCTCTTCCCGCACCTGACGGTCGCCCGCAACGTGGAGTTCGGCCTCGACCGGCTGGGCCGGAGCGAACGACGGACGCGGGTAGGTGAGGTCCTGGATCTCGTGCGGCTGTCCCACCTCGCGCACCGCTATCCCCATGAGCTGTCCGGCGGCGAGCAGCAGCGGGTGGCCCTGGCTCGCGCCCTGGCGCCCCGGCCCGCCGTCGTGCTCCTCGACGAGCCCTTCTCCAGCCTGGACGAGTCCCTGCGCGCGCAGGTGCGCCGCGACACGGTCGCGACCCTGCGCGAGACCGGCACCACGGGAGTGCTCGTGACCCATGACCAGACGGAGGCCCTGTCCGTGGGCAGCCGCGTCGTCGTCATGCGTGACGGCGTCATCGAGCAGGCCGATACGCCGGAGAAGGTGTTCGAGCAGCCCGCGACCCGCTTCGTCGCCTCCTTCATGGGCGATGCCGACTTCCTCCCGGCGCACGTGCACCGCGCCCTGCTGACCTGCGAGATCGGGATCGTCTCGACGGTCCCGGGATGGGCGAACAGCGATCTGGACGTCGAGGTCGTACTGCGGCCGCACGAGGTGGCGTTGCGGCCGGACCCGAACGCGTCCGCACAGGTCAGCGCGATCGAGTACCACGGCGCGTTCGTGCTCCACCATGTCCGGCTGGCCTCCGGCCGGACCCTGCGCTCGTGGCAGCCCCACACCGTACGCCACCCGGTGGGAACGGCAGTCGCCGTCTCCGTCACCGCGGGCACGACCCCCACGCTGCTCCTGGGCGACAAGGCCATCACGTCCCCGCCGCCGAGCAGCTCCCTGGCACGGCCGTCCTCCGAACCCCTTCCGCTACGTTAGGCCTCCACCTTGTTGACTGATCCCGGGACGGCAGCGCCGTGACCGCGCAGCCCGAACTCGCCCAGATCGCCTTCACCGACCTCGCCCGCCACGGCGGACGGCCCGCCGTCATCACCGACGACGGCGTGATCACGTACCGGGAGCTCGCCGGGCGCGTGGACGATTTCGCCGCCCGCCTGGGCACGGAGCGCCGGCTGGTGCTGCTGGCCGCCCGCAACGCACTGGACTCCCTCGTTGGCTACCTGGCCGCGCTGTCTGCCGGCCATCCCCTGCTCCTGGTGCCGGCGGACAAGCCCGCAGCACTGGAATCCCTCGTGGCGGCCTACGATCCCGACGTTGTGCTGCGCCCCGGTGAGGGCGTCCCGGTCCTCGAGGAACGCCGTCCCGGGTCGCGGCACGAGCTGCATCCCGAACTGGCCCTGCTGCTCAGCACCTCGGGATCCACCGGCTCCCCGAAGCTCGTGCGGCTCTCGCACGCCAACCTCACGGCGAACGCCGCTTCCATCGCCGAGTACCTCCGCATCGAGCCGGACGACCGCGCCGCCACGACCCTGCCCCTGCACTACTGCTACGGCCTGTCCGTGGTCAACAGCCACCTGATGCGCGGGGCCGGGCTGGTCCTCACGGACCTCTCGGTCGTCGACCCCTGCTTCTGGGACCTCTTCCGGGACAGCCGGGCGACGTCGTTCGCGGCCGTCCCCTACACCTTCGACCTGCTGGAGCGCGTGGGCTTCGCAGAGGCGGACCTTCCGCATCTGCGCTACGTCACCCAGGCGGGCGGCAGGCTTGCGCCCGAGAAAGTGCGCTCCTGGGCCGGCATCGGACGGCGCCACGGCTGGGACCTGTTCGTCATGTACGGGGCCACGGAGGCGACCGCCCGCATGGCCTACCTGCCGCCGGACCTCGCCGCCGAGCACCCGGGGACCATCGGGGTGCCGGTCCCGGGCGGCGCCTTCCGCATCGAGCCGGTGGAGGACCTGGAGGACGGGGAACTCGTCTACACCGGTCCCAACGTCATGCTCGGCTATGCCGAACAGCCTGCCGACCTCGCCCTGGGCCGGGCGATCCACGAACTGCGCACCGGTGACCTCGCCCGCAGGAACGCCCACGGACTCTACGAAGTCGTGGGGCGGCGCAGCCGGTTCGTGAAGCTCGCGGGCCTGCGCATCGATCTCGGGCAGGTCGAGCGCATCCTGGCGGAGCTGGGCGTCACCGCGGCGGCCGCCGGATCCGATGACGGCCTCGTCGTCGCCGTCGAGGGCGAACACGACTCCTCGCTCCTGACCAAGGTCCTCGCCGGCAGCGTGGGCCTGCCGCGTGCGGCGGTCGGGATGCATTCCGTGGAGCGGCTGCCACGGCTGACGACCGGCAAGGTCGACTACCCGGCCGTGCGCCGGCTGGCCGCGCAGGCACCCCCGGCCGCCCCCGAAACCCCGAGTGGTGATCGCGACGACATACGGCGCATCTTCGCGGAGGCACTGGATCGGAGCGACATCGGGGACGGCGACACCTTCGTCTCCCTCGACGGTGATTCCCTCTCCTATGTCGCCGTCTCGGTGCGGCTGGAACAGGCGATCGGACGGCTTCCGGCCGACTGGCACCTGCTGTCCGTCCGCGAGCTGGAGCGCCGCCGGAAGCCCCGGCGTCGTGTCGTGTCCTTCCTGGAGACGTCGATCGTGCTGCGCGCCGTGGCGATCGTGTGCATCGTGGCGACGCACGTGCATCTCTTCCACTTCCAGACCGCCCACCTCCTCTTCGCCGTGGCGGGGTACAACTTCGCGCGGTTCCAGCTGGGCGGCGAACGCGCTCCGCGGCTGCGCCGCCACCTGCGCAGCCTGACCCGGATCGTGGTGCCCTGCGTGGCGTTCATCGCGGTGGCCTACCTGCTCACCGACGACTACAGCGTCGCGAACGTCTTCCTGCTCAACGGGATGGTCGGGCCGCAGGAGCTCACGACCCAGTGGCACTTCTGGTTCGTGGAGATGCTGACCTACATCCTCATCGGCGTGACGGCGCTTCTGGCCGTGCCGTGGGCCGACCGGCTCCAGCGCTGGGCTCCCTTCGGCTTCGCACTGGGCCTGGTGGTGATGGGGCTGATCAGCCGCTACGACATCATGGACCCCGGGCTGCCGAAGCCGGCGCCCGTGTTCTGGCTCTTCGCCCTGGGCTGGGCCCTCGCCTCCGCCCGGACCGGCGTGCACCGGTGGACGGTCTCGGTGCTGACGGTACTCAGTGTTCCGGGCTTCTCCAGCAGCGCCACCAGCACCATCCATGAGGTCACCGTCGCCACCGGCATCCTGCTGCTCATCTGGGTGCCGGCGCTGCCGGTGCCGACGGTCCTGCGCCGCGTGGTCGGTTGGCTTGCCGCGGCGTCCCTGTACATCTACCTCACCCACTGGCTCGTCTATCCGGTCCTGCTCCCGCTCAGCCCGGTCCTGGCCGTGGGAGGTTCGCTCGTGGTGGGTGTGGCCTACTGGGCGCTGTGCAACTGGCTGCCCGCCGCGATCATGCGTCGGCGGCGGTCGGTGGTCCCGGCCCCGGCGGTCTCCCCGGGTTCACCGCCGATGGAGGACCGGGCGCGGAAGACTAAACTGGACACGATCCCCCGGCTCCCGTACCCCGTCCAGGAAGGCCCCTGATGGCTGCTGCATCGCCTGCCCCTGGCACCGGCCCCGACTCCGATGGCGTCCAGCTCACGGTCTGGAAGCCGTTCCTGGTCCGCGCCGTGGTGAGCGCAGTATTCGGGCTCGTCACCATCTTCTGGCGCGACCCGTCCACGCTGGTGATGTCCCTCGCAGGCGGGCTCTATCTCCTGCTGAACGGCGGGGCCTACCTGTGGACGCACCGCATGGCGCACTGGGGCCCCCGGTTCAGGCTGCTGACCGAGATCGGCGGCGGCCTGCTCCTCGGTGCGGGCATCGCCAGCCTCGTCTTCCTCGACGACCGCAGTTTCGCCTTCGCCGGCGCCGTCGCGCTGGCCGTCGCCGGTGCCGCCGAGCTGGTACGGGGGCTCGCGGTCCGCGGCCACGTTGCCGCCCGGGACCTCGTCACCGCTGGAGTCGTGGGCCTGGCCACGGGCGCCATCCTCCCGTTCGTCGAGGAGCTCGGCGCGCACGCCCTGCTCGGCGTGACCGGTGGGGGCGCGCTGCTGACCGCCGTCGTCCTCGGTATCGCCGCGCTCGGCTACCGGCACGATTCAGCGCTCAGCGCACCGTCCGTTTCCGGCGCCCAGGGCGAGCCGGACCCCGTAAACTAGAGCCTCTACGTCTTGTAGAAATCTCGCACCACCGGAAGGAGTGCCCGTGGCCAAGCGCCAGCCGGGGAAGCCCACGCAGGGACGATTCCGCCACGGCATCAAGGCACCGCTCGTCTTCTCCGCGGTCCTGGCCGTGGTGGCCGGGGTCGCGACGTCGATCTTCGCCACCGGCGGCGGCAGCAAGGAGCTGCGCGTCGACCTGGGCCTGACGGCCGCGGGTATCGCGTTCATCGCCTCCCTCGTCATCTGCGCCATGCTCATGATGGCCGAGACGCCGAACTCGGAGCACCTCAGCAAGGGTTCCGGCATCAACCGCTCATCCGCCAGGCCGGACCGGCAGGCACCGCCCGCACAGTCCGCCGCGGATCAGGGGCCCGACGCCCAGCAGGAGGCCGGCGAGGAGCCCCGCTACGGGGAGCGCCTGCCGAAGCAGGACACCTGACCCCCGCGCCCTCTTGACGCTACTGCTAGCCTCCCCTCATGCAGGATGACGTAGCAGGATTCATCAGCACCTTCGGCACACTCGTCCGCCTCGCGCAGGAGGCCCAGCCCTCTACCGCGCGCGGCCGGGAACTCCTCGACACCCTCAGCGCCCATCTGGGTGCGGAAGCGGGCAGCGTTCCCGTCGTCGTGGAGGACGTTTCGGGCAGCCGCTATGTCGACGCGGACATCATCCTCGTGTCCCTCACGGGGCCCGGCGGGCGGCTCGTCGGCATCGGGGGAGGAGACCAGCGCCACCATATGTCGCTGAGCGACATGCTCCAGCAGTCCGCGCTGTATCCGAACTTCCCCCTGGCGCAACCGGATTACGCGAACCTGCCGGTCGCGCCGGACCGGCAGCGGCAGACGGTGGCACTCGGCCTCCGGCTCTTCCGCCGCGCGGGCGTGCCCATCGCGCTCCTGCAGCGCAAGGCGGATCCGCGGTACGGACGGCAGTCCGCCTCCCTCGAGGTGCTCTGCCCGGACCCAGCGGTGACCGCCGACTTCCTCGCGGAGTTCCGGCGGCGGATGCAGCGCGAGAGTGTCCTGAAGGGCCAGATCCTGTCCTTCACGATGGAGGACTTCGGCCCGAGCAGCGCCGGCGTGACGTTCCACGCGCGCCCCACCCTGACGGCCGACGACGTCATCCTTCCCGAGGGGCTCCTGGCGAGGGTCACGGAGCATGCCCTCGGTATCGCAGCCCACCGCGAAGCGCTGGTGGCGGCCGGTCAGCACCTCAAGCGCGGCATCCTCCTGTACGGTCCGCCGGGGACGGGCAAGACCCACACCGTCCGCTTCCTGCTGAGCGCGAGCACGGGAACGACGGCGATCCTGCTGTCCGGCGGCACCCTCGCCCACGTGGGGGAGGCGGCCCGCATGGCACGCGCCCTGCAGCCGTCGATCGTGGTGCTCGAGGATTGCGACCTGATCGCCGAGGACCGCAGCTTCGGCCACGGACCCCAGCCCCTGCTGTTCGAGGTGCTGGATGCGATGGACGGGCTCGACGACGACGCCGACGTCACCTTCGTCCTCACCACCAACCGCGTCGACATGCTCGAGCGCGCGCTCGCACAACGCCCGGGCCGCGTGGACCTGGCCGTCGAGGTGCCCCTGCCTGCCGAGCACGAGCGGGCGGAGCTGCTGCGGCTCTACGCCCGGAACCTCCCGTTCAGCCCCGGGGCCATCGGCTCCGCTGCAGCGCACATCGAGGGCACGACGGCGTCCTTCACGCGGGAGCTGGTGCGGCGCGCGGTCCTCGCTGCCGCACTGCAGGGCGTGCCGGTGGCGGACGACCATCTCCTCGCGGCGGTGGACGAGCTCATGGCGGACGCGGCGTCCCTGACGAGGAGCCTGCTCGGCAGCAACTATCCCGCATCGGACGACGGCTTCTCCGAAGGGCAGGAAACCCTCCCCGCAGGTCCGGGACTGGCGCCGTACTCCGGCATCTACCCGCCGGAGTACGGGTCCGCATTCACCGCGTCCTCGGAGGAGCAGGTACAGCAGGGCCTCGCCGATGGGGGCTATTCGGAGGACGGCTTCCAGGGGGACGGCGTGGAGGGTATCGATCGGGCGGAGGGCCCGGGCTAGTCCCGCTGGACTCCCACGCAACAACCGCGGCAGGTGGTGTGCCTGCCCATGCCTTGCCAGCTGCCTGCAACGGGTACATCCTGAGCTCCACGAACACACCGCCGTCGGAGGAAGCATGGGCCCGGACCCGGATGCTGAAGCTGTCGCCGAACGCATCCTGGATGCGGCGCGCGGCACGATAGACATACTCGCCATCCACCTCGGCGATCGGCTCGGTTGGTATCGGAGCCTTGCGAGGGAGGGGCCTGCGTCGTCGTCCGAGCTGGCGCAGCGGACCGGCACGTCCGAGCGCTACGTTCGCGAGTGGCTCGAGCAGCAGGCCATCACGGGCCTGCTCGCCGTCACGGGGGATGACAGCCGCCGTTTCACCCTGCCGCAGGGCTCGGCCGAAGTCCTCACCGATACGGGCAGCCTCAACTATCTCGCGCCCCTGGCTCGGATGCTCGCCGGTGCGGCGATCCAGCTTCCGGCGTTGCAGCGTTCCTATCGGACCGGCACCGGGGTCTCGTGGTCGGAGTTCGGCGCTGATGCCCGCGAGTCCCAGGCCGAGATGAATCGACCATGGTTCGAGTTGAAACTGGCCGATGCGTTGGGCGGAGCGCCTTCACTGATGTCCCGGTTGCAGCCAGAGGGGACCAGGATCGCCGACATCGGGTGTGGCGCCGGCTGGTCGACGATCGCGCTTGCCCGGATGTTTCCGATGGCGCGGGTGCACGGATTCGATATCGACACCGAGTCGATAACGCTCGCGCGGACCAACGCGACCATCACGGGAAGTGCTGTCAGCTTCGAGCATGCCGACGCGACGGAATTGCCCTCGGCTCGATTCGACGCGATCTTCGCCTTCGAGTGCGTTCATGACCTGCCCTACCCGGTCGAGGTGCTGGCCGCGGCGCGCCGGGCGCTCCGGCAGGACGGCACCCTGGTTGTCATGGACGAGGCCGTGGCCGCATCCTTCGCTCCTCCGGGCGACGACTTGGAACGGCTCATGTACGGCTTCAGCCTCCTGATCTGCCTGCCCGACGGAATGGCGCATCCCGACAGCGCCGGCACTGGCACCGTCATGCGACCGGACACGCTCCGCCGATACGCTCTGGACGCCGGATTCGCCGACGTCAGAATCCTGCCGATCGAGGACTTCGGGTTCTTCCGCTTCTACGAGCTGGTGCCCTAGCTGTACTGCCCAGGGAGGTTGGTCAGCCGGGCGATGGAAGAGCAGGTCCTGGATCTCACGCTCCGGACACGCATCGCGGTACCGTGTCTCGTGCACGGCGACGCCGACGCGCGGCCGGTACTGCTGCTGCATGCGTGGGGCGAGTCGCGAAAGAGCTTTGATCGGCTCGTGCCACTACTTCCTGGGTGCAGGATCTACGCCCCCGACCTCCGGGGGCAGGGCGACGCGGACAAGCCGGAGTCCGGTTACTCGTTGTCCGACCAGGCGGAAGACGTTGCCGCGATTCTCGACGCACTCGACGTGCCGAAGGTCTGCGTTCTCGGCTCCTCCAGCGGTGGATACGTCACCCAGCAGTTGGCGGTCACCTACCCGGAAAGAGTCGTGTCGCTGGTACTCGTCGGCGTTCCCCTGAGTCTCCACGGGCGGGCCTCGTTCGCCGATGAGGTGGAGCGCCTGGCTGACCCCATCGACGAGAGCTGGGTTCGAGAGTCGCTCTCCTGGTTTCCACTACTGCACGAGGTTCCCTCGTGGTTCATCGAGGACCGGGTTCTCGACGGTGTCAAGATGCCCGCCCATGCCTGGAAGGGCATACTGCAAGGCTTGAGTGCCGCCACGCCACCCACCGATCTAGGAAATATTCGCGCTCCCGCACTGCTCCTATGGGGTGAGCATGACGGATTGCTGCCGCGGGAACATCAGCAAGCCCTGGCGACTCGAATACCCGGCTCGGTTGTAAGGATCTACCCGGGCGTGGCTCACATGGTCCTCTGGGAATGCCCCGACCTGGTCGCACGCGACACGCTGACATTCTTCAACTCCATCGATTGAAAAGGAAAAAGACCCCTTGATCGTCGGCGTGCAACCACCGACACTAGAGGTCTTCATCCTTCACCTGCGCAGCCGGCACTCCGGCTCAGTCCACCTAGCGGCCGTTCCGGCGCTTGCCGTAGACGTCGAACGCGACGGCGAGCAGGAGCACGAGGCCCTTGATGACCTGCTGCCAGGCTGCGTCCACCGAGAGGATGGACAGCCCCTGATTGAGGACGCCCATGACGAGGCCGCCGATTACCGCGCCGACCACGGTGCCGACACCGCCCTGGACCGCGGCACCACCGATGAAGACGGCGGCGATGGCATCGAGTTCGAAGCTCTGGCCGGCCGAGGCCACAGCACTGCCGGCACGCGCCGTGCTGACGACACCCGCGAGACCCGCCAGGAAGCCCATGTTCACGAAGATGAAGAAGTTGACCCACTTCGTCTTCACCCCGGACATCATCGCCGCGTAGAGGTTCCCACCCATGGCGTAGACGTGGCGTCCGAAGACGGTCCGTGAGAGCAGGAACGAATAGAGCAGGACGAGGGTCGCGAGGATGACGAGGATGATCGGCGTGCCGCGGTTGTACGCGAGGAGGTAGCACAGGTACATGATGGCGACGACGGCGATCGCGACCTTGAGGACGAAGGACACGGTGCGCTCACGGGGCAGGTTGAGGCGGCGCAGGTCCGCGCGTCCCTTGAGCTGCTGGACCACCAGCGCCAGCGAGGCGAGAGCTCCGATGCCGAGCGTGATGAGGTCGGGCGTGCCGGTCGCGGGAAGCGTGCCGGATCCGATGGAGTTGAACGGCCGGGGCAGTCCGCTGATCGTTCCGCCGGTCAGCAGCACGAGGGCGACACCGCGGAAGACGAGCATGCCGGCCAGCGTGACGATGAAGGCCGGTATGCCCACGAAGGCGACCCAGAATCCCTGCCATGCTCCGATCAGTGCGCCGACGAGGAGTGACAGCGCGACGGCCGCACCCCACGGAAGCCCCCAGCTGTTCATCGACAGTGCGGCAACCGCTCCTACCGTCGCCACGACGGACCCCACCGACAGGTCGATGTGGCCGGCGATGATGACGATCACCATCCCGATCGCGAGGATGAGGACGTAGGCGTTCTGCTGGATCAGGTTGCTCACATTGCCGGGGTACAGCAGGCGGCCGCCGGTGAGGACCTGGAACAGCAGGATGATGACGGCGAGGGCGGCGAGGATGCCGTACTGGCGCATGTCGACCCTGCGCCGCTTCTTCTTCGCGAGCTCCGGCCGTGGCGGGACGGGCGCGGTGGCCTGCTCGGGTGTGGTGGTGGTCATGGGGCCTGTGCTCCTTGGATCCGGGCGGCGGTCATGTGGCGCATGAGTTCCTCCTGGCTGGCATGGGCGCGATCCAGCTCGCCGGTGAGCTTGCCTTCCGCGATGGTGTAGATGCGGTCCGAGAGGCCGATCAGTTCGGGCAACTCGCTGGAGATGACGATTACCGCTTTGCCCTGTGCCGCCATCTCGTTGATGATTCCGTAGATCTCGTACTTGGCGCCGACGTCGATCCCCCGCGTCGGCTCATCGAGGATCAGCACGTCGGGTCCCGAGTAGATCCACTTGCTGAGCACGACTTTCTGCTGGTTCCCGCCGGACAGGTTGCCCACCACGGCGGAGACGCTCGGCGTCTTGATGTTCATCTGCTTGCGGTACTCGTCCGCGACGGCGTACTCCCTGTTCCGGTCGATGATGCCGAGCTTGGCGAGCTTGCCGAGGGCAGCCGCCGAGACGTTGACCGTGATGCTGCCAATCAGGTTCAGGCCGTAGCGCTTGCGGTCCTCGGTCACATAGGCGATCCCGTTCCGGATCGCCTCGCCGACGGTCCGTGTCTGGATCTCCCTGCCGTCCTTATAGACCCGCCCGGAGATCCCGCTCCCGTAGGAGCGTCCGAAGATGCTCATCGCCAGTTCTGTCCGGCCGGCTCCCATGAGTCCGGCGAAGCCGACGATCTCCCCGGCGCGCACGGAGAACGACGCGCGGTCGACGACGACCCTCTCCACGTCGATGGGGTGGTGCACGGTCCATTCCTCGACCCGGAACTTCTCCTCGCCGATGTCCGGTTCGCGCGGTGGGAACTGATGGTCCAGCGGCCGCCCCACCATGGCACGGATGATGCGGGTCTCGATGTCATCGCTGTCCGTGACATCGAAGGATTCGATGGTCTGCCCGTCGCGGATGACGGTGACCGTATCGGCGATGGCGCGGATCTCCTTCAGCTTGTGGGAGATGATGATCGACGTGATGCCCTGGGTGCGCAGCTGCTCGATCAGACCGAGCAGGTGGGCGGAGTCGTCGTCGTTCAGGGCCGCGGTCGGCTCGTCAAGGATGAGGAGCTTGACCTCCTTCGACAGCGCCTTCGCAATCTCGACGAGTTGCTGCTTGCCCACTCCCAGCTCGAGGACCTTCGTCGCGGGATTCTCCTGCAGCCCCACGCGCGCGAGGAGCTCGGCGGCCATGAGGTTCGTCTTGTTCCAGTCGATCACCCCGCCGCGCTGGACCTCGTTGCCCAGGAAGATGTTCTCGGCGATGGACAGGTAGGGGCTGAGGGCCAGTTCCTGGTGGATGATGACGACGCCGTCGCGCTCGCTGTCATTGATGGAGCTGTAGGCGACGGGCCGTCCATCGAGCGTGATGGTCCCGTCGAAGCTGCCGTGCGGATAGACGCCGCTGAGCACCTTCATCAGGGTGGACTTCCCCGCCCCGTTCTCGCCGCAGATCGCGTGGACCTCGCCGCGCTCCACGCTGACCGAGACGCCGTCGAGGGCCCTGATGCCGCTGAACTCCTTGACGATTCCGTCCATCTCGAGGATTACGTCACTCATGCTGTTCTCGCTTCGCTGGAGGGGAAGAGCGGGGCGCGGCCATGGCCGCGCCCCGCTCCCGGAGGTCAGAGACCGATGTCTGCTGCCTTGACGAAGCCGGACTCCACGAGCTTCGGCTCGACGTCGTCCTTCGTCACCACCACGGGATCCAGGAGGTACGACGGAACGACCTTGCTGCCGTTGTCGTAGGTCTCGGTGTCATTGACCTCGACCTCGTCACCGGCGACGATCGCCGTGATCATGGACTCGACCTGGCTTCCGAGTTCGCGGGTGTCCTTCCAGACGGTCATCGACTGCTGGTCTCCGAGGATGGCCTTGACGTTGGCGACATCCGCGTCCTGCCCGGTGATGAGGGGCCAGTCGGTGCCGGGCTTGTAGCCCGCGGAGTCGAGGGAAGCCTCGATGCCCAGCGCGAGGCTGTCGTTGGGGGACAGGACGACGTCGACCTTGTCGCCGCCGGTGTAGAAGGACTGCAGGCGGTTGTCCATCTCGGCCTGGGCGTCATCCGAACCCCAGCCGAGGATTCCGATGGACTTCCAGCCGTCGTTGTCGGCGGGGGACTTCCCGGAGGGGACGACCAGCTGGCCGGACTCGACGTAGGGCAGCAGGACGTCCCAGGCACCGGCGAAGAAGAACGCGGCGTTGTTGTCATCGGGGCTGCCGGCGAAGGGCTCGAGGTTGAAGGGGCCCTTGCCGTCGGCGAGGCCGAGCTTCTCCTCGATGAACTGGCCCTGGAGCTGGCCGACCTTGTAGTTGTCGAACGTGGCGTAGTAGTCCACGGCTTCCGTGCCGTTGATGAGCCGATCGTAGGCGATGACCTTGACGTCCTGGGATGCTGCGTCCTCGAGCGCGGGGCCGAGCGTCTGGCCGTCGATCGCTGCGACGACGAGGATCTTCGCTCCGCCCGCCACCTGGTTCTGGATCTGGCTGATCTGCTGGTCCGTCTTGTTGTCGGCGTACTGGAGGTCGACGGTGCAGTCGGCGGCCTCGAGCTTCTCCTTGAGTCCCTCGCCGTCGTTGATCCAGCGCTCGAGGCTTCGGGTGGGCATGGAGATGCCGACGTTGCAGGTGGTGGCGGCGTCGTCGCCCTCGGCTTCGGGGGCGGTCGATCCTGCCGGCGCACAGGCCGACATTCCCGCTGCGACACCGACTGCCAGCAGGAAGGCCGAGACATTCTTGATCGTGGTCATGGGTAGTGCCTTTGAAAAGGACCCGACCGATGGGGGCGTTCAGAGGAAGGAGCCGGCGATGACGGCGGGTCGTCTCTGGTGTCCCTTGCGGCTGGATCGAGCTGAAACAACGCTGTAGCGCCCGGTCGACGTTGCGATCGACAATATGTAGGCGAAGACAACATATCCACTGACAAGCGTTTCATCAAGACTTCGGGCGAACGTTACCGAAGCGATACGTTCCTGTGCCCTAGGCGCTCTGGGCCCTCCGGGCGCGGTACGCCTTCACGTGGGTCCGGTTGGCGCAGTTGCCGGTGTCGCAGAAGCGCCGTGACCGGTTGCGGCTCAGGTCGAGCACCACGCCGTCGCAGTCCTCGGCCGCGCAGGAGTGGAGGCGGTCGAGCTCGTGTCCGCGGATCACGTCGGCAAGGGCCATGGCGGCCTCCGTGGCCATGCGCTCCTCGAGGGGGGCCTCTGGCGCGGTGGCGTGGAGGTGCCAGTCCCACTCGTCGTGGCGGACGAGCTGGGGGAGTGCGTTGGTGCGGCGAAGGATCGCGTTCACGAGCCCGACGGCGTCGTCCTCCTCCGCGAACCAGATCACCTCGAGCTCGGCGCGCAGGGCACGGACCGATTGGAGTTCGGCCTCCGTGTGCGTCCGGGAGCCGGAGAAGCGCTGCTCGGCGAGGAAGCGGTCGAGCCCCTCGAGGGTGTCGAGCGGGTCGGTGTCCTCCCTGGTGGTGTTGATGAGGGCGGCGGCTGACGCGAGTGCCACTTCCGTGTCATAGGTGAAAGACATGTTGACTCCTGACATCACGCACCTCTAGTGTCACGACCATAACTACTTGTCACCCATGACACCAATCAGCGATCCGAAGGAGTGGACGTGACCCTGCGCCCCACCGCCGGCCTCTGGATAGCCATCGTCTCGGCAGCCACGTTCGGCGTCTCGGGCCCGTTCGCGAAGTCCCTCCTCGAGATCGGCTGGAGTCCCGGCGCCGCCGTCGGCCTCCGGATCGGAGGAGCGGCCCTCGTGCTGCTCGTCCCGGTGCTGATCGCCATGCGCGGACGTTGGTCCACGCTCCGCGGCAATGCGCTGACGATCGCCATCTACGGCACCACGGCCATCGCCCTGTGCCAGCTGTTCTACTTCAATGCCGTCCAGCGCATGTCCGTCGGTGTCTCGCTCCTGCTCGAGTACCTCGCGCCCGTGCTGCTCGTCGGCTTCCTGTGGCTGCGCTCGCGGAAGGCGCCGCAGGCCCTCACGATCATCGGGGCCGTCACGGCCATCCTCGGACTCCTGCTGGTCCTGGACCTCACCGGTGACACCCGGCTCGACCCGGTCGGCATCCTCTTCGGGATCGCCGCGGCCGTGTGCCTCGTCGTATACTTCCTCATGTCCGCGCGGGTGGACGAATCGCTCCCTCCGCTCGTGATGGCGGGCGGGGGAATGGTGGTCGCGGCCGCGAGCATCCTGGTCCTCGGGCTGACGGGCATCATGCCGTTCCGGTTCGTGTTCGCGGACGTCTCGCTGGCCGGAGGTACCTATAGCTGGATCGTGCCCGTCGTCGTTCTCGTCCTCGTGGCGACGGTGGCGGCGTACGTGACCGGTATCCTCGCCGCCCAGCACCTCGGTTCCAAGGTGGCAAGTTTCGTGGCGCTGACCGAGGTGATGTTCGCCGTGCTCGCGGCGTGGCTGATCCTCGGCGAGCTGCCCGGGGCCATGCAGTTGCTCGGCGGACTCCTGATCGTCGCAGGCGTGGTGTGCGTGCGGCTGGACGAGCTCCGCAGCACCGAAGCCCCCCGGGCAGCCGCGCTGGACCGGCCCAACCCCGTGGAGCCGGTGCCGAGGCCCTGACGGCGGCTTCGGCCGCATGTCCTGCGCACCGTCACCCGGTGGGCCGAGTGGCCCGCTGCACGAGGTGCACGGCATTGCTGACGGAGTCAGGCCGCGACACCTGAGCGCTGGCTCATACCCGCACGTCGTCCGTCTGCGAAGCGCGCTCGGCGCCGGCCATGGCGGAGCTGCCCAGGTCGCTTCCCGCCAGCGGCTGTCCGGCCGCGAGCGCCCGGGTCCATGCCTCGGTCGTGGAGACCTTGGCCCAGTTGGAGTTCAGCAGGGCCATCAGCGTCTGGTGCACGGCCTGTGCGGGCGCGAAGCCCGCCTCGTTGGCGAGGTTGATGGCGCCGGTACCGTCCGACAGGACCTCGGTGCCGATGCCGAGGAACTCTGCCTCGACGGAGGAGGCAAGGATGCAGTTGTTCGTCATGTAGCCGACCAGGGTGACCGTGTCGATCTGCTGCCCTCGCAGCCAGTCCGCGAGATCGGTGCCGGCATACACGGAGCCGTACTGCTTGGTGAGCGACTTCCAGCTCTCTGCCTTGCGCTGCTCCACCTCGGGGTGGAGTGCGAACTGCGGAGACGCCGGGTCGAAGACGGGAGCGCCTTCTCCCGCGCTGTGCTGGACGGCGACGACGGGAATGCCTGCAGCAGTGGCGGCGTCGATCGCCCGCACGATGTTCGGCAGCGATTCGGTGTGCGGCGGGTACTGGATCTCCAGCGGGCCGTCGAAGTACTGCTGCTGGACGTCGACGATAACGAGTGCGCGACGGAGTGCGGTCATGGGGGTTCTCCTTGGTTTCCGGTGCCGTCCGGCGACGGCATTCCTTCATTCTTCGCCCCGCCCCCTTCCGATAGAAGTGGCACGACTGCTGACCTACGATGGATTTGCGCCAACATCTTGATCGGAGGATGCGTGCACATCGCCATCTACGCCTTCGACGGCGTGCCGATGTTCCATCTCGCGGTGCCGCAGATGGTCTTCGACGAGGTCAGGCGGCAGGGGTACGAGCAGTGGACGACGACCCTGTTCTCGGACAGGGCGGGGGCTGTCAGGACCGCGGAGGGCTACCTCATCAGCGGCGTTGCGGGACCGCAGGTCTCCGGTGACGCCGACATCGTCGTCGTGCCTTCGTGGTTCGACGACGGAAGGGTCGCCGGGGACGGGCTGCAGGATGTCCTGAGGGCAGCCCACGAGCGTGGTGCGACGATCGCGGGGCTCTGCATGGGTGCTCTTCCCGTTGCTGACACCGGGTTGCTCGATGGGCGGCAGGCGGTCACGCACTGGAAGGTCGTGGATGCCCTGGCAGAGCGGCGTTCGAGCGTCCGGACGGACGCATCAGTCCTGTACATCGATCACGGGGACGTCATCACGTCGGCCGGGACCGCTTCGGCCATCGACGCCTGCCTGCACCTGGTCCGCAGGCATCTCGGTGCGGCGGCGACCAACTCGGTGTCGCGTGCGCTTGTCGTGGCACCGCACCGCGAGGGGGGCCAGGCCCAGTACATCGAGCGTCCCCTTCCACCCCAGCGTGGCGAGGACCCGGTCTCGGCAGTGCTCGAGTGGGCGCTCCAGAACCTCGCCGAGCCGCTGACCATCGAACAGTTGGCGGTACGGGCTCATATGAGTCGGCGTACCTTCGTCCGGACCTTCCGTGCGAGCACCGGGGCGACCCCTGCAGCGTGGGTGCGCAGCAGGAGGCTCGACGAGAGCCGCAGGCTGCTCGAGGAGACGAACCTGCCCATGGACCAGGTCGCTGATGCCAGCGGGTTCGCCAGCGCCGTCACGATGCGGCAGAACTTCGCGGCAGCGTTCAGGACCACGCCCACGGAATACCGACGACGCTTCGACGCACTTCCCGCACCCGGTGCTCTGGGAGATTAAGTGCCGGATACCGGGGCGGGTTCACCGGAGAGATCCGAGCCGATGCCGGAGGGCAGGGTGGTCTTGGTACCCCCCAGGGGTATATGCTACTCTTATACCCCTGGGGGGTACCAGGCGGTGACAGGGGACTGCGTGCTGCAGTCGCGTACGGCACCAGCTGAAGGAGAAGGAAGAATGAGCGAGCACCTGCATTCCGGACACCATGACCACCACGCCCATGACGGAGGGCCGGCGGCGACGTCCTGGTCGATGGCCGCGACAGCGACCCTGCACTGCCTGACCGGATGTGCCATCGGTGAGGTCCTGGGCATGGTGATCGGCACCAGCCTCGGCCTGCACGACCTGGCGACGGTCGTCCTGTCCGTCGCACTGGCGTTCGTCTTCGGCTACGCACTCACGATGCGCGGAGTCCTCCGTGCCGGAGTGCCCTGGCGCAGCGCACTGAAGGTAGCTCTCGCGGCGGACACCATCTCCATCACGGTGATGGAGATCATCGACAACACCGCCATGCTCACCATCCCTGGTGCCATGGACGCCGGCATCGCCTCTGTCCTGTTCTGGATGTCCCTTGCCGCCTCGCTGGTCCTGGCCTTCCTGATCACAACCCCCGTGAACCGTTGGCTGATCAGCCGCGGTAAGGGCCACGCCGTCGTCCACCAGTACCACCACTGATCTACCGCCCGGGCGGTCGCTGCCGGTTCATCGACCGGGCAAGGACCTTCCCCGAACGGTTGTCGGAGGGGTAACCGCTCCCGAGCGGCCTACCGGGCCCTCCGCGTGAAGACCATATGCAGCACTCCGCGCGGGGAAGGGGTCGTCTCGATCTCGAAGCGGTCTTCGAGTCCTTCGAGCCCCTCCCAGAGCCGTTCGCCCCGGCCCAGGACGATCGGCACGACGACGATGTGCATGGAGTCGATCAGGTCGGCCTCCAGGAACTGTCGGATGGTGCTGACGCCGCCACCGATCCGGACGTCGAGGTCGCCCGCCAGGGCGCGGGCCTGCTCGAGTGCGGACCCGGGATCGGCGTCGACGAAGTGGAAGGTCGTCCCGCCCTCCATCTCGAGTACCGGCCGGGGATGGTGGGTGAGCACCACGACAGGGGTGTGGAAGACGGGGTTGTCTCCCCACCAGCCCTTCCATTCCTCGTCCTCCCAGGGCCCGCGGTGAGGACCGAACTTGTTGCGCCCCATGATCTCCACGCCGATTCCGGGCGCCCACCCGCGGGCGAACGCCTCGTCGACGCCCGAGGATCCCTCCGACTCCCCAGGGAGGCCCATCTCGCGGAAGGTGCGGGTCTCGAAAGCCCACTCCATCAGCCGCGAGCCCGCGTGGCCGAAGGGGGCGTCGAGTTGCTGGCCCTCGCCGGTGCCGAAGCCATCGAGGGAGACCGAGAAGTTGTGCACGCGGACGAGGGACATGTCATCTCCTGATGTGCTTGCCGTTCGAACACCGTACGGTGCCCGAACCCGACGCTCAAGACCGACGACGAAAGAACGGGAGCGGACGGTGCTGGGTAGTGTGGCGACGGTGAGCGAAATCCGCATCGGTACCTCCGGATGGAGTTACGACCACTGGAACGGCATCTGCTATCCGCAGGGCACGCCGTCGGCGAAGCGGTTGGACCACTACGTGGCACGATTCGACACGGTGGAGCTGAACGCCAGTTTCTACCGCTGGCCGCGCGATACGACCTTCGCCGGATGGCACCGTCGTCTTCCCCCCGGGTTCGCGCTGTCCGTGAAGGCGCCGCGCGGGCTCACGCACGGTAAGAAGCTGTACGCGCCGGAGGTCTGGATCGAGCGGATCGCCCGCTGCTGGCATGAGCTGGGCGACCGGCGAGCGGTCCTGCTCGTCCAGCTCCCGCCGACCATGGAGCGCGACGACGCCCGCCTCGACTACTTCCTGTCCCGGGTGCCGTGGTGGATCCGGGTGGCCGTCGAGTTCCGCCACGAAAGCTGGGACGACGACGCCGTCTACGAGTTGCTCGGGCGACACCAGGCCGCGTACTGCGTGATGAGCGGCGCCGGCCTGCCGTGCATCCTGAAGACGACGGCGCCCTTCGTGTACGTGCGGCTGCACGGGCCGGACCACGAGCATCTGTACGCGGGCTCGTACTCGGATGCGGATCTGCGCTGGTGGGCGGAGCGGATCCTGGAGTGGCACCGTTCCGGCCGGGACGTCTACGTCTATTTCAACAACGACGGCGGCGGCCACGCCGTGCGGAACGCGGAAACGCTCCGGGGACTGGTCCACGCAGGCCTGCCCGGCTGATTCGCGGGCGCCCGGACTGCCGGAACGGGAACCGCCGAATCGCTCAGATGTTGCCCAGTTCCTGCCACACCTCCATGACGACGGCCTTGGCGTACTGCTCAGCACGGTCTTCGTCGCGGTCCATGATGGCGCGGGCGATGGCCTCGTGGTTGTCGAACGCATCGGGGACCGGGTCTGCCGGACTCAGGCCGAGGTCGGTCCGGCCCGCCAGCACCTCCGTCACGATTCCGTGCAGGGAGGCGATCATGTCATTACCGCTTGCTGCCAGCAGCAATGCGTGGAACGCGATGTCGGCCTCCAGGTAGGGCTGCTCATGGCCCTGGCCCGCCTCTCCGAGGATACGCAGGCGACTGGCGAGTTCGAGCAGCTCTATTCCTACTTCAGCGGTCGCCCGGCGCGCGGCGAGGCGGGCGGCCGTCGGTTCGAGGGCGAGCCGCATCTCGGTCAGCCGGTGGAGCTGGGCGTGCCGTTCCGCTCCCGTCAGCCGCCAGCGAATGAGCTGGGGATCCAGGACGCTCCACGACGCGGCGGGGAGTACGGTCACACCCACGCGCCGCCGGGACTCGACCATGCCCATCGATTCGAGAATCCGTACGACCTCACGGATCACTGTCCGGGAGACCCCGGCCTCGTCCTCCAGTCGGGCGAGCGTGATCACGCTGCCGGGCGGTCGGACGCCCTGGACGATCTCCGTGCCGAGACGTTCGAGGATGGAATTGTGCAGCACCGGAGCGGGTGACAGGTTTGGCATGCTGCGACTCAAAGGTGTCATCTTTCTTGCTGTAAGTGTGATCTTTGTGACACACTATCGCTCCAAGCGCAAAACCGCCCCACGGGGGGCTGAACATCAACGGAGAGTTCTGTGGAAGATTGGACCCAAACACTGGGGGCTGGACCCCTGCTGGGCATCGCGGCGGGCGCGATCGCCCTGATCCTCGTCCTGGTCATTCGATTCAAGGTGCACGCGTTCCTCACGCTGGTCCTCGTCTCGCTCGTGACCGCGTTCGCCGCGGGCATCCCTGCCAGCGGGATCGTCACCACGCTGGTGACGAGCTTCGGCACCACCCTCGGGTCCGTCGCACTGCTGATCGGGCTCGGGGCGATGCTTGGGAAGATGATCGAGCACAGCGGTGGGGCCCGGGTCCTCGCCGACAAGCTCGTAGACGTCTTCGGTGAACGGCGGGCGCCGTTCGCACTCGGCCTCGCGTCGTTGATCATGGGCTTCCCGATCTTCTTCGACGCCGGCCTGATCGTCATGCTGCCCATCATCTTCGCCGTCGCCCGGCGCATGGGCGGCACCAACGTGCTGCTGTACGGCATCCCCGCCGCCACGGCCTTCTCGGTCATGCACGTCTTCGTGCCGCCGCACCCCGGTCCTGTCGCAGCGACCGAGCTCTACGGCGCGAATATCGGGCTGGTGCTCCTGGTCGGCCTGCTGATCGCCTTCCCGGTCTGGTACGTGACGGGTTACCTGTGGGGCAAGTTCGTCGCCACCAAGTACATCCTTCCGGTGCCGGCACTGTTCGGTGCGGTCGATGAGGACCAGCCGGTCAACCCGCCCAAGTTCTCCACCGTCGTCGGGATGCTGCTGCTGCCACTCGTGCTCATCTTCATGAACACCGGCCTGGACTTCCTCGACGCCGCGGGCGTCGTCGACGCCGAGCAGCAGACCTGGGTGCAGGTCCTGACGGTCATCGGCTCATCGCCTGTGGCGCTGCTCATCTCCGTGCTCGTCGCGACCGCTGTCCTGGGGCACCGGCGCGGCGAGAACGGCACGGCCCTGGAGAAGGTGCTCGACTCCGCGCTCGGCCCGGTCTGCTCCGTCATCCTCATCACTGGTGCCGGCGGCATGTTCGGGGGCGTGCTGCGCGCTTCCGGTATCGGCGACGCGCTCTCGGACTCCCTCGCCTCCATCGGCCTGCCGATCATCCTCGCCGCCTACATCATCGCCGTCATCCTCCGCGTGGCGCAGGGCTCGGCCACCGTGGCACTCGTCACCACCGCCGGACTCATGGCCCCCGCCGTGGTCGCCGGCGGGTTCAGCCCCCTCGAGATCGTCGCCATCACGCTCGCGAGCGCGGCCGGATCCGTATTCGCCAGCCACGTCAACGACTCCGGCTTCTGGCTCGTCGGCCGGCTCATGGGCATGGACGTGAAGACCACGCTGAAGACCTGGACCGTTCAGCAGTCACTCGAATCCGTGGCCGGATTCGGACTGACGCTCCTCGTCTTCTGGCTCGGCTGATGACACCCGGCGCCTTCGACATCACGGGCCGGCTGGCACTGGTCACCGGCTCCTCCCGAGGCCTGGGGTATGCCCTCGCCACGGGCCTGGCCCAGTCCGGCGCGCGCGTCGTGGTGCACGGACGCGACGCGGAGGCCGTGGCGAAGGCCGCCGACGGCATCGGCGACGCAACCGGCACCGTCCCGGCCACCACGACGTTCGACGTCACGGATGCCGACGCGGCCGCTGAAGGTATCGCGGCGCTCGTCGCGGAGCATGGCGTGCCGGACATCCTCGTCAACAATGCCGGTATCCAGCGGCGCGCGCCGTTCAACGACTTCGACCCGGCCGACTGGGACGCCATCGTCACGACGAACCTGTCGAGCGTCTTCTACGTCTCCCGGCAGGTCACCCGGCGGATGGCGGAGCGTGGCTCGGGCAAGGTCATCAACATCGGCTCGGTCCAGTCGATGCTCGCCCGGCAGACCATCGCCCCGTACTCCGCGACCAAGGGCGGTGTGGTCATGCTGACCAAGGGCATGGCGGCCGACCTCGCCCGGTTCAACATCCAGGTCAATGCGATCTCGCCGGGGTACTTCGCGACCGAGATGAACCGGGCGCTGGTCGAGGACGAGGCCTTCAACACCTGGGTCATCAACCGCACCCCCGCCCAGCGGTGGGGGAAGTTCGAGGAGCTCATCGGGACCCTCATCTACCTGGCCTCCGACGCATCGACGTTCGTGTCCGGCCAGAACATCTTCGTCGACGGCGGAATGACCTCTGTCGTCTGACGCCCTCGCCGGCGGCCGCGGTCGCCGTGCGTGGAACTGAAAGGGAAGGCATCACATGAGAGCGCTCGTCATCAACGGAAAGCTCGATCTCGTCGAGACCGAGCTTCCGACGCCGGAGCCCGGTCCCGGGCAGGTCCGGCTCCGGATGGCCTTCGGTGGCGTCTGCGGGTCCGACCTCCACTACTACAACGAGGGCGCCAACGGAGAGTACGTCGTGCGCGAACCGCTCGTTCCGGGTCACGAGGTGTCCGGCACCGTGGACGCGGACCCTTCCGGTGACCTCGCTCCGGGTACCCCGGTGACCGTCCACCCGGCTACCTTCGGAAGCCCCGAGCCCGGCATCGAGGACCGCCGCCACCTGTGGCCCGGGGGCGCCTACCTCGGCAGCGCGTCCACCTGGCCGCACACCCAGGGTGGGATGAGCGAGTTCCTGCTCGTCGACAAGGACATGGTGCGCCCCCTCCCTGCCGGCCTGTCGCTGCGTCGGGCGGCTCTCGCCGAGCCGCTCGCCGTGGCACTGCACGGGATCACGGTCGCCGGAGGAGTCCGGGGCAAGCGGGTGCTCGTATCGGGATCGGGGCCGATCGGTCTCCTCGCCACGGCCGCCTGCATCGCGGAGGGCGCGGCCGAGGTCACCGCCACCGATGTGCTGCCCGGACCCCTGGAACGCGCCCGACGGCTCGGAGCCCACTCCACCGTCCAGATCGGCACCGACGAATTGCCGGCTCTGGCGTTCGACGTCGTGCTCGAGTGCTCCGGCGTTCCCGCAGCCGTCAGTGCTGCCCTGCTGGCCGCGCGCCGGGCGGCCGTCGTCGTCCAGGTGGGGATGGTCCCCAACGAACCTCGGGGCATCAATCTCGCCCCGCTGATCTCCAAGGAGCTCCAGCTCCGCGGAGCCTTCCGGTTCGACGACGAGATCGACCACGCCATCGAACTGCTCCTCGACACCCCGGGCATCGAGGACGTCATCACCCATGAGCTGCCGGCCGGCCAGGCGCTCGAGGCCTTCGCCGTCGCCAAGGACTCCGAAGCCTCCGGCAAGGTCATCATCTCCCTGTGGACCGGCGAGCAATGACCACCCCTGCAGCCGGCAGTTCCCGCCCCGGTACTGCGCCGGTCGTGATCGGCGTAGACCTCGGCACGACCAATACCAAGGCGGTGGCCTTCCGCACGGACGGGACGCTCGAGGCGTCCCATTCGGTGGGTTACCCGCTGGAGGAGCCCCACCCGGGGCACGCCGTCCAGGACCCGCTGCTCATCCTGGCCGCGGCGCTCGAGTCGGTGCGCGAGGTCGTGAACCAGGTGGGCGCCCACCGCGTCGCGGGGCTCTCCTTCAGCTCGGCGATGCACAGCGTCATCGGGCTGTCCCCGACCGGGAAACCGCTGACCCAGGTCATCACCTGGGCCGACACGCGGTCCCGCGTCCAGGCCGAGCGCCTGCGCGCCTCGGTCGGGGGGCTCGCCCTGCACCGGCGGACGGGGACACCCGTGCATCCGATGTCACCCCTGCCCAAGCTCGTGTGGTTCCGGGAGCAGGAGCCGAAGCTGTGCGAGGGTGTCGGGTTCTGGGTCGGCATCAAGGAATTCGTGCTCCTGAACATGTGCGGCGCGCTGGTCGTTGACCACTCCATCGCTTCGGCGACCGGCCTGATGAACATGGCCACGTTGTCGTGGGACGAGGAGGCCCTCGCGATTGCCGGCATCCTGCCCGAGCAGCTGCCGGAGATCGTCCCCACCACCGCGATGCTGCCCGCGCTGACCGACGACACCGCGGCCGCAGTGGGCCTGCCCGCCGCGACGCCCGTGGTCGTCGGTGCCGCGGACGGTCCACTCGCCAACCTGGGGGTCGGTGCGGTGCGCCCCGGCGTCGCGGCGTGCTCGATCGGTACCAGCGGGGCCCTGCGTGTGGCGGTCGAGCGCCCCGCGGTCGACCCGCTCGGCGGCGTGTTCTGCTACGCGCTCACCTCCACCCGGTGGGTGGTCGGCGGTGCGATCAACAACGGCGGAGTGGTGCTGGGGTGGGCGGGCGATGCACTCGCCCCGGACCTGGCCGAGCCCCCCGAGGAGGAACTGCTGGCACTGGCAGCACGCGTGGCCCCCGGGTCGGGAGGACTGCTGATGCTGCCGTACCTCCTCAGCGAGCGGGCTCCCCACTGGAGCTCGCTGCCGCGCGGCGCCTACGTCGGCCTCAGCCGGGCCCACCGCCGCGAGCACCTGGTGCGGGCGGCACTCGAGGGAGTCAGCCTGCAGCTGGCGCTGGTGCTGCATTCCATGCGGTCCGCCGGACTCGAGGTCAACCGCATCCGGGCCACCGGGGGCGTCATGCGCAGCCCGCTCTGGCGCCAGATCCTCGCCGACACGTTCGGGATGCCGATCGACTTCGCCCACGGGCAGGAGGGCTCCGGATTCGGTGCGGCGCTGCTCGGGATGGAGGCCCTCGGCCTCATCGAATCGATCGATGTCGTCGCCGACATGATCGAGATCGAGGAGACCGTGCGGCCGCAACCGGCTGCAGCGGCGGTGTACGCCTCGCTGCTGCCGGTCTTCGCCGAGCTGTACGACGCCCTCGTGCCCACCTTCACGTCGCTGCGCCGGCTCGCCCCGTCACTCCCGATCGACCTCGACCTCGACCTCGGCACAGGCGGGCCGGCCGGGGGCAGTTCCTCCACATGACCCTTGGGGGTGCCGGCGGAACCTCGCGGCGTCCCGGCGGCTGGACCTACTTGCCGAAGCTGCGCAGCCGCAGCGAGTTGGCGACGACGAGCACGGAGCTCGCAGCCATGGCCGCCCCGGCCAGCATCGGGTTGAGCAGGCCCAGTGCCGCGACGGGGATGCCGACGGCGTTGTAGAAGAAGGCCCAGAACAGGTTGCCCTTGATGGTGCCCAGCGTGCGTCGCGAGAGCTCGATGGCCTGGGCCACCTGCTCCAGGCTGTTGCCCATCACGGTGAGGTCGGCCGCCTCGATGGCGACGTCGGTGCCCGAGCCCATCGCGATGCCGAGGTCCGCCTGGGCCAGGGCCGCGGCGTCGTTGACGCCGTCGCCCGCCATGGCCACGGTCGCCCCGGCGGCCTGCAGCTCCCGGATGGCGTCGACCTTGCCGGCCGGGGTCACGCCTGCCCGAACGTCCGCGGCGTCGATCCCGACGGTCGCTGCCACCTGCAGGGCGACCGCGCGGTTGTCGCCCGTGAGCAGGACGGGCCGCAGGCCGAGGCGGCGCAGGCGCCCGATGGCGGCGGCCGAACCGTCCTTGACGGTATCGGACAGCGTGATGAATCCGGCGACGTCGCCGTCGACGGCGACCCATACCGCCGTCGTGCCCGCGTCTTCCGCGGCACGGAGGGCGGCCGCCTGCGTCCCGGTGGGACGGATGCCGTTCCGGTCGAGCCAGCCGGTCCGTCCGGCCGTGACGACGACATCCCCGACGGTCGCGCGGACGCCGCCTCCGGGGGCGCTCGAGAAGTCGTGTGCTTCCGGAAGCCTGCCGTTCCCGGCGGCGTGCAGGGCGATGGCCTGGGCGATCGGGTGCTCGCTCGCGGCCTCGACGGCTCCTGCGAGCCGCAGGAGGTCGGTGGCGAAGATGTCCGACAGGACGACGACGTCGTCGACGGCCATGGTGCCGGTGGTGACCGTGCCGGTCTTGTCCAGCACGATGGTGTCCACGGTCCGGGTGTCCTCGAGGACCTGCGGCCCGCGGATGAGGATGCCGAGCTGGGCGCCGCGGCCGGTGCCCGTCAGCAGCGCCGTCGGTGTCGCGAGGCCGAGGGCGCACGGGCAGGCGATCACCAGGACGGTGACGGACGCGGTGAAGGCCGCGTCGAGGTCGCCGGTGAGCACGAGCCACAGGACGAAGGTGAGCATCGCGAGAACGAGGACCACCGGGACGAAGACCGCGCTGATGCGGTCCGCGAGCCGTGCGATCCGCGCCTTGCCGCTCTGCGCCTGGCTGACGAGGCGCCCCATGGAGGACAGGACCGTATCGGCGCCGACGCGGGTGGCCCTCACCACGAGCCGGCCGGACGTGTTGATCGTGGCACCCGTGACGACGTCTCCCGGAGTGACCTCGACCGGGACGCTCTCACCCGTCAGCAGGGCGGTGTCGACGGCGCTGGCGCCCTCGGTGACGACGCCGTCGGTAGCGATCTTCTCGCCCGGGCGGACGACGAACTCATCGCCCGGGATCAGCGCGTTGGCGGGAAGCGTGACCTCGGTGCGCTCGCCGTCGACGGTGCGCAGCACGTGGGCCTCCTTGGCGCCGAGGTCCAGGAGCGACTTCAGGGCATCCCCGGCGCGGTGCTTGGCGGACGCTTCGAGGAAGCGGCCGAGCAGCAGGAACGTCACGACGACGGTGGCCACCTCGAAGTAGAGGGCGGAGGTCTCCATGCCGGCCATGCCCGCGTGCCGGGTCATGGCCGGATCCGCGAAGAGCTGCCAGGCCGAGAAGAGGAAGGCCGCCGTGACGCCGATCGAGACGAGCGTGTCCATGGTGGAGGACAGGTGGCGTGCGTTGATGGCGGCGGCCCGGTGGAACGGCCAGGCGGACCAGGTCACCACCGGCAGCGACAGTGCGAACACCACCCAGCCCCAGTCCGGGAACTGGAGGGCGGGAACCATGGAGATCAGCAGCACCGGCACGGACAGGATGGCGGCCAGGACCAGGCGGGCTCCGAGGAGCGACGGCGCGGAGTCGTGATCGCCCGTTCCCGCGGAGTCCGGATGCACCACGTGGGCGCCGTAGCCCGTCGCCACGACCGTGTCGATCAGGTCCTGGTCGCTCACGGACGCGGGGACCCGGACGACGGCGCTCTCCAGAGGGAGGTTGACGCTCGCCTCCACGCCGTCGAGCTTGCCGAGCTTCCGCTCGACGCGTGCCACGCAGGAGGCGCACGTCATGCCCTGGATGGAGAGCTCCACGACGCGCTGCTCCTGCTCCGTGCCCTGCACCGGAATCTGCTGGGTCGCCATGTCAGGAACCCGCGGGCACCACGCTGTAGCCGGCCTCGGCGACGGCTTCGTCGATCGACGCGGCGTCCAGCGGAGCGGAGGACGAGATGGTGGCCGTGGAGGTGCCGCCGTTGACGAGGTCGACGTCGACGTTCTCGACGCCGGGGAGTTCCGAGAGTTCATTCTTCACGGCGCTGACGCAGTGGCCGCAGGTCATGCCGGTGATGCTGATCGTGGTGGTGCTCATGGTGTCCTCCTGAAGGATCGGATGGGGCTGGGGTGTAACTGGATGGGGTTCTGCTAGCGCAGGAGCCGGCCGATCGCCGCCGTCGCCTCCTGGACCTTCTCCTGCACGGCGTCGCTGCTGCCGGAGTTCTGGGCTTCCTGGGCTGCTCCGACGACACAGTGCGAGATGTGCTCCTCGAGCAGGCCCATCGACACGGCGTGGAGAGCCTTGTTGACGGCCGCTACCTGCGTGAGGATGTCGATGCAGTACTGGTCCTCCTCGACCATGCGGGCGATGCCACGCACCTGGCCTTCGATACGGCGCAACCTCTTGAGGTACGCGTCCTTGTCCGCGGTGTAGCCGTGCGGTGTCGGGTTCTGCGTGCTGGTGGTCATGAATTCGCTCCTCGTGTCGTCTTCAATATACCCTCAGGGGGTATAACTGGCCAACCCGGGACACTATTCCCTCGCACTGCCCGTGTTGAGGGAACGCCCAGCGGAGTCCCGTACCGTGGCTGACCGGAACACCTCCAACCCAAGGACGTCCATGACCCTCTCGCTGTCGGGCTGGCAGAAGCGAGTCCTCCTGCTCCTCGCCGGAATCGCCGTACTGGCCCTCTTCGCACTGGCCTTCACGGCCGGACGCGTCTCCGCCGGCCCCTCCTTTCCCAGCACCACCAGCGCGGATGCGGGGTTCGCCCGCGACATGCAGGTGCACCACAACCAGGCCGTCGAGATGTCCATGATCGTGCGCGAGAACGTCACAGATGAGACGCTCCGCGCGATCGCCTACGACATCGCCCTCACGCAGCAGCAGCAGGCCGGGCAGATGTATGCGTGGCTCGAGGAGTGGAACCTCAGCCAGAGCACCTCCCAGCCGCGCATGGAGTGGATGGCCGCCGGCTCCGGCGAGCACGCCGGCATGGACATGGGGTCCGGGAACGACGGCGCCTCGATGCTCGGTCCCGACGGGCTCATGCCCGGCATGGCCACCGAGGAGCAGCTCGACGAACTCCGCGCAGCCCGCGGCGAGGACGCGGAGCGGCTCTACCTCACCCTCATGATCAGCCACCACACGGCGGGCGTGGAGATGGCCGAAGCCGGCGCGGAACTCGCGGAGACCGACCAGGTGCGCTCGCTGGCCACGAAGATCCAGTCGGGCCAGCAGGCCGAGATCACCCTGATGCAGACCATGCTCGACGCCCTGTAGGGCATTCCCCCAAACCGCGCCGGTTAAGGGACCGGCGGGCCTCGCCGGTACATTGGGTTCCGGCGCTATCCGATCCGCGGTGAACGCCGCAGCCACCCCAGCATGAAGGACACCTCGTTGAACAAGAAACGGTCTCAGGAGAACCAGGACCGCCAAGCGCGCCTGGCCGCCATCCAAGCCCAGCAGCGGGCGAGCGAGCGCAAGCGCAACGCCCTGATCTTCGGCGGCATCGGCGCGGTCATCCTGGCGATCATCATCGCGGTGACCCTCGTGATCGTGAATCAGGTCCAGGTCAACCGCGAGCGGGAGGACGCCGCGGCCCAGCCGATCGAGGGCGTCCAGGAGTACCCCGACGTGACGTTCGACCACGTCGATACTCCCGTCGAGTACGAGCAGTCGCCTCCCGTCGGAGGGAATCATGCTCCGATCTGGACCAACTGCGGTGTCTACACCGAGGCCCTGCCCAACGAGAACTCCGTCCACTCCATGGAGCACGGCGCCGTCTGGATCACGTACAACCCGGACATCGGCCAGGAGGAGATCGACAAGCTGACCGAGCTCGTGGGTACACGCGCCTATGTGCTGCTCAGCCCGTACCCGGACCTCGACTCCCCGGTCGCCGCCAGCGCATGGGGCCTGCAGCTGAAGGTCGACTCCGCCGACGATGCGCGGCTCGCCACCTTCCTCGACAAATACATCCAGGGCGAGCAGACCCGCGAGCCCGGCGCTGCCTGCTCCGGCGGCCTGACGCCTGCGGGACGCGCCTCCTAGTCTCCGGCACGTGCGCACGGCGCAGCGGGCCGGCAGGGGCGCCTGCGCCGTCGTCGTTCGGTCCTGACTCGGTCCGATCGTGGCTACTGGGCGGGGGGTTAGGATGATTGTTTCCCGCGGGCCCGCCATGCGGGTAGCGTGGGAAATAATGGGCCACGCGCTGGCGGCCCCGACGCGAGCAGAAGGTGGATAGCAGTGGCTGACGACCAGATACTCGGCGAAGTGTCCCTGCCCGGGATGCTGCAGGACATGGTGCTGGAGAGCTCCGATGTGAACGAGTTCCTCGACGGGTTGGCGAAGCTCGCCGCGGATGCCATGTCGTCGGAGGACAAAGAAATGTTCTGCGGGGTCACCCTCCTCCGCCCGCGCTCCAAGGGAAGTGTGGCGAGCAGCAGCGAGCAGGCGCGGTTGATGGACGAGGTCCAGTACCAGTTCGACGACGGTCCCTGCATCCGGGCTGCCCGCGAGGGCCAGGTCTATGTCGTCGCCGACTTCCGCAGCGAATCCCGCTTCGGGGACTACACGGGAGCCATCATCAACCATGGTGTCCGCTCGGCGCTCGGTGTGCCGATCCCGCTCGACGGTCTCGCAGCAGCCGGCCTGGATCTGTATTCGACCCGGCCCAATGCCTTCGACGAGGCGGTCATCGCTGCCGCCGTGGACCTCGCCCGGGAAGCCTCGAAGTCCCTCCGCATGGCTGTCCGCGTCGCGCATCTCGCCGATACGGGCGAGCAACTCCGGGCCGCGATGAATTCGCGTACCACGATCGACGTCGCAGCCGGCATCATCATGGGGCAGAACCGGTGCAGCCACGACACCGCGATGACGATCCTCAAGGCCGCGTCCAGCGGGCGGAACGTCAAGCTCGCGGACATCGCCGCAGCGGTCGTCACGTCGATCGGCCAGCAACTCCCCGAAACCCACTTCGACGCGTGACCCGCCAGACGACCGGAGCTTCGACCGCGGCAGCCCCCATCGCGGCAGCGACTCCCGCCGTCGTCGTGGACGTCGATATCCTGGAACGCAATGTCGCCGCCATGGCGTCGTTCGCGGCGAAGAATGGGCTCGCGCTGCGACCGCATGCCAAGACCCATAAGATTCCCGGGATCGCCCACCGGCAGGTGGCGGCCGGCGCCGTCGGACTGACTGTCGCGACGATCGGTGAGGCGGAGGTCTTCGCCGCCACCGGGATCGAGGACATCTTCATCGCCTATCCGCTGTGGGTCGACGAGCGGGCCGCGGGGCGGCTCCTCGCACTGACCGATGTCGCCCGCCTGACCCTGGGCGTCGATTCCGCGGAGGGTGCGCAGCAGGTGGCCCGCAGCCTCGGAGCTGCCGCTTCACGCGTCGCGGTGCGGGTCGAGATCGACAGCGGCCACCACCGTAGCGGCGTGCCGCCGCTCCAGGCCGCCGACGTCGCACTGGCCGCGGCGTCAGCGGGCCTGTCTGTCACCGGGGTGTTCACCTTCCCGGGCCACAGCTACGGGCCGGGCGCGGCGGCGCCGGCCGTCGCTGACGAGAACGCGGCCCTGTCGGCGGCCGCCGTTTCCCTGCAGGACGCCGGCTTCACCGAGCTCGAGGTCAGTGGGGGCTCGACGCCGTCGGCTCTCTCGTCCTCAGGCGACACCCTGACCGAACTGCGCCCGGGCGTCTACGTGTTCGGGGACGCCCAGCAGTGGGAACTCGGCCACTGCAGGCCGGAGGACATCGCGCTCACCGTCGAAAGCACGGTCGTCAGCCGTCGGACCGGACCGGCAGGGGAGCCCCGGTTCGTCGTGGATGCCGGCAGCAAGGTCCTGGGCACCGACCGTGCGGCATGGGCCACAGGGTACGGACGGCTCCTGGACCACCCGGATGCGCGCATCGTGGCCCTCTCGGAGCATCACGCCACTGTCGAGTGGCCGTCCGGACAGGACGTACCACCGCTGGGTGCGCGGCTGCGGGTCGTGCCCAACCACGTGTGCCTGACCGTCAACCTCGTGGACGAGGTGCTCGCGGTGCGCGACGGCGTCGCAGAGGAGCGCTGGGCCGTCGCGGCGCGAGGCCGGAACAGCTAGGGCGCGTCCCCTGCATGCAGCGTCAGCCGGCCTCTGATGCGGGGTAGAGGGAGACGTCCACCGAGTCTCCGCGGTGGTGGAACCGGATAATGCTCCCGTCCGGGAGTCCATCCATGGAGTCGTCCCCCAAAAGGGGCCACGCGCCGATGTCCGCAAAAAGATCAACCCCAGGTGGCACGCAATTGGCGCCGTCGACCGTGGGGCCCGAGCGGTCGATGATCATGAAGCACTGAAGGCCCTGCCTGTCCACGGAGAACCAGGGTTCGACTCCCCGATACGGTTCGTAGCCGCGAAGGCTGGAGCGGTCGACGTCGGCTCCCAGGACGTCCAGCATCAAGAACACCACGTCGTCCGCCTCGTGTTCGGTTGCATGCAATGTGGCATCGGAATGCGGTCCGATGAGCCACTCCAAGGAGTACGCGAGGGCAAAAAGGACCACGAGCGTGCCGGCCACGGACCAACTGCGGTGGGCGCGTGTGGCCGTGGCGTAAAGCCAGATGGAATGCCAACGCGACCTTGATGGGTCGTTGCTGGACGCCACCACGGGCGCAATGCCGGCTGCCTGGTCCCGCCGATCAGCTGCGGACACAGTTCGGGCGACGTCGACCACCGGCACGCTTTCCGCGGCTGCTGCGGGTTCGTCGATCTCGGTGTCGTCGCCTTCAGGCGGGTTCCCTGTGCCTGCCGTTTCCAGTTCTGCCAGCCTCGCCAGGGCAGCGCGGTCAGCTTGGATATCGGAGTGCGGGCCGTACGCTCTCCTGCGGAGTTCACCCAGTTCACGCTCAGCATCCGAGGAGGGCGAGGATGCGTCCATCAGGCTGCCTCCGGCATGAGGTGGACGTAGGCATCCACCGTGTCGCCACGAAGCATGAACCGGATAATGCCATCGCCGGTGAGCCCGTCGAATCCTTCGAATCCGTCGCCGAACGACGAGACATCCATGATGAGGTCCGCCGGAGCCGGAGCGCAGCGCGCATCTGACAGACTGCCGCTTGCCCGGTGCACCGCCACGAGACAGGGCGAGCCGAACGCGTTCACCGCGGACCAGATCTCGAGGCCGCGATATGACTCATACGCGCGGAGGGTCGAGGTGTCGATCTCGAACAGGGGAACTTCCACGGCCACCAGTTCGCGGACCTGCTTATCGGCCTCGACCGCGGTCGGGTGCAGAGTAGCCGCGGGACGCGGTGCTGATAAGAAGAAGGTCGTCGCGACGATCCCGCCCGCGACGACCAATGCGCCAGCCGTCCACGCGACGCGGTTCCACCTCGTCGCCGTCGTCCGTTGCGACCGCGGCGAGCCTTCCTTCACCGCCTTTACTGGCTGTGACGGCGGGGCGGCCGCCGGCTCCGTCGGCTCCGGGGCCACCTGATCTCCTGCTGCGGCAGCGCTGGCGGGAGCCGCTGTCGGCGCGACATCCGTACCGGCTGCGCTATCGCTCGTGGGGGCATGCGCCCGACGGCTTTCGCTCGCAGGGGCATCCGCCCGACGGCTTCCACTCATGGGGGCACCCGCCCCACGCTCGACGTCAGCGCGGTGCGCTGCCTCGAGTTCGCGCAACCTCGCGAGAGCCGGAGGGTCGGCGCCGATATCGGCATGCGGCCCGTATGCCCTCGCGCGCAGTTCGTCGAACTCGCGGTCGGCGTTCGAAGATGCGCGAAGCCTTCCACAGCCGAAAGGTACACCCGTCGGGTGGGGGAGTCTATGGGCGCTCGATGACGACGGGACGGGGTCTTTGATCGGAAGGGCCAGGGTGGCCAGCCAACTCCGTGAGGACGCTTACTTGACCTGCGGGTACGGGCACGAGTAGTCGTAATCGAGTCCGGCCGAGACGTACTGCGTCACTTTTACGATGCTGGTGGGCGTCAGACCAGGCAGAGAACAATTCGACTTCGCTCCCTGCAGGGTCCTGGCACCTGCCAGCCAACTCGGCAATCCATAGAGGGGGGTGCCGGGTGGCACGGTCCCGGCGATGGTTCCCCACTGATAGCCCGTCGAGTAGATGCCGACACCGGAGCTCGGAATGCTCCGGAAGTAGGCGACCATTCCTTCCAGATCAGCCCGGTTCAAGGCGGGGCCGTTCGCGCCGGTCTGCCAGCTGTTGCCCGTCTCCACATCCAGCCACCAGAAATAGGAGACGGTCTTCGGTATGCCTCGGACGGCAGCGTCCTGGAAAGCTCTCACGTAGCCGTACATGTAGGAGCAGGCGAGGCTGACGGTCCCTGGCACTTCGTCCGCGCAGTTCCCGTAGGGGTTGGACACCACCTTGCCGTCGTCATTGATGTTGGACGACGGCCACCAGGAGCCCGCATGTCCTGGGTTGGCGGTGTTCACGTACAGAGCCACTTTGGGCTGCGCAGTTACTGCGGAGGTCCTCGTAGCGTCCGCGGCCCACTTGAGTTGGGCATCGAGGCAAGGGTTGGTGTTGTTGGCCAGTCCGCCGTTCACGCCTACGATCGCGAATGCTGTCGAACTGGGAAGCGTCTTGCTGCACTGGGGCCAGGACACGTCGTTGCCCACCGGGTCCGCGGTTCCCGATGACGGGGCTGCCGCCACCGGTGCCATTCCGGTGACCGTCAGTCCCAGCAGGGCCAGGAACGTGCATGCCATTTTCATTCCGAGACGAGCCATGCCCGATGGTACGTCCGTTTCGGGGGTGAAACGCCGGTGAACTCTGGCGTTCATTCGGTCCTCTGTCGGGTGTGCTCCTGGCTGTTGTTCGACCAATGAAGAGGACTGTCGAGGTCGGCGGGCAGGCGTGTGCTCGTGTTGCCTTGGGCGGCGTTGAGCTGGGCCTGGGTCAGATAGAGGGCCTTGGACAGGTCGGCCCCTTCGAAACGTGCATCTCTGAGGTCGGCGCCGAGGAGGTCTGCACCCGATAGGTCACAGTCCCGAAGGTCGGCGGCGATGAGGTAGGCACCTCGAAGGTTCGCCCCGCACATTGGCCGGGACCGTAGCTTCCTGCCCATGAGGTCGGCCCCGGGAGTGAACTCGATATCCAGATGGTCGTCCCCCGTGGCGAGATAGGAAGCTCTCACTTCTTCGCTGACGTCCATCAGCACGGACCGAACCCGCGCGTGCAGATCGCCGAGGTTCAGGGAGAGGACCTGCCGCGCGTCGGTCATCGCACTTTCGATGGTTCTTCTGAGCTGGTCGACCTGGTGCGAGGTGTCCGGGTCGAAGGTCCTGGTGCCGGCTTCTGTCAGGTACCAGAGCATCTCGTGGAGTTGACGGACGATCTCGAACGCCGGGAACATCCGTTTCGCTGATTCCGGGCTCGCTTTCCAGCTGATTCCTCCAAAGAGGTTCTGGGAGACGTTCTGCCCCGCTCCGAAGCAGTCGAAGACCGTGCATCCCCGGAAGCCTCGCGGCCGCAAGCTGTCGTGGATGGTGCAGGAGAAGTCGGGTGCCAGGTTCTGGCAGGGAGTCCCTGCTGGTTTGTCGACGGCGAAGTCGATCGTGCGGGAGAAGCCGAGGGCCGTGCAGCAGAGCGCGAAGCAGTTGCTGCAGTCAGGGCGCAACGACTCCCTGTTCAGAGCAGGGACGGAGGGCGCGGTGAAGTTCTTCGAGGTGGAGGGCATGGCATCTTCTCTGGGTCGGTTCGGTGGGGGGCCGGGGGCAGGGAACTCGCGAGGGAGTTCCCTGGACGGCACACGGAATCACCACTTCCGAGGGAAGCGAACGGGAACCGCTGCATCGACTCTGGATCACAGAGAAAGTAAGAATGTCACTGCGCCAAAAATAGCACCACGAAGTGCCTGCCCGTATGCCAAGCCCCGTGTGTGCACTCATGACAGGTGTCGCAGCCCGCGAGTACACGGCGAGCTCAAGCCCTAAGCGCTGTGTTCCCGAAGGAAGCGCAGGACGTGTGCCCACATCGCTTCCGCCGCGGCCGCATCGTACTCATCTGGCAGCGAAGCATCGGCGAACAAGTGTCCGCTGCCCGGATACTGGACATACTCTGCGACGTTGCCGGCCTCGTTTATCGAACGCAGCACGGAATGAACCGCGCCCTCGGCCTTGAACGGGTCGTCGACCGAGTAATGAAGCTGTGCGGGAACGCTTGGAGGCCAAACGGCTGCGCCGATCATTTCGAGCGGCAGAGCACCCGAACAGAGAATTGCGGCACCGACCTTCCGGGACACGGTGACGTGGGTTGCCATGCCGCCTCCGTTCGAGAAGCCCATAGCCACGAACCCATCCTCAAGGGTGCTCACCGCGTCAACAGCACGCGCCATAAGCGCAGGAAAGCCGATGGACTGTGCAAATGCACCGGCCTCGTCATAGTCGTCAAATACGCGGCCGTCGTACTGGTCGACGACGAGCACGTCATGACCCGCGGCGCGAAGGCGATCCGCCGCGTCCCGGATGCCGGACCGGACTCCGAGCACAGAATGGAACAGCGCAATCGTGGACATGTAAACCCTCCGCCAACTAGGATGCCCGTCGTCCCGATGCGGTGCAATGACAAAGCGTCCGTCGAAGACATTTGTTCAGGCCCTGGTGGCAATCGGCTCAGGTGCTGAAGATGTCGTTCAGAGTGACCGTGGTCAGCCCGCGGTCAGTGATGAGCTGTTCGAGTTGGGGGAATACCCGTGTGACCGGGAGGAAGTTCGCGTGTCCGATCACGATATGGGCGGGGAGGAACCATTGATGGGCGAGGTCGAGGATTTCCCGGTCGGTCCGAAGCGCCGAGTCGGCTAGGGACCCGTACCACATGACAGGGGATGTGTAGCCGATCGAGGCCGCCGCCGCATCGGTTCGTTCGTCCCGGTACCCGTACGGGGGCCGGTAGTACGGGCGGGGATCAGTGCCGAACGTGGAGACGATGAAGTCATGGTTCCGTTGCAGCTCGGCGACGATCTCCGCATCGCTGAGAGCTGTGAGGTCGGCGTGGGACCACGTGTGGTTGCCGAGCTGGACCTGGCCGGAGGCTACAAGCGGTGCGAGCAGTTCCGCGTGCTCGGACCACCCAGGGTAGGAGCCGTTGAGGAAGAAGGTCAGCCGGGTACCGCTTGTGCGAGCGAAGTCGAGATAGCGCCGGATGACCTCGCTGTCGGATCCATCATCGACCGTCCATGCAAGAAGCTGCTCGGACGTGGGCAGACTCGTGATGACACCCGCCGGTAGCGGCACTTTCAGCACAGCAGGTGCCACGGGCGACGGAACTGGCGCCGGTGTCGTTGCCGGCGGTGCCGGGGAAGGGACGGACGTCGGAACCGGAGAACCGGTGGGCGGTGCCGTCCGTAAACCCTCTGAGGCTATTCGGGCGGGCTGCGTACAGGCGGCAAGGCCAAGAACGACGCCGCTGGCCACAATTGCACTGATGAATGTTCGGCGCTCCACGCCACGACCTTTCCCCCAAATGACACCCCGCCGGTGCAGGCAGAATCCGCGGCGCGCCGATGGAAGTGACGACGCGCCGCGGTGCTCCGCAGGCAAGGATGAAGACCCCGATCCCCAGGACCGGCCTTTGCAGCCTATAACGCCGCGCCGGGGTGCAATCTCGTGTCTCGACCCCACACTGGGTGCATGAGTATTCGACTTGTACCGATGAGCGCGGAGCGATTCCCGGAATGGCTCGACCGGAGCCGGACCGAATTCATAGCAGATCTCGTCGCCACAGGTGAATCGCCGGAAGCCGCGCATCGCCAAGCCGCGGAAGCACTGGACGGCGCCTTCCCTACCCATGGTCCGACCGCCACCAATGCCGTGTTCGATGTCGTCGACAGCGCCGGGACAGCAGTCGGCTATCTCTGGATTGCCCAGGGCGAGCCTGATGACGAGGCGTCATGGTGGGTGTGGGATGTAGTGATTGAACCAGGGCATCGAGGCAAAGGCCTCGGCCGAGCAACGATGCTGCTTGCGGAAGAGTACGCACGTTCCCAGGGAGCCCACGCCCTTGGGCTCAGCGTCTTCGGGTTCAACACCGCCGCTCGAGGGCTGTATGAATCCTTGGGTTACGAGGTCACCAGTGTGAGGATGAGGAAGAGGCTGTAGCAACCAGGCGATCGATGTGCCGTCGAATGTCTGACAGACATTCGACGGTTCTCGTCACAGCTCGCGCCGCATGAGCACTCGTGGGAACCCGTTGAGAACCGAGTCGGTCGTAGCGGCCTTGGTGAACCCGCCCCGCTCGAACAGCGCACGGGTGCCCACGTAGGCCATGGTGAGGTCCACCTTTTCACCGTGGTTGTCGACCGGGTAGCCCTCGATCACCGGCGCCCCGTGGTCGCGCGCAAACTCAACAGCGCCGGCGAGCAAGTGGTGGGAGACACCTTTGCCGCGATGGCCCGGCCGTACCCTGATGCACCAGACCGACCACACGTCACGGTCATCCACATGCGGAATCTTCCGGTTCCGGGCGAAGCTGGTGTCGGCGCGCGGATGCACTCCTGCCCACCCCACAACCTCGTCACCGTCATATGCGAGCACCCCCGGCGGAGGAACCTGCGCGGCCAGCTCCTGCACGAGAACCCCGCGCTCCGGACCGCGCAGTGCAACGTTCAGCTTCGACGGGATGCGGTAGCTGAGGCACCAGCACACATTCGCATCAGGCCGCTTCGGCCCCAGCACCGCCGCTATGTCAGTGAACGCCGTCGCGGGAAGGACTTCGATTGCCATGGCGCCACACTATCGTTGCCTGCACCGGCACTGCCTGGAGTCGAAGCGCCCATCGCCAGGGCTCTTGAGAGTTGCAGGATCCGGCCGATCGCTCCCGTTTGCTCGCGACAGGTGGTAGGAAGTCATGCATGGAGATTCGCAGGGCGATGCCCGTCATCGTGACCGATGACCCGGCAGCCGCGCGAGAATTCTACGAATCGTTTCTCGGTTTCCGTGTCGCGATGGATGAGGATGGCATGACCATGTTCGCGTCGAGAAGCACGCCCACGACTCAACTGATCGTCGCCTGGCGCAGTCCCACTGCCGTGGATCCAGAGCTCAGGTCGGTGGACATTTCACTGGAAGTCGGCAGCGTGGACGCAGCCTATGCTCTAGCCCAAACAGCCGGCCTGGAAATTGTGCGGGAGATACGCAACGAGGCCTGGGGCGTCCGCCGGTTCTTCGTCCGGGACCCCGCTGGACGCGTCATCAACGTCGCCGGCCACCTCGCGTAGCACCTTGGGAAACGACCAGTTGAACCCCTGCACTCGTCAACTAGTATTGACGAGTGGAGTTTGCGGACTTGAAAACGCTCGTCGGATCGCTGGACGGTAAGGCGCCCGCTGGTGCTTTGCAGATCATTGCCGAGCTTCATCGGGAGGTGGGGCGCAGCGAGGCGGTCCTCGTCCGCAACGCTCGCCAAGCCGGGCTGTCATGGGAAGCCATTGCGCAGTGCCTCGGCGTGTCAAAGCAGGCAGTCCACCGGAAGTACGGGAAGCGATAGACCGCAGCATGAAGCGGCCGCGGCCCCAGGGCATGTACCGAAGACCGTTCAGTGACGGCTCCACGGTACTTCCCAGGGTCCGTTCTCCGACTTTCCTGATCGTCACGGGTTCCTGAGGAGAGAGATTTTTCGAATGGGAAATGAATGGATCGGAAGCGCTGAACTTGTGCGCGCGGCGGCCCGCGCGTTCGGATCACCTGCGGCAGTGACGGCAGTGGCAGTAGTCGCACCTCGTGGAGAAATGGTCGCGACGGCGGGTTGCGATGATCAATCGTCTTTCGAGATCGGGTCGATTTCAAAGGTGCTCACCGGTATGTTGTACCGGGACGTGACAGAACGGGGCCTCATCTCGCAAACGACAGTTCTTCGCGAGTTGCTTCCGCTCGAGGGTCACGGAGAGGTCGGCTCTGTGAGCCTGAGTTCCCTGGCTGTCCATCGCTCCGGTCTTCCACGGTTGCCTCCAGGAATGCATCCGCTTCGCCGGACCCTCAAACTTTGGAGCTATGGCGAGAACCCTTACGGTGATTCGCTGACCGAGCTTCTGGACCAGACGCGCAACCTGCGCCTCGGCGCCCCTCGGCCCAGGTACTCCAACCTGGGTTTCCAGCTACTGGGGCATGCGGTGGCGGAAGCAGCTGGGAGCAGCTACGAACAACTCCTTCAGGACGTCCTTGGGAATGGATTCCGGACTCCCATTCGTGCGGAGGACATCGGCCCCACGGACCTGACCGGTGTCAGCCGATTCGGCCGCCCCCAGGCGGCCTGGGTAGGTGAGGCCGTCGCGCCTGCGGGTGGCGTCCGCGCGAGCATCAGCATCATGCGCGGCTTCCTTCGTTCGGTCCTCGACGGGACAGCCCAAGGTTTGTCCGCGCTTGATCCGGTTTCGGATTTCACTCCCCGGGTCCGTATCGGTGCGGGTTGGATCGCGCTCAAGCACGAGGGCCGAATGATCACCTGGCACAACGGCAGCACCGGAGGGTTCAGCAGCTGGATCGGACTCGACCGGGACGCCGGCACCGGCGTCGTCGTCCTCGCGGCGCGTCACGGGTCCGTCGACAGGCAGGGATTCAAGCTCCTCACCGAATTCACCACCCTCCGAACGGTGCCACCACCACCACGCACCCTCAACGGCGGACCAGCAGTCTGATCGGCAGCACTCACATCGCTGCCAGAAGAATGAACCCGCTCCACGGGTGTGAACGGAATTTACGTTGACTGAAATTGCCGGAATCCTTGGTCGTCCCTGAGGCAGGGGGCAGGGGTGTTGATTGTGGGCTGGGAGGATAGGGGTGGGGGTCAGCGGAGTCTGGCTGTGGCGCTGGGCAAAGCTGGGGGATGAGTTTGTAGTGGCACGACGACGCACAGTCACGCGCATGAGGGCCGGTAGCGGCCTTGCGCCGGGAGCCGCGACCCGGACAACGCGGGCAGTGTCGCAGCTCGCAGCTGGGCAAGCTCGCCGACACCATGGTTGGGCACCACCTTGGATACGACGGGTGGTCCCATCTCTCGCCCGCCTGTTCGCGGTGCTCCTTCTGCTTGCGCTCTGCGCGTGCAATATCAATCCCCGGGCTGTTTCCTGCGAGCCTATTGACGGACGGAACCTCGCACCCGAGGACGGGACGTTGATGGGCGTGAACCTCGAGTGGGGTCGGGAGACCCTGGCTGAGTATTCGGACAAGCTCGGTGAGCGCCCCGCGGTGGCTGTCACCTTCGCGGATTTCCCGCTCGGCGAGGAGGACCCTGGCCTGCTCGCGTCGGCCGCGGAGCAGTTGCGGCAAAACGGGGGGATGCTCCTGCTGACGCTCGAGCCGATGGAGGGACTGGACGCGGTCACGGAGGACCACGCCGATGAGTTGGCCGGCATGCTCGCACGCTTCAATGCCAGCGGAGTCCCGGTCATCGTGCGCTTCGCCCACGAGATGAACGGTTCCTGGTACCCCTGGGGCCAGCAGCCCGCCGAGTACATCGCGGCCTTCCGCCGGGTGGCCGACGCCGTCCACCGGATCGCGCCGGGATCGGCGATGATGTGGGCGCCGAACTATGCGGGAGGCTATCCATTCGCGGGCGGCACCTACGAGTCCCTGCCCGGCACGCCGGGCTTTCCTGGCCAGGACTTCACGGTGCTGGACACGACCGGTGATGGGGTCCTGACACCGTTCGATGACCCCTACGCGCCCTACTACCCGGGGGATGACGCCGTGGACTGGGTGGGCATGTCCCTCTACCACTGGGGTAGGACGTACCCGTGGGGTGAGAGCGAGATGCCCGAGGAGGGAAAGTTCGCCGACCAGCTCACCGGCACGTACAACGGGACGAACGGGGATGATTCGATGCTGCCGGACTTCTACGCCCAGTACGGGGTCGGTCACGGCAAGCCCGTCGCCATTCCGGAGACAGCGGCCCTGGTGACCGCTGATATCGGGGACCTGCGGACCTTGAACATCAAGCGTGCCTGGTGGGAACAGGTCTTCGACCCCGAGATACCCGAGCGGTTCCCGCAGCTGAAGATGGTCAACTGGTTCGAATGGAACAAGGTCGAACCCGAGGTCGGCGCCGCCGTGGACTGGACCGCGGTGGAGGAACCCGCGATCCGGTCCGAGTTCACCGCAGCCCTACCCGACTGGTACCGCTTCGCGAAAGAACCCGACACCTGCGGCGAACCCCTCGATTGAACCCGAGCAGATGCGCGCGACGGGGGGCGAACTGATTGTCACTCTGGCGCTTCCATGCCCTGAATGGAACACTGCTCCTGTCACCGCAGGACCAGTGGAGGAGCGCGGATCATGAAGCCGGACGAGATAGCGGCGGCTGTGAAGACCGAACGGCATGACCTGTGTGACTTCCTGGAAGACCTCGACGACGCCGAATGGGCCATGCCCTCCCTGTGTCCTGCCTGGAACGTACGGGAAGTTGTAGCTCATCTGACAATCCCGACCAGGGCTTCGGTCGGCTTCCTCGCCGCTGCAGCGATCAAAGCCCGCGGCAACTTCAACCGGATGGTCGCGAACACCGCGCGCGACCGTGCGGCGAGGTTCACCGCTGCAGAACTCGTTCAGCAGCTGCGCGAGAGCGCCCAGTCGTCCCGGCGCATTCCGGGCAGTGGTCCTATGGACCCGTTGATGGACCTGCTCGTGCACGGCCAGGACATCGCACGCCCGCTCGACCGGCGCCACCCTGTGCGCCTCGACGTGGCCGTCCCGGTCCTGGCCTATGTCGTGACGAACCGGTTGCTCGGCGCCCCCGAGCGCCTTGATGGACTCAAGCTCGTCGCGACCGATGTGCGCTGGTCATTCGGGGAGGGACCTCAGGTGCGAGGACGCGTCAAGGATCTGCTGCTCGTCGCCTCCGGCCGTCCGGCCGGGCTCGAGCACGTGACGGGCTCCGGGGTGGAACGCCTGACCGGGATTCTCGGAAGCACATGATCTGCGGACTGCAACGCGACAGCTGTCGTTGACCGGTCGGGGGAGGAAGCGGCGGTGCCGAATCCGTGGCTCGACGCAGCACCCGTCATCGAGGTCGCGCCGACGCGCGCGGAAGGCGCACCTACTGGTCGACGGCGGCGCCGATCGGCTCGAGGATGACGTCGGGGAAGTCCTTCTTGAAGTGCCCCACCTTCCACTTGTCACCGAAGACGGCCACGATCTCGCCGTCGGACCGGAACATGATCTCGCCACCGCGGAAGGTCTGGGGCACGCCCTGGCTCTCGGGTGCAACGCGCATCGCGAGCGTGTAGGACAGGTTGTCGAGCGACGTCGGCGCGTTGAACTCGGTGCCGAGCCGTTCGGCAGCGACCTCGAACTGCAGGGCTCCGACGGCGGCGAGGACGGGCGCTTGGTCACCTCGGAGGTCCGAGCGCAGCACCTGCACCACGCCCTCGTGCTCGAGCTGCTCGATGCCACGGCGGAACTGCTTGTACCGCCCGGGATCCTTGGCCCGTGCGACGGCGAACAGCTCGGGTGAGAAGCGCGGGATGTCGGGGAACTGCACGGGCTGCTCGGCGAACAGGCTGTCGCCCACGCGGAGGCTCGTCGCGTTCACGAGGCCGACGACGTCGCCCGGCCAGGCGGTGTCCACCACTTCGCGGCTGCGGCCGAGGACACGGTGCGCGTACTTCGTGGCGAACGGCTTGCCGGTGCGCTGGTTGGTGATGACCATGCCGCGCTCGAACGTACCCGAGCAGATGCGGAGGTAGGCGATGTGGTCACGGTGCGCGCTGTCCTGGCCGGCCTGCACCTTGAAGACGAAGCCGGACATCGGCGCGTCGATGGGCCTCGGCTCGTCCTCCTTCGAGGGGCGCGGGCTCGGTGAGGGAGCAACATCCACGAGGATGTCGAGGAGCTGCGAGACGCCGAAGTTCTTGGCCGCCGCAGCGAAGAGGACCGGCGTCTGCCGCGCGGCCTCGAACTCCTCGCGATCGAACGAACCGTTCGAGGACTCGACGAGGCCGGATTCCTCGCGCGCGTCCAGCCAGGCGCCGGCGTCACGGGAATCGAGGGCGTCGATGTCGATGTCCGTCTCCTCGGCGGCGTGCGCTCCCGCCTCGACGGCCTCGAGCGCGATGGCCCGCCGTGCGCGCAGGTCCAGCAGTCCCTGGAAGTCACCGGCGATCCCGGCCGGCCATGTCAGGGGAACGGGTGTCATTCCGGTGCGCTCGCCGACGTCGTCGATCAGGCCGAGGGCGTCCAGGCCCGGCCGGTCCCACTTGTTGATCACCGTGATGATCGGGATGTTGCGCTGCTTGCAGACGGCCAGCAGTTTCACGGTCTGGGGCTCGAACCCCTTCGCGGCATCGATCAGCATGACGGCGGAATCGACGGCGGCGAGGACACGGTAGGTGTCCTCGGAGAAGTCCGCGTGGCCCGGGGTGTCGACGACGTTGAGGATGGTGTCGCGATAGGTCAGCTGGAGTGCGGCCGAGCTGATCGAGATGCCACGCTCCTGCTCGATGCCCATCCAGTCGGACACGGTGGCATGGCGGCTCGACTTGCCGTGGGTCACGCCGGCGTCCTGGATGGCGCGGGCGAGGAGGGCCAGGGCTTCCGTGAGGGTGGACTTCCCGGCGTCAGGGTGGGAGATGACGGCGAAGGTACGACGGCGTCCGGCCTCGCGGCGGACGGCGTCGGCGTCGAGGACGGGGGATTCGGTTAACAGGACCACTCCTCCATTGTCCCCGATCCCGGAGCGGCACCTCGCGGGCGGGCCCGGTGTTCGCTGTGCGCGTGGGCCCGGGGTCTACCCTAGGAGGCAGATTCCTGCACGCGGCTACTGGGAGGACGTGGAGTCATGACTGATCAGGCATCCGGACGACGGACGGCGCGGGGCTCGGAGCACACTGATCTGCTCTCGCAGTACGGGCTGGGCATGGCCCTGGGCGAAGCGTCCCCCGTCGGGTCCATGCCGCGGCCTGCCGCTCCCGCGAACGCCCCCGCCGCCCTGCAGAACCTCGTGGCCCTGGCCGTCCAGCTCTGCAACGCCCGGTACGGCGCCATCAACGTGATCACGGAGGACGAGTTCCACCAGATCGCCGCCAAGGGACTCGAACCCCTCATGTGCGCCCGGGAGGATTCGCTGTGCGGGCAGGTCTTCAAGTACGGCCACACCGTGGTGGTCGCGGACTGCACCGAGGACCCCCGCTTCCGGTCGAATCCCTTCGTCGACGGCCGCTTCGGTGCCGTCCGGTTCTATGCCACCACCCCGCTCCTGACGCAGGACGGCGTACCGCTCGGCACCCTCTGCATCTTCGACGAGAAGCCCGGGAACCTGACCGACCAGCAGGCCGCGGGGCTCGAGACGCTGGCCGCGCAGGTCGTCGACGTCCTCGACCTCCAGCTGCGCACACGTCAGCTGGATGCCACGGTGTCCGAGCTGCAGCGCAGCAACGAACTGCTGGGCGAATTCGCCGGCCGGATCAGCCATGACCTGCGGGGACCGCTGACCAACGTCGTCGGCCTCGCGGAGCTCGCCGAGGATGAGCCGGCGCTCCAGGAAGGCCCGGCGGGCACGTACTTCAAGCGCATCGGCGCGAGCGCCCTCCGGATGTCCTCCATGGTCGAGAACCTGCTCGGCTACTCGCGCGTGGGCGGCACGGCGCACCTCGAGACCGTCTCCCTCGCCGAAGCCGTCGCGGCCGCCGTCGACGATCTGGGGCACCACGTCGACGGCGTGGAGATCACGGTCGGGGACTTCCACGGTCACGCCGACCGCGAGCAGCTCCGGGTCCTCATCCAGAACCTGGTGGCCAACGCCGTGGCCTATGCGCGTCCGGGTGTCCCGTCGGAAGTGCACATCACGGGCACCGGCATTGCGGAGTTCTGGCGCCTCGACGTCGCCGATAACGGGAAGGGCATCCCGCCCGAGGAGTACGACCGCGTGCTCGAGCCGCTGGTGCGGCTCGGACGGGAGGGCGATCCGTCCGGTACCGGGATAGGACTGGCGACGTGCGTGCGCATCGCGCAGGCGCACGGCGGGCGCCTGGGCTTCGACCAGACTCCCGGGGGCGGGCTCACCGTGCGGGTCTGGTTCGGGTCGAGCCCGGCCTGACGGCCTTCGCCGGGGCGACGCGTCATGCGCCCTCCGCCGACGCGGGTCGTCGAATATGACGCACCGGGTCACGGTCGTTTTGACCGTGTTCGATGCTGTCGCCTAGCGTTCCCAGAAGAATCAAGAGTTCCAGCCATGGGCCCTGGCCGGTTGGACAGCAACCCTCTCCCGTAGTGGGGTGCTCCAGGTGAAGATTCGGCCGCCGGGATACTCCGGACGGCAAGTACGGCGATTCCCGCGGCGCTTCTTCGAGGCCCTGCCGGAGAACGCCCGCAGCATCCAGTGAGCGAGCATGTCAGTCCAGTAGAACCACGTCCGAGCAGCCTGAGCTGTCCGTCAGTACTGCTGCGCGACTGCTGGGTGCTTCTGTCCCGATTCCCCTGCCGCTGAGCCGTCCGCTGAGCCGGTACCCGTCCGAAGGAAACAAAATATGATCAACTCCCGCAAGCTCCTGGCCGTCGCCGTCGTCCCGTTCCTCGCCTTCACTGTTGCCTGTGGCTCCTCGGAGGCCTCCGAGGGAGGCAACGAGACCGTCCGCCTGGGAGTCGTGGGTGCGAGCGACCCGGAGTGGGCCGCGTTGACCGATGCGGCCGCCGAGGAAGGCATCGACCTCGAGGTGGTCGACTTCGCCGAGTACACGCAGCCCAACCCTGCGCTCACGGAAGGCGAGCTGGACCTCAACCAGTTCCAGCACCTCGTCTACCTCGCCCGCTACAACGTCTCCAGCGGCGAGGATCTCACTCCTGTGGGATCGACCGCCATCTACCCGCTGGGTCTCTACTCCACGAAGTACAAGTCGGTGGAGGAGATCCCCGAGGGGTCGACCGTCGCCGTGCCGAACGACGAGAGCAACCTCGCGCGCGGCCTGCTCGTCCTCCAGTCCGCCGGCCTCGTCACCCTCAAGGACGGCGGCAGCGCCTTCTCCACCATCGACGACGTCGACGAGGCGGCATCCAAGGTGACCGTCACGACCCTCGAGGCATCACTGACGCCGACCTCCCTTCCGGACGTCGCCGCTGCGATCATCAACAACGACTTCGTGCAGGACGCCGGCCTGAACTTCGATGACGCCATCGCCCAGGATGACCCGACCGATCCGGCCGCCGCCGCCTACGTCAACATCTTCGCCTCGCGCGCCGGTGAGGAGAACAACGAGACCTATCAGAAGCTGGTGAGCATCTACCAGGAGAACCAGGAAGTCCTCGACGCCGTGCAGGAGACCTCGGGCGGAACCGCCGAGTTCCTGAAGGTGCCTGTGGAGGAGCTGAAGACGTCCCTCGACACCGTCGAGGAAGACACCCGCGCCCAGGGCTGATCAGCCTTCTCTTCCGCGTGTGGCCGACCGGTGATCCTGGCCGGCCACACGCATCCCTCAGCTAGGAACACGATGCCACTCATCTCACTGCGGAACGTCACGAAGAGCTTCCCCCCGGGACGCCGCGGCGAACCGCTCGTCCATGCCATCGACAACGTCAGCCTCGACATCGAGGCGGGGGAGATCTACGGCATCATCGGTTACTCGGGGGCAGGGAAGAGTACCCTCGTCCGTCTGATCAACGCCCTCGAGAAGGCGACCAGCGGCGACATCATCGTCGACGGGCACCAAGTCACGAACGTCCCGGACCGCCAGCTGCGCACACTGCGCCTGGACATCGGCATGATCTTCCAGCAGTTCAACCTCTTCAGCGCCAAGACGGTCTGGAACAACGTGGCCTACCCCCTGCGGGTCGCGGGCAGGACCAGGGACGAGATCCAGGCCCGCGTGACCGAACTCCTCGACTTCGTGGGACTCGCGGACAAGGCATCGAACTACCCGGAACAGCTCTCCGGCGGCCAGAAGCAACGCGTCGGCATCGCCCGCGCCCTGGCGACCTCACCCAAGATCCTCCTCGCGGACGAGGCCACCTCGGCACTCGATCCCGAGACCACCCACGAAGTACTCCGCCTCCTGCGCCGGGTCAATGAGGAACTCGGCATCACCATCGTGGTGATCACGCATGAGATGGACGTCATCCAGACGCTTGCGACCAAGGTGGCCGTCATGGACAGCGGACGGATCGTGGAGCAGGGCGATGTCTTCGACGTGTTCTCCAACCCCCGTGAAGCATCGTCGCAACGGTTCGTCTCCACCGTGGTCCGCGGCATCCCCGCACCTGATGAACTGGCAGCACTGCGGGAGAGGCACCGAGGACGGATCGTCACCTTCTCCTTCCGCGACGGCGACTCGTCGCAGGCATCCGTGTTCCTCGAACTGGCCGCTGCCGGCATCGAGTTCGAACTGATCTACGGCGGCATCAACGACATCCGGGGCCGCGCCTTCGGGCACCTCACCCTCGCGCTCACCGGGGCGGACAGCGTCATCGACACGACCCTGCACCACATGGCCGGCCGTATCACCGTGAAGGAACTCGCCTGATGGAAGACCTCATTCCCCTGACACCCCAGCTGTGGGAAGCCACCTACGAGACCCTGTACATCGTGGGCCTCAGTCTCCTCTTCGGAGGCCTCGGAGGGCTCCTGCTGGGCATCGGTCTCTACACCACCCGGGCCGGCAGCATCCTCGGCAACCGGGCCGTGTTCGGCACCCTGAACATCATCGTGAACATCTTCCGGCCGATCCCGTTCATCATCTTCCTCGCCGCAGCTCAACCCCTCGCCCGCGCCGTCACGGGAACCGGCATCGGCAACAGTGCCATCATCTTCACCCTGTCCCTCGCGGCAGCATTCGGCATCAGCCGCATCGTCGAGCAGAACCTGCTGACCGTCCAGCCCGGGGTCATCGAGGCTGCGCGCTCGGTCGGCGCAGGACGACTGCGCATCATCCTGACGATCCTCATCCCCGAGGCTCTCGGCCCACTGATCCTCGGATTCACCTTCATCTTCGTAGCCCTCGTCGACATGTCGGCCGTGGCCGGATACGTCGGCGGCGGCGGCCTCGGTAACTTCGCGATCCAGTACGGCTACCGGCAGTTCAACCCCGTCGTCACCTGGGCGGCGGTCATCGTGATCATCCTGCTCGTCCAGGCCGTCCAGCTGCTCGGCAACGTCCTGGCACGCAAGGTCCTCCGCCGCTAGCCCGTTCGGATCCGGCCTCGAACGGCCGACGCCGGATGACCGACGCTGGATGGCGCGACCATCCGCCGGCCCGCTCGGTCATCCGGGCGGGCCTTCCGCGTTGTTCATCGTGCGCGGTTGGCGGCTGACCTGCCGAGCGGCAGGAGGAAGCCGGCCGCTACCAGCCAGAGGAGCCCGCCGAACCGCCCGATGGGAAGCAGGAACTGGACCGGCTCGATGGTCATCGAGAGGAAGCTCAGTTCGGACAGCGCAGCGATCACGAGGCCCGCCCATGCGAGCCACCGCGGCAGGAGCCCGAGGACGAGCGCCGGGACGGCGATGCCTGCGACGAGGAGCCCCAGGCCGACCACGTATCCCACCCCGCCGGCGATGAATGCGAGCAACGACAGCGCATGGGTGAGGGGGACATCGGTGGTGATCTCCGGGCGGCTGAGCACCCAGCTCACGAACGCCGAGAGCATGAGGAAACCAGCTGCCGTGATGCCGCCGAACAGTCCTATGCCCGGTCCGGCGACCCGGACGCCGAGGCGCAGCTGCCGGGCGTAGACGGTGGCCGCGTAGATGCCCAGCGGCACAGCTGATCCGAACTGCATCATGCTCGCGAGCCGCACGGCTCCGGGGTTCTCCTGGAAGTACGCGGCGACCTGCGTCGACGTGGAGAACGGAGAGACGAACGGATGGCCGCCGGTGAGGATCGTGCTCATCACCAGGCCCCCGAGGGTGAGGCCGAGGCTCACCACCGCCAGGATGCCCAGCGGGGGCCCGCCGGAACTGGCAGTGCGGCTGGTGCGAGGAAGGGCGGTATCAGTCATGATCACTCCTCGGAAGAGGTGTATTACAAAAAGAATGATTCGCCGGTTGAATCATTCTGTCAAGGAGTAATCTGGTTCCATGGACTCCGCCAGCTCGCAGCCGAAGCGCACTGCTTTCCTGCTCTCACAGCTCGGGGCCCTGGCATCGTCGCGCTTCGCCGAGCGCACGCGGGAGATCGGCCTCACGCCGACGGAGGCGGGCGTGCTTCGTCTGGTCGGTAGGTCGCCGGGGCTGAGCCAGCGGGTCCTGGCCGACCGGCTGGGGGCCGTTCCCAGCCGCGTGGTGTCGCTCATCGACTCGCTGCAGGCACGCGGTCTGGTCGAGCGGGAGCGCAGCAGGGCCGACCGCCGCAATCACGAACTCCGCTTGACTCCGGAGGGTGGCGAGGTGCTGCGCCGGCTGCGCGAGATCGCCGAAGCGCACGAGGCCGAATTCGTCGCTCCACTTACCGGCGAGCAGTCTGCCCAGCTCGGACACCTGCTCGCCCAGCTCGCGGGCGCCAACACCCTCGACCCGGACCTCCATGGAGATCCGGGTCGAGGGGATGGCGACGGGGGCTCGATCCGGTCGACCCACCGCCCTTGATCGATGGCGGGTCGACCGGCCCGGTGTGCCCTTTCGCAGGGACTAATTGCCGCCGGGCTGGATCCCATCCTCGATCCAGGGGTAGCCAGTCGCCAGGGGTGCGCCGTCGTCGTGCTGGGAGAGCCATGCGACAGCGGCAGCGTGGTAGCGGTGGAAACCCTTGTAGTCAGCGAGTTCGGGGTCGAGGGATGCGAGGGCTCGATGCAGTCGTTTGGCCCAGTCGGGAGCATGGTCTACCAGCTCGGCCAGGCTGACGAGGTACGTGCGGACCGGGAACACCATGCCGTTGGACCGGGGGAGGCGATGCAGGGGCTGCAGCTCGATGCGCAGGTACACCATCTCTCCTGCGTTCTCGGGGGTGACTGTCGCCCGGTCCGGCGCCCACTCCGGGAGTGTCTCCACCGAGGTCTCGAGTCGCGGGTGGACGGTGAGGGACCAGTTGACCCGCCGGACGGGATGACCGGGCTTCATGCGGAGCAGGAACTTCAGCGCCCTGTCCAGGATCCCCATCTCGTGCAGTTTCGGCACGGGACCGTGGAACTCGGCGAAGTTCATGCCCATGTTGAACTGGAGGGAGTAGTCCGCGCGCTGGGTCGTCATACCGGCACCGATGACCAGCGTGTTGTCCTTCTCCTCGAGGACGACGAACTCGCCCTGCGCCTGTCGCGTCGCGTACTCCATGGGGTCCATCGGCAGGGTGGTCGGATCGCCGAAGGTGAACACGTCGTCGATGCCGAGCGGCCGGTTCTGCCACCGCCACTCGTTCCCGTTCTTTAGGAGCGTGAAGTGTTCCGGGAAGTCCCTGGCGTACGACTCGAAGATGAGTTCCAGGAGGTCCCACTGTGCTTCCATCATGTGCGGGAGCGCGATGTAGTGGACTCCCGGCATCTCCCTGAGCATCTGGGCGCGGTGCGCGCACTCCGACACGTAGTGCTCATCGATGTCGAAGGCGGCCATCAGGGCACCGTCGCCTGCCGGGACGTGGGGTTCGAGGTTCATCGAGTACATGTACTCGTCGTCCGGGAACGGGAAGGGAAGGCGCCGCACGGCCTCGCGGGAGTTCCGGAAGAGGTACTCGCCCTCCGGTGTGTAGGTCTCGATCGGCGTGGATTCGACTGACTCGGGGGTCGCGGTCATGGAGGTTTCCTTAGGCATTGATGACGAGTTTCGTACAGGTGGCCCGCGAGACACAGGGCATGATGAGCTTGTTGGTGCACCGCTCCGACTCGGTCAGCCAGTCGTCCCGGTGGTCGATGGTGCCTTCGAGTTCCAGGACTTCGATCTCGCACTCGCCGCAGGCGCCTCCCCGGCAGAGGTAGGGCAGTTTGTGGCCCGCCTCCTCGGCGGCCTCCAGCAGCGACTGTTCGGGGGACACCTCGATGACCGCCCCGGACCGCGCAAGGGTGACGGAGAACGGATCTCCCGTCGATCCCAGGTCCTCGAACCGTTCGAAGTGGATGTTCGAGTCCGACCAGCCGAGGGTGTGAGCGGCGCCGATGACGTCGTCGACCATCCGCGTGGGCCCGCAGACATAGGTGTGCGTTCCGAGCGGCCGTCCGGCCAGGATGTCGGACGCGACCAGCCTCGAACCGTCGCCGTCCCCGTACACCCTCACTGCGTCGCCATAGCGCTGCTGGAGCTCACGGCCGAGGGCTGCATGCTCCGGGCCGCGAACAGCCAGGTGGAGTTCGAACGAGCTTCCCTTGAGGCTCAGTTCGTCCAGTTGCGAAAAGATCGGAGTGACACCGACGCCGCCGGCGATGAAGAGGTGATGGCGGGCGTGTTTGGAGATGGGGAAGAGGTTCGCCGGGATGGTGGCACCGAGCAGGTCGCCCTCGCGCACGTTCTCGTGCATCGCGATCGACCCGCGGTTCCCGCCCTCCACCCTGCGGACAGCGATCTGGTATTCGCTGGTGTCGTAGGGCGAACTCATAAGAGAGTACGCGTTCCGTCGTGTCCCTCCCTCGCACGGGATCAGGACCGCGATGTGGCTGCCCCCCGAGAAAGGGGGAAGCCACGATCCGTCGGCCGCGGTGAACGTGTACCGGTTGATCTCGGGCGTTACCGCCTCGACACGCTTCACCCTGAGTTGCAGGGCTCCGTGGTGCGCCTCGCTCATGTGTCCAACTCCTCGTTGTCCGGTAGTTCGCCGGGTACTTCGCCGTCCGCCTTGACTCCCTGGAACGCGGCGAGCCGTCCCGAGTAGTGGTCCCGGACGATCAGGTGGCGTTCGCACCCGGGGCATTGGAATACCCGCTTCGTCACGTTCTCGGAATAGTGGCTGCAGTGCGCGCACCACACCCGCCGAACGAAGGAACCCGCATGTTCACGCAGTACCTCATCCCGGTTCATGCCGTAGGACGTGGCAACCTGCATGGAGGTTCCGATGAATCCCTCCGACCCGGCAAGGTACAGGCGGGTTCCCATCCTTGCTGTCGCGAGAAGCGCGTCGAGTCCGCTCACGGCAGCGGCGTTGCTCGGGAATTCGATGAGGTCGAAGACATCGAAGGCCTGTAGCGCAGCCAGATGGTTGTGTCCGGTGAACGACTCGGTCGAGTACAGGACGGTGGTCGCGGCCCGCTGTTCCGGAGTCATGTCTCCGAGGAGGCGCAGGAGCGGTCCTCCGCCGCTGCCCTGTGCGGCAGCGATGTGGACGAGGCCGTCCGCCATGGGCGTGAGCTCGTCGTAGACGGGACGGCTCTTGATACCGGTGATCAGCATGAGCGTATTACCTCTCAACCTTCGCGCCGGCCGGAACGGCATCGGCTGCCGGAGCATCGCCCTTGAGGTGCGGCTTCTTCCAGGCCATGTAGATCAGGCCGATCACGACGACGGAAACCGCGGAGATCAGGACGACGTAGTTGGCGAACCAGCCGTCCTCCGGTGTCCGGGGCCAGGCCATGTTGACCATGCCGAGCACGCCCCACACCAGGGCCGCGATGTTCACCGGGATACCCCAGGCGCCCAGCTGGAAAGCTCCGTTCGGCCTCCAGCCGAGGATGCGCGCGCGGAGCGAGGCCAGGACGACCATCTGGAAGCCCATGTACATGCCCATCGCCGCGAAGGAGATGATCACCGTCAGGGCGTCGCTGGAGACTTTCGATCCGATCACGATGAGGGCCGGCACCAGTCCTGCAAGGAGCAGCGCGTACGGGGGCACATGGCGCGATTCGCTGAAGGTGCTCAGGAGTTTGCTGCCCGGGAGGATGCCGTCACGGGCCATCGAGTAGGCGAGGCGCGAGGTGGCCGCCTGCAGGCTCAGCACGCAGGAGAGGAACGAGACCATGACGACGGCGAGGACCACCTTGAAGCCGATCGGGCCGAATGCGGAGAGGAGGATGTTGCCGACGGGATCCGTGTCGGTGCCGGAGATCACCGCGGCGAAATCGGGGACGGCGAGGATCAGGGACAGGCAGACGAACATCGCTGCGAAGCCACCGATGTAGATGGTCATCCTCATGGCCTTGGGGATGGTGCGGCCCGGGTTCGGAACTTCCTCGGCCACATCGCCGCAGGCTTCGAAGCCGTAGTACTGGAAGATGCCGATCAATCCCGCCGCGGCGAACGCCACGAAGTAGTTGCTGCCTTCCCCTGCGCCGAATGCCTGGAACAGGACGCCGAGGTCGTGCTGCCGGGCGGTCAGCAGCAGCCAGCTTCCGACTGCCAGTGCACCGCCGAGTTCCGCCAGGAGGCCGATCATCGCCACGGTGTTCAGCACCTTTGTTCCGCCGAGGTTCAGCACCGTCGCGAGCGCTATGACCACAAGGCCCGAAATGATGACGGAGTCGACGGTGTTCTCCATGCCGACAAGGGTGCTCAGGAATGGTCCTGCCCCATAGGCGACGCTGGCGATGGTGGTCAGGAGCGCCACGAGGTAGACCCAGCCATTCATCCAGCCCCATTTGCGGCCCCAGAGCCTGCGGGACCAGGGATAGACCCCTCCGGCCACCGGGTACGCCGCGACGACTTCCCCGAAGACCGTGGCCACCAGGAGTTGACCGAAGCCGACGATCACGAGGGACCAGAACATCGGAGGTCCGGCGACGCCCAGCGACGCCGCGAACAGTGAATAGACGGCCACGACCGGCGACAGGTAGGTGAAGCCGAGGGAGACGTTCCCCCAGAACGTCATCTCCCGCTTGAACTGCCTCTCGTAGGAGTAACCGAGGCTGGCGAGATGCTCAGCGTCCTCGTCGGCCACGGACTGCTCGGCCGGTTCCGCACTATCTACACGCATCGGATTCCTTCTCTCGGGTCCCTGGGGGCTCATGTGAGCTGGACCACGTCGTAAAAACTGTAGTTTCAAATGTTTAAATCTGCAACGTCGGGCCAGAACAGCGCCATTCAGCCGCTTCAACTCCGGCTACTGAGGGACAAGGGTGGCATAACCTATGTTTCCGTTGGATTACATGCATTGTCCGGTAGGCTTCGGAGGAAGAGGGAGCGAAGGTCGATGCCCCGACTACAGTTAGTGCTGTCCTTCCACGCATGGAGTCTGTTCTTGGCACCCACCACCGCTTTTCAAGCGCACGTCTACCGATCGCTGCCGGAGACCGAGCGCTCCGAAGCCATCGTGAACAGGATCTCCAAGGCGATCTCGCTGGGCCTGCTGAAGGTCGGTGAGCGGCTCCCCTCGGAGACGGCCCTGTCGGAGATGTTCGGCGTTGCACCGTCCACCCTCCGCGAAGCCTTGTCCGACCTCCGGGACCAGGGCATCGTCGCCACACGGCGTGGACGCAGCGGTGGGACGTTCATCGTCAAGCAACCCTTCACCTCGGCAGACGTGATGAAGAAGTGGTTCCGGGAGACCTCGATCGCCGAGATCCGGGATGTCGGTGACGAGCACGCCGCGATCGCTGCCGCCACGGTGAGGCTTGCCTGCGAACGCGCGGAACCCCACGAGGTCGGCAGGCTCCTCGAGCTCGCCCGGGGTCTCGTCATGTCGGACAAGCCGGAAGCGCGCGCACGCGCCGACAGCCGGTTCCACATCGAGCTGGCGGTCCTGGCGCAGTCCCCGAGGCTCACGAATGCGGAGATACGGTTACAGGCCGAGATCGTGCAGGCACTCTGGGCGCCCCTGCCAGTGACCCGCGATCCTGAACGGGTCGCGGCCGAGCATCTCGCACTGGCGCGTGCCATCGCGGACGACGCCGCCGAGGACGCCCAGCGATTGGTGCTGGAGCACATCCGCCACGACGTCCATCATCTGGTGGACACCAAATTGTCCCTCGGGTATCCCGCGGACGAGCAGGAGCAGCCATGACGAATGCTTTTGCCGCCAAGGCCGCAGCCGAGATCGCTGCCTGGATGAACGCACTCGGCGTCGACGTCCATGCCCTCGCGGCGCGGATGTCGATGCTGTGGGCGGACCGCCCCCGTCCCCTGAACATCACCCCCGGCGACATCGGGAAGCTCGAGGGCCTGGCCAGGGAGTTCCTCGAGACGCATGGTTTCGTCGTCGGAGCGGGCGTCATCTTCGCCACGGAAGCCATCAGGAGCAGTGAGGGCGGCCTCGAGTGGTGGATCAAGCGCGAGCACACCGTCGAGAAGCTGGAATTCGACCTGACACCGGGAGGGGAACGGTTCTACGACTACCAGAACATGCCCTTCTTCGCCTCGGCGAGCCGCACGGGCGAGCAGACGGCGTGGGGTCCGTACGTCGATTACCTGGGGTTCGACGAGTACATCCTCACGCACTCGGCGCCCATCCAGCTCGACGGGAAGTTCGCAGGAGTGGCCGGCTGCGACATACGTATCCGGAAGCTCGAAGAGATCTTCATGCCCGTCCTCCGGGCCATTCCCGGAGACGCCGCACTGCTCAACGGGAGCGGCCGTGTGGTGGTCGGGAATTCCGGGGCGTACCTGGTGGGGGAGCGGATCCGCACCGTTCCGGGCGACAAAGAGCTGATCCCGATCGACGTGCCGCACCTCGGTTTCTCGCTGCTGACCGGTCGTTAGCCGCCCTGGCGCTCCTCCGGCCCCGTGCCGGAGGTCTCACAGTCTCCGAACAGCTTCGCGACAGCGCTCGCCTACCTCGCCGCCCCACAGTGGAAGTAGTCCACCCACCCGGACCACAACCACCAAGGCCGCACTGCGGCGAAGCGAGGATCACCAGAATGTTCAATCCGAAGAAGATCGCACTCGGCGCCAGCGCGGCGGCCGTCGCCCTCGGCCTCAGCCTCGGGGCTACCGGGATGGCTTTCGCAACAGAGACGACGACGCCCACCCCGACCGCGACGTCGTCGGCCACTGCGGACGCGACGACCGGGGACGACGCAACCGGCGGTGGCGACCCCCGCGGCGGACACCACCGAGGCATCGATGCGGCCGAGCTGGCCACCCAGCTCGGCATCGACGAGGCAACGGTCACCGACGCACTGCAGACCGCTCGGAATGCTGCCGCGGCGGATGCCGGCACCACCAACGGGGAGAGGCCCGACCGTGACGCACTCGAGAGTGCCACTATCGCGTCGCTCGCCGAGACCCTCGGTCTCGAGGAGGCCGCAGTGCAGACCGCGGTCGACGAGCTCGAGGCCGAGGAGCAGGCCGAGCGCTCCGCAGCAGTGCAGGAGCGGCTCGACGCCGCAGTGGCGGACGGCTCCCTGACGCAGGCGGAAGCCGACGGTGCCGCCAAGGCAGTCGACCTGGGAATCCTCGGCGGCGGCCGCGGCTGACCGCTGCCAGTAAGACCAGGAGGCTCCGGTCCCACCGGGGCCTCCTGGTCGTCGTAACCCGCCTCACAACGGCCCGGAGCTGCCCAGGACCTGCGGGGTTAGGATGCCGGATGATGCCGTTCAGGAAGATCGCTCCGCAGCGCGACGAAAGGCCCTTCCATGCATGACCCGCTCGATGTTCACGACCTCGTCTCGGACGAACTGCGGCAGCGCGGCGAAACCGGTCATGACGTCACGCAGCTGTCCGGACGCCTGGCCGATACCGGGAAGCACGACCGGCAGGGACTGGAGAACCTCCTCGCCGAACTGGCGGACCTTCCGAGGACCGGCGCATGGGACTACGAGGAACCCGACGCACTGCCCGACATCCTCGACAGCATGCCGTCCCCGCCGCGTCCGGCCGTCATACCCGCCCCTGGTCCCGAGCTGCACGACCGCATCCTGGGGGGATGGCTCGGGCGCATCGCCGGCTGCAACCTCGGCAAGCCGATCGAGAGCGGGGACTACTGGACCAGCGACCGGATCCGCTCCTACCTCGAGCTGACCGGCTCCTACCCCCTGCGGGACTACGTCCCGGCGATGGACCCGATGCCCGAGGGCTACCGCCTGGAGGAGAACTGGGTGAACACCACGCGCGGGAGGGTCGCAGGATCGGACCGGGACGACGACATCGACTACACCATCCTCGCCCTGCACATGCTCGAACGCCACGGGATGCATCTGACGCCCGCCGACGTCGCCGCGACGTGGCTGGCCTACGTGCCCTACCTGCGGGTCTTCACCGCCGAACGCGCCGCCTACGTCAACCTCCTCACCAACGTTCCCATCGGGGAGGTCGCCACCACCCGAAACCCCTACCGCGAATGGATCGGTGCCCTGATCCGCGGGGACGCCCACGGCTGGACGCAGCCCGGGCGCCCGGAGCAGGCAATTCTCAGCGCCTACAACGATGCGACCCTCTCCCACCGGGCCAACGGCATCTACGGCGAGATGTGGTCCGCCGCGCTGATGTCCTCTGCCGCCGCGGCCTCGACCGTCGCCGAAGCGTTCGAACGGTCACTGCACTTCGTGCCGGCCCGCTCCCGGCTCGCCGAAGCCCTGCACCGGGTCCGGAACCTGCACCGCAGCGGCGCGACCTGGGACGAGGCGCTCTCCACCATCCAGCACCACTACGGGCACTACAGCTGGGTCCACACGGTCAACAACGCGGCCATCATCACCGCCGGGCTCCTCTGGGGCGACGGCGACTACACCACCACGGTCGGCCTCACCGTGCAGGGCGGATGGGACACCGACTCCAACGGAGCCACGGCAGGCGCGGTCGCCGGAACCGTCCTGGGCGCCGCAGCCCTGCCGGAGCACTTCGTCGGACCCCTTCAGGACCGGACCCGCTCAGCCGTCTTCGGCTACGACAACTCCCGCATCTCCGATCTCGCCCACCGCACCATCACCCTCGCCACAGCGAACGCGACAGCGTGAGACCGCTACGGACACCGGTGCACCCCGGAGAATAGGCACCTCGCTCGGAGCGGCCGTCGGTCGCGCAACGGTAGGCGCGCGCCTCGGTCGGGCATCCGTCCCGTGGATACCAGCTATTCCAAATGCATGATTCCCCGATATCCCGAGCCTTGCCACAGTGAGCACAGTCACATCCTGCGTCCACACGGCGCCAGGCCCGCGTGACCATCACGAGGCGAAGGAAATTCAATGGAGAATATTCATCCCGCGGGGACCGATACCCGGACTGCCCCGGTTCCAGCCGCCGCTCCGGGCCCTGCCGGCCGGATCCAGGCGGCGCTGCTGGTGGCCGGAAGCTGCATGCCGGTCCTCGGCGCGGTCCTGCTGGCACCTGTCCTGCCCACGCTCAATCAGGCCTTCGCGGATACTCCGGGCGTGGCCCTCCTGGTGCCGCTCACCCTGACCCTGCCGGCACTGTTCGTGGCACTCTTCTCTCCCCTGGCCGGGTGGGTGGCGGACCGGGTGGGCCGCAAGCAGCTGCTCGTCGGTGCGATGCTCGCCTACGCGGTCTTCGGTACGGCACCGCTGTGGCTGCAGACGCTGGGATCGATCGCCCTGTCCCGCGTGGGGGTCGGTATCGCCGAGGCGGCCATCATCACGTGCTGCACCACCCTCATCACCGACTACTACGCGGGGGAACAGCGCAACAAGTACCTGGGGCTGCAGACCATGGTCAGCGCGCTCGCGGCGACCGCCTTCTTCGCGCTGGGCGGAGCCCTGGGCAGCATCAGCTGGCGGACGCCGTTCTGGCTGTATGCCGCCAGCGCCGTCATCGTCATCCCCATGATCTTCAAGCTGTGGGAACCGGACCGGACGCAGCGCACGACGGCGGCCAGGACTCCGGTGCCGTGGCGGCAGATCGGTGCGCCGGCAGCGGTGACACTGTTCGGCGGCATCGTCTTCTACGCACTGATCGTCCACCTGCCCTACGTGATCACCGGCCTGGGTGTCGCGGATGCGGCACTGATCGGGATCGCCGCCGCCATCGCCTCCCTCGCGACGGCGGCAGGGGCCATCTCGTTCCGTTTCCTGGCGAAGCTCGGGACGCGGAACCTGCTGGCACTCGCTTTCGGACTGGCCGCCGTCGGTTTGTTCGTCGTGTCGATCGCAGGCACCGTGCCGCTGGCGATCGGAGGAGCGGTGGTTGCCAGTGCCGGGACGGGCATCCTGCTGCCCACCCTGCTGACGTGGGCCGTCACCGGACTGGATCTCCAGCAGCGGGGGCGTGGGACGGGCATCTGGACCGCGACCCTGTTCATCGGGCAGTTCCTCACGCCGATCGTCATCGGAGCGGCCTCCGCAGGCCTGGGAAGCCTCGGCGTGGCGCTCGGTGCGCTGGGCATCGCGTGCGCCGTGGCGCTGCTGGCTGTCCTGGCCCGGGGGCCCCGCATGGCGCCTGTGGTCCCGTAGGGTCTGCGGGCAGGCCAGGCACAGCTGGATAACCTAGGGGTATGAAGAACCTGGACCTGAACCTGTTGCCGCAGCTGCAGGTCCTGCTGGAGCTGCGCAACGTGTCCCGGGCCGCGGAACGGCTCGGGCTCAGCCAGCCCGCTACCAGCGCTGCGATGGCCCGGCTGCGGAGGCACTTCGACGACGAACTCCTGGTCCGCAATGGCCGCACCTATGACCTCACGCCCTTCGCGCAGGCACTGGTCCCGCTGGTGGATGAAGCGATGCTCCACATCCAGCGGGCCACGCGTGTGCGGTCCGGCTTCGATGCCGCCACCAGCGAGCGTGAATTCGTGATCGCGGCCTCGGACTACGCGGCAGCGCTCATCGTCGGGCCGCTGCGGCGGATCCTGCAGGAGGAAGCGCCGAACGTGTCGGTGGACTTCGTTCCCACCGGCGCCTCGGGGATGCAGGGGCAGATGGCCGAGTTTTCACGGATGGACCTGATGGTGGGGCCCACCGGGTACCAGATGCAGGGCGCCTCGAAGCAGCTGTTCCGGGACAGTTTCGTGGCCGTGGCCGGCGCCGGGAATCCGCTGCTCCAGCAGCCACGCCTGACCCTCGAAGCCCTGACCGAGGTTCCGCACGCCGTCGGCTACTTTGGTGAGGGGATCAGCACGCCATCGGACAAGCTCTTCGAATCGCGTGGGCTGCAGCGCCGGGTGGCGGCGGTGGTGGCCGGCTTCCTGTCGCTGCCGCTGCTGGTCGAGGGCACGGACCTGGTGGCACTGGTGCCGCGGATGCTGGCCGCACGCGCCCAGCGGGGCGCGGACATCGTGGTGCTGGAGTTCTCCGAAGGTGCGGAAGCCTCCCTCGTCGAGGCCATGTACTGGCACCCGTCACAGACGGAGGATCCCGCCGGCGTCTGGCTGCGGTCCGTGGTCCAGCGGGCCTGCTTCCGCCTGCACGAGCTCTTCCCCGCGACCGTCCACCCGGTGGCCATCAGCGTCGCGGATACCGTGTAGGCGTAACGGGGTCTTCCCTACGGGATGACCAGCACCTCCGGGCGCGGCTACCTCAGCGCGTCGGAGACCGCCTTGGCCCCGCCGTGACCGGACTGGCCGCCGTCCACCGGGATGTCCGCGCCGGTGACGAAGGAGGAGAGCGGGCTGAGCAGGAACAGCACCACGCCGGCCACCTCCTCCGCCGTACCGGTGCGGCCCAGCGGTGTCTCGGCCAGGGTCGCCTGACGGAACTCGGGCTTCACGGTGGCCGTCATGGGTGTCTCGATGAATCCGGGATGGACGGTGTTGACGCGGATGCCGCGCGGACCGAGCTCCATCGCCGCCACCTGCGAGAGTCCCCGCAGGGCCCACTTGCTGGTGGTGTAGGCCACGGGATAGTGGGCGGTGAGGGCCGCCACGGACCCGACGTTCACGATGGAGGACCCCTCACCCATCAGCGGAGCGAGGGCCTGGATGCCGAGCAGGGATCCGGCGACATTCACCTCGTAGACCTTCTGCAGGTCCGCCACCGAGGCATCCAGCAGCCTGCTGCGCTGCGTGATGCCGGCGTTGTTCACCAGCCCGTCCACCGTCCAGCCCTGGGAGCCGATCCAGCCGGCGAGGTCCTTCCAACCCGAGGCATCGGTGACATCCAGCCGCCGGTAGAGCGGGCTGTCCGCGGCGGATGCCACCACGCCGTCCGGCATGTCCTCGGACAGGTCAGTGGCAATGACACGCGCCCCCGCCGCTGCCAGGAGCCGCGCCTCCGCCGCCCCTTGCCCTTGGCCGGCTCCGGTGACCACGACCGTCCGGCCCTCGAGCTGGAGGGATATCACCTAGGCCCTGCCGGCGGGGGAGGCGGAAGCGGAGGTCACGGCACGGTTCCGCGGACGTGTCCGCGCAGCCACCCGGGTCACTGCTTCGCGCCGCGTTCCGACCGTGTTCTCGATGGTCCCGATTCCCTCCACCGTCATCCGCACCACGTCCCCGGTCGTCAGAGGCGGCGGAGTCTGCGAGCCGTTCCGCCCCCACAGCTCGGCCAGGCAGCCGCTGCCGCAGGTCCCCGAACCCAGCACGTCGCCCGGCCGCACGACGGAGTCCTGCGAGGCGTAGGCCACCAGTTCGGCGAAGGGCCAGCCCATGTTGGAGAGCAGGTCCTGGCCGATCGCCTTCCCGTTGACCTCCACGGCCAGGGAGATCGGCAGGAACCCCTCGGCGTCGTGCCGGTCCTCGAACTCGTCCGCCGTGACGATCCAGGGTCCCAGGGTGTTGGCGAAGTCCTTGCCCTTGCACGGGCCGAGGCTGACCTTCATCTCGCGGCGCTGCAGGTCCCGCGCGGACCAGTCGTTGAGCACCGTGTAGCCGAAGATATGATCGTGCGCCTCCGCAGCGGACAGGTTGCTGCCGTCGCTTCCGGGAACACGCCCGACGACGGCGGCTACCTCCGTCTCGAAGTCCAGCGCGTCACAGCCTGCAGGGATGCCGATCACCGTGCCGGTGCCGGTCACCGTATGGGGATTGGTGAAGTAGAACGTGGGGGCTTCGTACCACTCGGGCACCACGCCGGCCACGCCGTCGATGCTCTTCCGGACCCCTTCGACATGCTCCTCGAAGGCCACGAAGTCCCGGATGGTCGCCGGAACGAGCGGGGCAAGCAGCGTGACGTCACCCAGCGGAACAGCAGGGGCGGTACGGACGGTTTTCTCCGCGAGGCGCAGGGTTTCGGCGAGCCCGGCCTCCAGGAGGGTGCCGACAGTGGTGCCGGCGGGCAGTGCGAAGCACGCGTCCCCCTCCATGAAGCCGGACTGCGTCCCGCCGTCGTCGTTCCAGCGCGCGATCTTCACCATGGGGTTCCTCAGGAGGTCGGTCGGACGGACTGGATGGCTGCAGCGGTGATGCCGAGGGCTGCGGCGTTGCCGGCCAGGACACTGCCCTGGTCCCGGGCCGGCAGCCCGGCGGCGAGGACGTCGGCGACCGGACGGTCCGAGCCCATGTCGAACGGGTAGTCGGAGCCGAGCAGGACCTGCTCCGGTCCGGCGGCCGCGACGAGCGCGCGGAGTTCCGCGGGGCTGTGGACCAGAGAATCGAAATAGAGCCTTTTCAGGTACGAGGACGGCGCCTCCGCGCAGCCGTGCGCTTCCGGCCGCACGCGCCAGGCATGGTCCGAACGGCCCAGCGTACTGGGAAGGTAGCCGCCGCCGTGAGCTGCCAGGATCCTCAGGCCGGGGTGCCGGTCCAGGACTCCGCTGAAGATGAGGTGGGACAGGGCGACAGCGTTCTCCGCGGGCTGCGAGACCGTGTTGGCCAGGTAGAACCGGTCCAGTCGCTCGTCGAGGGAGCAGCCGAACGGGTGCAGGAAGACGATGGCGCCCAGTTCCTCCGCGCGCGACCAGAAATCCTCGAGGCGCGGGTCCGAGAGTTCCACCGTGGTCCGGTCAGGATCTCCCGGAGTGGCAGCGAAGGAGCCGATCTCCACGCCCAGGAGTCCGCAGTCGATGACGGCGTCCTCCAGGGCTTCCACCATCAGCTGCGGGTGCTGAAGGGGGACCAGGCCGAGCCCGTTGAGCCGGTCCGGCGCCTGGTCCACCAACGCCCTGATGGCCCGGTTGGCCCGGCGTGCCAGCTCCAGGGAGAGCTCCGGCTTCGCGAAATAGGAGAAGTGCGACGGCGAGGGCGACACCAGCTGCACGTCCACCCCCTGCGCGTCCATGTCCGCCAGGCGGCGCCCCAGGTCCGTCAGCTGCGGCCAGCGTTCCTTGATCATCTGTCCGGAGGCGGCCATCGACGGGCCGCCGTTGCGGCGGACTTCCAGTTCCTGCTGGGCGGCGAAGCCCGCCGGATCGGCCTCGGCGACGAGTTGCTGCAGTGCGGGAAGGAGCGCGTGGGCGTGGACGTCCACCACCGAGCCGGCGTCGGGTACGGGAGCCATCACGCCTCTTCCTTCAGCAGGGTGGACAGGCCGTGCATGAGCCCGGGCACATCGGCGTCGCGTACGCCGTCGAGCATCCACTGGCCCAGCTGGACGGAGGCGCCGACCACGGCGCGCGCACGGTCCAGCCGCCTGTCGGAGAACTCCTTCCAGAGCGTCTCGGTGACTTCGTCGTGGCTGATCAGCAGCTCGGCCAGGACTGCGGCGTCCTCCACGGCCATCGCGGCGCCCTGGGCGACCGTGGGCGGGCAGCTGTGCGCAGCGTCACCGATGATGACCGTGCGGCCGCGGTGCCAGTCCCCGTCGACGAGGTGACTGGTGAACCTGGTGTAGTTGACCCGGGCGCTGGAGTCCAGGTTCGCGCGGATCTCGTTCCATGGACCCCCGTAGGCCGCGGCGAGCTCCGACATGATCCTTGGCCCGTCCTCCTGGCTGCGCTCCTGCGCCTTCTCCACGAGGTAGGCGTAGATGGTGTCCGGCCCGGTGGGGCAGTAGCCGGCGATGTAGCAGGGGCCGCCGTAGGTGAGGTCCGTGCGGACCACATCCTTGGGACGTTCCACGAAGGCCCGCCAGATGCCCATCCCGGTGGCCACCGGTTCGACGTCGATCCCGATGGCCTTGCGGACCGCCGAGTGCAGCCCGTCGGCGCCGATCAGCAGGTCATAGGTGCGGCGCCCGCCGTCGGACGTCTCCACCGTGACGGTGCCCCCGATGTCAGAGAGATCATCAGCCACGCCGGTGACGGACGTGCCGTACGTGATGACGGCTCCCGACTGCAGGGCGCGTTCACGCAGGATCGAGGTGAGTTCGGGACGGTACATGCCGAGGGTGGCCGGCAGGTCGTCACCGCCGGTGCGGATGTCGTCCAGCACGGCGAGAACCGTTCCCGCCGGGTCCGGCGCCCGCAGTCCCACAGTGCTGAACGGGTACCCCTTGGCGGAGATCTGGTCCCAGACGCCGAGCCGGCGGAAGATCCGCAGCGCGTTGCCCTGCAGGGTGATCCCGGAACCGAGCGTCTGGGGGGCGTCCGCGCGCTCCAGGATCTCGACCTCGACGCCGGCATCCGCCAGGAGGATGGCCGCTGTCAGTCCCGCGGCTCCGGCCCCGACGATTCCGACCTTCTGTACTGCTGCCATCGCTGACTCCTTTGTATTGACGGCGTTACTGCTGATGGTGGTGCTCGCGTGCGGGAGCTACCGGAGCGCGATCGGGTTCACCGGTGAGCCGACGGCGCCGGTGATCGGGAGGGGCGCTGCGATGAGCAGGAAATCGTACCTGCCGTCCCCTGCGCAGCTTTCCGCGAGGGCGTCGGGGTCCCACATCTCGCCCAGGAAGAGCCCCAGGTTGGGGATGGCGATCTGGTGGAGCGGCTGGAAGGCGGCGTCGAACTCGTTGGGCCGCACCTCGAAACCCCAGGTGTCGGTGGCGATGCCCGCGATCTCACTCGCGTGCAGCCAGGGGGCTGTGCCGAAGGACAGGCCCGGGGCGGCGCCACCGGCGTACTCGCCCCAGCCCTCGCGGCGGGCGCGGGTGTACTGCCCGGTGCGGATGATCACGATGTCGCCCCGGCGCACGGTCGAGCTCGGACCCTGGCGTTCCATGGTCCTTTCGAGGTGGTCCACGGTGATGGCGAAGCCGTCCGGCAGCTCGCCGTCGTCCCGTCCGGTCTCCTCGGCGAGCCCGCGGCCGACATCCAGCAGGACGCCTCGGGTGGCGATCCTGGCCGCGGCCGTCTCAATGCCGGTGACGAGGTCCCCTTCGGAGGTGACGACGTCGCCCGCCGCCCGTCCGTTCCAGGCCTTGCCGCGGTCGAAGATGTGGCCCAGCCCGTCCCACTGGGTGGAACACTGCAGTGGCATGGCGATCACGTCGTCGGCGCCACCGAAGCCGTGCGGGAACCCCTGGTTGCCGCGTTCGGCATCCACCCCGGTGTCCGTCATGGTGTGCACGGGGTTGGTGCGTCGCCGCCACCCCTTCTGCGGGCCATTGGTGTCGAAGGGCTGGGACAGAGAGAAGATCTCCCCGGTGCGCACCAGCGCGGCGGCCTCGAGCCGTTTGGCGGCGTCGATGAAATTGAGGGTGCCCAGGACGTCGTCCTCACCCCACCGGCCCCAGTTGTTGTGCGCTTCGGCCATGGCGCTGATGCTGCCCATGGCGTCGGTGCGGTCGATTCGGGGGCTGCCCGAGAGCGGTGTCGCCTTGTCCGCGGAGATGGTCATGACCGGCCGCTTTCGGCCGGGATCTCGTCCCTGCAGGAGATGAGCTGGGTGCCGAGGCCGGTGATGGTGCCCTCCATGACGTCCCCGTCGCGCAGCAGCCTGCCCCAGTGGGCGCCGTTGCCGGCCGGGCTGCCCGTGAGGACGAGGTCGCCGGCGCGCAGTGGCATGGTCTGTGAGGCCTCGCTGATGAGCTTGGCGACGCCGAAGATCATGTCCTGCGTGGATTCGTCCTGCATGACCTGGCCGTTGAGCTTCAGCGTCACCTGCACGTCCTGCGGATCGCCGAAGAACTTGGCCGGAACGAGCAACGGGCCGGTGGGCAGGAAGCCCGGGGCGTTCTTGGCCCGGTACCAGTCGGATCCGATGGCGGGCATGTCCTTGCGGAAGACGTACTCCCGGGTGGTGATGTCGTTGACCATGGTGTACCCGAACACGTAGTCCAGGGCCTCTTCCGGGGTCACCCGGAAGGCTTCCCGGCCGATGACGGCCGCCAGCTCGAGTTCCCAGTCATGGGACTTCGAGTAGGCCGGCAGGGTGAGGTCGTCGGTGGCGGAGGCGATCGCCGTCGGCAGGCCGATGAAGAAGTAGGGTGTGCCCTGCCCGGCGCGGCTGTCCATCATCTCCGCGGTCCTGGCGCGCACCTCCGCCTCGTCCTCGCCGGGCTCGCGGTGGGCGGCGGCGAGGTCGATCACGTGCTTGCGGTAGTTCGCGCCGGTCTGAAGCACCTGGGCGGGTTCCACCGGTGCCAGGACCTCGACGTCGGCGAGCGTCAGGCTCGTGCCGTTCCCGGCAGAAGCGGCAAGGGCGTCCAGCTGGCTCTCGAGGGTGTCCCAGTGCTGGATGAGGGACGTGATGTCCTCGTCCAACGGCAGGACCTGCTCGCCGACCAGGAGGCCGGCGCGGGCCTTGTTGCCGCCGGGCTCCTGGAAGCGGATCAGTGCATACGTCTGCTCTGCCATGGTTCCTAGCCCCGTCCGTGCTGTGCGTAGGGGTTCAGGAGGGCTTCCTTCATCTCCGGGGAGGCGCCTTCTTCGGTGGCGGTGAACCCGTCCGCGGGCGGGAAGGACTCGGTCATGGAGTGCGGCATGGCACCGTTCCTGTAGAAGTTGTTGGAGCCCTGGGATGGCTTCCAGGTGTTGGCTTCCCAGTCCGGAACGTAGTTGCGGTAGCCGCCGGAATTCAGTTCCACGCGCAGGCCGGAGGGCTCGCGGAAGTACAGGAAGTTCTGCTCTCCCACACCGTGGATGGAGGGCCCGTATTCCATCGGGGTGCCGTTCTCCATCATCACGTCCGCGGTGCGCAGGAGGTCCTCCGTGGTGTCCACCCAGAACGCGATGTGGTTCACCCGACCGGGGCGGCCGGAGGTGTCCAGGACCACGCCCAGGTCGTGGGACTTCTCGTTGGTCGTGAGCACGGAGAACACCGTGATGGGTGCCTCGTCCAGGTCGACGAAGGCCATGACGCGGAAGCCCAGCGCCTTGTTGTGCCAGTCGGCGAATCCCCGCACGTCCGAGCTCGCCACGGTGACGTGGTCGAGGAAGCGGGGGGCGGCGGCATGGCTGGAGCGGCGCTCGGGGCGGTCGGGGTAGGTGGAGGCGAACTCCGGCTCGGCGACGAACCTTTCGACCTCGTAGAACAGGCGCATGGAGTGGCCGTAGGGGCCCGTGAATTCGTAGGCCTTGCCGAAGCCGTGACCGCCGGCGGTCCAGGTGCCCTGGACGCCGGTGGCTTCCACGCGCTGGGCCGCTGCCTCCAGGGCGGCGGCGCTGTCGGTCCGCCAGGCCATCCTGCCCAGGGACGCCTCCGGGCCTTCGGTGATGATCAGGCTGTACCGGTAGTAGTCGCCCCAGCAACGAAGGTAGACGTCGCCGTCGACGCGGTCGATGATGCGCATCCCGAATTTCTCCTCATAGAACCGAGCCGAGGCTTCGACGTCCGGGGAGGTGATCTCGAGATGGGCAAGATGGGAGAGAGGAGTTTCCACGCTGAATTCCTTCGGGGTACTGGCGGGCGGATCGTTGCACGTTCAGGACAACTGTGACGTACGGCATGTATCCGAGGAAGACGTAATTCTTGATATCAAGTATCCGTACGGGAAATACTTCCACCCGACGTCCAGGAGCCGGGCCGGCCCGCATCGGCCAGGGCGCGGGCGATACCGCGGGCCGCGGTCTGCAGGGCGGGCACCAGTGCCTGCACGCGCATCTCCCGCGGGGGAACCACGACGCCGAGCGACGCGACAGCGTGCTGCCGGCGGTCCAGCACGGGGACGGCAATGCCCCAGGTGTCCGGATCCACGACGCCCTCCAACTGGGCGAATCCCTGCCTGGCCGTCTCACTCAGGAGCGCCCGGACCGCATCGACGGTGGTTCCGTCGTCCGGAGCTCCGAAGTGCTCGAGGTACTGGGCCTGCAGCAGTCTGTCCTGATACGCCATGAGCGCGATCCCGGCGGACGAGACGTGGACAGGCATCCTGCCGGCGACCTGTGCCCGGTTGTTGACCGACCCGCGCCGCGACAGCCGCTCCACGAAGAGAACGTCCTCCCCGTCCAGCACGGCCAGATTGACGTTCTGGTGAAGGACCTGCTGGATGTCTTCCATGAACGGCAGGGCCGCCTGGCGTAGCGCGAGCGCGGGGGAGGCCCTGTTCGCCAGCTCCCACAGCCGCAGTCCCGGCTGCACCATTCCGTCGGGCCCGGTCTCCAGGAAGTTGTGTCCCGCGAGCTGCCGCACCAGCCGATGGGTCGTGGTGAGCGGCAGGCCCGCGCGGCCGGCCAGTTCGGACAGCTGCAACGCCCTGCCCTCCGGGAAAGCGGAGATCAGCCGGACGACCCGATCCACGACGGAATCACCCGAATCAGAGTTCGCCACGCGGCACCGCCTTCCGCCCGAGAGAGCTTCGGAAAATCCAACTCCTGAGATTACGTGGTCTTCTCCCTGGGGTGCCGAGCCAGCCGCACATTCAATGGCGCTAAGGCCTGCAGGTCCCTCCAGAGCCGGCCCCCAATCATCGTTGGCCCGTCCCGGCAGCGGGTGGCAGAGTGGGGCGATGAGTGAGCAACCCGGTCTGGTCCTGAACCTGGAGTGCACGGTACCGTCCCCGGTGGAGGAGACGTTCCGGCTGCTGACGGAACCGGACGCGCTCGCGACATGGTGGGGCCCGGACGGGTTCAGCATCCCTGCCGTGGACGTCCACCTGGTGGTCGGCGGTCGCTACCGTTTCCGCATGGCCCCACCCGAGGGCGAGCCGTTTCACCTCTCAGGGGAGTTCCTGGAGATCGACCCGCCCTGGCGGTTGGTCTACACCTTCGCGTGGGAGGAACCGGCGCCGGACGACCGGGAGACCGTCGTCGACCTCTCCCTCGCCGGTGCCGGAACAGGGACCCGGGTGGTCCTCTCGCAGGGCCCCTTCCTGACCGAGGAACGCCTGACTCTGCATCGGAACGGGTGGAGCGATTCGTTCGAGAAGCTGGCTTTGGTCGCCACCGGCGCCGGTGGCGCCGGCAGCCAATGACCTGGTGCGGGCCGGCACGCCGATACGTGGGGAGCGCGTCATCCAGCCCAAGGGCCTGGGTCCGTTCATTGCAGCGCCGTGGGTGGCATGCCTGGTGTCACCGCTTCTTGGCCGCGGCGACCAGCATCGTAAGGGCAGCACCGGCTGCTGTTGCAACGGCGGACCGGGATCGTTGGCGTTGCCCGATCATTACCCCGGTGAACGCCCAAAGGAGGGTGCCGGCGTAGAACCGGGAGGAGACGCTTGCCCGTTCCGGTGCCGAGACGGCCCTGGTGCCGACCGCGCCGAGCGCCGTGAGGAGGGCCGCTCCCGCTGTAGCGGCTTTCGGTCCAGCAGGAACGATGTCCTTCGCGACGAGCATGGCGGCCAGATTCACTCCGCATGCTGCCTGCCCCCATGCTGCGAGCATTCCTGCCGCCGGGGCGACCGCCGCCACCTCGCCGGCGCTCAACTCGTCCCTTCGCTCGGCTTGGGCGATGCGGTGCCGTCCCGTCTCTGCCAGGACGGCGATCATGACCAGTGCACCCTGGGCGCTCCAGGGCCGGCCCGACTTCGCCAGCGGCGCCCAGATACCGGTAGCGGCGAATGCCCCGGCAAGAGGCCAGCCCGCCGCACGCCAGGCGTCCCGGGTGCGGGCGGAACCGCGCGCCTGATGGACCGCGTAGGCGATGGATGAGGCGAAGATGGGAAACCAGACTGTGAAGGCGTAAGCGGCCGGCTGGATCACGTTGGGTGGCGCGTCTTCACCTCGGAACCGTGGACCGTAGAACGTGGGCAGGAGCACTTGGGCGGCGGCCGCTGCGCAGGTGAGCACCTGACGGGAGGAATCTCCCGAGGCCACTGCCCATACACGGCTAGGGATGACGGGAACGAGGTCGGTCATGTGAACTCCTTGGAGGGTGGAAGCGGATCCGGCCGTGGAGCCTGCCGCATGGGATGGAGCGGCAGCGGGCCTGCCCAGTACCGCCGTAAGCGATGCGAAGGCGTCGCGGAGGCGCCGATTCGGCTATCTCTACCGCAGAACATGAAATTTGGGTAGAGCACGCGTCGCGGTGTTGGACGACTTCCTACAGGCGGTGTTGGTAGACGTCGGGGGTGGCGTCGTCGTCGGTGTTGTGAGACATCGCGTGCTGCTCAGCTCGCTTACCGGGGCCCCTGGCCGCGATCGGTAACTGCTCCGCGTAGGCTCGGCGGATGGAGGCAGTTGAAAGGGCGTTGTCATGACGGTCGAGCACCACGCGGTAGTCGTTGGCGGGGGCATTGCCGGTCTGGCTGCGGCTGCTTCTCTCGTGCACGATGGCTGGAAGGTGACTGTGCTCGAGCGGGCGCGAGCCTTCACGGAGGTCGGTGCGGGGCTGACCATCACTCCGAATGGGATGTCGGCTCTGGCTTCTCTTGGCGTTGACGCTGCTGTCCGCGATGCGGGTTACCGGGTACGCATGGCCGGTACCACCGATGAACACGGCTCATGGTTGTTGCGCGTTCCTCTCGCCAGTACATCCAGCTCGAGCCAGGAGGTCTACGGGATCCACCGACGGGACCTCCATGGCGTGCTGCTCGCTGCTGCTCAAGGGGCCGTGCTGATGAGTGGTACCCGGGTCGTCAGCGTCACTCCGGGTACACCGGGCGGGGCCAGGGTGCGAGTGGACTGTGTGGGGGCGAAGGGCACCGTGTCCTATGACGCGGACCTTGTCATCGGGGCCGACGGTCTTCGCAGCACTGTCAGGGGCCTCGTTGCTCCCGGAGCAGCGCCTCGGTTCAGCGGCAAATCGTCGTGGCGTGGAATCGTGCCCGACTCGGCGCTTGTGACGGAGGATTTCATCGTCAGGTGGGGCCCGGGAACAGAGTTCGGGGCCGTGCGTATCGGAGCTGCCCAGGTGTACTGGTACGGGTACACCTCCTCGAAGGAAGGCCATCGTTGGCCCGATGAGAAGGCCGCCGCCATGCACCATTTCAAGGGATGGGCGGACCCCGTACGACTTCTCATCGATCTCACCCCACGCGATCAGGTCATCCGTCACGACGTCTACGACCTGGCCCCTGACCTCAACACCTATGTCTTCGGACGGGTCGTGCTCATCGGTGACGCAGCACACGCGATGATCCCCACCATGGGACAAGGAGCGAATTCCTCGCTGGAGGACGGCGCATGCGTGGGGCTTCTGATCGGTCGGCCCGCCAATGAGGGCGTGTCCCTGCAGTCCGCATTGGGCACGTTTGACGCATCCCGCCGCCCTCGCACCCAGAAGATAGCCCGCCAATCCCGAAGTGCTGGGCAAGTCGGAGCTGGGCTTGAAAGCAGGATCAGTATCACTGTTCGCAACACCGCGATGAGAGTGGTGCCCGCCGGACCAGCAATGAAAGCAGGAGCATCGATCCTCAGGTGGAAAGCCACTACCTGAGCACGAACCGATTGCACCCCCATTTTCATCGGTGCCTCAGCTGTCGTGCACCTCAGCGGGCGCGGCGCGGTCGGACGGAGGTAGGTAAGCGGTGACGCCTTTGATCCGTCAAGGTTCTGCAAATGTGACGAGGCCGTTTACCGGGGCTGGAGGCGGAACTAGGTTGAGGGCACCGGGTCCGTCTGATCATCGTGTGAAACCGACGGGTGTCCCGGTTCCTGCTCCATCCAGTTCAGAAGCCCGTCAGCGGCGGGTTGTACAAGGAGGAACACAGCGCCATGGCACAGAACCTGAATCAGCCCATCACCGATGACAGCATCAAGGTCCGGCAACTCAGCCATTACCAGTTCAGCTGGGTGGCGGGAGAGCCTGGCCAGCCTGGCTCGTGGACCCTGCAGTTGGTCCTTGATCAGGGTGCATGGGAGGAGGTCCTCACGATCGACGCCGATGATGCCGACAACCTTCAGGACCTGCTCTCCTCAGCCGAGACCGTGTACTACGACGTGCAGCGCCGGACCCTGATGTTCGGCACCACAGAAGCCGGTCACCACTGACAGCGAACCTGTGCCGCTTTCAGGTCCGAAGGAGAGTGCATCATCGCCTGCATCAGGTGAGGGAAATGACCTCGTAGGTATGGCCTGCCGCGCGCAGCCGCTCCACCAGGACGTCGCCGAGGGCGGTCGCCGGGGTCAGTGATCCTGCGGCGGGCGGCAGGCGGTCGCCGTCGAGGGCCAGAGAGAGCGCAGCCTCCCCGGCCATGACGGCGGTGGCGGCGTATCCGGGGTCGCCCGGGCCGGCTGCGACGGCCCGGTACCGCCGGCCGCTCTCCGAGGAAGCAGTCGCCTGGGAACGGAACCAGCCTGAGCGCCGCGCGGCCTCGCTCGGACCCGCACCGGGCGACGGAAGGACACGGTCCAGTAGTTTCCTCGTCGGGGGTAGGGCCAGTGCGGCTCCGAACACCCGCAGGCCGAGCGCCGTCGCTCCGGCGCGGACGACGCCGACGAGCCCCCGCCCCACACCCATCACCTCGCCGTACCGCAGGGACCGGCCGTAGGTCCACCCCTGCAGGGCATTGCTGCGACGCACGATCCGCGTGTTCACCGACGCCATGATGAAGGGTGCGGTCCACAGGCCGTCCTCCGACCGGCCGACCCACCCCAGGTCCGACGGCTGCCGGGTCGAGGGCTCCGCCGTGCGGTCCGGACTGAGGGAGTAGGGATCACCCGCGAGCGATCGCAGCACAGGATCCGACCGCATGCCGTCGAGCTGCCCACGCATCGACTCGATGGTGCCGCCGCTGAAGCCACCCTTCGCCCTGGCGACGAGCTGCACCTCGGTCAGTCCGCCCGCGCCGTCGGCCACCGCGGCCTGGTGCAGGAGGAGCACCGCGAGGTCCGACGGGATGGAGTCGTAGCCGCACGCATGGACGATCCGTGCGCCGGTAGTCCTTGCCAACGCGTCGAAGCGGTCGATGGCTTCACGGACGAAGGACACCTCGCCCGTCAGGTCCCCATAGTGGGTGCCGGCGCGGGCACACGCCTCGACGACGGGCAGTCCGTACTTCGCGTAGGGACCCACCGTGGTGAAGAGCACCCGGGTTCTGGCGGCCAGCGCAGCGAGTGAGTCAGGGTGCTCCGAGTCGGCCTCGATGAGGGCCCAGTCCTGCGCGGCGGCGGGCAGCCTGGACCGTACGGCCTCGAGCTTCTCCCTCGACCTCCCCGCGAGCCCCACGCGCAGGCCCGGCGGAGCATGGTCCGCAAGATATCCGGCGATCAGTTCACCGACGAAGCCGGTCGCACCGAAGAGGACGAGGTCGTGATCGCGCGCGGGAGCCTCCATGCCAGCAGTCTTCCACGGCAGCGGCAGGAACGACGCCGAGAAGTGCCTACCTCTGCCGTGGCTGAAGCGCCCCGTGACCCTGAAACCAGATCGCAGATCATCACTGGATCGCGAGGGCCGATTGGTGTATTCATCCTGCGGTGAGTAAGGTCGTCTTTGCGCCGCGGGGTGGAGCAGTTCGGTAGCTCGCTGGGCTCATAACCCAGAGGTCACAGGTTCAAATCCTGTCCCCGCAACGAAGAAGCACCTACTAACGATCCTGTTGGTAGGTGCTTCAGCTTAACCACGTCGGGTCCGAGACGACACGCGATCAGCGCCGTGATGCCACCTTGCCGTTCAGTTCAGCCCAACGGGTTGGTGCTTGCCTGCCCGTGGTCACCGGCCCACACTGGCAGAGGTGGCCGGTAAGCAGCCCTTGAACAGAGTGCGAGGAGCCGCAATGCCAGACGGTTCAGGCTTGCGAGGAGTATATGAAGGGATCATCTCTGCGGTCGGCGCTGATGATGCCGTCGCTCTGGAGGGTTTGATCGCTGCTGATGTGATCGACCACATGCCCGTGCCCGGTCAGCCTGGAGGGCGGGAGGGCTTCATTTTCTGGATGCACAGTATGCATGCTGCCTTTCCCGATATGACGGGAGCCATCTCTGACGCAGTGGTTGAAGGCGACAAGATCGCCGGTCGGGTGCTGTGGACCGGAACGCACGAAGGGGAGTTCCTCGGTCTGCCCGCTACCGGCAGACCGGTAGCCATTACCGCCATGCACCTTGTTCGGTTCAGGGGCGGGGTGGCGGTCGAATGGTGGGGCGCCGCAGACCTTCTCGGAGCTGCAATGAGTTTGAATGCCCGCCTGGAGCCTCCTCTCTAGCGAAACACTGTGCTCTATCCGTATCCTCGCGGTGTCGAGCGCGATGAGGGCAGGCAAGCGCCGCCTTCGTACTCGACCCGCGGTCACCTCGAAGAGGAAGGCCAGCCAGAACCGGGATCACCGGATGACGCGGGATCGTCACATGTCGCCCGGGATGCAGTATGTGACGAAACCGGCGTCCCGGAACGTCATGCGGCGCCTTGTCGTCGCACGTTCTGCACCCAGGGCCGGGGTGCTGCTTACAGTGATCCCACCAACCATCAAGAGCGGCCGAGAGATCTGGCTTGTTGACGCCGCAGCAACCATTCCGTTGCCCTCCCTTGGGAGAGCAGCGGAACCGGTGCTAATGCCAGAACCGATGGACATGCATCAGCGCACCCGCGAGCGGTCCCGGCACACCCGGATCGCTGGTTTCCGGCCCGCATCCTGGTGCACTCCCTCGGACATACCGAGGAGCGGGGATGACTTCGAAGAAACAGGCAGCGGTACCGCCGTCGCTGTCGTACGAGCTGTATCCGCCGGCCACCCCGGAAGCAGGGGAGGCGGTGCTGCGGACGATCGACGAGCTGGAGGCCACCCGCCCCGACTACGTCTCGGTGACCTACAGCGGCACACCGGCGCGGCGCCTGGCCTCGATCGAGCTGATCGGGCACCTGACCAGCAACACCAGACTGCGACCACTGGCCCACCTCTGTTGCGTGGGGGAGACACGGGCGAGCCTTGACCTGCTGGTGCGGCAGCTCGTCGCACTGGGGGTGAGGGGCCTGCTGGCCCTGCGCGGGGACCTGCCGCAGGACCCGCAGGCAGTGCGCGGCGAGCTTCCCTTCGCCCAGTCCCTGGTGGAGTTGATCCGGGAGGTCGAGGCCCGGCACGGAGCCGCGCTCGCCGGCGGTCGGTTGGCGGTGGGGGTGGCGGCCTACCCGAATCGGCACCCGGAATCGCCGTCATTCCTGCACGACGTCGAGGTGCTGGTCTCGAAGCAGCGTTCCGGTGCAGACTTCGCCATCACGCAGGTGTATTTCGATCCCGCCCACTACGTCCGCCTGCTCACCGCGGCCCGGGCCGCGGGAGTCACCATCCCGATCATTCCCGGGGTGATGCCCCTGGGGAACATCCGCCGGCTCGAACGGCTGGCCGGAATGACCGGCGTCCGTCCCGACCCTGCCCTCCTGCACCGCCTGGAGACCGCCTCGGGTGAAGCCGAACGCCGACGGATCGGCGTGCGGGCAGCGGCCGTGCTGGCCCGGGCGGCCTTCGATGCAGGGGCCCCGGGCGTGCACCTGTACACCTTCAACGACCATCGCGCGTCCATCGAGGTCATCGAGGAGATCGACCTGCCGGTGGCGCGCACGCCGGCCGCCGTCCCGGCCTGACCCTGCCCCCCCCCCGAATCCGAACCACGACCGACACACCGTCCAGAGGAGAACACCATGAGCACCGAGAACACCTTCCCCGCCGCCACGATCCTCGGCTACCCCCGCATCGGGCCCGGCCGTGAGCTGAAGAAGGCCGTCGAGGCCTACTGGGCGGGCCGCCTGGACGAGGCCGGACTGCAGCACGCTGCCGACCAGCTGCAGGACCGCACGGTCGCCCGACTCGTGGAACTGGGGCTGGATCGCGGCGATTCCTCCATCCCGGCGGACTTCGCGCTCTACGACCAGGTCCTGGACGCGACGGCGGCGCTGGGAGCTCTGCCGGCTCGGTTCGCCGACCTGGCCGCGGAGGACGGTTCTGTGGACACCGCCGGCTACTTCACGCTGGCCCGGGGCGACGGCGAGCGCGCGCCGCTGGAGCTGACCAAGTGGTTCGATACGAACTACCACTACCTGGTGCCCGAGATCGGTCCGGGGACACCGTTCGTCGCCGTGGCGCACGGCCTGACCGCGACCGTCCGCCGGCAGCGCGAGCGCGGCACCGTGCTGCGCCCGGTGCTCGTGGGTCCCGTGACCTACCTGCTGCTGGCCAAGCCCGAGGACGGGGCACCCGCCGGTTTCGACCCGCTGGAGCGGATCGACGACGCCGTGGCGGCCTACGTGGGCATCCTCGCGTCGCTGGCGGAGGCGGGGGCCGAGTGGGTGCAGCTGGACGAGCCGGGCCTCGTCGGTGACCGCGGCGGTGAGCTGGCAGCACCCGGCGGGCTGGTGGAGCGGGTGTACCGGCAGCTGGCCGGTACTGCAGGACGACCCGCCCTGCTGGTCACCACCGGCTACGGCACCGCCGGTGATCCGGCGAGGCCGGGCCAGGCGCTCGCCGTGCTCGCCACCGCGGGCGTGGAGGCGGTCCATGCGGACCTGGTCCGGGGATCGCGGCCCTCCGCCGAGGCGCTGCAGGCACTGGGCGGCACCCGCCTGGTCGCCGGCGTCGTGGACGGCCGGAACGTGTGGCGCAACGATCTGCGGTTCTCGCTGGGGGTGCTGGAAGACCTGCAGCAGGAGACGGGAACGGCGGTCACGACGGCGACGTCCACCTCCCTGCTGCACGTGCCGCACGACGTGCAGGCCGAGACGGGGCTGCCGGAGCACCTGCCGGCCTGGCTGGCCTTCGCAGATCAGAAGGTGCGTGAGGCAGTGGTGCTGGCGCGCGGCCTGGCCGGGGGACGCCCGGCCGTCGCCGCGGAACTCCAGGACGCGGAGGAGGCCCTGGGCCACCGGGCACGGTTCGACGGCGTCGTGGTGGATTCGGTGCGGACGCGTACCCGCGGCCTGACTGAGGAGGCGTTCACCCGCGGCCCTGCCGAGCGGCGGGCAGAAGCGCAGCAGGAGCGGCTGGGGCTGCCGTTGCTGCCGACCACCACCATCGGGTCCTTCCCGCAGACCCGCGAGGTGCGCGGCGCCCGTGCCGCGGTCCGCAGCGGCAGCATCTCGCAGTCGGAGTACGAGCAGTTCCTGCGCCAGGAGATCGCGAACGTGGTGCGGTTGCAGGAAGGCCTCGGACTGGACGTGCTGGTGCACGGCGAGCCGGAGCGCAATGACATGGTCCAGTATTTCGCGGAGAACCTCGACGGGTTCGCGGCCACGGAGCAGGGGTGGGTGCAGTCCTACGGGTCGCGCTGCACGCGTCCGTCCATCCTGTGGGGGGATGTGTCGCGTCCCCAGGCGTTCACGGTTCCGTGGATCAGCTTCGCGCAGTCGCTGACCGAACGTCCGCTCAAGGGCATGCTCACCGGCCCGGTCACGATCCTCGCCTGGTCCTTCGTCCGCGACGACCAGCCGCTGGGCGAGACGGCCAACCAGGTCGCGCTGGCACTGCGGGACGAGATCGCCGACCTCGAGGCCGCCGGTATCGCCATCGTCCAGGTGGACGAGCCCGCCCTGCGCGAACTGCTGCCGCTCCGCTCGGCCGACCACCAGGCATACCTGGACTGGTCCGTCCGCGCGTTCCGGCTGGCGACCGCCGGCGCCGAGGACGGGACCCAGATCCACACGCACCTGTGCTACTCGGAATTCGGCGAGGTCATCTCGGCCATCGACGGGCTGGACGCGGACGTCACGAGCATCGAGGCGGCCCGCTCCCGCCTCGAGGTCGTCGCGGACCTGGCCGGCTTCGGCTACTCCCGCGGAATCGGCCCGGGCGTCTACGACATCCACTCACCGCGCGTGCCCTCCGAACAGGAGATCTCCGGTCTCATCGACACGGCGCTGGCCGCCCTCCCGGCGCAGCAGCTGTGGATCAACCCCGACTGCGGCCTGAAGACCCGCGGCTATGACGAAACGGTCCTCTCGCTGCGCAACCTCGTCGCCGCGACCAGGGCCGCGCGCGGGAGCGTCCGCCTCTCGACGGCGGAGCAGGTCCTGGCGCGTTCCTGATGTCCCGCAGGGCCACCGCTGGTCCCGCTCCTCCCGGGCAGGACCAGCGGAGTCCTGCCCGGAAACCCACCCGACCACGGGACTATCCGGGGCCAGCTGCGCCGCCCGGGGCGGCGAGGATCAGCCTCGTTCCTCCTACGGGAGGCGGGGATCAGCTCCGCGGATCCTGCGGGGCAGCCAGTTCCTTGGTGAACGACAGGTGCAGAACCGTCTCCGGGTCGGCTGCCAGGTCGAAGCCCGGGCGGTAGCCCGTGGCGAGGTAGAGGTTCTTCGCCTCCGGCTGGCGCGGGCCCGTGGTGAGGTAGATCCGGCGGTAGCCGCGACGCTCGGCCTCCGCCTCGAGTTCGACGAGCACCCGGCGGGCCAGGCCACGACGGCGGTGCTCGGCGTGGGTCCAGATCCGCTTGAGCTCGGCGGTCTGCTCGTCATACCGGCGGAAGGCCCCGCCGGCCACGGTCTGCCCCTCCTCCTGCAGGATCAGCAGCGCGCCGTGCGGGGCGGCGAATTCCTCGGCGGGATAGCGGCGCATCTCCTTGCCGGCGCCGCCGAACAGGGTCCCGTACCTGCTGTCGTATTCCTCGATCAGCCCGTCCACGAGCGGCTGCACGCGGGGATCCTCCAGCGGCAGGTGCAGCACCGTCAGTTCCGGGAGGGCCCCGAGGGGCAGGGAGTTCGTCATCAGGGGTCCTTCAGGTCAGGTGGGCTCAGGTTCGGTCAGGTCAGGGACGAGTGGAGCTGGGTGATGCTGGCGGCCAGCCGGGCACTGGTAAAGCTGTCCGGAGCGGGAGCAGGCAGTTCCATCAGGTCGGTGAGGATCCTCCGTGCCAGGGCATCGCTGTCACGGAACGGGGCGGCGTTGCTGGAGGGGCGGGAGAACGCCCCGCCGCTCCAGCCGGAGGCCGCGGGCCCGACGGCGTACAGGCCCGGCCGGGTGCTCCCGTCCGCGGCGACGAGCCGGGAGGAGAAATCGACCAGCACCTTCCCGGTGCCGGCTGCCGTCGCTTCGCTGCCCGTGCGCTCCTCGGAGCCGAGGCCCGATTCCGACAGTGACCGCAGCAGCGGGTTCGCGGAGCCTGCCAGGGAGGGGCCCGGCAACCGGGCCTCGATGAGCGCGGTCGCCGTCACGGTGGAGGGCACCTGCGGGGACGAGGCCGTGAAGAGTCCGAGTTCCTCGTCGGTGCCCACCTGCAGCTGGGGGCCGAGGAACCTGACAAAGCCGGCCTCGTGCAGCGCCAGCAGTTCCCGCAGCCGGCGGGCGGGCGGGCCGGAGTCGACGTAGCTGAAGAAGCCGTGCCACCAGCCGCTGACCAGTGGGCGCGAGGCGGGTGTGAGCGCGTCCATCGGCACCAGCCGGCCCAGTTCGAAGTACACGTACAGCAGCCCCAGGAACAGCCCGAGGGTCTCCGAATTCGCGCCGCCGTCCCGCAGCCGCAGGTCCTCGCGGATCTGGTCCGCCACGGTGTCCTGCACGTCGTCGGGACCGCCGAAGTGCATCCCCGCCAGCGGATGGTCGAGTTCCTCGAGCTCCAGCCGGTCGGCCGCGTCGGGGACGGCCTGGTCCACGAGTGCCCGCCGGTCGTCCGAGTACCAGTCAGCGGCGTCGAAGCGGGGCAGGAACTCGGACCAGGGCAGCGCCACCCGCTCCGGGTGCCCGGTGAACAGCTCGCGGTAGTAGCCGAAGGCGGCGTCCTTGGCCATCAGCGGCCACAGATGCTGCCAGAAATCCAGCCGGCCGTGCACCTCGAGCAGCGCAGCGACGGCACCGGCGGTCAGGTAGCGCGGGGGGCCGGCCGGTTCACCGCGCAGCAGTGAACTGATCTTGGAACGGTACGGGACGCCCCGGCGGGACCCTGCCCACAGCACCGGTTCGTTCCCGGAGGCGATGTACCGGAGGGTGCCGCCGGGCGCGTCGACGAACCGGCCGCCGCGGCCCTCCATCAGCAGCACCACCAGGTCGATGAACGCCAGCCCCATACCGGAGACGATGGCCTCCTGCCCCGGGCGCAGGGCGGAGAAGTCGACGTCGTTCGTGTAGGCCGGCGGCGCATGGAAGAGGCCGTGCCGGGCCGCGAAGCCGGCATAGGCGACGGACCGGGGCTCCGGTTCCGAATCGGTGTGGCCGACGGTCATCACCACGGCGTCCGCGCGCAGCACGGCACCCGACGCCAGCACCACGCGGTAACCGGCGCCGTCGGCCGCCACGTCCACGGCCAGGTCCCGGTGGACGGCCACCGGCACCTGCGGACCGAGGGCCTGGACGGCCCGGGCGAAGAACCACTCGAGGTACAGGCTCTGCAGGCGGCGCGTGGGGAACGTCGTGGGGAGGAGGGTGCGCAGCTGCCGGCGCAGGTCCTCATCCGGCACGTCCACGTCCGGAATGCTGCCGTCCACGACGCCCCGCGCCCAGTCGACGAGCCCGGGGCCCGCGACAGCAGGACCGGCACACTGCACCGAGTCGTCGGTGAACATGGTGACGTCGGCGGCCAGGGAATTGAGCATCAGCAGCGGGCTCTGGTCCCGCCGCCAGATCCGGCCGGAGCCCGGCCGGTGCGGCTCCACGACGTGCACGGTCAGGGGGCCGGCAAAGAGCCCGGGTCGATTGGCGGCAAGCCGTTCCAGGATCAGGGCCGCCCGCGGACCGCCGCCGATGAGAACGACGGCGGCCTTCCGGCCATCGTGCGGTCGACCCGGCACGCTGTCGATCGTCATGGTGCTCCTTCCCGGGCAGCATTCGGGCCCGCGGTCCTGCCCATCCTAGGAGCCGGCGGGGAGCTGCCGCAGGGAGGCGGTAACCCGCCTTCACCGGCCGAAATATTACGCAATGAGGGGTCATGAAGCGCCCTGTCCCGTCCCGCGGCGGAGCCTATGCGTCGTCGGTTTACTCCCCGTGAACCCCGTTTTGGGGGCGCCACCCTCCCTGTTCTAGGTTCAGGCCACCGGCCCGATTTTTCGGACCCGGAAGCCGGCTGCACCGTGCAGGCAAGGCCGCAGGACGAGAGGGAGGTGGCGCGTGAGTGCCGCAGCACCGAGAAGTGAGACCCGCCCGGAGACGACGGCCCCGGACGCTGCCCTGCCTTCGGCGCCGGGTGACGCCGGCCTTGCGCCATCGGGAGAAGCCGGCCCTCCGCCGTCGGGCGGAACCGCACCCCGCACTGCCCACGACTACTCCGGATACCCCGTGGTGGCCGCCCGCCACCCCTGGCGCTGGGCCGGCACGGCACTCGTGGCCCTCTTCGTCGCGGGGGTCCTGTGGTCGCTGCTGACCAACCCGCGGTGGGAATGGGACGTCGTCGCCCAGTGGTTCACCGCCGAGTCCGTGCTCCGCGGCCTGGGCGAGACGCTGAAACTCACGGCCATCGCCGGAACCCTCGGGTTCATCCTGGGCTTCATCCTGGCGCTGATGCGGCTGTCCTCCTCGCCGCTGCTGGTCTCGGTGTCCTGGACGTTCTCCTGGATCTTCCGCTCCGCACCGCTCCTGGTGCAGCTGCTGCTCTGGTACAACCTCGGCTACCTCTACGAGAAGATCTCACTGGGGATCCCGTTCACCGACGTGCGCTTCTTCGAGGTGCAGACCACCACGCTCATCAGCCAGTTCGCCGCCGCCATCCTGGGGCTGACGCTGAACCAGGCCGCCTATTCGTCGGAGATCATCCGCGGCGGCATCCTGGCCGTCGACCAGGGTCAGCTCGAGGCCGCTGCGGCCCTGGGCATCCCCGCCTGGCGGCGGTCAACCCGGATCGTGCTGCCGCAGGCCATGCGATCGATCCTGCCGACGGCCTTCAACGAGATCATCGGCCTGGTCAAGGGCACGTCGATCGTCTACGTGCTGGCCTACTCGGAGCTGTTCTACACGGTCCAGGTCATCTACAACCGCACCCAGCAGGTCCTGCCCCTGCTGCTGGTGGCCACCGTCTGGTACGTGGTGATCACCTCCGTGCTCAGCATCTTCCAGTACTACATCGAGCGCCACTACTCCAAGGGTGCCGTCCGCACACTGCCGCCGACCCCGTTGCAGCGGGTCCGGCGCTTCTTCTCCACCCACGCCAAGACATCCGAGGTCGCACGATGAATTCGCCAGCCCTTCCGGCCGTCGCCGCTGCAGCCGCCACCCGCGGACTCGTCGAGATCAGCGACGTCCACAAGTCCTTCGGCCAGGTCGAGGTGCTGCGCGGTGTCTCGCTCACCGTCGAACCGGGCGAGGTGGTGGTGATCCTCGGCCCCTCGGGGTCGGGCAAGTCCACCCTCCTGCGCACCATCAACCACCTGGAGAAGGTCGACGCCGGCCACATCTCCGTGGACGGTGAGCTGGTGGGGTACAAGGCACGCGGGGGCAGACTCCACGAGCTGCGGGAGAAGGAAATCCTGGCCCAGCGCACCCACATCGGCATGGTGTTCCAGAACTTCAACCTCTTCCCGCACCTGACCGCCGTCGAGAACATCATCGAAGCCCCCGTCTACGCCCAGCACCGCCCGCACGCCCAGGCACGGGCGCGGGCCCTGGAGCTGCTCGAACGCGTCGGCCTGTCGGACAAGGTCGATGTCTACCCGCGCCAGCTCTCCGGTGGCCAGCAGCAGCGCGTGGCGATCGCCCGGGCGCTGGCGCTGGATCCGAAGATCGTCCTGTTCGACGAGCCCACGTCCGCGCTCGACCCGGAACTGGTGGGCGAGGTGCTGGACGTGATCCGCAGCCTGGCGGATTCGGGCACGACGCTGATCGTCGTCACGCACGAGATGGGCTTCGCCCGCGACGTGGCCGACCGCGTGGTGTTCATGGACCAGGGGCAGATCGTCGAGGAGGGCACCCCGCTGCAGATCTTCGGTGCCCCGCAGCACGAGCGCACCAAGGCCTTCCTCTCGAAGGTCATCGAACCGGCCTTCAACCTCTGAACTCCACGAACTTTCCCAATCCCGAATTCCGTCCGCAAGAAGGGGAACACCCATGAAATCTCTCGAGCCTCGCCGGCTTCCGGCCCTGTCCGCCGCAGCCCTCGTCCTCCTGGCCCTGGCCGGCTGCGCCGACCCGGAAGCGGCAGCGTCCGGAACCGGTGAATCCGCCGCCCCGGCCGAGAACGGCATCGTCTACAACCTGGCGCCGGAGCAGGACCGCGTCCGCGCAGAGAAAGTCGCCGACCTCGCTGCGCAGGTCCCGGCCGACATCGCCGAGGACGGCAAGCTGACCGTCGGGGTGAGCCCGTTCGCGGTTCCGCTGTCGGTCTACGCGACGGACGACAAGACCGTGATCGGCAACGAGACCGACATCGCCCAGCTGGTCGCGGACAAGCTCGGCCTCGAACTGGACCTGCAGGCCACCTCCTGGGAGAACTGGCCGCTGAAGACGCAGTCCGGGGACTTCGAAGCCGTGTTCTCCAACGTCGGCATCAACGGGGACCGCGTGCAGCTCTTCGACTTCGCCCCGTACCGCGCAGCGTTCATGGCTTTCGAAGCCCGCGAGGACTCGGACCTCGCCGTCAACGGTTCCGCGGACATCTCCGGCAAGAAGGTCGCCGTCGGCTCCGGGACCAACCAGGAGAAGATCCTGCTGGCATGGAACAAGGAGCTCGAGGACGCCGGCAAGGCGCCCGCCGAACTGCAGTACTACGGCAACGACGCGGACACCATCCTGGCGCTCTCCTCCGGCCGGTTGGACCTGAACCTCTCCCCGTACCCGAGCGCCACCTACCGCGAGAACACCCGGGACGACCTGAAGATCGTCGGCAAGGTCAACGCCGGCTGGCCGTCGGAGACCCTGGTCGCAGCCACCACGCTGCGCGACAACGGGTTGGCCGAGCCGCTCGCGGCGGCCATCAACTCCGCCATCGAGGACGGCAGCTACGGCGAGGTGCTGGAGCGCTGGGGCCTGGCCGACGAGGCCATCCCCGAATCGACCGTGGTGAACGCCGCGAACTTCGGCAAGTAGGACCAGCCGTGAAATTCCAGGTCCTGGACATCATCCCTCACCTGAGAAACCCGGTGACCGGGAGCATCGTCTCGCCGGCGGACCGGTTCGACCAGGTGATCCGGACCGCGCAGCGGGCCGAGGAGCTCGGCTTCGATGCGTTCGCGGTGGGGGAGCGGCACGCGGGGGAGTTCCTCTCCTCCTCGCCGACCGCGGTGCTCGCTGCCATCGCAGCGGTGACCGACACGATCCGGCTGCAGAGCGGGGTCACGGTGCTGTCGGTGCTGGATCCGGTGCGCGTGGCGGAGGACTACGCCACCATCGACCAGCTCAGCCGGGGACGCCTGGAACTCGTCATCGGCAAGGGCAATGAAGTGCTGCAGTATCCACTGTTCGGTCTGGACCTGGCGCAGCAGTGGGACCTGCTGGAGGAGAAGTACGCCCTCCTGCGCCGTCTCTGGCGTGAGGAGGACGTGACCTGGTCCGGCGAGTTGCGGGCGCCGCTGGTGGAACCGGTGACGACGACGCCGCGACCCTTCGCCGGGGCGCCGCGGGTCTGGCACGGCTCCGCGACGTCGCTCCGGTCGGTGGAGCTCGCGGCCACCTGGGGGGATCCGCTGTTCACCGCCAACGCCATCCAGCCGCGGGAGAACTACAAGGTACTGATCGACCACTACACCGAGCAGTACCTGGCCGCCGGGCATGACCCGGCGCAGCGTTACATCGCCTCCGGCTCCGGAGCCGGAGGGATCTTCCTCGCGGACAGCACCGCCGCCGCGAAGCAGGCGTTCGGTCCCGTCTATGAAGCCCTGACGGCGGGACGGAACGTGCCCGGGAACAACTCCCCGTTCCGGGACATTGACCACGCCGTCGCGGAAGGGCCCGCCCTGGTCGGCAGCCCGGAGGACGTCGCCGCGAAGATCCTGGACTACCACGCCCTGTACGGGCATTCCCTGCAGTCCATCTCGCTGCCCACCACCCTTCCGTTCGAGCAGCAGATCGAGATCCTGGAGCGGTTCGCCGCCGACGTCATCCCGGTGGTCCGCGCGGCTGCGCCCACCACGCTGTGGGAGGACGAGGACCCCTACGGCAGCCGCCCCGAGACCGCCGCCCACACCAGCAGGAGCAACCATGCCTACGCACACTGAGATTCCGCCCTTCACCGCCGCCTGGGAGCAGTGGCACGCCGCACACGAACGCCACCGCGCCCACCCGCACGGTTTCCTTGGCGTCACCCACCTGCACTGGCTGGGGACCACCTCCGTCCGGCTGGACGGTGCCCCCGGCGCGTGGAGCGCCGAGGACGACGCCGTGCGGATCGTCCTGGAGCCGGGCGAGAGCCTGCAGCGCGACGGTCAGGAGCTGAACGCGGAGGCCGGCACCACGATCACGATCGGCCCCATCGCGGAGCGGGGCGGGATCGACCTCGTCGCCGGCGAATCGGTGATCGAGGTTGCCAAGCGTGGCGGCCGGTACGTCGTCCGGCCGCGTGATCCGCACACCGCCCTGCTGCGGGATTACCGCGGGACGCCCGCCTATGCGCCGAACCCGGAGTTCTCCGTCGCCGGCACCTTCGTGCCGTTCCCCGCGCCTCGCCCCACCACGGTGGGCGCCGCCGTCGAAGGCATCCAGCACGTCTACGAAGCGCCGGGCGAGATCCGCTTCGAGCTCGCCGGCCAGGAACTGACCCTGACGGCATTCAACGGCTTCGCCCCCGGATCGCTCCTCGTGCTGTTCACCGATTACACGTCCGGCCGCACGACGTATGCCGCCAACCGCTCGCTGTCCGTGGTCCCGGCCGAGGACGGGTCCGTGCAGCTCGATTTCAACCATGCCGTGAACCTGCCCTGCGCCTACACGGACCTCGCCACCTGCCCGTTGCCGCCGGCGGAGAACCGGCTGCCGGTGGCCATCGAAGCCGGCGAGAAGATCCCCTACGAGCGTCAGGACCAGCAGTGAGCACGATCGACGACCGCACCGCAACAGCAGCCAGGGCCGGGTTCCTGGCCATCGAACTCGACGGAGCCGGGTGGGACGGAACGGGGTTCGGAAGTCCCGACGGCTTCGCGAGCCTGGCTGAAGCCGTCCTCGCCGCCGAATCCGCAGGATTCCACGTGGCCACCTTCGCCGACTCACCGCGTGCCGGCCGCGTGAACGCCCTGCAGCGCGCTGCCTACGCCGGACCGGTCACGCGGACCATCGCGCTGGTTCCCGAGGTGGACACCGTCTACACCGAGCCGTTCCACGTCTCCACGCAGCTGGCAAGCCTCGACTACGTCTCCGGTGGCCGTGCCGGGTGGATCGCAACGGCAGCGGAATTCCCCGAAACGGCAGCTGCCGTAGGCCGCGAGAACGTGAGCGGCACCGCCCTGGCGCAGGAAGCCGCCGCATCGATCGAGGTCTCCCGCCGCCTGTGGGACTCGTGGGAGGACGACGCCGTGATCCGCGACGTCGCCACGGGCCGGTACATCGATGCGGACAAGCTGCACTACGTCGACTACAAGACCCCGGAGGGCTTCGGCGCCCCCTACTCCGTCAAGGGCCCGTCCATCATCCCCCGCCCGCTGCAGGGACAGCTGCCGATCCTTGCTCCCGCCTCCATCGTGGGTACGGGGCAGGTTCCGGCGGACGCCGTCGATGCCGTGCTCGTCACCGCTCCGACGCCGGAACTGCTGACCGCGGAGATCCGGGACGTCCGGCACCGGCTGGGAGCGGCAGTGGCGATCGTCGGCGAGCTCGACGTCGTCCTGGACGCCCGAGGGCAGGCCGCCGTGGAGCGGGCCACCGGTCCGGTGAGCGGCCGCGCACGGTACGTCGGTTCCGCAGCCGACCTCGTGGACTTCCTCGAACCGCTCCTGGCGGAAGCCGACGGCGTCCGTCTGCACCCGGCGTCGCTCGCCGTGGAACTGGACGAACTCGCCCGGTGGGTCCTGCCCGAGCTGAGGCGCCGCGGCGCACTCCGCGCACCGGTCCAGGACGGCACCTTCCGGGACCTGCTGGGACTTCCACGCCCGGCCAGCCGCTACGCCCACCCGTCCACCACCGCCGGAAACTAGGGGATCCCATGCCACAGCACAGCAGCGCCTTCACTCCATCGGGCACGCTACAGCTCGGTGTCTTCTTCCAGGGAGTCAACTCCGGCACGATCTGGAAGGCAGCCGAATCCGGCTCCCAGACCGACTTCGAGTCCTTCCGCCGCATAGCGCAAACGGCCGAGCGCGGACTGTTCGCCGCGTTCTTCCTCGGCGAGGGACTCCGCCTGAGGGAACACCTCGGCAGGCCCCACGCGCTGGACGTCGTGGGCAGGCCGGACGCGCAGACCATGCTCGCCGCGCTGGCCTCGGTCACCACCCACATCGGGCTCGCGGCCACTCAGAACACGACCTACAACGACCCGGCGGACCTGGCCCATCGCCTGTCCTCGCTGGACCTGATCTCCGGCGGTCGTGCCGCATGGAACATGGTGACGACCGACAACGCCTGGACCGGGGAGAACTTCCGTCGCGGCGGATACCTGGACCACGCCGACCGCTACGTCCACGCCGAGGCGTTCGTGCGGACGGCCAAGGCCATCTGGGACTCCTGGGCCCCGGACGCCATCGCCTCCGACGGGACCGCCGGGACAGCCGGGACGGCCGGGAACTGGCCGGCGGACGGAGCGGTGCGCCGCGTGCACCACGAGGGACAGCACTACACCGTCGACTACACCCCGCGGCTGCCGCGCAGCCCGCAGCACCACCCGGTGCTGTTCCAGGCGGGGGATTCCCCTGCCGGGCGGGACTTCGCGGCGCGGCAGGCCGATGTCATCTTCTCCGCCCACCCGCAGTTCGACGCCGCCGTGGCCTTCCGTGCCGACATCATCGAGCGCACGCTCCGTGCAGGGCGTCCCGCCGACGCCGTGAAGATCATGCCCGCCAGCGAATTCATCCTGGCCCCGACCAGCGCGGAGGCAGCGGAGAAGAAGGCCTGGGTCCGCGAACTCCAGATCGGGCCACAGCAGGCCATCGCCTACCTCGAGCAGTTCTGGGGCCGGCAGCTGGACGGCTGGGATCCGGACGGACCCTTGCCGGACATCGACCCGGCGGTCGAGGAGACCTCGGAGACCCGCGGCAGCGGCTTCCACGGGGCCAAGGCTGGAGAACTGACAGCGCAGTGGCGCCAGGAGGCGGCGGAGAAGGGGCAGAGCATCCTGGAATTCGTCCGCGCGAAAGCCGCGCGGTCGGACGCCTCCTTCGTGGGCTCGTACTCGGAGGTGGCCGACACCCTGGCCGACTACGCGCGTGTCGGTGCCGTGGACGGCTTCAACATCTCCCCCTGGCTGATCCCCACCGGCCTCGACGACATCGTCAACCACCTGGTCCCCGAACTGCAGGAACGCGGGGTCTACCCCACGCAGTACCGGGGGACCACCCTGCGCGAGAACCTGGGGCTCGCGGTCCCGGACCGTGCCGCAGCCGGCGAACCAGCCATCCGCTGACCCACCCACCCATCGAGCCCCACCCACCCGTAAGACAGACCGGAAGGCCTGCACCATGAACAGCACCGCTCCCTCGCCCCGCCGCTCCCGGCCACACGCACTGCTCGGCGTCACCCTGCTCGGCCCGGCCCTGCTGGGCCTGGCCGGTTGCGCGGATCCCGGCTCGGCGGCAGTGGACGGGCTCACTCCGGTGGACGCCGCGTCCACGGCGTCCCCGGCGGCCGAATTCAACCTCTCGCCGGAGCAGGACCGGTTCACGTCCGACGCCTCCGCCGACGCGCAGGCCCTGGTGCCGGAGGAGGTCAGTGCGGACGGCAAGCTCAGTGTGGCCGTGAGCCCCTTCGCCGCCCCGCTGGCGCTCTACGCGACCGACAACACGACCGCGATCGGCAACGAGGTGGACATCGCCTACGCACTCGCCGAGTCACTGGGCCTGGAGGCAGAGGTGATCCCGGTGACCTGGGCCGACTGGCCGCTCGGTGTGGAGTCCGGCAAGTACGAGGCCGTGATCAGCAATGTCACGGTCACCGAGGAGCGCAAGCAGAAGTTCGACTTCGCCAGCTACCGCAATGACCTGCTCGGCTTCTACGCTCCGTCCGATGCCCCGATCAGCGAGATCAAGGAGGCGAAGGACATCGCAGGCCTCCGGGTGATCGTGGGCTCCGGGACGAACCAGGAGAAGATCCTGCTGGAGTGGGATGCCGAGAACACGAAGAACGGGCTGGAGCCGGTCGAATTCCAGTACTACGACGACGACTCGGCGTCCTCGCTGGCCCTGCAGTCCGGCCGGGCCGACGTGTCCTTCGGCCCGAACGCCACGGGCGCCTACAAGGCCCGGGCCGACGGCGAAACCACGCTGGTGGGCCTGGTGGACGGCGGCTGGCCGAAGAAAGCCAACATCGCCGTGGCCACGCAGAAGGGCAACGGCTTCGCCGCGGCCGCGCAGGCAGGGCTGAACCACCTGATCGACAACGGCACCTACGGCAAGATCCTGGACCGCTGGGGCCTGACCACCGAGGCGATCGAGAAGTCCGAGCTCAACCCGCCCGGACTGGGTTCCTGAGTCACTGCCGGCCTCGAGCAGGCGGCCTACGCTGTCCGGGGAGGGATAGGTGAGGCATTCCGCGTTGTGGGCGCCCCGCTTGTCGACTAACAGGAACGGGCCCTCGATCACGATGTCCGAGGCGCGTGTATACCATCCTGTCCCTGTGTCGGTGGCGGTGATCGTCCTCGCTTCGGTCACCACCCAGAAGTCGGTGGTCTCGCCGTCGGCGTCGATCTAGGTGGTGCTGTGGAACGCGACGGTAGTCACGCCCGCATGCCCTCGATCGGGTTCCTTCCTGTGTCGAGGTAGTACTCCCGTAGCGCGAGATGCTGTGCGGCCTCCTCGTCCAGGACGACGGTCGCCCGACGGTGCAGCTGCAGCACCGACGCCGGGCACATACTGGACAGCGGTCCCTCGAGTGCTGCGCGTACCGCCGGGGCCTTGGCCGAGCCCTGGGCGACGAGCAGCACCTCGGCCGCGTCGAGGATCGTGCCGAGCCCCTGGGTGAGGCAGTGGCGGGGGACGTCCCCGGGATCGGGGAAGAAGCGTGCGTTGTCCCTGCGGGTGGCTGCCATCAGTGTCTTCGGCCGGGTGCGCGAGGACAGGGAGGAGCTCGGCTCGTTGAACCCGATGTGCCCGTTCCGACCTATGCCCAGCAGCTGCAGGTCCACACCCCCCGCTTCGGCCATCGCCGCCTCGTACCGCTCGCATTCGGCGTCCAGGTCGGCGGCGCAGCCGTTCGGGACATGGACGTTGGCCGGGTCGAGGCGGAGTTTGTCGGTCACTTCCTGTTGGATCACCGACCGGTAGCTCCGGGGGTCGTCCGCCGGGAGGCCGACGTACTCGTCGAGCGCGAAGGCCTTCAGTTGGGCCAGGGCGGGGATCCACTGGTCGGCCAGTGCACGGTAGATGGCCAGCGGAGAGGACCCGGTGGCGACGCCGAGCGTGTGGATCCTGCCCCGGCGCACGCCGTCGAGGATGACGCCGGCTCCATAGGCGCCGATGTCCTCGGTGCTGTCGAGGATGACGACACGCATCGTGGACTCCGATCTGTGCAAGGGGGATCGAGGACGCTAACTGTGCGTCATCGACCGCCGGGGATCAGGATCGAGCGCAGCCCGGACCCTGCCGCCAGTTCATCCAGTGCCTGTTGTGCATCGCCCAGCGGGCGGACGGTGTCGATGAGTTCCTCCAGCGGCAGCTGCCCGGCGAGGTAGAGCCGTGACAGGCGGGGGATGTCGACGTGCGCGACGCTGGACCCGTAGTTGCAGCCGAGGATCCGCTTGCCCTGGTCGGCGAGGTCGAAGGGGTCGATGGAGGACCGCGCACCGATGCGCGTCATCCCGACCAGCACCGCAGCACCGCCGGGGGCCAGCAGCCCCGGCAGGGTCTCGATGACCTTCTCGTTGCCGATGGCCTCGAACGCGAAGTCCACCCCTCCGAGTTCCTCGCTGACGTAGGACGCGAGGTCCGTCGTCCGCGGGTCGACGGTGAGGGTCGCGCCCAGTTCTTCCGCTTTGGTGCGTTTGGCCTCGGACAGGTCGGCGGCGATGATCGGATACGCGCCGGCGAGCTTGAGCCCCATGATGACCGACAGGCCCACCCCGCCGCAGCCGATGACGACCGCCGACGATCCGGCCGGGACATCGGCGGTGTTGAGCACGGCGCCCACGCCGGTCGTCACCGAGCAGCCCAGCAGCGCCCCGACGGTGAACGGGACGTCCTTGCCCACCTTCACGGCGGCCGTCTCCGGGACGACGACCTCGCTGGTGAAGGTCCCGAGCCCGAGATAGGGCCACAGGTCCTGCCCGTTCCCGTCGGAGAACGGCGTGCTCCCGTCCGGCAGTGTGTGGTCCAGGGCGGTGGTCCCCGTGCAGAGCCAGCCCCTGCCCGCCGCGCAGTTGACGCATTTCCTGCACGGGGCGAACCAGGACAGGACGACATGGTCCCCTGGCGCCAGGTCCGTGACGTCGGGCCCCGTCTCCTGCACCACGCCGGACGCCTCGTGGCCCAGGACCAGGGGGCGTTCCGTGGGCCAGTCCCCGTTGACGATGTGCAGATCGGAGTGACAGACCCCGGTGGCACGGATCTCCACGCGGACCTGCCCGCGGTCCGGGGGCCGTACCTGGACGGGTTCGAGGGACGGTCCGGCCCCTGGCCGGAAGGTGAAAGCGGAAGTGTCGGTCACGGGCTGTTCCTAGTCTGTGGTGATGGTCTTCGAGAGCTTCTCGTTGCTCTCCCGCAGGTGCGCTTCCTCGGCGCCACGGTCGATGGTCCGGCTGAGCAGCAGGTATGCCACCGACGTGGTCAGGAGGCCCACGAACCAGGCGATGTCCACGCCCCCGAGCGCCGTGGCCACGGGGCCCACGTAGCTCCAGTTCCCGACGGCAGGCAGCAGCATGAACGGGATCTCGGTCAGCAGGCCGATGGCAAATGCCGTCAGCCCTTGCCAGCCCCAGGCGCCGTAGATGCCCTTCGGGGTGAACAGGTCGGTGATCGCGTAGTGGCCCTTCCGGACGAGGAAGAAGTCGACGAGGTTCGTGGCCGTCCACGGCACCAGGATGTAGAGCATCAGGGTCAGGGCCGAGAAGACGGTCGCGACCGCGCCCGAGTTGATGGAAGCGGCGATGGCGTACCAGGCGACGGCCAGAGCCAGGATGGTCACGACGCGTGCGGTGGTCCTCGGCTTGATGGGCCGGATCGAATCGATGGTCGTGAGCACCGTCAGCATTCCGCCGTAGGCGTTCATGCCCATGGTCGCCGTGAGCGCAAGCGCGGAGAGCAGGGCGGCCGCGTCCCCCAGGCGGGCGAAGACGGAGTTGCCCGCGGTCTGGAGCCCGACGAGCCCGTCCGTCGCACCGAGCGCGATCGACAGCCAGGCGCCGAGGATGATCAGCCAGATCGCCGAGGACGACGCACCGAAGAAGACTGCGGCGATCACCGACCGGGCCCGGGTGGTGGTGGGCAGGTAGCGGGAGTAGTCGGAGACGTACGGGGCATACGTGATGTTGTAGGCAGCGCAGGCAGCGAACTGGGCCATGAAGGCCGGCCAGGTGAATCCGTACTCCCCGCCGCTCAACGACCCGCCGGCAGCGCCGGTGATGACGCCGATCGTCAGGATCGTCATGATCGGCAGCGAGACATACAGCAGGATGCGGAATGCCTTGTGGAGCCAGTCGTGGCCGAAGATGGCCAGGACCACCCCGGCGAGGGTTGCCAGCACGGCGATCACCGTGGGGTTCCAGCCGAAGGAGCCGCTCAGGCCTTCGCTGAGAAGCACGGTGTCGGCGACGTTGAAGGCCATGTAGGTGAACAGCGTGGCCAGGAGCGGCACGATCACGCCGCGATAGCCGAACTGCGCCCGTGACTGGATCAGCTGGGGGAGGCCCATGGTCGGGCCCTGGGACGCGTGGAAGGCCATGAACACGGTGCCGACGGCGATGCCGAGGATGCTGGCGAGCACGGTCCAGCCGAAGGACAGTCCCAGGGACGGGCCGATGAAGCCGATCGGGATGGAGAAGTACTGGAAGTTGCCGAGGAACCACAGGGGTGCCTGATGCCATAGCTTCCCGTGGCGTTCGTTCTCGGGGACCCAGTCGATCGAGCGTGTCTCGATCAGCGGGGGAGCCGTGAGGGCGGGTGTCTGGTCGTTCGGAACGTGCGACATGGTCACCTTCGTCGGTAGGGGCTGGAAGGGTCGCCGTCGTCGCCGTGCTGGCGGCGGACTGCAGGTCGGGGACGGCGCCCGTTCCCGGAGGAACAGGCGTGGCCCAAGAATATGACGTGGTTCACACCTAACCAAATCTTATTCGGTTATGCGGTCCGTCACCACTTCTGCTCGCTGGGGGAGGAGAATCCGGGGTCTGCCATACTCGGAGAATGGCACGGCCACGCAAGCAACTGTTGTCTCGGGACATCATCCTCGAAGCCGCCCTGGAACTGGTCGGCAGGCACCGCGACTTCACGATCACCGGGATCGCCCAGCACCTGGGCGTCAATCCCTCCTCGCTGTACCACCACATGATCGGGGGCAGGGACGAGATCATCGAGGCCCTCCGGGAGCGGATCTACCGCGAGATCGACCTCGACGCGCTGGGTGGGGCGGACGCGAGCTGGCAGTCGAGGATCGAGTACTGGGTCCTGGCCTACCGGGAGGCCGTGGCGCGCTACCCTTCGGCGATCCCGCTGCTCCTGGGGCGCATGGTCGACGACGCGCCGACGCTGGCCCTGTACGAGGTCCTGGCGTCGGCGCTCGCCGAGGCCGGCGTGCCGCGGGAGCAGCACCTGGCGGTGATCTCCATGCTCGACGCCCTGGTCTTCGGATCGGCCCTCGATGCTGCTTCCCCCGATCCGCTCTGGCTGTCCAGCGCGGACGCCCATCCCGCTCTGCACGGGGCCGGAGCCTCGGAGCCTGCCCCGGACCGCATCGGGGAAGGCTTGCGTCTGGGGATCCGGGCGGCGATCAGCTACCTGGAGGTCTCGCGGGCCGGGTTCGATCGAGTATGAGATAGGAACGCAGGCCGCAATGCTTCTCCCAGATCGTCCGGATGTCTCCTAGCATCGCGCCCCAGCGCTCGTGGGGTTGGTTGTGGATCCTTGCCGGAGGCGCCCTGTTGACCCAGACCGCACTCAACCTCGTGCGGCCCGTCACCACCTACAAGCTTCTGGCCCTCGACGCGGACACCACCACCATCGGCCTGGTGACTGCCGCCTACGCCCTCATCCCCCTGCTCAGTGCGCTGCCGCTCGGGCGGCTCAGTGACAGGATGCGGCGGCTGAGCCGGCTGGTCGCCCTGGGAGCGGCCCTGCTCGGCCTGGGCTCCCTGGCGCTTGCGCTGTCCTCCAGCATCGCCCTCGTCGCAGGAGCCAATGCACTGCTCGGGTTCGGGCACCTGGTCTTCACCATCGCCGGCCAGACACTGATCACCCGCCATGCCCGTCCCGGGCAGATGAACGCCGCCTTCGGATGGTTCACGGCGGCCTACTCCGCCGGACAACTCGTCGGACCACTGATCGCGGGCCTCCTGCTGGGCTCCAGCCTCGGAACGGTCTCCGCGGAGCGCTCCGCCAGTATCACGGTAGCCCTGTGGGTCGGCGCAGGCCTGTCGCTGCTGGCGGCTCCGATCGTGCTGTTCCGCACCGCCCGGCCACCCGAGAGCACGGCCCCTGCCCCCGCTGTCGGCACTCCCGCCGGAGGTCCCGAACAGCCCGACGACGGACGCTCTCTGCCTGCCCGACAGGAACGGGCGACGCTGTCGGCGATCCTGGGGCGAGCGGGCGTGCCGTCCCACATGCTGGCATCCCTGTCGCTGCTGGCGATGCTGGACATCCTGACCGCCTTCCTTCCCCTTGCGGGGGAGGAGGCGGGCATTCCACCCGCCCAGATCGGGGTGCTGCTGGCCATTCGTGGGGCTGCTTCCATCCTGTCCCGATCCTGCCTGCCCTGGCTGTCCTCCCGACTGTCGTCCCGGACGCTGCTGCTCGTCAGCCTGTACGGATCCGGAGTGGCTCTGATCTTCCCCCCGCTGACCGTCGGTCAGCCGTGGATCGTCGTACCGCTGCTGGTCATCGGCGGGTTCTGCCTCGGTCTCGGGCAGCCGCTGACGATGACGCTCGTCTCCACTGCCGTCCCTGACGGGTGGCGGGGCACGGCTCTTGCCGTCCGGCTGACCGGCAACCGCGTAGGACAGGTCGTCATGCCGATCACCGCCGGTTTCCTTGCCGCCCCGCTGGGGGCAGCCGGCGCCATCTGGTTCAGTTGCGCGGTCCTCCTCGTCAGCGCGTGCGAAAAAACCGCCCGCCGGTAGGGGCGAAGCGGGTCGGCGAGCGGAGCCGGCGTCCGATGCCGGCCGTGACACACGAATGCACCCGGCGAGTCGGTACTCGCCGGGTGCATTCGTCGTCCTAGTGGTCGGCGGCCGCCCGCGCCGGTCCGGCCTTCGCCTCGCCGCGCAGGCTCCACGCCGCCAGTACGGACGCCCCCACCATGAGCAGGGCTGCGATGCCGGAGGTGACCGTGACGCCGCTGTCGAAGGCGGCGAACGCCGAATCCCGCAGGAGCGCAGCGGAGGTCGGGCCGAGCTGCGTGCCGACCTCGACGGCACCCCCGAGGGTCTCCGTGGACGACTCCACCTGTGCGGAGGTGAGGCCCGCGGGGAGCATCAGGTTCCGCTGGTAGGAGGCGAGCAGGATGCTGCCCAGCACCGCGGTGCCGAGGACCGAGCCGACCTCGTAGGCGGTCTCCGAGACGGCGGAGGCGGCTCCGGCCTTGTCGGCCGGCACCGTGGACAGGATCAGGTCGTTGGAGACCGTTTCCGACGCTCCCACGCCGATCCCGAGGATGACGAAGGCGACCAGGAGGAAGCCCGCCGATCCGCCCTCGCCGAGCAGGGCGATCATCGCGTAGGCAACGGCCGAGAAGAGCAGCGACACCGAGACGACGGCATGCGGCGGCAGCCGCCGGGCGAGCGGTACGACGCCGAGGCCGGCGACGATGGTCACCAGGAGGCCCGGCAGCAGCACGAGCCCGGCGTCGAGCGGGGTGTAGCCCAGGATCAGCTGCAGATGCTGCGAGACGAAGAACAGGAACCCGACGAGCGAGAAGATCGCGAGGAGGTTCACCAGGACGGCTCCCGTGAAGGCCCGCACCGTGAACAGGCGGACGTCGAGCATCGGGTCGCGCCGCTGGAGCTGGCGCACGACGAACGCCGTGCCGGCGGCGAGGCCGATGAATGCCGCCGTCACGGAGACGAGCAGTGGACCTCCCTTCGCCAGGTTCTTGATGGCGTAGACGATCGGCAGCATCGTCGCGATGGACAGGGCGATGCCGGCGTAATCCACGCGGCCCGGGTTCGAGTCCCTGGACTCGGGCACGACGGCCGGGGTCAGCGCGAGCATGAGGACGAGTACGGGCACCGCCAGGAGGAACACCGAGCCCCACCAGAAGTGCTCGAGCAGGGCGCCGCCGAGCAGGGGGCCGAGGGCAGCGCCGGCTGAGAACCCTGCGGCCCACACCGCGATGGCGATCCTCCGCTGGTTCCGGTCGGCGAAGATGTTGCGGATCAGCGACAGGGTCGACGGCATGAGCATGGCGCCGAACACACCGAGGCCGACGCGGGACGCGACGAGGAAGGCCGCGGTCGGGGCGAAGGCTGCGACCACGGAGAAGAGGGCGAAGCCGGCCGCGCCGATCATGAGCAGGCGCCGGCGGCCGAAGCGGTCTCCCAGGCTGCCCATCGCGACCAGGAGTCCCGCGAGCACGAGGGGGTAGCTGTCCACGATCCAGAGCAGTGTGGTGCCACTTGTGGCGAAGTGGCGGGAGATTTCCGGCAGCGCGAAGCTCAGGACGGTGTTGTCGACCGAGACCAGCAGCACCGGCAGCATCAGCACGGCGAGGGAGAACCATTCGCGGCGGCCGGCAAGGGAGGCGGGGGAGGAGGGGGAAACGGCACGCGGGTTCACCCCGGTGCGCGCGGAGGTGGAAGGTGAAGTGGTCATTCATCTAAGCTATACCGTCCAGCCGGTACAGTACAACAAAAGTGACCGGTATCATCAAGGAGTGTCCAGTTCCCGTGAGCGCATCCTCGACAGCTTCGAAGACGCGCTGATCCGCGAAGGCGAGAGGGCCGCCACCATGGAGGCGGTCGCCGCCGCCGCCGATGTCTCCAAGGGTGGCCTGCTGTACCACTTCCCCTCCAAGGAGGCACTGGTGGACGGGCTCGCCGACCGGCTCCGGGGACTGGCCGACAAGGACCGCGAGGCCATGACGTCGGCGCCGGACGGAGCGGCCCGCTACTACGTCCGCACCTCGGTGTTCGAGGACAGCGCCCTCGACCGGGCTCTCGTGTCGATGGCCCGCCTCGCCCAGCAGGGCCACCCCACGGCGAAGGCCTCCCTCGCCGGGATCCAGGAACGGTGGCTGGACGCCCTCGAGGCCAAGCTCGGTGATCGCACGACGGCGCGCGCCGTCAAGCTGCTGGGTGACGGGCTCTACTACGATGCCGCGTTCTTCGCCTCCGCCGGTGCCGGCCGGACCAGCAGCGAGGAGATCGAGGAACTGCTCGACGTCGTCGACCTCATCGTTTCCGCCCGCAGGGCCACCGGCTCCTGACCGGCCGCTCCAGCCATGCATCCCGGAGGATCTGACCCTAGAGTGGGCCGTGCAGGAACATCCGGCCCACCCAGCAACCACCGACCAGGGATGACGATGATCAAGGGCTTCAAGGATTTTATTCTCCGCGGCAACGTCGTCGAACTGGCGATCGCCGTCGTGATCGGCGGCGCCTTCACCGCCCTCGTGGGGGCCTTCACCGCGAACATCATCAACCCGATCATCGCGTCCGCGGGCGGAGTCGATGCCGCCGGATTCGGTTTCAACATCCGGCCGGGCAACGATGCCACCTTTGTCGACATCGGTGCCGTCATCACGGCGGCAGTCTCGTTCCTCATCACGGCGGCCGTGGTCTACTTCCTCTTCGTCGTCCCCCTGAACTCCGCGAACCGGCGTCTCCACCACCGCGCCGCTCCCCACGTACCCGCGGAGGACCCGATTCCCGTGGATACCGCCCTGCTCACGGAGATGCGCGACCTGCTGAAGGACATGGCGGGGCGGGACGCCCGGCAATGAGGGAGCAGGAGGCGGCGGTGCGCATCGCCCCTCCGGTGTCCGCCGCGGATGGGAGCGGCGGACCTGCAGTACCGCTTCGGGGGAGGGACCGATGAACGACGACGAGGCAGCGGACCGCCGCGCTCAGCGCGCCGAGGCGGGCGTGCGCCTCGACCGGCTGGTCGGCGGGCTGCTGGACCATGCCGGTGTCGGGCGCACCACGATGTTCGGGAGTGCCGCGATCTCCCTGAACGGGAAGCTGTTCGCCCTGCTCGACCGGGAGGGCCGGCTCATGGTCAAGGTGCCCGCGGAACGCGCAGCAGCCCTCGTCGCCCAGGGTGCTGCGGTTCCGGCGCGGATCGGACGAGGGACGGCCCGGGAGTGGGTGGGCATCGCGCCGGAGGAGTCCGGGACGGAGGACCAGGACCGCGAGTGGACCGAGTTCCTGCTCGAGGCCTACGACTACGCCGTCCAGCTCCAGGCGGACAGCGCCGGCGCCGCCTCCGATTGAGCTCGTCCGCGGGATCCGCCGGTCGCGGCGACAGGCGCTACCGGGGCCGATGCAGTGCGAGCGCGGGCTCCCGGTCGGTTGCGGTCGTCAGCGCCGCGTGTCCGCCAGGTCGGAGGTCGACGGCCCTTCGAGCAGCTTCCCGTCGGCCGTGAAACGCGAACCGTGCAGCGGGCAGTCCCAGGACCGCTCGGCGTCGTTCCAGGTCAGGACGCCGCGCAGGTGGGGGCAGACGGCCGAGACGCGATGCTGGACGCCGTCGACCGTGCAGACACCGATGGGCCGTGCGCCCTCCCGGATGACGCGGCCCTCGCCCTCTCCGGGGGCCGAGGAGCCGGTCTTCGCGAGGCCCGACAGCCAACCGGTCACCAGGTCCATGCCGACGACGGCGTTCGCCTGGGCGGTCTGGAGCGCGTCCGCAGGGCTGACCTTCGTCCGGTAGAGGGTCTGGGCCCACGGCATGTTGCCCCCGAGGATCTCGCCGGACAGGGCCATGGATGCCGCGACGGCGTTCGTCATGCCCCACTTGTTGTAGCCCGTCGCCGCATAGATGTGCCCGCCGCCGGCCGGGACCTTGCCGACGTAGGGCACGGCGGCGGCAGGGGCGTAGTCCTGCGCGGACCAGGCGTAGGCGGGCCGCGCCGTGGGGAAGTACTCCTGCGCCCAGCGCGTGAGGCCGTCCACCCGGCCCTGGGTGTTCGAGCTGTGCCCGACCCGATGGCCGTTGCCGCCCGCGATCAGGTACTTGGTCCCGTTCACGGTCGCCGTGCGCAGGGAACGGGTGGGCGAATCGACGCTGAGGTACATGTCCTCGGGGACGTCGTCGTGTACGGTCAGGGCCACGCAGTACGAGCGCATCGGCTGCAGGACGGCGAAGTAGCCTCCCCGGTCGAGGATCGGGATGCCCGTGGCGAGCACCACGTTCGATGCCGTCACGGCGCCCGCGGTGGTCTTCAACTCCACGCCCTCCGACCCGGTCTTCGCGACGCCCTCCACCCGGACGCCCTCGATCAGCGCACCGCCGTGCCGCCGGAGCTCCGACGCCAGGCCGGCCAGCACCTCGAGCGGGTGGAACTGCGCCTGGTCCTTCAGGCGCAGCGTCTTGCGGACGGGGAAGGGAAGATCGGTGGCGGCGCCGAGCTCGGTGGCGAGGCCCGCCTCGGTGCACGCCTCGTGCTCGGAGACGAGCTTGCGGGCGCCGGTGTCGGTGGTCGCGTAGTTGACGGCGTCCCGGGTCTCGTAGCCGATCCCGTGCTCGTCGCAGAAGCGCAGCAGCCAGCTCTGGCCCTCGCGGTTGCCCAGGACGTAGGCGCGGGCGAGTTCGGCGTCGTGGTGCTGGAGGATCGTCGAGATGCTGGTGCCCTGCAGGAGGGAGAGCTTCGCCGTGGTGTTGCCCGTGGTCACCGCTCCGGCGGTCCGCGCCTCGAGGACCGCCACACGGTGGCCCGCCCGCGCCAGCAGGAGCGCCGTCGTCAGGCCCGTCAGTCCCGCTCCCACCACCACGGAGTCGTACGCGGTGCCGTCCTGCAGGGTGTCGGACGGGATGTGCGGAGCAGTGTCGAGCCAGAGCGATCTCATGGTGGTCCCTTCGCGAGCCGGTCGGTCTTCCCACGGAACCACTAAGCATGCTTACAGTCAAGCGGCCCGACGGCCGTCGGAGGCGGGCTACGCGGTGCACTATCTGGAGACGTCCGCGGAGCACGCGAGCCAGGAGCGGCTGCACGCTGCTCCTGGGTCAGCGATCGCTGGGGCGTCGTTCAGCCATCGGCGCCCGGGACGTCGGATGAGATGTGGGCCGCCCAGACGCCAATGGCCTGCTCGAACACATGGAGGGCTTCAGCGACATCCTCTGGCGACGTGAACGTGATCACCGCACGGTTGTGGCCAACCCACTTCAAGCGCCCATCGAGGTCATCCAGGGGAATGGCCGGCCATTCCGGTTTTGGTTTCGCGCCGGTGTGGAGGATGACCTGGAGAACTCCGGGCCGACGCATACTGAAGGTCGCGAAATCGTCGCCTCTCGCGAAGTTCGGTGCTTGCCACTTGATGCTCTCGACGGCTTCTGGCACCGCCCGAAGGATTGCACTCCTGAGTGTCCGAGCGGCGGTGGTCATCGTGTGCGACTGTTGGTCGAACCAGGCGTCGACGACGCTGTCCTTACTGGTCATGGGGAAACCCTAATCCCGCACATCGAACACTGCCCGGCTGAGCGGTCCCGTACAGTCCTCCGCCCTACGGTATGACCAGGCTTGCGGTCCGCACGGCGGATACGACGTCGAGGATCCCGTGGGCAGCCGCGGCCGCGTCCTCCTGATCGGTGATGAACGAGGCATGGGTGGCCCCGTCGATGACGCGGTGCACGCTGTTGGTCGACAAGGCGGCAAGGGCGTCCTGCGCCGCGCCCCAGCCGGGCTGGCTGCCGCTGCCTGCTGTGAGAACGACCAGCGGCTTGTCGGTGAGGTCGTCGAGGGCGGCAGCCTGCTGCGTCGATGCGCCGCCCTGGCCGTACTCGTCGAGGGTGCTCTGCAGGTGGGTGGGTGTCACGCCGAGCAACTGGCCGATGCCCAGTCGCGCTACGCCCGCGGCAAGTGCCGAGACCCGCCGCGTCGTGCCCTGGGAACCGGATCCAGATCCGGTGCCGTGTGCTGGTTCCGTATCCGGGTCGGATGCCGGCGCGGTCGAGTCCACCAGGGCCAGCCCGGCCACGTCCTCGGGATAGCGTGCAGCGAACGTCAGCGCGTAGAGTCCGCCGAACGAGTGTCCCGCCAGCACGTACGGCCCGGGCACGTTCCCGCGCTGCAGCAGCGTGTGAAGGTCGGTGGCAATCCGTGCGGCGTCCTGCGGGGTGTTCGCCGGATCGCTCCACCCACGACCTGCCCGGTCATAGACGCATACCCGGGTGTCGAGGGCAACGGCCGGGGCTATCCGTTCGAGATCCGATGACACTCCGCCGGCGCCCGGTTCGAGCACGACGGTAGGACTGCCTGAACCGGTGCAATCCAGGTGCAGGCGGTGTCCGCCCACATCGATCAGCCGGCCCGGCATCGAGTGGGCCTTCGCGTCCGCCGCTTCGCCTGCGGCTTCGTACCCTCCACCGATCGAGGCAAGAACCAGCACTGCGATCACCGGGTAGAGCAGGAGGCGTCCGCTGCGGCTCCGAAGCCGCCGCCTCGCCTGGAGAATCATCCAGAGGGCCAACACCAGTACTGCAGGCGGCCACACCCAGGTGAGCGCCTCGCGCATCGGGGGACCGAACACCACCAGGAGACACCCGGCCAGTCCCAGGAAGAGTGCGGGAACTGCGGCCCATTTCTGCGGCTGATCGGTGAACCGTCCCGAGAGCACGGCCAGCATGGCCCACCCCAGCGCAAGCCCGACCAGGATGGCCCCGGTCACCCCGCTCTCCGTTACCGGAATGAACGGCGCGGCGGCCAACAGAACTGCGGCGAGGACCCCGGCAGTCAGTGAGCCGGCCACTATCCAGCCGATGTGTCCCCTGGACGGAGGATCGGGGCGAGGCGTGTGGTTCCTACCCTTGACTGGAGGGCCAACGTGAGCGGCAGCCATGCTGTCCCTACCGGCCGGAGTGAATGCCATGCGCCCATGGTGTCACTCAGCGCCAACGGACATGCAGCGTGAAAAGGCCCTTCATGGAAAGGATTCTGCCCTGCGAGTGATCCGCAGGGAACGCCACCTCCAGGCGTGGTGAGGGTGTTGATAAGTCCTTCCGCACGAAGGCGAATCCCGGTCCGATGCTGTCTGCCCAGGGAAAAATCAAAGGGCTTCGATGCGTTGATCTCTTGCACTCGTAGGCGCATGCTGTGGGAACCTCCACGTTCGAGCTGGGCGAAGGTGGTGCTCGTTGACGAATCCCAACGGGCCCTTGAGCGCTGTTGTTCCTCCGCCGCTGATCACGGTGGCCTCGACTCGTAAGTCCGCTCGACTGTTCCTACTACGTCCCGTTCTGTGGTGTCGCACCCCTGGTCAACGACGTCGTCGACACGTCGGCCGGGCAGGGTAGCCGCAATACTGCAACGGTCACCGGCATCCTCTGACGAAGAGGTGGGGTGGGCGCGTCCACAACGGCGCCACCGCGTGCAACTTCCGCCGAGCGGGTCCACCCGGGACCGAGGACTTGGCGCCAGACCTGTTCAACGAGAATCCAGGGGCCCTGCCAGGGCCGGTACCAGGTCGAAACCATGTGGAGCATTTGGGGTGCAGGGCTGATGACCGGCCTTGCGTTGATCTTCGGCATTGGAGCGCAGAACGCGTTCGTGCTGCGTCAAGGCCTCCGCCGGGAGCATGTGGGCGTGGTGGTGGTGCTTTGTATTGCCAGCGACGCGTTGCTGATCCTCGGGGGCACTTTCGGGATCGGGGCGCTGGTGTCCGGGGTTCCTGCCGCCTTGATCGTGCTGAAGTGGTGTGGGGCCGCTTACCTCGGGTGGTGGGCGGTGCGGTCTTTTGCTGCTTCACTGAAACCGTCACCGTTGACCGTTGAGGTTCAGCGGTCGCGGGGCCCGGTAGTGGTGACGACCTTGGCCGTGACGTACCTGAACCCCAACGTCTACCTCGACACCGTCGTGTTGCTGGGCAGTCTCGCCAACCAGCACGGCCCTGATGCCCGGTGGCTTTTCGCGGCAGGGGCGGTGGCAGGAAGCGCCGTCTGGTTCCCCGCCCTGGGGTACGGGGCCCGGGCGCTGTCCGGACCGCTCAGCAGCCCGCAGACGTGGCGGTTGGTAGATCTCGCTACCGGTGCGGTGATGCTCGTTCTCGCCTTCAAGCTGGTACTTGGCGACCTCACCGTCAGCAGGAGTGGCGCGTAGCCGTTGAACCTGGCGCTCCAGTACGCCATGACCCCGGCTCGACGGCCGGCGGCTCCGGTCCACGCCCCGGAGAAGGCGACGACGGCGACCCTGCCCGGCCTATAGTCGGAACCATGGAACAACGAACTCTTGGAAGAACCAACCGCCCCGTCTCCGTCATCGGTCTCGGTACCTGGCAGCTCGGCGCCGACTGGGGCGAGGTGGAGGACAAGGACGCCGTCGCCGTCCTCGATGCAGCCGTCGAAGCCGGCGTGACGTTCTTCGACACAGCCGATGTGTACGGCGACGGACGGAGCGAGACGACGATCGGGCGGTTCCTCGCTGCCAATCCGGACCTGGACATCCTCGTGGGCACCAAGATGGGCCGCCGCGTCGACCAGGTGCCCGAGAACTACACCCTGTCCAACTTCCGGCAGTGGATCGACCGCTCGCGGAAGAACCTCGGCGTCGACGCCCTCGACCTCGTCCAGCTGCACTGCCCGCCGACCGCCGTCTACAGCTCCGACGAGGTCTTCGATGCCCTCGACACCCTCGTCGGCGACGGCGTCATCAGGAACTACGGCGTCAGCGTGGAGCGCACCGACGAGGCGCTCGCCGCGATCGCCCGGGGCAACACCGCCAGCGTACAGATCATCCTCAACGCCTTCCGGCTGAAGCCGCTCGACGAGGTCCTGCCGGCAGCCAAGGCGGCGGGAGTCGGCATCATCGCCCGCGTGCCCCTGGCATCGGGCCTGCTGTCCGGCAAGTACACGAAGGACACCGCGTTCGCTGAGAACGACCACCGGAACTACAACCGGACCGGCGCGGCGTTCGACGTCGGCGAGACCTTCTCCGGCGTGGACTACGAGACCGGACTGCAGGCAGCACGCGATTTCGCGGAACTCGTCCCCGAAGGCGTGAGCACCGCGCAGGCCGCGCTTGCCTGGATCATCGCGCGGGACGGCGTCAGCACGGTGATCCCCGGAGCGCGCAATCCCGAGCAGGCCCGGGCCAATGCCGCGGCCGCCGACTCCGTGGGCCTCGGTGCGGAGATCAGCGCCGCCGTCGCCGACATCTACGACCGCCACTTCCGGGCCACCGTCCATCCGAAGTGGTGACCCGCGGGCCGGAACCCGTCCCTCGGGACGGGTTCCGGTAACCCCGGCCCTCGGCTAGGGTGTGCTGTACCTAAGTCAGACGGAGTTAGAGGACGTCTGTCATTGTTGGCTCATCCACGAAGGATTCGACATGACTGAGAACACCTCGCCCGTCACCGCCGGCGACTCGCACACCATCCGCGACTGGACCGACCTCGCCGAGGAGATGTGGTCCTACCTGACCGGCCGGGGCGCCGCGATCAACTACACCCTGCAGGACATGACCATCGAGGTGCCGCGCGATATCGGCCCGGACGCTCCCCGCGCCACCTGGAAGTTCGACGGCACGCTCCGCATCACCACGAGTGACAATGCCGCCGGCGCCTCCAACCCCTCCGCGAGCTGATTCGTCGCAAGCGACATGGCACCGTCCCTTCGGCTCGACATAGCCATCGACTTCTCGCTGGCGGAACCGGCAGCCGACGGCCGGCCGGAAGCACGTCTGTCCGGCACGGTCACGGCAGCCGGGACCACGGTCGACATCTTCGTCGACGACCCCGGGTCCTTCCGCGGCACCAACCTCCCCAGCCTCGGGCAGGTGCGCGGCTTCGCCGGGCAGCTCGCAGCACGCGGCCTCGCGCTCTCGGTGACCGGGCCCAACGGGCTCCTGATCAGCCTCGGCGCAGTGAAACCCTCCCTCGCGCAGCGGCTGATCACGAGGTCCCCGCACATCCGGCTCGGCTCGCCCGGCACGCTCGCGCCGCTGCTCGGCGTCGGCCGGCGCGCACTCGAGAAGGGCGCGTCGCCGTCGACCCTTCCGCTGTCGCTTCTTCCCCCGTCGACGCCGTTCCCACTGGTGCCGACCGTCAACCGACGGATCAAGCGGACGATCACGACGACGCACTACGTGCGCGGCGGGGGCCGCCCGCGGCTGATCTTCGTTCAGAACTCCGCGACCTGGAACGGCCAGGTGCCGCGTGAATTCGAACTCACCGCCGATCGCACCACGATCGGAAGCGGCGACGACACGATGCTGCACCTTGCCGGCCTCGACGACCTCCACGCCGAGGTCCTCCACACGGAGGACGACGAGTACGTGCTGATTCCCCACGGGATCGTCACGGGAAGCGTGGGCGGCCGGCAGGAATCGGTCCTCCGCACCGGCGCGCGCATCCTGCTCGGCGAGTGGGCGCTGGCCTTCTTCCGCGAGGAGTACGCCGACCACGGGCGGCCCTTCGGCGGGCGCAGCGGCGGGGAGCTCGCCTACCAGCGGCCGCAACGTGATCCGCGGACGGGCAGCACCGAGGTGGACGGGTCCACGGGGGTCGGCGACTTCCGGCGGCGGCCGCACTGAGCACGGTACCGCCATGGGGTCCGCGGACAGGACCGGGATGGATGCGGCATGGCCGATAGCGTCGAACTCCTGCTGGACCCGACGTCGGACCTCTTCGTCCTCGGGGACTGGGCAGCTCTCGAAGCCGAGGGCCTGCCGAACCAGTCGCGCCACCAGTCCTTCAGCAACGCCCCGCACATCACGCTCGCGGCTGCCGCGAGGATCGACGACCGCTACGACGTCGACCTCGCCGCCGCCGCCACGGGGGACGCGCTGGAGCTGGTGACGGCCGGCTTCCTCGTCTTCCCGACGCGGCGGAAGTTCGTGCTCGCCCGGCAGGTCGTGGCCGATGACGCCCTGGCCGACCTGCACCGTCGCATCTGGCTGGCCCTCGACGGCGTCCCGGGCGCCGTGCCCACGACGGTTCCCGGGTCCTGGACGCCGCACATCACGCTCGGTCACGGACTCACCGCGGACCAATTGGCCGTAGCCCTCGGCATCCTGCGGGACCGTCCGTCCGAGCGGCTCGACGCCGGGATCGTCCGGCGCTGGGACGCGAAGGAGAAGCGCCTCGTCCAGCTGGGCGGGGGAGCCTTGTGGCCTCCGGCCTCAGGAGACCTCGGCCCGCAGTGACGCCGGATGGACCAGTACGCCCTGGGGTTCGCGGATCCACCAGAGCCCGGTCGCGCGTTTCTCCGCGCGCGTCGAGAAGCGGTACAGGAAGATGCGGGCCCGGACATAGCGCGGCCGGGCGCCGTCGAACGGGTCCTTCCGCAGCAGCTTCAGGATCAGCGGATCCGCCTGCAGCAGCTTGACCAGGAACGGGGTGAACCAGCCCCGCTCGGAGCCGAGGGCCAGGAACCACATCATCCAGTCGAGCCGCAGGTGGTACGGGGCGAACTGGCGCGGCATGCGGGACGGGTCTCCCGGCTTGCCCTTGAACTCGTACTCGCGCCACTGCGCGCCCGGCCCGACGTCGTCGAGAGTCCCCTCGACGATCACCTCGTAGCGGACCTTCGTGACGCTGCCGAACGCGCCGTAGGCGTTGCCGAGGTGCCAGCGGTTGAAGCTCGCGTTCATCAGCTGCCGCCGTGCGAACAGGTTCAGGAGGGACGGCCAGCTCAGGTAGGCGAGGAACAGCATGGCGAGCACGACGACGACGGTGAACCACAGCGGGGTTTCCTCGTACGTCCCGGCCGCGTCGAAGGCCGGGACCACCGCGGCGTAGAAGGAATCGGGGACGGCGGCGAAGGCCAGAATGATCGTCAGCGTGTTGAGCCAGGCGAAGTTGCCCGACAGCACTAGCCAGCCCTGCGTGACGATCATGATGAGGGCCGCGAATCCGGCGATGGGCTGCGGTGCGAAGAGGAGGAATGGGACCACCAGCTGCGTCACGTGGTTGCCCGCGACCTCCAGGCGGTGCAGCGGCTTGGGCAACAGGTGGAAGAAGCGGCTGGCCGGGTTCGGCATCGGCTGGGTCTCGTGGTGGTAGTACAGCGCGGTCAGGTCGCGCCAGGAGCGGTCGCCGCGCATCTTGATCATGCCCGCTCCGAATTCGAGGCGGAAGACGAGCCAGCGGATCATCAGCAGGACCAGGAACGGCGGGGCGACCTCGTTCGATCCGAGGAACGCGACGATGAAGCCGGTCTCGAGCAGGAGGCTCTCCCACCCGAAACCGTAGAAGGTCTGTCCCACGTTGACGATCGAGGTGTAGAGCCACCAGATGACGAGGAAGGCCGCCAGGGGCAGCCACGGCGGCCCCGCCTGCGGGAGCCCGACCACGAGCAGTGCGGCGATGGCCGCGCCGGACCAGGCGACGGTCAGCAGCAGGCGGTCGGAGTAGCGCCGGTGGAACAGTGAGGGGCCGGCGCGCTTCCCGGCCCGTTCGAGGAACTCCGGCACGGGCATCAGGCCCTTCTCGCCGAGGAGCGCCGGGAACTGCGCCACCGCGGACAGGAATGCCACGAGGTACACGGCCGCGACGCCGCGCTGCACGATCTGCCGGCCCACCTCGTAGTCCTCGGCCGCCAGGACATCGGTCAACCACTCCATCTCTCCAGCGTCCTGTTGCCGCCGAGGCAGCGTCAAGGACACGTCGGTACGCCATGGAGAGGTGCGTCGTGCTAGCGAAGACCCGGGGTGTTCCGCGCGATCGTCGGCGAGGGATGCAGGGCGTCTGAGGTGAAGAACCTCCTCGCGGGCCTGAACGCCCTCGGCGAGCACGGCCCTTCGGGAACGTGTTCTGCCCGGCACCTCCCCACCAAGTTCGAACATCGATAACCGACGTTCTGTCAGTTAGCCCGCTCGCCAGGAATCGTTGGCAGGCGTCAGCCGACGCCATCAGAGAAGAGTACGACAACCTAGTCGCTGGTACACGGAGACACAGAAGAACAGAGCCCATTGCTGATCGTTCCTTCAATAGCGCCACAGGCTGTGGCGCTATTACCCTCCCGACGCCCCGCTGGGGGAGCTGCGAGCTGCGAGCTGGGGGTTGGAGCGGTGACTATGGGCCTCCCTTGGCGATGGCAGGAAGGAACGCCACTCCAACTAGGGTGGTTTTATGCCTCAGCTCGAACCAGATCTCCCGGGAGATTATGCCGCCGCGCTCACGGCCTTGAAGACGCTGGTGCGGGAAGCACAGCACCGCGCGCAGCGCGTCGTGAATACCGCGATGATCGAGCTGTACTGGAACATCGGGCGGTCCATTCTGGACAGGCAGGCGGACGAACCCTGGGGGAGTAGGGTCCTCGAACGCTTGGCGAAGGATCTGAAAGCGGAGTTCCCCCACATGAGGGGCTTCTCCCGAACCAACCTCTACAACATGCGCGCCTTCGCAGCGGCATGGGATGCTTCGGAACCAATTGTCCAGACACCGTCTGGACAATTGAGCTGGAGCCACAACGTCACGCTTCTGACCAAGATTGACGACCACGAAGTGCGGACCTGGTACGCATCGCGCGCCGCCCAGCACGGCTGGTCAGTGGCCGTCCTCGAACACCAAATCTCAACCAATCTTCATGCCCGGGCAGGCGCGGCGCCAAACAATCTTGAAGCACGGCTACCCGGCGTGGGCACAGACTTGGCGCGGGAAGTTGCGAAGGACCCGCTGGTACTCGATTTCCTCGGTCTGACCGAGGAAGCTCAGGAACACGCCATCGAGGAGGCCATGACCCTTCGGATGGCCCAGACACTGGCAGAGTTTGGACCAGGGTTCGCCTTTGTCGGCCGACAACACCATCTCAGCATTGACGGGGACGACTTCTACATTGACCTCCTGCTCTATCACGTCCCTTCCGACCGGTATGTGGTCGTCGAACTCAAGGCCGGGAAGTTCAAACCGGAGAACCTGGGACAACTCAACTTCTACGTAGCAGCAGTCAACGACACCATGCGACTCCCAAGGCAAGCACCAACTGTTGGGATCCTGGTCTGTGGATCGAAGAGTGAACGAGTCGTGCGCTACGCCCTCGAGGGATCCACTCAACCCTTGGCCGTGACGTCCTACACCTACGAAGCGCTTCCCGCAGACGAACAAGCCACACTGCCGTCGCCGGCCGCCATCACCGCTGCACTGGAGCACGAAAACTCAGACGCCACTGATGCACCAACTCCTGCCCCAGCGCAGTAACCTCACGGCGGGGTAAAAACGGTGCTTGGACAGGACATCCTCTAGGCTCAAGAAACCAGCCTTTGGCCCACCGCTGATCGCCGATAATTGACCTTATGTCGGGCGGTAGTTCGGGAAGGGGTTGGACCCCCTTTTATTCGGCACTCTCTAATGCGATCTGATCGAACATCGCGGTGAGCTCATCGGCGGTCGGCAGAGCGCTGCTCCGCGGCCGGCAGGCTCCAGTTCGTGTAGGTGGACATAACCATCGGTGACTCAGAACGACCGAGCATGTGACGCATAGTGTGACGGTATTCCCTGGTGCCCATCAGGGTCTGTGCGCTGGACTGCCGTGGACGGATATCGCAGCGAGCCAGCTCACCCGAACTTCGTGCGCGACCTACCGTGTCGGGCGTTTGATGCCACGAGTGATTGTGGAGACAGTGTCTGCACAATTGGATTTGTCAGTTGGAGTTCGACGGTCATTGCCTGCACCGTCCACCGTGCCTTCCTGGTCGAAGCGTCGACGGGCTGGTCGGGTCGATGCCCTGCACCCGCGCCAGGGCATCAATGCGTGCGTCGGTGAGGTTGTCGGTCCACATGAGAGCGACCGGTCGTCCGGCCCACTGCGTGTCCATCCGAGGCTGATCTGGCCCTAGGTGAGCGGGACCCCTCCGCTGCGCCGTGGTGTGCGCGTCGACGGCCCTATGCTCGGGGTCGAGAATCTCGTGCGATGTGAACAGGGCGGTGTCGGCCTGGAGGAACTGGCTCGTCCCGTCAGTCCGGAGGAATCCCCGCAGCCGTGAGGTCACAGCTTCCGGCATAACCCGGAGGCTGCGCGTCCCAGTGACGGCGCGAGTGACGTCCTTGACCGCCGTGTCGGTGATGGTCTCCGCCGAGCGGGGCAGGATCAGCCCAGGTGGTCCACGAGCTGCGCGGCGATCCCGGTGTAGCTGGCGGGGGAGAGGTCCAGGAGCCGCTGCTCGGCCTCTGCGCTGAGCCCCAGGCTGCCGACGAACTCGCGCATGCGTCCCGCGTCCACGCGGTGGCCGCGGGTCAGTTCCTTCAGGCGCTCGTACGGATCGTCGAGCCCCGGTACCCCGGCGATCGCCTCGGCCCGCATAACCATCTGCACGGCCTCGCCGAGGACCTCCCAGTTGTCGTCGAGGTCCGCCGCGAGGACGTCCTCGGCCACGTCGAGGCGGGCGAGTCCCTTCGCCACGTTCGAGATGGCGAGCAGCGAATGGCCGAGAGCCACGCCGATGTTGCGCTGGCTCGAGGAGTCCGTGAGGTCCCGCTGCCAGCGCGAGGTCACGAGGGTGGACGCCAGGACGTCGAGCAGTGCCGAGGAAATCTCCAGATTGGCTTCCGCGTTCTCGAAGCGGATCGGGTTGACCTTGTGGGGCATGGTGGACGAGCCCGTCGCTCCCGCCACAGGAATCTGGGCGAAGTAGCCGATGGAGATGTAGCTCCAGACGTCGGTGCAGAAGTTGTGCAGGATCCGGTTGAACCGAGCGACGTCCGAGTACAGCTCCGCCTGCCAGTCGTGCGACTCGATCTGCGTCGTGAGGGGGTTCCAGGTGAGCCCGAGACCCTCGACGAAGGACCGGGACACCTCCTGCCAGTCGGCCTGCGGGACCGAGGCGTAGTGCGCGGCATAGGTGCCCGTTGCGCCGTTGATCTTGCCGAGGAACTCCGTCGAGGCGATGCGGTCCAGCTGCCGGTTCAGGCGGTGCGCGACGACCGCCATCTCCTTGCCGAGCGTGGTGGGCGTCGCCGGCTGGCCGTGCGTGCGCGAGAGCATCGGGGTGTCCCTCGAGGTCCTGGCCAGCTCCGCGATCGAGGCGACGAGGTCCCGCGCGGCAGGGAGCCAGATGTCCAGCACGGCACCCTTGATGCCGAGGGCATAGGACAGGTTGTTGATGTCCTCCGAGGTGCAGCCGAAGTGGACCAGGGGCTTCAGTCGGCCGATGCCGATGCCCTCGAGGCGCCGTCCGATGTAGTACTCCACGGCCTTGACGTCGTGGACGGTGACCTTCTCGATCTCGCCGAGTTCGGTGACCGAGTCCGCGTCGAAGGACGTGACGACGGCGCGGAGCCGGGCCTCCTGCTCCTCGGTGAGCGGCTCCGTGCCGGGCAGCACGGCGGAGCGCGTGAGGTGGAGAAGCCATTCGACCTCGACGTGGACGCGGTCGCGGTTGAGGGCCGCTTCCGAGAGGAAGTCGATGAGCGGGGCAACCGCTTCGCGGTACCGGCCGTCGAGCGGGCCGAGGGTCAGGGACGTCGCCTCCCCTCGGGACAGTGCAGCGAATTCAACCCGGGAGAGCGTGGAGTCAGCCATTGCGCCATTCTTTCACGAGGCCGGCCCCGGAGTTCACGCTGCTGTCCACATACCTGCCGCCCTGCCGGACCGGCACCCTGCGTGCTCCTAGCGTGGGGGAACGGCCAGGAGAGGGGCAAGGCGATGGAGCGGCTGGAGGCGGGTCCGGCGGTCGGACAGGGAGCGGCCGCGAGCACGGACGTAGCCGCCCTGACGGCAGCCGTGCGGTGGCACGCCGGCAGGCTCGCCGGCATCCGGCGGCATGCACTGTCCGTCAGCGTGCGGTCCTGGGAATCCCCGGCAGGAGACAATTTCAGGTCCTACCTCGGCGAGCGCTGCCGGGAACTCTCCCGAACGATCGACCTGCTCGAGTCGGCAGCCCGCGACCTCGACGAGTACGGCCGGCTGGTCCTCGAGGCGGAAGCGCTCCGGCGGCAGGCAGGACCGTGACGGACGGGCTCCGCCCGGTGGAGGGCGACGACGGCCCCCTGTCCGTCCGCGGCGGTGTCGGTGGTATCCGTTTCCAGTGGGAGGAACTCGAGGAGGCCGCCCGCGTGCTCTCCCTCCTCGCACTGGAGGCAGGAGAGGTCGCCGTCTCCCTCGGGCGCCTCGATCGCGAGGTGTGCGACCTGCCCTGGCGGGTCCTGCACCTCCAGCCTCTTGGGGACGGCGCGGGGCTGCACTACCAGGGCGCACACTCGCAGCTCGACGGAGCGCGGACGATCGCCGTCGACAATGGGCGCTCCCTGGCCTCGACGGAGGAACGGCTCCGGGCGAGCCTGCAGGCCTACCGGGTGGCGGACGGCGTGGCAGCAGCGGCCGCTGATGCGGCGCGGGCCGGGAGCGCGGCGACGGTCCGCGCAGTTGCCCGCGGAGCGATCAGCGGGGGAGCGCTGGAGGTCGGTCCGATCGCACTGCGCAATCGGGCGGCCGGCACTCCTGTGGCGTTCGACGGGACGGTCGAGGGCGTCGTCGGCCGGTTGGCCGCAGTGGAGGCCGACGATCCGGGGACCTTCGAGGTTCTGCGGGCAGGCACCCCGGACAGCCCGGTCTACGTCGTCGTGCTGCCGGGAACGCAGCCGGGACCCGAGGGGGCGGCGGGCAGCAATCCGTTCGACATGGGCGGCATCGCGGAGGCGCTCGCAGAAGACAGCCGCTTCACCGAGGCGGCTGTCCTGGACGCCCTCGGGCGGGCCGGCGCCCACGCCGGTGATTCCCTGATCGTCGCGGGGTACAGCCAGGGTGGACTCCACGCCGTCAACCTCGCCGGCGCGATGGGCGGGCGGTACGACGTGCAACTCGTCCTGACGGTCGGTTCTCCGACCGGCTGGCACGAATCCGGCACCGGTGAGTACCTCCATCTGGAACACAGTGCGGATGCCGTCCCGGAACTCGATTCGACCCTCAACAGCGATGACCGCCACCGCACCACCGTCACCCTGCACAATCCGGTGCCGGCCCTCGGGCGCAGGACGGACGGGTCGCCGGAGCCGTGGGGCCTGGGCCCGGCGCACAAGCTGGAGAACTACGCGGAGGGCGCCCGCCTCGTCGATGCGAGCGAAGCGCCGTCGCTTGCACCCGCGACGGCCCTCCTGGCCGCGGCCGGCGCCGGTGGAACCGCTCGCCGCTATTCCTTCACGGCGTTCCGGCGTCCCCGCCCGGGAGGGGCACCGGGGCCGCGCGTGCACGCGGGCCGCAGGGAAGCCGGTCTAGGCTATGGCCATGACGTCGATCGATGACCTGCCGGTAACGCCCTCCGATGAGCCGGGTGCTGGCAGCAGCCCAGCCGAAATCCGTCCCCGCGGTGTCCTCGGCAAGCTCCCCCGCTACGCGGCCGGCAAGCCTCCCGTCGTCGTCGAGGGGCTGGAGAGCTTCAAGCTCTCGTCGAACGAGAACCCCCTGCCGCCGCTGCCCGCCGTCCTCGAATCGATCGCGTCCGAGACGTCGATCAACCGGTACCCGGACCCGCTCACCACAGCCCTGCGGACTGAGCTGGCGGGCTACCTGGGTGTCCCGGCCACCGACATCGTGACCGGTGCGGGCAGCCTGGGCGCCCTCAACCAGATCCTCGCCACCTTCGCAGGGCAGAACGATTTCGACGCACCCGACGAGGTGGTCTACGCCTGGCGGTCGTTCGAGGCCTATCCCATCAGCGTCGGGCTCGCCGGTGCGGCCGGCGTCCAGGTGCCGGTCCGGGCGGACGGCACGCATGACCTCGAGGCCATGGCCGCGGCGATCACCGACCGGACGCGTGTGGTCCTGCTCTGCACGCCCAACAACCCCACGGGCCCCATCCTCACCCGCCGGGAGGTCGTCGACTTCCTGGCGGAGGTGCCCCCGCACGTCGTGGTCGTGATCGACGAGGCGTACCAGGAGTTCGTCCGCCGCCCGGACGCCGTCAACGGCATCGCCCTCTACCGGGAGCACCCGAATGTGATCGTGCTCCGCACCTTCTCCAAGGCCCACGGCCTCGCGGGGCTGCGGGTCGGGTACTCCGTCTCCCAGCAGGCGCTCACCGAGCACCTGAGGGTCAGCGCCGTCCCGTTCGCCGTGTCGCAGATCGCCGAACACGCCGCCGTCACCTCGCTGCGCCACATCGGGGAGGTCGAGGCCCGCGTGCAGTCGATCGTCGACGAGCGCATCCGTGTGGTGGAGGGGCTGCGCAGTCTCGGATGGACCGTGCCCGAAGCCGAGGGGAACTTCGTCTGGCTTGCGCTGGGCGAGCACAGCGAGGACTTCGCCGCGAAGGCAGGGGAACGGGCCCTGTCGGTACGGCCCTTCGGATCGGAGGGCGTGCGGGTCTCCATCGGCGAGGAGGCCGCGAATACGCGCTTCCTGGAACTGTGCAGAGGCTACACGCACCGGCCAGTCAGCGAAGGACGCGGTCTTAAATAGGCCCACGGGCCCGCGCTGACTAGTCTTGATCAGTACGTCGCCGGGACATATGTTCTTCGGTGTATGGCTTACAGCATACATTCCTCGAAAGGAATGTGCTGCGTCGGGTGAGGAGCAGGGATGAACAGCAGCCGATTGCCGGCAGCGGAATTCGAGGTCGAGGAAGTCGGGCGTGCCGTGCACTCCCCCGACCTCGGCGCCCGGCAGGAGCCGGACGCCGGGATGCTGCAGATCCTCTCGGCCGATGGGACCATGGCCGGCGGGCTGACGGCGGAGATCGCCGGCAGGACCATCGACTTCTCCCCGTACCTCTCGGCCTCCGACGCAGCGCACCTGCGCTCGCTCTACCGGGACATGTTCCTGATCCGTCGCTTCGATCAGGAGTCCACGGCCCTGCAGCGCCAGGGCCAGCTCGCCCTCTGGGTGCCGCTCACCGGGCAGGAGGCCGCGCAGATCGGGTCCGGTCGTGCCCTCGAGCCGCAGGATTACGCCTTCCCCACCTACCGGGAGCACGGCGTTGCCCTGACGCGCGGTGTCGAACTCCCGGATATCCTCCGCCTGTTCAGGGGCGTGACCAACGGCGGCTGGGATCCGCGCGAGCGGAACTTCCACCTCTACACGCTGGTGCTCGCGGCGCAGTCCCTGCACGCCGTCGGCTATGCGATGGGCATGCAGCGGGACCAGCTCGCCGACCCGTCCCTGCCGCCGGCGGCTTCCATCGCCTACTTCGGCGACGGGGCGAGCTCCGAGGGTGACATCCACGAGTCGATGGTGTTCGCGGCGTCCTTCAACGCCCCCGTCGTGTTCTTCTGCCAGAACAACCAGTGGGCCATCTCCGTCCCGTCCAGCGTCCAGACCCGGGTGCCCCTCGCCCAGCGGGCGGAGGGCTACGGGTTCCCGGGCATCCGCGTCGACGGCAACGACGTGGTCGCCGTCGAGGCCGCCACGCGCTGGGCCCTCGAGCATGCCCGGTCCGGACAGGGCCCGGTCCTGATCGAGGCCTACACGTACCGCATGAGCGCCCACACGACCGCGGACGACCCGACCAAGTACAGGCTGTCACGCGACGAGCAGGAGTGGCAGCCGCGGGACCCCCTGGCACGGCTCGAGTCCTACCTCCGGTCGGCCGGGATGGCGGATGATGCATTCTTCGAGGAGCTCGGCGCGGAGGCCCGTGCCATGGCGACGGAGCTGCGCCAGGCCGTGCTGTCGATGACGTCGCCGGAACTCGCGGACCGTTTCGCCAGCGTGTACGCAGAACCGCATCCGCTCGTCCAGGAGGAGCTGCGGTTCTTCCAGGAATACGAGGCCGGGTTCGCCGATGAAGGGAAGCACGCCTGATGGCGACGATGACGATCGCGAAGGCGATCAACGAGGGACTGCGGGCGTCGCTCGCATCGGATCCGAAGACCCTGCTGATGGGCGAGGACATCGGGGAGCTCGGGGGCGTGTACCGCGTGACGGACGGCCTGAAGAAGGACTTCGGGGCGCTGCGGGTGGTCGACTCGCCGCTGGCCGAGTCCGGCATCATCGGCACGGCCATCGGCCTGGCCCTGCGCGGGTACCGCCCCATCTGCGAGATCCAGTTCGACGGCTTCGTCTTCCCGGGCTTCAACCAGATCACCACCCAGCTCGCCAAGCTGCGGACCCGCAGCGACGGCATGCTCAGCGCTCCCGTCGTCATCCGCATCCCGTACGGCGGCGGCATCGGCAGCGTCGAGCACCACTCGGAGTCCCCCGAGGCGCTCTTCGCGCACACGGCCGGACTGCGGATCATCACGCCGTCGAACCCCCAGGACGCCTACTGGATGATCCAGCAGGCCGTCACTTGCGAGGACCCCGTCATTGTCTTCGAGCCCAAGCGACGCTACTGGCTCAAGGGTGAGGTGGACACGTCCGCCCCCGCGGGGGACCCGTTCTCCGCCCATGTCCTGCGCCGGGGGACGGACGCGACCGTCGTCGCCTACGGGCCGCTCGTCCCCGTGGCCCTCGCGGCCGCCGCAGCTGCTGATGAGGACGGCCGGAGCATCGAGGTCATCGACCTCCGTTCCATCTCGCCGATCGACTTCGACACGGTCACGGAGTCGGTCACGCGCACCGGTCGGCTGATCGTCGCGCACGAGGCACCCACCTTCGGCGGCATCGGCGGCGAGATCGCCGCGCGGATCTCCGAGCGTGCCTTCCTGTCCCTCGAATCGCCTGTCATCCGCGTGGGCGGCTTCCACATGCCCTACCCCGTGGCCCGTGTGGAGGAACAGTACCTGCCGGACATCGACCGCATCCTCGAGGCACTCGACCGTGCCTTCGCTTACTGAAGGACCATCATGACGCTCAATACGTTCAACCTGCCCGACGTCGGTGAGGGCCTCACCGAGGCGGAGATCGTGCAGTGGAAGGTGGCTCCCGGAGCTACGGTGTCCGTGAACGACGTCATCTGCGAGATCGAGACCGCCAAGTCCCTCGTCGAGCTCTCCTCCCCCTACGCGGGGACCGTCGCCGAATTGCTCGTGGCCGAGGGGGAGACCATCGAGGTCGGCACGCCCATCATCTCCGTCGAGGACTCCGGGGACGCCACTCCCGACGCTGGAAGCGGGCAGGACGGCGTCGCGCGCGGGTCCCAGGACGGTGCGGAAGCACCCGGAAACGGGGTGCAGGGCGGCGTGGACCACCTGCCGCCGGCACAAGCCCACGTGCCGGACGGCGAGCTGCCGGTGCCCGGCATGCCCGGCGAGCTCGGAGGGCTGGAGGCGGGTCACCCGGCCGGCCCGGGAGACGACGCATCCGAACCGCCGGCAGCCGCACCCGAGACGGCCCCGGGTCCTCTCGTGGGCACCGGACCGAAGGCCGACGCGGTGAAGCGCCGGCCGCGGAAGGCGCCGGCAGCCGGTGCCGGCCCGGAGCTGCCGAGCCCTGCGGCGAATCCCCCGGCGAATCCTCCGGCAGCCACGTCCGCCGGACAGCCCGCGGAAGCGGACACGCCCGCGAGGAGCAATCCCCTCAACCAGCTGATCAACCGCGTCCTGGCGAAGCCCCCGGTCCGCAAGGCGGCGCGCGACCTCGGCATCAACCTCGCCGACGTCCCCGCCACGGGATCCGCGGGGGAGGTCACGAAGCAGGACCTCATGAGCTACCAGTCGCAGCGCGACGCGGAGCAGGACGGCGCCGATTCCTTCTGGGCGGACCGCAAGCTCCTCGGCGGCGGGCGGATCGAGCGCATCCCGGTGAAGGGCGTCCGCAAGGCCACGGCGAAGGCCATGGTCCAGAGCGCCTTCACGGCGCCCCACGTCAGCATCTTCGTGGACGTCGACGCCTCCCGGACCATGGAGTTCGTGAAGCGGCTCAAGGCATCCCGCGACTTCGAGGGCATTAGAGTCTCGCCCCTGCTCATCCTCTCCAAGGCCGTCATCTGGGCCGCGGCACGCAACCCGTCGGTCAACGCCACCTGGGCCGAGGACGAAATCCATGTGAAGCACTTCATGAACCTCGGCATCGCCGCCGCCACCCCGCGCGGCCTCATGGTCCCGAACATCAAGGACGCGCAGGACCTGTCCCTGAAGGAACTGGCGCTGGCGCTGAACGACCTCGCGACGACGGCGAGGGCGGGCAAGACGCAGCCGGCCCAGATGCAGGGCGGCACGCTGACCATCACCAACATCGGAGCACTCGGCATCGACACCGGAACGCCGATCATCAACCCGGGCGAGGTGGCGATCGTTGCGTTCGGCACGATCAAGCAGAAGCCGTGGGTGCTCGACGGCGAGGTCATCCCCCGCTGGATCACGACCCTGGGCGGCTCGTTCGACCACCGTGTGGTGGACGGCGACCTCAGTGCCCGTTTCATGGCCGACGTCGCCTCCATCCTCGAGGAGCCCGCACTGCTGCTCGACTAGGGTGGGCGCATGAACCAGCAGTTGCCCGGCGAGGGGACAGGCAAAGGGACAGGCGGAGGGCCGGGCCGCCGGCCCCGCGCGCGCTATCCCCTCAGCAGGCTCCTGCTCGTCCTGGTGATCGGCGTCGTCGCCTCCAGCATCCTGCAGCTGGTCCTCCCGGGGCTGGACGCGGTGGCGCGGCTGTCCATCCTCGTGATCGTCGCGGCCCTCATCTCCATCGGGGTGACACTGCGCCAGCAGAAGCGGCCGCCCCGCTGAGGCCGCGGCGGCAGGACGGCCCGGCGGCGTCGCGCACGCCGGGCCTCCGCTTCCCGCGAATCAGGCCAGGTTCTCCTCGATCGCTGCCCGCAGGATCGGTGCGAGGCGCCGGACGCCCTCGACGATGTCCTCGGGCGCCACGGCACTGAAGGCGAGGCGCAGCTTGTTGGACGGCTCGTCCGACGGGGTGAAGGCGGCTCCGGGGATGAAGACCACGCCGGCGTCGATCGCCTTGTATAGCAGGGGATAGGTGTCGATGCCCTCGGGAAGGGTGACCCAGACGAAGAATCCGCCGTCGGGCGTGGTCCAGTGGACCCCCTCCGGCAGTTCCTCGGCCAGGGCGCCGAGCATGGCGTCGCACCGCTCGCGGTACAGGCTGCGCATGGTGTGCAGGTGCCCGCGCCAGTCGTACTCGGTGAGGTAGGCGGTCACCAGCATCTGCGTGAGGGGGGACGGGCAGAGCACCACGGCCTCGCAGGCCAGGTAGAACCGGCGGTAGAGGTGCTTGGGCACCAGGGCCCAGCCGAGCCTCACGCCGGGCGCGAAGATCTTCGAGAAGGAGCCGAGGTAGATGACGTCGTGGGGGTTGTCCGCACGCATGGGCCTCAGCGGCTCGCCGTCGAAGCGCAGCATGCCGTAGGGGTTGTCCTCGAGGACGAGGATGTTGTGCGCGCGGCAGATGTCGACCACGCGCTGCCGGCGGTCCGCGGCCATGGTGATGCCGCTCGGGTTGTTGAAGCTGGGGATCGTGTAGAGCACCTTGATCGCCCGTCCCTGCGCCTCGAGCGCCGTGATGGTGCGCTCGAGCTCGTCGGGGATCAGGCCGTCGTCGTCCATGGGGACCGCGACGACGTCCACCTCGTACGCCTCGAAGGTGTTAAGCGCCCCCACATAGGTCGGGTCCTCGCAGAGGATGACGTCCCCCGGATTGCAGAAGACCTTGGCAGCGACGTCCTGGGCGGATTGCGACCCCGTGGTGATCACGATGTCGTCGGGGTCGGCCCCCTCGATGCCCTCTGCCGCCATGACCTCGCAGACGAGTTCACGGAGCTGCTCCATGCCCTGCCCGCCGCCGTACTGCAGCGCCTCGAGGCCGTGCTCCGCAATGATCGTCTGGGCCGTGCGGCCGAGATCCTCGAGCGGCAGGGACTTCAGGTACGGGCTGCCGCCTGCCAGGGAGACGAGCCCGGGGCGGATCGAGATGTCGAAGACGTCGCGGACGGCGGACTGCTTGATGTTCGCCGCCCGTACCGAGAAGAGCTGCTCGTGGCGGTTGTGCGAATCGACTGCCCGTTCGAGAGCTGCTTCGGTCTCGGCGGGCAGGAGGTCTGCGGAGGCTTCACTGGAGGACATCCCGCGATTCTAGGCGCGGGTTCACCAACAGGCAACAGCTGTTGACTACGCGCGACAGGTCCGCCTCTCCGGGAAGCCCCCGCTCAGACCCAGCCCGCCTCGCGGGCCTTCAGGGCGGCCTGGAACCGGCTCTCCGCGCGGAGCGTCTCCAGCATCCAGGCGATGTGTCGGCGGCAGGTCCGCACGTTGATATCCAGGCGCCGGGCGATCGACTCGTCGGACAGGCCGTTGGCCAGGCCCTGGATGATCGAGCGCTGCAGGCTGCTCAGGGGCGACCCGACCTGGTCGGGAGCGAGGAAGGATTCGCTGAGCTCCCAGGCGATGTCGAACAGCTGCGTGAAGATGTTGATCAGGCTGTGGTCCCGAATGACCAGGGCTGCCTTGTCGTCCCGCGTCAGCTGGCGTGCCACCAGGGCCAGCTTGTCGTCGAAGATGAGCATGCGCAGGGGGATGAAGGGCAGGACGCCGAATTCGCCGCCCCCGGCCGCGATCGCCTCCACGGCCTTGCGGGTCGGCACGTGGTCCCGCGTGCTCGTGTCGTAGAGGGTGCGCCGTCGTACGCCGTTCTCCAGCAGTTCCAGGTCCTTGCGGACGCTCTCCTCGTGGACGTCCGCCGTCGAGCCCTGTCCCGGCTGGGCTATGTAGACCTTCTCCGTGACGTCCCGCCCGTAGTCGATGAGGACCCGGTGGATGAGGTGGGGGTCCTCGAGCGTCTCCACGGAGGTGCTGGCGAGCACGTTCTTCCGCGCTTCGAGGAACGTGGGCAGGAGGCTGGAGAGTTCACGCCGCTGGCCGCTGATGCGTGACTTCAGTTCCTGCATGGCACGCTCGTCCGCGTCGACGAGGTCGGCGAGTGCGACGTCGGGGGACACCGCGACCAGTCCCGCCGCGCTGCCGGCCTGCGGGCTGAGCAGGCGGCGGTCGGAGAGGGCGGCGATGGCCTGGTCGATGCGGCGCAGGGTCAGGCCCAGCGCATCCGAGGCTTCGGAGCGGGTCCAGCCGGGGTGTCCGACGGCGTACCGGTAGACCTCGAGCGACGTCGCGTCCAGCATGGGCAGTCCTTGTCCGGGCCGCTGTGATGCCAGCGGCATCATTGCGCAGGAAAAAACATGACATGTCCAGTTAATGACAGATCAGAGTGACAGGCAATTCCGGCAGGTCGCAAATCCTCATAATCCCCGCCGTTCGGCAGATTTCCGGGGCGGAAAGCGGTTCACCGCCGGCCCGGACAGCGGAGCCGAGTCCTCTTGACGCCATGTCCACAAACGGCCATCCGTACTGCTGGACACTACCTGCACGAGCCGGACATTCTGGTGAAGCCGGTTCACAGGGAGGCACGAGAGGGGTCTCCCGCAGGATCCGGGCACTGCGGTGCAGGAGCAGCTCGACCGCCCGGAAAGCGGGCAGGAAAGGATCGCGATGAAAAAGGTACTCGGCGCAACTGCGGGCCTGATGATCCTGGTCGGGGCTGTTGCGCCGGCGGGCCAGTCGATCAGCGCAACAAGCTGGGATTGGCCCAAGGGTGAGGTCGCAGCGAGTAGCTGGGACTGGCCCAAGTAACAGGAGGCCCCGGACTAGAGCCCGGAGGCCCCACCCAGAGCCCGCCCCAGCGGGGGTAATCACAGACCCTGAAGGAGAGAGCCATGAGCCAGTTGACCGCCGTTCGAACCGCCTCACGAATGGTCGTCAGCACTCAATGGTGGCATCTCTCCCTCTCGACGGGTGGCTTCGATGTAGCGGACGGCATCATCGAAGAGCTGGTTACCCCGCTGGTGGCGCAGGCCCAGGCACTCGGCGCCAAGCGCTGGTATTTCACCCGGATGGACGACGCGCCCACCGGCCAGGTTCGGCTCAGCATCCACGCACACCCCCGTGTCCTCGAACGGCTACAGGCCTTCCAGCGGGCACTCCAGGCAAGCAGCGGAGGGAAATTCCCCCTGCTGGCGGTCCGCCAGCAGTTCACGGCCCCGGTGAGCAACACCTATTACTCCGGCGGCCAGGAGATGGCTGATCCGCAGCTCGAGGCGGACCTCGTCAAGTACGGCGGCGTGGAGGGCCTGCACCTCGCCGAGGAAGTCTTCGAACTCAGTTCGGAACTCGCGCTGTGGGCCACCGCGCGCTTTCCCCGTATGCAGAGCCGCTCCGCCCTCGGTGCGCTTCTCCTGTTCGACGCCGCGGACAGCATGATGCGCGGACCGCACTCGGCCACGTGGCCCGACCGCCACCGGCTCTCCTGGGATGCCTACTGGGACGGCCACCTCCGGACCTGCACCGCCGACGTCGGCCCCCGCGCCTCGGGCGTCCGCGAGGCGATGACCCTGCGGGTCGCCACCAAGTCGACAGGCTTCCACGCCCTGATGGCCGCGACGGCCGCGGAGTCCACCGTGCACAACTGGCGGCGCCGGTGGGTCCGGTCCCTCGACACCTACCTGTACCGCGCGGACAAGGTCCACGTCAGCCGCAGTGCTCAGCATCTCACCGTGTACCAGGCGCACATGGCACTCAACCGGCTCGGTTTCGTCGCCCGGGAGGAAGCTGCCCTGGGGCTCTACGCACGGACCTGGCAACCGCAGACCGAGCTCGCCAGACCACGTACCGCTCCATCGGCCCGTCGAAACCTCTCGAGCGAAAGGACTGCACCATGAACTCCAGGAACACCATCGTGCTGGCACTTGACGATGCCGACCTCTCGGACGCCCTCGGGTGTTCCTCGGAGGCCGTCGAATCCATGCAGAACGACGGCGTCCTCGAGTCCCAGGGCCAGCTCTGGGAGATCGGCCCGGCCAGGGACTACCTGCGCGACGCCGCCTGGGCCGACAGCCTCTGGCACTGACCGGACCGCAACAGCAGGCAGGAAGAAGCACAGGAGACGGACGGGCACCAGAAACGACAGGACGCCGGCGCGGGATGCGCCGGCGTCCTGTCGTGTGGTCCTGCTGCGGGAGTCCTGCCGCGTCAGCCCTGTCGGGGAACGTGGATCAGGCCGCGACGGGTGCGGTTGCCCCGGCGAGGGCGGAGAGCACCTCGGTCACCTGGCCGGCGACCTCCGAGTCGTCCTTCGGGTGCAGTTCGGCGAAGCGCGTGATGGAACCGCCGATGGACAGCTTGGCGTCCTCGACGACCGAGGCACCGGCGACCGCCAGGGCGCGGCGGGCCTCGTCGTGGGCCCAGACTCCGCCGTACTGGCCGAAGGCCGAACCGATGACGGCCGCGGGCTTGCTCGAGATGGCACCGGCTCCGTACGGGCGGGACAGCCAGTCGATGGCGTTCTTCAGGACGGCGGGCATGGTGCCGTTGTACTCGGGGGAGACGAGCAGGAGGGCGTCGGCGCCGGCAGCGGCGGCGCGGAGATCGTCGGCCGCCTTCGGGCGGTCGGCGTCGTTGTCGATGTCCTCGTTGTAGAACGGGACCTCGCTGAGGGCGTCGAAGGTGACGACGTCGACGGCGTCGGGAGCGTGCTCCGCCGCCGCTTCGGCGAGCTGGCGGTTGATGGAGCCCTCGCGCAGGCTGCCGACGAGGGTCAGGATCGTGGTGGACATCTGTACTCCCAGGGGTATGTGACCTCGCGGTCAGGCTGAAGGGGAACGCAGCTGAGGCGTCTGTACCGTACAAGCGGACCGCGGTCCGCTTTATTCCGTGGCTATAGTTGCGGCATGCAGGGCGGGGAGATGATCCGGATTCCGGGAGACGACGGGGAGCGCATGGATGCGGCGCGCAACCGCCGTCTCCTCCTCGACGCCGCGGCCGAGATCGTCGCCACCTGCGGCCCGGACAAGCTGACCACCGACGCGGTGGCGCGTCGTGCGGGTGTCGGCAAGGGGACCGTGTACCGGCGGTTCGGCAATCGGGCGGGCCTGCTGCACGCCCTCGCCGACGAGGCCGGCCGCTCCTTCCAGACTGCGTTCATGGCCGGTCCGCCTCCTCTGGGTCCCGGTGCGCCGCCGCTCGATCGCCTCATCGCCTTCGGTGAGGCGAGCATCGGGAGGATGCGCCTGGACGGGCAGATCCTCCGGGCGGCCGAGCAGCGGGGCGGTCCGGACCTCGAGCACCCGACGCAGCGGCTCACCCGGCTGCACCTGTCCATGCTGCTGCGGGAGGCCGGTGTGCAGGATCCGGAGCTTGCCGCGTACCAGCTGGCTGCCTTCCTCAATGCCGGACTCCTGCTGCACCTGCAGGAGAACCGCGGCATGACCAACGCCCGCCTCACTGCCTCGTGGAGCGTCCTCGTCACCGCGCTCGCAACGGCCGCCCGGCGGTAGGGGCCAGGCGCCCTTGTACACTCGGGGCGGCCCGGGAGAACCTCCGGCGGTGGAGCGAGGTGGACGACGATGACGGCGCATGACAGGCCCATCAGGACCGTACTGGTGGGATTCGGGCACGGCGGCCGCGTCTTCCACGCTCCGCTCATCGAGCACGATCCGCGCTTCGACCTCGCCGTCGTCGTGACTCCCAGTCCGGACCGACGGCAGGCCGCCCGGGCGGCCTATCCGCACGCGGTCGTCGTCGGAACCCTGCACGAAGCGCTACAGGCGGTGCCGGACCTGGACCTGGCCGTTCTCAGCACGCCCAACCCGACCCACGCACCGCTGGCCGGAGAGGCGATCGGCAGGGGGCTGCACGTCGTGGCCGACAAGCCCTTCGTGGTGCGGTCCGACGACGGCGAGCGCCTGATCTCCGCGGCGCGTGCGGCGGACCGCCTCCTCGTGCCGTTCCACAACCGGCGGTGGGACGGGGACTTCCTGGCCGTGCGGTCGATGGTGGAGCCGGGCTCCCTGGGCAGGATCCGGATCTTCGAATCCGCCCTGGAATCCTGGAAGCCGTCCATCACGAAGCAGTGGAAGCGGGAGGCGGGGGCCGGGGACGGCGGGGGAGTCCTCTACGACCTCGGCCCGCACCTGATCGACCAGGCCCTCACCCTGTTCGGCCCCGCCGTCCCGGTGTTCGCCGACCTCCGGATGGACCGCGAGGGCGCCCGGGCCGACGACGCCTTCTTCCTCGTGCTCCAGCATCGCGACGGGATCACGAGCCACCTCCATGCGGGGACCCTCGTCCCCCTGGCCCGCCCCCGCTTCCGGGTAACGGGCGAGGCCGCAGCACTGACCGTCACCGGCACCGATCCGCAGGAAGAACTCCTCGCGGCAGGGGTGCTGCCGGGCGATATCCCGGGCAGGGCCGCGGATGATGCGGACCTCGCGCGCGGGCTCCTGGTGCGGAACGGGCACGCCGAGCCGTTCGCCGTCGGGCCGGGCACCTACACCGGGTTCTACGCCGGTGTTGCCGCGGCCATCCGGGGATCCGGCCCGGCGCCGGTGTCGACGGAGGATGCGCTCGCGGTCGTGCGCATCATCGAACAGGTCCACACGGCCTTCCCCGCGCGCAGGACGCGGTGAGGCGGCGCTAGACCAGCGCCCGCCAGTCCTCGACCAGGTCGAGGCCGTGCGCCTCCGATACGGAGTGGTGCGCGACCGTGCCCGACGCGACGTTCAGTCCACGGGCGAGCGCCGGGTCGGCCTCGAAGGCGCCGCGGACACCCTTGTCCGCGAGCGCGACGGCGTAGCGGAGGGTCACGTTGGTCAGGGCGTAGGTCGAGGTGTTGGGAACGGCCCCCGGCATGTTGCCCACACAGTAGAACAGTGACCCGTGCACGGTGAAGGTGGGGTCCTCATGCGTGGTGACGCGGGAGTCCTCGAAGCATCCGCCCTGGTCCACCGCGATGTCCACGAGCACGCTGCCGGGCTTCATGCGGGCCACGAGCGCGTTGGTCACGAGCTTCGGCGCCCGTGCTCCCGGGATGAGGACGGAACCGATGACGAGGTCGGCCTCGAGCACGGACTTCTCGATCTCGAGGGAGTTCGATGCGACGGTCTTGATGCGGCCCGAGTACAGGGCATCGAGCTCGCGGAGCCGCGCGATGTTGATGTCGAGGATCGTGACCTCCGCGCCCGTGCCGACGGCCATCGCGGTCGCGTTGGTGCCGGCGACGCCGGCTCCGAGCACGACCACCTTGGCGGGGCGGACACCTGCGACGCCGCCGAGCAGCAGTCCGGGACCACCGGCGGGGGCGGTCATCACCTGGGCGCCCACCTGCACGGAGAGCCGGCCGGCCACCTCGGACATCGGGGCGAGCAGCGGCAGCGTCCGTCCGTCCTGGACGGTCTCGTAGGCGATGGCCGTCACCCCGGCATCGAGCAGCGCCCGGGTCAGCGCGGGCTCCGCTGCCAGGTGGAGGTAGGTGAAGAGGATGAGCCCCTTCCGGAACCGGTGGTACTCGGCGGCGACGGGCTCCTTGACCTTCAGGACCATGTGCGCGCGCGCCCAGACGTCATCGGCGGCGTCGACGATCTCCGCGCCCGCGGCCTCGTACTCCGCGTCGGTGATGGTGGAGCCGACGCCTGCTCCCCGCTCGACCAGCACGGTGTGCCCGTGCGCGGTGAACTCGTGGACGCCGGATGCGGTGATGGCGACGCGGAACTCGTTGTTCTTCACTTCTTTGGGGACGCCGATGATCATTGGGTTCTCCACGGGATCGGGATGGGCGGGGTAGGTCCAGAATAGGGACAGGACCTCAAGCCCGCGGCGGTTCCCCGACGAACGAGCGGCACCCTTGCGCAGGCCCTGCCTGGTTCCACGGAAGCTTGTGCCCGTCATTCCGCGACCCTCGTACCCTGTGAGCTGGACCACTAGCACCCGTTCCCTCCCGCCGCTATCGACAGATGTCGAGTTCGGGAGCGGCAGATGTCGTCCGGATCGTGCCGCCCGTCTACTGTGGGGCTGTGCAGAACCAGGCCATCGAGGACGTCGTCGAATCGATCGCGCAGAAGCTCGGGCGCGGACTCTCCCTCGAGGACCCCGACGGCGCGCTCCTCGCCTACAGCAGCCACCAGACCTCGGCCGACCGCGTGAGGGTCAATTTCCTGCTGAGCAAGAAGGTCCCCGCGGACGTGAGCGAATGGCAGCTCCGCCACGGGATCGCGCGGGCCGTCCGCGCCGTAGCCGTACCGGCGAACGAGGAGCTCGGGATGCTGGGGCGCGTGTGCGTCCCACTGCTGGTGCGCGGTTTCCGGGTGGGCTACCTGTGGGTACAGCAGCAATCCGACGACGATCCGGCGTCCGGCATCCTGGCGGCCCTGCCGGCGGTCCGGCCGACTATCGACCGCCTCGCCGAACTGCTCCTCGAGACGGACACCGCGTCCTCCGAGCGGCGGACGCAGCGTGAGGCCACGTTCCTGGCGGCCTGCCGCGGTGTCGCTGCTGCCGTCGAGGAACTGCGGGGCTGGCGTGAACTCGGCGGCGGGCCCTGGCGCGTGGCGGTGGTGCACGAGCTGACCGGTGCGGGGCCGGATAGGCCGACGACGGCGGCGCCAGGAGGAACGACCAGGGGGTCCGCGCCCGGCTCCCGGGTGGAAAGGGCGACCCCCGGGCGGACGGAGCCGGCGGGGGGCGAGGGCTACGATCCGCACGAGGCCGCCCTCCTTCAGCGGACCCTCGCGCTCCAGGCGACCGTCGGCGTCGCACCCGTCCTGTTCAGCGCCGGAGCCTCCACCTTCGCCGTCCTGCTGTGCAGCCCGGACATCGGGCGGAGGGCCCTGCAGGAGGTCCTCGACAGGTACCGCGACGAGGTGTCCAAGCGGGCGGGGCGTCCCGCCGGGCGCGTGGTGCTCGGGCTCGGCGAACCCGCAGCTGATCTCCGGGGCCTTGCCGATACCTTCTCCCAGGCGCAGCACACCGTGCAGGCGGCTGCGGTGGACCCGCAGCTCGGCGACGTGTCCTCCTATGCGGAGATCGGCGTCTACCAGTTCCTCGGCTCCGTGGGCTGGCAGGCGCCCGCGCAGGGCAGCGTGCACTTCGGGGAGTTGAGCGACGCCGACCGCGTGGGCGAGCTCCTGCCGGTCCTCGAACTGCTGTACGACAAGAACGGCTCGGTGCAGGATGTCGCGGTGCAGCTCCACCTGCACCGCAGCTCCGTGTACAACCGGCTGGCGCGGATCCGGTCGCTCATCGGCGCCGATCCGCTCGGCGGCATGGTGCGGCTGGAACTGCACCTCGCGCTGAAGGCCCGGCGCTGGCGGTCCCGCCCGCGCTTCGAGCAGTCCTAGGACGCGGCCGGATCCTCCGGCTCCCGGGCAGCGGGTGGGGCGGACGGATCGGTGCGCCGCAACTGGCTGCGGAGCCACTCCTCGACGTCCGACCTCCGCAGACGCCGGTGCGAGCCGCGGTATTCGACGGGGAGGGTGCCTGCATCCGTGAGCTTGCGCAGGTAGCTGTGCGAGATCCCGGCGAGTTCGGCCGCCTGGGATGTCGTCAGCAGCTCGGCCACCGAGGTCACCTGGATGGCGTCTCCGTCGGACAACCGGGCGAGGAGGTCGACGACGGCGGCCTGCGCCTCGGGGGGAAGCCGGTGGGCGGTGCCGTCCACGAAGACCGTCACGTCGGCACTGTCGGTGAGGGCACGCCGCAGGGGGCCCGCCTGCTCGGGTGGGAGTGCTGCTGCGGATCTCGGGGCCCTGGCCGTCATAGGGACATTGTGCCAGCCGGCGGGCGCGGCATCCCCAGGGGCAGCACGGGGCCTTCGCTTCCGAGAAACGGGCGGCTATATTCTTGGATACAAGTACCCTTACTACTTGCTTCCAGCGTCGGTTGCAAGACTGAAACGGTGAGTGTCATGACAACAATCGATTCCGGGCGGAGCCTGCGCACGAGCGGCTCCTCCTTCCTCCAGATGGATACGGGTGAGGCACCATCCTGCCCCCGGTGCGGAACCGACGAGTACCTGATCTTCGAGGAATTCGTCCCCGCACGGCAGGCGGACCACTCCAGCGACCTGATCGCGGCAAGCGCGAGCTACACCTGTTCCGAGTGCGGCACCTTCAATGCCCATACGGTTCCGGCATCATGGCGCCCGCCCCAGTGGTTCTGGTACAGCTGAGCCCCTGGCCGATCGGTAGCAGGAATTCACTCCAGGTCCACCGGCGCAAGCCCGCGGATGGGATACCCGCGTCCCCGCGTGCTCTCCTATGCTTGAGCAACTACCGCGGCGACCGTCCTCGCGAGGAACGGCGCCTGGACGACGGCACCGGGAGGATGACGCAGTGACGACGGACAGCAGCGCGGACCCGCAGAGCCTGCCGAGCCGGGCCGCGGACGTCATCGAGCAGGTCTCCGACACGCGTGCGCTCGATGTCACGGCGCGGCTGGGGTTCGCGGCGCTCGCACTGGTGCACGTCCTGATCGGCGCCATCGCACTGCGCCTCGCTTTCGGCGGCAACGGTGAGGCCGAGCCGACAGGCGCGCTCGAGGAGGTCGCCGAGGGCCAGTTCGGAACACCGATCCTGTGGGTCTCCGCGATCGGCTGCGCCGGCCTGGCGCTGTGGCAGTTCAGTGAAGCGACACTGCGCGCGCGGCATCTCCCCACCGGGAAGCGGATCGGCAAGCACATCTCCTCCGGTTCGCTCGTCCTCATCTACGGGTCCATGGCCGGCACGTTCGCGCGCTTCGCACTCGGCGACGGCCCCGACTCCTCGGAGTCCACCGTCGACTTCACAAGGTCCCTCATGACCTCGAACTTCGGGGCCCTCCTCGTGTTCGTCGCGGCAGGCGTCGTCCTCGGGATCGGGGTGCACTTCGTGGTCAAGGGCATGCGCCGCGGCTTCCGGCCCGAACTCAGGAAGTTCGAGGACACGCACCGGGGGCGGGTCATCGAGGTCATCGGCGTCGTGGGGCACGTGGCCAAGGGGCTCGCGCTGCTCCTCGTGGGCAGCCTGTTCGTTCTTGCCGGACTGGACCGCAATCCGCAGGAATCGACCGGGCTGGACGGCAGCCTCAAGGCGCTCCAGTACCACCCGATGGGCGTCTACGTCCTGACGGCGATCGCGGTCGGCCTGATCTGCTACGGGATCTTCGCGGTGATCCGCTCCATCTTCGGCCGCATGTGACGCCGCGCGGCCGCACGCGAGACCCCCTGAAAGGTCTCACCCGCGGCCGCTTCACGCCGCACGTTACGCGGTTACCTCGCTGGGGACAGTGCCGCGTCCGCGGGCTCGTACCGCACGGTCCGGGCCGCAGCCCGCGCCGCTGCCCGGATCCCGGCAAGGCCAGGACCGGCAGCCAGGAGCCCGGCTGCACGTGCCTGGACGAGGATGTTGCCGAGCGCGGTCGCTTCCACGGGGCCCGCGAGGACGGGCAGGCCGGTCCGGTCCGCGGTCAGCTGGCACAGCAGGGCGTTCTGCGACCCGCCGCCGACCACGTGGATGACGTCGATGCGGTGACCGGACAGCCGGGCGGCGTCGTGCAGGGTGCGGGCGTAGGCATCCGCGAGGCTGTCCAGGATGCACCGGACCACCGCTTCCCGCGATGACGGTGCCGCATGCCCTGCAGCTTCGGCTGCCCGGCGGATCCTGCCCGGCATCCCGTCCGGGGCGAGGAAGTCGTTGCTGTCCGCGTCGATGGTCGGTCCGCCGGCCGGTAGCGTCGCGGCGGCCGCGAGCAGCCCGACGAGGTCCGGCTCGGGCCCCTCGATGCTCCACTCCCGCAGGCATTCCTGCAGGAGCCAGAGGCCGCCCGTGTTGCGGAGGTAGCGGATGGTCCCGTCGACGCCGCGCTCGTTCGTGAAGTTCGCCGCGCGGCTCTCGTCCGTGAGGATCGGCGCGTCGAGTTCGACGCCGACGAGCGACCAGGTACCGGACGAGATGTAGGCGAAGTGGGGCGAGTCGGCGGGGACGGCGGCGACGGCGGAGGCGGTGTCGTGGGAACCGACGGCGACGACGGCGGTGGACGCGGGGAGTCCCGCCGCCGCGGCGACCGCGGGCAGCAGCCGGCCGACCACCGTGCCCGGTTCCACGAGCGGCGGGAACAGGTCGGGTGCCAGCCCGAGCGGGGCGAAGAGGTCCTCCGCCCACGTGCCCGTCCCGGCGTCGAGCAGCCCCGTGGTGGACGCGTTGGTGGCCTCGGTGCAGCGCGCGCCGGTCAGCCGGTAGGCGAGCAGGTCCGGGATGAGCAGTGCCTGCACCCCGGCCAGCGACCGCTCCGCCGCCAGCTGGTACAGCGTGTTGAAGGGCAGGAACTGCAGCCCGGTGCGCGCGTACAGCCGTTCCGGCGGCAGGGCGGCGTGCACCACGCCGATGGTCGCCTCGGTGCGGGCGTCGCGGTAGCTGAACGGCAGGTGCCGGAGCGTGCCGGAGGCGTCGACCAGCCCGTAGTCCACCGCCCAGGTGTCGATCCCGATGCTCGTGACGGTGTCCCCGGCCCGCGCCGCCGTGTCCGCGGCGGTCGCGAGTCCGGCGACCACCTCGGTGAACAGTGCCTCGACGTCCCAGCGCAGGGCACCCCCGAGGAACTGCGCGCCGTTGGGGAAGCGGTGCACCGTCACCAGTTCGGGACCGTCGTCCGTCAGCTTCCCGAGGATCACGCGTCCGGAGGATGCCCCGATGTCGACGGCGGCGAAGACGGCTCCAGAACCAACGCCCATGTCAGCGCAGGAACGCCGCGGCCACGCCCGCGTCCACGGGGATGTGCAGGCCCGTGGTGTGCGAGAGTTCGGCGGACGTCAGGACGGCGACGGCGTTCGCGACGTTCTCCGGGAGCACCTCGCGCTTGAGCAGGGTGCGCTGCGCGTAGTACTCGCCCAGCTTCTCCTCCTCCACGCCGTAGACGGCGGCCCGCTTGGCGCCCCAGCCGCCGGCGAAGATGCCGGAGCCGCGGACGACGCCGTCGGGGTTGATGCCGTTGACGCGGACACCGTATTCGCCCAGTTCCGCGGCGAGCAGGCGTACCTGGTGTGCCTGGTCGGCCTTGGTGGCGCTGTAGGCGATGTTGTTGGGGCCCGCGAACACGGAGTTCTTGGAGGAGATGTAGATGATGTCCCCGCCCATGTCCTGCTCGATCAGGACCTTCGCGGCGGCCTGCGACATGAGGAAGGAGCCCTTCGCCATGACGTTGTGCTGCAGGTCCCAGTCCTTCTCGGTGGTCTCGAGGAGGGGCTTGGAGATGGACAGTCCCGCGTTGTTCACCACGAGGTCGAGTCCACCGAAGGCCAGCACGGCTGCCTGCACGGCTTCCTGCACCTGGGCCGGGTCCGTGACGTCCGCCTGCACGCCGAGGGCGACGTCGGGGCCGCCGAGCTCCTCCGCCACGGCGCCGGCGCTGTCGATGTTGAGGTCCGCGATGACCACGCAGGCGCCTTCGGCGGCGAGCCGCGTGGCGATGGCCTTGCCGATGCCCGACGCCGCTCCCGTCACCAGGGCGATGCGCCCGGCGTGGGACTTCGGCTTCGGCATCCGCGCGAGCTTGGCCTCCTCGAGGGCCCAGTACTCGATGCGGAACTTCTCGCTCTCCTCGATGGGGGAGTAGGTCGAGATGGCCTCGGCGCCGCGCATCACGTTGATGGCGTTCAGGTAGAACTCCCCGGCGACGCGGGCGGTCTGCTTGTTCGCCCCGAAGGAGAACATGCCCACGCCGGGTACCAGCACGATCGCCGGGTCCGCGCCGCGCATGGCAGGGGACTCCGGTGTCGCGTGGCGCTCGTAGTACGCGGCGTAGTCCGTCCGGTACTCGGCGTGCAGTTCGCGCAGGCGCAGCAGGCAGCTCTCGATGTCGGCTTCCGCCGGGAGGTCGAGGATGAGCGGCTTGACCTTGGTGCGCAGGAAGTGGTCCGGGCAGCTCGTCCCGAGCGCGCCGAGGCGCGGGTGCGCGGAGGAGGCCAGGAAATCGAGGACGCGGGGGTCGTCGGTGAAGTGGCCCACCTGGGCCTTGTCCGTGGAGGCGAGCCCGCGGATGGTCGGGGCGAGGGCAGCGGCCTTGGCCCGGCGCTCCTGCTCGGGCAGTGCCGCGTAGCCCTCGAGGGCGGGGCCGAAGGGCTCGGCCTTGCCGTGCTCGGCGATGTAGCGTTCGGCCGTCTCGATGATCTCCAGCGAGTTCGCCTCGGCCTCGGCGGAGGTGTCACCCCACGCGGTGATGCCGTGGCCGCCGAGGATCGTGCCGATGGCCTGCGGGTTGGCTTCCTTGATGGCGGCGATGTCGAGTCCGAGCTGGAAACCGGGCCGGCGCCAGGGCACCCAGACGACCTTCGAGCCGAAGATCGTGGAGGTCAGTGCCTCGCCGTCCGCGGCCGTCGCGATCGCGATGCCCGAGTCGGGGTGCAGGTGGTCGACGTGGGCGGCATCGACGAGGCCGTGCATGGCCGTGTCGATGGACGGCGCTGCACCGCCCTTGCCGTGCAGTGTGTAGTCGAAGGCCGCGACCATCTCGTCCTCACGCTCCACCCCCGGGTAGACGGAGCGGAGGGCCTTCATGCGGTCGAGCCGCAGGACGGCGAGCCCGGACTCCTTCAGGGTCCCGAGGTCACCACCGGAGCCCTTGACCCAGAGGAGTTCCACGTCCTCGCCGGTGGCCGGGTCGAAGCCGGTGCCCTTCGCCGAGGTGTTGCCGCCGGCGTAGTTCGTGTTGCGCTTGTCGGCTCCGAGCCGGTTGGAGCGCCCGATGAGGTCCTGCACGGTCTGATTGACCGTCGGGTTCGTCGGGCCGTTCGTCGGGCCGTTCGTTGGGGTGCTGGTCGCGGGCCCTATCGTCGTGGTGTTTCCTGCCGTGGTCACTGTCATGCTCCCCATCCGGCCTGCTGGCCGCCCTGTCGTTCGCTGTTGATCCGGTCCTGGTAGCCGCTGGCCCGGTACTCGGCCAGCGGATCCGCCGGGAGGCCCTTGGACTCACGCCACTGCGCGAGTCCGGGCCGGACATCGGTGTAGAAGGCATCCATCAGGATGGCGTTGGCGCCCAGCACGTCGCCGGACTCCTGCGCCGCGGTCAGCGCGGCACGGTCGATGAGCAGGGCCCGCGCCGTCATCTCCTGCACGTTCAGCACGGAGCGGATCTGGCCGGGGATCTTCTCCTCCAGGTTGTGGCACTGGTCGAGCATGAGTGCGATGCCGCTGGACGGGTCGAGGCCGCCGCCGCGGACCACCTCGGCCATGATCCGGAACAGCTGGAACGGATCCGCGGCACCGACGATGAGGTCGTCGTCGGCGTAGAAGCGCGAGTTGAAGTCGAAGGAGCCGAGCTTCCCGAGCCGGATCAGCTGCGCCACGATGAACTCGATGTTCGTTCCGGGTGCGTGGTGTCCGGTGTCGAGGCAGACGAGGGCCTTCTCGCCGAGCTGCAGGCAGTGGGCGTAGGAGGTGCCCCAGTCGGGGACGTCCGTGTGGTAGAACGCCGGCTCGAAGAACTTGTACTCGAGGACCAGGCGCTGGTCCTCGCCGAGGCGGTCGTACACCTTCCGCAGGGAGTCCTGCAGCCAGTCCTGGCGGGAGCGCATGTCGGCCTGGCCCGGGTAGTTGGAGCCGTCCGCGAGCCAGATCTTCAGGTCACGTGAACCGGTGACGTTCATGACCTCGATGCATTCGTACATGTGGTCGATGGCCTTGTTCCGCACCGCGGCGTCGCTGTGCGTCAGGCTGCCGAACTTGTAGTCGTCGTCCTGGAACGTGTTGCTGTTGATGGTGCCGAGCTTCATGCCGTGCTCACCCGCGAAGGACGCCAGGTTCCCGTAGTCGTCCACCTTGTCCCACGGGATGTGGAGGGCCACGCTGGGAGCGAGGCCCGTCAGTTTGTTGACCATGGCCGCATCAGCGATCTTCTCCTCGACCGTGCGGGGCGTGCCAGGGGTCGCGAAGACCTTGAAGCGTGTTCCGGAATTTCCGTAGGCCCAGGAGGGCACCTCGATGGCGAGCTGATCCAGCTCCGCAGCGATGTCGTCGATGACAGTCATGTACTCTCTCCAGCGTGGTGGCGACCGGGTGCTTCCACTCCGGGCGGGGGTTTCTCAGCGGACTTCCTGTGCCCCGGCGGAACCCGGGAGGAGGGCGCAGAACTGGTGCGCCTTTGAATCGTTTCATTGGCACGTTTCAAAGTTATCCTTGCAGAAGACCGAGTGTCAACAGTCCTGCCGCCGGCCCCGTCCGGCGCCGGACACGAGCTTCGAGGTACCGATGGAGAGTCGACCAGTCAGCATCAAGGACGTTGCGGACCGGGCGGGTGTGGCGATCGGCACGGTGTCCAACGTGCTGAACCACCCCGCACGCGTCTCCGCCGCCACCCGGGAGCGCGTGCAGGGTGCGATCGACGCGCTCGGCTTCGTCCGCAACGATGCCGCCCGTCAACTGAGGGCGGGCCAGAGCCGCACGATCGGCCTGATCGTGCTCGACGTCGGCAACCCGTTCTTCTCCTCCCTCGCCAGGGCGGCGGAGGACTGCGCCGCCGAGAACGGCAGCACCGTGGTGCTCGGGGACAGCGGCCAGGATCCTGAACGCGAAGCGAGGTACATCGACGTCTTCGAGCAGCAGCGAGTGCAGGGCATGCTGATCTCGCCCGTCGGGGACGTGGGGCCCCGTGTCGAGGCGCTGCGCAAGCGCGGCATGCCCGTGGTGCTGGTCGACCGCGTCGACCCGCAGCGCCGCTGCAGTTCCGTGTCCGTGGACGACGTCGCGGGCGGCTACATGGCCGTGCGGCATCTGCTCGAGGCAGGGCGCCGGCGGATCGTGTTCGTCGGGACCCGGGCGGACTACCGCCAGGTGGCGGACCGGCTGGCGGGTGCCCGGCAGGCGGTCGACGAACACGACGGCGCGGTGCTCGAAGTGGTCGAGGCCGATGCCATGACCGTCCTCGCGGGCAGGGACGTGGGGGAAGCGATTGCGCAGCGCCGGCCGGGTGCACTCCCCGACGGCATCTTCTGTGCCAACGACCTCCTCGCGATCGGTGTCATGCAGGCGGTCCTGCTGATCCGGGGACTCCGGATCCCCGAGGACCTGGCCCTCATCGGCTACGACGACATCGATTTCTCCGCCTCGGCCGTGGTGCCCCTGACGAGCGTCCGCAAGCCGACCGAACTCATGGGACGCACTGCCGTCGAACTCCTCCTCGAGGAGATCGAGGGTCCGGCCTCACGGCGACGGCAGGTCATCTTCGACCCGGAACTCGTGGAGCGCGGCAGTACGACGGCGCCGATCCGCGCTGTCGGCTAAGGACTTTGACTGCTCCGGCAGCCGAGGTAACAACTCGATCTCGGCCTGTTGACGGTGATGGAGGTCACGCCTAGTATTCGGAATGGATCGTAGCTCTGAAACGATTCATTTCTCCTGAGGAGTTGCAGTGACGCACTTTGATGGTCGTGGCAGTGAGGCCGCCGACCCGGCCATACCGGCAAGGACTCCCGTGCTGACCCTGCGGGGGGCCCTGAAGACGTTCGGCCCGGTCGTCGCCCTCGCGGACGGGACCATCGACCTCGCGGCCGGCGAGGTCCACGCCCTGGTGGGGGAGAACGGCGCCGGGAAATCCACGCTGGTGAAGATCCTCGCCGGCGTGCACCAGCCCGACGCCGGCGAATTCCTCGTCGCAGGGCAGCCCGTCAGCTTCCGCAACGTCGCCGAAAGCAAGGCTGCCGGCATCTCGGTCATCTACCAGGAGCCCACGCTCTTCCCAGACCTCACGGTCGCCGAGAACATCTTCATCGGACGCCAGCCCAAGGGCCGGTTCGGCCTCATCAGCCGCGTGGAGATGCGCCGCCGGGCGAAGGAGCTCTTCGATCAGCTCGGCGTCCCCATCGATCCCGACCGCGTGGCGGAGGGACTGTCGATCGCCGACCAGCAGATCATCGAGATCGCCAAGGCCATCTCGCTGGACGCCCGCGTCTTGGTGATGGACGAGCCCACCGCCGCCCTCAGCGGCGTCGAGGTGGACCGCCTGTTCGCCGTCGCCCGCCGCCTGCGCGATGCCGGCAGCGGCATCCTCTTCATCTCGCACCGCTTCGACGAGGTCTTCGGCCTGTGCGACCGCATCACCGTCATGCGCGACGGCACGTACATCGCCACCCACGAGACGGGGGCGACGTCGGTCGAGGCGATCGTCCGCGAGATGGTGGGCCGGGACATCGACGCCCTGTTCCCCAAGAGCGAGACGGACGTCGGCGACGTCGTCCTGAAGGTGAGCGGGCTGACGCGGCCGGGCGTGTTCCACGACATCGACTTCGAGGTGCGGGCCGGCGAGATCGTCGCGCTGTCCGGGCTCGTGGGCGCGGGCCGCACCGAAGTGGCACGCGCCGTCTTCGGCATCGACCGGTACGAGTCGGGCACCGTCGAGATGTTCGGGCAGCGGCTGCGCGGGAAGGACCCCCGGGCGGCGATCGACGCCGGCATCGGCTTCGTCCCCGAGGACCGCCGCAAGCAGGGCCTCGTCATGGAGCTCTCCGTGGAACGCAACGCGGCCCTGACCCTGCGGCATTCGCTCGCGCGGTTCGGACTCATCAGCGGCAGGGCCGAGCGCGACGCTGCCCAGACCTGGGGCAAGCGGCTGCAGGTGAAGGCGGGCTCGCCCGAGCACGCCGTCTCCACCCTGTCGGGCGGCAACCAGCAGAAGGTGGTCCTCGCGAAGTGGCTCGCCACGGACCCGAAGCTCCTCATCATCGACGAGCCCACGCGCGGCATCGACGTCGGCACCAAGAGCGAGGTCCACCGCCTGATCTCCGAACTCGCCGGGCGGGGGATCGCGATCCTGATGATCTCCTCCGAGCTGCCCGAGGTGCTCGGCATGGCCGACCGCGTCCTGGTCATGCGCGAGGGCCGCATCACGGGCAGGCTGGACCGCTCGGACGCCACGGCCGAAACCGTCATGCACGCCGCAACCGCATCCCTGGAGACAACGCGATGAGCCTCGACAGCAAGAGTGCGGCCCCCGCACATACCCCGTCCGAGCACGCACGGCCCTCGGCGCTCGCGTCTCTGATGAAGTTCCGCGAACTCCCCGTGATCTTCGCCCTCGTGGTGCTGGTCGCGGTGACCTGGGCGCTCAACCCGCTCTTCCTCAGCGAGCAGGGCATCAAGGACCTGCTGCTGAACGCGACCATCCTCATGATCCTCGCCGTCGGCCAGACCCTCGTGATCATCACGCGGAACATCGACCTCTCCGTCGGTTCGATCCTCGGACTCGTGGCGTTCGGGACGGGCAGCATCTTCGTGGCCGCACCGGACCTGCCGATCGTCGCCGTGTTCCTGCTGGGCATGCTCTTCGGCGCGGCCCTCGGGGCCCTCAACGGCCTGCTCATCACCATCGCGAAGGTTCCGGCCCTCGTCATCACGCTCGGGACCCTCTACATCTTCCGCGGCATCAGCAACGCCTGGGCCGGCGGCACGCAGTACTTCGCCGGTGACCGGCCCGAGGCCTTCGGCAACCTCTCCGTCGACACGGTCCTCGGGTTCCCGGTCATCACGCTGATCGCGGTGGTCGTCGTCGCGATCGTCGCCGTGTACATGCTCGGCACCCGCCCGGGACGCGACCTGTACGCCATCGGGTCCGAGCCCGACGCGGCCCGGCTGTTCGGCATCCCCGTCCAGCGCCGCGTCCTGCTCGCCTTCGTGGTGAACGGGCTCCTGGCCGGGCTCGCCGGCGTGCTGTACGCCAGCCGCTTCAACTCGGTGGGCGCGACGACGGGGTCGGGTCTCGAGCTCGACGTCGTCGCCGCCGCGGTGGTGGGCGGCGTCGCGATCTTCGGCGGCAGCGGCACGGTCTTCGGGGCCGCCGTCGGCGCCCTGCTCCTGACCACCATCACGAGTGCACTGACGGCGCTGCGCGTCGACAAGTTCTGGCAGCAGGCCATCGTGGGCATCCTCATCCTCGCCGCCGTCGTCATCGACCGCATCGCCAGCGTTCGGTCGGCCAGGAAACTCCGGATCGCGGAGGCCCGCAATGTCTGATCCCTCAGGCGCCCCAACCATCCTCCCGCCCGAAGGGCACCGGCCGGACAACGGCTCCCCAGCGAAAGGCAGGCACATGGCAGGAACACCTGGAAGCACCAGCCAGGGGGTCGAGAAGCGCCCGAAGCAGGCACGACCGGGCGCGGGCAAGACCGACACCTCGAAGGTGCTGGCCGTACCCAAGGGCCGCACGGGTGCCGCGCGGATCCTGCTCGGGCGCGACGCCGTCATGATCTACGTGCTGCTCGTCGTCGTGATCTACGCGAGCATCGTGATCCCGCGCTTCGCCTCCCCGGTCACGGTCGGGTTCCTCCTCCTCGACGTGATCCCCACCCTGCTCATCGCACTGCCGATGACGCTCGTCATCATCTCGGGGGAGATCGACCTCTCGGTCGCCAGCATCGCGGGCCTCACGAGCGCCCTCATGGGAGTCCTCTGGCAGGGAGGCATGAACATCGGCCTCGTCCTGGTGATCTGCGTGCTGGCCGGCCTCGTCGCCGGCGCCTTCAACGGGGTGCTCATCGCCTACCTCGGCCTACCGTCCCTCGCCGTCACCATCGGCACGCTGGCGCTCTTCCGCGGCCTCGCCCTCGTGGTCATCGGCGACAACGCGGTAGCGAACTTCCCGCCGGGCCTCACGGCCTTCTTCACCTCGAAGATCGGCGGAACAGGCATCCCCACGGTCATGGTCGGCGTCGTCCTGCTCATCATCGCCTTCGCCGTCGTCCTGCACTTCACCCCGTTCGGCCGCGGGCTCTTCGCCCTCGGCTACAGCAAGGAAGCGGCGACGTTCGTCGGCATCGACGTCGCCCGCTCCAAGTTCCTGCTGTACCTGGCCACCGGCACCGTGTCCGCGCTCGCCGGCATCTACTGGACCCTCCGCTACTCCAGTGCCCGCAGCGACAACGCGAGCGGCCTCGAACTCGCCGTCATCGCGGCGGTGCTGCTCGGGGGCGTCTCGATCTTCGGCGGCAAGGGCTCCATCCCGGGCGTCCTCGCCGGGGTGCTGCTGATCGGCACCATCAACTACGCCCTCAAACTGGACCGCGTCTCCGAAGTGGTCCTCATCATCGTGACGGGCTCGCTGCTCATCATCTCGGTGGTGGCGCCGAACATCGCGTCCGCCATCAAGCAGGCCCGCCACTCCCGGCGTGTCCGCACTGCTCCACTTCCCTAGGCCGTCCTCCTAGGGTTGCACCCGGCGCCGGGTCCCCAGCGCCCATCGAAAGGAAGAAACAATGAGGTTCATCCATTCCGGATCCACCGGACGACGGGCGGCATTCGCAGCCCTCGCAACCAGCGCAGCCCTGATCCTCAGCGCCTGCGGCGGCGGTGCGGCCACCGAAGGCAGCGGCAGCGAGTCCGGCAGCGGGTCCGAGGGCGACCAGACCATCACCTTCATCCCCAAGCAGCTCAACAACCCCTACACCGACGTGGTACTGGGCGGCGGCGAGGACGGCGCGAAGGAAGCGGGCTTCGCCTCCTCGGAGGTCGTCGGGCCGCTGGACGCCAGCGCCTCGAGCCAGGTGTCCTTCATCAACGCCGAGACCCAGCGCGGCACCAACGTGATCGTCATCGCCGCGAACGACCCCGACGCCGTCGGCCCCGCCCTCGAGGAAGCCCGCGCGGCGGGCGCGAAGATCGTGGCGTTCGACTCGGACACCAACCCCGACTATCGCGACCTCTTCGTCAGCCAGGTCAACGCCAAGGACGTGGCCCTGATCCAGCTCGAGCTGATCTCGGAGCAGATCGGTGGAAAGGGCGAGATCGCCATCCTCTCGGCCACGGCCAACGCCACCAACCAGAACGAGTGGATCAAGTTCATGGAGGAGGAACTGGAGTCCAACCCGGACTACGCGGACATCGAGCTCGTGGCGAAGGTGTACGGCGACGACGACGACACAAAGTCCTTCCAGGAAGCACAGGGACTCCTGCAGGCCTACCCGGACCTGAAGGGCATCATCTCGCCCACCACGGTCGGCATCGCGGCCACCGCCCGCTACCTCTCCACCTCGGAGTACAAGGGCAAGGTCGCCCTCACGGGCCTGGGCCTGCCGAACGAGATGCGCCCGTTCGTCAAGGACGGCACCGTCACCGAGTTCGCGCTCTGGGATCCGGCACAGCTCGGATACGTTGCGGCATTCGCCGGCAAGGCACTGGCCGACGGCGACATCACCGGCGAGACCGGTGACACCTTCGAAGCCGGGGAACTCGGCGAGCGTGAGGTCGGCGACGGCGGGATCGTCCTGGTCGGTCCGCCCACGCAGTTCAACGCGGACAACATCGACGACTACGACTTCTAGTCGTCCCAGGGGCGGGGCGCCCTCAGGCGTCCCGCCCTTTCCGCTTGTCTTCCACCTGTTCCATCCGTCGTCGCACCTGTTGTTCGAGGAGCATCCATGACCACCGATCCTCCCGCCGGGTCCGCCCCGCCGGCCCTGTCCGGCCTGCTCGAGCCGATCCGCCGCCGGCCCACCCGCCTCGGGCTCGTCTCGGGCGGCCTCGGCGCCTACTGGCCCCAGTTCCCCGACCTCCTTCCGCAGCTGCAGGAGTCGGCCCGCTATGTGACGGAACGGTTCAACCGGCTCGACGCCGAGGTGACCGACGTCGGGTTCGTGTCCGATGCCCGCGAGGCGGCCTCCGCGGCGGAGGAGCTCCGCCGCGCGGACTGCGACCTGATCGTCATCTTCCTCACCACGTACCTGACATCCTCGATGGTGCTGCCGATCGCCCAGCGGTCGCAGACGCCGGTCCTCGTGATCGACCTCCAGCCCACCGAGGCCATGGACCACGCGAACTTCGACACCGGCAAATGGCTCGCCTACTGCGGCCAGTGCCCGGTGCCCGAGGTAGCCAACGTCTTCCAGCGGGCCGGCATCCCGTTCCGCTCCGTGTCCGGCCACCTGAAGCAGGAATCGGCCTGGGAGCGCATCAACACGTGGGTCCACGCGGCAGGGGTCCGCGGCAGGCTGCGGCACGCACGCCACGGGCTCATGGGCCACGTGTATCCCGGCATGCTCGATGTCTCCACCGACCTCACCACGGTGTCGACGACGTTCGGCTCCCACGTCGAGGTCCTCGAATTCGACGACCTGCGCGAGTTCGTGGGCGAGGTGACGGAGGAGCAGGTGCGCGAGCGCGTGGCCCTCGCCCGGAACCTCTTCACCGTGGACGAGTCGGTGAACGACGAGGACTTCGCCTGGGGCGCCCAGGTCTCCGTGGGGCTCGACCGGCTCGTGGCGGAATTCGACCTCGATTCCCTCGCCTACTACCACCGCGGGCTCGCGGGCGAGCAGCATGAGCGTCTCGGGGCGGGCATGATCCTCGGCGCCTCGATCCTCACCGCGCGCGGCGTGCCGATGGCCGGCGAGTACGAGCTGCGGACGTCGATCGCCATGCTGGCGGCGCAGGCCATGGGAGCGGGTGGGTCCTTCACCGAGATCCAGGCACTGAACTTCTTCGACAACGTGGTGGAGATGGGCCACGACGGCCCGGCCCACCTCGCCGTCAGCGCCGCCGACCCGCTGCTGCGCGGACTCGGGGTGTATCACGGCAAGCGCGGCTGGGGCGTCTCGGTCGAGTTCGACGTGCGGCACGGGCCGGTCACGACCTTCGGCATCGGACAGGACCCGGACGGCTCCTACGTCTTCATCACGTCCGAGGGGACCGTGGTCCCCGGTCCGCTGCTGGCCATCGGCAACACGACGTCGCGCGTGGACTTCGGGGGAGACCCCGGCCTGTGGGTGGACGCCTGGAGCCAGACCGGCATCGGCCACCACTGGGCGCTCTGTGTGGGGCACCGCGCCGCCGACGTGAAGGCGGCAGCGTCCCTCCTCGGCGTCGAACACCGCCACGTCAGCCTCTGATACCACCCCTCTGACATCACCCTCCGACATCACCCCTCCGGCATCACCCCTCCGAAAGGAACGACAATCGATGGAACGCGTGTGTTTCCAGCTGCAGGTCCGGCCCGAGCGGATCCCCGAGTACCGCGAGCGCCACGCCGCGATCTGGCCGGACATGGCGCGGGCGCTCAAGGAGACGGGATGGAACAACTACTCGCTGTTCCTGCGTCCGGACGGCCTGCTGATCGGCTACGTGGAGTGCGAGGACTTCGCCGCCTCCCAGGCAGCCATGGCCGGGACCGAGGTCAATGCGCGGTGGCAGGCGGACATGGCGCCGTTCTTCGTCGCGCTCGACGGTCGGCCCGACGAGGGTTTCCTCCGGCTCGAGGAGGTCTTCCACCTCGAGGACCAGCTGTAGGGGTTATGCCCGGTCCGGCAGGTTCCGGGCCACGCGCAGCAGGGTAAATGCGAGCGCCCCTGCAACGGGTGTCCACAGCAGGCGTTCGACGCGGGACCGCGAGGCCAGGTTCATCACCGTGCCCACCCCCATCAGGCCCGCGGAGCCATTGAGGATCCGGCGCTTCGCCGTCGTCCCCGGGCGCCCGCCCACCGTGACGAGGGCGAGGGCGAGGTAGGCCAGCGACGAGGCAGCGCTGCTCGCCCGGAACCTGGCCGGCAGTGTGCCGCGGTGGTAGCCGCCGTAGGCGGCCGAGCCCCACGGCGCTCCTCCCGCCAGTGCCGCCTGGAACGCAGAGACCACCCCCAGCAGGAGGGCCGCGACTCCGGCCGTTCGTCGGAGGGATCGGGTGCCGGAGGATCGTGTCATGAGTGGAGCCTAGCGGGAGGGGAGCTTCGCACCACGACGGCGATGCGCCCCGGTGACGAGCCACCCGCGGCATCGGCCGAGCCGGGGCCGATCCTCGTTCAGGGCGTCCGGATCAGCTGGCGGTCGCCGTCGATCGCCCATACGTCGACGCCGAACCGTTCCGCGAGGTCCCGGATGCTGCCGGAGCCTCCGGCACAGATAGCGGTGGCGAGCACGTCGGCGGTGAGGATGTCGGCTGCGGCGACGGTGACCTGGTCGAGGGGCGCTCCCGCCTCCCGGCGCGTTCGGGGCCAGATGTGTTGTCCGCGTTCGCTGGTCCCGGAGGTGGCGATCGCCCTGCGGGTAGGTGAGGTCGCCACCGTGGCGACCAGGGCCGTGCGATCGGCGGGGTCGGCGATGCCGATGGTCCATGGGACTCCGGGGGACTGGAGGCCGCTGCACAGGATGTCGCCGCCGCAGTTCAGCGACCAGTCCGTCACCCCCTGCTGCTCCAGGAACATCCCGGCGCGGTGGATCGCGTCGGCCTTGACGACGCCGTTGAGGTCCAGCCGGCCGTCCGGCGCGTTCGGTTGGAACAGGCTCCCGGTGGCGTTGCGCCATTCCACCGCAAGGGCGTACATGTCCCGGAGCTCTTCCGAGCTGCGGGACAGCGCGAGGTGGCCTGCGGCGACCCTGCTCAGTTCGGAGTCGGGCCGGTACAGGCTGAAGCGCTCGTCGTGCTCCCGGAAGACCTGCTGGAGGTCTGCCGTGAAGGCGGCCCGCACCGCCAGGGGGGCGCGGAAACTCACGACCGTGCCCATCGTCCGGAAGACGGCGGCGGGTCCGGCGGCTGGGCTGTCGGCCGGACTGTCAGCCGGACTGTCAGAAGGACTGCCGGCGGGGGTCTCCGGGGTCGCGGCCGTCATGGTGTGGCCTGGTCGAGGGCGGCCTGCAGCGAGGCGGCGTACGCCTCGGACGTGTAGGTCGCCCCGCTGATCATGGTGATGTCGCTGGTCTGCGTGGTGAGGACGGCGTTCCGGAGCAGGGGTGCCACCTGCCCGTTGATGTCCCGCGATACCGGATTCTGGGCGACGAGTGAGGCCTCGACGTCGGTGATGACGCCGTCCGCTACTGTGACTCCGACCTCCACCGACCCGCGGGGGTAGGGGATCGGGGGGCCAAAGAAGGTGCCGTCCGAGGCGTCGAGGGCGGTGGAGGGAGCTGGGGTGGCGGCAGCCTCGAAACGCGCTCCGCGCCCATCCCCGCCCGCACGCCCGGGGCGGCCGGAGCGGTCGGCGAAGGCCTGGGACATGCGTCCTTCAGCGCGCCCGTCGCGGTCCTGGGCCGTCGTCGCCGTCGCATCACTGGTCGAAGTGCCGAGCTGCCAGCCGACGATGAGGATGCAGGTGGTGATGGTGACTGCCGAAGCGAAGGCCCGGAGTCTCATGGTTCGTCCTTTCGGGGGAAGGTGGAGCCCTGTCGCGCAGGAGGTCCAGGGGTGGTTCTGCAGGAGGGCTTGGAGGCGTGGCTGGAGGCGTTGCGGGGCAGCGCCGTCCTGTCACAGGCCTGCCTGATCGAGTGCCGATTGCAGCGAGGAGAGGTAGCCCTCGGACGTGTACGTGGCCCCGCTGACCATGCTCACGTCCGCCGACTGCGCCGTGAGCACCTCGCTGCGCAGGAGGGGAACCGCGCGTGCGCTGATGCTCCTGGACCGTCCGTCGTCGGCGCTCACCTCGGCGGTGGCATCGGTGAGCGTTCCGTCCTCGACGGTGATCGATACGGTGATCGAGCCGTACCGGGACGTGCTGGTGGTGCCCGTGTAGGAGGCGGCCGCCCCCGTGTCCAGCGCACTACTGGCAGGCGACCCATCATCGGTGCCGGTGCCGGTGGGTGGGCTCGTGGTGCTGCCAGCGACAGTGGCAGGCTGTCCGCCGAGCTGCCAGCCCAGGACGAGGATCGACAGGGAGGCGGCAGCCGATCCGAGGATGGCCCGGGCCCTCATAGTGCGAACTTCTCCGCGTGGATGCTCCCGGCCGGGATCCCGGCGTCGAGGGCGTCCTGCCGTACGAGGTCGGTCCAGGGCAGGGGACCGCAGACGTACACGTCCGGAACCTGCCCCGCCGGCAGGTAGGAGGCGAGGGTGTAGCCCGCTCCCACCGCCGTCGCCGGCAGCCAGGACGAGTGCCCGGTTGCCCGCCGGCCGGTCAGGACGAAGAGGCGCGCGCCCCGGTACTCGCACAGGGCGCTGATCTCGTCGAGGAGGTACACCTCGGCAGGACTGGATGCACGGAGGATCACCGTTGCGTCCCCGGGAAGGAAGGTCAGGCCCTCGAGGAGCCCGCGGATCGGGGCGTTGCCGATGCCCGAGCCCACCAGGAGCACGTGGCGCGAGGTGCGGGCGGCTTCGGTGAAGATGCCGTACGGGCCTTCGATCGCCACCCTCGTCCCGGGGCGGATGTCCATCAGCCTGGCGGTGCCGGCTCCGAGGTTCCGGACCGTGATGCGCAGGGACGTCCGCGTCGGAGGAGCCGAGACGGAGAACGGGTGGGGCTGCCACCAGAGTTCCGGAGTGAGGAAACGCCAGATGAAGAACTGTCCTGCCTGGGCATGCAATCGTTCGAGGTCCCGGCCCGTCATGTCGATGGTGACCACGCCCGGGGCAACGCCGGTGACCCGGGTGATGCGCACCTGGTGACGCAGGGAGCGGGTGAGCGGTACCAGCACCCGATAGGCCAGGACGGCTGCGCCGGTCAGGATCATCAGTGTCAGCCAGTACCACCGCTGGAGGGTGCCGGGCGAGAAGAGTCCGCTGAGGCTGAACTGGTGCGGGATGGAGAGGGCCACCGCAGCGTAGGTCAGCAGGTGGATAGCATGCCAGACCTCCTGGTCGAGCCGGCGCTTGACGGCCACCAGGGAGGTGACGGCGACGAGGGTGAACAGGCCCAGGGAGACCACCGCCCACTGCAGGTTTCGGCCGCTCGCCCAGAGCGAGAATGCTTCGGTGATCGGACTGATGCCCTCGGTGGCGGCATACCCCAGGAGCAGCAGCGCACCATGCGCGGCCAGCAGGTAGAGGATGGGTTTGCCCAGCGCCCCGTGGAGCGCGAGGGCCTTGTCCTGCCCGATCGTCCTGTCGATGGCCGGTACCCTCGCCGACAGCAGGAACATGACCAGCACCAGGTCCATGGCGGCGAGGCCCGCGACCACTCCCAGGGACGTCAGGAATCCCGACGGCGTCCCGAAGCCCGATGCTCCGCCGTCGCTGAGGTAGAGGGCAACAGCAACAGCGACGGACGCGGCCAGGACGACGGTGAGGGCGTCGGTCGCCTGCAACCGCCTACGTGCCCTCTGCCGGTAGGCGGAGAGGGGCAGGCCCAGGGTCGGCGGTACGACGGGCGCCGGCGGCAACAGCCGGCGCGGAGTGACGGGAGGGACCTGGGTCGAAGGGTCGTGGAGGGTCATACATCAGTTCTACGAACCCACCCTGTGCGCAGTCTTGGTGACCGTTAGCACCGGGCTGTGACCACCGGAACCGATATCTGTAGCCGCTGGGCGGCCCGTCCACCTGCAGGCTCCGGCTTGCTGCCGCTGGAAGGTCCTAGCGGTCGGCGCCGGAGTGTGCCAGGTAGGCGTCGAGGGTTGCACCGCGGTGGAGGCGGGCGGCCCGCTCGATCGCGTCGGCGTCCGCACCGGTCTCGATGAGCTGGAGGAGCGCCTCGTGTTCCTCGACCGATTCCCGGGCGCGGCCGGGAACGAAACGGAAGGTCGAGGACCGCAGGGATGCCAGGCGGTTCCAGCCCCGGTGCACCAGGTCGAGGATGTGGGGATTGGGGCACTGCTCGAAGAGGATGGCGTGGAAGTCCTGGTTCAGCCGGGTGAAGCGCAGCGGGTCGAAGTGCTGCAGGCATGCCCGCATCTCCTCATTGACCGCGCGCGCGCGGGTGATGTCCCCGGGGCCGATGAGGGGAGCGGACAGCGCTGTGGCCGCGCCCTCGACGAGGCTCAGGGTCTGCATCGTATAGAGGTACTCGGTGGGATCGATGCCCGCGACCGTCGCTCCCACATTGCGCGTGAAGGTGACCAGGCCCTCGGCTTCGAGGCGGCGGATCGCCTCACGCACGGGCACCACGCTCACGCCGAGGTCATGGGCGATCTTCGCGAGCACGAGGCGGTGCCCGGGCGGGTAGGTGCCGTCCACAATCCGCGCCGTGACTGCGGCGTACGCCTGCTGGGACTTGCTGCCCACGGCAGCCCGTTCGGATGCTCCTGCCAGCTCGGTCATCGGACCGTCCCTCCTGCTCTTCCCCATACCAGGTCCGTCATGTCGGTCCGAACAGCCAGCGCCACCACCGCGACGGCTCGGGTTCCGGTTCGGGTTCCGGCGCAGGTCCCTCGCCCAGGGCTCGTGCAGCCTCGACGATGTCGTCCGTCGTGAGCGTCATGACGTCGTCGCGATCGAGCGCGTCGAGGTCCCGGTCCTCGTCGAGGGACAGCCTCAGTGCCTGGCGGTTGAGCGCCTGCTCGAACAGTGTGCGGGCGAACCGCGCGTTGCCGGAGTCCTCTCCGGCGTGAAGGCCGGCGAGGACGCGGCGCAGCATCTGCTCCGCGCCGGGCTCCAGCGTGTACTCGTGCTGGACCAGCATCTGGGTGAAGATCGTCTGGAGCGCGTCGACGGAGTAGTCCGGGAAGGTGATCTCGCGGGCGAACCGGGAGCGCAAGCCGGGGTTGGAGAGCAGGAACGACTCCATCAGCCGCGGATAGCCGGCCACGATCACGACCAGACGGTGGCGGTGATCCTCCATCCGCTTGAGCAGGACCTCGATCGCCTCGGGGCCGAAGTCCGTCCGGCCGTCCTCCGGGGTCAGGGCGTAGGCCTCATCGATGAACAGGACGCCGTCCAGCGCCCGCCGGATCACCCGGTCCGTCTTGATGGCGGTCGCACCGACGTACTGTCCCACCAGGCCCGACCGGTCGACCTCGACCAGGTGGCCTTTCTGCAGCAGTCCGACCGCGCGGTACATCTCGGCCAGGAGCCGAGCCACCGTGGTCTTACCGGTGCCCGGGTTTCCGAGGAATACCAGGTGCTGTGATGTCGCCACCTCCGGCAGCCCGTGCGCCTTGCGGCGCGCCTGGACCTGCAGTAGTGCAACGAGCGCCCGCACCTGTTCCTTCACGGTTTCCAGCCCGACCAGCGCGTCGAGCTCGGCCTGCACCTCGGAGAGCGGCCGGGCCGGCCCGGGCCGGGTACCGATGAGATCACCCATCAGGTCATCCACCCGCTCCGAACCGGGAAGCTTCAGCTGATCGGCCAGATGCCCGATCGTTTCGCGCAGGTCCTCGAGCGGATTGCGGCTGGCAGCCATGCGGTTCTCCTGTGGCGACTGATGGGCCGCGAGTGGAAGGTCCGCGGTATTTCACTGTAGTACTCCCTTCTCCCGTGAGGTGGGCGCTGTCCCTCCTGTTCCTTCCCGAAAACCTCCACCCGCGGCATGGTGGTGGACCTCGGGCCGTGGTGGAATGGGCACCCGAAGGATCCGCCCGCCCGCACCGGGAACGACGCTCCACCCCGCTTCCGGTGCACAGGCTCCGACGTGGGAGACGCCCATGGCTGACCGCGCAGCACCTACCGGGACAACACCAACAAGGGCACGGTGGGCCGCCGTCATAGCGATCAACTTCTTCGGTCCGATCCTGTACTTCTGGAAAGGGATCCGGCGCTGATGACGGAGCCTGGCGTGGAAGTACAGCCGCAGCCCGACCGGACGCGGGTGCAAGGGGCTGAGTCCTGACCTACCACGGAGGAGAGAACTGATGCGCACTGTGACCTATTCGATGGGGGTCTCCCTGGACGGCTACATCGTCGGTCCGGATGGGGGATTCGACTTTACGACACCGGATGAGGAGGTCTTCCGGTCAGCCATCGACGAGATCCGCACGATCGGTGTCCACCTGCTGGGCCGCCGACTCTACGAGACGATGCTGTACTGGGAGACCGCCGACCAGGAGCCGTCGATCGGTGAGGCGGACCGCGAGTGGACCGCGCTCTGGAAACCACTCCCGAAGGTGGTGTTCTCCCACTCGCTCACTGCAGTCCGCGGAAGCAACACCCGCCTGGCGTCGGGCAGCCTGTTACAGGAGATCGAGCGCCTGCGAGCGGAGCCGGCGGAGGGAGATATCGCGATCGGGGGCGCCGCGCTCGCCGAGGAGGCGGCGGCACTGGGCCTCATCGACGAGTACCGGGTCAGGGTCCACCCCGTGCTGGTCGGTGGCGGGCGCCCGTTCTTCCCGCGCCACCAGCGCCGGACGGACCTCGAACTCGTCGGGAGCCATGTCTTCGGCTCGGGCGTCGTCACCTCCCGCTACCGTGTGCGGCGCTGACCTCAGCGGGCGCCGGTAGCAGCAGCGACGATCTCCTGCATATAGGGCGCGACGACCTGCTGTGAGACCTTGCAGTCGAGCAGCAGCACGCCGTCGTCGTCGGACGCCAGCCAGCCCTCCAGTTCGGCGAGGTCATCGAGGGAACCGATGGTCCTGCCCCTGGCGCCGAGTGCAGTGGCGAGCGCAGCGAAGTCGACCTCCTCGATCATCATGGGCCCGGCATTGATGCCACGCACGGCATACTGGTGGATCTCGGCCCCGTAGGCGGCGTCATTGAAGACCACGATGACCGCGCGGCGCGCTGAGCGGATGACGGTGTCGAGGTCAGCGAGGGCCATCAGGGCCCCGCCGTCTCCGGTGCAGAGGACAATCGTCGAGCCGGGCAGGGCGCGGGCGGCACCGACGGCACTCGGAAACCCGAGGCCGATGGTCTGGTACGCCGTGCCGACCATGATCATGCGGTTCGGTGCCGGAACGTGCAGATAGCCGGGCGCCCAGCCGATGAAGTGGCCGCCGTCCTGCACGATGGTGCGGTCCGCAGGTAGCAGCCGGTCGAGCAGGCGGCACAGGCTCCGCGGGTCCAGGCGGCCGTCGGGGGCGGTCGGCTCCCCGTCGTCGCGCTCGTCGTGGGCGTGCAGCGCCTGCCGGGCGGCGGCGTTCCGCCAGCGGCGGTCCGCAGGCGTTTCCTCCACGGTTTCGAGGAGGACCTGCGCCACCGCCCGGGCGTCCCCGCGGATGAAGTCGGTGACGGCGGAGGAGGTCGGGCCCACTGCGAGGTCGACCTGGATGACGCGTGCGGTGGGGTTGAAGGAGTGGCCGAAGCGCATCGTGAACTGGTTGAGGCGCGCACCGAGGACCAGGACGACGTCGGCCTGTTCGATGAGGTCCGCCGTGCGGGCGGACGCGAAGCCTCCTGCCACGCCGAGGTCCGAAGGGTGCTCCTGGAAGAATCCGGCGGCGAAGGCGGATGTCGCCGTGAGGGCTCCGATACGCTCCGCGAGCCTCGCGGCCGCGTCCTGTGCGCTGCTCAGCCAGGCTCCCCGGCCGGCGAGCACCAGGGGTCGCTGTGCCGAGGACAGGAGGTCGGCGATGCGCCGGATGTCGCCGTCGGCCGGGGTGGGGAGGGGATCCGCAGGCGTTGTGGTGCGTGCTTCCTCCTCCGCGGCCTCGACGCCGGCGAGGTCGTAGGGGATGGCGAGGACCACCGCTTCCCGGTGTTGGAGTGCGTGGTCGAGGGCTGCTGTCGTCACCTCCCCGGGGCGGGTCGCCGACACGGTGAAGGTGGTGACGCCGAGCCCCTTCGCGATTTGGGACTGGTCCACGTCCCACGGACGCAGGCCCGTGGTCGGAGCGTCGCCGACGACCAGGACGAGCGGGATATCGGCCCGCACGGCTTCGGCAAGCGGCGTCAGGGCATTGGTGAACCCGGCCCCGTAGGTGGTCGTGGCGACGGCGAGGTTCCCGCTGGCTCGATAGTAGGCGTCAGCGGCAGCGACGGCGCCCGCCTCGTGGCGCACGGCGGTGTAGTGCAGGGAGTCGGAGGACGCCATCACGGCGTCCAGGAAGTGGGCGTTTCCGTTCCCCATGACACCGAAGACCTCGGTGACGGCGGGTCGGAGGGCGGACACGATGCGGGCTGAGACTGAGGTCATCAGGAATCTTTTCGGGACGAACGTCCTCCGGGCAGCGGCGAGTGACGCACACGGTCACCCGGACGACGTTGGTGGGTGATTTCCGTATGTGCCTCGGGCCGCTTCGCCCTTATTGCCTCTTTTTCAGGCACGGCGCGTTCGGCGCCCGACGATCGCCACTATAGCGGACCGGCGGCCCGGTCAGGCGTGGCACCTGGCAGGCGGCGGAAGGGAGTCCCCTGCCGCCGCCTGCCGGGCTCTCCTAGCGGGTGGTGCCCTCAGCGTCCGCGGAGCTCCTGTCCGCTTCGAGGGGCGCACCCCTGGTCTCCTTCACCAGGCTCGCCCCGATGAACGAGATGGCGCACAGGGCCATGATGTACAGCCCGATGGACCCCGACCATCCGGTGCTGCCGAGCAGGGCCTGGGCGATCAGGGGAGCGAAGGCACCGCCCAGAATGGCGCCCAGGGCATAGCCGATGCCGATGCCGGAGTAGCGGACGTTCGCGGGGAACATCTCCGCGTACATGGCTGACATGGGTCCGTAGGAGAGGCCGAGACCGATGGTGAGGATGAAGATGGCGATGCCGTAGGCCCAGATGTTCCGTGTGTCGATCATCAGGAACATCGGGATCATCCAGACGAAGATGAGCGCGTAACCGATCTGGAAGGTACGGACGCGGCCGATCCTGTCCGAGAGGATGCCTCCGTACAGCGTGAAGATGAGCCAGCCGAACGAGGCCAGAAGGGTTGCCAGGAGGACGGGCGCAGCGGGCATGCCCAGGCTCTTCTGCGCGTACGAGGAGAGGAAGGCGATCACGAGGTAACCGGCGGCATTATTGCCGATGAAGATGACGGCGGAGAGGATCACCTGGCGCTTGTTGGTCCTGAGGAGACTGCGCAGCGGGGTGGCGGTGTCCCGCTTGCGCTCGATCATGCGCTTGAAGACGGGGCTCTCGGCAACGGCGGCGCGGATGAAGTAGCCGATGACGATCAGGACGACGGACAGCAGGAACGGGATGCGCCAACCCCAGGCGAGGAACGCCTCCGGGCTCATGGAGCTGCGCAGCACGAACAGGACGAGCGTTGCCAGGATCATGCCGACCGGCACGCCGATCTGCGGGTAGGCGCCCCAGAAGCCGCGTTTGTCCACCGGTGCGTGCTCGACGGCCATCAGGGCCGCGCCGCCCCACTCCCCGCCGGCGGAGAAGCCTTGGAGGATGCGCAGCAGCATGAGCAGAACCGGAGCCCAGACGCCGATCTGGGCGTAGGTGGGCAGCAGGCCGATGAGGGCGGTGGCGGAACCCATCATGACCAGGGTGAACACCAGCATCGCCTTGCGTCCGATCCGGTCGCCGAGACGCCCGGCGACGACAGCGCCCAGGGGCCGGAAGAAGAAGCTGATGCCGATCGTCGCCCAGGAGACGAGTTGGGCGAGGCCCGGGCTCTCGCCCTCGAGGGGCCCGAAATACAGGCTCGCGAACACGAGGCCTGCAGCCTGGGCGAAGATGAAGAAGTCGTACCACTCGATGGTGGTACCGACCATCGTTCCGGCCAGGACCTTGCGGTCCGCAGCGCTCATACGGGTTCCGTTGCCGGGGTCGGTATGTTCGGACGCGAGTGCCATGAAAAACTCCCTTGTTTTCTGACGACGGCTGGTGCTGCGGGTGGGCATCGGATGTCACTCCGACGCATATGGGGGCGGGCAGAGGCGACGAGCACTCCCGCGAGGGGCCCCCCAGAAGGCGGCCCGACCCGAGTGCTCCACGCCGAGTACGAAATCGTATACGAATGGTAGGCCCGACCCTTCGGCGGGTCAAGGTGCGAGGCGTGTCCCTCCCGACGGGCAGCCCGTTTTGGTCGTAGTGTTCACGAGGTGCGGGGCGTCTCCGTTGGATAATGCGCGGCAGTCCTCAGTACTGTTTGAGGATGGCTTCCCTCAGAAACAGCCGCGCCGCCGCGCTTCCCGCCAAGCTCTCCCGATCCTGGCTCCTGGCCTCCGCTGCTTCAGAGGACAACTTCATCCCTGCCCTCACCTCGGAGGCGGATTCGGTGGTGTTCGACATCGAGGATGCGGTCCCCGCTGCGGGCAAGGCCGAGGCCCGCGAGCGCGTGGTCGAGGCGCTGTCCACCGGCATGACCGCGTGGGTGCGCGTCAACGGCATCGAGACCGAGTACTGGGCGGACGACCTCGCTGCCCTGTCCAAGGCGCCCGGCCTGCGCGGGGTCATGCTCGCCATGACGGAGAAGCCCGAGCAGGTCACCCACACCGCCATGCGCCTGCAGGCGGGGACGCCCGTCCTCGCCCTGGTCGAATCCGCCCTCGGCATCGAGAACGCGACGGCGATCGCCAGCGCTCCCGGCACGTTCCGCCTCGCCTTCGGCGTCGGCGATTTCCGGCGTGACACGGGGGCATCGGACGAGCCGATGGCGCTCGCCTACGCGCGCTCCAAGCTCGTCGTCGCATCACGTGTCGGGCAGCTCCCCGGCCCGATCGACGGTCCGACCGTCGGAGCCCTGGGCGACGAACTGCTCGACGCCTGCAAGGTCACGGCCTCGATGGGCATGACGGGCAAGCTGTGCCTGCGGCCCGAGGCCGCTGACACGATCAACCGCGGGCTGTCGCCGAGTGAGTCCGAGATCAGCTGGGCCGCCGAACTCCTGCGTGAGCATGCCGCGGGCGCCGTCGTCGGCGACGGGTCCTACCTGCCGCGTCTTGCGCGCGCACAGAAGATCTCCTCGCTCGCTGATTCCTACGGCCTCTGGAACGCCTGACCAAAAAATTTCCAGCTCCTTGCATCCAAATCGCCGCTCATCCGGGTAGTACCGGATGTCAGCGAAAAGTCCCAGCCACGGGACCACACCAAGGAGTAGTCATGCAAAGAAGCTTGTTTGCCATTGGAGCCGTAGCAGCCCTGGGAGCGGCGTCCGTCGCTGCCCCGGCAACTGCCGCCGAAGCCCCGGCCGGTGCAACCCTGTCGGTCCTCCATGGAGTGCCCGATCTCACCGTGGACGTCTATGTGAACGGCACCCTCACGCTGGACGATTTCGCCCCGGGCACGCTGGCGGGTCCGCTCGACCTGCCGGCCGGGGACTACCAGCTGGCCATCACGGCGGCCGATGCCGCCGACGCCAGCGCGCCGGTGATCGGCCCGGTGGACGTGAAGCTCGAGGCCGGCGGGAATTACACCGCGACGGCGAACCTCGACGCCGCAGGGCAGCCCACGGCGAACTTCTTCACCAATGACGTCTCGACCATCGAGGCAGGCAAGACGCGGCTGACGGTCCGCCATGTTGCGGCCGCCCCGGCTGTCGACGTCCTGGCCGGGGGTGCGGCGATCGTCCAGAACCTCGCCAATCCCGCCGAAGCCTCCCTGACCACGGATCCAGGTATGGTGTCGGCGGCAGTCGCGGCCACCGGTACCACCGCCCCCGTGATCGGCCCTGCCGACCTGAACCTCCCCGAAGGCACCTCGACGATCGTGTACGCCTGGGGAAGCCTGGAGGCCGGCAACCTCGCGCTCGCCACACAGACGATCGAGGGCCTCCACTCGTCTCCCGGCGCCGTTCCCGGGGGCCAGTCCGGCCTCGCAGCGCAGGACGACGACGGGGCAGCCGTCGGGATGGGTGCAGCCCTCCTGGTTCTGCTCGCCGGTGCCGTAGCCGCGGCACGTCGTCGGACCGTGCGGGCCTGAAACCGCAGCGCCGGGCGGGGAGGCTGTTCGACTCTCCTCCCCGCCCGGCCCTCACAGGGAAGTCCGACACCGTGCATTCCAGACCATCAGCGATCGCAGTGGCAGTCCTTGCCTCCGTCCTCCTCACGGGATGTGCGCGAGGCGACGATCCGTCGTCGGCGGACCCGGTGCCCGTGTTCACCGCGCCCCCCTCTGCGCGGCCGGGCCCCGAGGATGGCGCCGCAGCCACCACGACCGACACCGCCCCGACGACCGACACCGCCCCGACGACCGACACCGCCCCGACGACCGACGCCGCCGCGACGCCGCAGGCGGTCGCACCGGTGCCCATCCAGCAGGCGGACGGCGCGCTCCAGCCTCCCGACCCGGCCCCGGTGACCCTCGACATCGCCGGCACGGACATCTCCGTGAACGTCGTGGACGTCGGGATCGAGGAGAACGGCGCCATGGAGATCCCGGACAGCTTCTATGAAGCGGGGTGGTACCGGTACGGTCCTGCACCCGGAGCGGAGGCCGGGAATGCGGTGATCGCCGCCCACGTCGACAGCCTCACGGAGGTGATGCCGTTCGCCCAGCTGAAGGACGTGCCGATCGGGACCACCGTCACTGTCGGGCTGGAGGACGGCCGGTCGTTGACCTACGCCGTCTCGGACGTGCGGAACGTCCCGAAGGCCACGTTGGACGGATCGGAGATCTTCAAGCGCGGCGGTGACCATGAACTGAAAATCATCACGTGCGGGGGTGAATGGCTGTCGGAGATAGGAGACTATGAGGATAATGTGGTGCTCACAGCCTTACCGCTCTGAGTCTCGTGGGACAGGAGCCAAGGATCGCAGGACGTCGCATCGGTGCGGCACCGGCCCCGGCTTGAGGAGTGACACATGGCAGCTCCTGGCCCTGAGTGGACGAGGCAACTCGACCTGCAGTTCTCCGCGGGGGACGAGCGCGCAATGGCCACCGCTTACGGGTGCTTCTCCCCGCTCGTCTACACCATCGCCCTCCGGTCCCTGCGGGACAGTGGGGCGGCGGCCGACATCACCCAGGACGTCTTCGTCAGGGCGTGGCGATCCCGGGACAGCTTCGATCCGCAGTCGGGTCCTCTGCCGGCGTGGATCGTGGGGATCTGCCGGAACGTCATCCTCGATCATCTGTCGGCCAGGAGCAGGCAGGAGCGCCTGGTGGTACGGGCGGGATTCGCGCCCGAAACCGGCGCGGCACTCGATGCCAGCGTGGACACCATCGCCGATCGCGTGGTCCTCGCATCGGAGCTCGAACGGCTCGGAGAGCCCCAGGGTTCCATCCTCAGGCTGGCCTTCTACGAAGACCTCACCCACCAGCAGATCTCTGCGAGGATGAATCTTCCGCTAGGAACCGTCAAGAGCCACATCCGAAGGAGTCTCGTGCACCTACGCAATCGATTGGAGGAGTGGGATGCAGCATCTTGACCCGGACGCCGTCGGTCTGGCTGCGCTGGGTGAGCCACTCGACCTCCGGTCGCAGGAGCACCTGGGGAAGTGCGGCACCTGTTCCGCCGAGGTGGACGCACTTCGCCGTGTCGTCACCACCGCGAAGGCCGAGGGGCCGCTGACCGTCCTCGAACGTCCGAGCCCGGCAGTTTGGGACGCGATCAAGACCGAACTCGGCCTACCCGCCGAGCTGGGGGTGGACGGCGCAGCATCGGCCTCCGAACCGTCGGGGAACGTACGCCCCCTAAATGCAGCCAGGGACACGGCCGGCGGGAGGAGGCGGCAGTTCTCCGCCCGATGGCTCGCGGTTGCCGCCGGCGTCGGGATCCTCGTGGGCGGCGGAGCGTTGTGGGGGCTGGAATCGCTGCGCGCGGACGAGGACGGCGTCGTGCTGGCCCAGGCCGAGCTGGACCCCCTGCCCGGCTTCTCGGGGTCTGGGGAAGCGACCGTCTCCCGCTCCGACGACGGCACCCTAAGCCTCGACGTCGACCTGACGGGGGCCACTCCGGAGGGGTACAGGCAGGTGTGGCTGATAGCCCCCGACCTGCAGGAGATGTACAGCGTCGGCCTCATGGACGCGGATCACGCCAGCTTCGCCGTGCCCGCGGACATCGACCTGGCGAGGTATCCCATCGTCGACATCTCGGACGAGCCCCTCGACGGCAACCCCGCCCATTCCAGCATCAGCATGGTCAGGGGCACCATTCACGCCGCGAGCAGCTGAGGGACAGGGTCAGTAGGCGAGGGCGCGCTGCTCCGAGCCGCTGATCCTCGAGGTGCCGCCGCAGTTCGTGCAGACCTGCAGGCGTGTCTTCTTGAGGGTGAGGAGCGGGATGAAGAACACCGAGAGCTTCGTCTTGCGCTGGATCACCTGCTGGGGTGCGTGCATCCCGCAGTAACGGCAGGTGGCTGAGCGTGTGAACTGGAGGTGCTCACGCGTGGTGAGGCCGAAGAGGAAGAACATTCATCCACCGTAACGGGTTGGGGGCGCAGTAGAAAGCACCCTTAGTATTCCTGCCACAGCGTCCCGCGTGGTACCTAGGGCCGTCGGAAGCGGTTGACCAGAGGGCAGTCGAAGGGATCGCGTGCGGCGAGGCCGACGCGGTTAAGGTAGGACACCACGGCTCCGTAGGAGGCTGCGACGCCCACCTCGGTGTAGGGCACGCGGAGCCGCTCGCAGTGCTCCCGGACGATGACGGCCGCGCGGCGGAGGTGCGGGCGCGGCATGTCCGGGAAGAGGTGGTGCTCGATCTGGAAGTTCAGCCCGCCGAAGGCATTGTTGACGAAGGACCCGCCGCGGATGTTGCGCGAGGTGAGGACCTGCTTCTGGAAGAAGTCCAGCTTGCTGTCCCGCGGCACCACGGGCATGCCCTTGTGGTTCGGTGCGAAGCTCGCGCCCATGTAGATGCCGAACACAGCCAGCTGGACGCCCAGGAAGGCAAAGGCCAGGCCGATGGGGAGGAACCAGAACAGGATGCCGAGGTAGGCGCCGAACCGTGCCCCGAGCAGCGCCAGTTCCACCCAACGGCCCTTGATGGTGCGGCGGGAGAACAGGGTGCTGATGGAACGGGCGTGCAGATTGATGCCCTCCAGGGTCAGGAGGGGGAAGAAGAGGTAGCCCTGGCGGCGCGTGACCCACGCCTGGAGGCCGCGGGCGTTCGCGGCGTCCTCCTCGAGGAACGAGATGGTGTCCACCTCGATGTCCGGGTCCTTGCCCCTGGTGTTGGGGTCGTTGTGGTGGCGGGTGTGCTTGTCCATCCACCAGGCGTAACTGATGCCGACGACGCCGGCGGCGAGGATGCGTCCGGACCAGTCATTGGCGCCCCGGGTGCTGAAGATCTGGCGGTGCGACGCCTCATGGGCCAGGAAGGCGACCTGCGTGAGGACCACGCCGAGCACGGCCGCGACCAGGAGCTGGAACCACGTGTCGCCCAGGAGTGCGAACCCCGTCCAGGCCGCGCCCATGGCCAGGGCCAGGACCGCGAACACCGAGATGTAGAACCGCCGACGGCGGTTCAGGAGGCCCTCCTTGCGGACCTGCTTGAGCAGGACGGAGTAGGAGGCGACGATGTCGTTCGGCTTGGAGATGCGGACGGTGCGCGGGGCGGCGGTAACGCTCATGGGGGTCCCTGGGGGTCGCGGTAGGCTTCCCAGCCGGGGTGGGGTGCTAACCCGCAGATTCCTCCACTCTACGGGAGCATCCTGGGCGGCCCCTGGTCCCGGGCCGTCCGGTCAATGCGTACCGGCTCCTCCGGGTGCATCGTAGTGACCCGGCCATTCCCCGACGGGGATGCGGGAGATCGTGCGGATCCTGCCCGCGGTTCCCCACTCGTTCCTGCCGAGCCTCGAGAGCGGCTTCAGGGCGTCGATGGCCGGCAGGTCGCCGTCGAGCACGTCTTCGGACACCACGGCGTGCAGCACCTCACCGAAGACGAGCGTGCAGTCGCCCATGTCCTGGATCAGGTGCAGCCGGCACTCGAGGGCCACAGGCGATTCGAGGACGCGCGGCGGGCGCACGGTGGCACTGGGCTCCCGGGTGAGGCCGACGGCGTCGAACTCACTGACGTCGGGCGGGAAATTGGTGCCGGTCGCGTTGACGGCCTCGAACAGGTCCTCGGGCGTGAAACCGACCACGAACTCGCCCGTGGCTTCGATGTTGCGGACGGAATCCTTGCGGCCCACGGAGGTGAACTGGATGATCGGCGGATTGACCGACGCGACCGTGAAGAACGAATGCGGCGCGAGGTTGTCCACCCCGTCCGCGGACGTCGACGAGACCCATGCGATGGGGCGCGGGACGACGACGGAGGTGAGGAATCTGTAGAAGGTCCGGCTTGCTTCCGGGTCCGGCACGACGTCCCTGCGCATGCCTAGGACTTCGCCGTGAGGAGGTCCCGGAGGCTGAGCGGCCGGCGTCCCGTGAGGCGTTCGACGTCGGGTGTCACCCCGGCCATCTCGCCGCGGGCGATGGCCGTGTAGGTGCTGACCCAGGCCTCCACCAGCCAGCGGGGGGCACCGTGGTGGGCGCGGGACGCGAGGGCCTCCTCGTAGGTCTCGTCCTCGAACCGGACGGTGGCGGGCGTGAGCTCGGTGATGAGTGCCGCGGCCTCGGCCAGGGTGAAGGCTTCCGGTCCGGTGAGGTGGTACGCCGTGCCGACATGCGCGTCGGGTGCCCGCAGGACCGCCGCGGCGGAACGGGCGACGTCGGCCTGGGCGACGGCGGACAGCAGTCCGTTCCCGGCCGGTCCGCGGATGACGCCGTCTTCCGCGAGGGCGGGCACCACATCGAGGTACAGGTTGTCACGGAGGAACGTCCACGACATGCCGGATCTGCGGATGTGCTCCTCCGTGTACCAGTGGTCGCGTCCGAGGAGGAACGTCGCGTCGGGAGCGGCGCCCAGGAAGGAGGTGTAGACGATGTGCCGGACACCTGCTTCCTTCGCCGCATCGATGAAGGTGCGGTGGGTGGCGACGCGGTCCGCTTCCTCGGCGGCCGACACCATGAACAGGAGGTCGACGCCGGCGAGCGCCTCGGCGGACGCGTCGAAGTCCGCGTAGGTGGTCTGGCGAACGATCGACTCGGGCAGATGCTGCGCGCGGTCCGGCGACCGGACCGGCAGGATCAACGGCACCCCTTCCGCTGCGAGGATGCGGGCGACCTGGCCACCCACGGTGCCGGTTGAACCTGTGACTGCGATGCGCTGCTCCATGTCCCTTCCAGCCACGGGGAGGCAGAGATTATTTCCGTCCGCCCGGGGAAGGCGACGGCCGGAACGGTGTCATCCGCCGCCGCCGCGGCGTCGACAGGCGGTTCAGCCGGTTTCGTGAGTGGTCATCACCGAGGCGGCCAGGGATGTGTAGCGAGTAGTTTCTTTTCGTTCTTCGAGTAGTCAACAGTCGATTGATGGGTAGTAACGGCTTGTTTTTCCGATGAGCCTGGCGATTTACGAGTAGTTGCCACTCCTGTTTCCTCCTCCCAGGGTTCATAGATTGAGTGTTGTACTTCGCGCGAGGGGACCGCGCCTTCTGCATGCACTTGGAAAGTGTCCGCAGTATTCGCAGCTCCTGAACGTGGCACTGGGTGACGCGAAAGTCCGGAACGACTGGACGGTTCAGAAGTCAGGTCATACCACGCTTCACGGAGTGCCGCGGGGCCATGCCACCGGTTCCGCACAAATACCCGTCGTCGCAATCGACGTCGACCTCAACGGACACGGCGAGGCGGGCGCGACCTACGCGCCTATTCACGCCCGAACTCAACCAACAGAAACAACAGGTAAAAATGAACAAGCGCACAGGGCTACTCGCCCTCGCCGTCACTGCCGGTCTCAGCACGTTTTCTGTTGCCCCGGCGTTCGCAACAGGCCATCTGGCGGAACCTGTCGACCAGGTGTGTGGCGAAGGTACGAGCGGCAAGCAGGACGTTACGGAGTCAGGACTCACCCAGATCTCCATTACTGCCCCGCAGGGTCAGCTCATTGCGAGTTACTGCGTCAAGGCCGGTTCCTCCAACCAGGGCAACGGTCCCGAGACCGTGGTTCTGTCTCCCCCCCAGTCCCAGGTGACGATCAGCCACTCCAGCGGGAAGGACATCTCTCACTACTCCTACGTGTTGGTTCCCGCGCCTGTCGTCGTCGCTCCCATCCCGGAGGGCCCCGAGGTCCCCGAAACCCCGACCCCGGAGACTCCCGCGGTGCCTACCCCGGAGACTCCTGCGGTGCCTACCCCGGAGACTCCTGCGGTGCCTACCCCGGAGACTCCTGCGGTGCCTACCCCGGAGACTCCTGCGGTGCCTACCCCGGAGACTCCTGCGGTGCCTACCCCGGAGACTCCTGCGGTGCCTACCCCGGAGACTCCTGCGGTGCCTACCCCGGAGACTCCTGCGGTGCCTACCCCGGAGACTCCTGCGGTGCCTACCCCGGAGACTCCTGCGGTGCCTACCCCGGAGACTCCTGCGGTGCCTACCCCGGAAGCTCCTGCGGTGCCTACCCCTGAGACTCCTGCGGTGCCTACCCCGGAGACTCCTGCGGTGCCTACCCCGGAGACTCCTGCGGTGCCTACCCCTGAGACTCCTGCGGTGCCTACCCCTGAGACTCCTGCGGTGCCTACCCCGGAGACTCCTGCGGTGCCTACCCCGGAGACTCCTGCGGTGCCTACCCCTGAGACTCCTGCGGTGCCTACCCCTGAGACTCCTGCGGTGCCTACCCCGGAAGCTCCCGCGGTGCCTACCCCGGAGACTCCTGCGGTGCCTACCCCGGAGACTCCTGCGGTGCCTACCCCGGAGACTCCTGCGGTGCCTACCCCGGAGACCCCCGCGGTGCCTACCCCGGAGACTCCCGCGGTGCCTACCCCGGAAGCTCCCGCGGTGCCTACCCCGGAGACCCCCGCGGTGCCTACCCCGGAGACTCCCGCGGTGCCTACCCCGGAGACCCCCGCGGTGCCTACCCCGGAGACTCCCGCGGTGCCTACCCCGGAAACCCCGGAGGGGCCGAGTCCCGAGCTTCCCGCTGAGGAGACCCCTGCTGAGGAAATCCCCGCCGGCGAGGCACCCGTCGAAGAAGTCCCCGCAGAGGAGACCCCTGCCGAAGAGGTCCCCGTTGCGGAGACTCCCGTCGTCGTTGTGCCTGTCGAGGTAGAGGTCCCCGTAATCGTGGAAGTGCCCACTACGCCGGTTGTCGTCGTGGACACCCCCGACAACGTTCTCCCGGTGCTCGACCATGCAGCGGTCGGTGTCTATTACGAGAATTGCGCCGAGGTCCGGGACGCACTGGGCCGCTCCATACTCATGGGTGAAGAGGGCTTCCGTGCCGGTCTCGACCGGGACAGCGACGGTATCGGCTGTGAGCTGGATACCGAAGGAAACCGCACCGAGGGGGGCGCCGGGAACAACACCGGCAACGGTGGAGTCCTCGTGACCAACGATGACAACGGGGCCACTGACAGCACAGGACAGCTTGCCTACACGGGCACCGACGACAGCATGAAAATTGCCGGGAGCATCGGTGCCGGTTTCCTGGCTCTCGGTGCCGGGTTGATCCGTGCGGGCCGTGGCCGTCACCGCGCGGTCAAGGCACAGCAGTAGCGCACAGGTAGGGGCCGGTTCTGACGAACCGGCCCCTCTCGAACTCGATGTGCTCGACTCTCCCCGGGCAGGAGGACCAAGTGATTGCTGCGGGCCGCAGTCTTCACAGGAAACCTCACGCCGCTAGCCATTGAGATTACTGTCAACTTTCAGCAGGCCGAACACTCCGGACACTCCGAATGGTCGGCTGACGGCACCGGCTCCGAAGCGCCTTTTAACCCTTCCTGCCTGGACAGCCCCGCCGCGAACCGGGGGCTAGCTGGCAAGTTCTGAGCCCGAAAATTCTGGGGTAAATCCCCGGCCAGCTGCCGGGCACAACCCCTTTTGCGGGCACTCTCCCGCCAGTTTTGAAAGGCCGGTGATGAACCTTTTGTCAGGTGGGTGAAGGACCTCGGGTCACCCTCCACGCCCGTCATGAATCGGCTTGATAGAAGGATGCCGGATCTCGACGGGCGGCTGGCCGTGTGTGTCTGCTTCGCGGTCTGCAGGCTCTCCTCGGTTCCAGTCGACCAATTGCGCCCTTGGCTCCAGCTACTCTTTCGCATGAGGCGTGTTTCGTGACGGTGGGGGTCCGGTTGTTGCGCGCACGATCAGCTGTACCGGTTCCCGGTGATCCGCAGTGGTCGTTCCCGTAAGGCGGGCATAGATTTCGCGCCCCAGTTGGCGGCGATCCACTCGCAGGGTTGTCATGGGTGGATCGAAGAGGCGGGACGTGTCCAGGTCGTCGTGGCCTACAAGGGACAGGTCCCGCCCCAGGGCCAGGCCAAGCTTCCGTGCAACTACGTAAACGTATTGGGCGGAGAAGTCGGAATTGGTGATGATCGCGGTAGGGGGTTCAGGCTTGGACAACGCCTGCTCGATGTTGTGGGCGATTCCTCCCGCTTCCAGCGGGGTGAAGATGGCACATGGGGCAACCCTGTGGGCTTTGCAGAGTTCCTCGTATGCGAAGTACCGGTCAGCGTCGGACATGATTCCCGGCGGGGCGGAAAGAAAAGCGATCCGTTCGTGGCCGAACTCCCGCAGATGTTCGAAAGCCTGTGTGACCGCGGAGACAGCATCGGGTGACACATGAGCGACACTTGATTCCGATTCGATCGAGGAATTAACCAGGACGAGACGTGAATGAGGGGTTGACTTGGACCAGGGCAGGACAGATTCTGCTGCGCCGACGGGTGCGATCGCGAGATTGGTGATGCGGCGCGATGACAACTTGCGGATATGGCTGATTTCACGGTCCTGGGAGTAGTGCGAGTCCATGGCGATGATTGTGATGTCATCTTGGACAGCTGCCTCCTGCATCCCGGTGAGTACGTCGTTGAAGAAGGGATTGGCGAAGTTGCGGACGATGAATCCGAACATCTGCGCTTTGCCCGTCCGCAACTCCCTAGCCAGGGGATCAGGTTGGTAGCCCAGTTCTCCTGCTATGCGCAGGATTTCAGCGCGGTTCTTTGGGGAGACGCCCGCCTTGTCGTTGAGGGCGAAACTGGCCAGTGTCGGGGATACGCCGGCGGCTGAGGCCACCATTTTCAGGGTCACCCGCGACTTCCCGTTCCGGTCCTTCATGGTTCCACCGTCATACGTTTCATTCTGCCGTAGACCTAATCGTGTTGAGGTATCGCTCCCGTGCCTCAGGCGTTTCCGTATTCCTGCTCGGAGTCTCTGGTGCTCGACCCCCTGACCGCCACGCTCTCCACCCCCGAAAGTTCCATCAGAGGCGGGATCAGGTTGTGCAGGGGGTGCTTGCCGAGGAAACGAACTTCCATCAGGACCAGCGGCTTCTCCTCCCCGATGCGCCGGCTTCGCAACACCGCGGAAGTGAACCCCATAGATGAGGCTACTGCGAGTACTTGGCGAAGAACCCCATGGCCGTCCTCATAGGTGATGCGCAGGGTGCGCTTCCTGTCCGCTGTCGGAATCTTGCGCACAAGCGGGGCCACGAAGAACAGCGTGAACAGATGGATGACGGTGAGGGCGATACCGAGGGACACCATGCCTGCTCCGCACGCCACACCTACAGCGGCTGCCTCCCAGACCGTTGCCGCCGTCGTCAGGCCGCGGACCACGTCCCGTCCCTTGAATATGACGCCGGCACCAAGAAATCCGATGCCACTGACGATTTGCGCAGCTATCCGGGAGGGATCCAAGTTCACCTCGGAACCAAGGACGCCTGCAAACCCATAGGCAGACACCAGAGTGAATGCGCAGGAGCCGAGGCCGACCAGGACATGAGTTCTGTATCCGGCGCTCTTTTGCCAGATCTGCCGTTCGATGCCGATGAGGGAACACAGGATAAAGGTCGAGACGAGAAGTGCTATTTCTACGTCAGTCGTGCCGCTGAACAAACCGATGCGTGGGTCCATGGTCGCGATACCTCGTGCTTCCTACGGCTTCACTGGTTGGTGCCCAGAGACAACTCGGGTAAGCGGATAAGCCCGGCGAGGCCGTTGAGGGTCGACGATGGCAAGGGGACCAGGAGATCGGCGTTCCTGTCTGCGGGCTTGCCCTCGGCTTCCAGGCCTCCCACCGAGCCTGCGTCATTGGCTGCGGCTTCCCGGTGCAGTGACGCAAGGTCATGGAGGTCTGTTCCCCCGGTGGGAGTGACGGGGACGGCGGAATCGATCATGGTGGTGCGGATCCGCACTCCCGCGTTCTTCACAACCGTGAAGTGAACGGTGCGGAGCTGCACTGGCCATTCGGCCACCGAGCTGGTGGACACCTCCCAAAATCCTCCTCCACCCGTGCGCGGGCGCGGTGTTATGCGGTTCACGTGCGTGTGTCCGGAGAGCCAAAGCACCACGTTGGGGAAGCGGTGGAGCAGGCGTTCCACATCGGGCGCCAGATACAGGTGCTCACCGTCCGGGTGAGGGGTGTCGTTGGTCATCGTGGACAGCCCGTGGTGGGAGCAGATCATCACGAGACGGTCCTCGTTGCCGGTACTGACCTCTGTGCCGTCGCCGGCAAGATATGTCGAATGCACTTCCTGAAGGCGGTCCTCCAGCCAGCGGTACTGCTTTTCGTTGACACAGCCGTCGACATTGCCCGCAGGGTTGGTGGTGTCGAGGCTGATGACCCGAAGCCCGGGGACGCCGTCGTAGGCGTAGTAGGCCGTTCCGGTGCTGATGTTCTCGGCCGTGAAGCCATGGCCTTCGGGTACTCCAGTGGTTTCGAAGTGGCGTTCGATGTATTCCTTCTTGCTGACCATCCGTCGTTCAGGGCTGGCTTCGATGGACATGCTGGGCCCCTGGGATACCCACAGCGGGTCCTCGCAGTAATCGTTCAACGCATCCGCGCCGTTGTAAGGCCTCGCCGGGAGTGCCACTGGTTTGCGGTTGGCAGTCAGGAAATCGTCATACCCAGCCTGTGCTCGGGCCCGTCCCTGCACCAGGCAGTCGTGGTTGCCGAAGCAGGTCAGCCAGGGAGCTCCCAGGCCGGCGCCGGTGAACTTCTTGGCGGCGGCCGCGACGGCGCCGGGGTAGTCGGGATAGCCGTACTCCTGCTTCCAGGTGTCCGCCGAGGCGGGTTCAGGGTTCCAGTACGCGGGGTCACCCGAGCACGTGACAGTTTCCGCCAGTCCGCCGTTGTCGTGTCCGGGGTCGATGTCGCCGCCGTTCATCAGGGTCAGGTACGTAGCGAGTTCGTTCTCCTGGGCCGAGTCCGTGTTGTCGCCGGTGGTGACGACGAAGTCGACGCGCCCTTCTTCACTTTCCCGCCGGACCGTTCGCACAACGGCTTCTACTGCCTGCGTCAACATGAATTCCTGCGGCCTGTATGCCGGAAGCATCCTGCGCCAGGCGGGTTGTCCTGTGAGGCGCTGCAAGAACTCGACCCGGCTCGGTGAGGCGAGGTCTGCTAACTGGAAGTCAGTGATGTGGATAAGTCGGGCCAGCGTCTCGCCGTGCCCGGACCACTTTCCGTCGGCGTCCTTGTCTGTCAATTCGTGGCGTCCGACGTGGGGTTCGCCGGGGCCAGGCTCGAGCCTGCGGTAGCCGCGCTCCTGGGGCGGTGACTTCACGATGGTCGCTTCGGTCGTGTCATTGGCCGGCAGACCACCGCGCTGATCATCATGGGGGTTAGACAAGGGAGGACTCGCTTTCGATGTTGATTTCTTCAAGGCTCTTGTTCTTGGTTTCCGGCGCCAGTGTCAGGCAGATCACCAGGCCGCAGAGGCCCACCGCAGCGAAGAACCAGAGCGCGGCGTTGTTGCCCCAGGCGGCGACGAAGTTCGGGAAAACCAGGACGCCCAGGATGGAACCGATACGGCTGACCGACGTGGCCAGGCCGGCTCCGGTGGCCCGGACGGATGTGGGAAAGAGCTCCGTGGGATACACGAAGTTCAGAATGCCGCCACCGGAGTTCGCGAAGAGGACTGCGATGCTGAACAGGCTCACCAGGAAAACGAGCGTCGGCTGCTGGGCGAGGGCCAGGACCACCAGCGCGGCTGTCAGGCCGGAGAACGACATAATGATCAAGGGCCGGCGACCCCACCGGTCCACGAGATTCATGCCGATGATCGCACCCGTCAGGCCCAGCAGCGCAACACATCCGGAGCCGACGATGATGATCGTCCGGTTGCCGTTGGCCAGTGGCGCCAGGATGGTGGGCGTGTACATCGAAATGCCGTAGTAGGCAGTGGCATAGCAGAACCAGAAGCCGCACACGAAGAAAGTTCGCTTCCGCAGGGACGTGGAGAACAGTACCTTGGCCCGGACTTTTGGCGCAGGGACGACGCGGAGGTCCTCGTCGTCGGGCTCTTCGCCGGTGATCGCCCTGAGCACTGCCCGTGCGTCATCGGTCCTGCCCTTCGACATCAACCAGCGCGGTGATTCGGGCAGCTTGGAGCGGAGGACGAACACAACGAGGGCGAAGGCGGCACCCGTCAGAAGGAGTGCGCGCCATGCCCAGTCGCCCAGAGGCGCGACGGCCAGGCCGATGACGTATGCGGCGACGGCACCGACGAACCACATCGCCCCGAGGGACGTGCTGTGCATTCCCCGGCGCTTGGTGGAGGCGAACTCCGACACGAGCGTTGCGGAGATGGGGTAGTCGGCGCCGATGCCGACTCCGAGGAGGAACCGCAGGACGATCAGTTGCCAGACGTCCTGGCTGAAGGCGGTGAGGGCTGCAAAGACGACGAAGGCGAGCAGGTCGATCACGTACATCGCCTTGCGCCCGAACCTGTCGGTGAGATTGCCGAGCCAGCTCGCTCCGACGAAGGAACCGATGATGGCGGATGACACTACCAGGCTCTTCTCCAGCGCACTGATGTCCCAGTGCTGGGCGATCAGTGGAAGCGCCACGGCAATGACGGTCAGGTCGAAGCCGTCAAGGAACGTGCCGCCCGCGGACAGCAGGGTGACTTTACGCTGGAACTTCTTCACGCGGGGGCTGTCGGATGTAGCAAGCGACATTTCCAGTACCTCTCTGTAGGTGGAAATCTGTGAAAGTGATGCCTACATCGATTTAGGTCGACCGTTAGAGGTTAGGATTAAATCGATTTAGACGTCAAGGGTGCCATGACATCGAAAGAGGTTGCGGGAGATGCGGCGGATGGGCTACGAACAAGAAGCCAGGGACCGGGGATGGCGCAACTGCTACATGGTCATGCGCCACGGAGAGAGCTTCGCCAACCTTCGCGGCATCATCGCCAGCAGCATCGAAGCCGATACCCAGCACGAGGCAGGACTAACCGAAAGAGGCAAGAGACAGGTTCAGGCAGCTGCAGAGACCTCCGGCCTGGGAGCCGACGTCCTGCTGATCTGTTCGGATTTCATTCGGGCTCGCCAGAGCGCGGACATCCTGGCAGGAGTCCTCGGGTGTGGGACCACAACGATTGATCCACGCTTGCGTGAGCGACACTTCGGGAAATTCGACGGCACCGGAGTCGAAAACTACGCGCGGGTCTGGGCCGCCGACTCCAGGGGCGAGCTCACTGCAAGCGTAGAGAGCGTGGAAAGCGTACGCAGCAGGGTTCTGAGCCTCCTAGCCGAGATCGAGGCCCTTCACTCGGGCCGGGCAGTAATACTGGTTGCGCACGGTGACACACTCCAGATTCTGGAAACGGTCTTTGCCGGCATCCCACCCAGAGAGCACCGTAGCCTGCAGCCATTGCTCAACGCCGAACTTCGCCAACTTAACTCATGTCGATCGTTCCGGCACCAATCGAACAGCGAAGGGAGGCTCCGGCCCCAGGACGACCCCGATGAACAGATTCGGCAGGAGCATTGAATCACCACGAGGTACAGAAACGCCGAGCAGCTACCGGATATCCTTCACAGGGGTTGGCGCAACGGCTTCCAATCATCCCTCTTATGCCACCAGAGCGGATCGCCGATAACTACTCTTTTGTCAGGTAGCGGTCAGGTCGAGCCCGGCGAAATGGCTGATGAAGGGTGTGATAACGGCGCCAAGCGCCGCATATCTCGTTGCTGTGCCTTCCATTTGAAGACGTATGAGTCGAGGTTGACGGTAGGTGGGCGTGGGGCTCCGCTGGATCAGCTCACGGCCGAGGTTGCGTGCACCAGGCTGACGAGTTTGGCTCTACGACCCGAGCGAGTAGTGAGAGAGCACATGACCTCGCTGCCGTCTTCGAGTTGGTTGACGAGGTTTGAGACGGTAGCCGGGGACAAGCCTGTTTCGTGGGCGATTTCGATCTGCGTCATCGGCCCCTTGCTGCGGAGGACTTGACGGATGAGTTCGCAGTTTCGAGCGCGGAGAGCTGTTTGTGACCCCTGTCCCGGTTGGCGTTGCCTGCTCAAGGCTATGTCGACGTTGCTCACGCTGGAGTTCACTCCTTCAGGACAGGCGCGTTCGATGTGACGTGCTGACCGTTGCTGGCCCAGCGGATGGGCGGGCCAACCACGGATTCAGATGGAGAGCCCGAAGTGAACCGGGTACATCGGATCTTCGGTGTCGGAGGGCACGTCTTCCCGGGACGCACGCACGGCGTCCATCGATCGGGGAATCTCGACCGGGAGCTTTCCTACCGGCGTGACATCACCGGTGAGAGCCGCGAGCACCGCCCGGTCTGAACTGCCGTAGTCCACCGCGAGGGCGGATACGAAGGGCACCAGGGGTGTGACGATCGCGGGCCGGTCGAAGTTGATGATGACGATGAGCGGACAGTGGTCAGAGATACGGCGGAGGCGATGAACGAGGCCGGGAGGGAACTCCAAAGATCCCTGATGGAACCATGCTTCCAGGAACAGGTCAGCTCGGGGCTCGAAGGGCGCTTCCAACCGGATGATCGCGAGGTCAGCGGTCTCCGGTGAATCAGCAGGGTGAGCCCAGTCCGAGTAAGCCTCCGTCTTAATGTTTTCGCTGTAGATGGCGGGGGCGTTCGAGAAATGGGTGAGCGGCAGGATGGGCGCACCCTGGTGTTCCTTGTTCTCGAGGACGGTGATGGATGTTGCCTGTGCCGCAAATCCCTGCGCCTGGAAGTCCTCGCGCCCGACGAGGGCTTCTGCTGCGTCTTCGTCCACATACGGGTCGTCGAAAAGACCAAGACGGAACTTGACGAGCAGCAGACGCCGGACGGAAGCGTCGATGCGCGCCTCGTCAACGCGACCTTCAGCCAGCAGGTCCAGAAGGAGGTCGACGCATTCCTCGCCGCCGAACTGATCCGCGCCCGCTTCGAGGATGCGCTCGATACGCTCTTTCGGTGTCAGGTCCTCAACGCCCCAGGCCCGCGCGGGCAGCACCTGATCCCCGACGTGGTTATCGTTGACGAGTTCCCAGTCCGTGACGACGACGCCGTCGAAGCCGAGCTCGCCGCGGAGAAGGTCCGTGATGATCTGCTTGTTGAACCCGAAGCCGACTTCCTCGATGGTTTCACCGTTGCGGACCAGGTTCTGGGGCATCCCGTAGTAGGGCATCATCCCCGCCGTGCCGTGCTCGATGGCGGTAATGAATGGTTTGAGGTGGTAGTCGAACATCCCACCGGGGTAGACCTGCTCGCGTCCGTAGGGGAAGTGTGCGTCTTCTCCGTCTTTCTGAGGCCCGCCGCCGGGGAAGTGCTTGGTGATGCACGCGACGCTGTCGGGTCCAAGGACATCGCCCTGGAACCCCTGGATGTAGGCGGCGGTGAACTCCGCGACCCTGTTCGCGTCGTGTCCGAGGCTTTGGGCTTGGCGCCCCCATCGAGGTTCCGTGGCGAGGTCGATCTGGGGGTGAAGCGCTGACCGAATGCCGACTGCACGGTACTCCTGGCGGGCCACCTCAGCGAAGGACCGTATTGCCTCCACATCATTCAGGGCGGCGAGTCCGAGGGCTTCGGGCCACTGCGAGAAGGGGCCGGCGGGAAAGGCCACCCCGGCGTTCTCGGTGAAGGCGTGCCGGGGGTCAGTGCTGATGGTGACAGGAACCCCATGCGGGGTTGTTTCCGCGAGTGCCTGCAGCGCATTGTTCCACCGTGCTACCTGGCGGGCGGTGCGGATCTGGTGCACGTTGAAGTGCGTCATGCATTTGCCGACGATGACTTCGGTTGTCGGGGATTTCGAGATGAACCCGGGCTGTTCGAGGAGATCTCCATCGGGCCCGACCTCGATGACAGTCTGGAACATCAGACCGACTTTTTCCTTCAGCGTGAGCCGGGTAAGGAGGTCCTCGGTGCGATCCTCAGGAGAAAGACGCGGATCCTCGTACGGTTCCATCGTGCCGTTGTGGTTGAGATCGCGGAACTCGGTTCCGTCGGGTGAGGTCAGTGTGCGGAGCGACATAGTGTCTCCTTCAGCTTGGTTCATGGAGGCGGGGTTGGCCGCCGTCGTGGTGCATCAGTTGAGGGGCGGTAACCGGGACGCACAACCCATCGGGCCCCGAGGCGTACCTGGTGGTCCGTCCCATTGAGGGACTGGTTGTGGGTTACTGAGGGCGCGTGGTGTCGGTGCGGTACTCGAAGGATGTGAGGTGCACAGCGGAGCGATCAGCGCGAATTCCGATGACGCGTCCGGTAAACCCGCCCGCGACTTCCGAGGAAAGGTACCTGCCGTCCAGCCGTGCCAGTTCGAGGGGTGCACCGTGATCGATGTAGCCGAGTGCTACGAGGTCGGGTCCGCTCGGGGCGCCCGGGTGGGCGCGTGGTGCTTCGTGGGTTTGGATGTAGAGGCTCGTGACCCCAGACGTGCTGGCGGAGGCCACTTCCGCGGCGAGTGGTCCGATAGTGGCGGTGACCCTTATGGTGCCGCTGTCGGCCGAGACCGTGTACCGGTGGTCGTCGTCGATGGCGAGGACGAGACTGGCGGCACCGTCATGGCCGAGGTCGAAGGAGGCGGTCGCGGTCCATTGTTCATCGCGGGGCCGGACCGCAAGCATCGCGCGGGGATCAGAGGCCGGCTCGAGGACGAGGCCTCCGGTCTCTCCCGGACGGGTGAAGTCGGACGCTGGTTCACGCGGCGACACCCAGCGGGGCGCCAGGGCGGGATGGTCGAAGGTGTCGGTGAAGGAGTGGTCGATCAGGGGAACGTTGTAGTGCTCCTCCAGGACGACGGGCCAGTCATCGACCCAGGTGATGCCGGCGAGGAAGCTTTCACGACCGTTGACATGGAAGCCGGACCCTCGGGGTCGGGTTCCGAGGTATGCCATCGCCCATCCGCCGTCGGCGAGTTCGACGAAGTCCGCGTGCCCGGTGCTTTGGACCGGGTGGTCGAGGCCGCTGTGGGTGAGGATCGGGTTTTGGGGGCACCCCTCGAAAGGCCCTTGCACAGTGCGGGACCGGGAGATGCTTACGGCATGGCCGTGTTCGGTGCCACCTTCGGCGATGACCATGTACCACCAGTCACCGCGACGGAAGATATGGGGAGCTTCCGGGCTTGCCAGGCCTGTCCCGGACCAGAGTTGTTGCGTGGGCCCGGTGAACGCGCCGGTGTCGAGGTCGACCGGTGCCTGAACGATGCCGAAGCAGGTCGGGTCGAAGGACGTCCACGTGACGAAGCATTGTCCCTGCTCGTCCCACACCAGATCAGGGTCGATACCGATGGTGCCGCCGATATGGGTAGGAGCGGACCAGGGGCCCTCGGGGGAACTGGCCGTTACGACGATGTGGCCGCGCATCATCTCAGCCTGGTTCGTCGTGATCAGGTAGAACGTACCGTCATGGTGGCGGAGTGTCGGCGCACAGATCCCGGCAGACGCTGGACTTGTGCGCACGTTGAGTTGTTCCTCGCGGGTGAGCGCGTTGCCGACCTGCTGCCAGGTGAGCAGATCGGTGCTGTGAAAGAGGGGAACCCCCGGAAAATACTCGAAGGATGAGGCCGCGAGGTAGTAATCGGGTCCGACCCGGCAGATGGACGGATCGGGGAAAAAACCCGCCACGATCGGGGTGAAGGGGGACGCAGGAGTGTTCGCGGTGGGCGCGGACTCCTGTTGGGGCTCAGTGTCGTGCTCCGACGGGTCGTGTAGGGCGCTTTGCAGGGTGGCCTCACCGTGCTTCATGGTTCTCCTCAAATTCGGGTCGTTGTCGCTGCGTCGGCCTGCGGCCGAGATGTACTGTGCTGGTCCCGCTGGCCGTGATGACGCCGATGCCGCGGAGGCGAGCTTCGATGTGGATCTAGAAATGAAGCGCTGGGGTCTTGAAGGTGTGATGCCCTGGGAGGATGACCCGCCGGGCTTCGGTGGGCAGATCGACTTCGGCGGTCGTCCCTTCCGGCACGGAGACGGTGAGTTCCATGTCGCCGTCCGGAAAAACACGCCATTCGCTGCGGATAGTGCCGTGGGCGGTTACAAGACTGGTGCGTGCCCACTCGATTCCGGGTGCGGGTCTCGGAGCAAACAGGATCTTCGAGTAGCCGGGCTCGAGGGGCCGGATGCCTCCGACGACCTTGTGGAGCCAGTCTGCGACCGCGCCGAGGGCATAGTGATTGAAGCTGGTCATCTCACCGGGGTTGATGGTGCCGTCGGGCAGCATCGAGTCCCATCGTTCCCAAACCGTCGTCGCCCCCATGGTCACGGGGTAAAGCCAGGACGGGCAGTGTTCCTCCAGCAGCAACTTGTACGCGTCCTCGACGTAACCGGCCTCGGACAGGGCCCAGGTGATGAACGGTGTGCCGGCGAATCCGGTGGAGACCCGATACCCGTTCTGGGCGACGAGCTGGGCCAGACGGCGCCCAGCGAACAGGCGTTTCTTCTCGTCATCGAGGACTTCAAAAGCAAGGGCGAGGGCGTAGACAGTGGTGCAGTCGCTGAGGATCGTGCCCTGTGCGGTGACGTAGTGCTCGTTGAACGCCTCCCGCACCCTGTCCGCCAACTCGGTGAAGTGTTCAGCGTCATCAGCATGACCGAGGATGGATGCGGTCTGGGCCATGATGCCGGCCGTCCTGTAGAGGCAGGCTGTGGCGACGACACCGTTGTCGGCCTTGGAGATCCAGGGCTGGTCGGGTGGGCCATCCGGGTCGAGCCAGTCACCGAACTGGAACCCCTGATCCCACAGATCGGTGGGGGAGAGGAGACTTTCGACGCGCCGGGCGTGCGCTGCCATGGACTCGTACTGCTGCTCGAGCACGGACCGGTCTGCGTAGGCTTCCCATAATGCCCAGGGAACCCATACTGCGGCATCTCCCCAGATCGCTGCTGATTCGGGTGCGGGAAAGTACGGCGGCCGTTCCTCGTACTTCAGGATGTCCGGGACGGTGAAGGGGACGGTGCCGTCAGCGGCCTTCTGCTCGACGGCGACATCCAGTAGCCAGTCCTGAAGGAAGTCCTTTACGTCATAAAGGAATGCGGCTGTGGGCGTGAATACGGAAATGTCCCCGGTCCAGCCGAGTCGCTCGTTGCGCTGCGGGCAATCGGTCGGCAGGTCAAGGAAATTACCTTTCAGCCCCCACACGACGTTTTCGTGCAGTTTGTTCACCAGCGGGTTGGAGCACTCGAACCAGCCCGTCCGTTCCAGTGCGGTGTGGACGACGACCGCTTCCAGCGACTCCGCAGTCAGGTCACCGGGCCAACCGGTCACCTCGACATAGCGGAATCCATGGAAGGTTTTGGTCGGCTCGAAGAAGTCATGATCACCCGAAAGCGTGATCGTGTCGGTGGCCAGTGCGGTTCGCAGTGGCCGGGTACCCAATTCGCCGTCCTCGAGTACTTCCGCGTGCCGCAGGGTGATGACGGATCCCGGCTCCCCCTGAACGGTGAATCGTAGCCAGCCGACGATGTTCTGACCGAAGTCGACCAGGGTTTTGCCGCTTGGCGAGGTGTGGATGCTGGCAGGTTGCAGGACGTCATTCCTGACCACGGGAGCACTGACAGGTTCGGCCAGCCTCGAGTAGTCAAAGTCGACCAGATGCACTCCGGTCCAGGAGGACGTGTCGTAGCCCGGTTCTGTCCAGTCGGCGCCGGATATGCCGGCATCGATGGACTGGCCGTTGTAGAGGTCATTGGCGGTGATGCCGGAAGGACCCGCTTCCCAGGTGGAATCGCTGCTGATTGTCTGGGTGAAACCGTCCGCGTATTCGATGTTCAGCTGGCCGAAGAAAGCCAGTTCGGTCCCGTAGAACGCCGAGTTGCCGTTGAAGCCCAGGTTGCCCCGGTACCAGCCATTGCCGAGTGAGATGCCGAGGACGTTGGTGGGCTGCAACAGGGCGGTGACGTTGTACGTGCGGTAGCGCAGGCGCCACTCGTAGGAACTCCATCCCGGGCTGAGCACGTCGTCTCCGACGGGCTCGCCGTTGATGGTGGCTTCGTATATTCCAAATGATGTCGCCCGGAGGATTGCACTGGTGGGCGCTCCGTGTCCCTCGACCAGGGAGAATTGCTTGCGAAGCAGCGGTGCGCCCCCGAAATCCTCGTCGGGCGCAATCATCGCAGCGGACCAGGTCAGTGCAGTCATGGGCTTCTTTCGGTTCTAGTGTCAGACGGTTCTAAGAGGCTGGGGGTGCCTGGGGTCGCGACAAGCCGACGATCCCGTGTGTGCATCCCCCTGTCAGGCAGGGGAGGCGCTCATCCGGCCGAACCCTGATCCTGATCGGGTTCCACGGAGCCACTCGTTGGTGTGTTCGTTCCCCACGAACCTGTTTCCCATGCGAAGGTAACCGGCCGTATTCGGGTGGAGCCCGTCGGGGAGGTCGGGGGCATCGTCGGGCCCGAACAGTTCCAGGCCGTCGAGGTAGTACAGTGCAGGGTCCGCCACGGAGCGGGCGTCGACGATGCCGGCCAGGATGGAGCGGATGTCGGTGAGGGTGAGGGATCCGAAGTTCTGCCCGGGCATGGACGACGGCACAGTGCGCAGCCCTGCCGCCTCCAGATCCCAGGTGATGGGGCCGGGATCGTTCTCCTGCATGGGGCAGGCAATCGGTGAGATGAGAAGAATCGGAACGTGCGGTTGTGCTTCCCTGATCGTGTCGAGGAAGGCATGGACGGCTGGGATGAAGGTGCGGCGCTTCATCGTGTCACCGTTGACGATGTTGATGCCGATCTTGAGGCTGATGAGATCCGCATCGAGGTCGCCTATGACGCGTGCGACGAAATGGTCGAGGTGCGCACCGCCACCGAAGGCCAGTGAGGTGAGGTTCAGGCCGAGCTCGCGAGCTGCCACTGCTGGCCAGGTCGACAGTGGGGAGTCAGCCTCCGCGCAGTGACTGATCGAACTTCCGTAATGCGTCCATCGGGGAAGGTCGGAGGGTGGCGCTGCCTGGATGGGTGCGTCGCCCTGCAGGTCGAGGATTTCTACCGTCGCGTTGTTGGGCAGCCAGATTTCCACGTCGCGGACTGTTCCGTCGCCGCGGAACTCGAACACCAGCGATGCTGGTGTGCCGGGATGGTGCTCCGGCGGTCCGGAAAGTTGGAGGAGATCGTAGGACCCCTCGATCTCCCGCTGCTCAACGGTGAGTCCACCGCTCACCGCCCCGTAGGGCACCTCGACCGATTCAGGGTCCATGCCGGGGAAGAACCGGCGCGTCGAAAGAGCAGTCAGCGTCACCTTGTTCGCTGCTGTGGCCAGGGCGAGGCGGACCCCGGAGGGCTGTGTGGCGTTTGCTCTCAGCGTCTCCTCGTCGTGGTATGCATCGACCGATCGGGGGAGCCTGTGCGGGACGAGCCCTCGGGCGGTATGTTCGACGTCCAGGGCTCCACGCAGCGCGCTGACAATGAGGTCCCTCGTGCCGTCGCTCATGGCCCTCACGCTTCTGCCCCAACCAGATTCAGGCCCCATCCGATGGGGAACAGTGGGTCTGTGGTGTCGGAAGGCACATCAGGTCGGCTCGCGGCGACGGCTTCCATGCTGCGTGGCAATTCGAAGGGCAGCTTCCCGCGAGGGCGTACACGGCCGGTGAGCACATCGAGGACCGCTGTGTCGGAAGCACCGTAATCAGCGACAATGGCCGATGCGAATTCGGCGAGGGGTGTCAGTATCGCGGGCCGGGACAGGGTAACGACGAGGACGAGAGGCACCTGTCGGGCGATGGAGCGCATCTCATGGATGAAGTCCTCGGAAAAATCCAGGGATCCCTGTTCCATTCCGTTCTCGAGGAAGTAGGTGTCGCGTTCCTCGTACGGGGCGTGCGACCGCACGACCGCGACCGCCGCTTCCTCGATCGGTGAGGCCGTCCACCCCTCCGGCAGTGCCGACGGGTCGACGTTGACGAGGTAGGCCTTCTGCGGAACGCTCAACGGCAGCAGCGGCTTTCCTCCGGCGTCCTGGTTCGTGAGGACGGTGAGGGAGGCTGCCTGTGTGGATTCGCCCAGCGTGATCTGCTCGGCGGTTCCGATCTCTAGGGGTCGTTTGTCAGCGTCGGACGCAGTGATGCCGAGGTCGCGCATGAGCGTGACATGGCGGCGGACGGATGCGTCGAGTCGTTCCTCGCTGAGGTCGCCCGCTTCAAGGAGATTCACTACCAGCTCCGTGTTGCTTTCACCGCCGAACTGGTCGACTCCCGCGTGGAGGAGTTTACTGACCCGCTGCTGACCGGTCAGGTGTTCCACTCCCCACGCGCGAGCAGGGAAGGGCTTGCCGAAGACTGTTGCGTCCGTGATCAGACCGAAGTCGCTGAGGATGATGCCGTCGAAGCCCAGTTCCTCGCGCAGCAGTGTCATCAGGATTTGGCGGTTGAAGGCGAAGCCGACTTCCTCGACCGGTTCGCCGTTGAGCGTCAGTCCGACGGGCATACCGTAGTAGGGCATGATCGCGGCAACGCCTGCCTCGATCGCGACTTCGAAGGGAATCAGGTGATCGCGGAGGCGGCCTCCGGGGTAGACCTGCTCGCGCCCGTAGGGGAAGTGCGGGTCCTCTCCGTCGAGTTGGGGTCCGCCTCCCGGGAAGTGCTTTGCCGTCGCCGCTATGCTCGTCGGCCCGAGGGTAGATCCTTGGAGGCCCTCAAGATATGCGCGCAGAAGCGTTGCGGTGAGGTGGGGATCGGCGCTGAATGATTGGGCTTGTCGGGCCCACCTTGGTTCCGTGGCCAGATCGACCTGAGGGTGCAGAGCCATACGCACGCCCATGGCGAGGTAGTCCTGACGGACGACGTCAGCGAACGCCCTGACGGCGTCAGGATCTCGCAGTGCACCGAACCCGATCGGTTCCGGCCACTGCGATACTCCGCTCGCGCGATGGCTCGCGCCCGCATTCTGGATGAATGCGTGCCGCGGGTCGGTCGAGAAGATGATGGGCAGCCGTGACCCGGTGGAGGTCGCCAGGTCCTGCAGGGTGTTCAGCACTGTGGCGGAGTTGGCTGGCTCGGGCATGCTCGCGAGGCAGAAGTAGCGGATTCCCTTGTCGACGATCTGATGCCGGAGAGATCCGCCGCCGAGCGGGGAGGGGGCATCGAGATCGACGTCGTCGCCGATCATGGCGATGGGCTGGAACAGCAGGCCAACTTTCTGCTCAATGGTGAGTCCGCTGAGGATTTCGTCCACACTTTCGCTGTGCAGGGACGTTGGCGTATCGGTGGGGTTCATGCGTGTGTCCGTCGTTTCTCGTCGAGGCAGGAAGTCATCGTGGCCGCTCGCGCGTGTCGTCGTTCGGCCTGGCGTTGGGGGTCAGCTACGGGCGCGGCCAGGAGCAGGCGCTGCGTATAGGGGTGTGTGGGGGAGCTGGTGACCTGGGCGGCCTCGCCGGTTTCGACGATGTCCCCCCGGTACATGACGGACACCCGGTGGCTCATGACTCGCACGACGCTGAGGTCGTGGGAGATGAACAGCAGCGCCACGTTCGTCCGTTCCTGCACCTGAAGCAGCAGCTCCAGAACGCGTGCCTGGGTCGTAAGGTCCAGCGCGGACACCGGCTCGTCGCAGACGATCAGTTTCGGTGACAGCGCCAGGGCGCGCGCGATCGCGACGCGCTGGCGCTGCCCTCCGCTGAATTCCCGCGGGTAGCGGCTGAGAGCGTCGGAGGGCAGTTGGACGACGTCGAGCAGTTCGTTGACCCGCTGGGACGCTTCGCTGCGGGAGACACCCAGGGCACGAAGCGGTTCGGCCAGAGTGTCGCCGATCGTCAGAGCGGGGCTGAGGGAGGAGTAAGGGTCCTGGAAAACGGCTTGGATGTCTTGTGCGAGGTCCCGGCGGCGCCGCTTCGACGCGTGGGTGGTGTCCTCTCCCTGGAAGGTGATGGAGCCTTCCGAAACGGGGGCGAGGCCGAGGATGGCCCGTCCGAGCGTCGACTTTCCGGACCCGGACTCACCGACGAGGCCGTGGGTTTCTCCAGGGCGCAGATCAAGGCTCACCCCGTGGAGGATCTCGGCCTTCTTTCGTCCGAGGCCCTTCACTTTGTAGGCGACCTTGACGCCGTCCACGGCGAGCAGCGCACCGCCGGTGGTCACTCCACCGTGTGTGGCTGTGGTGGGTTCCAGGGCGTTCATGCTGTCACCTCGCGTTGTGTCCAGGCCGGGCGTGCAGGTGCGTCATCGAGCAGAGCTGCGAAGAGTTTCTTGGTGTACTCGTGCCGCGCTCCGCCGAAGACATCCACCACGGTGCCGGTCTCCACGATCGACCCTGAGCGCATGACCGACACCCGGTCGGCGAGATCAGCGACGACACCGAAGTTGTGGGTGACCAGGAGCATCGCGACCCCGTCCTCACGCTGCAGGGTGCGCAGCAGGTCGAGGATCTCGGCCTGAACGGTGACGTCCAAAGCAGTGGTCGGCTCGTCGGCAATGATCAGCTGAGGTTTGCAGGAGATGGCACCGGCAATCAGCACCCTTTGCGCCATGCCGCCGGAGATCTGGTGCGGGTAGGCGGAGTAGACGCGCAGTGGGTCGGTGATACCCACACGTTCGAGGAGGTGCAGGGCGTTGTCCCGGGCGGTCTTCCGATCCATGCCCAGCAGGATGCGCATCGGTTCGATGAGCTGGTGCCCGATGGTGTACGAGGGGTCAAGGTTGGACAGCGGTTCCTGTGGGACGTAACCGATGCGGCGACCGCGGATCTCCTGTAGGGCACGTGAGCGTGCCGTGGTCAGTTCTGTTCCATCGAAGGTGATGGTGCCGGCCTTGATCCTGCCGCCCTGAGGGAGCAGGCCGAGGATTGACCAAGCCGTCTGCGTCTTGCCGGACCCCGATTCACCGACCAGGGCGTGTACCTCGCCGGATGCGATGTGCAGGGACACGTCGTCGACGACGGTTTTCCAAGCTCCGTCCACCTGGTACGCGACGGAGAGGTTGTCGACCCGCAGAAGAGGATCGGCCTGGGTGCTGTCACCGTGCCGGATCGGGGGCTCAGGGCGCGTCGACGGGGGAGTCCACGGGATATTGCGGTCCTTGTTGCGGTCTCCGCTCATCTCGAGTTCGTCCCGCAGGGCGGTGCCCAGCAGCGTGAAGGCGATGCAGGTCAGGCCGATGGTGAGGCTCGGCCACAGGATCAGCAACGGCCCGCGGTAGATGTTGTAGAAGCCTTCGGACAGCATTCCGCCCCAGGTGGGCAGTGCCGGATCTCCGAGGCCGAGGAAGTCCAGGGCGGCCTGGATGGCGATGCCTACCGCGAGCAGCCCCGCGGTCAGGAGGATGGCCGGGGCCCGGACCGCGCTGAGGATGTGCCGGCCAATGATCCGCAGGTCTGTCAGGCCGGACACCTTTGCGGCGTCGATGTACAGCTCCTCGCGAACGGCCCGGACCGCGTTGAAGACGACGCGGTAGTAGGACGGGGAGAGGATGACGCCGAAGATTGCCATGACGATCCACAGGGACGGGCCGACAACTGCCCGCACGGCCAGAAGGACCACGATGGCGGGCAGGGAGAGGATCAAACCCGACAGCCACGCAGCCACGGTGTCGAACCAGCCGCCGCGGTACCCGGCGATCAGCCCCGCCGGGATGCCGATCACGGCGGCGACGGCGACGGCGAGGGCCGCACCGGCGAGGCTCACAGAGGTTGCGTGAAGCAGACGGGAGAACACGTCGCGGCCCGCGCTGTCGGCGCCCAGCAGGTTCTCTGCGCTGTGAGGGGCGAAGACGAGTTGCAGGGAGGCCTCATCAGGGGCGAAAGGTGCGAGGAGAGGACCGACGAGGGCGATGACCGTGATCATGCCGAGATAGACCAGCGCGATAATACCGAGCGGATTCCTCAGTAGCCGGCCTCGGAGGGACTGGCGGCCTGCGGGAGCCGGTGCAGGCTGCGCGAGGGTGACAAGTTGTTGGGTCATGATTGCCGCATTTTCGGGTTGAGCCAGCCTTGAAGCAGGTCAATGGCGAGGTTGACGATGAAGACGACGAGGGCGGTGAGGATGACCAGCCCCATGACGACGGGCACGTCACCCTGGGACGTTGCGGTGATGGCGGTCTGGCCCAGTCCCGGCAGGGAGAAGACCTGCTCGACGACGACTGCTCCACCGAAGAGGACGATGAACTGCAGGCCCAGCACGCTCAGCGCGGGTGCGGCGGCATTGCGCAGGACATGCATGAACAGGACACGGCGCTCCGGCAAGCCCCGGGCACGCAGCGTGCGGACGTAGTCGAGGCGATTCGCGTCGATCATGGAACCACGTACCTGCTGGGCGACACCCGCAGTCGCTGCGATGGACAGCGCGATGATGGGCAACGTGATGGTCGAGAGCCACCCGACGAGCGAGGCGCCAGGGCGGACGTACCCGGTTGCGGGAAACCAGCGCAGGGTGAGCGCGAACACGAGGGCCAGCACCAGAGCGATCAGGAACCCTGGAACGGCGGCGAGTGTGACCGAGCCGATCTGGATGAACCGGTCGATGATGCCTCGGCGCTGAGAGGCAATGACCCCCAGAAGGACGGCGATGATGGCCGAGAGCAGGACGGCGCCGATCGTCAGAGTCAGCGTGACCGGAAGGCGGGTGGTCAACGCTTCGGTGACGGTCTGCCCGGTGAACCAGGAACGACCGAGGTCTCCCTGCACTGCTCCGCCAGCCCATTCGAGGAACTGGGTGATCAGAGGGCGTTCGAGTCCGAGCTCGTCCGCCTTCCGGTCGACGAGTTCCTGCGGTGCGTTCTGGCCCACGATGTTGCGTGCAGCGTCTCCCGCGCTGAGGTACAGGAGGAAGAAGGCTACGACGCTCAGGGACGCGATGGTAAGAAATCCGGCCAACAGCCGTTGAAGAATAAATTTAGTCATGGCAGTAGTTACGAGTGCCGGGGGCGGCAGCAGTGCCGCCCCCGGCCGCTCGCTCAGCTTTCGGGTTTGATGTTCCAGAGGTAAGGCATGCCGTTGTCGGACTGGAGTTCGACCGAGATGCCGGGCTTGGTGAAGAAAGCGCTTTGAGCCCGGTAAGCCGGTGCGAACAACGCCTGTTCCACGACGTACCTGTTCAGGTCCTGGCTGGCCTTCTGTGCTTCCTCGCCCTCAGCGGTGCCGAGCGTCGTCATGTATTCCATGACCTTTGGGTCCGTGCCCTTGAAGACGTTGAACGGAGCCCATGGCGCCAGGGCGAACTGGATCCCTGCCCAGCCGGACTTAGGCGTCTCCAGAACCATCGGGAATGCTGCCCAGGTTCCCCCCAGCATCTTGCCGAACAGGTCATCGCCAGTGGTCTCCCACGTGACGTTGATGCCGGCCTTGCCCAGTTGTTCCTTGTAGACAGCGAACTCCGACTCGGGGACGAAATTGTTGCTGGGCATGACAAGGTCAAGCCCACTGGCGTAGCCTGCTTCTGCCAGAAGCTTCTTGGCTTTCTCGATGTCGTACGGGTAGGCATCGTCGAGTTCGGGCAGGTAAGCGTCGGAAGACTTGTCGAACGTCTGTGCCGTTGGCGAGCCGTATCCTGCCGCAAGTCCCTTGACGAGGCCTTCACGGTCCAAGGCGTAGTTGATGGCCTGCCGGACGCGCACGTCCTTCAAGGCCGGGTTGAGCTTGCCCTCCCGGTCCGCGAGAACAAACCCAGCCCAGGTAGCTTCGGTGAGCTGAGATTTGAATCCGGCGGCTTCGGCCTCCGGAATCTGAGTCGGAGTCTGTGATGCCGTAGCGTCGACTTGACCGCCCTTGATGGCGTTCATCAGCGCTGTCGCGTCGCTGTACAGATTCATGGTGATCTTGTCGTAATGCACCGACTCGGGGTCCCAGTAACCTTCCTTGGCGTCGAAGACGTAGGTAGAACCGACAATCGTCTCTTCCTTGTCGAGCACATAGGGACCACTGCCGATGGGATTGTTGGACGCGTCCGGGTCCTCCCACATGGCCGGGCTTCCGACGAGGCCTGCGTTCTGGGACAGTGACGTTAGCAGTGACGGATCAGGGCTCTTCAAGGACACCAGGAGGGTCTTCTCGTCCACCGCCTCCGCGTCGGCCACGCTGGTCAGGTAGGAGGCGTTGGCCGCGGTACCGTCGCGAAACCGCTTCAGGCTTTCGGCAGCAACTTCAGCAGTAACTGGCGCTCCATCGCTGAACGTGACGCCGTCGCGCAGCGTCAGGGTCAGCTTCGTCTTGGACTGGTCCCATTCCCACTTGTCGGCGAGTCCGGCAACGATGGTTCCATCCGGCTCTGCCCGCAGGAGAGTGTCATACACGGCCTGGAGGTATGGCGACTCCATTGCCCACGCCGCTTCCCAAGGGGCGAAGGAAGTGTTCGGGTTCACAACGCCCAACTTCAGTTCACCGGATTGAGCGGTGGCGTCATCGCTCGGCTGCTCGCCGGCGCATGCCGTCAGACCAACCAGGGTGGCGACGACGGCCGCTGCGAGCCGCAGGGTGCGCGTGTGCTTCATTGCACGGTCCTTTCGAAGGGATCTCATGTCTTGCTACAGCAAGGTCAACGTGAACCTACCACCAAAACCTTAGGCACAAAAGGTTTTTATGAGGAAAACTTTTGGTGCTCAAGGTTTTCATCCTGAGGCGGCGCTGATACGGTCGCTGCATGACCACAACAGCAACGAAACCCCGAGGGGAGTACGCCAAAACGGCGAAGCGCCGTGACGATATCGTCACCGCAGCCCTCAGCGTGTTCTCCACAGCGGGCTTCGTCAGTGCGTCGATGAGCGAGATAGCGAAGAGGGCAGGACTGACCCTGCCCGGTCTGCGCCACCATTTCGCCTCCAAGTTCGACTTGCTGCAGGAGGTCCTGTTCCGACGTGACCTCGACGCGAACAAGCATTTGGAGGGCAGGGAGGGGATAGATCTGCTGCGCGGTCTGGTCGAGATCGCAAGCCGTGACCAGGGGGATTCTCTTACCCAGATGTTCGCGATGCTCGCAGCTGAGGCGACAGACATCGAGCACCCGGCCCATGACTATTTTCAGGGCCGTTATGACCTGATCGTCGGGACCGTTCAGCGCGCTCTGACAGAAGCCGCCGCCGAAGGTACCCTTCGCGAAGGGCACGATCCGGACCGGCTTGCCCGAGCATACGTTGCACTGTCCGATGGCCTGCAGCTGCAGGCCCTGTACCGGCCGGCAGCGTTTTCGCAGGCTGAGCTGATCAAAGAGTTCCTTGAGGAGTTTCTCACCGTCCCGCTCTAGGCGCTATGGCCGGACTTGCCCTGCGCCGCCCGATTGCCCTAGGTTCATTCCATTCGTCTTAGCCGACCCTGTCGGAGCGGTTTCGCTGCCAGTAAACCTGCGCAGGAGATCCGGGCTGGAAACCCAAGGACCTTTCAACTTTCTCGAAAGGGGCCCCCTATGCCTTCCACGCCGACGCAGCACAGCCGTTGGATAGTGCTCGGTACTGTCTCACTCACTCAACTCGTGATCGTCCTGGACGGGACGATCATCAACGTCGCACTACTCAGCGCGCAGGAAGAGCTCTCCCTTGCGGACTCCGAGCGGCACTGGGTGGTCACCGCCTATGTCCTGGCATTCGGGTCCTTTCTACTCCTAGGTGGCCGGATCGCGGACCACTGGGGGCATAAACGCACATTCCTGCTCGGGCTGGCCTTGTTCGGTGCAACATCTGTGTGGGGCGGTCTCGCCTCGAGTGGCCTCAGCCTGTTTCTGGCCCGCGGAGGACAGGGACTCGCCGCGTCACTGCTGGCTCCGGCCGCCTTGGCGGTGCTGACCGTCACCTTCCCGTCCGGCAAGGAACGGAACACGGCATTCGCCGTTTTCGGCAGCCTCTCCGGCATAGGTTCCGTGCTGGGGCTTCTGCTGGGCGGAGTGCTCACAGAGTACGCCGACTGGAGGTGGTGCCTGCTGATCAACGTACCGCTCGTCCTCCTTGGGCTCGTAGCGGGGCAGTGGGTGCTGTCGAACCCCGCCTCCCGCAGCAGGGGTCGCTACGACATCGCTGGCGCCCTCACCGTTTCAACCGGCTTCGGGCTCCTGGTTTTTGGTCTCAGCAACGCCCAGAACACCACTTCACCATTCCAGTCCTTCGCCCCGATCGTGTTCGGACTCATTCTGCTCGCGGTCTTCGTCAAGGTAGAACAGCGCTCACCCTCACCGCTCCTTCCTCTCTATGTGCTGCAGGACCGCAATCGAGCGGCAGCCTTCATCCTGCAGGCACTCATGGGGGCGGTAATGACAGGCACCATGCTGTACCTCACCTTCCACTTGCAATCCGTCCTTAACATGGGGCCTTTGGTCGCGGGTCTGGCAACGGTGCCCATTACGGCAGCCCTGATGGCATCCGTGTACTTCGCCATCCAGCTGATGGACCGCCACGGGCCACGCCGCCAGCTGGTCTTCGGTCCGGTGCTCAGCGCTGTGGGCTTGCTCTGGCTAAGCCGCGTCACCATCGACGGATCGTATTGGACAGAGGTCCTGCCCGGGATGATCCTGCTGGGCTCGGGCTTCGCCTTCTCGATCGTTCCCCTCCAGAACCTTGCGCTGTTCAATGTGGCGGATCGGGACGCTGGAGCCGCCGCAGCAGCATCCAGTGCATCAGGGCAGGTCGGCGGGTCACTTGGACTTGCCGCCATATCCATCGTCTACACCGTCGCCCTGGGACAACAGGACAGTGAGTCGGTGGAAGCGCTGGTAGCCGGGTACCGCGCAGTTTTCCTTGCAACGGCAGCACTGCTCCTCGTGTCCGCGCTCATCGCATCGCTGATGATCAGGACGCGCGTCTTTTTGCCCTCCCCTGAGGCGCAGCAAGTGCATGTCCCATAGGTGAAGTGACGTCCATGCGTAGTGTTGAGCGACCTATGCGGGCACCGCGAGGAAGTTTGATGTGGCCTTATTCCGATGGCTGCAGTGGCTAGACGGAAATTGCAGTACATGCTTCGCTGGAATTGTCGTGGGATTGCCGCCTTATACAGCGGAAGCTGCGCTCGACACCGCTTCGGCAATTAAGGACGCTGGTGATCATGCCCCGTACCCAAGGGGGAGAGTCTGTTCTCTCCCGTGCCGTCCGGATCGTCGAGGCTTTCGGACCCGGCGATACGGTGCTGACCATCACCGAGATTGCCCGCCGATCGGGGCTTCATATCGCGACGGCTTCGAGGTTGGTGGAAGAACTGAGCCGCGTCGGTTGGCTTGAGCGAGACAAGGACAGGGGAGTGCGGATTGGTGTGAGGATGTGGGAAGTCGCCTCCAGGGCATCACCGACATTGAGCCTGCGGGAAGCCGCGATGCCGGTCATGGAGGACCTTCACGGCATCGTCGGCCAGCACATTCAGCTCGGCGTGCTCGAAGGCGACGACGTCCTCTTCATCGAACGTTTGACCGCGCCTGGTGCGGTCATCAACTACACCCGCGTTGCAGGGCGGCTGCCCTTGCACGCTTCATCATCGGGGTTGCTTCTACTGGCCCATGCCCCAGTTGAGCAACAGGAACGCGTCATAGCGCGGCCTCTGAAGATGTTTACAGACCAGACCATCAGCAATCCCCCTCAACTCAGATTCGCCCTCGCCGAGGTGCGTCGGCAGGGATACGCCTTTTTGGCAGGGCACATCCATCCCGACTCCACCGGCATCGCCGTACCGGTCCGCGACCCAAGTGGCAACGCTGTGGCCGCATTAGCCATAGTGCTTCCGAACGATGACACCGCGCGATCCCGGATTGCTGTTCTTCAGGCCGCCTCTGCAGCCGTTTCCCGCGCCATGGAGTACCCGGCACCGCCCCTTCGCTAGATTCCGATGGAACTTCACTCTCAACCATTGATAGTCCAGTGGTGACGGGCGCCACACGCGAGCAATTCTTGAAGTGAACAGCGAGCGAAGGAGCTGAGATGTTCACTGGAATGAATTCCGCGACGGAGCCGTTACAGGTCAAGCTGATGGTGACGGCAAAAGAGAAGGCCGCCGATGGCGTGGTGGCACTGACTCTGGCCCATCCCGACGGGCGTAGGTTGCCTGATTGGACGCCGGGCTCGCACATCGATGTTGTGTTGCCCTCGGGCGTCAACCGGCAGTATTCCCTCTGCGGGGATCGGTGGGACGCACACAGCTACCGTATTGCTGTCCTGCGTGAGCCGGAGGGCCGCGGGGGATCGGCATACATCCACGAGGAACTTGCTGTCGGAACGATGGTTGCGGTGGGAGGACCACGGAATAACTTCCGGCTGGTGCCGTCGGAGAAGTACGTCTTCGTTGCCGGCGGAATCGGTATCACCCCAATGGTGCCCATGGTCCAGCAAGCGGATCTGCTGGGTGCTGACTGGAAGTTGCTGTACCTGGGACGCTCAAGGACCACCATGGCATTCCTCGACGAGTTGGCCGTGCATGGTGACCGTGTGGTGGTGCTGCCAAAAGACGAGTCGGGACCGTGCCGGCTGGACGAACTCATCGGCGGTCCTGCCACCGACACCAAGGTGTATGTATGCGGCCCGCAACGCCTGCTGACCGCGATCGAACGTCATTGTGCAGACTGGCCCATCGGTCTCCTGCGAATGGAACACTTCGCCGCTAAGGCTCAAAGTGCTCCTGCCAGAGACGACGCCTTCGAAGTGGAGCTGGCCCGGGCGGCGCTCTCCGTGACAGTGTCCCCCGAGATCAGCATCGTCGACGCCCTACAGAATGCCGGCATCAGCATGCTGACCTCCTGCAAAGAGGGCACCTGCGGAACCTGCGAGGTCGCCGTACTGGCTGGGAAGCCGGATCACCGCGACTCCATCCTCAACGACGCCGACCGCGCTGCCGGGCACTGCATGTTCCCCTGCGTTTCGCGCTCGTGCAGCGACCGCCTCGTACTTGACCTTTGACACGCTCCCTGCGAGAGGACCAACGATGACTTCCCCGGTTGCCACCTTCGAAACCCCTGTCAGTGACGTCGACCCCTTCAGTTACGACGTCCTGGAGGATCCGCTGCCCTTCCAAGCCGAGCTCCGCGCCGCCGGGCCGGTTGTGTACCTCAAGAAGTACGACGTCTATGCCCTGAGCCGCTACGAAGAAGTCCACGCGGCCCTGACCGACTGGCAAACATTCCAATCCGCGGCCGGTGTCGGCCTGAGCAATTTTCGCTACGAAAAGCCGTGGCGGCCCCCAAGCCTGCTACTGGAAGCCGACCCGCCGCACCACGACGCCCCCCGCGCGATACTCACAAAGATCCTCGGACCACGTGAAATCCGTCGGCTCTCCGAGTCCTGGGCCGCAGACGCCGAGAACCTCATCGATCAGCTGCTGGCCAATGGCACGGAATTCGATGCCGTCGCCGACCTTGCCGCAGCCTTCCCCCTCCGCGTCTTTCCCGACGCCGTCGGCATACCCCACAAGGGCCGGGAGGATCTTCTGCCCTACGGGAACCACGCCTTCAACGCCTTCGGGCCGGCCAACGAACTGGTAGCCCAAGGCGCCCCCCGTGTCGCCGAGCTGTCCACATCGATCGCCGCCCAGTGCGCACGCGAAGTGCTTACCCCTGACGGGTTCGGGGCCCAGATCTGGGCTGCCGCAGACAGAGGAGACATCACAGAAGCCCAAGCACCACTAATCGTCCGCTCGTTGCTCACGGCCGGAGTGGACACAACCGTCAACGGCCTCGCTGCACTGATTTACGCCTTCGCAACCAACCCCGAGCAGTGGACCCGACTACGCGAAAACCCGGGGCTGGTGCGCACCGCGTTCGACGAAGCCGTGCGGTTTGAATCACCCGTGCAGACGTTCTTCCGGACCACTACGAGAGACATCGAAGTTGGCGGAACAGTCATCCCTGAGGGCCGAAAAATCCTCATGTTCCTGGGATCAGCCAATCGTGACCCCAGGCGCTGGGAAAATCCCGACGAGTTCGACCTCAGTAGGGACCCCTCCGGCCACGTCGGCTTCGGCTTCGGCATCCACCAATGCGTTGGCCAGCACGTCGCCCGCCTGGAAGCCTCCACGCTTCTCAGCGCTCTAGCCAGAAGGATTACCACTATTGAGATCTCCGGACAGACCCGCAGGCACCACAACAACACGCTCCGGGCCTGGGAATCCCTACCCGTCAGAGTTCGTGCCGACTAGAGACACTTCAGGTTCAGCATTGGTCGACAACCTATTCAGCGTCGTAGGTGTTGGCGATGTACACATCACATGTGGCGCTGTGAGCAACGCTATTTGCTACGCTTCCTAACACTCGGCCCACGCCTCGCATGCGGCGATTTCCTACTACTATCATTCGTGCCTCCACCCGGGCGGCTTCCTCAACTAGCGCGTCGGCTGGTTTGCCATGAGCTATGGAGTGAGTTACCTCGACGCCGTGACCCTGAAGGCTCTGAACAACTCGCTCCGCTGCTCTTTCAGCATCGCCAGCTGCAGAGATAATGAACTCCTCATTTCCAGTGCGTCGCACCTCGGTGCGATCGCTGTCGAACGCAGAGACGACAAGTAGTGGGGCGTTGAGAGCGACGGCGAGGTTCCGGGCGACCTCCGCCGCTTTGTAGGCAGTTCTGCTGCCGTCAACACCAACGACTACAGGGTTCGGCATGTCTGATCCTTTACTCGGCGGACGATTGGCAGCTTTCTCGAGACGAGAACCATGGCGATGCTCTCACCAACCCTAAGGGGTGTCGCCGAAGTCGGCGAGAAGAGAATGCCGGTCGTCACCGACCATACAGACTGTAAACCGCGTGCACGAAACGGCGCTGTCCGCGCGGACAATAAGAAAGGACTGATGAAACAGGCGCTTAACACCCCTTTTGAGACTCCAAATGAATTGCCAAGAATTGACCTTCTGTCAGGTGCTGACCCTTCGATCGGGCCGCGTACTTCGAGATTCGCCTGCACGCTGTCTGGAGGGCGTTGGAGCCGGCGCTGGTGACGAAGGATCCTCTGCAGCTCCCCTTACGCTGAGTTCTGTAGGACGCCCGACGAACGAAAGCCGGCCGAGAGGCCGGCGGGAAGCCGGTACCGATGATGCCCGATGCGCAACCCGCACCACTGACGATCGATGGACGATCCACGCGGACGACCGGGAAGCCTCAGCCTCCCCTTCAGGGTGAGCCGTCCCGGTACCGGATGACGCCGTGGTCCATGGAGCGCGATGGGCTCCCAGTGATCCCGGTGTCCGGCGAGATGCATTACAGCCGCGTCCCCCGGGACCAGTGGCGGGATCGCCTCAACCTCATGAAGGCCGGCGGAATCACGGTCGTGGCGACCTATGCGTTCTGGATTCATCACGAGCCTCAGCGGGATGCCGTGTCATTCGCCGGCAGGCTCGACATTGCAGCCTTCATCGACCTGTGCGCGGAGCTCGGCCTGGCCGTCGTCGTGCGGATCGGCCCCTGGTGTCACGGAGAAGTGCGCAACGGAGGGTTCCCCGATTGGGTCCAGGACGCCCCGGTGCGGCACCGCACCGACGATCCTGCGTACCTGGCACTGGTCGAACCGTGGCTACGACAGCTCGGTTCCCAGGTGGCACCCTTCTGCGGGCCCGAGGGCCCCGTGCTGGCCGTCCAACTCGAGAACGAGCTGTATGACCAGCCAGGCCACATCAGCACGCTCAAGCGGCTGGCGATCGACAGCGGCATCACCGCCCCCTTCTACACGGCGACGGCGTGGGGCAGCGCGGACCTGCCCCTTGAGGACGTCATCCCCCTGTTCGGTGGGTATGGGGACGGCTTCTGGGTCGACGCGGATGAACCGTGGGACCCGAGCTTCCGCGCGCACTTCTTCTTCTCCCACGAGTGGGACGACCCCGGCATCGGCGCGGACCTCCGCACCGCTCCCCGCACCTCGTCGTCGGCGCAGAGTCCCTACCCGCCGGCAACCTGCGAACTGGGGGGAGGGATGGCCACCGCCTACCATCGGCGGCCACGTCCCACCGGGCTCGACATCGCCGCCGTCGCCCACAACAAGATCGGCAGCGGCTCCGCGTGGCAGGGCTATTACATGTACACCGGAGGGATCAACCCCTCCAGCGCAGACCACTCCTACACGACCCCGCTGCAGGAATCCCACGACAGCGGATACCCCAACGACCTGCCCCAGTACGACTACGACTTCCATGCTCCTATCGGCGCCTCGGGGCGGCTCAACTCGAGCCATACCCTGCTACGGCGCCAGCATGCTTTCCTGGACGCCTTCGGCTCGTCGCTGGGTCCCATGGAGTCGAAGCTCCCACCTCGGGGACCGGCCGGGGTCGACGACGTCACGACTCTTCGGTGGGCGCTGCGGAGCGACGGGCAAAGTGCCTTTCTCTTCATCACATGGCATCAGCCCCACGTTCCGCTGAACACGTATGAGGACGCCCGGTTCGACGTGACGATGGGTGACAAGCGCACGCTTTTCCCACGCGGCGCCGTGGCGATCCCCTCCGGAACCCTCGCACACTGGCCCCTGGGTCTGGTCATCAACGGCGTCGAGCTCGAATGGGCCACCGCTTCACCGCTGACCACGCTGCAGGACGGAACGATCACCGTCCTCGTTCTCACGGCCGAGTACGACATCCCGCTGACGTGGAAGTGGGCCGACGGCGTCACCGTCACTCCCTACGGGGACAGCGAAGGCGACGCGTCAACCGGACCGGGAACCGTCACCCGGATGCAGGTGTACCGGTGCTCCACACCGACGACGCACATCGACGTCGTCGTGCTGCCCGCCGCGGACGCGGACCGCGTCTGGGTACTCGGCGACGGCGCGGAACGGCAAGTGGTGCTCTCGGACCATCCTGTCTGGCGTGACGTGGACGGTGTCCTGCACGGGCGCTCTCCAGTACCGGAACCGGACGCTCACCGCTATCAGCCGTCGGCCCATGCCTTCGTCCCCGTGCTGGCTCGACCTCCGCAGAGCCCTGCCGGCCGACACCAGCTCCCGGTCACGCTCCTGCGGCCGGCCCGCCAGGTGCCGGGGAGCTATGGTGAATCGGGTGGGCGGGCGAGTGCCCCTTCCCAGGAGGACCTTAGAAGATTGGGAGCCTCATACAGGATCGACGTCCCTCATGGGCAGGGGCACGGACGACGCGAACTGGAGATCGAGTGGACAGGAGACATCGCACAACTGACGGTCGACAACAGGGTGGTCGCCGACCGTTTCTGGGACAGCGCACCGTGGATCGTCGACCTTGACGCCCTGACCGCGGGTGCCGGCGCTGAACTGGTCATGACCGTGCTGCCCCTGAGTTGCGACCATTCCGTGAACCTGCCGACAGAGGCACGCGCGATCCTCTCTCGACATGACCAGCAGCATGATGCGCCCTCCGTCGACCTCGTGAACTGGCAGCACTGGGTGGAGTCTCCCACCAGGGGCCGGGCCTAGGCGGTCGCGGCGCGCCCTGACCCCGATGAAGATTCCGCAGGGGCGCCCCGACGACGCGGCGACTAGACTGGGCCCACTATGGACACCATGCGCAAGCTCCGTACCCCGATCGTCTGGCTCGTCGTTGCGGCCATGATCCTCAGCGTCGGCGCGGGTTTCTTCTCAATCGTCTTCTGATTCCACGCCGTCGGATCCCGCTATCCGACCTGGTATCTGCGCGCCTGTAGGCGTCGACGGCTCGCCGCGCCACCGCCCATCCGGGCCTGAGGCTGACCTTGTCCGGTCATCCCGACGCGCCTAGGGTGATAAGTAGGCTTAGCTTCAGCGGCCAGTCGACAAGCCCAGAGCGCCCCACGCGGCGCAGGACACGCATTCTGTACAGGGAGAACACCTATGACCTCCGACAGCACATCAGGATCGACCGACCAGTACACCTTCCAGAATCCCGTCACGCGGTTCGAGAGCATCGCGCCCCCGGAGCAGCAGTCCCCGGAACCGGGGCTCGACGCCGAGCTGGCGCCCAAGGCCGACCGCGGCGAGACGTCCTACCGCGGGACGGGACGCCTCGAGGGGCGCAAGGCGCTCATCACCGGGTCCGATTCCGGTATCGGGGCGGCCGTCGCCATCGCCTACGCACGCGAGGGTGCCGACGTCGCCCTGTCCTACCTGCCCGAGGAGGAGAAGGACGCCCAAGTCATCAAGGGCATCATCGAGGACGCCGGACGGAAAGCGGTGTGCATCCCGGGCGACCTCAAGGATCCCGAGTACTGCACCTCGCTGGTCCAGCAGGCCGTCGACGCACTCGGCGGGCTGGACATCCTCGTCAACAACGCCGCCAAGCAGGTGGCCATCGAATCGCTCGAGGAACTCAGCGACGAGCAGCTGGACCACACGTTCAAGACGAACATCTACTCGTTCTTCCGCGTGACCAGGGAGGCTCTCAAGCACCTCCAGCCCGGCTCGGCCATCATCAACTCCACGTCCATCCAGGCCTACGAGCCATCGCCGACCCTCCTGGACTACGCGAGCACCAAGGCAGCGATCAACAACTTCACGAAGGGGCTCGCGCAGCAGCTCGCACCCAAGGGCATCCGCGTGAACGCCGTGGCGCCGGGTCCCATCTGGACGCCGCTGCAGATCTCGGGCGGCCAGCCCAAGGAGGCCCTGCCCGAGTTCGGCAAGAGCACGCCGCTGGGCCGCGCCGGCCAGCCCACCGAGCTGGCCCCCGCGTATGTCTTCCTCGCGTCGTCCGAGGCGAGCTACGTGCTCGGTGAGACGCTGAACGTCAACGGCGGGATGCCCTCGCCCTGAGCCGCGCAGCACCCGAACGACGGAACAGCCCCGGACTCGCGTCCGGGGCTGTTCCGTTGGTCCTGCCGGCGCGCGTGCTACTCGGCGTCGAGGGCGTCGAAGTCGGCGCGGTCGATCTTCCGGTGGTAGCGCATCCCGGCAAGGCCACCCAGGATCGCGCCGAGAAGTGCGACGGCGGCGACCACGAGCAGGGTGATGAGTCCGGGTCCCGTAAGCTCCTGGGCGGAGGGGACGCCGAGGTTCTGGAACCGATCGGTGATGTTCGCCCGGTTGCCGACGATGAAACCGATGATGGCGAGCACGACGGCGACGATGATGGCCCAGAGCCAGACCGCGACGCCCTGCTTCACGCCACTGAATCGCGCCATGCGCCCTGCGACATACCCGCCGGCGAAGTAGGAGAGCAGGAGGATGACGCCGAAGACCACGGCGGCCGTCAGGCCCGCGGTCTGCGCCTCGCCCGATCCGATCCTCACGTCCGCGGGGGAGAGGTCGGCGCCGACGCCGAAGAGCGCAGCCAGTGCGCCGACGAGTGCCGACAGGAGGACGAACATCCCGGTCGCGGTGAGCCAGCCGAAGAACGCCGAGCCGAACTTCATGCCCCCGAAGTGCTCCTTCTCGCGTCGATGGAGCAGCTTGCGGTCCTCGAGGCTCGGCACCCCGGATCCCGCGGATGTGCTTCGCACGTCGCGCTCGCGGCCCCGGTCGTCGGCGTCGGCGCGGGCAGACCGCTTGGGGGCCGTCACCGGGACGACCTGCGTCTGGGGCGTCGTGTCCTCGTTGCGCGGCGAGGCATCGCGCGAGGCCGAGATCGGCGCCGGGGTGTACGCGCGGGTCGGAGTGCTGTCCGAGGTGTCCGAGTACATACCCGGGACGTAGTCGCCGCTGGTGTCGTCCTCCGACGAGTAGGCGCCGGGCACGTAGTCGCTCCCCCCGTCGTGGGCACCGGCCCGTGTCGCGCCGGTCCCGCGACCGTCGGCAGGGGTGCTGTCGGCACGTCCGGCACTGCTGGCGCCTGAGCCCGACCGTCCGGTGTCGATCAGTTCCGTGGGGTTGTCGGGGCCGTCGGCGCGCCGGGCCCCCGCCCCGCGGTCGCCGTCCGTGTTCCCTGTTCCTGGTGTACTCACTGGTCCTCCTGATGTCAGGGCCCGAAGGCTCCCTAAGTTGCCTTAGTATTTCCTCCAGTATTCCACGGCGTTCATCGATCGGGCCGGTGCCCGCGTCGTGCCGCGTACGGGATGCAAGACTGGGGTCATGGATTTACAGGTTTTCATGACGGTCGTCTGCGGGGCGCTGATCGCCGTCGGTGTCGCGGGAGTGGTGGTCCCGGTCCTGCCGGGGAGCATCCTGATCATCGTGTCGCTCCTCGCCTGGGCGCTCACGGTCACGAGCACCGAGGGCTGGGCGGTGTTCTCGATCGGCACGGTGTTCGCGGCGGCCGGTCTCGCTGCGGGCCTCGTCCTCACCGGACGGACCCTCAAGAAGCGTTCCATCCCGGGCAGGTCCGTGACCATCGGAGTCCTGGCCGGGATCGTCGGCATGTTCGTGATCCCCGTCGTCGGCCTGTTCGTCGGGTTCGCCCTCGGGCTGTTCGCCAGCGAGTACGTGCGGCAGCGCGACGCCGGGGCGGCGCTCACGTCGAGCCTCCACGCGCTGAAGGCGACGGGGCTCGGCATCCTCGCCGAACTGGCCCTCGCCTGCCTCGCCGGGACCACCTGGGTCATCGGCGTGTGGATTTACTTCACCACGAGGTGACCCTCAGGACTTGCCCGAGATGGACAGGGCCGCCACGATCAGTGCGAGATGGCTCAGACCCTGGGGGATGTTACCCATAAACGAGTTGTCGGAGGGCTCGATCATCTCCGACATGATGCCGACGTCGTTCGCGAGGGGCAGGAGCTCTTCCATGAGGTCCACCGCCTCGTCACGGCGGCCGACGGCGACGAGCGCCGAGACCGCCCAGTAGGCGCAGGCCACGAAGGTCGCCTCCTCGTCCTGCATGCCGCTGTACCGGTAGAGCAGTGGACCCGCGCCGAGTTCCTCGCGCAGGGCGTCGATGGTGGACGACATGCGCGGTCCCGTGTCGAAGCCGCTGATCGCATGCAGGAGGATCGAGGCATCCAGCTCCGTGGTCCCTGGATACCAGATGTAGCTCTGCCGCTCCTCCGACCAGCCGTGCTCGTGCACCCAGTCCCGGATGCGGTCGCGCTCCGCGGACCATCGCTGCACGGGGCCCTGCAACTGTCCGTGCTCCGCGAGCAGCACGGCACAGCGCAGTGCGTTCCAGCAGCCCAGTTTGGACGTGACGTAGTGCCGTTCCTCCGGCAGTTCCCACATGCCGGCGTCGCGGCGCTGCCAGACATCGCAGGTGAGGTCCGCGAGGTCGGCGAGCTGCCGCATGGTCGCGGGATCGAGCACGTGACCGGCCTGGACATACTGCCAGACGATGTCGAACACGTCGCCGAAGACGCCCAGCTGCAATTGCCCCGCCGCCGGATTCCCGTCGACCACGGGACCGTTGTTGCGCCAGCCCGTGGCGTCCGGACGACGGGTACCCTCGGGGATGCTGCCGTTCAGGTGGGTGAACACCTGAAGGTCGGAGCCCTGGGACCGGAGGTTCTTGAGCATCCAGGACGCGGCACCATGCACCTCCTCGCGGAGCCCTGCGCGGGTCAGCGAATGCAGCGTGTAGGCGGTATCCCGTACCCACGCATAGCGGTAGTCCCAGTTCTTGCCGCCGGCTGCGCTTTCGGGCAGGGAGGTCGTCGCGGCGGCCGCGATCGACCCGGACGGGCTGTGCAGCAGCAGTTTCAGGGTGAGGGCGCTGCGCAGGACGGCGTGCCGGTAATCGCCGTCGTACGCGAAGTTGTCCGACCAGGCCTGCCAGTTGCGGATGGTGCGGTCCACGCCGTCGTCGATGGTCCGCGGGTCGGGGAGCGGCAGCGGCTCGCCGTGCGTGGAGACCACCGCGACGAGGTGCCGCGATCCGGCCGACGTCGTGAAGGCTCCCTCGACGGAGCGGCCCTCCGGTGTCTTCAGGCCGTGGTCGATGCCGAGGACACCGAGACCGACGGCGTCGATGCGGAGGACGGGGTGCTCCGGCCCGTTGTCGAGCCAGGGCGAGGCGGAGCCGAAGCAGGTGCCGGGCGTGACGCACCATGCCATCTCCACACGTCCCGTCACGCCGTCCACCCGGCGGGCGAGCTCGCCCCAGGGCAGCCTGCCGGCCACGCCGGTATTCAGTGAGTCGGTGACGCGGACGGTGCCGGTCGCGGTGGTGTAGGTCGTCTCGAGGACGTTCGAGCCGTCCGCGTACCGGCGTTCCACCGTGAACTCCGCCGTGGGTGCCAGGGCCAGGAAGCCTTCGCCCGCATCGAGCAGGCGGGCGAAGGCCGGCGTGGAATCGAGGTCCGGTGTGGGATACCAGTCGATGGATCCGTCGAGCGACACCAGGGCTACCGTGCGCCCGTCACCGATCGCGGCATAGGAGCGGATGTCGGCGAAGCCGTCCTCGTCGCGCAGTGCGATGACCAAGCCCCTTCCGTGCAGCCCGCTGGTGCTACCTGCCGTACGTGCCCTTGTACCGAGTCTTGTTGGCCCGCGGCTGCTGGGTGGTGCGGCGCTTGTTCAGCACGCGGGACGCGACGATGGGCACCAGGGCCCAGATGATCCTCTTCAGCATGGTGATGTCCTTACGGTCGGTGACCGGCGTCGGCTGTCGCGGTCGTTATCATCATCCTACTTACTATCCCTGGCCCGTCTGCCCCTCGGTGACGAAGGCCCGCAGGGCCCGGAGCTGGGCGTCCCGTGCTACGGGGTTGAGGTACATCATGTGTCCGGCCTCGTGGTAGTGGTGCGTGAACCGGGCGCGCGCGGCCTCGTCGAGGTTCATGTGCGCCCAGACGTACTCGGCGGCGAAGTGCGGCGTCGCGCCGTCGTGGTAGCCGTAGTCCACGTGGACCCGCAGCGTGGGATTGTGGGCGAGGAGCCGCTCGAGGACGCCCGAGACGTCCACGGGCGCACCCTCGAACGTCCTGTAGCTCCAGGGCTGCACGCGGGCGGTCAGGATCTCGTAGGGGAGGTCGTTCTCGTAGCCGAGCTCGGCCCGGACGTAGTGGTTCATGGCGGCCGAGTAGGGCCCCGTGATGGCCCGGAGGCTCGGATCGTCGAAGGAGTCGGACGACTGCAGGTTCTCGGGCCGTGCCGCGAACCGCCCATCGATGCGGCCGACCGACAGGCCCTCGGACCGCAGGAGCTCCGCGGCGAACTCGTGGTACGCCCAGCGGAGGTTCGTGCGGCGGATGAAGCCCTCGTCGAGGGTGGTGATGGCATGCAGGCGCGCGACGGCCTCGTCGTACTCCTCCGGCGTCAGCCGCGTGCCCTGCGTCAGCGCGTAGCCGAAGTCCCGGGCCGCGTACTCCTCGGCCTCGCGGACCACGTCCGTGAGCTCCCGGTCGCCGTGCCGGCCGTGGTAGTGCGCAATGGCGGCATAGGTGGGCAGATGCAGCGCGTAGGGGAGGTCGCTCCCGGGGAAGAACCGCAGGGTGGACATGTTGAGCACCGTCGAGATGAGGCCCAGTCCGTTGACCGCCATGCCGTAGGCGTCGAAGAGCCGCCCGGCCACCGCAACGGCCCGCAGGGTCCCGTAGGACTCCCCGACGAGGTACTTGGGGGAGAGCCAGCGGTTGTTGCGCGTGGTCCAGAGCCGGACGACCTCCGCGACGAGGTCCCGGTCCTGCACGAACGCGTGGAACTCGTCCGCCTTCTCACCTTCGACGACGCGGGAGAAGCCGGTGTTCACGGGATCGATCAGGACGAGGTCGCTCGACTCGAGCAGGCTGTCGGGGTTGTCGACGAGCCCGAAGGGCGCGGGTGTCATGGTCCCGGCGTCGCCGGAGTCCACGAGGCGCGGCCCCAGCAGGCCCAGGTGAAGCCATACGGACGCGGAGCCGGGGCCACCGTTGAAGGCGAAGGTCACGGGGCGCCCGGGCTCGGGATCCTGCTTCGTGTACGCGACGACGAAGATCTCGGCCTTCGGCTTGAAGCCGTCAGCCTTGCCGTCCTTCGTCTCCTCGCGCCGCAGCACGAGACGTCCGGTCGTCGTCGTGTACTTCAGGCCGGAGGGGGAGGTGTGCTCCCGGACGACGAAATCGTCCGACACCTCCTTCGCCTCCGGGGTGCCCGCATCCTTCTCGATGTCCTTCATCTCATCAGCCATGCGAGAAGACTACCGGTAGTTCCCTGAGGCAACAGCTCAGGTGTCGGCCGCTGTCGCTTCCCGCTGCCGGTCGGCCGGCGCCGGATGGGTGCCGGGACCGCGGGCGGCACCGGCGTCACTCTCCCATACGCGGTTCTGCTGGGGCCTCGCGAAGAACAGGGCTGCCGCGAAACCGACGATGATCACGATGGCGGGCAGGTAGAGCGACTGCCCCATGGAGAGGGCGTACCCCGCCTTCGCCTCCTCGGGAAGGGCCGTTCCGGGTGTCGCACTGATGCCCCCGCCTCCGAGATTGGCCATCAGCCGGGACTGCATCACGGCTGCGACGGCGGCACTGCCCAGGACGGCGCCCATCTGGCGGGTCGTGTTGTAGACGCCGGAGCCCGCTCCGGCGAGGGAGGGTGCGAGATTGCGTGTGGCCGTCAGGGACACCGGCGCCCAGATCCCTGCGCTCGAAAAGCCGAGCAGGGAGATGGGGAGCAGGAGCTGCCAGATGGGGACGTCCGCCGTGAGGATCGAGCCCATCCAGAAGAGGGCTGCGGACATCCCGGCGAAGCCGGCGATCGCGATGTACTTCGGATTGCTGCGCTGCACGTACTTGCCCACGAACGGGGCGAGGACACCCGAGATGACGGCCATCGGGGTCAGCAGGAGGGCTGCCTGCGTGGGCGAGAGACCGCGCACCGTCTGCGCGTAGAGCATGAGCGGCAGCGACATGGTGGTGATCGAGAAGCCCATCGCGGTGATGGACGTGTTGGCGAGGGAGAAGTTGCGGTCGCGGAACAGCGTGAGGGGGACCAGCGGCTCTCCGCGGTTGAACCTCTGCCAGGCGACGAAGGCGACGAGCAGGAGGATGCCGGTGATGATGAGCGACCACACGGAGAGGGGGCCGGCGATGGTGCCCCAGTCGTAGCTCTCGCCCTCCTGGATTCCGAAGACGAGGCAGAAGAGGCCGGCCGCGCTGAGGAACACCCCGAGCATGTCGAAACGGTGGGACGTCGTCGGGAGGGTGGGAACGAGGCGTGCGGCGAGGATGAATCCCACCACGCCCACGGGGACGTTGATGAAGAAGATCCATTCCCATCCGGCGGAGTCGACGAGCACCCCGCCGAGGACGGGCCCGACGAGTGTCGCGACACCGGCCACGGACCCCCAGAGGCCCATGGCAGCGCCACGACCCTCGGGCGGGAAGATCCGCGTGATGACGGACATGGTCTGCGGGGTCATGAGCGCGGCGCCCAGCCCCTGCAGGACACGGGCGATGATGAGGATCTCCACGGTTCCGGACAGTCCGCACCACGCGCTGGAGAGCGTGAAGACCACGAGGCCGACGAGGTAGACCCGCTTCGGTCCGAAGCGGTCTCCGAGCCTGCCCGTGACGAGCAGCGGGACGGCGTAGGCCAGCAGGTAGGCACTCGTCACCCAGATGACGCTGTCGATGCCTGCACCGAGCCCCTCCATGATGGCAGGCGTGGCGACGGACACGATGGTCGAATCGACGAGGATCATGAAGAACCCGATGACGAGCGACCACAGGGCCGGCCAAGGCCGGACGTCGTTCTGGAGCGGGGCAGGCGCCGCCTGGGAGGGATTGCTGGACATGGTGCAAAGGCTACTCCCACAGGCTGACACTCCGGAGGCCGTGCCGGTTCGTGCGCCGCTTTGGGCTAACGCCACCCTCTTGGGTACAGTGTTGGTGTTCGGAAGTGGTATCCGGGGCTTTAGCTCAGTTGGTAGAGCGTTTCGTTCGCAATGAAAAGGTCAGGGGTTCGATTCCCCTAAGCTCCACGGTTCGGAAGAGGCGAGGCTCCTGCAGGAGCCTCGCCTCTTTCGTCGCAGCGTGTCCGAGGATGGCCTATTCCTCGGCAGCCTTCCGCGCCCAGGGCCGTGCCGCCAGGATCCGGGCCAGGGGTCCGAGCCAGGACATCACCACCAGGAGGGTGAAGGTGCTGCTCAGTGACGATCCCAGAGTCGTCGAGGGGACGAGCTGGTGGAAGCCCACGAGGAGTGCCGCCACCAGCAGGAGCTTCTTGAGGCCGTTGAGCACCTGCTGCGGAACAGGACGCGGCCAGGGTGTGAAATCGACCGTATCGGTGTCACGGGACAGGTCTTCCGGACTCATGCGGCCCTCCTCTGCAGTGCGGCGTGGAGTTTCATTATCCCCGGTTCCCGCGCCGACGTCGCTCGGGTTCCCGAACGGCAGCCCAGGTGTCAGCCGAGGACGGCCCAGGCCCGGGGCGGCAGGGTCGCCCTGCCGGAGGACGCGTCGAGGGTCGCCTGTCCGGCGAGTACGGACAGCGGCCCCGTAGCCGGAACCGGCTGGGCATCGGAGGAGAGGTTCAGTGCGACCACGAGGGCTTCCGGGCCCTCGACCGCGACGCGGTACGCGAGCACCTCGTTGGACAGCTGCAGCACCTCGGTCCTCGCGCGGTGCAGCCAGGGGTGGCGGCGCCGGACGCCGATGAGCTCCTGGTGCACGTCGAAGACGGGCCGTCCTACGGGCGAGAGGTTCCCGGGCGCGGGTGGGAAGAGTGGCCGGACGTCGTCGTCGCCCCCTGCCCTGTCCTCCTTGATGCCGCGGTAGCCCTGCTCGTCCCCGTAGTAGATGGACGGTGTGCCCCCCACGGTGAGGAGGACGGCGACGGCGTGCGGCAGCAGGGCGGGGTCGGTGAGCCTGCTCGCGATCCGTGTGACGTCGTGGTTGCCGAGGAACGTGAGCGGTGCGAAGGATCCGAGCAGCGCGTTGTGCCGCTCCAGCGCGGCGGCGAGTTCGAAGAGGTTGGCGTCGTTGAGCGAGCTCCACACGGCCTTCCACAGTTCGTACTGGGTCGCTGAATCGAGGCCGCCGTCCCGGACCTCGGAGGCGTAGTCGCCGTGGATGTACTCGCCGACGAAGTAGGCGTCGGGGTGGGACGCGTGGACGCGGGCGGTCACCGAGGCCCAGAACCGCGCCGGGACGGCGTAGGCCGCGTCGAGCCGCCAGCCGTCCGCGCCGCGCCGGAGCCAGTGCTCCATCACGTCGACGACGAAGTCCGCGACGGCCGGCTCGTCGTGGTTCAGGGCCACGAGGTGGTGGTGGCCTTCGAAGTCTCGGTAGCCCGGTTCGGTGCCGGGGCCGGCGCCGTCGGGCCAGTCCAGCGTGAACCAGGAGGCGGTCGCCGCTCCCGGACCGTCCGTGAGCACGTCCTGGAACGGGGTGAACGAGCGCCCGGTGTGGTTGAAGACGCCGTCGAGCAGGATGCGGAGTCCGCGCCGGTGCGCCTCGCGCACCAGGGTGTCGAAGTCCTCCGACGTCCCGAGGCGGGCGTCGATCCGAAAATAGTCGGTGGTGTCGTAGCCGTGCGTCTCCGACGCGAACACGGGACCGAGGGCCAGGCCCGACGCTCCCAGTTCCACTGCGTAGTCGAGCCACGGCACCAGGTCCAGGAGCCGGTGCATGGCGGCGGGCTCCGCCGTCGCGGCCTTCTCCGCCCCGATGAACCCGAGGGGGTAGACGTGCCACCAGATGGCGTGCTGGACCCAGGCGGGTTCGTTCATGGCGTGTGGCCTTTCCGTCGATCCGTGACCCGGCCCGCGGACAGGGCTGCGGGCCGGTCCGGTCAGGGCCGGCGTGCTGCCTAGCCTACGTCGAGGAGGCGTCCTCCCGAGGCGAGCTGCTGCACCTCGCCGGGCTCCAGCTGCGCGGCCTCGGCGATGTCGACGATCGCCGCACCGGCGTCTGCTGCTTCGACCACCGCGGACTCGAGTTCGTCGGTGAGCTGGTCGAGGTGCCACTGGATCGACTCGAGGTCCGCCGCAGCCGCCGCGACGCGGCGCAGGGCAGGAGACAGGGGGTATGCGAGTTCGGCGGGCTCCTCGTGCGAGAGCTGGAAGCCGCACGAGCAGGCCCAGACGAGTTCGACGTCGAACCCGGCGGAGGGCTGCGGAATCATGCCGTAGGAGGACCCCACGTAGGAGGTCTCGCGCAGGGTCATGGGCTCACCACAGTGGAGGGGGGCTCCTACGGCCGTATCTCCTGCGCCGATAGCGGCGATAGCGCTGATGGCACTGATTGTCTGCGTCATGGCTCACTTACCTTTCGATCAAGAATACGAACCATACTGTCAACTAGTTCTACAAACTAGTTATATGCGGACTGACATACTGCTGTCCACTTGAGGATGGTGACCGCAGGGTGAACAGTCGGCGCTGGTCCGTGGTCGAGAGGCTGTCGGGAACCGGCAGTGCTATCCGGCGGATCCGGGGAGGGGCGCGCCCGCCCCTCGCGCTGCCGGGCCAAGCCGCCGTCCTGCCGCCCGGTAGACCTGGGCGCAGAATGCCACGAGGAGCATCACATGGACGGCGTCCCCGCCGTAGTACATGAGGTGCGCTGCCTGCTCCGCATCGGGTGGCACGGCGCCCTGGCCCGCGAGGGAGGAGAGATGCTTCGACACCACGGAGTGGACCGCGATGCCGACGACGATCGCACTACCCCTCAGCCATGCCGGTGCCCGGTGGGGGTTCGGGTCCACGCCGACGACGGCGTATGTGAAGAGAACGCCCGACACGAGCAAGTGGAGGTGGAGCAGCGGCCCGAGCACCGGATGATGGGCCAGTCCGAGGGCGGCGCCGTCCCGGTACAGGAGGGCCAGGGGGATCGTGGAGAGCAGTGTCGCAACCACCGGATGCGTGCCGATCCGCAGCGGCGCCGTACGGGCGAGCCGGCTGTAACGGCGCCCGACGGACGCGGGGACGGCCCGGAGGAACAGGGTCGCGGGAGCTCCCAGCACGAGCAGCAGCGGGACGAGCATGCCGAGGACGAGGTGGACCACGGTATGCGCGGTGAAGCTGTCGACGGCAGCCCGTGCGAGCGGCCCCGTCGAGACGAATCCCAGGCCGGTCCCGGCCAGCCAGGCGGCAGTTCGGCGGACCGGCCATCCGCTCCGTCCCCGCAGGACCGCACCGCGGCCCGCGGCCAGGTACAGCACGGCGAGTCCCAGCCAGACGAGCACGATCCCGGTGTCCAGGGGGAAGCTGTCGATGCCTTCGGGAACCGGCACCGGATGCCCCGGGCCGGAGTGGTCAGCCACGCCGGGTCTCCGCGCGCCGTGCCGCGAGCAGTACCGAGACCCCCGCGAGCAGGAATGCGAGGGCCGCGCCGTTCCATGCCAGATCGTAGGGGAGCAGGTCCACGCCGTACCGGACCTCGTGCAGGTCGAGGAGCTTGTGCTGGACCAGGCCGTCGAACAGCTGGAAGCCGCCGATGCCCACGAGGATGCCACCCAGCCAGCGCCGGGCCTGGAGGGCGCTCCGCCGTCTCAGATCGGCGAAGAGGAAGAGGGATGCAACCGTCGCGAACCAGCTGAACGCATGGAACACGCCGTCGGACACGAGGCCGGCCGCGGGCGTGGACCTGTCATAGAAGTGGTGCCAGTGGAGGAGCTGGTGGAAGACGGCCTCGTCGATGAACGCGATGACCCCGCACCCGAAGAGGACGCCGACGAGGACGTTGCGGCGCTGGAGGGCGACGGCATGCTGCGCGGGCGGCTGGGTGGACGAAGCGATGACGGTCCCCGTCGTCGGAGGGTGCGGACCCTGTCCAGCGTGCCAGCCGCCTGCTCGGACCGTCCAGCATTTTCCCGGTGCAACGGGAGGTGGTCAGGAGACCTTCTCGCCGTACCACCAGTGGGCAGGCTGGAGCGGTGGCTGCTGCGGTGCGGCCGGGAGTTTCACGACGACGGCGGTGTAGGGGCGCCGGCGCGTCAGGGCCATCTGGATTCCTGCGAGCAGCGCGGCGGCGATCGATACCGGTATGACGACGGCCAGCGCGTACATCGCGAGCACGGCGTGCAGTGGCGAATGGTAGAGACCCTCCATCAACGCGGCGCCGCCGAGCCACAGCCACAACCAGAACAGGCCGACCACGTAGAGCAGCGACCGCGCGCGCCTGTAACGCAACGGAAAATGCTTCCGCCCACGTCCCATATTTCGTCTCCCCAGACTTATGTTCGGGCCCGCCCCAGGCAGGTCCACTGGGGAAATAATAGACCCCCTCCGGGGCTTTCCCGGTGTCCGTCATCAGAATGAGACGTGGCGAATCGGGGACGGCCGGAACCGCCGCACCCCCGGGCCCATTCGTGGGCCCGGGGGTGCAGGCCGGCCGCGCCGGGCCGCGTCAGGGCGTCAGGGTGTCACGGCGACTTCGCGCAGGTCCGCCGTCGCGTCGCCGAGCAGCCGGACGTGGTCCGGGGTGAGGTCCTCGATGCGGTTCACCCCGAGCAGCTGCATGGTACGCGCCGTCTCCCTGCCGAGGATCTCGATGGTGCGGTCCACGCCCTTGCGGCCGCCGGCCATGAGTCCGTAGAGGTAGGCGCGGCCGATCAGCGTGAAGTCCGCTCCGAGGGCCAGGGCTGCTACGACGTCGCCACCGCTCATGATGCCCGTGTCCAGGATGATGTCGGTCTTGCCCTTGAGCTCGGCTGCGACGCGGGGCAGCAGGTGCAGCGGGATGGGTGCCCGGTCGAGCTGGCGTCCGCCGTGGTTGGACAGGATGATGCCGTCCGCTCCGTGGTCCACGGCCTTCTTCGCGTCGTCGAGCGTCTGGATCCCCTTGACCACGAGGTTTCCCTTCCACACGCTGCGCAGCCAGTCCAGGTCCTCGAAGGTGAGCGTCGGATCGAACATCGAGTTGATGAGGTCGGCCACGGTGCCCGAGTAGCGTGAGAGCGAGGCGAACGAGAGCGGCTCGTGGGTCAGGAAGTTGAACCACCAGGCCGGCCGGTACGAGGCGTCGAGAACGGTCTTCAGGGTCAGCGCCGGCGGGATGGTCATGCCGTTGCGGACGTCGCGGAGCCGGGCGCCGGCCACCGCGGTGTCGACGGTGACCATGAGGGTGTCGTTCCCCGCGGCGGCCGCGCGGGCGATGAGCTCCATCGAGCGGTCCCGGTCCGTCCACAGGTAGAGCTGGAACCAGTTGCGCCCGTTGGGGGCGGCCTCCGCCACGTCCTCGATGGAGGCCGTGCCCATGGTGGAGAGCGTGTAGGGGATGCCTGCCGCTGCCGCCGCCTGCGAGCCGGCGTACTCGCCCTCCGACTGCATCATGCGGGTGAAACCGGTCGGCGCGATGCCGAACGGCAGGGCCGAATCCTTCCCGAGGATCGGCGTGACGGTGCTGACGGTCTGCACGTTGCGGAGGATGCCCGGCCGGAACTCGAGGTCGAGGAAGGCCTCCCGCGCACGGCGGAGCGAGATCTCGGCCTCGGCGGCACCGTCCGTGTAGTCGAAGGGTGCCGTGGGTGTCCGTCGCTTGGCCATGTCGCGCAGGTCCCAGACGGTGTTGGCCCGCCGGAGCCGGGCGGCTGCGCTGATCTCGGGCTTCTTGAACTGCATGAGGGGAGCCAGGTCCGCGACCCTGGGGACCCGGCGCCTGAGGGCCGGGGGAACGGGTGCGCTGGAGGATGGGTGCATGGGGTGCCTTTGCTCGTCGTCGGCCCGGATCACGGTGGCGGATCCGCCTGAGGTCTGACCACAGATCCTACGGCCTGTGGTCGGACCACACAAGCTATGCTGGCCGCATGCGCAATCATCAGGTGGTCTCGGCATGGCTCGAGCAGGAACTTGCCGCGGGGCGGCTCGCCATCGGGTCCCGGCTGCCCGGCGAGCGCACCATGGCGGAGCAGCTGAAGATCTCCCGGGCCTCGGTACGTGAGGGTACGCGGGTCCTGGAGGCCCTCGGCGTCGTCCGCGCCGGTGTCGGGTCCGGGCCCCTGGCGGGCACGGTCGTCACGGGAAACCCCGCACTTGCCCTCGACTCCGCCCTCCGGCTGCACGTGGCAAGCACCCACCTGCCCATCAGGGACATCGTGGAGACGCGCCTCCTGCTGGAGACGTGGGCGGCGGCCCACGCGTCCCCGGACTCGCCATCCCTCGAGCGGGCGGCCCGGCTCCTCGACGAGATGGATCAGCACGACGACGGCCCGGCGGGGTTCCTGGAGCGCGATGCGCTCTTCCACGTCGCGCTCGCGGAGGCGGCCGGGAACGTTCTGGTGGGCGCCATGATGGGATCGCTGCGCGGGTCCATCGAGGACTACACGCGGCGGTTGACCGCAGGACTTCCCGACTGGACAGCGACGTCGGAGAGGCTCCGGCGGGAGCACCGCGCGGTCCTCGGCGCCGTGCTGGCCGGCCAAGGGGGCCGGGCCGCGGACCTGGTGCGGGATCATATCGAGGGTTTCTACCGCGAGTCGGGTGTCTCCGCCTGAGGTCCGGTTGTTGACAGGGGCCGACCTTTCCAATATCACACACGTCACCTAGACTGCAGGAACTGTCGAGCAGGCGGCTGAGGACCCACCCGGATGTGGAGTTGACCATGGAACACTTGCCGCACATTCTCGAGCATTCCGCCGCACGTCAGGACGGGGCAAGTCCGTCGGGGGGAACCCGGCGTGTGCATCTTTCCGCCGTGCCGCAGGCCCAGGAAGCCGACTTTCCGAGCGACCTCGCCGGGGCATCGACGCGCCATCTGCGGATTCTGTGCAACCGCACCTACCAGCTCCTCGATCTGGACCGTCCGGCCCTCGAGACACGGGAGCGGTACGACGCGCTCGTCGAGGAACTCACGCGGCGTGAGCGCGACGCCGTGCAGCGCGGCGGAGTGGACGACGCCCGTGAGACGTTCCGCGACAACGCCCTCTTCTCCCGGTTCGAGCTGTACCGCAAGGGAATCATGGCCGGGTATGTGCAGTACGAGATGCGCGGCGGGGACATCCTCCTGCTGCACGCCGTCGTCGACCCGAAATTCCGCCACCTGGGCCTCGAGCCGGTGCTGATGCAGGCCGTACTGCTCAATGCGCATCGCCGGCGCCTGGGCGTCGTGCCCTGCTGTCCCGAGGCGCTGGACTTCCTGGCCGCCCACCCGCAGTTCCTCTCGCTTCTTCCCGCCCAGCAGCGCCGGCGGTTCAGGGTGCTGGCGTCCGGTTCCGCCGCAGCCGGGCAGGAGCGCCGGTGACATCGGCCGACGTCCTGACCGAGGCGTACGGCCGGCTGCCCGACCTGGTGCGCCGTGCCGTCGACGGTCTGGAGGCGGACCAGCTGTCCATCCGGCCGGGTGGCACGGCGAATTCCGTCGCCTGGCTCATCTGGCACCTCTCGCGGGTGGAGGACAGCCACTTCGCCGAGGCGTTCGGCCATGAGGAGGTGTGGCTGGCACACGGCTACGCCGACCGCTGGGCCCTGGAGCTCGACCGGGATGACACCGGCTACGGGCATTCACCGGACCAGGTGGGCACCGTCCGGGTCGGTTCGGCGCAGCAGCTGCTCGACTACTTCGACGCGGTCCACCAGCTGGCGCAGAGCCTGATCGCGGGCCTCGCGGACGAGGACCTGCAGCGGGTGGTCGACGAGCACTGGGACCCGCCCGTGACGCTCCTGGTCCGGCTGGTCAGTGTGGTGGACGATGCCGTGCAGCATGCGGGACAGGCCGCCTACGCGCGGGGAATGATCCTCGAAGGACCTAGCCCAGGCCCGTCTGCCGCACCGTGATGTTGAGCCGCCCCTCGAACCCGATGCCGGGAGGCGCCGTGCCGGGCATGGTCCTGAGGACTCCGTGATAGGCGAACCGTGAGGGCCCGCCGAACACGAAGAGGTCGCCCGACCGGAGTTCCACGTCCTGCCAGGGACGATTCCGGGTCTCGGTGTTGCCGAAGCGGAAGACGCACGCCGTGCCCAGGCTGAGGGACACCACGGGCGCGTTCACGCGTTCCTCCCGGTCCTGGTGCATGCCCATCTTCGCGGCGTCGTCGTAGTAGTTGACGAGGGCGGCATCGGGTTCGTAGGACGCGCCGGCCTCCGGCCCGTAGGCCGCGGTCACGGCGTCGCGCCCCAGGGTGCGGAGCACCTCGGGGAACGGCGCGACGGCGCCGCCGCCGGCGTCGTCGGCAGTGCGGCTGTACCGGTAGGGGAGCCAGTGCCAGCCGAGGCTCACGCTCTTCACCGACATGACTCCGCCGTTCGGCATGGTGACGGCCCGCATCGGCACAGGTCCGCTCGCCCAGGTCCGGCACAGCGCAACGAGTTCCCGCTGACGCCCGAGGTCCAGCCAGTCGGGAAGATGCACGGCGCCCGGCGCCAGCTCCCGGAGCGGACGGGGGATCAGGGCGTCGATCGGATCGGTCATCCGACCATTGTGCGCCGGGACGGCCTGCATCGGCTGCCGCTGCCGGCCCGTTCCTGCACCAGCAAGGCGTGATAGCAATAGAGGTGATGAAACCGCCTCTCCCGCCGCCCGCTCCGTGAGCGGCCGGATCCTCGCCAGGGTTCCCGGCAGCTACATCCTGCTCGCCTGCATCGGACTGGTGGCCGTCAACCTGAGGGGCCCTTTCGTGGCGGTCGCCCCCGTGGCGGACCTGATGCAGGCGGACCTGCACTTCTCGCCCGTCCTGCTGGGACTGCTCACCAGCATCCCGGTCCTGTGCTTCTCCGTCGCGGCACCACTCGCGTCCCTGGCTGCCAGGAGGCTGGGCGCGGAATTCGCGGTGACGCTGACCATCCTCGGTGTGCTGGCCGGTGTGCTGGTGCGTTCCGCCGGCGGCCCCCTGCTGGTGGTGGCCGGCACCGTGCTGATCGGCCTCGCGATCACGGTGGGCAATATCGCGGTGCCGCTGATCATCCGCCGCGATTTCTCCCCTGCCCGGCAGGGGACGGCGATGGGAATCTACACCGCGGCTCTGAACATCGGGTCGTTCCTCACCTCGGTGGTCACGGCGCCGCTGGCCGGGGTGGCGGGGTGGAGGGTGGCGCTGGCAGCGGTCGGCGTCCTGGCCGTGGGGGCGATCGCCTTCTGGACGCTGGCAGTGGGTCCGAGGAATGCGTTCCTGGTATCCCCCGAGGACGGCGGCGGGATGAAGCTGCCACCCGTGGAGGGCTCGGGGTGGATCACCGCGGGACTCACGGTGGCCTTCGCCATGCAGGCCTTCTCCTACTACGGGGTGACCGCGTGGCTGCCCAGCTACCTGCACGACGAACTGGGGATGTCCGTCGGCGAAGCCGGCGCAGCGTCCTCCATCTTCCAGATCCTCGCCATCGCGGGTGGCCTCGGAGTGCCCTTCGCCGCCAGGTTCCTGAGTACGACGGCGGTAACCGTCATCCTCGGTGTGCTGTGGACGGCCGTGCCGGCCGGCCTGCTCCTGGCGCCGCAGCTCTGGTGGCTCTGGTCCTTCGGTGGGGGCATCGCCCAGGGCGGCGGCATCACGGTGATCTTCATCGCCATCATCCGGCTCGCCCGGGACCAGGTCTCCGCCGGCCGGATATCCGCCGTCGTCCAGGGATCGGGGTACTGCGTCGCCGCCCTGGCCCCGCCCCTGGTAGGTCTCGTCCACGACGCCTCGGGGTCCTGGACGCCGGCCTTGCTGGTTCTCCTGGCCTCCGTGCTGGCCTTCTTCGCCAGCAGTACGCTCTCGGTGCGGCGGCTGCCGGAGGACCGCTGAGATAGGTCCTCGCGCAGCGGGACCACGGCCTTCCTTGAACAATTCTTCGGGTTTCGCGCGGGACTGGGTTCGGGGTGCTACGGCAGACTCGTCCCAGAAGCGCGGCGGCCCGGGGATGGCTGCCGTGCACAACGTAGGCCGCTGCATGTTGGGACGACTGCGGCGGCATCCGGTCTCAGGGGGACGCAGTAGCGATGACGAGGACACCAACCGAACCAGGGCAGGATCATCCGGCCGCAGCGGACGTGCTGCCTGCCTACGCGTCGGGGGGCCGGCTCGACCGCGCCGTCGGCCTGGTCATCGCAGCCATCGTGACAGCAGCCGCGGCTCTGTTGTGGTTCGCCGTGGCGGCCAATCGTCCCGAGACGACGATCGCGTCGTCGCAGGACGCCGTGATCGGCATCTGGCGCGTCCTCTACAACTCCGATGCGCCCGGGATGAGCACCATCCTGACCGCCATCGCGCTCGCCCTGCTGGCGGGGGCCGGGCTCGCGCTGGTGGAGCGGCGCATCGCCACCACGTCGAGGCGGTCGATGAATCCGGGAAACCAACCACTTGCTCCGAAGGTCATCATGGCGGCCACCCGCGGCCGGTTCGCGGGCGAGGTCACGGTGACGGTCCTCATCCCCGCGCACAACGAGGAGGCCTCGCTCCCGCAGACGATCGCGTCCCTCAAGAGCCAGTCGCACCGGCCCGAGCGCATCATCGTCGTCGCCGACAACTGCACCGACGCCACGGTCCACCTGGCCCGGGAGGCCGGCGTCGAGGTCATCGAGTCGGTGGACAACACGAAGAAGAAAGCCGGCGCCCTCAACCAGGCACTGACGGCGATCCTGCCGCAGCAGGGTGACAACGACGTCGTCATGGTCATGGATGCCGATACCCAGCTCGACGACGGCTTCCTTGCCGGCGCCGTGGCACGCTTCACCGGCGACCGTGCGCTCATGGCCGTGGGCGGGCTCTTCTACGGCGAGCAGGGCCACGGCCTGATCGGCCAGTTCCAGCGCAACGAGTACATCCGCTATGCACGCCAGATGCGCCGTCGTCGTGGCCGTGTCCTCGTCCTCACCGGCACCGCATCGCTCTTCCGGCCGGTGGCGCTGCGGACGGTCGCCGAGAGCCGCGGTACATCGATCCCGGGAGCGGTCGGTGACGTCTACGACACCGTAGCCCTGACCGAGGACAACGAACTGACGATCGCCCTCAAGTCCCTGGGAGGCCTGATGGTCTCCCCGCAGGAGTGCACCGTGGTGACCGAGCTGATGCCCTCCTGGCGCACGCTGTGGAACCAGCGCCTGCGCTGGCAGCGGGGTGCCCTCGAGAACATCGGCGCCTACGGAGTCACGGCGCCCACGATGCGGTACTGGGCGCAGCAGCTCGGCATCGGGTACGGAGTGATCGCCCTGGGCGCCTACCTCGCGCTCATCACGCTCACGGCCGTGTCGCTCGAGACCTGGATCTGGTTCCCGTTCTGGCTCGGGCTCGGTCTCCTCTTCACCGTCGAGCGGGTCCTCACAGTGTGGAAGGGCGGCTGGAAGGCGCGGCTGCTCGCCGTCACGCTGTTCCCGGAACTGATCTTCGACATGTTCCTGAACCTCGTCTACATCAAGGGCATCGTCGACCTCTCCTTCGGCCGCCAGGCCAGCTGGAAGCACCTCGCCCATGCCGCTCCGGCGACCGAACCCTTTCTCCAGGAGGCCTGACCCGTGTTCCCCACAGCAGCCGGACCCATCATTCCCACCGGCATCCTCCTGCCGGAATCGGTGCTGAGCAGCAGCGAGTTCGCCATCCTCGCGGCGTTCGTGGCCATCAACACCGTCGTCTACGCCTCACTGGCGCTGGCCAACATCCTGCCCAGGATCTATCCCACGGACTGGGTGACCAACCGCAACCGCCGTACCGAGACCCGCAGTATCTATCCGGACTCGCAGGTCTGAGCTCCGCACCGGGACCGCCTGGTCCGACGCCCGTCCCTCAGCGCAACGGGTCCTTCTCCCCGGCCTCGATGGGCGCGTCGACGACGTTGGCACGGACCGGCATGGGGCAGGTGCCGTACGGGGTGAAGGCGCTGGGATAGTTGATCGCCCGGTTGAAGTCGAGGACCACCGTCCCGTCCGGGCGCGGACGGCGGGTGGCAACCTTCCGCCACGAAGCAGTGGTCGTCCCATTGGTCCGGTCGTGGAACGTGATCGCGAGCGAACCGGCGTCCTCCTGGGAGGCATGGAGCCGGAACTCCCTGTTCTCGTCCGGAAGGGAGAAGACGACGTCGCCCACTGTCGAAGCGGTCCCGGGTACGTCGGGATGGGCCGTCCGGATACTCTCCTGGCGCGGCTCGTCATTCGGTTCGAACCGCCCCACGACCACGAGGTCGGGGTTGTAGTCGAACACGGGCACCCCGGTGAACGCGGTCAGCACCGGCGACTCGGCATCCCTCGTCCGGATCGCGTAGCGGCCTGCGCGCCGTGCCAGCTCCACCACGACCCGGCGGCCGTCCGCACCTCCGTAGGCGACCCACATCAGCGACTCCTCATCGGCCAGTACCGCCGTGAGCGTACCCTCCACGAGCCGGCCGCTCGCCAGCTCGGTGAGGGCGTCCGCGGAGTGCGCGGTCAGGCTCGCGGTGTCGCCCGCAGCCGACCAAAGACCGGGAACGAGCTCGAGGGCCGCGGGTTCGTCGCCGAGCCACTGGAAGGATGTGAGCGTCAGCCAGCCGTGCGGTTCCGCAAGGGCCTCGTTGCGCGCCTGCCGAAAACGCAGCCACCGTTCCTCGGCGGTCTGGGTGGTCGTTGTCATCGTGTCCTCCTGGCTCGACTGCCTGCACCGCGTAGAACCCGGAGGGAGCCGTCGGCATTCCCCGCCCGTGCCGCCCGATGCAGCCTGCCGGAGAACGTCCCGCACGGACGTCCGCATCCGTCCGTCGTAGCAAGGCGGCCGGAATCCGTCCACCCGGGACGAGTTCCCGCCTCCTGATGCTTCTCCGGCGCTTCCTCTGGGACGATGCGATCGGGCGGTCGGGGTTCCGGGCGTGACGAAGTATGCCCTGGGCGACTGCAACAGGAGGAGGCAGGATGAGCGAGGAACCGACCGACGAGCTGGACGACGAGCCGACGGACTCCCCGGCGGACACGCCCGCCGTCGAGGGCGCCGAGCAGCCCCCGGTCCCCGTGCCGACCCCGGACAGCGACGGCGGGGAGCACGTCCTGCTGCCCCACCCGGACCAGCCGACCTGGCGGGAGGACTACCCCTACGACACCCGGATGACCGAGCGCGACTACCAGAAGGCCAAGCGGGCCCTGCAGATCGAACTGCTCAAGATGCAGGGATGGGTCAGGGCCAACCGCACCAAGGTCGCCGTCCTGTTCGAGGGGCGCGACGCAGCGGGCAAGGGCGGCACGATCAAGCGGTTCACGGAGAACCTGAATCCCCGCGGTGCCCGGGTCGTCGCACTGGACAAGCCGAGCGAGAAGGAACAGACGCAGTGGTACTTCCAGCGCTACATGTCCGTGCTGCCGTCGGGCGGGGAGATCGTCCTGTTCGACAGGTCCTGGTACAACCGGGCCGGGGTGGAACGCGTCATGGGCTTCTGCACGCCCACCGAGTACCTGGAGTTCATGCGGCAGGCCCCGGAACTGGAGCGCATGCTGGTGCGCAGCGACACCCACCTCATCAAGTTCTGGTTCTCGGTGTCCCGTGAGGAACAGCGGCGCCGTTTCGCCCAGCGCCACACGGACCCGGTCCGCCGCTGGAAGCTGAGCCCCATGGACCTGCAGTCGCTCGACAAGTGGGACGAGTACACGGAAGCCAAGGAGGCCATGTTCTTCTACACCAATACGGCCGATGCCCCGTGGACGGTGATCAAGAGCAACGACAAGAAGCGGGCCAGGATCGAGGCCCTCCGGTATGTCCTGTCCGTACTCGACTACGACGAGAAGGACCCCGACGTGGTCGGCGCACCGGATCCGCTGATAGTGGGGACAGGGCCGCACTCGCGCGTCTTCGAAGCGGACGAGCAGTCAACGCGCCTGTTCCCCACCCTGTAGCCGGCCGGGCCCTCCGCGTCGGCTGTTGTAGGCGGAGGCGTCAGCTGCTGTAGGTGGAGGCTGAGAATCCCGCGAACATGATGATGATCAGGAGGATTCCGAACAGGATGGCGATGCCGTAGAGCGCGACATTGATCCAGCCGAGCACCTTCCCCGCCGTTGCCGGTACGCCCAGGCGCTCGGCCTTCTTCGCCTGCCAGATCGCCAGCGGTCCCAGGATGAACCCGGCAACGAAGAGTCCGACGATCCCGAGGATGAGGGAGGTCTGGGCGGCCTTCTCTCCCTCGATGGACTGGTAGGAGGGGGCGTACTGGCCCGGCTGGTAGGGGCCCGGCTGCCCGGCCTGGTACGGGGGGTAGCCACCCTGGCTTCCGTACGCGCCGCCGTCGTACGGCTTTGCATGGCTGCCGGAGAACGGGCGCTCGCTGGGGTAGGGCTCCTGGGACATGGGGTTCCTTCTGCTGGCAGAAACGGATGGTGCCCCCTGGAACCGCAGTTCCGGGGAGCACCATTGTCTCGCGCCGCGGCCGCCGGCGCACGTCCGTCGGGAATGGGCGCGGCGAAGAGGGTCAGACGTGCTCGTGCTGCCGCACGCGGAGGCGCGAGTGGCGGTTGCCGTAGGCGAAGTAGACGGCGAAGCCGATGACCAGCCAGACCGCGAAGAACAGCCACGTGATGGTGGCCAGGTTGAACATGAGGTAGAGGCACAGGGCGGCGGAGGCGATCGGGATGACCTTGCCGAACGGGACGCGGAACGCCGGCGTGAGGTCCGGGCGCTTCCGGCGCAGCACGAGGATCCCGAGGCTGACCGTGATGAAGGCCGAGAGCGTGCCGATGTTGATCATCTCCGCGAGCACCTCCACCTGCGTGAAGCCCGCGAGCAGGGCGACGACGACGCCGCACAGGATCTGCGTACGGGCGGGCGTGGCGTGCTTGTCCGAGGTGCGGCTCAGGCCGCGGGGGAGGAGGCCGTCCCGGCTGAGCGCGAAGATCACGCGGGCAAGTCCCATGAGCAGCACCATGATGACCGTGGTCAGGCCGATGAGGCTGCCCAGCGAGATGATGCCGGCAGCCCAGTCGGCGCCGACGAGCTGGAAGGCGGTGGCCAGTGACGGCGCCCCGGAAGCCCCGAGGTCCTTGTAGGACACCATGCCGGTCACCACGAGGGTCACGAGGATGTACAGGATGCTGACCACGATCAGCCCGGCGAAGATCCCGCGGGGAAGCGTGCGGCTCGGGTTCTTCACTTCCTCGGCCGACGTGGCGACCACGTCGAACCCGATGAACGCGAAGAAGACGAGGGCCGCTCCGGAGATGATGCCGGTGAAGCCGAAGGTCGCCGGGGAGGCGCCGCTCAGGAAGGAGAGGAAAGGCTGGTCGGCCCAGCCGGCCCCGCTCTCCGCGGCGGCCTCTGCGGCAGGCACGAAAGGGGTGTAGTTCTCGGGGCTGACGTAGAAGAAGCCGACGACGATCACGAACAGCACGATGCCGATCTTGATGACGGTGAAGACGCTGTTGACCCGGGCGGAGAGCTTGGTGCCGTAGATGAGGACGGCCGTGAAGATGGCGACGATCAGCAGCGGACCCCAGGTGAGGTCGAGGCCCAGGGCGCTGATCTCGGCGGGGATGTCGAGGTCCAGGACGCTGAAGAGGTCGCTGAGGTAGACGCCCCAGAACTTCGCGATGACGGCCGCCGCCATCAGCAGTTCGAGGATGAGGTTCCAGCCGATGATCCAGGCGAGCAGCTCACCCATCGTGGCGTAGGTGAAGACGTACGCGCTGCCGGCGACCGGGAGCGCCGTGGCGAATTCCGCGTAGCACATGATGGCCAGGGCGCAGGTGATCGCGGCGAGTACGAAGGAGATGGTCACGGCGGGTCCGGCGTTGAAGGCGGCAGCCTGTGCTCCGACCGAGAAGATGCCCGCGCCCACGGCGACGGCGACACCCATGATCATCAGGTCCCAGGTATTCAGGGAACGCTTGAGGCCGTGTCCCTTTTCGTCGGAGTCCTTGATCGACTGCTCGATGGACTTGGTCCGGAAGAGGTCCATGGGGGGTGCTGGTCCTTCACTTGTGGGGATCGTTGGGAGGGCCGGCGTCCGCGGGTACGCGGAAGGCCCTCATCGAGGATAGGAGGTGGCGGGTCCCGCCGCACATTCGTGACCGTGCGGCGGGACCTTCCGTTCCGGGCCGGGAGGCGCTACGCCCCGCGCTTGAGGAGGGCGTGGCGGGGGCTGTCCGGGTTCATGAGGGAGTGCTTCCGGCCGTAGAAGAAGTAGACGGCCAGGCCGATCAGGAGCCACACGAGGAAGCGCAGCCAGGTCTCCCAGTGGAGCTGGAGCATCAGGAAGAGCGAGGCCAGGACGCCGAAGGCGGGCACGATCGGCATGAGGGGCAGCTTGAAGGTACGCGGTACCTCGGGCCGGGTGCGGCGCAACACGATCACCGCGACGCACACGACGACGAACGCGGCCAGGATCCCGATGTTCGTCAGGTCGGCGACCGCGCGGATGGGGAAGACGCCGGCGAGCAACGCCGCCGCGATCCCGGCGATCCAGGTGACGCGCTGCGGCGTACCGTTGCGGTCCGTCGTCGAGAACCAGGCCGGAAGGAGCCCGTCGCGGCTCATCGAGAACCAGACGCGCGTCACACCGAGGAGGAAGGTCAGCATGACGGTGAGGATGGAGATCACGGCGAAGGCCGAGATGATCGTCGCGACGACCGGAAGGCCCACGGACTGGAACGCGGAGGCGAAGCCGGCCGTGGGGCTGATGTCCTCGTAGTTCTGCATGCCGGTGAGGACGAGGGTCGCGAGGACGTAGAGCACCATGGCGATCAGCAGGGACAGGAGGATCGCTTTCGGCATGTGCTTCTTGCCGTCGGTCGCCTCCTCGGCCGCGGTGCTCATGGCGTCGTAGCCGAAGACCGCGAAGAAGACGGTGGCCGCACCCGTGAAGACGGCGCCGAAACCGGAGGGCAGGAACGGCGAGTAGTTCTCGGCGTTGACGTAGAAGAAGCCGAGGCCGACGATGCCGAGGATGAGCAGGATCTTGAGCCCGACCGCGACGAGCTCGAACTTGCCGAAGGTCTTGGTGCCGCGGCTCAGGATGAACGTGATGAGCAGGCACACGACGATCGCGGGGACGTTGACCACACCGCCCTCGATGGTGTCCGGGGTTCCCTGCATCCAGGTGGGCACGGTGACGCCGATGCCGGACATGAACTCCGTGAAGTATCCCGAGATGCCGATGGCGACGACGGCCACGATCGCGATGTATTCGAGCAGCAGGTCCCACCCGATGAACCAGCCGATGATCTCACCGAGCGCCACGTAGCCGTAGGTGTACGCGGAGCCCGCACGGGGGATCATGCCCGCGAACTCCGCGTAGGACAGGGCGGCCGCGGCGCTGGCGAGCCCCGCGACCAGGAACGAGATCAGGACGGCCGGGCCGACCGGCGTACCGTCTTCCCCACCGTTCGCGACGAGCCCCGCGAGCGTGAAGATACCGACACCGATGATGCCGCCGACACCGATCGCCGTCAGTTGCCACAGGCCGAGGCTCTTGAAGAGGCCGGTGCGGCCCGACTCGTCCTCGACATTGTCAATGGGTTTGCGCCGCAGGAGCGATTGCGAGCCCTGCACACCTGAGCTGTCAGACATCGGGATCCATTCATAGGAGGGAGAGTGCGTTCCGCACCTGCCAAGTATGGAGGGGGCTGTCCATCAGCGGAAGTCGGCATTATCGAAGGGAAACCGTCGGTTCTGCTTAACCATCTCCGGACGTCTGGCGGCGGAGCCCGGCCAGGACGAGTCCGAGGTACCGCTCGAACTCCCCGTCCGCCTCCCCGACCGGCTCCCTGACCGGCTCACCGGCCCGCGGCGCCGGACGGTCGGGGGCGAGGGAGCCGAGCATGCGGATGAGGACGAGCAGGTCCCTCCCCGTGAGGTCCGGCCTCGCCGCGCCCTCGGTCCTGAGCCGGAGGGCCAGCTCCTCGGCAGCCGGGGCGATGCGCCGGCGGAGCACCGCGAGCCCGGCCGACACGAAGCCGGCGTCGTGCAGCAGCTCCCGCAGGCCGCGGTCCTCCAGCTGCATCCGGGCGGCGGAGCCGACGAAGAACCGCACCGCCACCCACGGATCGGGAGCCGCGAGCGCCTCCCTCGCCACCGCATCGACGTCGTCCACGCGCTGTTCGAGGATCGCCTCGATGAGTGCGCGGCGGTCCGGGAACCGGCGGTAGACGGTGCCCACCCCCACCCCTGCCTCCCGTGCGATGTCCTCGAAGCTGCTCTCCGCCCCGTGCGCGGCGAACATGCGCCGCGCCGCAGTGAGGACCACCGCACGATTGCGTTGGGCGTCCCGCCGTAGCGGGCGTGCGGCCCGTGCCGGCGGCGGTTCAGGCGGGAGCGCCACGGAGGGCCGACCTGCGCAGGCGGAACGTCAGGAAGAGTCGGTGGGCGGTGATGACGACGGCGATCCATGCGACGCCGAGCGTCCAAGCCACCAGCACGTCCGTGAGCCAGTGGTGGCCGAGGTAGACGCGGCTGAGCCCCATGGTCGTGGCGAACAGGACGGCGAGCACGATGGTGAGGGCCCGGGTGCGCTTGCGGTGCTGCCGCAGCACGAGGAGGTAGGCCACGATGCCCGCGATGACGACGGCGTTCAGCGAGTGTCCGCTGGGGAACGACGGCGAGGATTCATAGGGCGGGACGGCGAGTTCGATCGGAGGCCGCAGGCGCCCGATCGCGTCCTTGCCCGCGATGGTCATCAGCAGGGAGCCGAAGGCCGCCGCGGGCAGGAGGATCACGGGAGTCCAGGACCTGCGGCGGACCGCGAGCAGCACCATGATCGACACCGCCAGGATGGGCATCCCGATCGGCCCGCCGATGTTCGTGTATCCCGTGATGAAGGCGTTGAGCCAGTCCTGGCGCAGGGACACGGCGAGGTCGAGGGCCGGGTGGTCGAGGGCGGCGACCCCGTCGGCGTCCACGACGGACTCGTACACTTCGGCGGAGGCCGCCGTCAGCGCCGCGGCGACTCCTCCGCCGATGGTGATGATGAGCAGCAGGGCCGTATGGGGTCCGACCCACCGGGCGAGGGGGCGGACGCACCGGACGAGCAGGCGGCCGATCGGCGACGACCACCGCGTGAGGTCGCGTGGTCCTACGTACTGGTCCTGGTGGGCTGGCATCTCACGACTCTATGCCGTGGCTTCCGGTGGCATGTCGGGGCCGGCCCTCCCGGGCACGGCTTGACGATTCGGAACCGGTGGATCTGCCCACGCCGGCAGGCGGCCCGGTTAGGCTGGCCGCATGAGTGAGCCAGGCCTGATCCGCGATGTCGTCCGTGGCGTACCCGTCTTCCCCGAGGAGATGCCGCCCTTCGACCCCGGGGCCGCGCCGGCCTCGCCCGTCGACCTCTTCGTCGAGTGGCTGAAACGCGCGGTGGAGGACGGCATCGCGGCGCCCCACGCGGTCAACCTCGCGACGACAGGAGAGGACGGCGTGCCGGATGCGCGTGTGGTGATCCTCAAGGACGTGACGTCCGCCGGATGGCAGGTGGCGTCCAGCATGGACAGTCCGAAGGGCCGGCAGCTGAGGAAGCACCCGGCGGCGGCGCTGACCTTCTTCTGGCCGGCGGCCGGCCGTCAGGTGAGGATCCGGGGGTCCGTCTCGACCGGCACCACGGAGGAGAACGACGCCGATTTCCAGCGCCGCCATCCCGTAGCCCGTGCTCTCGTCCTCGCCGGCAGCCAGAGCGCGGTGCTGCGCAGCCGGGAGGACCTCGAGGCGGCCGTCGAGGAGCAGGTGCATCGGATCGAGGCCGCGGACGGTCTCGCCTCGACCACCTGGACGGTCTTCACCGTGGCACCGGACGCCGTCGAATTCTGGCAGGCGGACCAGGAACGCAGGCACATGCGCCTGCTCTACACGCGGTTCGGGGAGGGCTGGCGCCGGGAGCTGCTCTGGCCCTGAGCCCCCTGCTGCGCTCCGCCCGGACCTCGGGAGTCCCGGCGACCCACCGCTATCCCGCGACCGATCCGGCGACCGGGTGTCCGACCCGCACGCGGAGCTTGTGCACGAAATCGAGCTTGGCGATGACGGCCGGCGGCAGCACGAACGGGTAGAGGTCGTTGGCGCCCATGCTGCGGTTCACCTGGTTGAGGGCGACGGAGAGCGGGATCCAGGTCTCCCGGACCACGTCGCCGAAGTCCTCCGAGGTATTCGGGCCGGGACCGGAGGCGAGCCCGTACTGCAGGGCGGTGTCCACCGTGTCGCAGATGTGCAGGTAGTGCGCGAACGTCTCGGCGAAGTCCTCGTACGGGTGCATCGTCGCGTACTGGGAGATGTGCTCCTTCTTCCAGTCCTCGGGAGCTCCCTCGTCGTAGTGCCGCTTGATGGCGTCCTTGTAGCTGGCGCGGTCGTCACCGAAGATGCTGCGGGCATCTTCGGTCAGGGCGGGATCGGAGAAGACGAGCGTGCCCTCGAAGTAGTGGCCGGTCTCGTGCCGGAAGTGTCCCAGCATGGTGCGGTAGGGCTCTTCGAGCTTGGCCCGCATCTTCTCGCGGTGGGAGTCGACGGTCTCGGCCAGGTCGATGGTGATCAGGCCGTTCTGGTGCCCGATCACCACTTTCTCCTCGACGCTCGAGAGCAGATCGAAGGCGAGTCCCCGCTCGGGGTTCTGGATCCTGTCCTCGATGGGCAGGCCGAGCACGTCGAGTTCGTAGATCAGGTGGCGTTTCGAGCGTTCGGCGTCGAGGAACTGGGCGAGCCCCGTGGTGTCGTGGTCCTCGGGCCGGGACCGGGTGAGGCTGCAGCTGAAGCATTTGTCGCCCTCCTCCCGCACGAGCCAGGTGCACCCCGACAGCTTGAGGTTGGTGCAGCGCCGGAGGAGCTGGCCTTCGAGATCGCGGTACGCGCCGTCGTCGTCCAGTGGCGCGATGGCGCGCTCCCCTCGGTGGAAGCCGAGCTGTGTGCCGCAGGCGAGGCACTGGGAGTTCTCGAAGAACAGGGGCGCGTCGCAGACGGCGCAGGCAAAGCGTTGCATGGGATTCCTGGGTTCGGGGGTGGTGGGTCAGGCGAAGAAGACGATGCGGATCAATGCTGCGGTGCCGATGACGAGGATCGTGGCACGCAGCGCGAGGGGGGAGAGCCTGCGGCCCACGCGGGCGCCGAGAAGGCCACCCAGGGTGGCGCCGACGGCGATGAGAAGCACGAGGGACCAGTTGATGGACTCCCAGGCGAACACCATGAAGGTGATGGCCGCGACCCCGTTGACGGCCGTGGTCAGCACGTTCTTGATGGCGTTGATGCGCTGGAGGCTCTCGATCGTGACCATGCTCATCAGGCCGACGATCAGGATGCCCTGGGCGGCGCCGAAGTAACCCCCGTACATGCCGAGGACGCCGATGCCGGCGAGCAGGAGCAGGGACCGACGGCGCGACGGCCCCGCAGCGGGCGCGCTCTCCCCGGCCTTCGCCGCTGCGGCCTGCTGGACGCGCGGAGCAAGAGCCACCATGGCGAGGCCCACGAGGATGAGGATGGGCACGATCGCCTGGAAGGCCTCCGCCGGCAGGACGAGCAGCAGCAGCGCCCCCGCGATCCCGCCGAGGACGGAGAGGGGCAGGAGCCGCAGCAGGAGGCCCCGATTCGCGGCGATCTCCCGACGGTAGCCCCATGAGCCGGACAGTCCGCCGCCCACGAGCCCGATGTTGTTCGAGATGTTGGCGACGATCGGCGGGTAGCCGAAGAGCAGGAGGGCCGGGAAGGTCACCAGGGTGCCGGAACCGACGACGACATTGATCATGCCCGCCCAGAAACCGGCAGCGAGGACCACGGCGATCTCGAGCAAGCGTAGGTGTCCTCTCGGTACTGGGTGCGGGTGTCCGATCGTCCCGCAGCAGTGCCGTCAGGAATGCTCGGCCGCCGGGCGGGAAGGGCGCACTGCCAAGGATATGCCGTTCTGTCCTCCCGCCCGGACCCTTCCGGCGCTCAGGCGTCCTCGCGGTTGGGGCTCTCGAGGATGAAGAAGTTGGACTGGTTCCCGTCCTTGCGCTGCTCCTGGTAGATGAAGTTCAGCTGGCGTTCGTCGAAGGTCCGGAACCATTCCTCCCAGCTCACGTGGCGCAGCTTGTCCGTGTCCTCGTTGAAGTCGAAGCGCAGCACGCCGAGATGATCCCCGTGGTCCGTTCCCTCCACGGTGGCCGGCCGGGCGTTCCGTGCCTCGGCCCACTGCTTGATGACCTCGTGGTGCGTTGTCGCGAGGCTGCGGCCCTCACGCTCGGGATCCTCGTCGGGAGAGGTGATCTCCTGGGAGTACTTCAGGGACTTCGAGGTCTCGGGTCCCGTCCGGATCCTGCCGCCGTCGGGGCCGGCGCCGACATCCTCGGAGGCATCGGCGGGTTCGCCGCCCGAGTCCTTGCCGGCCTTCGGATCCTCGGCCCCCGACCCGTCGGCGTGCTCCTGTTTCGCCTGGGCCACCGCGTCGACGAGTTCGCCCTTCCGCATCCCGGAGGTTCCTGAAAGACCCTCTTCCTTTGCCTCCTCGCGGAGCTCGTCGACCTTCATCTCCCGCAGCTCCGTCTCGCTGACGTCGGGGGTGTTCGGTGTCTGGTTGCCTGGTTCGTCCGCCATGCTGATCTTCCTTCCGGTCGATGCTCCCGCGTGCGGCACGCATTACCGGGCCGCACGCAAGAACTAAGCGTGCTTACTACCTTCGCGGCGGCCGGATGGCGTGTCAAGGGATTCCAGCGGCGGCTGCGCCGGGATCAGTGGCCGAAGGCGTCCGAATCCACGATCTCGGCACTCCCCGTGTCGAGCAGGTAGATGCTGGCCAGTTCGGCGCCCGAGAGTTCGAAGTCGAAGATGCCGAGGTTCTGCGCGAGCCGCTGGGGGTTCGACGACTTCGGGATGGCGACCATGCCCTGCTGTACGTGCCAGCGCAGCACCACCTGTGCGGGCGTCCTGCCATGGGCTTCCGCGATCGCGACGATGCCGGGATCCTCCAGCAGACCGCTGCCGGGGCCCAGCGGGCTCCAGGACTCCGTCACGATCCCGTGCTCGTTGTGGAACGCGCGCTCCTCGATCCGGGGGCGCTGGGGGTCGAGCTGGATCTGGTTCACGTCGGGCACGATGCCGGCGTCGAGAACCTGCTGCAGGTGGGCGGGCTTGTAGTTCGACGTGCCGACGGCGCGCACGAGCCCCTCCTCCATCAGTTTCGCGATGCCCTGTACGGCTTCGACGTGGCGACCCTGACCGGGGTTGGGCCAGTGCACGAGCAGCAGGTCGACGTAGTCGAGGCCCAGCAGCTCGGTGCTGGCCCGGAAGGCGCGGCGCACGCCGTCGATGCTGTGGTGCTCGCTGTTGAACTTGGTGGTGACGAACAACTCCTCGCGGGGAACTCCGGACCGGCGGATCCCCTCGCCCACACCCTTCTCGTTGCGGTAGTTCTCCGCCGTGTCGATGAGCCGGTACCCGGTCTCGATGGCGAGGCTCACGGTCTCCGCCGCCTCGTCGTCGTTCAGCGGCCAGGTGCCGAGGCCGAGGAGGGGGAGGCGGGCGCCGCTGCGCAGCTGGACGGTGGGGGCGAGTGCCATGGTGGGGCTCCTGCTCGAGGGGTCGGTGTCAGCCCCCAGCCTTTCCCGCAGGCCGCCACCCCGTCAACACGGAGCAGGACCTGCTACGCATCGCCTCGGACGGGGTGCAGCACCTTCCCGGACGGTACGGCTAGCCGACCAGCCGCTGCTGCCGCGCGCGCGTGGAGGAGATGCCGCGCGTTGCCGGTGCGCTGCTGTAGGAGGCGCGCGGCAGGGGCCCGGAGGCGCCCGTGGCCAGCACGTCGTCGATCAGTTCGTTGACGGCCTGGGCGATGCAGTCCCGCTCCTCACGGGGGAGCGGAGTGAGGCCGTGGAGATAGGCGTCGACCTCCAGTTCATCGAAGCAGCCGCCGGAATTGAGGTAGTGCAGGTGCACGTCAGGCAGCGTCAGGGATGACGCCGTCATGGCCGTGGAGGCGGTCTGGAACTGCAAGGCGGGCTCCTCTGGTGCGCGGTGTCTACGCACCCGGCCGGCGCGGCGATCCCGCTCACCGTAGTCCTCACCCTCTCAAGGGCTCCCGCAGGAATGCTCAACTTTGGCTCAAGGGGTGTTCACGCACCGGAGGTGCACCGCCGAAGAAATAGTAAGGCTACTTAATTTCATTTCGAGCAGGAATGGGTTTATAGTTTCGGCAGGGCCTAGCAGCGGGCCATCGAACCACCATAGTGGAGCTGACCATGGAAACTTCCTCTTTTGTCGATTACCATCCGCAGGCCGCTCAGCTGGCTGAGTCGGAGCAGCTCGGGTGGGGCGCGGTTCCACGCGTTTCCCCCAGTGCTACCCCCAGGGTGGAGGAGTCGGAGTTCCCCGGCGACCTCGCCGCCGTATCCACCCGTCAACTCCGGGTCCTGTGCAACCAGATGTACCGTCTGCTCGACCGGGACTTCCCGCCGATGGACGCACTGCACCGCTACGAAGTGCTGGTCGAGGAGATCGAGCGGCGTGAGGTACAGGCCGAGGCCCGGACCGCGCCCGTCACGGCGCGCAGCGGCTTCCGCGACAACTCCCTGTTCTCGCGCTTCGAACTCTTCAGTGACGGCACCATGGTGGGCCATGTGAAGTACGAGATGAAGGGATCGCACGCCGTCCTGATCCAGGCCGTCGTCGATCCGCGGTTCGACGCCGTCGACGTCGAACCGGCACTCATCCGCCAGGTGCTCCTCAATGCCCACAAGCGGCGCATCGCCGTCGTCCCCTACTGCCCGAGGGTCCGGGAGTTCCTTACGGAGTTCCCCCAGTACCGCACTCTCCTGCCGGCGGACCAGCGGGTACGGCTCGAGGCGACGCTGCGGGCAGCCGGAGACGACTAGCCGGCGCCGTCGTCAGGAACCTGTTGCGCACCACGATGAGGTGGCGCACGTACGGGCGGAGCAGGATGCGCTCCACCGCCGTGCCGACCACCCCGAACGGTGCCGTGAACTCGATCCTGTCGATCATCGTCGTCGTGCCGTCGGCCGTGCTGAACTCGTGGACGTGCCGGAAGGCGCGGAACGGGCCACGGAGCTGCTCGTCGACGAAGCGGGACGGGGCGTCGAACTCCGTGATGATGCTCGTCATCCGGAGGGGGAGGCCGAAGTGCCAGGCTCGCCAGGTGACCTGCTCACCCAGGCCGATCAGGCCGCTCGTGACGCCGCCGACGGCGCGCTCACGCGAGAAGCGCATGGATCCGGTGTGAGCATCGATGCTCCGGGAGCGTTCGAACAGTTCTGACTGCCCGATGGGCGTGGTCGTGGTGCAGGTGAAGGCGACGGTCATGCCGCCAGTATCGCAGCCGGTCCCGGTGGCGCAGCGATCCGGGCACGGCTGCGACGCCGGCGGTCAGGGGCGAACGAGCATCTTCCCCGTGTTGGCGCCCTTCATCATGTCGAGGAAGGCGTCGACGGCATTTTCGATGCCGTCCACCACGGTCTCGTCGAACACCACGCTGCCCTCCGTCAGCCACTGCGTCATCTTCTCTGCGAACTCCGGCTGCAGGTCCTGGTGCTGCCCCACGATGAATCCCTCCAGCTTCAGTGACCGCGTCACGAGATTCGCCAGGTTGTCCGGGCCGGGCGTTCGCCCGGTGTCGTTGTACTGCGAGATCGCTCCGCAGAGCGCTGCGCGGCCGCCGGTGTTGAGCCGGTCGAGGGCGGCCTCGAGGTGGTCGCCGCCCACGTTGTCGAAGTAGACGTCGATGCCGTCCGGCGTGAGGGCGCGCAGCTGCTGCCGTACGGGAGCGTCCTTGTAGTTGAACGCTTCGTCGTATCCATACCTGTCCTTGAGCAGGGACACCTTCGCCGCCGAGCCGGCCGAGCCGAGGACGCGTGAGGCCCCGAGCTTGCGGGCGATCTGCCCGGCGATGGAGCCGACCGCGCCGGCGGCGCCGGAGATGAAGACGACGTCACCCTCCCGAAGGGCCGCGACGCGCTTCAGCCCGGCGTACGCAGTGAGCCCGGTCATGCCGGCCGCCCCGAGGAAGGCTGACAGGGGCAGTCCCGTCTCCGGCAGGGGTGAGAACTGCTGCGCAGGGCCCTGGGCGACGTTCCGCCAGCCGAAGCCGTGGAGAACCGCGGTCCCGACGGGAAGGGTGTCGCTCCTCGACTCGATGACCCTGCCCACCGCACCGCCGGTCATGGTCTCGTCGAGGCCGAAGGGCTGGACGTAGGACTTCGCGTCGTTCATGCGCCCCCGCATGTAGGGATCGACGGACACGTACTCGTTGCGGACGCGCACTTCGTCCTCGCCGAGTTCCGGGAGGTCCACGGTGACTGTTCGAAAATCCGCTGGAGAGGGGGTGCCGACCGGACGGCGGACGAGCTGGATCTGGATGCTGCTGGTCATGCTGCTCCTCGTACTGGATTGCTTCCTGCAGGCGGCAACCCGGTATCCGGAGGAATTATTCCGGTTACCGGGCGCGGGACAACCGGGACCGCAGTTCGCCTGCCGGCGGGGCTACTGGTCGGTGGGCTGCACTGCCCGGCCCCGCACGAACCGCTGGACGCCGTACAGTGCGAGCCCCAGCGCGAGCAGGATGCCGGCCCGGAGCCAGATCTCGCCTGTCTGCTGCGTGAGGAGCAGGAGGCATGATGCGATCGCGAGGTAGGGGAACACCACCGGGATGCGGAAGTGCTGGTGCTGCACCTCGTCCTTCCGGAGCACGATGACGGCGATGTTGGTGCTCAGGAATACGAACAGGAGCAGCAGGACGACCGTCTGGGAGAGCGATTCGAGCCCGCCGGTCAGTGTCAGGGCCATGGCCACAAGCGTCGTCGCGACGATGGCGACCCACGGTGTGCGGCGGTGGGGCAGGATGCGGTCGAAGACCGACGGGAAAAGCCCCTGTTCCGCCATCCCGTAGGTGAGCCGGCTGGACATGATCATGGTCAACAGGGCGCCGTTGGCCACGGCGATGAGGGCTACCAGGCTGAACAGCCACTCCGGAATGCCCGCGCCCGTCGCCGCCACGACGTCGAGCAGGGGCGAACTCGACCCGGCGAGCTCCTCAGGGGCGAGCGCCGCGGAAGCTGCGAGTCCGATCAGGAGATAGACGACGCCGGCCGTCAGCAGGGCACCGAAGATGGCCTTGGGGTACACGCGGCTGACGTCCCGGACCTCCTCGGCAACGTTGGCGGACACCTCGAACCCGACGAAGGAGTAATACGCGATCAGGGATGCGGCGAGGACGGCGGATGCGGCGCTGACCCCGGGTGGGAACTCGTTGACGCGCGAGATGTCCCCGTTGCCTCCGGCGATGAAGACGCCGACGACGACGACGACCAGAACCAGCCCGGACACCTCGATGACGGTCATGACCACGTTGCTGCGCACGGACTCCTTGATGCCGCGCATGTTCAGCACGGCCAGAAGGGCGAGGAACACCAGGGCGGCGGGAACGGCGGGTACGTCGATGAAGGTGGTGAGGTAGCCGCCCGCGAAGGCCTGTGCGAGGCCCGCGGCGCTCGTCACGCCCGCCGCGAGCATGCAGAAGCCCACGAGGAAGGAGAGAAACGGCTTATGGAAGGCGCGTTCGGCGAATACCGCGGCGCCGCCCGCCCTGGGGTACTTCGTCACGAGTTCGGCATACGATCCCGCGGTCAGGAGGGCCAGGGCCAGGGCCACCATGAGGGGCATCCAGATGGCACCGCCGACTTCGGCCGAGATCACGCCGACCAGCGCATACACGCCGGCTCCCAGGACGTCGCCGAGTATGAAGAGGTACAGGAGCGGCCCTGAGATGCCTCGCTTCAGTCGGGTGTCCGGAACCTGGTGTGTCGTAGCCATGGGTGCCAGTCTAGGCGGGATTACTAAGCCCACTGGGCAATTATCGGTGGAAACGCCGTTCGGCGCTCGACGGATACCGCCTGCCGTTCGATGTTCCCCTCCCGGTGTGACGCACAGCATACTTACCTTGGATCAACCAGGGCCGGGGGGCGGCCACTCACGCTGACAAGGAAGGCACTCTATGGGCTGGCTCGACCGTGACCACAGCATTGCGCCACCGGGGTTCAACCGCTGGCTCATTCCACCGGCCGCGCTGGCCGTCCACCTGTGCATCGGACAGGCGTACGCGACCAGCGTCTACAAGACGGCGCTGACGGCCCACTTCGGTGCGAGCCTGACGCAGATCGGCATCATCTTCTCGATCGCCATCGTGATGCTCGGCCTGTCCGCCGCCGTCCTGGGCACATGGGTGGACCGCCACGGGCCGCGCAAGGCGATGTTCACCTCCGCCCTGTTCTGGACCTCCGGCTTCCTGGTGGGAGCGCTGGGCATCTTCACCCACCAGCTCTGGCTCGTCTATCTGGGGTACGGGATCATCGGCGGCATCGGCCTCGGCATCGGCTACATCTCACCCGTGTCCACCCTGATCAAGTGGTTCCCCGACCGCCCCGGCCTCGCCACCGGCATGGCCATCATGGGCTTCGGCGGCGGCGCGCTGATCGCGAGCCCGCTGTCCACGCAGCTGCTCCGCATGTACGACCCGAACTCCGGCACCGAGGGCTGGGTGGCCAGCGGTGACGCGGTCGGGAAGCTGTTCCTGACCCTCGCAGCCATCTATCTCGTGTACATGATGTTCGGCGCCTTCACCATCAAGGTGCCGGCCGACGGCTGGAAGCCCGACGGCTTCGATCCCTCCCAGCTGAAGTCCAAGCCGCTGATCACCACCGACAACGTGTCCGCGGCCAACGCGATCAAGACCCGCCAGTTCTGGCTCGTCTGGATCGTCCTGTTCTGCAACGTGACCGCCGGCATCGGGATCCTCGAACAGGCCTCGCCGATGATCCAGGACTTCTTCCGCGGCGCGGACGGCACGACGGCGGTGTCCGTCGCGGTCGCCGGCGGCTTCGTGGGCCTGCTCTCGATCGGCAACATGGGTGGGCGGTTCGTGTGGTCCACGACGTCGGACATCCTCGGACGCAAGCGCAACTACATGATCTACCTCGGCGTCGGAGCGGTCCTCTACGTGGTGCTGGCCCTGGCCGGATCGTCCACCACCCTGCTGTTCGTCGTGCTCGCCTTCGTGATCATCTCCTTCTACGGCGGCGGATTCGCCACCGTGCCGGCGTACCTCCGCGATCTGTTCGGTACCTACCAGGTCGGCGCGATCCACGGCCGCCTGCTCACCGCGTGGTCCGCTGCGGGCATCGCCGGGCCGCTGATCGTGAACGGGATCCTCGACTCGCAGGGCACGCCCGGCGAGCTGACGGCCGCCGCCTACCAGCCCGCGCTGCTCACCATGGTGGGGCTGCTGATCGTGGGCTTCATCGCCAACCTGCTCGTCCGGCCCGTGGATTCCCGCTTCCACGAACCCGCCGGTGACACACCCCGTCAATTCGCAAAGGAGGCCTGACATGGCCGGAGCACGCATCGCCGCCGTCTGGGCCCTCGTGGCAGTTCCCCTCGCCTACGGCGTCTTCCAGACACTCACGCGCGTCGCGGCCCTGTTCGGCGGCTGACGCATTCGCGCTGAGCGCCCGCCTCCGCACTGCGCGGGGGCGGGCGTTCTGGCGTCGGCAGGACGCCGATGCGGAGCACCGGACTGGTTGAATGGGACCAGGCCACCCGGAAGGATTCATGGACAGCACCAGCACGCGCCAGGCGGACGCCGTCGGGCGCGGTGAGCTCCCGCCCCTGGACCGGGTGCGCGACGACGTCTGGGCCCTCGCGCAACCCATGCCCGGCGGCCACCTCGCCTACTCCTTCACCTACCTGTTGCAGGGTGCTGACGGGGGCGTCCACGTCGTCGACCCGGGCTGGGACTCCGACGCGAACTGGGACCGGCTCACCGCGGCCCTCACGGAGATCGCCCCGGGGAGTTCCGGGGCCGGGGCCGTCACCGGCATCACCGGGACGCATCTGCACCCCGACCACGTGGGCATGGCGGCCCGGCTGCGGGACGCATCGGGGGCGCAGCTCGCGATGCACGGCACCGAGCGTCGCGCACTCGAAGGGCACAGCACCCGGGTGCTCGACACCGACGAGGTGATGGGGAGGCTGGAGGGGTGGGGCGTCCCGGGGGAGCGGCGGAGCGAACTCGCCCAGTACGTCGACCGGTCGCCCGAAGGACTCGCCCTGGCCGTGGACGGCGTGCTGTCCGACGGTGACGTCCTGCCCGTCCCGGGGTTCCGGCTCGAGGTTCTGGCGACACCCGGCCACACGGCCGGACATATCTGCCTCCGCGACGACGACCGCGGCCTGCTCTTCACGGGCGACCACGTGCTGCCGACGGTGTTCGCCGGCCTCGGACTCGGCGGCCCGACGGCGTCGAACCCGCTTGCCGACTACCTCGCATCGATCGACCGCGTGCGCCGCTTCCCGGACCACGAGGCCCTGCCGGGACACGGCTACCGGTTCAGGGGGCTGGCCGGGCGGGCGGAGGAGTGCGCGGAGCACCACCTGAGGCGCGCCCGGGAAGTGGCCGCAGTCCTGGCGGAGGCGGACGCGGATCCGCAATCCGTCGGGCCGAGCATCTGGGACATCGCCTCACGGCTGACCTGGACCGCCGGCTGGAAGGGGCTGGAAGGCTTCCAGCTGCTCTCGGCGCTGACCCAGACGGAGATGCACCGGGACTTCGTCCGCACCACCTGGTGAGGCCGGGCGCACGTACGTCCGAGAAGCGCTAGGCGAGCTTCACCTTCCGGGAGAAGAGCTTCTGCAGCAGGATGAAGGCGAGCAGGAGGGCGCCGATCACGATGCGCGTCCACCAGGAGCTCAGGGTCCCCTCGTAGGAGATGAACGTCTGGACGATGCCGAGGACGAGCACGCCGGCGAGGGATCCGAGGACGTAGCCGTACCCGCCGGTGAGCAGCGTGCCGCCCACCACCACGGCAGCGATCGCATCCAGTTCCATGCCGGTCGCCGCCAGGCTGTACCCGGAGAGGCTGTAGAAGGAGAAGAGGATCCCGCCGATCGCCGAGCACAGACCGCTGATCCCGTACACGAGCACCTTCGTCCGCGGGACGGCCAGTCCCATGAGGAGCGCTGAGGACTCCCCACCGCCGATGGCGTACACGGTGCGCCCGAACCGGGTCTGGTGCAGGACGTAGAAGGCGACAGCGACGACGACCAGCGCGATCACGACTCCGGGAGAGACGAACAGCTTCTCGGCCAGCGGGATGCGTGCCTGCGCCATGGCGGTGAAGAACGGGTCGGTCACGGTGATGGAGTCCACGCTGATCACGTAGCAGAGGCCGCGCGCCAGGAACAGCCCGGCGAGGGTGACGATGAACGGCTGGATTTCGAAGACCTGGATGACCAGGCCCATGAGCAGGCCGAAGGCCGTACCGGTGAGCAGTACGAGGGCTATCACGACGAAGGGGTTCCACCCGGCCTCCAGGAGCGCGGCCGCGATCATCATCGAGAGGGCGACGACGGACCCGACCGAGAGGTCGATCCCGCCGGTGAGGATGACGAAGGTCATGCCGACGGCGAGCACGATCAGGAAGGTGTTGTCGATGAGGAGGTTGAGGAAGACCTGCCCGGACAGGAAGCCCGGGTACATGCCGGCCCCGATGGCGAACATCGCGAGGAACAGCCCGACGGTCGCCAGGGTGGGTGCATAGCGGGCCTTGCCCTGGAGGCGGCCGATACGGGCGCGGCCCAGGGGGGCCGCGGTGCGGGTGAGGACGGACATCAGACAGCCACCTTCACGCCGGACTGCTGGGCAACGGGACGTTTGCGCCGTCGAAGGAGGTCCCGCGCCTTGCTGGACTGCAGGAGGCAGACGACGATGACGACCAGTGCCTTGAAGACGAGGGTGACTTCGGGTGGGATCCCCAGCGTGTAGACGGTGGTCGTGAGGGTCTGGATGATCAGGGCCCCCACGAGGGTCCCCACCAGGCTGTACCGCCCACCGGCCAGCGAGGTGCCGCCGATGACGACGGCGAGGATCGCGTCCATCTCGATGTAGAGACCCGCGTTGTTCGCATCCGCCGCGGTCACGTTCGAGCTGATCATGAGGCCTGCGATGGCGGCACACAGGCCGCTGAAGACGTAGACGGTCCAGATGATGCTGCGGGCGCTGAGCCCGGCGAGGCGGCTGGCGACCGGATTGATGCCGACCGCTTCGATGAGGGTTCCGAGCGCCGTCCGGCGGGTCAGCAGGCCGGCGACGCCGAAGGCGGCTGCCGCGATGAGGATCGAGATGGGGAGGCCGAGGAAGAAGCCTGCTCCGATCGCCTGGTAGGAGTCGTTCGAGACGGAGATGATCTGGCCGTCCGTCACCAGCTGCGCCAGGCCGCGGCCGGCGGTCATGAGGACGAGGGTGGCGATGATCGGCTGGATGCCGATCACCGAGACGAGGAATCCGTTCCACAGCCCGAGTACCAGGCCCGCGACGACGGCGATGGCCACGCCGACGGACGCCGTCCGGAGGGACGAGGGGTCGGGCGAATTGTAGATGTAGGTGCAGGAGACGGCTCCGGCGATGGCGGCCACCGCTCCCACGGACAGATCGATACCGCGGGAGGCGATGACGAGGGTCATGCCGAGGGCGATGAGGATCGTCGGGGCCCCGTTCCGGAGGATGTCGATCAGGCTGCCGTAGAGGTGGCCGTCCTGGACGCGGACGGACAGGAAATCCGAGCGGAACAGCTGGTTGAGCACGAGCAACAGCACCAGGGCGAGTACCGGCCAGGTGAGGCGGTGCTTCAGCAGGGCATTCATGCGTGCGTTCCCGCGATGATCGTCATGACGTCTTCCATGGTGACTCCGTCGTTCGGTATGTGGTCGACCATCTGCCGATCCTTGAGGATGGCGATGTGATCACTCAGGCGCAGCACTTCCTCGAGCTCGGCCGAGATGAAGATGATCGACATCCCGTCCGCCGCGAGGCTGCTGATGAGCCTCTGGATCTGGGTCTTCGCGCCGATGTCGATGCCCCGGGTGGGCTCGTCGAGGATGAGCAGCCGGGGGTTGGTGATCAGCCAGCGTGCAAGGAGCACCTTCTGCTGGTTGCCGCCGCTGAGGTTCCGGATCAGCGCGTCCTTGTTGGCGGGACGGATGTCCAGGGCCCGGATGAACTTCTCGGCCAGCTGGTCCTGGGTGGAGCGGGGAACCCTTCTCAGCCAGCCCTTGCTCGCCTGCATCGCCAGGACGAGGTTGTCCCGGACGGACAGATCGCCGATCAGTCCCTCCTCCTTCCTGTTCTCCGAGGAGAACGCGATCCCCTTGTTGATCGCTGCACGCGGACTGCGGAAGGCCTGCGCAGTGCCGTCGATGCTCAGGCGTCCCTGGTCCGCCCGGTCCGCGCCGAACAGCAGCCGGGCCGTCTCCGTGCGCCCGGAGCCGAGGAGCCCGGCGAGACCCAGGATCTCTCCTGCATGGAGGGCGACCGTCACATCCCGAACCGATCCCTTCCGCCCCAGGTCCTGGGCCTGCAGCACCGGCGCCTCGTCCTGCCGGCCCGGCTGCCGGCGGCTCTCGGCCCGTTCCAGTTCCGCGAGGGCATCCATCTCCTTGCCGATCATCTTCGAGATGAGTCCCATCCGCGGCAGTTCCCGCGTCCTGTACTCGCCCACGAGCCTGCCGTTCCGCAGGACGGTCATGCGGTCCGAGATCTCGTACACCTGCTCGAGAAAGTGCGAGACGAACAGGATGGCCACGCCCCGGTCCCGGAGCGCCCTGATCACGGTGAAGAGCTGCTGGACCTCATCGGCATCGAGGCTCGACGTCGGTTCGTCGAGGATGAGCACCTTGGCGTCGACCTGGACCGACCGGGCAATCGCGATGAGCTGCTGGATGGCGATGGAGTGCGTGGAGAGGACGGACCCGGGGTCGATGTGCCCGAGCTGCAGCTGGTCGAGGACCTCCCTCGCCTTCCTCCGGACCTCCTTCCAGTGGATGCCGCCGCGCCGCCGGGGTTCGCGCCCCAGGAGGATGTTCTCCTCGACGGACAGGTTGGGGCAGAGGTTCACTTCCTGGTACACGGTGCTGATGCGTGCGGCCTGCGCCTCGGCAGGGCTGGAGAAGCGGTGCGCCGCGCCCATCACGGTGATCGTCCCGCTGTCGATCGGGTAGACGCCGGTCAGCGCCTTGATGAGCGTCGATTTCCCGGCGCCGTTCTCTCCCATCAGGGCATGGACTTCACCCTGGAACAGGCGCAGATCCACGGCGTCCAGCGCTTTCACGCCCGGGAACTCGATGGAGATGCCGCTCATGTCCACCACGGGGACGATCTCGTTCATGTGCTGTCATTTCTCTCGCGGGATGCGGTGGGCGTGCCCACCGCATCCCGGGGATGGCGCCCGGCCGACCTGCCCGCAGGCCGGCCGATGCCGTTGCCGGCCTAGTATTCGCGGCTGGCGAGGACTTCCTTGGCCTGCTCGGGGGTGAAGGCCGACTCCTCGGTGACGACGCGGGCCGGAACTTCCTCACCGGCGACGACCTTCTCCGCCAGGTCCATGAGCTGATCGCCGAGGAGCGGGTTGCACTCCACGATGTAGTTGATCTTGCCCTCGGAGAGCGCCGTCATGCCGTCCTTGACGGCGTCGACGGTGATGATCTTGATGTCCTTGCCGGGTACCTTGCCGGCGGCCTCGATGGCTTCGATGGCGCCGAGGCCCATGTCATCGTTGTGGGCGTAGACGACGTCGATGTCGGGAGTGTTCTTGAGGAACGCCTCCATGACCTGCTTGCCGCCGCTGCGCGTGAAGTCACCGGTCTGGGACTGGACGATCTTCAGGTCCGGATCTGCGGCGATGGCCGCTTCGAAGCCTTCCTTCCGGTCGATCGCCGGAGCGGCCCCCGTGGTTCCCTGCAGTTCCACGATGTTGATCGGCCCGTCGGTCGAGGCGGAGTCCTCCACGAGCCAGTCACCGGCCTTCTTGCCCTCCTCCACGAAGTCCGACCCGAGGAAGGTCTTGTACAGCGAGGTGTCGGACGAGTCGACGGAACGGTCCGTCAGGATGACGGGGATGTCGGCGTCCTTGGCTTCCTTCAGCACGGTGTCCCAGCCCGACTCGACCACCGGCGAGAAGGCGATGACATCCACCTGCTGCTGGATGTAGGACCGGATGGCCTTGATCTGGTTCTCCTGCTTCTGCTGGGCGTCCGAGAACTTGAGCTCGACGCCCGCCTCCTTCGCCGAGTCCTGGACGGACTTCGTGTTGGCGGTGCGCCAGCCGCTCTCCGCGCCGACCTGCGCGAAGCCCATGGTGATCCCGTCATCGGAACCGCCACCGGCACCGCCACCGGCGTCGGACCCTCCGCCGCACGCCGTGAGGGCCAGGGTTGCTGCGACGACCGCCACGAGAGATTTCTTGAACACTGCTGCCTCCTGATTTCGGGACCACAGCAAGGAGCAAGTGCACCGTCGTTGCTGCGCCGGGCCTCGTGCCCTGCGAGCCATTGTGAACGCTAACAATTCGACCGTCAAGTGATCTTGGACACATTTCCGCGGGAGGTCTTGGCGGGTCCCGATCGCATTGACTGAGGCGGGATGAACGGCCCGACGTCGTGCATACTGGGACCACGTGGGGAGTAAGGCGATTCCGGATGACCGAAGTAACCACACCGCGGGGCCCGAGCCTCACGGACGTTGCGACCCTGGCAGGCGTCTCCCATCAGACCGTCTCCCGGGTCGTCAACCGACACCCCAACGTCAGCGAAGCCACGCGGAGGAAAGTCCGTGCGGCCATCTCCGAACTCGACTACCGTCCCAACGCCGCCGCGCGCTGGCTCGCTACCGGGCGCACCCATTCCATCGGTATCCTTGCCGGCGAGCTGGCGCAGTACGGACCGTCGAGCGTGCTCATGGGTATCCAGGACGCCGCGCGCGGCGCGGGGTACTTCCTGACGGTGGTGACCCTCAAGGACTACTCCGAGAGGGCGGTGAACGAAGCACTCACCGATCTCCTCAACCACGGAGTCGAGGGAGTCATCGCGATCACGCCGCACGTCTCGGCCCTCGAGGTACTCGCGGAAGTGCAGGGCAGCACCCCGATGGTGACGGTAGGCGGTGGCCACGGCCTCGGACGCGACGTCGCACTCGACCAGGAGGGCGGGGCCATCGCTGCTGTCGAGCACCTGATGGAGCTCGGGCACACCAGGATCGCCCACCTCGCCGGTCCACTGGACTGGGTGGACGCCCAGCGGCGACTGGACGGCTGGCGTTCGGCCCTCGGAAAGCACCACCTGGGTGAAGGGCCGGTGTACCAGGGGGACTGGAGCGCGCGGTCGGGATACGAGGCCGGCCGTGCCGTCGATCTCGACAACGGACCCACCGCCGTCTTCGCGAGCAATGACCAGATGGCGCTCGGGCTGGTGAAGGCCCTGCGCGAGCGCGGCTGTCGCATACCCCGGGATATCAGTGTCATCGGCTTCGACGATGTGCCGGAGGCCGAATTCTACGAGCCGTCGCTGACCACCGTGCGCCAGGAATTCCAGGACCTGGGGCGTTCCTGCATCGAGGCGCTGATCGACCGGTCCGGTGAACTGGCGGTGGAGGGCGATTCCTTCCGCCCCCGGTTGGTGGTCCGCTCGAGCACGGCTCCCGCCGCCGGCCACCGGCCCTGAGCCACTGGCCCCGGAACCGCCCCGCCGCAGTACTGCGCGGGGAGCCCACCGGGATCCGCCCGCGCGGCGCCCATCCACCGAAATTTTTCAACTTTTCCGGCGAATATGCCCCTGCCTGCCTCCGGCCTCTATACGCTTCCTCCATGGAAGCAGTGAAGGGGCCCGACGGAGGGGCATTCGATCGGGCGATCGAGGTGCTGGAGGAGCAGACGAGTGTGCTGTGGCGCCGCGAACGGACCACCTCCCACGCCCTCGCAAAGAACGTGCACCCCGACATGGAGCCGGCTGCCTACGGGATCCTGACGCTCCTTCAGCGGGAAGGATCCCTGCGGGCAACGGACATCGCCGCGAGCATCGGTGTGGGAAAGCCCTCGGTGAGCAGGCAGCTCGCAGGGCTGGAACGGCTGGGCCTGGTCATCCGACAGCTCGACCCGTACGATGCCCGCTCCCAGCGGGTCCTGCTCACTGCGCTCGGCGAGCAGCAGCTCTCCGTCGCGCAGAGCGGGCGGCGCATCGCCTTCACCGCGCTGATGCGCACGTGGAAGCCCGAGGACGTGGAGAACCTCGGTGCGCTGATCGCCCGGCTCAACACGGCCTACACGAAGGACACCTGGTAGCCGGTCAGTCCTCGCTCCACCCGGAACCCTCGCGGAACCGCCCCACCCTCCGGCCCGCTCCCGACTCCAGGGAATCCCCGGAGTCCTCGAAGAGCTCGCCGGTGTCGGCCTTGCTGTGCTGGAGGAGTTGCTCTGCTTCGGTCCGCGCAGCTTCCAGGCTGTCGGCGACGATGCGGCTGCGGGCAGGCAGGGTGTCGACGTGGACCACCCGCTCGGCGGTCTCGCTGACGGGGACGGTGAAGCCGTCGTTGGCGTCGTCGACCGGCAATTCCGCCCCGCCGCTTTCCGCAGGGACAAGGTACTCGAGGAAGTAGGCCATGATCCCACCCTGTCACCGCCGGACGGGCTCCGGCCAGCACGGGGTGTGCTCCGCGGCAGCTTGTCCGTCCGTTCACGGACTGCTACGCCGCCGGGCGGCCGGAGCGTCCCGTCAAATCGCGGGAGCTCTGCCCGTCCGGATGCGGAGCCTGCTGATCCACCCCTAGATTGGAGGCATGGCCGACACGACACAGCACGCAGAAGCATCCCCCACCATCACCTCGCCGCTCGAGCAACTCGCCGAGGCGCACCGGGTAGGGACCACCTTCAAGGGGTGGGACGGCAAGCCGGCCCGGGTCGCTCCGGAGACCCTCGTCACCGTCCTCGCGGCCCTCGGCGTCGACGCCGCATCGGACGCGGCCATCGCCCGGGCCCTGGAGGACGTGGAAGCCGGACCGTGGAGCTCGGTACTGCCCGCCGTCGTCGTGGTGCGCCAGCGCGACGTCGACCCGGTGCTGCTCCACGTGCCCGCCGGGGCCGAGGTCGAGTTCTGGGCTGTCGACGAGGACGGCATCCATTACACCGGGACGGTCGCCGAGGCCACGGAGACGCGGACCGTCGACGGGCAGGACCTCGAGCGGCGGCACGGTACGCTGCCCCACGCCCTGCCCCTCGGCTGGCACACGCTGCACGCGGTCGTCGACGGGCAGCAGTCGTCGTGCACGTTCGTGGTCACGCCGGACCGGCTGAGCACGACGGCGGCCCTGATGGACCACCGCACCTGGGGGCTCATGGCCCAGCTCTACTCGGTCCGGTCGTCGGCGTCCTGGGGCATCGGTGACCTCGCGGACCTGGGCGGGCTGGCGCAGGCCGCCGCCGCACAGGGAGGCGGGTTCGTGCTGGTGAACCCGCTGCACGCCGCCGAGCCCGTACCACCCGTGGAGCCGTCCCCGTACCTGCCGACCACGCGGCGCTACTTCCACCCCCTGTACCTGAGGATCGAGGACATCCCGGAGTACGCGCGACTCGATGACGCCGCTCGCGCCAGGATCGGCGACCTCGCCGCCCGGTTCACCGGAGCCAACACGGCCACGGATCTCCTCGACCGGGACTCGTCCTACGCCGCCAAGCTCGAAGCCCTCGAGCTCGTGTTCGCCGTCGAGCGCCCCGCACAGCGCCAGCACGACTTCGACGCCTACCGCGCCCACCAGGGCCAGGGGCTCGCCGACTTCGCGCTGTGGTCCGCGCTCGCCGAGACGCTCGCGCCCGGGGCACCGGAATGGCACGACGTCGGACGCCCCGGGTCGCCGGGCGCCCGTGAGTTCGCGGAGCGCCACGCCGCGCGGATCGAGTTCCACGAGTGGCTGCAGTGGCTCGTCGACGAGCAGCTGCAGGAGGCACAGCTCGAAGCCACCGGTGCCGGCATGTCCATCGGCGTGGTGCACGACCTCGCGGTCGGAGTGCATCCCAGTGGGGCGGATGCGTGGGCGCTGCAGGACGTGCTCGCCGCCGGCATCAGCGTCGGCGCCCCGCCGGACATGTTCAACCAGCACGGCCAGGACTGGAGCCAGCCGCCGTGGCACCCGGAGCGGCTCGCCGAGTCCGGGTATGCGGCCTTCCGCGACATGCTCCGGAACATCCTCCGCCATGCGGGCGGTATCCGGGTGGACCACATCCTCGGCCTGTTCCGGCTGTGGTGGATCCCCCAGGGCGCCCAGCCCGGGGGAGGGGCCTACGTCTACTACGACCACAAGGCGCTGATCGGCATCCTCGCCCTCGAGGCGGAGCGTGCCGGGGCGATCGTCGTCGGTGAGGACCTCGGCGTGTTCGAACCGGGGGTGCAGGAGTACCTTGCGGAGCGCGGCATCTTCGGCACCTCGATCCTCTGGTTCGAGCAGGACGAGGACGGGCCCCTGCCTCCCGAGGCCTACCGCAAGGGATGCCTGACCACCGTCACGGTGCACGACCTCCCGCCGAGTGCGGGCTACCTGGCCGGCGAGCACGTGCTGCTGCGCGAGAAGCTCGGCCTGCTCAGCCGCCCCGTCGAGGAGGAGCAGGCCGAGGACCGCGCCACCCAAGAGAAGTTCCTCGAGCTCCTGCGGCAGCGCGGCCTGCTCGAGGGCGAGGCTCCGGGCGTCCAGGAGACCGTCGAGGCGCTGCACGCCCTCATCGCGCAGACCCCGTCGGTGCTGCTGGGCGTCGCGCTCGCCGACGCCGTCGGGGAGCGCCGCACGCAGAACCAGCCGGGCACCAACGACGAGTACCCGAACTGGCGCATCCCCCTCGCCGACGCCGAGGGGAAGGCCGTCCTCGTCGAGGATCTCGCCGGGAACCAGCGCTTCGCATCGCTCATCGCAGCACTGGGAGTTCCTGCCACGGAGGGTGCCACCGGGCCCATCGCCTGACCGCAACAAGAATTTGGGGCCGCACCGGATCGTCCCGCCGTGGTCGGATGGAGGAATGGACAGCCCGGAAGACCAGACATACGACGTCGTCATCATCGGTGGCGGCCTGTCGGGGCTGAGCGCTGCGCTCGTCCTCGGGCGGGCCCAGCGCCGCGTCGTCGTGATCGATGCGGGAACGCCCCGGAACGCTCCGGCCGATGCGGCCTACGGGTTCATCACCAGGGACGGGACCCCGCCCGGGGCCCTGGTCTCGCTCGCGCGGCAGGACCTGGAGCCGTACGGAGTGCAGTTCCTCGACAGCTCTGCGGAGCACGCCGGACAGACGCCCGGCGGCTGGGCCATCAGCACGGCCGACGGGGCGACCGTGCGGGGACGCCAGTTGCTGCTGGCGACGGGCCTCCGCGACGTCCTCCCCGACCTTCCGGGTGCCCGGGAGGCATGGGGCCGCGGCCTCCTGCAGTGCCCCTACTGCCACGGCTGGGAGGTCCGGGACCAGGCTCTCGGCGTCCTGGGCTCGGCCCCGACCTCCATCCATCAGGCGCTGCTCGTCCGCCAGTGGTCCGAGGACGTGACCTTCTTCCCCCACCTCCTCGGCGCGCTGTCGGAGGACGACGAGCGACGCCTGCGCAATCGTGGTGTGCGGATCGCGGAGGGGCGGGTCGGGCACCTGGCTCTGGGTCCGGATGACGGCGGGCCGCGTCCGCTGCAGGGCGTCTGCCTCGAGGACGGTTCGCTGGTTCCCTGTTCAGCGATCTTCTGCGAGCCCGGTGCCGACGCGGGCCTGCCGTTGCTGGCCGACCTCGGCTGCGAGATGCGCGACGACGGCTGCGTGTCGACCGACGATATCGGGCGTACCTCCATCGACCGGGTCTGGGCCGTCGGCAATGCCGCAGATCCTGCCGCCCAGTTGGTGCCGGCCGCGGGGGACGCCTACCGGATGGCGGTCGCCATCAACGCCATGCTGGTCGAGGAGGACTGCGAGACCTGCAGGGAGGCCGAGGAATCGGTCAGCGAGGGCGCCTGAAACCTGCCGGTCGGACCGGGGCGCAACCTGCCGTCGGACCGGGGCGCGGACACGACGGAGGCCCCGGCTGGACCGGGGCCTCCGCTCGCCTGCGACTACCGTGCGCCTGCGACTACCTGTCGGGGTCGACTACCGGTCGAGATCGGGGCGCGTCTGCCCGTCCTGTCCTTGGAAGGGGGCGTCCTCGGTGACGAGGGGATCCCCGCCGCTCGGGCCGAGGCCGGCACTTCCCGTGTCCATGGCGGTGACGACCGGCGGAACGTCCAGGGGGAGGTCACCGCTCGCGCCCACGTCCTTGCCCGGGTTCTGGGGTGCCTTTGCGCCGTCGTCCGACGACGAGCCGCCCTTCTTCAGCTTGCCCTTCAGGGAGTCCTGCAACGCCGGGGCCTTGCTCTTGAGCGTGTCGGTGGTGGAGCTGACCCTGTCCTGCACGGTGGGGCTGTTCCACACCTTCTGGGCCCTCGTCCGCAGCTGCTCGTAGGCGCCCCGGCCTGCCCGTGTGCCGAGGACGTAGCCAACACCCATGCCCGCCCCGAAAACCAGTCTGTTCTTCATGCTGTTCTCCCTTCGGTGGATTGCCGTGCTTCCGAATCTAGACCACTGCACCAAGGGGGGGCGAGGGGCATTTTCGGTGCGCGGCGCCCAGGCTGTCCGAAAGAGAGCCGACCGGGCTGCTCGAAGCGCAGGGCACCGGGGAGAGCAGCGCGTTCAGGAGGAGCGGCGCGCCGCTTCCGTGACCTCGGGCCGGACCGGCGCCGATTCGGGCTGCTGGTCGCGGCGATCGAGTTCCTCGGTCAGTTCCTCGTGCCGGACCTCCGTCTCCATGGACAGCTCGCCGTCGTGCGTGTACTCGTAATCCAGTTCACGATGGATCTTGCTGTTGAGGACCTCGACCTCGGACAAGCCGAGCGTGGTGAGGTCCTGCGGGAAGTCTTCGGACGGCGTCAGTCTGGTGCTCATGGGGGCCTGTTCGGAGGTGCGACGGGACACGTGAATCGGGCCCGCTTCTAGACCCCCTTGCCGGGCGGGGCCCGGCAAAGGGAAATATTATCGGTCGCCTAGCGAAAACGGAAGCGGCCGCCGCTCTTCTTCGAGGTGTTGCTCGCCTGCCAGTCCGTGAGGTTGTACACCGCCACCAGGACGCCGCCCATGAGCAGCCAGAAGGCACGTGCCTTGCCCTCGCGAGCCACGCCGGTGAGCAGCGGAGCCAGGGCGTAGAGGGGCGTGCTGCCCAGGTCCACCGTGCGGTGGGTACGGAAACTGATCAGCGGCGCGATGGCGAAGGGCTGGTCGGTGACCGCGTTGACGGCACCCTGGGTGGCACCGAACATCGCGAAGAAGAGCCGTGCCTTACGGCTCATGCCGAAGAGGGACGGAAGGGTGAGCATCGACGCGGAGAAGCCGTAGTCGATGAGTCCGTGCTGCCGGGGAGTGATGGGCTTTGTCATGCCGCCAACGCTAGGAACACCGGAACCCTGCCACAACGGGCAACCGGTCCTCCGCAGCGGTTGACAAGCCCGGTGACAGCTCGCGCGGTGTCGGCGGCCCGTGTCGGCGGCGGAGGCTACCCTTTCCCCGGGATCACGGACGGAGCAGGGGAGGGATCATGCCCGAGGGGGACAGCGTCTTCCGGCTCGCGGCGAGGCTGAGGAAGTCCCTCGACGGTCGCACCCTGAAGCGCGGGGATCTCCGCGTTCCCGCGCATGCCACCACCACGCTAGACGGTATGCGCGTGACGGAGCATGTGACGCATGGGAAGCACCTGCTGACGCGGTTCGACGGCGGCCTCACCCTCCACACGCACCTGTTGATGCAGGGGTCGTGGACGGTGACGGCCGCAGGCAGGGCGCTGCCCCGCAGGCTCCTGCCCGATGCACGCGTGATCCTCGAGGTGGCGGACGGGCCGACGGCGTACGGCCTGGACCTGCCCGTCGTCGACCTGCTGCCCACCGCCGCGGAGGGGGACGTCGTGGGGTACCTCGGGCCGGACCCGCTGCGCCATGACTGGTCCGCGGACGACGCGGTCCGCAGGCTCGGCCGCGATCCCGCCGCGCGCGTCGCCGCTGCCCTCCTCGACCAGCGCAACGTCGCCGGGTTCGGCAACCTCTGGGCCAACGAGCTCTGCTTCCTCAGGGGCCTCCACCCGGACACGGTCATGGCCGACGTCGATGTTCCCGCCCTGGTGGCACTCGGGGCGCGGTGCCTGCGCTTCTCCGCCACCCGGCCCGGAGCGCACCAGGTCACCACGGGCACCCTCCGCAGGGGCGAACAGCACTGGGTCGTGGGCAGGGCCGGCAGGCCGTGCCTGCGCTGCGGGACGGCGGTGCGCGTTCGGGCCGAGGTGCCCGGCGACCCGGGCCGCCGTCGTACCTGGTGGTGTCCGCGCTGCCAGCCCTCGCGCTCCTCCGACTGACGCCGCGCTCCATCCGTCAGCGGCGTGCTGCGAGGCCCGCCCTGAACGCGTCGGCCGAGGCGGAGGTGCTGTTGATCCGCCAGTCCGCTTCCTTGTTGATGTGGAACCAGACGAGGGCGACGACGTCCTGCTGCGCGGACACATAGCGGAACAGGCTGGTGATCCACTGGGGCTTCGATCCGCCGACCTCGGAGGAAGCCGTCTCCGCGATCATGATCGGTCTGCCGGGGGCGAGCTGCCGAAGCTGCGTGATGCCCTCCCCGAACAGCACCTCGGGTTCCTGCCACGCGCTCCACGACTGGGACGTGCCCCAGTTGTAGCCGTCCAGCGCCACGACGTCGACATAGTCGCCGCCCGGGTAGAGCTGATCCAGGGGCGTCGAGCCCCAGTAGGGCACGTTCGGGTTCCAGACCCAGCTGATGTTGGTCGCGCCCGTCGATGCGACAACGTCGTGCACGTGCCGGTAGGCGGCGATATAGTCGCCCGCGCCATTGCCGTTGACACCCTCGGCCCACGGATACCAGTTCCCGTTCATCTCGTGCGCGAACCGGAGGTAGACGGGTTGGCCCCACTGGCCGAGCGCCGTGCCCCACTCACGGAGGTAGGCGTCGAAGTCTCCCGCCGCGATGCGGTCAAGGGAGTAGGCGGGCTGCTCCGTGCCGCCGCCCCACGTCCAGGGTTCCCAGGTCAGGAGCGTCTCGGCGCCCCGGGCCCGCACGGCGTCGAGCTCGGCGAGTGGTGCCGCCTGGTTGAAGTCCTTGTAGGACAGCACGATCGAGGGAGCCTCCCCGGCGAGGGCAGCGACCTCGTCCAGCTCACCGCCGGCGGCAGCTCCGCCGTTCGTGCCCACACCGAACCGGATGCTCCGGGTGCCGGAGGGCACGGGAACAGGGTCGACGACGGTGAACGGGGCACTCGCGACGGCGCTGCCGGCCGTGGCCGTGACGGTCACGGTACCCGGCGCGGTGGGCATTCCGATCGACACCTGGAACGTGCCCGTGGACGTCGTCGTCACGGCCACCTTCGCGGTGCCCGCGACGACGGTGCCCTTGGTGCGCTTCGGGAACCCGGCGCCCGTGACGGTGACAGGGGAACCGGCTTCCCCGGACGTGCTGCTCAGGGTGATCGTCGCTGCGGCCTGCGCGGGTGGGGGCGTCAGTCCGAACGTGAGGACCGCCATCGCTGCGACGAGGAGAAGGAGGCGGTAGGCGGTTCCACGGGCGGAGCCGGCGGATACGCAGGAGATTGGAAGCATGATCGGCACCTAGGAGTTCGGTAGCCCGGCTGACCGCAGGGGTCCCGTGGCTTTGCGTCTCCGGCTCGCGCCGGGTTTGCCTTTGTCGCTGGGCGGCTGCCCGAGCGGTGCGTCTCCCGCGCCGCGGGAGCCTCCTCCATTGTCCCGGGAAGCCGCCCGGGGAGGGTCTTCCGCACCTGAAATATGCCGAAGGATTCGTGCAGGTCTTCCGCAGGCCGTCCCGGCACTGCGCCGACGGCACGCAGGACCCCTCGAATCCGTGCCGGGCGGCAGGACAGGAAGGGGCGCCTTGCTGGGATTTTCGTGTGTCCTGCACCACAATGGGTCCTGCCGCGGTTTCGAGACTGCCGGGGCGAATCTGGTGAGGGGAACAGATGAATCAGGGACCGGCATTCACGAACACCATTGCCTTGCAGGTGGACGAGTTCACCCCGTCCTTCGAGGCGCAGATCGGCCCTGTGCTCGCCGAGGTCTTCGCCCGCGAACAGCAGGACCTCCGCCGCGCAGGCCTCCCGCAGGGGATCGCGCGAGTGGGTGACACGCTTCCCGACTCCTTCCTGTATGACGCGGGAGGACAGCGGCTGCGGCTGAGCGAGGTGCTCGGCGCAGCGTCCGCCATCATCGTGTTCTACCGCGGTTCCTGGTGTCCCTACTGCAGCATCGCGCTGAAGACGTACCAGCGCGAGCTCCGTCCCGTCGTCGAGGGTTTCGGGACGCGGCTCATCGCGATCAGCCCGCAGGAGCCGGATTCCGCGGTCCAGGCAGCCCGGGACGATGGGCTTCATTTCGCTCTCTATGCGGACAGGGGCAATGCCCTGGCCGCGCGCCTCGGGATCGTGACGGTGCCGAGTCCCGATGTGGTGCGGGCGCAGGCAGCCCTGGGCATCGACGTGGCAGGCCTCAACATGGACGGGACCGGCGCCATCCCGTTCCCCACGGTGGTCGTGGCGGACGCCACGGGCACCATCCGCCTCATCGACCCACGGGTGGACTACACGACGCGCACGGAGACCTGCGACATCATCGACGCCCTCGTGGCCCTGTAGCCGCCCCCTGAGGGCCGGATGCCGCCGGAGCGGGTTACTCCTCGGGGAGCTCCGACGTGATGTCACCGACGGTCGCACCGAGCGACGCCAGCAGCGGATCCGCATCCGTGAACAGCAGATAGTCCCTGGAGCCCGAGCCCATGCCGATGCGGCGTCCAGGAATCCGCTCGTCGGCGTAGACCGGAAGGACGCTGCTGCTGCCCAGTGGCGTGATGGTCCCGGACTCGTATCCCGTGATGTCGAGTGCCGCCTCCGGTTTCACGAGGGACGCCTTGTTCACGGCCAGCAGCGACCTCAGCTTCGCCCAGTCCAGTCGCCGCGTCCCAGGAATGAGCACGAAGACCGTGGTCCCGCCGCTGACCTTGGCCACCATCGTCTTGACGCCGTCGTCACCGGAGAGGCCCTGGGCGGCCGCAACGTCGTCGAACGTGCCGTCGTCCTTCCTGGGTACCAGGACGACGTCGAGCCCGCGGGCCGAGGCATCGCGTTCTGCGGGCAGGGGGCGGGGGTCGGGAGAGTCCATGGTGCCCTATGGTAGGGCGCCGGTGCTCGATCGGGCGATCAGGTCACCGGCAGGCATGCGGGCCGTCTGGACAGCGCCCGTGTCCAGCAGCCTCAGGAGCAGTTCCGCGGCCACCCGCCCCTGCAGGCCCGGATTGCGGGCCAGTGCCGTGACGGAGGGTGAGGCCAGCTCGCAGTGCAGGGAGTCGTCCCAACTCACCAGGGCGACGTCGTCCGGGCAGCGCAGGCCGATAGCGCGCATCGCCAGCAGGCCACCCATCGACATCAGGTCGTTCCCGAAGACGAGTGCGGTGATCCCCTCCCCGGCGCGGAGGAGTGCCAGGGCTGCATCGCGGCCGGAATCGAGCGAATAGTCCGCCTCGTACCGCGTCACCGACATGCCGTGCCGGCCGGCGCGGTCCTGCACGCCCTCGATCCGCGCTTCCTCGTGCAGGAAGCTGCGGGGGCCGGAGATGTGGGCGATCCGCCGATGACCGGCCCGGTGGAGATGGTCGACGATGGTGGCGGCGTCCAGCGCGTGGTCGGTCGTGGTTCCCGACCGGGGAGCGGCACCTTCCGTGGCCGGCGCTCCATGCAGCACGAAGGGAAGCCTCAGGCGCTCGAGCAGCGCCGGTCGCGGGTCGTCGTGGCGATGGTCGAACAGGATGACGCCGTCCACCTTCCGCTCTCCGGCCCACCGCTCGTAGGTGGCCCGCTCCTGTTCCGGATCCTTGCCCACCATCCGCAGCATCAGGGCCGTGTCGCCCTCGGCGAGCGCAGTCTCGATGCCGGTGAGAAGGCCCATGTAGTACGGTTCCGTGCCGATCAGGAGGGGGTCCGCGGACAGCACCATCCCCACGGCGCCTGCCCGGGACCGGGAGAGGGCGCGGGCTGAGGAGCTGGGATACCACCCGAGTTCGTCGGCGAGGTCCAGGACACGACGCCGGGTCAGCTCGCTCACTCCCGGCTGGCCGTTGAGCGCATAGGAGACGGAGGCCTTCGAGATGCCCAGGCGCTGCGCGAGACCGGCGATGGTTTCCTTGGCCATGGATTACACAATAGCCCCGCGTTTCCTTGACCGGCCCGGGACTATCGCCTAGGTTCGACCCATTACCTGAACCGGTTCAGTAACCCCGATTTCTCAGCGAGGAGAATAATCCGTGACGTACTCACTGCAGCTCTACACCCTGCGGACAGCGATAGGCGAGGATCTTCCCGGCACCATCAAGCGCGTCGCCGAACTGGGTTACACCGCTGTCGAGCCCTACAACTTCGTCGCCACCGCGGATGAACTGGCCGAAGCGCTGTCGGCCAACGGACTGACCGCGCCGTCCGGCCACGCGCCGCTCCTCCGTGCCGACCAGGACGAGATCTTCGCGGCAGCACGCACGCTGGGCATCGGCACCGTGATCGACCCCCACGTGGAGCGGTCCCACTGGACGTCGGAGGCCGATATCAAGGCCACGGCCGAGGCGCTCAACGCGGCGGCGAAGAAGGGTGCCGGGTACGGCATCACCGTCGGTTACCACAACCACGAGTTCGAACTGGAAGAGCGCATCGACGGGGTCTCCGGACTCGAGGTCCTCGCCGGCCACCTCGACCCGGAGGTGGTCCTCGAGGTGGACACCTACTGGGCGGCCGTGGGCGGCGAGGACCCCGTGGAACTGCTCCGCCGCCTCGGTGACCGCGTGCGCTTCGTCCACATCAAGGACGGTCCGCTCACGAAGAACGACAAGGAGCAGGTGGCCGTCGGTTCCGGACGGATGCGCGTGTGGGACGTGCTGGGCGCCGCTCCTGGGCTCGAGGCCGCCGTCGTGGAACTCGACGACTTCGACGGCGACATCTTCACCGCCGTCGCGGACAGCCTGGCGTACCTGAACGAGGGAAAGAAGTGAGCATCCAGAACGCGGGGATCCGCCGCACAGGCCCGGTCGGCGTCGCCGTCATCGGCGCCGGGGTCATCAGCAAGGAATACCTGACCAACCTCACGAGCTTCCCCGACGTGACGGTGCACATCGTCGCCGACATGTTCGAGGAGGTCGCTGCCGCGCGGGCCGCCGAGTTCGGCATCCCGGCATCTGGGGGAGTGCAGGACGCCCTGGACCATCCTGACGTGGAAATCGTGGTGAACCTGACCATTCCCGCCGCGCACGTGGAGGTCGCGACCGCCGCTGTGGGTGCCGGCAAGCACGTGTGGAGCGAGAAGCCCTTCTCGCTGGACCGGGAGAGCGGCCTCGGCCTCCTGAAGACCGCCGACGCCGCAGGGGTCCGGCTCGGGTGCGCTCCGGACACCTTCCTCGGTGCGGGCCTGCAGACCGCCCTGCGCCTGGTGGTGCGGGGAGACATCGGTGTCCCCCTCACCGCGCTGACGCTGATGCAGTCGCCAGGACCGGAGTCCTGGCACCCGAACCCCGCGTTCCTCTTCCAGGAGGGCGCAGGGCCGCTGTTCGACATGGGTCCCTACTACCTGACGGCCCTCGTCCAGACCTTCGGAGCCATCACGAAGGTAGCCGGCATCGGCTCGAAGTCCAGGGAGCAGCGCACCATCGGATCGGGTCCGAAGGCCGGCGAGGTCTTCGACGTCACCGTCCCGTCCCATGTCAGCGCGATCGCCCAGTTCGCCGACGGCGGGTCTTCCCAAAGCATCTTCAGCTTCGATTCGCCGCTCAAGCGTGCAGGTTTCATCGAGGTCACCGGAACCGAGGGGACGCTCGCCTTCCCCGACCCGAACACCTTCACGGGCGACCTGCTGCTCACCCGCCCCGGAGCGGATGAACCCCAGGTCGTCGCGGCAGTCGGGGCGACGTCGACCCGCGGCAGCGGTGTCCTCGAGATGGCGCGCGCCCTCCGCGAGGGCCGTCCGCACCGCGCGCAGGGCGAGATGGCGTACCACGTGCTCGATGCCATGGTCTCGATCTCCGAAAGTATCGCGACGGGCGAGTTCGTCCCGCTGCTGAGCGCGGCAACCGCGGCCGAGCCGCTGCCCGAGGACTGGGATCCCTATGTGTCGACCCTCGCCTGACGCCGGAGGCACGGAGACCGGCAGCCGCTGACGTCCGCACGGGCCCTGGACAGAAGTCGGCAGCCGGACTCCCGTCCAGGGCCTTGCTCCCCTAGGGTGGAGGAGTCCGGATTCATCGATGAAGGGACCGCGCAATGACCACCGATTACGACGTTTGGGACATGCCGGGAGCAGGGCATTCCCATGAGGCCATCGAGCCGGAGGAATGCTGGGCCCTTCTCAGCACCGGCCTCACGGGCCGCATCGGGTTCCTCAGGGATGGGCGCGTCTTCATCTTCCCCGTGAACTACGTGGTCCACGACCGCGGAGTCTACTTCCGCACCTCATCCACGGGTGACCTGGGCCGCACGTCCCTCGACCGGGTTGCCTTCCAGGTCGATCACGTGGCTGCCGAGCAGATGTCCGGCTGGTCCGTCCTGGTGCAGGGATCGACCGCCGTCGTGACGGACGAGGCACTTCTGTCGGCGGTATGGGGTCGCATGGTCAGTGAACCATGGGCAGGCGGGGATCGCCGGCAGCTCGTGCAGGTAGTGCCCACGTCGGTTTCCGGGCGCCGTGTCGGCACGGCCCGGTAACACGGCCTGATACCGCTGCTGATACCAGTGCTGATGCCGGTGCAGCGGTGCCCACGAAGGACTGGCGTAGGCTGGAAGTCTGCGGACACGTTCGCGCCACCCCAGGCGCCGTCCGCGAGGAGGCGGAATTGGTACAGCGCATGGCAGACCCCACGTATCGGGCCCAGCAATGGGAACAGCGGTACGATCCACAGATCGAGGACGTGAACCGGCTCTGCGACGCGCTGGCCGAGTCCAAGCCGGGGTCGGGCGTGCCGTACATCGATCCCATCCATGATGTCGACGGCTGCAAGATCGTCAGCCTCTTCTCGAATCCCGGAGCATCGCTGCCGTCGGGATTCGTCTCGTTCGAGAACGACGACCCGAGTTCCATCCGCATGGCCGGGATCTACGAAGCGATCGGTCTTCGCCCCGACGCTTTCATGCCGTGGAACGCCCATCCCTGGTACCTCCCGGAGGGCAAGGAACGCGCGCTGACCATGGAGCAGATCACCGATGGGGTGAAGCCCCTCCTGACATTCCTACAGCAGGTTCCCCGCGCCTCGGCACTCGTGGCGCACGGCGCCGATGCCCACAAGGCTGCGCGCCGGCTCATGAAGCTCGAGAACCGTGCCATCGCCAAGCGCGGGTTCAAGATCTACGAGGTCCGTTCCCCGGGGGAGCGCGCCTTCAAGGGCACGCCCGCCAATCAGGAGCTGTGGCTCAAGGAGATCCAGTCGGCATACACCGACGCCATGGGCAGGGCCGGGATCCGGGTCCGGCAGTCCATCTAGATCCGGCAGTCCATTCGGAAGTCACGGAGCCGGAACCGGCCCTGACGGCAATGCGCTGAACTCCGCCCGGGCGGAGTTCAGCGCATTGTTTTGTATGAGGCTTGATGGCGCCTCAGGCCGAGCCGGTCACCGTGCGCAAGGAGGCCCCGATGGGGGCGGCATCGTCAGTAGCGCGCCCGAGCGTGAGGCCGCGCAGGGTCGCCGAGATGTCCTCGAGGGACTGCTGTACCCAGGCGAAGGCCTCGTCGTCCATGGCGCGCTCACAGGGGTCGGGGATGCACGAGCGGTGCGCCAGCGCGAGGCGGGCGACGGTTCCCTCGAGTGAGTCGAGCAACCCCTCCGTCTCGGCAGCCAGGTGGTCGGCGAGTGCTCCGGCGCCCGGCGCATCGCGCCCGCCGGGCATCATGAGGAGCGTGGTCCTCGGCAGCCGGGAGGCCGCGGAGGGCGTGCTGACGGACGGGCGCTGCGTGCTCATATTGGTGAGACCTTTTCTAAGTCAAGAGGGCGCCCTGAAAGTCCCCACGGGCAGAAAACATTGACTGCAATAGTGTGCCACCGATTTCGCCCGTTCCTTGCGCTCCAGACGCAAGAATTCCGCAAGTTACCGATCGGTAGACCGATGCGGCCTCCGGGAGGTCCGCCCGCACCCACGCCGGCTCGTCGCCACGCCCCGGCGCCGGCCCGGGAAGCGCCCGACGGCGCGGTTCCCGCCGCTACTCCCCGTTCCGTCTGAGGTAGGTCGACCCGTCGGGGTTGCGCACCACCGTCCACTGCTGCAGTTCCTCCTGCCGGAGGCGCTGGGCCTCGTCGTCGCGGTAGACGATCGGCCCCGACGTCGTACCCCGCTGGGCGGGGCCGAAGAACATGCGCAGCTTTCCGGTGGCCGTCATGAAACGCGCGGACAGCGGATCCTTCTTGCTCATGGGTAATCCTTCTCCTGGTGTCGTTCGTACGGTCGGGGTCGGGGGAGTCACGATGCGCGCCTCGAGGACGGCAACTCGGTTCCCGTCGCCCGGATGATGGCGTGCATGGCGTCGTTGAGGATCTCGACCTGCTCGCGGGTCAGTCCAAGCCGTTCCATCATGGTCACCGGGACCTGGCGTGCATCGGCGCGGAGCTCCCGGCCCGCTGCGGTGAGTTCGACGGCAAGGGCGCGCTCGTTGCCGGCAACCCGGGTGCGGGTCACCAGTCCCAGCGTCTCCAGTCGCTTGAGCATCGGGGAGAGGGTCGCGGACTCCATGGCGAGCGCCTGGCTGATGTTCCGCACCGTGCGCGGGCTCTCCTCCCACAGGGCGAGCATCACGAGGTACTGCGGATGGGTGAGGTTGAGCTTCTCGAGGACCGGCCGGTAGGCGCCGACCACGCTGCGGGATGCCACGGACAGTGCGAAGCATAGTTGGCGCTCGAGCAGGAGATCGTCGTCGGTTCTGGTATCCATGGGACCCCTTCCGTGGACGAAGGTTTGCGTGCTAATTGTTAGGGTACTACCTGTTGTTACCGGCCTGCACATCGGCCCCCGTCGGCGGTTCCGGCACGGGTGCTCCCGCGGGCGTTGCTGCCCGCCGGCCCGGTTCATCTGGCATCCTGAGTCATGCCTTCGCCTGCGCCGCCCCTCGGGGGTCCGTTCTGGACGCTCCTCGGGTCCTCCGCGCTGTCCAACCTCGCCGATGGCGCCCTCAAGGTGGCTCTTCCCCTCATGGCGGTCGCCCTGACCACCTCGCCTGTCCTCGTCAGTGGATTGGGCGTGGCATTGAGCCTGCCATGGCTCCTGTTCGCCCTGCCCTCCGGTGCCCTGTCCGACCGGCTGGACCGACGCCGCGCGATGGCCTCGGCCAACGCCGTCCGCGCCTGCGCCCTCCTGCTGCTGGCCGGAGCAGCGCTGGGCGGGGGCATGTCGATCTGGCTGCTGTATGCGGTCGGGTTCGTCATCGGCACGGCGGAGACGCTGTACGACACGTCCGCGCAGTCGATCCTTCCGCAGCTCATTCAGCGGGATCAGCTTCCGCGGGCCAACGGCCGCCTGTTCGCGGTCGAACTGACGGCCGGCCAGTTCATCGGGCCCCCGCTGGGCGGAGCACTCGTCGCCCTGGGAGCGGCGCTGGCCGCAGGGGGTGCGGCGGCACTCTGGCTGTGTGCCGCGGGCGCCCTGCTGCTGCTGCCGGGGTCCTACCGCACGCCCCGAACAGGCACCACGAGCATGCGGGCAGAGGTCGCCGAGGGGCTGCGGTTCCTCTGGGCCTCCCGGGTGCTCCGGGTACTCGCCCTCATGGTCGGTGTGTTCAACTTCGCCTCCAGTGCGGCGTTCGCGGTCTTCGTCCTCCACGCCGTGGGGCCGTCATCGGTCCTGAAGCTGTCGGAGGTCGGCTACGCCGTCCTGCTCGCCATGCTGGCCGTGGGAAGCGTGGCCGGTGCCCTGGTCGCCGACAGGATCCAGGAGGTCCTCGGCCGGTCGCGATCCTTCGCCCTGGCCATTCCGGCCTCGGCCCTGATGGTTCTGGTTCCTGTGCTGACGGACAGCCCCGTGCTGATCGGGGCTGCCTATGTGCTCGGCGGCCTCGCGATCGCGGTGTGGAACGTCATCTCGGTGTCCCTGCGCCAGCGCATCACCCCGGACCGGCTGCTGGGCCGGGTGAACAGTGGCTTCCGGCTGATGGCCTGGGGCACCATGCCGCTGGGCGCAGGAGCCGGGGGCCTGCTGGCGGATGCTCTGGGCATCGAGGCGGTCTTCGTTCTCATGGGCGTGCTGACGTTGTTCCTCCTCGTGGGGCTCCTGGTCCTGACGGACACGAACATCGATGCCGCGGAGCGTGGCACGGACGACTCGGCGGGATTTCCCGCGGAGAGCTGAGCCGCGGAGAGCTGAGCCGCGGACGGGTGCTCAGAGGTCCGGAAATGTCGGTGCGGGCCGATATGTTGGGTGCAAAGCCGCCACTCGAAAGGTCGCATGCTCCAGGCCAGCAAGCTGCTCCAGATCAGCCGTATCTACGTCGAGCCGGCCGCGGCCGAGCTGCCCAGGGGCAAGGAGATCCTCGCGCGCTGGCCGGAGGCCGACGTCGTGGAGGTCGCGAGCCACTGGCGGATCCCCGAACTCAGCGGCGATGAGGCGAACGTCCGCCGGTGGGCGCGGATCAAGACCGAAGCCCTCGTCGTCGGCGTCAAGAAGTCCCTGACAGCCAAGCCCAACGGCAGGTCGGCGGACTTCATCGCACCCTCGACGGCGAACGGCTGCGCGATGGCCTGCGCCTACTGCTACGTCCCGCGCCACAAGGGCTACAGCAACCCGATCACGGTCTTCGCGAACATCGACCAGATCAGCGGCTACCTCGAACGGCACGTCGCCCGGCAGGGCATGAAACTGGAACCCAATCAGTGCGATGACCATGCGTGGGTCTACGACATCGGGGAGAACAGCGACTGCTCCGTGGACGCGCTCGTCAGCGACAACGTGCGGGACCTCGTCGACCTCTACCGCGAGCTCCCCACCGCCAAGCTCTCCTTCGCCACCAAGTACGTGAACCGGGAGATGTTGTCGTGGGACCCGCAGGGACGCACGCGCATCCGGTTCTCGCTCATGCCCGAGAGGCTCGCCCGCACGGTGGACGTGCGCACCACTCCCGTCGCCGAGCGGATCGCCGCCATCAACGACTTCGTGGACGCGGGGTACGAGGTGCACGTCAACTTCTCGCCGGTGATCATCACACCCGGCTGGCAGGAGGACTGGCGCGAACTCTTCCGGCAGCTGGATGCCGCGCTCTCGCCGGCCGCGAAGCAGCAGCTCGCGGCGGAGGTCATCTTCCTGACGCACAACCAGCAGTTGCACGAGATCAACCTGGGCTGGCACCCACAAGCCGAGGAGATTCTGTGGCGGCCGGACCTCCAGGAGACCAAACGGTCGCAGAATGGTTTCACCAACGTGCGGTACATCGCCTATGAGAAGCGGGGCTACCTCGATGAGTTCCTCCGCCTGGCCGGGGCCGAACTGCCCTACTGCCGGATCCGCTATGCGTTCTAGGGCGCAGTCCGCGTGACAAGCGGCCACCAGCCGGACCCCGCCCGGTACCTCGCACCCGCACTGCCGCGTCCCGTGATCATGGACCAGCGCTGGGTGGACGCGGTGTTCCTGCATTGGCGGATCGCCCCCGAGGTGGCAGCACCCTACCTGCCCCCGGGAGTGGTGCCCGATGAGGTGGACGGGTCGTCCTGGGTGGGGCTGATCGGCTTCCGCATGGTCGGAGCCGGACTGGGCAGGGGCCTGCCCGTCCGGTACTTCGGGTCCTTTCCGGAGATCAACGTCCGGCTCTACTCGCGGGGACCCGACGGCACGCGCGGCGTCGTCTTCGTGACCCTCGACGCGTCGCGCCTCGCCGTCGTGCTCGCCGCGCGCGTGGGCGGGATCCCGTACGTGTGGTCGAGGTGCTCCCCGATCCAGCGCGGGGAAGGCGCGCGGCGCGAGTACGGGTACGACGTCGTCCGGTACCGCAGGCAAGCCACGTCCCGCTTCGCGGTCCGGCCGGATGCGGACCGGACAGCGGAGGACGCCCTGTCGCTGGAGCTGACCGCGCGCTTCGGGCTGCACAGCGCCCTTGCGGGGAGGACCCTCTACATCCCCAACACCCACACGCCCTGGCCCTTGCACCCGGCGACGCTGACGGAGTTCGACGACGGGCTGCTGGGCGCAGCCGGATTCCGGATCGAAGGCCCACCGGAGTCGGTCCTGTTCTCACCCGGCGTGCAGACGCAGTTCGGGCGGCCGGGCGTGGTCCACCGGGCGTGAGGGGCGGCGTCGGGGCGCCGTTCAGTCCCGGCGTCGACATCCGGCGTGGAAATCCGGGGTTGAGGGCGGCGTCGAGCGCCGGCGCCCCGCGCCGTTCGCAGCGCGTGCCGCCTGCGAAGAACCTGTCGCCGAATGCGGACACGGATCGTCCTCGTGCGGGTCTATCGTCGGTTCCATGGCTATCGCACGATTCCCCAGCACCGTCCTCGACTGCCCCGATCCGGCCGTCCTCGCAGCGTTCTACGGCGCGCTGCTGGACTGGACCGCCGACGTGTCGGAGGACTGGGCCGAGATCCGGGCCGACTACGGCCAGTCGATCTGCTTCCAGAAGGTCGAGCCCTATCCGCCGCCGAAGTGGCCGTCGACGGACAAACCCCAGCAGGCACACCTCGACGTGGTGGTCGATGACCTCGACGAGGCCGAGGCCGCGGTGATCGCCCTCGGCGCAGTTCGGCACGAGTTCCAGCCCGGGTCGACCTTCCGCGTGTTCCTCGACCCGGCGGGCCACCCGTTCTGCCTCTGCGCGGACTGACGCAGCGAACCTGCACGGGGTATCACCCCAGCGCGATACCCGAGGGCCGGATGCTGAGCGACTCGACGGCCGCTTCCCGAGTCGCGTCGACGGCGAGCCGCACGCCCTTCGCCACCTGGTCCGGGCGGATCCAGGCCTCGGGCCGGTAGTCCCTGCCCTCCCAGGCATGCAGTTCCTCCTGCATGTCCGTGGCCACCCTGCCGGGGTGGATGGAGCTGACCCTCACGCCGTTCGGCCGCTCCTCCTCCCGCAGCGCGTCGGTGAAGGCCCGCAGTGCGAATTTGGTGCCGCTGTACACCGCCGAGCCTGCCCCGGAGGTGTAGCCCGAGCCGCTGTTGATGGCGATGACCTGGCCGCCCGCCGCGCGCAGCGCCGGCAGCAGGGCGCGCGTGAGGGACGCGACGGCGAAGACGTTGACCTCGAAGCTCTCGCGCCACGCGTCGTCGGACAGCTCCGCGATCGCGCCCATCCGCAGGACGCCGGCCGAGTGGATCAGGACGTCCAGGCGGGGGATGCCCGCGACCGCCGCGGCGACCTGTCCGGCGTCGCGCAGTTCAGCCGCGAACGGCTCCGCGGACGGGAACGACGACGAGAGGTGCGCCAGGGCGGTCAGGTCGCGACCGCCGAGCAGCAGATGGTGTGTCGGGGCCAGCTCGTCGGCGATGGCGCGGCCGATGCCGCGGGACGCGCCGGTGATGAGGGCGACAGGGTTCGGAGACATGGCTTCACCCTAGCAACGCGCCCCCATCATCCGGGGGCCGGAAGACCCGGGCCGGGTCGCTGCCGTTGACACCGCGGGAATGCTCACGGACACTTCCAACAACAAAGGTTTACCGAGGGACAACATCTCTTCCTGGCACGAAAGGCCCGATCATGACTAGTACAGATCTGACCGAGGAGGACGTGATGCGGGCGGCCGCCGTCCTCGTCGATGCTTTCCGGGCCACCGACACCCGCGCGTATTTCGACTGCTTCGCCGAGGATGCGACCTTCGTCTTCCACACCGAGGACAGCAGGCTCGACTCCCGAGGCGCCTACGAGCAGTTGTGGGCGGAGTGGCTCGCCGGGGGCTGGCGCGTGACCGGCTGCTCGAGCAGCAACCCCAGGGTGCAGCTGCTCGGGGACGTCGCGATCTTCACCCACGACGTCCGCACGACCACCTCGACCGCGGGCGCGCCGGAGACCACGCACGAGCGCGAGACCATCGTCTTCCACCGCTCCGGCGGTGCCGTCCGGGCGGTCCACGAACACCTCAGCCCTGTTCCCGAGGACGGCCGGGAGTAAGCGCGCGGCGCCTGTCGATCCATCCCGGCTCGTGGTTGCCGACGCCTGCAGCTCCCGTGGACCCGCCCGTATACCGGAGGTTCGAGCACGGACGCCCGCCCTTCCAGGGAAGGGCGGGCGTCCGGAGTGTCTCGAGTGGGTGGGCTAACGGGTGCCGGACAGTGTCGCGAGCTCGTCGGCCGAGAGTTCGAGCTCCGCAGCCTGGACCGAGTCGCGGATGCTCTCGGGGCGTGAGGCCCCGGGGATGGGGATGACCGTCGGCGCCAGGGCGAGTTCCCAGGCCAGGCACACCTGCTGGGGGCTGACCCCATGCCGGTCGGCGATCTCCTGGAACGGCGTGAACTGCTCGCCGAGTCCGCCGGCCTTCTTGATGCCTCCGAGCGGGCTCCACGGCAGGAAAGCGATGCCGTTCTCGCCGCAGTACCTGAGCTCGTCCTCACTGGAGCGGAAGGCGGGCGAAAACTGGTTCTGCACCGACACGAGCCGTCCGCCGAGGATCTCGTTCGAGAGCTTGATCTGGTCCACGGTGGCGTTCGAGATGCCCGCCATGCGGATCACGCCCTCGTCGAGCAGGTCCTTCACAGCACCCACGGAGTCCTCGTAGGGGACCTCCGGGTCCGGTCGGTGGAACTGGTACAGGCCGATCGCGTCGACACCGAGCCGCTTGAGCGAGGCCTTCGCGGCCTCCTTGAGGTAGTCGGGACGGCCGTTCAGCGTCCACGATCCGTCGCCGGGGCGCAGGTGGCCACCCTTGGTCGCGACCAGCACGGACGAGCTGTCCGCGCCGTAGGTCGCCAGGGCCTTCGCGATGAGCAACTCGTTGTGGCCCACCTCATTCGCGTCGCGGTGGTACGAGTCCGCGGTGTCGATCAGGGTGACGCCGGCGTCCAGCGCTGCGTGGATGGTGCGGATGGAGCGGTCCTCATCGGGGCGTCCCTCGATGGACATGGGCATGCCGCCCAGTCCGAGAGCGCTGACCGGGGTACCGCCGAGCGTGCGTTGCTGCATTGTCGTTCTCCTCTGAATAGACGTGCAGTCGCCATGGTAAGCACGAACTCGGATTTGGTGCCATCGACAACAAATCAGTGGCCAAGCGTGAAGATCCGTCGTACCACCCGTCCCTCGGCGAGTGCGTCGAGGCTCTCGTTGAGGTCTTTGATCGGACGCGTGTCGGTATGGAGGAGTTCCACGGGGAGGCGGCCCTTCCGCCACAGGTCCAGATAGGCGGGGATGTCCCGCTCGGGGACGGCATCGCCCATGTAGCTACCGAGCAGCCGCCGTCCCATGCCCGCGAACTGCAGGGCCTGCGTCGTGATGTCCTGCTCGGGGTGCGGCAGTCCGACGGATACCAGGGCCCCGCCGCGCGCGAGCAGTTGCAGGCCCGCTTCCATGACGCGGCCACTGCCCACGGCCTCGAGCACGACGTCGGCGCCCCCGTCGGTCACCTCGGCCACCAGGCGGGCGGCGTCGTCGGGCGCTCCGGCGTGCTGCGCCCCGCAGCGCCGCCCCAGGTCCTGCTTGGCCGGAAGGGGATCGATGGCGATCACCGTGGTCCCCGGCACCTGGGCCGCCGCCATCACGGCCATCAGTCCCACGGCTCCCAGGCCGAAGACGACGACGGACTGCCCCTCGCGGAGTGCGGCGGTGTTCAGGACGGCGCCGATGCCGGTCAGCGCCGCGCAGCCGAACATCGCGGCGATGTCGAACGGGACGTCGTCGTCGATCACCACCACGGACTCGCGGGCGACGACGGCGTACTCCGCGAACGCGGAGACGCCGAGGTGGTGGTTGATACGGTTCCCGTCGGCGGTGCGCAGCACGGCGGGCCCATGCAGGAGATCGCCGCTTCCGTTCGACTCCGCGCCCCGGTAGCAGAGCGCCGGGCGCCCTGCGGAGCAGGCCCGGCACGATCCGCACGCCGGGACGAACACCAGGACCACGTGGTCTCCCGTGCGGACGTCGTCGACGCCTTCGCCCACGCGCTCGACGACGCCGGTCGCCTCGTGCCCGAGGGCCATCGGCAGCGGCCGGATACGCGAACCGTTGATGACGGAGAGGTCGGAGTGGCAGAGGCTTGCGCGCGCGATCCGGACCAGCACCTCGCCCGGCCTCGGCTCGGGCACGGGAACCATCTCGAGGGAGAGCGGCTTGCTCCCTGCATAGGGAACGGGCAGTTCGGCGGCGCGAAGCACCGCGGCGCGCATCATCGGGCTCATGGCATCCCCTCGGAGAAGTACGGACTGCGCCAGTCTAGGCGGCAGGCCTACTGGCGTCCGGCGGAGAAGATGCGGCCGATCACGCGGCTGTCGAGGACGTCGCCGAGCAGTTCCGCGGGGGCACCGGGCGGGAGGGGTACGCCGGGCCGGCCGCGCAATGCGCTCACATTCACTCCTGCCAGGAAGCATGAGCCGAAGGTGTCGATGAAATGGGGCCCGACGAGGTCGTCCACGGGCACCCGCACCGTGCCGGCGCCGGACCGGTCGCTGTCCGCGCTGTCCTGCCAGGTGTCGGCGAAGCGTTGTTCGCCGGTGGGCGTCCAGGAGTAGGGCGCCCGGCAGATGCCTGCATCCTCTGCCGGGCAGGTGTCGTCGATGAGTTCGTTGACGGCCTGCGAGACGAGGTCGGCGTCGTCCGGGTCGAGCTCGTACAGGCCGTGCAGGTAGGCGGTGAGCTCGAAGTAGTCGGTGGAGCCGCCCATGTTGCAGTAGTGCATCCAGGTTCCGTAGGGGGAGAGTCCTGCGAACTCCATCGCCGTCAGGGTGTCCTCGTTCTGCATCGCGCTCAACTCCTCGTCGCGGCCCGCTGCTGAGCCTCTCCGATACTCCCGCACGCACTTCAACTGAACCGGCCGATCAGGTTCAGTTTTGGCGCAAGGGCGGGGTCCCGCCTCAAGGCCTCCGCGGGAAAAGTAGAGGATTGGGCGCACCAGATCGGCCAGCAGGTCCCTGGGGAGCAGCGAGGAAGAGGTTCAGCGGGAGGCGCGGGTGCAGAGGATGTCAGCTGCCGGTGAGGAACTGCGCGGTATCGAGCATGTGCTCTTCGACCGCACGGGTCGCGCCGGCGGAGTCGCCGGTCTTGATGGCCTCGACGATGCCCGCATGGCGGTGAGGGCTCATGTTGCTGAGCGCCCGTTCCACTCCCGCGTACATGACGCTCATCCGGATGGACCCTTCGAGGGACTTCCATGAGTGGAGAAGTGTCGGGTTCCCGGTCAGGAAGCAGAGCGCCTGGTGGAAGTCGAGGTCCGCTTCGATGCGCTCATCGAGGTCACCGCCGGACGAGTCCTCCATGCGCTGGATCGCGTCCTCGAGCTTCTGCACCACTGCGTCCCGGTTGTCCTGCTCCGACAGCATCCGCGCGGCGAGTCCTTCCAGTGCGGCACGCACCTGGAAGATGTCCCGCACGTCGCTGGCGCCGAGGTGGCGAACGGCAAGTCGCCCCCGCGCCCCCGCCGAGATCAGTCCCTCCTGCTGCAGCTGCCGCATGGCTTCCCGCAGTGTCCCTCGACTGATCTGCAGCTTGTCGGACAACTCCGTCTCCACCAGGTGCGTGCCGGGTGCGAGCTCCCCGGTCGTGATGGCTCGGCGAAGGGCGGTGAGGGCCTGCTCACGGAGATTGCTCCTGGCCAGCCCGCCGAGGAGTGATGCTGGTGGTGCCGTCATGGAAATCCTCCGCCAGTTGCGAGTGTCGACATTTCGATGTCAACAATGATCCTACAAACCCGATGGGATGCGGGGCCGGTCACCCGCGCCGGGGGTGGCCGGGCGAGCTGTCCGTCATGACAGCTCGCCGAGGACCTTCTGCACGATCCGCTCGCGGGAGAGCCCGTATTTCTCGTGGAGGGTGGGCAGGGCCCCGGCTTCGAGGAACAGGTCGGGCAGGGCGATCGGCACGATCCTGGCGCCGGCACCATGACGCACCGCCACGCCGGCGACGGTCTCGAACAGGCCGCCCACCTCGGTGTGGTTCTCGAGGGTGACGACCAGGCGGTCCTTGCCCAGCTCGCGGAGGACGGTCTCGCTGTCGAAGGGCTTGATGGTGGGGGAGTGGATGACGGCGACGTCGACGTGATGGCGTGCGAGTTCCTCGGCCGCCTGGAGCGCCCTCATCGTCATCAGGCCGCTGGAGATGAAGACGACGTCGCGGCCCGGGCGCAGTTCCTTGGCCTTGCCGAGCTCGAACGTGTAGTCGTACTCGTCGAGGACGGTCGGAACGTTGCCCCTGAGCAGGCGGAGGTAGGTCGGTCCCTCCGACGCGGCCAGCTGGGGCACGGCCTGCTCGATGTCCAGCGAGTCGCAGGGATCCACGATGGTGAGGTTCGGCATGCCGCGGAAGATGGCGATGTCCTCGGTCGCCTGGTGGCTGGGGCCGTACCCCGTCGTCAGCCCCGGGAGACCGCCGACGATGTTGACGTTGAGGTTCGGTTCGGCGATGTCCAGGCAGAGGAAGTCGTAGGCGCGCCGTGCTGCGAAGACCGCGTACGTGGAGGCGAAGGGGACAAGACCGGTTTCTGCCATTCCAGCAGCAGCACCGACCAGGAGTTGTTCGGCCATTCCCATCTGGAAGAACCGTTCGGGGAACGCCTTGGCGAAGATGTGCATGTCGGTGTACTTGCCGAGATCCGCCGTCAGGCCCACGATGCGCGGGTCCTGTTCCGCTGCTGCGACCAATGCATGGCCGAAAGGCGCAGGAGCGGTCTTCTGGCCCGGGTCGGCGAAGGACGCGATCATCGCGGAGGTCTTCAGCTTCGGCTTGACGGCTGTTGTGGTGTCGGGAGCCTCGGTGGTGGTGCTCATGCCTGGGACCCTTTCGTGTGTCCTTCGGTGAGTTGATCCCTGCAGATCTGCCATTCGTGTTCTTCGATGCGCATGAAGTGGGCCTTCTCCCGCTCTTCGAGGAGGGGTACGCCCTTGCCGACCTTCGTGTCGCACAGGATGACGGAGGGTCGTCCTGTAGGACCGGCCTCGCGGGCGATGGTGTCGAGCGCGGACAGGAGGGCGGCGGCGTCGTTCCCGTTCACGCGCTGGGTGTGCCAGCCGAAGGACGCCCACTTGTCCGCCGCGGGCTCGATCCCCAGCACCGTCTTCGTCGCTCCGTCGGCCTGGAGGGCGTTCATGTCCACCAGTGCGGTCAGGTTGCCGAGCTGGTGGTGGTGGGCGCCCATGGCTGCTTCCCACGTCGACCCCTCGTCGAGTTCGCCGTCGGAGAGGAAGTTGAAGACCCGGGACGGGGACTGCTGGAAGCGGAGTCCCAGGGCCATGCCGACCGCGACTCCCAGCCCGTGGCCCAGCGAGCCTCCGGAGATCTCCATGCCGGGTGTGTAGGACGCCATGCCCGACATGGGCAGCCGGGACTCGTCCGAGCCGTAGGTGTCCAGCTCGTCGACGGGGATGATGCCGGCTTCCGCGAGGGCGGCGTAGTGGCCGATGGCGTAGTGGCCCGTGGAGAGCAGGAACCGGTCGCGGCCGTTCCAGTGCGGGTCCTCGGGCCGGTAGCGGAGCTGGTCCGTGTAGACGGCCGCGAACATGTCGGCGGAGCCCAGTGCCTGGCCGACGTAGCCCTGTCCCTGCACCTCCCCCATGTTCAGCGCATGGTGCCGGGCCCGGTAGGCGGATGCCTCGACCGTGTTGACCCGGTCGCGGAAGTCGGGCTGACCTGCGTCGTGGCCGCGGGTTGTGGTGGGTGTCGGTGTGAGGGTCATGGGGTGCTCTTTCTGGTTCCCGGTGGGTGTCGGTCAGACGTGCTGGGCTACGGGAGCGGTCTTCGACGCTTCCTCGGCCAGCCGGCGTTCCTTGGGGCCCCAGGTCTCCCGGGTGGCGAGCGCCGCCCACAGTCCGATGAGGGCGTAGGTACCGAACAGCAGGGCCGGGCCCATCCAGCCGAAGCGGACGAACAGGAGCGTGGTGATGAAGGGGGTGAATCCCGAGACCATCGCGGAGATCTGGTAGGACAGGGACGCTCCCGAGGCCCGTGTCTTGGCCTGGAACAGCTCAGGGAACCACGAGCCCTGGGCGCCGGCGAGCGAGTTCTGGCAGATGGCGTAGGAGATGACGATGGTGATGATGACGCAGATGAACAGGCCCGTGTTCGCGAGCAGGAACATGGGGATGGCGAAGAGGGCGGCGAAGGCGCAGGACCAGATGTAGAGCGGTCGGCGGCCGATGCGGTCGGTCAGCCGTGCCCAGCCCATGGTGGCGAAGATGCCGATGGCCGAAGCGATGCACAGTGCGGTGAGCGTCTCGGTCGGCGTCGCCAGTTCCGAGCTCTTGAGATAGGAGATCATGTAGGTGACCGCTACCGCGTAGCCGGCAGTCTCGGCGACGCGGAGACCGATGCCCCGGACGATGCTGCGCCAGTCCTGGCGGATTACCTGGACGATCGGATTCCGGACGATGTCGCCGTGGTCCTTCACGTCCTCGAAGACGGGTGATTCCGGGACCTTCGACCGGATGATCAGGCCGACGATGACCAGGAGGATGCTGGCGAGGAAGGGGATGCGCCACGCCCAGTCGCCGATGAGTCCTGCGCTGGAGAGGAAGACGAGGTTGGCCAGGAGCAGCCCGACGGGGAAGCCCGCCTGGACGATGCCGGTGTACTTGCCCTTGGACTTCCAGGGCGCGTGTTCGTAGCTCATGAGGATCGCTCCTCCCCATTCGGCGCCGAACGCGAGGCCCTGGATGATGCGGACGATGACCAGCAGGATCGGGGCGAGGATGCCCACGGTGGCGTACGTGGGCAGCAGGCCGATGGCGAAGGTCGCCAGGCCCATGATGATCAGGGAGGCCACAAGGACGGGCTTGCGTCCGACCTTGTCCCCGAGGTGCCCACCGATGATGCCGCCCAGGGGGCGGGCCGCGAAGCCGACCCCGAGGGTGGCGAACGAGGCCAGGGTCGCGGTCACGGGATCCGCTCCGGGGAAGAACGCCGGGCCGAAGTAGAGGGCGGCGGCCGTGCCGAAGCCGATGAAGTCGTACGTTTCGATGACGGCGCCGACGCCGGAGCCGATGGCGACCTTCCGGGCGTCCTTGGTCCCGTTGACCGGGCCTCGCATCTGCAGAGCTTCGTTGCTCATAATCGATCCTTTGCTCAGGAGTGGGGATGTCGACTGTTAACAGTGGACTGGTTCAAGTGTGACGTGAAGCACATCCACTGTCAACAGTCGACGGAGGGGTATCTCGCAGGAGGGAACGGGAGTCGCGTGGCGGGACGCCCGACGGCGGTTGGACGTGGTCCAGCCGCGATCAGTGCAGGTGGCTGCCGCCGTTGATGTCGATCGTGGTTCCGGTGAGGTACGAGGAGTCGTCGGAGGACAGGAACGTGATGACGGCCGCGATCTCCTCTGTCGTCGCGGTGCGGCCGAGGGGGATGTCCCGTGCCAGCGCGGCTTCCTGCTCCGGCGTACTGCCGACGCGGATGTTCGTGTCAACCGCGCCGGGGGTGACTGCGTTGACGGTGACTCCGCTGTCCGCCAGTTCGCGGGCGAGAGCCTTGGTGAGTCCCAGGATCGCGGCCTTGGCTGCGGAATAGGGGACCTTCCCGAACACTCCGCCTCCTCGCTGGGCGGACACCGAGGACATGTTGACGATCCGCCCCCAGCCGTTCTCGAGCATCGCCGGAAGGAAGGCCTTCGTCACCAGGTAGGTGCCGGTGGCATTGACGGCCATCACCTTGTTCCAAAGCTCGAGGGTCGTCTCGAGGAACGGCACGGGGGAGGTGATGCCGGCGATGTTCGCCAGCGCCCCGACAGGAGGCAGGTTGCCGGCCGCGACTTCGGCTGCCACGGCATCGCGGGCTGCGGTGACGGAGGCTTCGTCGGTGACGTCGACCTCGTGGCCGAAGCTGGAGACGGCGAATTCATTTCCGATGTCCGTCGCCACCTTGGCGGACGTCTCCCCGTCGAGGTCGAGGACGACGACGGCCCACCCCTCCCGGGCGTAGCGGCGGGCGGTCGTCACGCCGATTCCGCGAGGGGAGGTGGCTCCGGTGATGACGGCGGTTCGTTGGATGCTGGGCATGATTCTCCTAGTTCGGGTGGTGGGCGCTGAGAGCAGGCGACCCATGAGGGGTGGACGTGCTGTCCGAGAGAAGGCGGGAGATGAAGCGCGCAGCCGCTGCCGTGGCGTCGGGTCGCTGGTCGTCGGTGACATCGCGCGTTTCGAGCTCGAGGGCGAAGCGCCCCTGGTATCCGGCGTCAGAGAGGGCCCGGAAGCCCGCTGCGAAGTCCACTTGCCCGTTGCCGATACTCAGATTGATGTTGCCGGGCACCGCGTCCCGAAGGTGGACGTGGCGGATGCGGTCGGAGAAGAGCCGGACGAATTCCACCGGATCCCCTCCGGATGCGACGATGTGGCTGAAATCCATGACGAGGCCAACGGACTCCTGCGGCACCCTGTCCAGCAAGTGCCGGGCGCGGTCGATGTCCCAGCAGAGGCGGAAGAAGTGCGGCGCTTCGACCCAGATCTCGACGCCCGCCGCAGCTGCGCGGTCGGCTGCCTCGCCCAGGGCCGCGGCGATCAGATCCAGGTCCTCGTCGAACGACACGAGCGGATCGTGCGACGGGGCGCCGCAGGGCAGGACCAGTGCTGCCGCCCCGATGGCCGACGCAAGCGCCAGGAGCATGTCGAGGTGCTTGGTCCTGGCGGTCCGCTCGACCGGCGTCAGGCGGGCGTTCAGGTCCCCGATGTCACCGTTGACCGACCGTACGCGCAGGCCCGAGCGCAGAACCTCGGAAGCGACCTCGTCGACGGCCTGGGTGTCCAGGACGAACGGAACGTGGTTGCACACTCCCGGAAGGGCGCCGAGATCCAGCTCCGTGAACCCCAGTCCCTGCACGGTTCTCAGCGCCGTCGGCAGATCCTGGTGCCGGAAGCTGATGGATGAGCACACCACGCGGGGATGGAACATCGTCGTTGACCCTCACTCTTGCTGAACGTGACGTCAAGCACACTACGCACTTCAGTGTTGACAGTCAACACTCGCTAGCTCACGGGCATCACCCGAAGGGATTTCGTCTCGTTGACAGCCGAGGGCCGCAGGGAAACACTGAAGAAAGGGACGTGGCCCACTGATCGCGGCAGCGGATGCTGACAGGAGAGAAGCAATGGAACCACTACGACTGGTGATCGGCTGTGACGACGCGGGACTGCGCTACAAGGAGGAGCTGAAACGACTCCTCGAGTCGAGCGACCAGGTGGAGACCGTGCTGGACGTCGGGGTCCAGGCGGATGAGGATACCGCCTACCCCAGCGTGGCCTTCGCGGCAGCCGGCGAGATTGCTGCAGGACACGCCGACAGGGCCCTGCTGATCTGCGGAACGGGCCTCGGAGTCGCCATCAGTGCCAACAAGGTGGCCGGCATCCGTGCCGTGACGGCCCATGACTCCTTCTCGGTGGAACGCGCAGTGCTCTCCAACAATGCGCAGGTCCTGTGCCTCGGGGAGCGGGTCATCGGACTCGAACTGGCCAAACGGCTGGTTCGGGAGTGGCTCGGCTACCGTTTCGACGAGCAGTCGGCGTCCGCGACCAAGGTCGCGGCGATCACCGAGTACGAGAAGCGGAGCGGCGAGCCGGATTGACCGGGACTCGTGATCGTCCGGCTCGAGTGCGTCCTGCAGGCAGCGAAGGCGGCACCGGGCAGGACTGCGCGCAGGGCTGCTAGTTGTACTGGGCCGGGACGTTGGTGACAGGTAGGGCTTGAAAATGAGGAGGACCTCCGGGCTTAGTGGAGCTGTCTAGTTCCCGCACCCTCCCGGAGGTCCTCGTGTCCAACGTTATCCCTCGTTTGAGCCCGTTTGGTCGATCAATCATCATTGAACGCGTTTTAGCAGGCCGGCCCGTCGCGCACGTGGCCAAGGAACTCGGCGTGTCCCGGCAGACCGCCTACCGGTGGGTGCGCCGCTACCGGGCCGAAGGAATCGACGGGCTGCAGGACCGCTCCAGCCGCCCGAGGACCTTCCCGACCAGGACCAGCCGTGAGACCGAGCACGTGGTTCTTGCCGCCCGCACGCAGTTACGGGCCGGACCGTTACGCATCGCGGCCGCCACCGGGGTACCGGCCCGGACGGTCTCCCGGATCCTGTCCCGGCACCAGGTTCCCCGGCTTGCCTGGTGCGACCCGGTCACCGGGCAGCTGATCCGCGCCTCGAGGGCGACCAAGGCCCGGTACGAACGAGCCCGCCCGGGCGAGCTCGTGCACCTGGATGTGAAGAAACTCGGCCGGATCCCCGACGGCGGCGGCTGGCGTGCCCACGGCCGCTCCGAAGAGGTTCGGGGTTACGGCATCGGTTACGACTACGTCCACGCGGCTATTGATGACCACTCCCGGCTCGCGTACGCCGAAGTCCATCCCGACGAACGCTCCGACACCGCCGCAGGGTTCCTGCTGCGCGCCCGGGACTTCTTCGCCACGAACGGGATTCCCGCATCGAACGGATCATCACCGACAACGCCCTGGCCCACCGGCGCGGACACGCGCTCAAAGCAGCCGTAACAGCCATCGGCGCCGAGCAGCGTTTCATCAAACCCCACTGCCCCTGGACCAACGGGAAAGTCGAGCGCTTCAACCGGACCCTGCAAACCGAATGAGCCTACCGCCGGCCCTACACCTCGAACACAGCCCGCACCGAAGCCCTTGACCGGTTCCTCACCCACTACAACACTGAACGCATCCACACAGGCATCGGAACCACACCCATCAACCGACTGTCACCCACCTCATGACCCAGTACAGCTAGTGGACCAGCTTCAGCCCGATGACACCGCCCACGATCATGAGGAGGAACGCGACCTTCAGCAGTGATGCGGGTTCGCCGCCGGTGGCCATCGCGTAGATGACGGTCAGGGCGGCACCGATGCCTACCCAGACGGCATAGGCCGTGCCGATCGGAAGGGTGCGCATGGCATAGGCGAGTCCGGCCATGCTGGCGACGATGGCTACGGCGAACACGAGGGTCGGCGCCGGCTTGCTGAAGCCCTCGGACCTGCCCAGCGCCGTGGCCCAGACGGCCTCGAGAACTCCGGAGACTACGAGGACGATCCAGGCCATGACTCTCTTCCACGGGCCGACTTGCTGGAAACCGGGTACGGCACCTCGTCCGGGAGACGGCTGATGTCCGCCTCGCCTCCATGGTGCCACGGAACGGCGCGCGCACGGGTTCAGCCGACGTTGACCCGTCCGTCCTCGACCTGCCAGCGCTCATCGAGCCGGACGTTCTCGAGGAGCCTGCGGTCGTGGGTGACGAGCAGGAGCGCGCCCGTGTAGGCCTCCAGGGCTTCCTCGAGCTGTTCGATGGCCGGAAGGTCGAGGTGGTTCGTCGGTTCGTCCAGCACCAGGAGGTTGACCCCCCTCGCCTGGAGCAGTGCGAGCCCCGCCCTCGTCCGCTCACCGGGGGAGAGGGAGCCGACGGCGGCACGCACCTGGTCCGCCTTGAGCCCGAACTTCGCCAGCAGGGTCCGCACCTCGCCCTGTGCCAGCTCCGGCACGAGGGCTTCGAAGGCCTCACCGAGGGGGAGGTTCTCGTCGAGTTGTCCCCGTGCCTGGTCGATCTCGCCGACCGCCACGTTGGAACCGAGGGAGGCAGCACCCTCGTCGGGCTCCTGGTGTCCCAGCAGGAGGCGCAGCAGCGTCGACTTCCCGGCGCCATTGGGGCCGGTGATGCCGATGCGCTCGCCCGCATTGACCTGGAGCGACACCGGACCGAGGGTGAAGCCCCCCTGGGTGGTGGACGCGCTGCTCAGGGTGGCGACGACGGAGCTCGACCGGGGAGCGGATCCGATGGTGAACTGCAGCTGCCACTCCTTGCGCGGCTCCTCGACCTCCTCCATGCGCGCGATGCGGGATTCCATCTGGCGCACTTTCTGCGCCTGCTTCTCGGAGGATTCCATGCTCGCCCTCCGCCGGATCTTGTCGTTGTCCGGGCTCTTCTTCATGGCGTTGCGCACGCCCTGCGAGCTCCATTCACGCTGCGTCCGGGCACGCCCCACGAGGTCCTGCTTCTTGTCCGCGTACTCCTCGTAGGCCTCGCGGGCGTGGCGCCGTGCCACCGCGCGTTCCTCGAGGAAGGCGTCGTAGCCGCCGTCGTACACGGCCACCTTGTTCTGCGCGAGGTCCAGTTCGACGACGGTGGTCACGCAGCGCGCGAGGAACTCGCGGTCGTGGGAGACGAGGACGACGCCGCCGCGCAGGTTCTGGATGAACCCCTCGAGCCGTTCGAGCCCGGCGAGGTCCAGGTCGTTGGTCGGCTCGTCGAGGAGCACGATGTCGAAGCGGCTCAGCAGCAGGGCTGCGAGCGCGACCCGCGCGAGCTGTCCTCCCGAGAGTGCCGCGGTCGGAGTGCCGGGATCGATGCCGCCGGCGACGTCGGCCAGCACGCCGGGCATGCGGTCCTCGAGGTCGACCGCCCCGGACGCCATCCAGTGGTCGAGTGCCGCCGCGTAGGCGTCGTCGGCACCCTTGTCCCCACTGCCCAGCGCTGCTGCGGCGTCCTCCATGGCGAGCGTGGCCGACGTCGTCCCGGTGCGGCGGCCGATGTATCCCGCCACCGTCTCTGCCTCCAGGCGTTCGTGCTCCTGGGGCAGCCAGCCGACGAAGGCGTCGGGCGGGGTGGTCCGGACGGTTCCGCCGAGGGGCGTGTCCGCTCCGGCGAGCAGTCGCAGGAGCGTGGTCTTCCCGGCGCCGTTGGCGCCCACCACCCCGACGACGTCGCCCGGTGCGACCGTGAGGTCGAGCTTCGAGAAGAGGGTGCGGTGGGCGTGGCCCCCGGTCAGGTCCTTCGCCACGAGGGTTGCAGTCATTCCTCCAGTCTAGGAGGGGCAGGCCCTCCGCCGGTCGGGCGGCTCAGGCGCTGAGCTGCCAGATGCTGTACTCGTCGAGGTGGAGGATGGCCCGGTGCCCGGCCATGTCGTCGCGGATCCAGACGATGCCGAGACCCGGAGCGGTGTCCTCGACGCACCCGCGGTAGTGCACCTCGTTCTTGCGGCGTGCCTCGACGACGGTTCCGGCACTGAGCACGCCGAGGTCGAGGATGCGGGCGGTTGGGGTGGCTACGGCGGTCATCGGTGCTCCTTGAGGGTGATGCGGCCCGTCCTGCCGGGCTGATGACTCCATAGTTCGGGAGCGTTGTTGCCGGGACATTTCCGGAAGGTTATCTTTCCGGCGTCCGCGGAAGTGTTGCCCAGGGTGTACAGAGAGCCCGTCCGCCGGCCGATCGTTGCCTAAGCTGATCCGATGAGCGAACCCACCGAGCCGGACCGGGCCTACCTGCAGTCGATCGACGAGCGGACCCTGAGGCTTCGAGCCGGGGCGGCGCCGGATCCCTCGCCGTTCGGCGGAGCGCCGGCCGGCCTGTCCTCGGACGTCGAGCGACACGTGGACGGGCTGGCCCCGGACCTGCGGCAGGTGGTCCGTGAGCTGCACGACCACCCGGAGACCGCGTTCCGCGAGTACCGCAGTGCGGCGTTCCTGCAGGAGAGACTCGCTGCTCACGGCGTGGAGGCGGTCCTCGGCGAGTACGGCGTCGAGACGTCGGTGCGCGCGGCGGCGGGCAGCGCGGATCGGGGCCCGACCATCGCGATCCTGGCCGAGTACGACGCGCTCCCCGGGATCGGCCATGCCTGCGGGCACAATGTCATCTCGGCAGCGGCGCTCGGTGCCTTCCTGGCGCTGTCCTCGGTGGCGGACCGGTTGCCCGGACGCGTCCTGTTCCTCGGCACGCCGGCGGAGGAGGGCCACTCCGGCAAGGAGGTCCTGGCCCGCAACGGGGCGTTCGACGACGTCGACGCCGCCATCATGGTCCACCCCTACGGCTACGACCTCGCGGATCAGGTCTGGCTCGGTAGGCGACTGCTCACCATCGCCTTCACAGGTGTCGAGGCGCATGCCTCCGCGCAGCCCTTCATGGGCCGGAACGCCCTCGACGCCGCGAATCTCGCCTACCAGGGCATCGGGCTGCTGCGCCAACAACTGCCGCCGTCCGACCGCGTCCATGCGACCATCACGGAGGGCGGGACGAGCCCCAACATCATCCCGGGCCGCGCCGTCCTGAAGCTCTACGCGCGCTCCCAGCAGCCCGCCACCCTCAGGGACCTCAGCGCGCGGCTCGAGGACGTGGCGCGGGGTGCTGCCCTGATGACGGGAACGGGGGTGGAACTGCTGTGGGACGAGCACCCCCCGTCCCTCCCCATCCGCACCAACAAGGCCCTCACCGGCCGGTGGACGGTGGCCCAGCAGCGGCGCGGACGTGCTCCCCTTCCCCTCGGGGTGGTCTCGGAGACGCTCGCTGCCTCGACGGATTTCGGGAACGTGAGCTACCGCATTCCCGGTATCCACCCGCTGATCCGCATCGCCGAGCCGTCCACGGCCCTGCATACGCGCGGGTTCGCCGCAGCGGCCAGGAGCGAGGACGCGGAGCGGGGAGCGCTCGACGGCGCCGTGGGCCTCGCCCTCACCGCGCTCGACTATCTCTGCGACGATTCCCTGCGCAGGGCGGTGCACGAGGAGTTCCAGCACCAGGGCGGCGCCATCGACGTGCCGTCCTATTTCGCCTGACGCTCCCGGGGGCAGCGCACCGTCCTCGAAGCGGCTCCGCGGAGCACTGCCGTTCGGAGAGGGTGGCCAAGGCTCCGTCATCGGGGTCAGGATGGTACAGACTCGATCAGGCCGTTTCCGGTGCCCTCCGGGCTGACACGTTGGAACGCCGACCGGGCGGCGTGCAGGGGATCTACCAGGGGGAGGACGCAGTGGATGACGATTCCGGTGTACCGCGGCAGACGCCGGCAGGGGCCGGCGCTCGCAGGTCGGGGGTGAGGATGGCCCTGCTGGTCGCGATCGCGGTCTTCGCCGTGTCCATCGCGTTCGTCCTCGTCTACGCCACCAGCCTGTCCTGGCCCATGGCCATCCTCATCACCGTCGTGCTCGCCGGCGGTCAGGCCTACGCCCTGCGGGGCACCCTGTTCGGTGGAGCCGGAACGGGGGACAAAGGCAGCACCAGAGACGAAGGCGGAGCTGCCGACCGCTAGTCTGGCCTTCACCTCTTTATCTCCACTGCCGATCGGAAGGACCTCCGTGACAACGGTCTATGCCCTGCACGAGAACCCCGAGTGGTTCCCGCCCTTCGCCCGCGCCTTCGAGGCCGAAGGCGTCGAGGTGGTGGAGTGGCTGCTCACGGACGGCGTGCTGGATCTCGACTCCGTTCCCCCGGAGGGTATCTTCTGGTCCCGGATCAGCGCCTCCGCCCACACCCGGGACCACGGCCTGTCCAAGGACTATGCCCGCTCGGTCCTGTCCTGGCTCGAGGCGCACGGCCGCCGTACCGTCAACGGACGGCGGGTGCTCGAACTCGAGATGAGCAAGGTGGACCAGCTCACCGCGCTGAAGGCTGCGGGCATCGACACCCCGCGCACCGTTGCCGCCGTCGGGCGGGACCGCATCCTCGAAGCGGCGGAGGGATTCGACACGCCGTTCATCGTCAAGCACAACCAGGGTGGCAAGGGCCTCGGCGTGCGCAGGTTCGACTCGCACGGGGAACTCGCCGACTATGTCGCCTCGAGCGCGTTCGAAGAGCCGCAGGACGGCATCACCCTGGTCCAGGAATTCATCCAGGCCGCCGAGCCCTTCATCACCCGGGCGGAGATCGTGGGCGGCACATTCGTGTACGCCATCGCGGCGGACACGGCGCGCGGCGGCTTCCAGCTGTGCCCCGCGGACGCCTGCGCGATCGACCCGGAGACCGGCAGGCCCATCATGCCGCCCGGCGCCACCATCGCCCCCGAGCCGGGCCAGCAGCTCTTCAGCCTGCGCGAGGACTTCGACCACCCCGTCATCGCCCGGTTCGAGGAGTTCGCGCGGCGGAACAACCTGGAGGTCTGCGGCATCGAGTTCATCGAGACCGCGGACGGCCGCGTGCTGACCTACGACGTCAATACGAACACCAACTACAACGCGGCCGTGGAAGCGGTAGCGCCGAAGTCCGCACCCCGCGAACTGGTCCGTTACCTCGCGACGCTCGGCTGACGGGCGGTAGCGTTCTCGTACCGGCACTGCGGGCCCGCAGGGCCGGGACGACCTCCCGGAAGGATGCAGCGATGTCCCGTTTCACGAAGGACGGCAAGGTCAGGACGGACACGCTCCCGAGCACGCTGCAGCGATCCGACGAGAAGGCCCAGGACACGTTCGCGGCGACGCTGGACGCCGCGGAGGAGCAGTACGGCGACGGGGAACGCGCCCGACGGACGGCCTTCGCCTCGCTCAAGCACGGCTTCGAGAAAGTGGGGGACCACTGGGAGCCGAAGGAGAAGAGGGGTCCCTCCGACGAGCGGGCGGCGGGAGGGGGCGGCCGGACCGGGCCGACGGCGGGCGGTGTCGACGCGAACTCCTCGAAGAAGCACCTCTACGACCTCGCCAAGAAGCTCGACGTACCGGGCCGCTCGCGGATGTCGAAGGAAGAGCTCGTCGAGGCACTGCAGAAGGCGAACGATCGGGAGACGCGCAGGGCACGCGAACATTAGCTATTACGCAACGAAAGCATTTCCTAATCGACTCGTGCTTAGGCTAGCCTTACTTCTACCCCGTCCCCAGGCCTCCGCGAGGCCGTAGAAGCCAAGGAGCCTCATGGCCCCCTCCCGCCTGCGCAGCCTGATCGCCGCTGCTGCCGTCGCCGTCCTGTCCCTCTCCGCCTGTTCCACCGGCCCGGCCGACAGCGGAACCGCAGCTACCGGCGGCACCAGCGCCTCCGCCGACGCCTTCCCCGTCACGATCGAGCACGCCTTCGGTGAGACCACCCTCACCGAGAAGCCCGAGCGCGTGGCGACGGTGTCCTGGGTCAACGCCGACGTCTCCCTCGCCCTCGGCGTCGTTCCTGTCGGCATGCCCGCCGACTCCTACGGCGGCAACGAGAACCAGTCGACGCCGTGGAAGGACGCCAAGCTCGAGGAGCTGGATGCGGCGATCGGGACCGGGAACGCCCCCGTGCAGTACTCCGAGACCGACGGCATCGCCTTCGACGACATCGCGGCCACGAACCCCGACGTCATCCTCGCTGCCTACTCCGGGCTGTCACAGGAGGACTACGACACCCTGAGCAAGATCGCACCCGTCGTCGCATACCCGGAGGTGGCCTACGGCACCGCGTGGCAGGACTCCACGCGCATCATCGGGAAGGCGCTCGGCCTGTCCGGGGACGCCGAGCAGCTGGTGTCGGAGACGGAGCAGGCCATCGCGGACGCTGCTGCCGAGTACCCGCAGCTCGAGGGCAAGACCTTCATCTACGGCAACCTCGAACCCGGCAGCGCGGACGGTGTCAGCGTCTACACGGAGAACGACAACCGTCCGAGGTTCCTGACCGAGCTCGGGATGGTGCAGGCGGACGTCGTCACCGAGAACACGAAGGGGTCCGAGGAGTTCTTCATCCCGTGGTCCGCGGAGCGCGCCAACGAACTGGACTCGGACATCTTCGTCACCTGGGTCGCGGACGAGGCCACCAAGGAGGCCATCGCCGGCGATGCCCTCCTCGGCCAGATCCCGGCCGTGGAGAAGGGCGCACTGGTCGCGGACAGCGACAACACCCTGACGCTCTCCATCTCCGCTGCCAACCCCCTGAGCCTGGTATGGGCGCTGGACCGCTTCCTGCCGATGCTCGGAGAGGCCGCGGACAAGGCCTGACGCAAGATTGCCCTCCGGCTGCATCTGGGCTGGAATGGACGATGAACCGACTCTTGTTCCGATGAAAGGGAATTCCAATGGCTCAGGCGGAAATCAACAAGCTCCAGGCCGCGACGGCGTGGGACAGCAACGGCAAGAAGCTCGGTGACGTCAACCAGGTGCACCTCGAGAAGGAGTCGGGGATCCCGGCCTGGGTTACGGTGTCCACCGGACTGCTGAATTCACGCAAGCACTATGTGCCCCTGGCGAACTCGCACTTCGAGGGCGACGCCCTCCATCTCGCGTGGACGAAGGACCAGATCACCGATGCGCCGAGCGCCCTCAGCGATATCGAACTCTCGGCGGAGGAGGAGTCGGCGCTGATCGACTACTACCGGCTCCGCGACGGCGCCGAGGCGCCCTAGACGCCCGGGTGGAACACGAAGCCCCCGTCCGCTAGAGCGGGCGGGGGCTTCGTGCAGTGCCGGCTTCGTGCAGTGCCGGAAGGCCTAGAAAAGGTTGACGATTCCCACGATGTAGCCGACGAAGTAGAGCAGTGCCAGCACGACCACTATTCCGATGATGGTGACCCAGAGTGCCTGGCGGCCCTTCGAGGTCTTCTCCTCGTCCGCATGTCCCTGCTGCTGCCAGGCCGTGCTGGACTCTGCCGGCGGCGTCTCGCCCGGCGGCACGCCGCCACCGGGCTCGAGGCCGGTGATGTGGTTCTCCAGCGGGTCGGGATTTCCTGCATTCGACGGGTCCGGGCGTTCACTCATGCTGTCCTCCGCGTGGTTGGTCGGGCAATTCCCTTCACCCTACCCCGCAGAAAGTAAGGCTGCTTAGCGATACTGGGGCTGTCCCGCGTGCCGCGTCGGTGTTACTGGCCCAGTCCCGCGGTGCTGCCGCCCGTCGGGTCGAACCGCTGGCCGGAGGCGCTGTGCGGATCGTCGTCGCCCGGGTCGTCACCGTTCGCGCTGTCCCCTGCCGGAAGCGCCGGCGGGGCGGGCGGCACCGTGCCCTGCTCGCGAGGGGTCCAGGACATCGTGATGTTCACGCCGTCCTCCGTGTCCTCCACGAACAGGTGGAGGTCTTCACCGACCAGCGCTTCGTGGTGCACCGGGTCGCCGGCTTCCCGCGCCATGTCCGCGAGCCGGCAGATGGCAACCGCCATGGCGCGCCCCCAATCGTGCGGGTGCTTGCTCGTCGACTCCTCGGTGGCGGTGAATTTCCTGTCGGTCGTCGCCATCGTCCTACCTCCCGTTGGGGAACCAAGTACCCTTTCCTTCCGGGTGACAGACACTGTAGCAGTGGGTTCCGTGGGGCAACACGTGGTATTCGGTTAACAATGAGCATCGATAAGTCCCAGCCACAGGCCGCAGAAGAACGCAGTGCGAGGATCGCGGTGACACTGTTCCCGCTGCTCATCCTTGCCGGCGGACTCGTGGCAGTCCTGACGCCCGGCAGCTTCACGGGACTTGCCCCGCTGATCAATCCGCTCCTCGGAGTCATCATGTTCGGCATGGGCCTGACGCTCACGCCGGTGGACTTCGCGCTGATCGGAAAGCGCCCCATTCCCGTGGCGATCGGCGTCGTGGCCCAGTTCGTCATCATGCCGCTGCTCGGCTGGGGCGTCGCGATGGCGCTCGGGCTTCCGTCGGCGCTCGCGGCCGGGGTGATCCTCGTCGGGTGCTGCCCCGGCGGGACGGCGTCCAACGTGGTGTCCTACCTCGCCCGTGGCGATGTGGCCCTGTCCGTCGCCATGACCTCGGTGTCCACGATCCTCGCCCCCGTCCTGACGCCGCTGCTCACGCTCTGGCTGGCCGGCCAGTACATGCCGGTGGACGCCGCCGCGATCGGCCTGTCGATCCTGCAGATCGTGCTGCTCCCGGTGGTCGTCGGGCTCGCCGTCCGGTACTTCCTGCCCCGCCTCGTCGAACGGCTGCTCCCCGCGCTCCCGTGGATCTCGGTGGCGGCGATCACCGTCGTCGTGATCGCCGTGGTGTCCGGCAGCGCGGCGATCATCTTCTCGGCGGGGTTGCTGGTGTTCGCCGCCGTGATCCTGCACAACGGACTCGGCTACCTGCTGGGGTACGGTGCGGCCCGGCTGTTCGGCCTGCCCACGTCGGCGAAACGGACGACGGCCATCGAGGTGGGCATGCAGAACTCCGGCCTTGCCGCAGGCCTCGCGCGGACCTACCTGACTCCCGAGGCCGCACTGCCGGGCGCGATCTTCTCGGTGTGGCACAACGTGTCCGGTGCGGCGATGGCTGCCTACTGGCGTCGCCGCGACGCACGGGTGCGTGGTCCCGAGGTGGCCGACCGGCACTGAACCCCTGCCGGCGTCAGGAGGTCGCTGTCAGCTGCCACCGACGCTGAGCAGCCGCCACTCGTCGCGCCGGGCGTCGAAGCGGATCCTGAATTCCAGGACGGGGGAGGCCGGCCCGGTCTGCGCGGTGAACAGCCAGGCCGGCGGCGCAGCGTTCCGGGCCCGCACTGCGGGCTCCGGGACGGGGTCGCCGACGACCTGCCAGATGGAGCCGTGCCACCGCAACGCGAGGGGTCTGGCCGCCGGCGTGAAGCGGACCGCCGCCGGCTCGTCGAGTGCCCGCAGTGCATCGTCGCCTGCGCCAACCGCCTGTGCTGCCATACCCGGTGTCCTTCGGTCGTCTCCTGCGTATCGACCAAGAATAGAACATGTATTCGATTTGCGGGTTCCATCGTGTTCTTCCGTGACCCCTGCCGTTCCGGGGCGGAATGTCGCGGGGGACTCCGTTGTTGTCCGATACGAGGCTCAACGGTGCGCCGTCGAACACCTACGGATCAAGCACAGGAGCACGCATGACACTCGGTTCTGCCATCACCACCCGCAGCGCGGATACCCGCGTTCCCATCCTCCCCGAGCTCGCCGAGCGCTGGAGCCCGCGGTCCTTCGATCCGCAGGCCACCATTTCGGAGGACCAGTTGGATGCGCTGCTCGAAGCGGCGCGCTGGGCGCCGTCGGCGAGCAACAACCAGCCCCGCCGGTTCATCGTCGCCCGCCGTGGGACCTCCGCCTTCGACACGATCGTCTCGGCCCTCGTGGGATTCAATGCCGCCTGGGCGCACAACGCCTCGGCCCTGATCGTGGGAATCGCCGAGACGTCCTCCGTCGAGGGCGATGTGCGCCCCTACGCGGAGTACGACCTCGGGCAGGCCGTGGCGCACCTGAGCGTGCAGGCGGAGGCGGAGGGCCTCGTGACCCACCAGATGGCGGGGGTCGAGTGGGACAGGATCGTCGCCGCGTTCGACCTGCCCGACAACATGAAGCCCATGACCATCACGGCGGTGGGCACGGCGGACGAGGCGGACAAGCTCCCCGAAGCCCTGGCCGAGCGCGAGACCGCACCCCGCAGGCGTCTTCCGCTGGAGGAGCTGGTGCTCGTCCGCAGCTAGGGCGGCACCTAACCGCGCAGGGCCGACCTCGCCGCATGCCCGATGACCGCACTGTACGTGGGGTAGGCGAACTTCACGCGGGCGAGCGTCGCGAGGTCGGTGCCGGCCGCCATGGCGGAAGCCACGGCGGTGATGACCTCGACGGCGTTCTCGCCGACCGCGTGCGCGCCGAGAATCAGCTCACGGCGCCGGTCGACGACCAGCTTGAGGAAGCCCTGCTCGCGATCGTCGATGATGGGCCGTTCGACGGCGGCGTACGGGACCGTGACGGCGTGGCACTCCGCGTCCCGCTCCCTCGCCTTCGCCTCGGTGAGCCCCACGCCCGCGTAGTCCGGGTCGGTGAAGCCACCCTCGGGCAGGAGGTGGTGCGGCGTGGTGCGCGTGGCACCCAGCACGGCGTTCTCGGCTGCGGTCTCGCCCTCGAAGACCGCCGCCTGGACCAGCATGCTGCTGCCGTTGGCGTCGCCGGCCACGAAGATGTGCGGGATGTTGGAGCGCAGGTACTCGTCCACCGGGATGAAGGAGCGCGCAGCCTGCACCCCGGCCGCGTCGAGGCCAAGCCCTGCGAGGTTCGCCGGCCACCCGGCCGCCATGAGAACCGCGTCCACCAGCAGGGACTGCTGCTCACCGTCGCGCGTCCAGGTGAGCGTGAGGCCGTCCGACTCCTTCCGGATGCTGTCGATACCGCCGATCCCGGTCTCCACCTGGACGCCCTTGCCCCTGAAGCTCGCGGTGACGGTCGCCGCGACGTCCTCATCCTCCGTCATCAGGATCCGGGGTGCGAGGTCGAGCAGGAGGACGTTCGAGCCCATCGCATCGAAGATGGTGGTCAGCTGCGCGCCGGTATGCCCGCCGCCGATGATGGCCACCGAGCCGGGCAGGCTCTCCAGCCTCAGCACCTCGTGGGGCAGCACGGCGTGCTCGGCCCCGTCGATCGGCAGGCGCCGGCCGCTGCCGCCGATACAGAGGATGATCGACGCGGCCGTGACCTCCCGTCCGCCCACGGAGATGGTGTGCGCCCCGGTCAGTTCGGCGTCGCCCTCGATCAGTTCGATGCCCAGGCGCTCCATGGTGGGCCCGTACCCTTTGGCCTCGAGGACCCGCGCGACGGTGGAGCGCACCCGCTGCACCGTCCTGTCCCAGTCGACGCTGGGCTCGGCCACGACGATCCCGTAGTCGTAGGCCGTGCGGACCTCGCGGAACAGGCGGGCGGTCTTGGCGAGCACGCGCGTGGGGACACAGCCCGAGTTCACGCAGGTGCCGCCGAGTGCCGAACGCTCGACGACGGCGGTGCGGGCTCCGAGTTCCGCCGCACGGGTGGCAGCCGCCATGCCCGCGGGGCCACCACCGATGACGAGGACGTCGAACAGGTAGTCCATGAGAAGCTCCTTCAGTCCGCCCGGGTGTCTCCTGCCATCCTCCACCGCCTGCGGCAAGGGCCACAACGCCCGGCATCGCAAGTACCCGCGGAACTCCCACTCCCGCCCCTTTTCGTCCTAGGGTGGTTCGGTCAGCGAATCAGTAGGACGTCCCCGTCCGGCTGGACAGCGGCAACGCGCGGGCACTGGGACCGACAGCGGCCCGCTCGTTGTCACCGATCCTCCAGGAGGAACCCATGAAGACCGTCAACGCCTATGCCGCCCCGTCCGCCACGGAGCCGCTCGTACCGACGACCATCGAGCGCCGCGACGTCGGACCGAAGGACGTGCTGATCAGGATCGCGTACGCGGGGATCTGCCACTCCGACATCCACACCGTGCGCGGCGAGTGGGGACCCCAGCAGTATCCGCTCACCGTCGGTCACGAGATCGTCGGCGTCGTCGAGGAAGCCGGCAGCGAGGTCACCCTGCACAAGGTCGGAGACCGTGTGGGTGTCGGCTGCATGGTGGATTCCTGCCGCACCTGCGCGAACTGCCAGCAGGGGGAAGAGCAGTACTGCCTGAACGGCAACACCGGGACCTACGCAGGAGTGGACCGCGACGGCTCGATCACCCAGGGCGGCTACTCCACCCACATCGTGGTCGTCGAGGACTTCGTGCTGTCGGTCCCCGAGAGCATCCCCTACGAGGCCGCCGCGCCCCTCCTGTGCGCGGGTGTCACGACCTACTCGCCGCTCGCGCACTGGAACGCAGGACCGGGGAAGAAGGTCGCCGTCGTGGGACTCGGCGGACTCGGGCACATGGCCGTCAAGATCGCGCACGCCATGGGTGCCGAGGTCACCGTCCTGTCCCAGACCCTCAGCAAGGAGGACGACGGCAAGCGGTTCGGGGCCGAGTACTACTACGCCACGAGCGATCCCGACACCTTCAAGCAGCTCGCGAACACCTTCGACCTCATCATCAACACCGTGAGCGCGAAGATCGACCTCGACGCCTACCTCTCGCTCCTCGGCCTGGACGGGACCATGGTCAACGTGGGGGCCCCGGCGGATGCCCTTCCCCTGCATGTGTTCACGCTGTTCAACCAGCGGCGCTCCTTCGCGGGGTCAGGGATCGGCAGCATCCGGGAGACCCAGGAGATGCTGGACTTCTGCGCCGAGCACGGCATCGCGCCCGAGATCGAGCTCATCCCGGCCGATGGCATCAACGAGGCGTACGAGCGCGTGCTCGCCTCCGACGTGCGCTACCGCTTCGTGATCGACGCGGCCACCCTCGCCTGAGCCGGCACTCACAGGGCGGGTGCCGGCGGGCGCCCCGCCCAGCGGGGGAGCATACGCAGGGAGGTACCAGCAAGTATGCTGAGCGACGGTGGCCAATTCCGGCCCCGGGCCGCCGGTTCTGGTCAGACCGCGGCAGGATCCTTCTGAACGGGTAGTGGCATGGGCGTGGGGCGGATGCAGGCGGTCGCGGGGAGACTGGCAGCGTTGTCTCCGGCGACCCTTCACGTCCTGTTCGCTCTGATGCTCGCCATGGCCGCCGTCGTCGGACGCAACAGCACCCTCGAGTCCTCGGGCCTCGCCCTCGTGTGGCCCGCGGCAGGCATCAACTTCCTCTGGGGGTTGTGGGCGTCCCGGTCCCGGCGCGACCTCACCGTTGCGCTGACCGTCACCGTTCCCGTCCTCGCCGCGGTCAACGTCTTAACCGGCCTCAATGTCGCCCTCGCCCTGGCGGTAGCACTGGGGAGTGTGGCGCAGACCGCTGTCGCCGCCTACTTCTTCCGGCGGCTGGTCCCTGCCCTGCGCGTGCAGAGTGTGGGGGAGTACCTCCGTCTGGGTGTCATCGCCCTCGGCGCCTGTTCGGTCGGCGCGCTGTTCATCGTCGTCGGCGTCGCCATGGAGGGCTCGGCGGAGCCCTTCTCCGCCTTCATCCCGTGGCTGGTGCGCCACGCGGTGTCCCTGACCGCGATCGGCTCCCTCGGGATCGTGGCGGCTTCGAGCATCAGAAGCCGCGCGACGGGCGGACCCCGCCCGCCCCTCACCGTCGCGCGACGTGCCGAGTACGCACTCCTGGTCCTGGCCTCCGTGATCCTCTACGTCGCCACCTTCGGGACGAGCGCAGCCCTGCCGATCGCCTACACGACCATCCCTGCCCACATGTGGGCGGGTCTCCGGCTCCGGTCCGGATGGGCCATGCTGCACGGCCTCGTGTGCGGCGCGTTCCTGGTCTTCTTCACCCTCGCGGGTCGCGGGCCCTTCCAGGACCTCGATGCCGATGTCGCCGCCTACGTGGCGCAGTCCTTCATGTTCATCGCGTTCTCGCTGTCCGCCGTCCTGGCACTGAGCATGGACGAGCGGCGCCGCCTCATCGATCGCCTCTACAGCGCCAACGAGGAGGCGAGGGCCGCGGCGGACCTCCGTGACCTCGTGATCGGCAGGATGAACGACGGCGTCCTCGTCGCGGGGCCGGACAAGCGGCTGATCTTCCAGAACGCTGCGAGCGAACGCTGGCTGGGACCGGGGACCGCCCGACCCGGTGAGGTGTGGCGGCGGGACTACGAGGCCACGACCCCCAGCGGAGGGCAGATCGACGAGGCCGACAATCCCCTGACCCTCGCACTGGAGGGGACGGTGACGGAGCGGATGGACATCGACCTCACGCACTGTTCCGGAGAGGTTCTGCACTTGTCCGTCGACGCGATGCCCCTGCCCGGTGAGCGTGGCGCGGTCGTGGTGATGCGCAACGTCACCGAAGAGCGCGCATACCAGCGCGACCTCGGGCGCTTCGCGTCCGTCGTCGCGCACGACCTCCTGACGCCGCTCACGGTCTTCGACGGGTGGCTCGAGATGCTCGAGGATCCGGACCTTCCGCCGGCCGAGCGGCAGGCGAGCATCGAGCGCCTGCAGCAGGCGAGCGTGCGCATGCGCAACCTCATCCGCAACCTCCTGGCCTACAGCCTCGCCAAGGAGGAGAAGCTCACGGCCTCCCGCGTCGAGGTGGCCGACGTGGTCGAGGGCATCATCGACCTGCGGACGGCGCTTCCGGGCACGCAGCTTCCCGCCGTCCGGTTCGACGTGGACGCCACGCGCCCCGTCTACGCCGACGAGCGCCTCTTCCTGCAGCTCATGGAGAACCTCGTGGGCAATGCCATGAAGTACGGGCGGACCGACGGCACGGGGCAGGTCAGCGTCACGACGTCGGCCGATGCGGCCACCGGCAGGACCCTCGTCCGGGTGCGCGACAACGGCATCGGTATCCCCGAGGGAGATCTCGAGCGCGTCTTCGAGGAGTTCCACCGCTCGGAGAACGGGCTCGGCCAGGCCACCGGCACGGGCCTCGGCCTTGCCATCTGCCGCCGCATCGCCGAGAGCCACGGCGGCTGGATCCGGGTCCGCAACGTGGAGGAGGGTGGCGCCGAATTCACCGTCAGCCTGCCGGGGTCGCCGGATCAGCTACCCGAGGGCATCCCACTGGTCGACGCGGACGACGCCCCCGGGTCCCGGCGCCGTAGCCTGCCCGGCGCCGTAGCCAGCCCATCGCTGTAGCCTGCCCGCCGCCGGCCTCCCGGCTGCTGCGGCGTCAGGCCGCGTCCGGGGCTCGGCGCGGGTACATCTTGGGGGAGCCGCCATGGCCCGTGCCGCTCCGCATCCCGGTCAGGATCGCGGCCATCGCCTCACGCGAGGAGTGACGCGCCTCCCATCCCAGCTCGTTACGCGCACGGGTCGTGTCCATGACGGGGCTCTGCGCCGCCAGGTCTATCCAGCCCGGGTCGGTGCGCTGGATGTGGAGCCTCCAACTCACTCCGACGAGCCACCGCAGCAGGCGTGTCGGGAAGCCGATCACGCGGCGGGCACCGAGCAGGTCGGCGACGCGCCCCGGTGTGAGTTCGGGCTCGGCGGCGATGTTGAATGCCCCGGACGCGCGGCGCGCGACCACGCGCCAGTACGCCTCGGCGATGTCCTCGGCATGCACCGCCTGGAAGATGAAGGTCGACGGGACCGGCAGGAGCGGCAGCGGCAGGCCGCCGAGCAGGATCTTCGGGACGAGCGGGCCGAGGAAGTAGCGGCCCACCTCGCTGCCCGCCTGCTCCTGGAAGATCAGCCCCGGGCGCAGCCGTGCCACGGGGATCTCGGGGCGGTCCCGCTCGAAGGCATCCAGCAGCCGTTCCTGCTCGGCTTTCTGTCGGCTGTACTGCGAGGACCCGACGCCGTCGGTCGGCCAGGACTCATCCCTGCGGGTGTCCTTGTCCGAGGGGGAGTAGGCGGCGACGGAAGACGCGCAGACGAAATGGCGCACGCCCGCGGTGCCGGCAGCATGGAGCGCATTGGCCGTGCCGGTGACATTGGTGCGGCGCATGGCTGCCTCGTTCCGGTTCGGCTGGATGGCCCATGCGAGGTGCACGACGGCGTCGGCCCCGGCGAGCGCGAGCGTCAGGGCGTCCCGGCCCTCGTCCGTCCCGACGTCGATGGCGTGCCAGTCCACGCCGGCGTACGGTTCCTGCGAGGTATCCGGGATGGTGCGGGCGATCCCGGTGATCGAGATGCCGTCCGCGTCCCCCGCCGTGTCGTAGCCGGATCGCTGGATGGCCTCCCGGTCGCGGGCAGCCCGCTGGAGGCGGGAGAGGAGCGCCGTGCCCACGTTTCCGGTGGCGCCGATGACTGCGATGCGCATGCTCTACTCCTGGGCGTGGTGGTTCGGGGACACAAGGGCGGGCCGATCGGAACTGGACTGCTAAGCAAGCTTATGGTGCAGTGGAAGGAACCGTATAGCCGTAAGGACGCCCGACACCGATTCAAGGGCCCGACTGGGAGGTACCCGTGAGCAGTAACAGCAAGGTGCGCAGCGACCCGCAGAGTGAGGCGGGCAAGAAGGCACAGGCTGCGCCCGACCCCAATGATCCTCGCAAGCCCGACGATCCGGGAGACGTCTCGAAGCCGGCCTGGAAATACGTCTTCAAGCGGTCGCTCAACGAGTTCGGCAAGGACCAGTGCACCGATCTGGCCGCCGCGTTGACCTACTACGCGGTGCTCGCGATCTTCCCGGGCATCCTCGCCCTGCTGTCCCTCCTCGGACTGTTCGGTCAGGCCCAGGCCACCACGAACCAGGTCCTGGAGATCGTCGGCCAGTTCGCCCCGGCCGACGCCGTGAAGACGATCAAGCCGACGATCGAGGACCTCGCCTCGAACCAGGCGGCCGGGCTGACCTTCGTGATCGGCCTCCTGGGCGCCATCTGGTCGGCGTCGGGCTATGTCAATGCCTTCTCCCGCGCCATGAACCGGGTGTACGAGGTCGAGGAGGGCCGCGGGTTTTTCAAGCTGCGGCCTCAGATGCTCCTCATCACCGTCGTCGTGCTCGTGCTGATCGTGATCATGGGCCTCATGCTCGTCCTGTCGGGTCCGGTTGCCGAAGCAGTTGGGAACACCATCGGTCTCGGTGGAACTGCGCTCACCATCTGGAACATCGCGAAGTGGCCGGTCGTCGTGTTCTTCGCGGTGCTCATGATCGCGGTGCTCTACTACGGTTCCCCGAACGTCAAGCAGCCCAAGTTCCGCTGGATGAGCCTGGGCGGCTTCATCGCCCTGCTCGTCCTGGCGATCACCACAGCGGCGTTCTCCCTCTACGTCGCCAACTTCGGCAACTACGACAAGACCTACGGCGCGATTGCCGGTGTGATCGTCCTGCTCCTCTGGATCTGGCTCGCCAACCTCTCCCTCCTGTTCGGCGTCGAGTTCGACGCCGAGATGGAGCGTGCCCGCGAACTCCAGGCCGGCATCGAGGCCGAGGACAGCATCCAGCTCCCGCCACGGGACATCAAGGCCGCCGAGAAGAAGCACGAAAAGCAGCGCAAACTCGTGAACGAGGGACGCGAGCTGCGCGAGAAGTACGGCCGGGAGGCCGCCGGACGGTAGGCCCCCCTCCCGACGCACAGGAGGCCCGGACGAGTCAACGGCCGGGCCTCCCGCATGTCCGCGGTCCTAGACTGGCGGTATGTCCGACACCCAGCAGGCTGACACGTCCGAGCACAGCACCAAAGGGTCCTACGTGACCTCCGGGGAGGAGTTCACCCGCGACACCCAGTACATCGAGACGAGGATCACGCGCGACGGCGCCGACGGCTACCCGGTCGAGGCCGGGCGCTACCGCCTCATCGCCGCCCGGGCCTGCCCCTGGGCCAACCGCGCCATCATCGTCCGGCGGCTCCTCGGACTCGAGGACGCCATCTCCCTCGGCACGCCGGGACCCACGCACGACAGCCGGTCCTGGACCTTCGACCTCGACCCGGGCGGACGTGACCCGGTGCTCGGCATCGAGCGGCTGCAGGAAGCGTTCTTCAAGCGCGACCCCGGCTACTCACGCGGCATCACGGTGCCGGCCCTCGTGGACATCACCACGGGTGCGGTGGTGACCAACAACTTCCCGCAGATCACGCTCGACTTCTCCAGCGAGTGGAAGGACTTCCACCGCGAGGGTGCGCCGGACCTGTACCCGGAGGACCTCCGCGGAGAAATCGACACCGTCAACAAGCGGGTCTTCACCGAGGTGAACAACGGTGTGTACCGCTGCGGCTTCGCGGGCTCCCAGAAGGCCTACGACGCCGCCTACGACCGGCTGTTCACGGCCCTGGACTGGCTCGAGGACCGCCTGTCCACGCAGCGGTTCCTCGTCGGGGACACCATCACGGAGGCCGACGTCCGACTGTTCACGACGCTGGTCCGCTTCGACCCCGTCTACCACGGCCACTTCAAGTGCAACCGGAACAAGCTCACCGAGATGCCTGCCCTCTGGGGGTACGCCCGGGACCTGTTCCAGACCCCCGGGTTCGGTGACACGATCGACTTCGAGCAGATCAAGAAGCACTACTACATCGTCCACGAGGACATCAATCCGACCGGGATCGTGCCCAAGGGCCCGGACCTCGCGGGGTGGACCACCGCGCACGGCCGGGACTCCCTCGGCGGGCGGCCCTTCGGCGACGGGACGCCGCCCGCGGCCGCATAGCCGCGCGGGCCGCCACGGCACCCGTGGCAGCCCGGCCGCGGGACATTAGGGAACAAACTCGTTTCTTAATTGCAAGGAGCGTAGGCTAGCCTTACTTCAGACCGATCGTCCGTCTGAGGGAGGCTTCATGGCAGTCCAGGCCTCCTCCCTGCGCCCCGCTCCCGCCGGGGATTCCCGCCCCGCCGTCCGCCGGTCCTCGACGCGGCGGACCCTGGTGAAGCTCCTCATCGCAGCGGTGGTCCTCCTCGCATGCTGCCTCGGCTCGCTCACCATCGGGGCCCGTTCCGTGGGCCTTCCGACGATGATCGACGCCATCACGGCCTTCGATCCCTCGAACGGCGACCAGGCCGTCGTGCTCTCCCGCGTCCCCCGGACCGTCGTCGGCCTGCTCGTCGGCGCAGCGCTGGCCACCGCCGGTGCCGCCCTGCAGGGCATCGCCCGGAACCCGCTGGCGGACCCCGGCATCCTCGGCCTCAACGCCGGGGCCTCGCTCGCGGTCGTCGTTGGCATCTACCTCTTCGGGCTCAGCAGCGCCTCCGGCTACATCTGGTTCGCCTTCGCCGGTGCGGGCGCCGCGGCGCTCGCCGTGTACGCCGTGGCGAGCCTCGGCCGGGAGGGCGCGACGCCGGTGAAGCTCGCCCTCGCCGGCGCCGCGCTGGCGGCGGGACTCGGGAGCCTCACGAACGCCGTCCTCGTCTCGAGCCAGGAGACCCTCGACGCCTTCCGTTTCTGGCAGGTCGGCACACTGTCCGGCCGGGGATGGGACGTCATCGCCGCCGTGGCCCCGTTCCTCCTCGGAGGACTCGTACTGACCCTCGGAACAGGCAGGGTCCTCAACAGCCTGGCACTGGGCGACGACGTCGCGCGCGGCCTCGGCCAGAACGTGAACCTGGCGCGCGGTATCACCGCACTTGGCGTCGTGGTCCTGTGCGGCGCGGCAACGGCCGCTGCCGGGCCGGTCGCCTTCGTGGGACTCGTGATCCCGCACATGGTGCGGCTCGCCGTCGGGCCGGACTACCGCTGGATCCTGCCGTTCTCCGCACTCCTCGGACCCGTGCTGCTGCTCGGGGCCGACATCCTCGGCCGGGTCATCCTGCCGCCGGGCGAGGTGCAGGTGGGCATCATGACGGCAGTGGTCGGCGCCCCCTTCTTCATCTGGCTCGTGCGCCGGCGCAGGATGGCGCAGCTGTGAGCACCTCGCTCCACCGCGGTCCCGGCGTCCCCCTCCCTCCTCCGCAGTCGGTCCCGGCCCCGGCTGCCCGGCTCGCGCTCGTCCGCGCGCGTCGCCGACGCGGCAGGGCTGTCCGGATCGGTGCCGCCGCGGGCGTCGTCGTCGTGCTGTTCGCCGTCACCGTCCTGCTCGGCTCCTACACCGTGACCATCCCCGACTTCTTCCGGATCCTCGGCGGGGCCGACATCCCCGGGGCAAGCTTCATCGTCCTCGAGAACAAGCTGCCCCGCGCCGTGATCGGCGTCCTGGTCGGCCTGGCCTTCGGCGTTGCCGGCGCGGTCTTCCAGACGATGCTGCGGAACCCGCTGGCGAGTCCGGACATCATCGGCATCAGCTACGGGGCGAGCGCCTCCGCCGTCACGGCCATCGTCCTCTTCGGGGCTGCGGGCGCCGCGGTGTCGCTCTCGGCGCTCGCCGGAGCGATGGTGGTCGCCGCGGCGATCTACCTCATTGCGCGCCGCGGGGGAGTGGCCGGCTACCGGCTCATCCTCGTCGGCATCGGGTGCGCGGCGCTGATGCATGCGCTGGTGAGCTTCCTCGTCACCCGCACCGATCTCCGCACGGCGACCGAAGCGCTGCTCTGGCTCACCGGCTCGCTCAATGCGAGCAACTGGGACCGCGCCACCGTGCTGGCTGCCGCCCTCGTGGTCCTCCTGCCCGCCGCGGCCGTCCTCTCGCGCAGCCTGCAGGGCCTGGAACTGGGCGACGACGCCGCAGCCGGTCTCGGGGTACGCGTCGAGGCGTCGCGGCTGGGACTGATGTCCACCGCCGTCGCCCTCGCCGCGGTCGCCACCGCCGCCGCCGGGCCGATCGCCTCCATCGCCTTTCTGTCCGGGCCGATCGCGCGCCGGCTGCTCGGCAACCGGCCGTCGCTGACGATGGCGGCCCTCGTGGGTGCCGTCATCGTCCTCGGGGCGGACTTCGTCGCCGCCAACCTCGTTCCCGGGACGTCGCTGCCCGTCGGCGTCGTCACCGGCGCGCTCGGTGCGCCGTTCCTGCTGTGGCTGCTCGCCACGGCGAACCGATCAGGCCAGGGAGGCTGAGAATGGCTCCGCGCCACGACCCCACAGCGGCGGACACACTGTCCGCCGAGGAGCTCACGCTCGCGTACGACGAGCGCACCGTCGTCGACGCCCTCTCCGTCGACCTGCCGCCCGGCCGGGTGACGGTGATCGTCGGCGCCAACGCGTGCGGCAAGTCGACGCTGCTGCGCGGGCTCGCACGGCTGCTCAAGCCGGCCGAGGGCACCGTGGTGCTCAACGGAGCGGACATCCAGGAGCAGTCCACGAAGGCCGTCGCACGCGTCCTCGGACTTCTCCCGCAGACGCCGGTCGCTCCGGACGGCATCAGCGTCGCCGACCTCGTGGGTCGGGGCCGGTACCCCCACCAGGGCTGGTTCCGCCAGTGGACGCCCGAGGACGACGACGCCGTGGCGAGCGCCCTCGAGGCCACCGACACGCTCGCCCTCGCCGACCGCACCGTGGACGAGCTGAGCGGCGGGCAGCGCCAGCGCGTGTGGATCGCCATGGCCCTCGCGCAGCAGACGGGGATCCTGCTGCTCGACGAGCCCACCACCTTCCTCGACGTCACGCACCAGATCGAGGTCCTCGACCTCATCACCGACCTCAACCGGCGCTCGGGCACCACCGTCGTCATGGTGCTGCACGACCTCAACCTGGCCGCGCGCTACGCCGACCACCTGATCGCCATGCGGGACGGCCGGATCGTGGCCGAGGGGCCGCCGGCCGCCGTCGTCACCCAGGAGACGGTGTCAGGCGTGTTCGACCTGGAGTGCCGGGTCGTCGAGGACCCCGTGTCCGGCACACCCATGGTGGTTCCCATCGGCAGGTACCACGGCCCGTCGCCGGTCCACGCCCGGACGTCCCCCGCCGGCGAGCAGGGCCGGGGCTACCGACCCAATCCCCAGGACACCGTTCCGGCCCACGTGGAGGCAGCATCATGACCGAAATGACCCAGCGCAGCGTGCGGCGGACCGCCGCCGACACCGAACCGATGGTGCTGGCGTTCGACGTCGTCGTCACGGCCGTGCAGGACCTCGGTGCCACCTTCCGACGCATCACCTTCGGCGGTGCGTGCCTCGAGGCGTTCGGGGTGGCCGGGGACAGCCTCGACCTCCGGATCAAGATCATCATCCCGCCGGCCGGCCGGGAGTGCCCCGACATAGCAGGCCTGATGGAGCGCGGAAACGCAGCGAACTGGTACCAGCTGTGGCTCGGCATGGAGGCGGAGGAGCGCGGGTTCATGCGCACGTACACCGTGCGCACCGCGCGTCGCCGGGGCCCGCGGACGGAGATCGACGTCGACTTCGTCCTGCACCTCGACGACGACGGCCGCGGCGGCCCGGCGGCGGAGTGGGCCGCGGCTGCCCGGCCCGGCGACCGGGTCTGCATGATCGGCCCCAACGCGTCGGCGGCGCAATGCAGGACGGCGGGTGCGTACGGAGGCATCGAGTGGAGCCCCGGCCTCGCCCAGCACGTCCTCCTCGCCGGAGACGAGACGGCCGTCCCGGCCATCAGCGCCATCCTCGAGGCACTCCCCGAGGACATCAGCGGCTCCGCGTTCCTCGAGGTGCCGGACGTGCAGGACGTCCAGCCGATCGCGACGCGGTCGGCGGTGACCATTAAGTGGCTGGCCCGGGCAGGGAAGGCGCACGGCGAATTGCTGGAGGCGGCCGTCCGGGACGCGGTGCGCGTGCCGGGCTGGGTGTCGCTCTCGGGCCCGGACGTCCAGGGGGGCAGGGAGCCCGAGGAGGTCGACGTCGACGGGACCATCCTCTGGGAGACCCCGCAGCTCCTCGACGCGGCCGTCGTGCAGTCGACTGTCAATCCCGGGCGACCCTCCGGCACCCAGCCCTTCTACGCGTGGATCGCCGGTGAGGCTGCCGTCGTGCGCGGGCTGCGCCGTTACCTGGTGCGGGACGTGGGTGTGGACCGGAAGCAGGTCGCCTTCATGGGCTACTGGCGCAAGGGGCGCGCGGAACTGACCTGACGCGGCCGTCGAACCGTTCCGGACCGCTCTCCGCACTATGGCGGGCGACCTTTATCACAGTTATCCCCAAATGCGATAACGAAATTGTAACTTCGTGCGCTGTGACCTACTGTTTTAAGCAGTCAAAGCTGGATTCCAGATCCAGGTCCGTACGCCTAACCCTGTCAGCGGACCGCCTGAACACACTGTGACAGGGGTGGAGGACCCACGTTCCGGCGGCCTGAGCCGCCTCGGGGTGAAGCCCTTCCATGCTAGTTCGGCCCCGCCTGCGACATTTCCGCGGTGGAGGGCCGTGCAGAGGGGCCGAGTCAACTCTTGCTCGAATCCGACAGCTAACTTCGCGGGCGTTCCAGAGAGGTAAGCAGTTGATGAATACCGTTCTGCCCGAGCGCCCTCGCGCCTCCGACGATCGCGCCCTCCAGTGGGTCTCGCAGCCGACGCGCCGCGACCTCCGGCAGGAAAGAGCCGGAGGTACGACGGCGTTCGCGAGACTGCGCGGAAACGCCGCTACGGCCGGCATCGTCCTCGCCTCGGCGGGACTGCTGCTGGGTGCCGTCGCACCCTCGGCAACGACGGCGGCCACCCCTGCAGCAGGCATGCAGGCCGTCACGGCTGCTGCGGAGGCGCCGGTGACCTTCACCCTCGAGGGGGCCGGTCGGGCCGTGGAGGGTGTCGCGCCGGGCATCGCGAGTGCCCGGGCACGCTCCGCGTCACTCACTCCTGCGCTCCAGGACCGCAAGGCCTTCGGGGCTCCGGTGGACCACCCGGTCCTGGCCTCCACCTTCGGGTATCGCGTCAACCCCGTGAGCGGGGCTGCCGACGAACTCCACGAGGGCCTGGACTACTCCGGTGCCTGCGGGACGCCGGTCAAGGCAGCGGATGCCGGCACAGTCGTCGACTCCGGCTGGCATGCCTACGGCGGGGGCCAGCGCATCGTGGTCGACCACGGCGACGGGCTGAAGACCACCTACAACCACCTGAGCGCCCTCGACGTGCAGGCCGGCACCAAGGTGAAGCGCGGGGACGTCCTCGGGGCGGTCGGCAGCACGGGGAACTCCACCGGCTGCCACCTCCACTTCGAGGTGATGGTCGACGACAAGAAGGTCGACCCGAAGCCCTGGCTGTAGCCGTCCGATCCTCCCCTGCTAGGGCAGCGGCTCGCTGACGACGGCCGGGTCCTTGTACCCCAGCGGCATCCGCAGACGCAGCGAATCCGGCTTCACCTCGAACGCCATATGCGTGGCCTTGCCGAGGGGATCGCCGTCGAGCTGCACCTCCAGCGGTTCGTGCAGGGTGACCTCCGCGGTGCGGCACTGGAAGTACTCCAGTGACGGGTCCTTGCCCTTGCCGCGCGTGAACAGTTTCCCGGCGACGGCGAGCCACCCGAGCTTCCCCCGGGGTGCCAGGGTCATGAGGTCCATCAGGCCGTCGTCGATCTTCGCGCCCGGGAAGATCTCGAGGCCACCCATGATCTTGCCGCAGTTGCCGCCCATCACGCTGCGCAGGCGGCGCTCGAAGGACCTGCCGCCGTCCACCGAGATGGTGGTGCGCGCCGGCCTGCCCGGGAGGTTGCGGATCCCCGCGTCGACGTAGGCCAGCCAGCCCACCTTGTCCTTCAGGTCGTCGCGCGTGTCCGACATGATGGCCGCGTCGTACCCGATACCGGCCATGACCAGGAACACGTGCGCGTCCTGCGCGCGGTCCACCGTCACGTGCACGACGTCGATGGTGCGCTCGGTCCCGCGGAAGGCGGCCTCGACGGCGGCATCCGGATCGTCGACGGCGATGTCGAGGTTGCGGGCCAGCAGGTTGCCCGTGCCCAGCGGGACGAGTGCCATCATGGTGCCGGTCCCCGCGAGCTCCTCGGCCACGCAGCGCACCGTGCCGTCCCCGCCTGCCGCGATCACGAGGTCCACTCCGGCGTCGAGGGCCTCCTGCGCCTGGCCGTGCCCGGGGTCGTCCTCGGTGGTCTCGATAACCAGGGGATCCTCCCAGCCCTCCTCGGCGGAGATGCGCTGGACAGCGCCCTGCACGTCGACCGTGGTGACCTTGATGGGATTGATGATGAGCGCGGCACGTCGGCTGCGCGATCCGGTGTCCGGAACCGCCGGAACCGCGTCCGGGGTCGCTTCGGGAGATGCGTCGGGCATGATGTCCTTCGGGCGGGTGTCAACGGATGGCTCCGTCGAGCTTATCCCGGTGGCCGTCGGTGCCGAGGGTAATCTTTGACGGTGACCTTTCCCCAGCGTTATGTGGCCCTTGGCGATTCCTTCACCGAAGGGGTGGGTGACTGGGACCCGGGGTCCCCCAACGGCGTCCGCGGCTGGGCCGACCGTGTGGCCGAGCAGCTCATCCTGGCCGACGCGTCCTGGGGCTACGCGAACCTCGCCATCCGCGGCAAGAAGATGCGCCAGATCCTCGACGAGCAGGTCGACGCAGCCCTGGCGCTCGAACCGACGCTCGTCACCCTCTACGCCGGCGCCAACGACATCCTGCGCCCCCGGATCGACATCGACCGGCTGATGTTCCACTACGACGACGGCATCGGCAGGCTCCGCGACGCGGGAGCCGACGTCGTGCTCTTCACCGGCTTCGACACTGCGGGGTCCGCCGTCTTCGGCAAGACCCGCGGGCGCACCGCCGTGTACAACGAGTGGGTGCGTGAGATCGCGGACCGGCGCGAGGCCACGATCGTCGACTACTGGCGCCTGCGCGAGTTCCAGGACTGGAGGTACTGGGACGTCGACCGGATGCACATGTCCACGGCGGGCCACACGCTCATGGCCGCCCGGGTCCTGGAGGCCATGAAGGCCTCGCATGCCATCGACCTGCCGGAGCTCGATGCGCGCCCGGCCCTTCGGCGGATGGAGCAGCTGCGGGCGGATGCGCAGTGGGCGCGCGAGTACGTCACACCGTGGGTCGGCAGGCGCCTGCGCGGAGTCTCCTCCGGAGATGCCCTGACAGCGAAGTACCCGGCCCCGGTCCACCCGCACCGGGCATCCGCTCGCGCCTGAGGGCACGGGCGAGTACGGTTCCCGCTCCATCTGCAACCCGTCGAAGTGCCGGAGGCGCCCTACGGGGCAGGGGAGGGCGTGTGCCAGAATGAGCGGATGGCGGCGCAATGGCTCACACCGGACGAGCGGCGGGCATGGCTGGCTCTCTACGCGCTGACGTCCCTGCTCCCGGCATCCCTCGACGCCCAGCTCTTTCGTGAGGCCCGGATCACCCTGTTCGACTACCACGTGCTGGCGATGCTCTCCGAGTCGGAAGGGACGCGCCTGCCCATGAGCGAACTCGCTGCCCGCTCGGCGGCGTCGCTCTCGCGCCTGAGCCACGTGGTGAAGAAGCTGGAGGCCCGGGGCTGGGTCACCAGGCTGCCCTCCGACTCCGATGGACGCGTGACCACGGCCTCGCTCACCCCTGCAGGGCTCGACACGCTGACCGAACTCGCGGTGTCCCACGTCTCGCAGGTCCGCTCCACGGTGTTCGACGCCCTGGACGGACAGGACGTTGCGGACCTGGAGAGGGTGGGCCGCAAGATCCTCCGGGGCATGGACGGCGCCCACTGGATCCTGTCCGACGGCGAAGCGGCGGCCGAGGCCGCCGTTCTGGGCCCCGCGTCCGGTTCTCTCCGCAGGGGACCGGCCCCCGACCAGGCACTCATCACCGGGCAGTGATCCGGCAGGACAAGGACGGCACGATGGACCAGCGCGCACAGTTCGGGCACCAGCCCCGCATCCTCGCGATCGTGCTGGCGGGTGGAGCAGGAGGGCGCCTCGGCGCCCTGACCCACCATCGGGCGAAACCGGCCATGCCGCTGGCCGGCAGCTTCCGGCTGATCGACGTCTCCCTGTCCAACCTGCACCACAGCGGGATCTCCGATGTCTGGATCATGGAGCAGTACCAGCCCAAGACCATCAACGACCACCTCCGCAACGGCCGGCCCTGGGACCTCGACCGCACGCGCGGCGGGCTGCTGGTGCTGCCTCCGTTCAGCGGCCACGAGGGGGAGGGATTCGCCGAGGGGAACGCCGACGGCCTGCTCCGCCAGGCCGCCTTCATCCGCGACTTCGCGCCGGACCTGGTCCTGGTGCTGAGTTCCGACCACCTGTACCGCCTGGACTACCGCGACGTCGTCGACACCCACCTCCGCGCGGGAGCAGAGCTGACGATGGTCACGGTCGACTTCGACGGCGACGCCTCCAACCACGGCGTCGTCGCGGTGGACGACGACGGCAGGGTGACAGCCTTCGCCTACAAGCCCGAGGAGCCGCAGACGAGGATCGTCGCGGCGGAGGTCTTCCTCTACACGGCAGCGACGCTCCTCGATGCGCTCGGGCACCTGCAGGACGACCGGGACGGGCTCGGGGACTACGGTCACCACCTCGTGCCGCACCTCGTCGAGCGGGGATCGGTCGTCGAGCACAGGCTCGAGGGGTACTGGCGGGACCTCGGCACGCCGGCCAACTACCTCCGCGCCCACCTCGACCTGGTGGACGGCAAGGGCCTGGACCTCGCCGACCCGGACTGGCCGATCCTCACGGAGCCCCCGCAGGTGGTTCCGGCCTTCCTCCGGGAGGGCGCCGTCGTGGCCGACTCCCTCCTGGCCCCCGGCGCGGTGGTGTACGGGACCGTCCGCAGGAGCGTGATCGGCTCCGGGGCCACGGTCGAGGCCGGCGCCGTCGTCGAGGACTCCGTCCTGCTGAACCGGGTCCGGGTGAGGGAGGGCGCGCACGTGAAATACGCGATCGTCGACTCGGGCGCCGACGTCTCAGGGCAGCGGGTGGGCGCCGGACCGGACGCGCCCGCCGTCGTCGACCGGGACGGGCGGCGCACCGACTGACCCGGTTTGGTCGAGCCGGATCCTGTCGGTAGTATGGTAGGGCGTTTGGCTGTGGACGATGCCGACCCGTTCCAGGACGGGCCGGGATTTGCCCAGCTACCCGTGACTACCTAGAATTTAAGGCTGTGCCGGCCGCAAGGCCGCGCCCGCCTAATCTTCACCGTCTTCCCCGCGGCGAGGCGCTTCGGCAGGTTCTCACCCTGCCAGGTCAACCTCCGGAAAGCTGCAGTAATAACGGTGTCATTACTGGTGGCGGGACGCTCAACAAGTGATTCCGTCACGTTCATCTAATCTGGAGGAGAGTTATGGCAGCCCACTGCCAAGTGACCGGAGCCGAGCCCGGCTTTGGACACAGCATTTCGCACTCGCACCGCCGCAACAAGCGTCGGTTCGACCCCAACATTCAGAAGAAGCGCTACTACGTGCCTTCCCTGCGCCGCAACGTGACGCTGCAGGTCTCCGCCCGCGGCATCAAGACGATTGACGTCCGCGGCATCGACGCTGTCGTGGCGTCCATCCTCGCGAGGGGAGTGAAGCTCTAATGGCAAAGGACAAGGACGTACGTCCGATCATCAAGCTGAAGTCCACCGCTGGTACGGGCTACACCTACGTGACGCGCAAGAACCGTCGTAACGATCCGGACCGCATGGTCCTGATGAAGTACGACCCGAAGATCCGCAAGCACGTCGAATTCCGAGAGGAGCGCTAAACATGGCCAAGAAGTCAAAGATTGCTCGTAACGAGCAGCGCAAGGTCATCGTCGAGCGCTACGCGGCCAAGCGCCTCGAGCTCAAGAAGACCCTCGTCGACGAGAACGCCACCGACGAAGCACGCGAAGCAGCACGCCTCGGCCTGCAGAAGCTTCCCCGCAACGCCTCGCCGGTACGCCTGCGCAACCGCGACCAGATCGATGGCCGCCCCCGTGGCACCATCCAGAAGTTCGGTATCTCGCGTATCCGCTTCCGCGACATGGCTCACAAGGGCGAACTGCCCGGCGTGACCAAGTCGAGCTGGTAGCAGACCCCGGGACACTCCAGTCCCACAGCACCACCCACCGCCCCGCGCGGTGAGCAGAGAAGCCGGCAACCCTCGGGTTGCCGGCTTCTTCGTTTCCATGCCACCACGTGCCCTGCAATCCGTCGGACGCAGCCTGAGGAGCTCCATGGGCGACGGGGGAACCGGACCCGCAGGCCGTGGGCATGAAACATCCGGCTTCCCGGCGTCACGAGATTGTCCTTCGGCGGCACACCACGTGAGAGGGTGTCTGGAAGGGACCTGTCGAACGGGTCACGGGTGACAACGCAAGGATCGCATCATGGGGCACGACCCGAACGACCCGGCCGACGGCGTGACGGGTCGGGACCGGCTCGCGGCGCTCGAGCAGGTATCGGAGCGGCTGCGGGAAGTAACGGAGAAAGTCGAACACCTGACCATCGCGTTGCAGAGCCGGGACGTGATCGGACAGGCAAAGGGAATCCTGATGGAACGCTACGGGCTCACCGGTGAGCAGGCTTTCGAACTTCTGACCGTGACGAGCTCGAACACCAACACGAAGCTCCTGCAGGTGGCTGTGGAACTCGTCACCACGGGGCGGCTGAGCGAGACCCCGTAGCTATCCACGTCGGACGGACTGTAGGACAAAACCCCTCGCAGGCGCTGCACGTCAGAACACCCGTGCGGCAGCCGTGAGGTGTGGCGCATGTCGGTATACCCCCGGGGATGCCTGCAGCAGCACGTGGACACGTACTGCACACGGCACCCCCAGGAGCACCCAAGGCTGCCCTCTGTTAAACAACCTAACTAAATTCTATGCCTGGTCGCCTCGCCGATGGGCTCCGACCGGCCGAGCCGGGAAAACAGCATCGCGGGCGCTAGTTGAGGGTTGCTGTCGCGGCACTGGTCTTGATGTCGCGGGCGGTGGCCAGCATCTCACTGGTGGTGATGCCGTGATCCGGGCCCCAGTATGCCCGGAGGCCCTTGTCGAGTTCCACCGCTATGGCCTTGGCATCCAACCTGCCGGCGGCGGGTAGGACGTCCCGGACCGCGAAGACCAGGGCGCCGGCCATGGTCTGTGGATTGCCGGCATTTCCGCGTCCCCCAGATGCCGTGGCGTGCCTGCCACCGGGGCTGAAAGGCTCAGGCGGGGACGACGTGTCGGCGGTCCTGGAATGCCCTCCTCGAAGGAGGGTGGTGCCGGGCTGGTCCGATTCGGGGGCACGAGGATTCACAGTGAACTCCACAAATGACCGCTTCATGGCCTTCTGCTAGACCGCGGTCCATGGAGCCTAGTGCTAACCACCCCGGAAAAAAACAAGCACGATTAGCATCACCGGTGGACGGCGATCCTCGAAGGAGCAGTTACCGGGGAGGAACCCACACGGCCCACCGCGGTCGCCCGCAGGCCCGAAACACCCTCGAAATGATCGTGTTTAAGCCGAAAAGCCGCGTAAACACGCGGGGCGGGGCGTCCTAGCTGATAGGTTTTCGGACAGAGGCTTTCCGTATACCGTGGAAAGCTCGTTCAGAAGAGTGACGTCCAGGAGGACCTAAATTGGCTAAAAACCGTAGTGAACTTGTTGCCGAGGTAGCAGCGAAGGCTGACACCAGCCAGGCGTCAGTCAACAGCGTCCTCGACGCGCTGTTCGACGTCTTCGCCGAGTCCATCGCCAAGGACGAGAAGATCACCATCCCCGGGTGGCTCGCCGTCGAGCGCACCAGCCGTGCAGCCCGCACCGGACGCAACCCCCAGACCGGCGAGACCATCCAGATCGCCGCCGGCCACAGCGTCAAGCTGACCGCCGGTTCGAAGCTCAAGGCTTCCGCCAAGTAGTCCATCACCTAGTACGTGCCACGAAGGACCGCTGCCGTTCCGGCAGCGGTCCTTCGTCGTTCCGTGCTGCACTGCTGCGGCCATCACCGTCCCCCCGAGGCACCCCGGAGATTAGCCCTATTTTCTACTTCGGGTAGAGAATGGTGTATGTGTCCACAACAGCGAAAGACCCCCGCCAGGCGCGCACCGGCGACTCTCCGGACCGCGCCATCGGCACCGGCTGGCTGATCCTTGCGGGCGTCGTCGTCTTCGCAGCCCTCGTCGTGGCCCTGTCCTACTCGGGAGCGGCCGCCGCACGCCAGCTCGGCGACCCCGGCGCCCTGACGAGGTGGGGCCTGCCCGTCGCCAAGGTGCTCAACAACACCGCGGCTGCCGCCACCATCGGTGCCCTCGTCTTCGCGGTGGTCCTGCTGCCACGGAAGGTCGGCGACACCGGCCGGAAGCCGAAGGACGGTGCGGCCGAGCACCCCGCCTTCGCTCGTGTGCTGCTCCTGGCTTCCGTCTCCGCCGTCGCCTGGACGCTCGGGGCGCTCGGTGTCATGGTCTTCACCTATTCCGACGCCGCGGGCCTGCCGCTGAGCACCGACCCCACGTACACGCAGGGGCTCGCCGCCTTCCTCACCGACTTCTCCACGGGCCGCGCCTGGCTGGTGACCTCCATCGTCTCCGCGGTCCTTGCCACGATCCTCTTCGGTGTCCGGTCGCAGACCGGCCTGGCACTGACGCTGGTGCTGGCGCTCCTCAACCTCCTGCCCATGGCGCTGATCGGCCATTCCGCGAGCGGGGACGACCACAACGCCGCCGTGAACTCGATCGCGCTGCACCTCGTCGGAATCTGCCTGTGGATGGGCGGGATCATCGCCCTGGCCGTCGTCAGCGGCACGCTGGGCGGGCAGACGCTGCCGGTCCTGAAGCGCTTCTCGGCCCTCGCAGGATTCGCCTTCGTCCTCGTGGTCGGCTCCGGAGTGGTGAACGCCAGCCTCCGCATCACGGACCTCGCGCAGCTCAGCTCCTCGTGGGGGCTGCTGGTCACCTTCAAGACCATCGCGACGCTGCTCCTCGGCGGTATCGGCTGGATGCACCGGCAGTGGATCATCCCGCAGCTCGAGGCGTCCTCCGGCAGCACCGCGTCGAAGCTGTCCGCGCGCCGCGTGCTGTGGCAGCTCGTCGCCGTCGAGCTGGTCATCATGGGAGCCGTCTCCGGTGTGGCCGGCGCCCTCGGACGGACCGCGCCTCCGCGTACGGAGGAGCTCCCCACCGAGGCCGGCCCGGCCCGCATCCTGTCCGGTTACGACCTCCCGCCGGAGCCCACCGCGGCCCGCTGGCTGACCGAATGGCGGCCGGACTGGCTCTGGATCACGGTCGCGCTGACGCTGGGCGTCGCCTACATCCTGGGCATGGTGAAGCTGCACCGCCGCGGGGACTCGTGGTCCGTGCCACGGCTCCTCAGCTGGCTCGTGGGCATGGCGCTGCTGACCTACTTCACGTCCGGCGCGCCGGCCATCTACGGCATGGTGCTCTTCAGCGCCCACATGATCGATCACATGGCGCTCACCATGGTGGTGCCGCTGTTCCTGGTGCTCGGCGCGCCCGTGACCCTCGCGCTCAAGGCACTCGGCGCCCGCCGGGACGGCACGCGGGGGCTCCGGGAGTGGATCCTCGTGATCGTGCACTCCTGGCCGTCGAGGATCATCACGCACCCGCTGTTCGCCGCCGGCAACTTCGTGGCGTCCATCATCGTGTTCTACTACTCACCACTGTTCGGCTTCGCCCTGCGCGAGCACGTCGGCCACGAGCTGATGATCACGCACTTCCTCCTCACTGGCTACATCTTCGTGCTCTCGATGATCGGATCGGACCCCGTTCCGCTCCGCGCGCCCTACCCCCTCCGGATCCTGCTCCTCTTCGCGACCATGGCCTTCCACGCCTTCTTCGGTGTGACCCTGATGGGTTCGACGTCCCTGCTCGAGGCATCCTGGTTCGGCAACATGGGCCGCGAGTGGGGTGCCTCGGCCCTCGCCGACCAGCAGGTGGGCGGCGCGGTGACCTGGGGAGTCGGCGAGATCCCGACCCTCCTCCTCGCGATCGGCGTGGCCGTCATGTGGTCGCGGTCGGACGCGCGGGAAACCAAGCGCAAGGACCGGGCGGCGGACAGGAATAACGACGCCGATCTCGAGGCTTACAACAACATGTTCACCGACCTCGCCGCGCGCGACGTCGGACCCCGTCCGGGAGGCAAGCCCGCGGCGCGGGCCACCACAGCAGGAGACGATGAATGACCGAGACCACCGTGCGCACCGGCTACCGCGTGCGCGGCTCAGAGCTGACCGGCCGTAACTGGCTCAACACCGGCGGCAGGCAGCTGCAGCTCGAGGATCTCCGGGGCAAGATCGTGATCCTCGACTTCTGGACGTTCTGCTGCATCAATTGCCTGCACGTCCTCGACGAGTTGCGGCCCCTCGAGGAGCAGTACTCGGACGTGCTCGTGACCGTCGGCGTGCATTCCCCGAAATTCGAGCACGAGGCGGATCCCGTGGCCCTCGCAGCCGCCGTCGAGCGCTACGACATCCACCACCCCGTCCTCGACGACCCCGAGCTCACCACCTGGCAGGCCTACACGGCACGGGCCTGGCCGACGCTCGTGGTCATCGACCCCGAGGGCTACATCGTGGCGCACCTGTCCGGCGAGGGGCATGCCGCCGGCCTGACCTCCCTCGTGGAGGAGCTCGTCGCCGAGCACGAGGCCAAGGGCACGCTGCACCGGGGGAACGGCCCGTACGTGCCGGCCGAGAGCACCGCGGGCGACCTCAAGTTCCCGGGCAAGCTGCTCGCCCTGCCCGCCACCGGCACCTTCCTCGCCGGTGATACGGGTCACCACCGGCTCGTCGAGCTCGAGGCGGACCTCGTCACCGTGCGCCGCACCATCGGCTCCGGCATAAAGGGCTTCCGCGACGGAGGTGCCGACGAGGCGCAGTTCAACGAGCCCCAGGGCGTCGCCCTCCTGCCGGCCGAACTGGCCTCCGAGGTCGGGTACGACGTCGTCGTCGCCGACTCCGTCAACCACCGCCTGCGCGGCGTGACCCTCGCCACCGGCGAGGTGCGCACCCTCGCCGGCAACGGGACCCAGCGCCTGCTGGACGCCGGGAACCACACGAAGACGGGGCGGCAGGAGAACGCCTCCGAGGTCGGCGCCCCGAGCGAGACCCCGCGCCTCACGGAGACCCAGCTCGGCACGGACGCGCTGAACGTCTCGCTGTCCTCCCCGTGGGACGTGCTGTACTCGTCGGTGTTGGACCGCGTGGTCGTCGCCATGGCCGGCACGCACCAGATCTTCAGCTTCGACCCCCGCACCTCCGCCGTCGAGGTCCTGGCGGGAACGGGCCTCGAGGGACTGCTCGACGGCGACGCCTCCGAGGCGTGGTTCGCCCAGTCCTCCGGCCTCGCCGAAGGCGCGGACGGCACGGTCTGGATCGCCGATTCCGAGACCTCGTCGGTCCGCTTCCTGACCTTTGCCGAGGTGGACGGACGCAGCACGGTGCAGGTACGGACGGCCGTCGGAACCGGCCTCTTCGACTTCGGCTTCCGTGACGGCGACGCGGACCAGGCGCGCCTCCAGCACCCGCTGGGCGTCGCGGCGCTCCCCGACGGCTCCATCGCCATCGCCGACACCTACAACGGTGCCGTGCGCCGCTACGACCCGGCCACCCGCCAGGTGTCCACGCTGCTGCGCGGCCTCTCCGAACCGTCCGACGTCCTCGTGGACATGACGCCCGTGGCCGAGGGCGGGGATCCGCTGCTCATCGTCGTCGAGGCCAACCGGCACCAGCTGGTCCGGGTGCCCCTGCCCAAGGAGGCGCTCGCCGTCGACGAGGGCGCGTCCCAGACGCAGCGGCCCAAGACCCCGATGTCCGCGGGCCCCGTAGCCCTGACCGTGCGCTTCACAGCCCCGAAGGGGCAGAAGCTCGACGACCGCTGGGGCGATCCCACGCAGCTGAAGATCAGCGCGTCGCCCGAATCCCTCCTGGTGTCCGGGGGCGGCACGTCGACCGGGCTGACGCGCGAGCTCGTGCTCGCGCCAGGGGCCGGCGACGGCGTCCTGCACATCACCGCGCGGGCCGCGTCCTGCGACGGCGAGCCGGGCGGCGAGATCCCCGACCACGCCGCGTGCCACCTGTACCAGCAGGACTGGGGCATCCCCGTTACCGTGACGGCCGACGGCGCCACGGACCTGACCCTGGACCTGCGCGGACTCGACTGACCCATCAGGGAACGGAGGGCATCGGCCGGGTGCCCTCCTTTCCGTGCGTCCAGGGACGGCCCCGTCTGGGTGCCGGGGCGGCGATCGGAGGGCTCGCCGAGCTCGCTGCCCTGGCGACGCACTCTGCCGGCCGCCCTTGAGGTGCCCGCGGTGCTGCTGGACGCTCTGGATGGCGGGCCGCCGCGCCGGGTGCGCAGAGCCGTGGCGCAGGTTCCCCGGATGGGGCCGCCGCGCCGGGTGTGCAAACTCGCCGTGTACAACTCCTTGCGCCGGGGTGAACGGCTGTTGAACGGGTAGCGTAACGGTACTAGTCTTCGATGGGCCCGAGAACGGGCCGGATGTCAGGGGTGTTCGGCGAAGACCCGGGCATCCGGAACGCGAGGTGTTGCCATGTCTGGCCGGATTCTTCAGGTGACCCGACGGGTCGGCGTGGCCGTGGGGCACGTCCTGGTCTACCTCCTGATCTGGGCGGGACTCGTCCTGCTCATCGCCGCCGCGGGCATCCGCTTCTACTGGGGCACGATCTCCGTCAGCCAGATGCTCATGAACCTCGTCTCCGTCGAGACCGACGGCGGGGGCGGATCCATCGTGTGGGTCGGCATCCTGGGGGTCGGTGTCGCGCCCGTGCTCATCACCGTCGGGATCGCCGTGTGGCAGCACTACCGGCGCCGCGCACGCCGCCGCAGCGGAGAGGACCTGCGTCCGGATCGCCGGCAGTGGATCCTGCGCACCGTCTCCACCGCCCTGGTGGCCACGGTGGTCATCGGCGGGGCCACGGCCTTCTCCACCACGGTGGGTATCGGGGACTACATCAGGGCGGCGAACTCGGACTACGACCTCGGCGACTATTACGTGGAACCGACCGTGACCAGCGATGCGGACAAGCGCAACCTGGTGCTGATCTTCCTCGAGGCAGGCGAGGCCACCCTCGAGGACGAGCAGCTGTTCGAGAAGGACGCGTTCGCACCGCTCAAGGAGGTCACCAGTGCCGCCGACGGCTGGCAGAGCGTGGAGGACTTCCAGCAGTACGAGAGCGGAGGCTGGACCATGGCCGGCATCGTCGGGACGCAGTGCGGCGTCCCGCTGAAGGCCGGAGGCTCCGCCGCGGGCAGCGCCCCCTCGAACGACCTCGGCGGCGGCGCCGACACCTACCTGGGCGGGCTGACCTGCCTGGGCGACGTCCTGGATGAGCACGGCTACACCAGCGCCTTTTTGGGCGGCGCCAACGCCTCCTTCGCCGCCAAGGACGTCTTTTTGGAGACCCACGGCTACTCCGAGGAGAAGGACCTCTCCGACTGGCGTGCCGCGGGCGAGCAGGAGAGGAGCTTCCGTAGCGACTGGGGCCTGAGCGATGAGCGCCTGATGGCGAACGCCCGCGACGAGATCGACCGGCTGCACGCCGAGGCGGAGGCCACCGGCGAGCCGTTCAACCTGTCCATGCTGACGCTGGACACCCACGAGCCCGTGCACGTCTACGACTACTGCGACGTGGACACCCAGAACGTGGTCACCTCCGTGTACTCCTGCTCCATGACCCAGGTGGCCGGCTTCGTGGACTACATGAAGGACAAGGGCTACCTCGAGGACACCGCCGTCGTGATCACCGGCGACCACCTCAAGCTCATGAGCGCCGGCAACGCGTTCCACGAGCAGCTGGACCACCACGAGAACCGCACCGTCTTCAACCGGGTCTGGGTTCCCGGCGGGGCGCCCGCGCTGCGCCCGCGCGTGGACCAGCTGAACATGTACCCCACGATCCTCGAGGCCGCCGGCCTGACCCTGCAGGACCATGCGGCCGGACTGGGCGTGTCCGCCTTCGCACCCGAGGTCCCTGCCGGCTCGGCCCAGGCCCTGAAGCCGGATCTCTATGCGGAACTGCTGGACGCGAATTCCCAGCAGTTCTATACGGAGGTCTGGGCCGGCGAGGGCACGGGCCAGGAGCCCTGAGCCGGACAGGCATCCGTGGCACCGACGCCCTCCCCGGTCCAGCTGTCGCCGGAATATCCTGCCCGTAGGGCGGCTTGTCGATTCCGGGGCCCGGAACGGGCCGAAGGACGCACGCGGTGCCCGGGCCCGCGCAGGGACACCGGCACCGGCGGCGGCACGACGAGATGGAGCGCAGGATGACGGCAGCACCCGCAACAGGAACCGCAACAGCTCGCGACGGACAGCGGAGGGCTCTCGTGGTCGGAGCCACGGGTATCGCCGGGTCGGCCCTGGTAGAGAAGCTCACCGCGGAGGGATGGCCCGTGCTGGCGCTGTCCCGCACGCCCGGAGCGGAGCGCGACGGCGTGCGCCGGCTGTCGGCGGACCTGACGTCGGCCGAGTCCTTGGCAGCCGTCCTCGCGCCGGAGAACCCCACGCACGTCTTCTTCACGGCGTGGTCGCGGCGCGACACCGAGGAGGAGAACATCTCGGTCAATGCCGGCATGCTGCGCGACCTGCTGGCCGCCCTCCGCGGCAAGGACGTGGCCCATGTGGCCCTCATGACGGGCCTCAAGCACTACCTCGGCCCGTTCGAGGCGTACGCGGCCGGGGAGATGGCGGACACTCCGTTCCACGAGGAGGAGCCGCGCCTGCCGGTGCCGAACTTCTACTACGCGCAGGAGGACGAGCTGTTCGCGGCGGCGGCGGAGCAGGGGTTCACCTGGTCGGTGCACCGCTCCCACACGGTGATCGGCCACGCGGTGGGCAATGCCATGAACATGGGCCTCACACTCGCGGCCCAGGCGACCCTCTGCCGGGAGTCGGGCGAGCCGTTCGTCTTCCCGGGCTCGGAGACGCAGTGGAACGGGCTGACCGACATGACCGACGCCGGGCTGCTGGCCGAGCACATGCTCTGGGCATCGACGACCCCCGCTGCGGCCGACGAAGCCTTCAACATCGTCAACGGCGATGTGTTCCGGTGGCGCTGGATGTGGCCGAGGCTCGCCGCCTACTTCGGCGTCGAGTGGGAGGGCTATGCCGGCGCACCGCGACCGCTCGAGCAGGCCATGGCCGGACGGGAGGACCAGTGGGCGGAGCTCGCTCAGCGCCACGGGCTGGCCGAACCGCGGCTGGACCGCGTGGCCTCCTGGTGGCACACGGACAGCGACCTGGGCCGGGACATCGAGGTGGTGACCGACATGGGCAAGAGCAGGGACGCCGGCTTCACGGGGTACCGGCGGACATCCGACGCCTTCCTCTCGCTCTTCGACCGCTACCGCGCCGACAACCTCATCCCCTGACCTGCGTGCCGGTCCGGTACGGCTAGTAGCGGACCACGGGTGTGACCGTGATGGTGTCCCCGGTCACCAGGAGGTCCGCCTCGAATTCGAAGGGGACGGACTCCGACACGTCCCGGATGGCGCCGGAGAAGAAGTCACGCAGCCGGGTGTCGATGCGGGCGGACCCGCGAAGCGGAGCCAGCGACCACTGGCCGTTGTCCGGTGTGATCGTCGCGGACGGATATTCCTCGATGGACCAGGCGATGCCGCCGGCCAGCCGCTCGTTCGTCAGGTAGTAGAACGGGCAGTTGGTCGGCTGGAAGACGGTCTGGCCGGCGCAGCCGTCGAGGAACGTGTGCAGCTGGTCGTTGACCGCCTGGACGAGTTCCGGCGTCGCCTCCATGGCGAGGGCAAGCGCGGGAGGGGGCGTCTCCCGGCTCGTGACCGCCGCGTGCTGCGGGGGAGCGGAGAAGTACTTCCCCTCGTAGGTGGCGTCGACGACGGCGGGGTAGAAGGACGCCAGCGCGGCCCTGCCGTCGGGCAGTCCGACGTCGACGCCGTTCACCGTGGCCTCGACGCTGTTCAGGGCCGACACCTCGACCGTGGGCAGGACGGTGTGCTCGAAGCGCCACACATTGAAGAAGCCCCACTCCGTGCCCGTCCGCTGGAGCGGGAAGACCGTGGTGGTCTCCGCCCCGTCGACGCTGTAGGTCACCGGGACCTCGACCCGGTCACCGTCCGTCGTCCGGGCGTCGCCGACCTCGACGTCCCCGAGGGACGCGGACGCCCGGCGCAGGGCCTCGCCGTCGAGCAGGGTGGGGTTTGAGCCCTCCGGGACGGTGGCGTTGAGCAGGCCCAGGGCCTTGCCGCCGTCGCCCTGCCGCAGGGCCTCGAGGTACAGGCCCACCTGGTGTTCCGGGCCGTAGAGCCGTCCGTTGAGGAGAACCACGGTGGCGATGAAACCCGCGCCGACGAGCATGAGGCCGAGCAGCCATGCCGCGAGGACCTTCACTACGGGGGTGTGCACCCTCTCAACGGTACCGGCTGTGCCCGTTCAGCCGGGCAGGAAGCCCAGCAGCACCCCTCCGATGAAGCATGCGAGTCCTACGACGGCGAGGATGCGGGTGCCCCGGTAGGGCTCCTCCAGCGACCAGTGGCCGGGATTGCGGGCGGAATAGAAGATGTTCACGTCCTTCCCGGGGGCCGGCGGCGGAGGGACGGGGTTTCCCCGCCGCTGCTGCGCACAGCTCGACCACAGGGCCTCCACGATGCGATAGCGGTGGTCGTGCCAGCGCAGGTAGGGATGTCCCGCGTGCTCGAAGGTGATCGCCTGGGTCCTGGTCCACGAGCCGTAGACCAGCCGGATCACCAGGGCGGCGATGAGGAGCCCCGGTCCCAGCGCCGTGAGGGCGGAACTCACGATCTCGATCACCACCATCGGACGGCGCCCCCGGCTGCCGGGTAGCAGCCCGGCCTCAGTACCAACGGCCCTTCCGGCGTTTCGTGCCGAACAGACCCCGCGCGAGCTCCCTGCCGATGACGCCGGCTGCCTTCAGGGCAAGGTCGGCCATCTCGTCCCTGTCCGGTCCGCGCTGGGCCGACGGCCGGCCCGTGCCGCCGTCCTGCTCCGCGCGAGGGACGCCGCGCTCCCGCTCGTCCCGTCCTGAGCGGCGACCGCCGCCCGGCGAGGGCCGGGACGGCATCCCGAGGATCTCCTCCTCGATGCGTTGTGCCTCGGCGTCGCGATCGTCCCTGGACATGTCCGCCGACCGATCGGGAACCGCGTCGCCGGGTGGGCCGGCAGGGACGGGAGAGGAAGCGCCCGGGAGAGCGGCAGGTATCGGCCGACCGGTCAGCTTCTCGTAGGCGGAGTAACCGTCAATGGCCTGGCTGTACTCCGACAGGAGAGCTGACGAGGCGACGACAGCGGGAACCGTTCCCTCCGGCGCCCTGCCCAGAACCGACTCGGGGGAGCGCAGGCGGGTCCACGCAACCGGTGTCGGGGCTCCGCGCTCGTTCATGACGGTGACGACGGCCTCGCCGATTCCGGCGGACGTCAGGACTTCCGCCAGGTCGTACGGGCTCATCGGGAAGGTCGACACGGTGGCGCGCAATGCCTTCGCGTCGTCGGGCGTGAACGCGCGCAGGGCGTGCTGGATCCGGTTGGCCAGCTGGCCGAGGACCTCCCCAGGAATGTCCCTGGGCGTCTGCGTGATGAAGAAGATCCCAACGCCCTTGGACCGGATGAGCCGCACGGTGGCCTGGATCGATTCCCGAAAGGCCTTCGAGGAACCGGCGAAGAGCAGGTGCGCCTCGTCGAGGAAGAACACGAGGCGGGGCTTGTCGACGTCGCCGACCTCCGGCAGCTCGGCGAACAGGTCCGCGAGCAGCCACATCAGGAACGTCGAGAAGAGCCGCGGTTTCTGCTGCGCGGCCACGAGCTCCAGCGCCGTGATCATGCCGCGTCCGTCCACGGCGGTACGCAGCAGGTCCGCGGTGTCGAACTCGGGTTCGCCGAAGAAGGCGTCCATGCCCTGCGCCTCGAGGGTGACCAGTTCGCGCAGGATCACGCCGGCCGTCGCCCTGGAGAGGCCGCCGAGTGACGCGAGGGCTCCCTTGCCCTCGTCGGAGGTGAGGAAGCCGATGACAGCGCGCAGATCGGCGAGGTTGTAGAGCTCGAGGCCGTTCCTGTCGGCATAGTGGAACACGAGCTGCAGGCTCGATTCCTGCGTCTCATTGAGGTCCATCACGCGGCTGAGGAGCAGGGGCCCGAAGGAGGAGATGGTGGCGCGGACGGGGATGCCGGCTCCGTCGCCGCCGAGTGAGAGGAACTCGACCGGGAATGCTGTGGGGGTCCAGTCCTGGCCGACGCTCGCCGCCCGCTCGGCCAGCCGGTCGGAGGCAGTGCCCGGCCGCGCCAGGCCCGTCAGGTCTCCCTTGATATCGGAGAGGAAGACGGGGACTCCCTGCGCGGAGAGCTGCTCCGCCAGGACCTGGAGGGTCACGGTCTTGCCGGTCCCCGTGGCACCCGCGATCAGGCCGTGCCGGTTCATCATGGCGAGCGGGAGGCGCACCTGCGCGTCGGCGTGGAGTGTCCCGTCCACGAGGGCTGCGCCGAGGTGCAGGGTGGGACCGTCGAAGACGTATCCCGCGGCGATGTCGGCGATCCGGGCGGCGGCATCCTGTTCGGGCATAGGGCCACACTACACAGCAGGACCGGCACCCTTCCGGATGCCGGTCCTGCTGCGTCCTGCCGGAGCAGGGGACGCGCCGGGTCAGCCCGAGGTGTGCTTGCCGCCGGCCGCCGTCGCGCCGCCGGAGCGGCTCGCGCCCGCGTCGACCGGGGCACCGTTACCCTGTGCGTTCGGGGCGCCGCCCGTCCGACCGGAGGTGCCGCTGCTGAAACCGGTGCCGTTCCCGTTCCCGTGTCCGTCCGCCTGCTGGGCGATCTCGATCTCCTCGGCCCGCTCCTCGCCGGCCTGGCGTGTGAGCTCGGCGCCTGCCTCCGCGTCGCGTGTCAGGTTCTCACCGGTCTCGGCGTCGAACAGGTGGAGCTTGCGGGTGTCCAGCCAGAGCTCCGCCTCACGTCCGCCGCGGATCCGGCTCGCGGCATCCAGGGTGACGACCACCTGCGGGCGCAGCTCGTCGGCGTCCATGTCCCGTGCGAGGTTGTTCAGCAACTCGCGCATCTCGGGGGCCGGGTCGAAGTTGATGTACCCGTACTGCTCGTTACCGAGCCACTCGGTGTGCGTCAGCGTCGCGTTGAACGTGGAGCCGTTGGACCGCTTGTGGTCCTCGACGAGCTTGGCGTCCTCGAAGAACTCCGGACGGACACCCACGAGGACGACTTTCTTGCCGGCCGCCTTCCGGGCCTTCTCGGCGGGGATCTCCAGGTCGCCGACGGCCGTCCGGAGGATGTTCCCCTCGAGGGTGGCGGGCAGGAAGTTCATCGACGGTGAGCCGATGAACCCGGCCACGAAGAGGTTGATGGGCTGCTCGTACAGCTCGCGCGGTGAGGCGATCTGCTGCAGTTCGCCCTTCTTCAGGACGGCCACGCGGTCACCGAGCGTCATGGCCTCGGTCTGGTCGTGGGTCACGTAGACGGAGGTGACGCCCAGCCGGCGCTGCATTTGGGAGATCTCCGACCGCATCTGGCCGCGGAGCTTGGCGTCCAGGTTGGAGAGCGGCTCGTCGAAGAGGAAGGCGTCCGCCTGCCGCACGATCGCGCGGCCCATCGCGACGCGCTGCCGCTGGCCGCCGGAGAGGTTGGCCGGCTTGCGCTGCAGGTGATCCGTGAGTTCCAGGGTGGCCGCGGCCTCGGTGACGAGCTTGTCCACCTGCTCCTCGGAGTGCTTGCCCTTGGCCAGGCGCAACGGGAACGCGATGTTCTCGTACACGGTGAGGTGCGGGTACAGCGCGTAGTTCTGGAACACCATCGCCAGGTTGCGGTCGCGCGGCGCCTTGTCGTTCACGCGCTGTCCGTTGATGAGCAGGTCGCCGTCGGTGATGTCCTCCAGGCCCACGATCATGCGCAGCAGCGTCGACTTCCCGCAGCCGGACGGGCCCACGAGGATGATGAACTCGCCGTCGGCGATGTCGATGCTGACGTCGTTGACGGCGGGGAAGCCGTCGCCGTACTTCTTGACGAGGTGGTTGAGGGTGATTGAAGCCATGGTGCGAATCCTTTTCTTGAACCGGGGGCGTTAGCCCTTGACGGCGCCCGAGGTCAGGCCCGAGACGATCTGGCGTTGGAAGAGCAGGACCAGGAGGACGATCGGGATGGTGACGATGATCGCCGCCGCCGAGATGGCTCCTGTCGGTGCCTCGAACTGCGAAGCACCGGTAAAGAACGCGAGCGCTGCGGGAACCGGCCGTGCCGCCTCGGTGGAGGTCAGCGAGATCCCGTACACGAAGTCGTTCCAGGCGATGAAGAACGCGATGATCGCCGTGGTGAACACCCCGGGAGCGGCCAGCGGCACGATCGCCTTGCGGAAGGCCTGCCATGTCGTCGCGCCGTCCACCTGCGCGGCCTGCTCGAGCTCCCATGGGATCTGCCGGAAGAAGGCGGCGAGGGTCCAGATGGAGATCGGCAGGGTCAGCGACAGGTAGGGGATGATCAGCCCGAGCCAGGTGTCGTAGAGGCCGATGGTGCGCCACAGGTTGAACAGCGGCGTCACGATCGAGATGACGGGGAAGATCGAGACCGCCAGTGCCGTGGTGAGCACCAGCTTCTTGCCCGGGAAGTCGAGCCGGGCGATCGCGTAGGCGCACAGGGTGGCCAGCACGACGGCGATGAACGTGGCGATCAGCGAGATGCCGATCGAGTTGCGCAGGGCCGAGAGGAACAGTCCCTGTGCGTCGCCGACGAGGATCTGCTCATAGTTGCTGGTGGTGGCCTTGCCCGAGGTCGGCAGGAACTTGCCGCTCGTCAGATCGCTCGGCGCCTTGAAGGACGTCGCGAGGATCGAGATCACGGGGAACAGCGCGTAGATCAGGACGAGGATCGTGACGACGGTCCAGAGGACCTTGCCCCTGGTAGTTGTATTCGTCATTACTTTTCTCCCTGCGTGCCGGCGAGATCGACCTTGAACAGCTTGATCGCCACGAAGCAGATCAGCAGGACGCAGAGGAACAGGAGGACGGAGACGGCGGAACCGAGACCGATCTCGAGCCTGCTGATGGACTGCCGGTAGGCGAGCAGCGACAGCACTTCCGTGTTGTACGCACCGTTGGTCATGATGAAGACGTTGTCGAAGATGCGGAAGGCGTCCAGTGCCCTGAACAGCACGGCCACCATGATCGCGGCCTTCATGTTGGGGATGATGACCTTGCGCATCTGCTCCCACCAGGTGGCGCCGTCGACCTTGGCCGCCTCGCTGAGCTCGTCCGGCACCTGCGCGAGGCCGGCGAGGAGGAGCAGCGAGATGAACGGGGTGGTCTTCCAGATCTCCGACGCCATGATGACGAACAGGGCAGTGGGTCCCTGCGCGAACCAGTTCAGGTTCTCGTCAATGCCGGGGAGCCAGCCGAACCAGTTGTTGACGTACCCGGAGCTGATGTCGAAGGCGTAGAACCAGGCGAAGGCCGACACCACGGTGATGATGCCGTAGGGGACGAGGATCGCGGTGCGCAGGAGCCCGCGGACCGACTTCAGGGCCTTGTGCATGACGAGTGCGAGCGCGAAGCCGAGCACGAGTTCGACGGCCACGGTGATGACCGTGATGAGGACCGTGGTCCCCAGGTCCGACCACCAGACGGGGTCGCTGAGGATCACCCCGTAGTTCCCCAGGCCGATGAACTCCCGTTCATCCGGTGCCGTGAGGCGGAACCGGAACAGGGATTCGTAGATGGCCTGCAGGATCGGGTACAGCGTGACGAGCAGCATGATGACGAAGGCCGGACCGGCGAGCATCCAGCCGAGCCGCCGTTCGGCGCGGACCCGGTCGCTGTACTGTTGCGGCGCCCGGCGGGTCCTGCCATTGGTCTTGCCGTTGCCTGCGTCGAGGCGCGGGCCGGGGTCGGAGGACGACGCCGTCGTCGTCTTGGCGGGAATGGCGGAGGTCACAGGAGTTGCTCCCCTCTGAGGACCGATGTGATGAAGTCGCTCGACGACCCGGGAGTGCTCTCGGGATCGACGGCGGCGGGCGGCGCCCAGGTCTGCTGGATGCCGGTGGAGACCTCGTTGTAGAACGGTGTCTGCGGACGGGGCGCTGCGACCTGGAGCGAGTCCCTGATCGTTTCGGCCATGGGGAAGGACTCCTCGATGCGGGGGTCCTCGTAGGCCTCGGTGTTCGACGGCGGGTTGCCGTTGGTCACGAAGTATTCCGCCTGGTTCTCGACCGAGACGATGCACTGGATCGCCTCGTAGGCCAGCTCGGGGTTGCTGCTCTCGGCGCCGACGCCGAGGTTGATGCCGCCCAGCGGCGGCGCCGACTCCTGGTCCTCCGTCATGCGCGGGAAGATCCCCCAGCCGATGTCGTCGAGGACCTTCTTGTCGACCGTCCCGGCCTCGACAGCGCCGGAGGTGGCCGGCCAGACGAACGGGTAGTTCACCATGAAGGAGCCGGAGTCACCCTGGAAGCCGATGAGGGAGGCGTTCTCGTCCTGTGTGGGGAGGCCGGGGCCGCCCAGCCCCTCCTTGCCGATCGTCGAGATCACTTCGGCCGCCGCGGTGCCGGCGTCCGAGTCGAGGCCGAGTTCGATCGTGTCCGCAGTGGCCTCGGGATCGACGATGATGGAGCCGCCCGCCGACTCGATGAGCGCGTTCACCCACACGGTCATCGATTCCGCCGAAGCTCCCTGCACCCCGAGCGTCTTCTCCTGGCTCTTCGCGGCCTCCATGATCTGTTCCCAGGTCACCGGCTTGGACATGTCGAGGCCGGCTGCCTCGGCGACCGACTTGCGGTACCAGAGGATCTGCGTGTTGGCCCAGAACGGGACCGTGACGAGTTCGTCCTTCCAGGTCGCCCCGGCGAGGGCACCCTCGACGACGTTCTCGGTGGTGCTCTGCTGGACATCCTCCGGGACCGGCGCCAGGAAACCCGGCTCCGCCAGTTCGGGGATGAAGGGGGGATCGAGACTCATGATGTCGAGCGACGAATCACCCGCGGCCAGACGGCGGGCGAGCTGTTCGCGCTGCGAGGCGGCGTCGCTCGGAAGGAGCGAGGTCTCGATGCGGTAGCTCCCGCCGGACTCGTCGCTGCACTTCTGTGCGATGGCGGCCTGGCCTCCCGCGTCGGGATTGATGTACCAGGTGAGCGTGTTGTCCGCCTGGGCCGGACCGCACCCGCTCATGGCCAGCGTCCCCATCATCAGGCCCGCCAGGACGGCGGCCTTCGGGCGGTTCTTCGCGTCTCTGCGTGTTCTTCGATCCATCGGCATCCGTACCGAGCCTCCACATCCTTGTAGACAACCCGGCTGGCAATTCAATCGAATCGACAGCCTAAGCATGCTTCCTTTTTGACCCTATTCCTCGACGGTCGAAACCGCTAGGCAGCCAGCTTACTATCTCGCAGCGGATAGAGGGGTCGGAAGGAGGGGCCAGGGCGGAGGAAAGCGCTCAGGCGGAGACGGTGGAGTTGTCCAGGGAGAAGGGAGGGCGCTCGACGTCGCCGAGAACCGCCTCTGCGGGATCGGAGCCGAGCTCCACGATGCGGTTGCCGGCATCCACGTGGACGACGGTGGGGACGAAGGCGCGCGCTTCCTCGGTGGTCATCTGCGCATAGGTGATCAGGATGACGAGGTCGCCGCGCTGCACCAGGTGCGCCGCGGCACCGTTGATGCCGAGGACGCCCGATCCACGCTCGCCGGCGATGGTGTAGGTCTCGAGACGTGCGCCGTTGGTGATGTCCACGATCGACACGAGTTCACCGGGCAGGATGTCCGCGGCGTCGAGCAGGTCGAGATCCACGGTCACGGACCCTACGTAGTGCAGGTCGGCGTGGGTGACCGTGGCGCGGTGGATCTTCGACTTGAACATTGTGCGATTCATCGCTTCAAGGATACTGCGGAACGCAGGCCGGCAGCTCGGCGAAGGAGGTGGCCTCGAGCACATGCGAGGACCCCGGAAGCTCCCCGGAGGGGAGCGGAGAGCGGGCGACGGGAATCGAACCCGCGTATCGAGCTTGGGAAGCTAGCGCTCTACCATTGAGCTACGCCCGCATGCGGTTGGACCGCTCCATCACCTTACAACAGATCGTCCGGCTTCCCGGGATCGGCCGCCCGCGCCCGCTCGATCAGCTCCCGCCACGGATCATCGAGCCGGTTCTCGGAGAGGTGCACCTCCGTGTACCCGATGGTGATGCGGTAGGTGAAGCGGTCCCGTTGCGACCCGGACTCCGCTCCGCTGCTCCCGGCCTGGGCCTCCGCGAGCGGCAGCCAGCGCTGTTCGGCCTCCGTCCGGCTGACCTCGAGGGTCCAGCTCCGGGTGAGCCCGGCGAAACCGCCCGAGCGGGTGATCTCGATCCTCACACCGGCACACCGACCCGCGACCAGGCATCGGCCACCGCGTCGGCCTCGCGGCTCTCGACCCCGAAACGCTTCCCGGCGGCATCCTGCGTGGTCTTCGCGAAGGTGGGGAAGTCGCAGTCCGACGGGATGCCGCCGTTGAGGACGGCGTCGTACCAGATGCGCCCCGCGCCCTTCCAGGCCGGGCCGCCGAGGGTAGTGGCTGCGAGGTAGAAGGCATGGTTGGGGATGCCGGAGTTGATGTGGACCCCGCCGTTGTCCGACGCCGTGTCCACGTAGTCGGACATGGTGGCGGGCTGCGGATCCTTGCCGAGGACGTCGTCGTCGTAGGCCGTGCCGGGCGCCTCGAGGGAGCGCAGCGCCTTCCCTTCCACGTGCGCGGTGAAGATGCCCGCACCCACGAGCCAGGAGGCGGCAGCGGCATCCTGCCCGAGAGCGCGCTGTTCGACGAGGACGCCGAACACATCGGACAGCGACTCGTTGAGCGCGCCGGACTGGCCCTCGTACTCGAGGTTCGTGGAGTACTGCGTGAAGCCGTGCGTGAGCTCGTGGCTGATCACCGTCAGGGATGCCGTGAAGCGGCCGAAGATCTCGCCGTCGCCGTCCCCGAAGACCATGCGCTCGCCGTCCCAGAAGGCGTTGTCATAGCCGGCGCCGTAGTGCACCGTGGCCTCGAGCGGCTTGCCGGCCCCGTCGATCGACGACCTCCCGTACTCCTCGCTGAACAGTCGGTACGTGGCACCCAGGCCGTCATAGGCCTCATCCGCGGCGGAGTCCCCCGTCGCCGGCGCCCCCTCGGCCCGCACGAGGTTCCCCGGGAGTTCCTCCCGGCCGCCGGCGTCGGAGATGCGCCGTGTCAGGGTCCCGACGACGGCGGAACCGCGGCGGACCGGGGCGCGGAGGGCCTCCGAACGGACCTGCAGGACGGGGTCGAGCTCGAGCAGTGCATGACGTGCCGCGCGGGCCGCGACCGAGAGCCGCGGATCACGGAGCGCGGCGAGCCGGGTGAGAAGGTGCGGCGGGACGATGCCGCAGTGGATCCGGTGCATGGGCCTCCTTGGATTCGTCCCAACGTAGCCGGGCGGACCGACATTCCGGGGACGTAGGCTTGCCGCATGAGTGTCGAGCGCAACACCCGCGACCTGGAGCAGGGCATCGAGCGGGACTTCTCGGACAAGATGAGCTACGGGTCCTACCTGGAGCTCGACAGGCTGCTCGACGCGCAGCACCCCGTGAGCTCGCCGGAGCACCACGACGAGATGCTGTTCATCATCCAGCACCAGACCTCGGAGCTGTGGCTCAAGCTCGTGCTGCACGAGCTCCGCGCCGTGCGCGTTCACCTGCAGGGGGACGACCTGCGTGCCGCCATGAAGGGCATCGCCCGTATCAAGCACATCCAGCGCTCGCTGACCGAGCAGTGGTCCGTGCTCGCGACGCTCACCCCATCCGAGTACGCGGAGTTCCGCGGCGACCTCGGGTCCTCGAGCGGCTTCCAGTCCTACCAGTACCGCGCCGTCGAGTTCCTGCTGGGCAACAAGAACGCCGCCATGATCCAGGTCTTCGACTCCGACCCGGCAGCCCGCGCCCTGCTCTCGGACCTCCTCGCGCAGAGCAGCGTGTACGACGAGTTCATCGCGCTCCTCGCACGGCGGGCCTACGCCATCCCCGACGAGCTCCTGGGGCGGGACGTCACGGTGGCGCACGAGTTCCAGCCGGCCCTCGTCGCCGTCTACAAGCAGGTGTACGAGGACGCCGCCGGCCACTGGGACATCTACGAGGCGTGCGAGGAACTCGTGGACCTCGAGGACAACTTCCAGCTGTGGCGGTTCCGGCACCTGAAGACCGTTGCGCGGACCATCGGCTTCAAGCCCGGGACGGGCGGCTCGTCCGGCGTCGGCTTCCTGCAGCGTGCGCTCGAGCTCACGTTCTTCCCCGAACTCTTCGCCGTGCGCACCGAGATCGGGCGCTGAACCGGGTCCTGGAGGACTGGTAGTTTTGGACGGTGCTGATCTCAGACCGCGACATCCGAGCAGAACTGGCCGCCCAGCGGATCGTCCTCGAACCGCACGATCCCGCGATGGTGCAGCCCTCCAGCGTCGACGTCCGGATCGACCGCTACTTCCGGCTCTTCGACAACCACAAGTACGCGCACATCGACCCCGCCGAGGACCAGCCGGACCTCACGCGCCTGGTCGAGGTGGCCCGGGACGAGCCGTTCATCCTCCACCCCGGCGAGTTCGTCCTCGGGTCCACCTACGAGACGGTGACCCTCCCCGACGACATCGCCGCCCGCCTCGAGGGCAAGTCGTCGCTGGGCCGGCTCGGACTGCTGACGCACTCCACCGCGGGTTTCATCGACCCCGGGTTCTCCGGCCATGTGACCCTCGAGCTCTCCAACATGGCGACCCTGCCGATCAAGCTGTGGCCGGGGTCGAAGATCGGGCAGCTGTGCTTCTTCAAGCTGACCTCTCCTGCGGAGCACCCCTACGGTTCGGGCGAGTACGGCAACCGGTACCAGGGCCAGCGAGGCCCGACGGCGTCGCGCAGCCACCTCAACTTCCACCGGACGGACATCTGACGCACCGACCCCCGGGCAGAACCGTCCGGCCGCAGCGGCGGGTCATGCCTCGGGCACGACGGCGCGCACCACGCGGGAGGGCGGCCGGACCGGCAGCAGGACGAGGAGCCCGGCGAGCAGGACCACGAGGATGCCGACCACGCCGTAGAGCTGCGAGCCGAAAATCCCGATGCAGAGGGCGAAGAGCGTCGGGGCCAGGAAGCTGACCGCGCGGCCTGTCGTAGCGTAGAGGCCGAACAGCTCGCCCTCGTCCCCCACGGGTGCGAGGCGTGCGAGGTAGGCCCGGGACGATGCCTGGGCGGGCCCGACGAACAGGGTGAGCAGCAGGCCGAGGACCCAGAACGTCGTGTCCGAGGTCCACTCCATGCCGAAGAAGGAATACGTTCCCGTGCCGAGCAGGAGGATTGCCGTCCCGGCGACCAGCAGGCCCACCAGGGCGCCCATGATGACGCGCTTCGGCCCGATCCGGTCGTCGAGGAAGCCGCCGATCACGGCGCCGGCGGCGGCGATGACGTTGGCCGCGATCGCGAAGACGATCACCTTGCTCGCGGAGAATCCGAAGGCGCCCGCAGCGAGGATGCCGCCGAAGGTGAACACCGCGGCCAGGCCGTCCCGGAAGATTGCGCTGGCCAGCAGGAAGAAGATCGTGTGGGGGCTCTCCCGGTAGATGGCCTTCACACGCCGCACCAGCAGGCCGTACGAGGCGAGGAATCCGAGCTGCGCCGCGCGGGCCCTGTGCGGGACCTCCGGCACGGCGAACATCACCGGAAGCGCGAAGGCGGCGAACCACAGCGCCGAGAAGACGGCCACCAGCCGGATGTTCAATCCGTTGTCGCTCGAGGCGCCCGGCCAGGCGACCACCGGCTGGATGAACACCACGAGGACCACAACGAGCGCCACGATGCCGCCTACGTAACCCATCGCCCAGCCGAACCCGCTGACTCGGCCGATCGTGGCCGGTGTGGAGATCTGGGTCAGCATCGCGTTGTAGTTCACTCCGGCGAACTCGAAGAAGATGTTGGCGGCGGCGATGAGGGCCACGCCGAGGATCAGCATCCCGGGGCTCGGGAACACGAAGAAGCACAGGGCGGTGAGCACGGCGACGATGAGGCTGTTCACGCCGAGCCAGAGCTTCCGGCGGCCCCCGCTGTCGGAGCGCTGCCCGGTGACAGGGGCGAGGAGGGCGATCAGCAGGCCCGCGACGGCGAGGCCCCACCCGAGTACCTGCGAGGCGCGTTCCTCCCCGCCGAATGCTTCCGACGTGAGGTACACCGTAAACACGAACGTGGTCATGACCGCGTTGAAGGCGGCCGAGCCCCAGTCCCAGGAGGCCCACGCGAGGACGGGCTTGCTGAAGATGCGGCCGGATCCGACCGCCGGAAGGGGTGCAGGGGCTTCCGCGGGCTGCGGAAGCTGCTGGTGGGTACTCATAGGGTGAATGCTAGCGCCGTATGACGCCCGTCACGCCTGACCCGTCGCGGCGCGCGGGGCGGCGGTTCGGGCGTCGGCAGGGAAAGGCCCGGGGAGGCCGAAGGGAAGGCCCGGGGAGGCCGGGGGCAGGTCGGAGGGAATCCTTCGATAGACTGGTAGGAGCCCGACCGACCCCCAGTGGAAGATCGAGACTCCCATGCTCACCGTGCTGATCGCGATGTTCGCGCTGGCACTCGGGGCGCCTGTTCTCTTTTCCCGGGTCGGCAGGTCGGCGTTCTTCGTCCTGGCCGCCGCACCCGCTGCGGGTTTCGCCTGGCTCCTCCTCCAGCTGCCGGCAGTCCTGGCAGCCGATCAGGAGGCGCTTGCCGGGCCCCGCGCCCCGCCGTCGGTCGTCATCCCCTGGATCCCGACCCTGCAGCTCGAGCTGGCCTTCCGGCTCGATGCGCTGGCCGCGGTGCTCTGCATCCTGATCCTCGGGGTCGGAGCGCTCGTGCTCTTCTACTGCGCGCGCTACTTCAAGAACGACGATCCGGACGTGGGCGCGTTCGGCGCCCAGCTGCTGGCATTCGCGGCGTCCATGGTCGGGCTGGTCACGGCCGATGACCTGATCCTGATGTTCATCTTCTGGGAACTGACCACCATCCTGTCCTACCTGCTCATCGGCTATGCGCGCCACCGCCTCTCGGCTCGCCGCTCGGCCCTGCAGGCACTGATCGTCACGACCTTCGGCGGCCTGGCCATGCTCGTGGGCCTCGTGATGCTCGGCCAGGCGGCCGGAACCTACCGGATCTCCGAGATCCTCGCCGGTGCCGGGGCCCTCGTGGGCCGCGGGACACTCGTGGACGTCGCGATCGGGCTGGTGCTGGTCGGGGCCATCACCAAGTCCGCGCTCGTGCCCTTCCACTTCTGGCTGCCCGGCGCGATGGCGGCACCCACGCCCGTCAGCGCGTACCTCCACGCCGCGGCGATGGTGAAGGCCGGCGTCTTCCTCGTCGCGCGCTTCGCCCCGGGATTCTCCGACACCGCCCTGTGGTACCCCGTGATCTTCCTCCTCGGCATGGCCACGATGCTGCTCGGCGGGTGGCGCGCCCTGCGCCAGTTCGACCTCAAGCTCGTCCTCGCCTACGGGACCGTGAGCCAGCTCGGATTCCTGACCATGGTCGTGGGACTCGGCGGGCGCGACGGGGCCGTGGCCGGCCTCGGCCTGCTCCTCGCCCACGGCTTCTTCAAGGCGACGCTCTTCCTGGTGGTCGGCATCATCGACCACCACTCGGGCACGCGGGACCTCCGGGTGCTGTCCGGCATCGGAGGATCCGCACCCGTCCTCTTCGTCGTCGCGCTGGTAGCCGCCGGGTCCATGGCGGGCATTCCGCCACTGCTGGGGTTCGTCGCGAAGGAGTCGGTGTTCGAGGCCTTCGCGCACCGCGCGGAGGACGGCCCCGCCGGAGTGCTCCTGCTCGGCGGGATCGTGCTCGGTTCCATCCTGACCTTCGCCTACAGCGCCCGGTTCGTCTGGGGTGCCTTCGCGCTGAAGCACGGCGGGCCGCAGACGGCCTTCGAACCGGTCCGGGCCTCCTTCCTGCTGGCACCCGCCGTGCTCGCCGTCGCCTCCGTGCTGTTCGGGATCTGGCCGGCCCCGCTCGACGCAGCGATCCAGCCCTATGCCGCGCTCTTCGCCGGCGGGGGCACGCCGCACCTCGCCCTGTGGCACGGATTCAACTTGCCCCTGCTGCTGTCGGTCGTCACCATCGTGGCCGGCGTCGCACTCCACCTCCTGCGCGTTCCCGTCGAACGGCTGCAGGGCGGGGCGCCGTCCGTGCGGGAGGCCGAGGTGGTCTACCGCTCCACCGTCGGCGTCCTCGACGACGTCGCTGTCTGGGTCACGGGGCGCACCCAGCGCGGCTCGCTGTCCTTCTACCTCTTCGTCATCCTGGCCACAGCCGTCGTCACACCGCTGACCGCCCTGATCCTGTTCGATGCTCCGCTGCCCTCGGACTTCCGCATCGCGGAGTCCCCGGGGCAGGTCGTCGCCGCGGCTGTCATCCTGGTGGGCATCCTCGCGGCGCTGCGGGCGGACAAGCGGTTCATGGCCGTCCTGATGGTGGGCATCACCGGCTACGGCATGGCGGTCATCTACGCCCTCCACGGTGCGCCCGACCTCGCGCTCACCCAGATGCTCGTCGAGACCATCGTGCTCGTCGCGTTCGTCCTCGCCCTGCGCTCGCTGCCGGCCCGGCTGTGGAACCGCGAGGAGACCCGGCACCGGCTCCTCCGCGCTGCGCTGGGGATAGCGTTCGGCGGCATCATGGCGATCATCGCGATGTCGGCCATGGCGTCGAGGACCGCGGCGCCCATCTCGCTCGCCTACCCCGAGCTGGCCTACAGGGACGGCGGGGGAGCTAACGCCGTCAACGTCCTGCTCGTGGACATCCGCGCGTGGGACACCCTCGGCGAGATCACGGTCCTGGCGACCGCCGCCACCGGAATCGCGAGCCTCATCTTCATCCGGGGCCGCGGCGACAAGCGGCGCCGGGCCGACGGAGTGGAGGACGGATCGGTCGACCGGGGGCAAGAGCCCCTGCACGGCCGCGAGCACGCTGCGCGGGCCCTGGCGGCGCGGTTCGCCGCGGTCGCCCGGGACCCCTGGCTCGTCGCCGGACGGACCCTCGCGCCCGAGCGCCGTTCCATCATCTTCGAGGTCATCACGCGGCTGCTCTTCCACACGATCATCGTGCTGTCGATCTACCTGCTGATCGCCGGCCACAACCTGCCGGGCGGGGGCTTCGCCGGCGGCCTGATGGCGGGCCTCGCCCTCGCCATCCGCTACCTCGCCGGCGGACGGTTCGAGCTCGCCGAGGCCAGCCCGGTCAGTGCAGGAGCCCTGCTCGGCATCGGGCTCGCCATCGTCTCCCTCACGGCGGCAGCGCCGCTGCTGATCGGCGGCGAGGTCCTCGAGAGCTACATCCTGGAATTCTGGTTGCCGGTCTTCGGCGACGTGAAGTTCGTGACGTCCACCATCTTCGACATCGGGGTGTACATCATCGTCGTGGGCCTCGTCCTGGACGTCCTCCGGAGCCTAGGGTCGGAGATCGACGAGCGAAGCGAGGCCGATCGCCCCGTCGAGGAGGCGGCCGGACCCGACGCCCTCGTCCCGCCTGCCACCGAAGGAGTCCAGCCGTGACGGTCAACATCACGCTCATCGCGCTCATGGCCGCCCTGTTCGCCGCCGGGATCTACCTGCTGCTCGAACGCAGCCTGACCCGAGTGCTCCTCGGTCTGATCCTCATGGGGAACGGGGCCAACATCCTCATCCTGGCCATGAGCGGAGGCGGTGGGAAGTCCCCCCTCTACGTCGCGGGGACGGCGGCGGAGGACTACACCGACAGCCTGCCGCAGGCCCTGATCCTCACGGCGATCGTCATCACGTTCGCCGTCACCGCGTTCATGCTCGGCATCATCTACCGGTCGTGGGTGCTGAGCCGGGAGGACGACGTCCAGGACGATCCGGAGGACCGCCGCGTCGCCGACCAGGACAGCTACGACTACGAGGACGACGCCGACATCGCCGCAGATACCTCCGAGTTCCCCGGCGACGACGGCCTGGTGGACGGGTACGACGACGCCGGCCGCACCGCCGGTGCCCCGCCGGGGGGGGCGCGATGATCGCGGCCGACCTGGCTCCGCTCGCCGTCGTCCTGCCGTTCCTCGGAGCGGCGGTCACCTTCATCCTCATCCGGCACGCGCGGGCACAGCGTGCCGTGAGCATCACGACGCTCAGCGTCACCCTGCTCATCGAGGTCGGGATGCTCCTCGCCGCGCCCGGCGCCGGGACGCACGCCGTGACGCTCGGCGGGTGGCAGCCCCCGTTCGGCATCGTGCTGGTGGTGGACCAATTCTCGGCCCTCATGCTAGTGGTCTCGTCCGCCGTCAGCCTCGCCGTCCTGATCTATGCCGCGGGTCAGGGGATGACCGACGGCGACGAGGAAGGGCCGGTGTCGATCTTCCATCCCACCTACCTCATCCTCGTCGCCGGAGTGTCCAACGCCTTCCTGACGGGCGACCTGTTCAACCTGTACGTGGGCTTCGAGATCCTGCTCACCTCGAGCTACGTCCTCATGACCCTCGGCGGCACCGCGCCGCGCATCCGGGCCGGCGTGACGTATGTGGTCGTCAGCGTGGTGTCCTCGATGCTGTTCCTGATCGCCATCGCAATGATCTACGGCGCGACCGGCACCATCACCATGGCCGACCTCGCGGTCCGGCTGGAGGACGTGGATCCGGCCACGCAGATGGTGCTCCACCTGATGCTGCTGGTGGCGTTCGGCATCAAGGCCGCCGTCTTCCCGCTCTCCTTCTGGCTGCCGGACTCCTACCCGACGGCACCCGCGCCCGTCACGGCGGTGTTCGCCGGGCTGCTGACCAAGGTCGGCGTGTACGCCATGGTCCGCGTCGAGACACTGCTCTTCCCGGGCGACCGCATCAACTCCCTCCTGATGGTGGTCGCACTGCTCACGATGGTCGTGGGGATCCTCGGTGCACTGGCGCAGTCGGACATCAAGAGGCTGCTGTCCTTCACCCTCGTCAGCCACATCGGGTACATGGTCTTCGGACTGGCCATCTCCACCCGTCTCGGACTCGGCGCAGCCGTCTACTACGTGGCCCATCACATCACCGTCCAGACGAGCCTCTTCCTCGTCACGGGACTGATCGAGCGCCGCGGGGGAACAGCCAACGTCGACCGCCTCGGCGGCCTCGCGAAGCTGTCGCCGCTCCTGGGGGTCCTCTTCTTCCTCCCGGCCATGAACCTCGCGGGCATCCCGCCGTTCTCGGGGTTCCTCGGGAAGCTCGGACTCATCCAGGCGGGCATCGAACTCGGGACCCCGCTCGCCTACGTCCTGGTGGCCGGGGGAGTGGTCACGAGCCTGCTGACGCTCCTGGTGATGGCCCGCGTCTGGAACCGGGCGTTCTGGCGGAGCCCGGCGGACGCGGAGGATCCCGATCCCATCCTCCTGGCGAGCACGGCGGACGGCTCCGGCGTGGGGACGTCCCATCACGTCACCGGAGAGGACACGGGGCGCTTTGCCGGCAAGGACCCGGTGACACTCCTGCCCGGCACCATGACGGGGCCGACGATCGGCCTCGTGGCGCTCGGGCTGGCGCTGACACTCCTCGCCGGTCCGCTCTTCACGCTTAGCGACGATGCAGCCTCGGAGATGCTGGACCGCACCCCGTACATCGAAGCAGTCCTGGGAGAGGGGGCGGACAGGTGACCCGCCAGCGCATACCGCTCATCACCGAGCTTCCCCTCGTCATCTGGCTCGTCCTCGTCTGGGGCGCCCTGTGGCAGGACTTCGGCCCGGGCAACCTCGTCTTCGGTGCCCTCATCGCCTACGTCGTGGTGAATCTCTTCTACTTGCCGCCCGTCGAACTCACGGGCCGTTTCAACGTGCTGTGGGTGGTGCCGTTCCTCGGCTGGTTCCTGTACGAACTCGTCACCGCCAGCCTCCAGGTGTTCTGGCTCGCCGTGAGCAAGGGACCGTCGCTGCGGAACGCCGTCGTCGCCGTGGAACTGCGCAGCTCCTCCGACTTCCTCGTCACGGCCACGGGCCACGCGATCTCGCTCATCCCCGGGTCCCTCGTCCTCGAGGTGGACCGTTCGACGTCGACGCTCTACCTGCACTGCCTGAACGTGGCGGACGACGCCGGGGCCGACGCGATCCGCCGGAACGTCCGTGCGACGGAGGCCTGGCTGATTCGGATCATGGGAAGCAGTGCCGACCTCGCGGCACTCCGGGCCGAGGAGGCGCCGAGATGACGGTGGTGGAATATGTCGTCGGAGGAATACTCGCCGCCGGGGCTGCCCTGGCGTTGTACCGGGCCGTGCGGGGACCGTCGATCCTCGACCGTGTCCTGGCACTCGACGTCGTCCTCGCCATCATCGGTGCGGCCCTGGTGCTGAACATGGTCGTGCACCGGCACCTCGACAACCTGATCCTGCTCGTCGCGATCTCGCTGATCGGGTTCGTCGGCTCGGTGACCGTGGCCCGCTTCGTCACGGACAGGAAGTAGCGCCGTGGTCACCGACGTCGTCGTCTCCGTCCTCCTGGTCGCAGGGGCGCTCCTGTCCCTCGCTGCGGGCATCGGCCTGGTGCGCTTCCCCGACCTGCTCTCCCGCATGCACGCCGCGACCAAGCCGCAGGTCCTCGGGCTCCTGCTCTTCCTCCTGGCGCTCGCGGTCGAGTCCGGGAGCTGGGCGCTCCTGCCGCTGCTGGTGCTGTGCTGGCTGTTCCAGCTGCTGACGAGCCCCGTCTCGGCGCACATGGTCGGCCGTGCCGGATACCGCACCCGGCACCTCCGACGTGATCTGCTCACCCTGGACGAGCTCGACGACGTCGTGGTGCGGGCGGCGGACGACCGCGACGGGCCTCCGCCGCCGGACCGGGGCAGCGGACGCGGGGGCGGACGAGGGAACGGGACCTGAGCACGGGACCTGAGCATGCCCCCGTCCAGCCGTGATCAACGAGGGGTTCGCCAGCGTCCTCATGCTGCTCTGCATCGCCGTCGGCTACCTGCTCGAGAGTCGCGCCGCACGGGCCGGGCCGGCCTCCCGCTCTTGATCCACCCGATCTGACGGGATGCGGAGGCCGGTGCGGGCCGCGATCCTCGACGTCGTCCCGCCCGCCCCAGGTGGTACCGTCCGGGCCCGGACGGTAAGCTTGCTTCGAATCGAGGAGCGATGACATTTGAGGCTGGTTTCGGAGTTGGATGAGCGGCAGCGGGTCGCCGTGGTCATTGAGGACGACGCCGATATCCGTCAGTTGCTCGTCATCATCCTGTCCTCGCGGGACTTCGAGGTGCACGAGGCCGTCACGGGTGCCGAGGGGCAGCGCCTCCTGGACACCGTGGACCCCTCACTCGTCACCCTGGACCTGAATCTTCCGGACATCGACGGAATCGACCTCTGCAGCCGGCTTCGGGCCGATTCGGACGCGCACATCCTGACGATCTCGGCCCGGCCCCCACAACTCACCGAGGAACAGTGCCTCGCGGCCGGGTCGAACCATTTCATGGCGAAGCCCTTCAGCCCGCGCCTCCTCGGTGCCTACCTCGACGGCGTCTTCCCGCGCCAGGGTGCAGCCTAGGCGGCGTCGGGCCACGGCTCGGTCAGCAGGGACCCCTTCGTGGAGGACTCGCGTGGCGTGCAGCGCTAGGCGGAGCGCCGGGTGGGCGAGATGACCCGGATGACCGCCGAGTCGTCCGCGGCGGCCAGTCCCTGCGCCTGGCCGAGCAGGTAGAGCTGTTCCGCGGCGGCAGCCACGGGAGCGGCCATTCCGGCGGCGCGGGTCGCCTTTCCCACGATGCCCATGTCCTTGACGAAGATGTCGAGGCGGCTGAGGACCTCGGCTCCCTCGTCCGAATAGGCCTCGAGCATCCGCGGACCCCGGTTCGAGAGCATGAAGGACCCGGCTGCGCCGGCCTCGAGGGCGGCGAGGGTCCGGGCCGGGTCGAGTCCGAGGGCGTCCGCGAGGGCCATCGCCTCGGCTGCGGCCGCGATGTGCACGCCGCACAGCAGCTGGTTGACGGTCTTGAGGGCCTGTCCGTCCCCGGGCTTGTCGCCGACGACGGTCAGGGTGGAGGCCAGGAGCTCGAGCACGGGACGTGCCGCTTCCAGGGCCGCAGGTTCGGCTCCCACCACGATCAGGAGATCGCCCTCGCCGGCGCGCTTCGGGCCACCGGAGAGCGGTGCGTCGACCAGTGCGACACCGTACCCCGCAAGCCGCTCCACGGTCGCCGGGACGGCGTCGGTCCCCACGGTGCTGGTGAGGATGACGACGGCGCCTTCCCGCAGCACGGAAGCCACCCCCGTGTCGCCGAACAGGACGTCGTCGAGCTGTTCGCCGTTGCGCACGGCGAGCAGGAGCGCGTCGGTGCCGGTCGCTGCCTCCCGGGCGGAGGAGAACGTGCGGATTCCCGCCTCCCGGGCCAGTGCGAGCCTCGGCTCGGCGATGTCGAAGCCGTGGACCGTGAGGCCGGTGGCCAGGCGTGTGGCCATGGGCAGGCCCATGGCGCCGAGGCCGAGGACTGTGACGGAGTAGCTGTCGGTCATGGGTATCGCCATCCAATGCTAGAGCGGGTGCTGCCTGGGGGTGGTGCCTGGAGGTGCTGGTCAGAAGGTCGCGCTGAGCTTCCTGGCGACCTGGGCGAGGGAGGAATCGTCTCCCACATTGCCCGCGAAGACGACGTACGGGATGCCCTTGGCGGGGCCGTCCACCGGCTCCCACAGACTCACGATCCCCGGGAGCATCGGGCCCCGGACGATGGCCCGCCGGATCTGCAGACCGTGCGCGGCCACGTCGGAGGAGGTGATGCCTCCCTTGGCGATCACGAAGCGGGGCGGGAAGATCTTCAGCGATCGGTTCACGACGGCGACGACGGCGGCGGAGACCGTCCGCGCGATTCGAAGGCTGGCGGCCGCATCACTGGTCCGGACCAGCAGCCGGCTCGTGTGCAGGATGACGTCGCCCTCCGCGAGGCGTGCCACGACCTCCCCGACGATTCCGTCGAGGTGGTGGGCCGCGCGCTCATCGAGGAGCTGCTCGACGTCGATCTCGATGATGTGCGCCCGCTCGTGCTGCTCGGTGAGGATACGGAGCTGCCGCGTCGTGACGCCGACGTGCGAACCGACCACGATCAGCCCGCCTGCAGTCGACGGTTCATGGCCGGCATAGGCCTCGTCCCCGGTCAGTTCGGTACGGATGTCCTGCCCGATCCGGGCCCGCATGAAGGGCGGTCCCACCCGGTACAGCAGTTTCCTGCCACGGCGTTCCGCCTCGTCGAGGCCGAGGGCCAGGGCGCGCAGGTCGTTCTCGGTCACGATGTCGGCGACGATCGGCGTGGCATCGGTCGCACCGTCGATGGCGTCCGCGATGGCCTTCGCCGATGCCGCTGGGCCACCGCCCGTGCTGCCTGCGCGGATGATGCCGAGGTCCAGGACGATCACGGAGTCCGCGGGGACCCGTCCGCCGCTCTTCTCCTCCACGTAGTGCGCGAGCGAGGCATTGCGGTAGCCGAAGGTGGCGTCCTGGGCGAACTCGGTGTCCGACACCGGGACGAGCCGGCCCGCGCCGGCGTCGGGCGCCCGCACGTAGTGCACCCCGCCGATGGTCACGCGCCCGGCATCGGGGAAGGCCGGGACGATGACGACGCCGTCGGTCGCTTCCCCCGTGGCCTCGAGGACGGTCGCGGCGATGATGTCGGGTTCGAGGGGGTAATGCCCGCGCAGGGTCGAGTCCGACCGGCTGACGAAGCTGACGTGGACCGCGGCCGGTTCGGCTGCTGCTGCGGTCAGGGCGTTCCGGACGATCTCCTCGTTCCGGGCTGCCGCTTCCGGCTCGTCGAGGCTCCGAGTGTTCGTGAGCACATAGACCGCCGGCTTGCCCTGGCGGAAGGCCCAGGAGAAATCCTCGACCTCCCAGCGCGTCAGGACCGGAAGGTCCGCCACGGACTGCGTCCCGGTCGGGTCGTCGTCGAGGACGACGAAGATCCGGGGCAGGTCCCGTTGGGAGGCCTGGACTGCTGTTTCCACCTCCCGGGCGGATATCGGCAGTTCTGCCGGGTAGCCGGACAGGAGGTCGGATTCGGTGGGCATGCAGCACTCCGTGGTGTGGTCGGGTGGAAGCCTGGGATCGGGTGCGGGACCCAGCAGCGGCGGCGCGGAGAAAGCTCCGCGCCGCCGCCGATGGACCGCTTGCCGTCAGTGGCCGGGTACTGCCGCTGCCTTTTCTTCCTCCGGCAGCAGGTTGTCCGACCGGGACCGCATGTTGCGGGTGAGGATGAACATCACTGCGGCGAGGAAGGCGAAGACGCCGACGGAGATGGTGCCGTAGAGGCCTGTCTCGGTCGTGAAGCGCTCGTCGATCGCGGTGCGCATGATGGGGGCCACGAATCCTCCGAGGTTGCCCAGGGAGTTGATCAGCCCGATGCCCGCTGCCGCCGCCGTGCCGGTGAGGAACGCCGTGGGGTAGGACCAGGTGATCGGGCCGCAAGCCAGGAAGCTGGAGACCGAGACCACGAGGAACGCGATCGCCAGGACGGGCATCCCGTTCTCGCCGGCGTAGGCGGCACCGATGGTCGCCAGCCCGGTGAGGGTGTAGAACATCGTGCCCCAGGTGCGGCGGCGCCGGATGGTGTTGGCGCGCTTGCCAACGTTGTAGCAGACGAAGAGGCCGACGAGCCAGGGGATGGCCGTGATCAGGCCGACCTGCCAGAATTCGGCGTCGGGGCTGATGATGGCCTTGACCTGCTGGGGGAGGTAGAACGTTGTGCCGTAGACCGCCACCTGCAGGCAGAAGTAGATCACCGTGAAGTACCAGACCTTCCAGTTCCCCATGGCACGCAGGATGCCCGAGGGTCCGTCGGTGCTGCGGACGACGTCCTCCGCCTCCATGACCTTGAGCAGGGCGCGCTTCTCGTCGTTGTCGAGCCACTTCGCGTCCTGCGGGCCGTTGATGAGGAGGAAGATCGCGGCGATACCGGCGATCACGGCCAGCATGCCCTCTGCGAAGAACATGACCTGCCATCCGTGCCATGGCGTGTACGCGTCGCCGAAGGAGATCAGGGCACCGGAAAGGGGGTTGCCGAGCATCTGGGAGAAGGGCTGGGCGAGGTAGAACAGGGCGAACATCTGGACGCGGACCTTGTTGGGGAACCACTCCGAGAGGAACATGATCACGCCCGGGAACAGGCCGGCCTCCGTGACGCCGAGGAGGAACCGCAGGATGATGAACATGGTGTCGCCGGTCGTGAAGGCGAAGGCCGCGGCTACGATGCCCCAGGTGATGGCGATGCGGGCCAGCCACCAGCGTGCCCCCAGCTTCCTGAGCGCCAGGTTGGATGGGATCTCGAAGATCGCGTAACCGATGAAGAAGATACCGGCACCGAGGGCGAAGGCCCCGGCGGAGACGCCGCGGTCGACCTGGAGGGCGGCTTGTGCGTATCCCACATTCGTACGGTCGAGGAACGCGACGAAGTACAGGATGATGAGCATCGGCATCAGGTGCCGTGCAGCTTTCTTGACGGCGGAGGCAAGCGCGGGGCTGTCCAGGTCGTCTTTGACCGCGTCCGTAGCGGACATGGGCCTCTCCTTTAGTGCAGTTGGTGGTGGGTGGTGGGACTCACCCGACGAGTGCCGGGAGGATGAGCCAGGCCCCGATGACGACGAGGACGACGCCGAGGGCGAGGAACAGGATGCGGGACTTCGACCAGTCGCGCATGTCAGTGCATGTAGAGGCCGCCGTCGACGTTCAGGGTCTGGCCCGTCACGAATCCGGAGTCCTCGCTGATGAGGTAGGCGATGGCTGCTGCGATGTCACGGGGGGTGCCGATCCGTGGGAGGACCCCGTCGGCCGCCATGGCGGCCTTGCGTTCCTCCGTGAGCGTTCCGCCCATGATGTCCGTGTCGATGGGACCGGGGGAGATGGCGTTGACGGTGATGCCCGCCCCGCCCAGTTCACGCGCCACGGAGCGGGTGAATCCGATGACCCCGGCCTTCGCCGCGGAGTAGACGGTCTTGGAGAACGTCCCTCCGCCGCGCTGCGCGGATACCGAGGACAGGTTCACGACCCGCCCGACCCCGTACTCGACCATGGACTCCACGGCCCGACGGGTGGCGTAGTGGACGCCGTTCATGTTGATGCTCATGACGCGGTCCCACTCCTCGGCGGTGACCTCGAGGTAGGGCACGGGACTGGAGACCCCGGCCAGGTTCACCAGTGCGACGATCTGCGGGAGCTCGGCCTCCAGGGTGTCGAAGGCCGCCCGTACCTCGGACTCGTTGGCGACATTGGCACCGGCCCCGGCCGCCGTGACGCCGTGCTCCTCCGCGATCTCGCGGGCGACTGCCTTCGCCGCGGCGTCATCGAGGTCGATGATGCCGATGTTCCAGCCGAGCCCTGCCAGGTAGTGCGCGGACGCGCGGCCGATGCCGCGCGGCGAGGCCGCACCGGTGAGGACGACCGACCTCGAGTCGGGGAATGCTGGTGCCACGATAGGGCCTCCTTGGGATCAGTGGATGGGTGCAGGACCGAGTTCGTCCATGAGTTTCTTGATGGCCACGTAGGCCTTGTTGCGGTAGGCGATCAGCTCGGCGGTGCGTTCCGCCGGGACGTCGAGGTAGCCGGATCCAGTCTTGGTCCCGAAGTGTCCGGCGTCCACGAGTTGCTTCAGCGAATCGGGGGTTGCGAAACGCTCGGGCCAGCGGGTCTGCAGGGACGCGTAGCAGAACGCGTAGACGTCCAGTCCGGCCATGTCCGCGATGGCGAACGGACCGAAGACGGGAAGGCGGAAGCCGAAGGTCGTGCGGACGATCGTGTCGACGTCGTCCGCGGTCGCGATGCCCTCCTCGACGATCTGGGTCGCCTCGTGGAACAGGGCGTACTGGAGCCGGTTCAGCACGAAGCCGGTGGCATCCTTCACGCGCGCCGTCTCCTTGCCGGTGGAGGCGACGATCTCCTCGACCACCGGGATGATGCCGTCCTCGGTTCCCGGGTGCGGGATGAGCTCGACGCCGGGGATGAAGGGGGCGGGGTTCGAGAAGTGGACGCCGAGGAACCGCTCCGGATGCTCCACGGCCTCCGCGAGGCTGGCGATCAGGATGGTGGAGGTGTTCGAGCCGATGATGGCGTCCGGACGGGCTGCCGCCGAGATCCGCCGCAGCGTCTCGTGCTTGATCTCGATCCGTTCCGGCACCGCCTCCTCGATGAACTCCGCGTCGGACACGGCGTCCTCGATGGAGTCGGCGGCGGAGACGTTCGCCTCGATGCGCTGGCGCGCATCCGCGGGGAACAGGCCGTCGGCGGCGAACTGGTCCGCCTCGGAGAGCAGCCGCGCGAGGTTCGACGACGCTATCTCGGCGCTCACGTCCGCGATCCGGACGGTGTGGCCGGCCAGGGCGAGGACCTGGGCGATGCCGCCGCCCATGTAGCCCGATCCGACGACTGCGATTCTCTTCGGTGTCATGCGTCCTTCTTCCCTGGCAGGAGTGAGCGGATGTAGGTCTGGTTGGTGCCGCAGTTCCCGAGGCTGTCCCCGCCGTAGTGCTCGCACAGGAAGATGCCGTCGAACCCGAGCTCGATGGCGTCGCGGATCACCTGGCGGTAGTTGATCAGCCCGGCCTCCATCGAGCTGGGAACGCTCGTCGCCCACGAGCCGTCGGCGGCCTCGTCGCGCGTGTAGTTCTTGACGTGCCAGTAGTTGGCGTAGGGGAGGAGCTTCGCGTGGAGTTCACGCCAGTCCTCGACCGGGCGGTGCAGGCGGATGAGGTTGGCGACGTCGGGGTTGATCCCGACATTGTCGAGGCCGATCTCCTCCACGAGGCGGACGGCGCTGTCCGCCGTGCCGAGGTAGGTGTCCTCATACAGTTCCAGCGACATCTTCAGGCCGACGTCGGCGGCATGCCGGCCGAGTTCCCGCAGGCGCGTGACCGCGGCCTGCCAGACCTCCGGGTCGTCGGGGTCCTTGGGTCCCTCCGCCGTCCAGAACCAGAGGGCGCGGCGCTGTGCCTCGCTGAAGGGCTGGTGGAGTCCGGTGGAGAACACCTCCATGCCCCATTCGGCTGCCGCGTCGATCGTGCGGTGGGCGTAGGCGAGGTTGCGTTCCTCGTGGCCCGGCATGATGACGCTCTGCCGCTGCAGGTGGACCGACGGGATCCGCACGCCGTGCGAGGCTGCGATGGACAGGAACTCGTCGCGACGGGACGGCTCGAGGTCGGCCGGACGGACGTGGCTGTCGGCCAGTTCGGCGAGCGAGAATCCGACCTGTTCCACCTGGGTGAACATGTCGTCCCACGCCTCGGGGGCGGCGTCGTGGAGGGCTACACCCTCCTTGCTCACCGTGGGGATGCCGTGCAGGCACGTGGCGATCGGCCAGTCCTGGGCAGTGAACGCGGGCTGCGAAGGCATGTCGTTGCTCCATTGCAATCGGGAAGGGGAGAAGGAAAAGATCCTATAGGAAATATAGACGGACCGATCTGGCTCTGCAAGACCTCGCCGAGCTGTTTTTGAGGTTGCTCCTCAGGCGCCGGGAGAGTCGTCCAGGGAGCGCGCACGCACGCCCTCGATGTGGGCCCGCAGGGCCGCGACGGGCGAGGAGAGGTCCCCGCTGGCGAAGGCCTCCAGGATGGCGGCGTGCTCGGTGGCCGCCTCGGAGACGTCACTCGTCCCCCGGATGACGGCCTGGCGCATCCGGTGCGTCAGGGCGCCGAGGTTGGCATACATGTCCTGCACGTACCGGTTGCGGGCGGCGTCCAAAATCACCAGGTGGAAGGCATTGTCCGCGTCGAAGTAGTCGTGGATGGTGCGGATGGGTACGTCGCCGTTCCGCATCGCTGCGGTGACCCGTTCACCCATCAGGTGATGGTGTTCGTGGGCCCGCTGCAGGGCAGGCAGGAAGGATGCCGCTCGGGGGGCCGCGAGTCGTGCCGCCTCGACCTCGAGCATGATGCGGGCCTCGAACAGTTCGTCGAGCTGCTCGGCTCCGAGGGGAGGAGCGACGCGGTAGCCCTTCAGGGCCTCTCGGGTCACCAGGCCCGTGCGTTCGAGCTGGACCATGGCCTCGCGGATGGGGGTCGGGGAGACCTTGAGCTGCTTCGCCAGCGTGTCGATCGAGAGCCTCGCTCCCGGTTCCATCTCGCTCGAGAGGAGGATGTCGAGGATCCGGTCGTACACCCGGTCCCGCAGCCCGCGCCGGTCGATGTCCGGAACGGAACGGTCAGAGAGCCCTGCTGTCATCGCCAACCCCAATTTTCCACGCCTCATCCAGAATGGCCCCGAACGCAGCCGGGTCGTGTGCGAAGCGGCCGAGGAACATGCCGTCGACATCCGGAGCGATGCGCGTCAGCAGGCCCGGGCCTGCACTCCCTCCGTAGATTACCCGGGCATGGTGCAGTAGCCCGTCTCCGGACAGGTGGGCGCGGAGGGCGCGGGTGACGGCGCGGATGTGGACATCGGGTGCGGGTTCCGGCTGCCCGATCGCCCAGACCGGCTCGTAGGCCACGATGATCGTCCCACCGGTCCCTTCATGGCGGGCGACAGCGAGGCACGCCTCGAGCTGGCGCAGGCACGCCTCGACCGCCGACGCGTGCTCGCCCCGTTCCTCCTCGCCTATGCAGAGCACCGGCACCAGCCCGTGACGGAGGCTCGCATGGACCTTCCGGGCGGCGGAGGAGTCCGTCTCACCGAACATCGCCCTGCGCTCCGCATGGCCGATCTCCACGAGCCCCACGCCCAGCTCCGCCAGCTCCGCCGCCGAGACCTCGCCGGTGAAGGCTCCGGCGTCCTCCCAGTGGACGTCCTGCGCTCCCACGAGCAGGCCCGCGGGAGCAGCCAGGTCCAGGACGGCGGGGATGGACGGGAAGGTCGGGATGACGAAGGGCTCCACCACTCCGTCCCGTACCGCCGGGTGGGCGGAGGCGATCTCCGCCACGCGGCGGGTCCACTCGACCTGGCGCCGGTGGCCGAAGTACATCTTCAGGCTGGAGCCGATGGTGAACCTGGGCATGGGTCGCTACACGCCCTCGTAGGCGAGGATGTCGTCCACCTTGGCCTTCGACGCGCTCGAGGTGTCGAACGTGTAGGTCAGCCACTCCCGCACGAGCCGGCGGGCGAGTTCGATGCCGACGACGCGCTGGCCCATGCAGAGCACCTGGCAGTCGTTGGACAGGACGGACCGCTCCACGGAGAAGGAGTCGTGGGCCGTGGCGGCACGGATGCCCTGCACCTTGTTCGCGGCGATGGCGACACCGATCCCGGTGCCGCAGATGAGCAGTGCCCGATCCGCCTCGCCCCTGGCAATCCGTTCGGCGGCCTCGATGGCGACCGCGGGGTAGGGCGTATGGCCGTCCGGTCCCACGCCGACGTCGACCACCGACTCGACGAGGTCGTTCTGTTCGAGATCCTTCTTCAGGATCTCCTTGTACTGGTATCCCGCGTCGTCGCAGCCGATGATGAGTCTGAGGGCCATGTTCTCTCCTAGTGATCCTGCGGGCCGGTGCCCGCTGCGCTACTGATGACGTCGGCGACGGTGGTGCAGATGAGCGCGAAGGACACCGCGCCGGGGTCGGGCGTGCCGACGGATTTGTCCCCATGGGCCCGCGCGCGCCCCAGGGTGGCCTTCATCGCTGCCGTGGCGTCCGCCGCGGCCGTGGCTGCGGACGCGGCTCCCGACCACGCCTCGGCGAGCCCCTGCCCGTCGCCGATCCTCGCCGACAGTTCGTCGGAGAACGGCACGATCGCGTCGATCATGGTCTTGTCGCCGACCTTCGCTTTCCCGAAAGCCATGACGGCGTCACTGGCGGCAGACACTCCGCGCGCGAGGTCCTCCGCGCCGGGCCGTGCCTCGTCGCCGATCACCGATCCAAGGGCCTTGAGGATGGTCGCCCAGATGGCGCCCGAAGTGCCGCCGGCACGGTCGCTCCACGCGTTGGCCGCGTGCCGCAGTGCCGTCTCGGCGCCGGCGCCCTGCCCGACGGCGGCGCGCGCCGCGTCCCGGGCGGCGTGGGCGCCGCGCTGCATCCCGATGCCGTGGTCGCCGTCGCCTGCCACCTGGTCCAGCCTGCCGAGTTCATCGGCGTGCTCGTCCACGATGCGTGCGACGGCTTCGAGGGCCGTGGCGACGGTGGCGGCGCAGGCACGGGATTCGGCGGATGACCTGCCGACCGTCTCCTCGGCGTCGTCCTTGACCTCCGCGTCGAAACGCTGCTGCTCGGCGACCTGGCCGCGGCGGAAGCCGGGGGTGTCCGCCGGCGCCGTCCAGAGGCGTTCGAGCTCGTCGTCGAGCCACAGGAGCGTGAGGGAGCACCCGGCCATGTCGAAGCTGGTGCACAGTTCGCCGACCTCCGGGTCGACGATGCTGATGCCGCGTTCGCCGAGCAGCTGGTGGACGGTGCGGTAGACGACGAAGAGTTCTTCGTACTTCACACTGCCCAGGCCGTTCAGCAGGGGCACGACCCGCGCGCCCTCGAGGGCGACGCCGTCCGGGACCTCCTCGAGGAGGCGGCTGACGAACAGTTCGGCGAGGCCCGCTGCCGTGGGGATGTCCATCTCGTCGATGCCGGGCTCGCCGTGGATGCCCAGTCCCACGGCCATGCGGCCTTCAGGAACCTCGAAGAGGGGCGCGTCGGCGCCGGGAAGGGTGCAGCCGCCGAAGGCGACTCCGAGGGAGCGCGTCCGATCGTTCGCGCGGCTGGCGACGCGCTCGACCCCGTCGAGGTCGTAGCCCTCCTCGCATGCTGCGCCGGCGACCTTGAACACCGTGAGGTCCCCCGCGATGCCGCGGCGCTTGTGCTCCTCGCCCTTGGGGGCGCTGAAGATGTCGTCCGTCACGGTCACTGTGCGGACGTCCATCCCGGCCTCGCGCAGCTCGGCCTGCGCCTCGTCGAAGTGCAGGACGTCACCCGCGTAGTTCCCGTAGCTCAGGAGGACGCCCCGGCCCTGGTCGGCGGTCCGGGCGACCGTGCGGACCTGGTGTGCCGACGGCGATGCGAAGAGGTTGCCCATCACGGCACCATGCGCCAGGCCTGGCCCCACGAGGCCGCCGAAGGCCGGGTAGTGTCCGCTGCCGCCCCCGATGACCAGGGAGACCGTCGGTGCTGCCGAGCGGCCGGCACGGACGACGCCGCCCGGGATCTGCTGGACCCAGCGCGATGCCGCAGCCGCGAAGCCGCTGATCATCTCGTCGACGAAGTCCCCGGGCTCATTGAACAGTCGCGTCATTGCGATTCCTCCTGGTCGTTTTCCTACATTCTATAGGATCTGCCTTTCGGGGCAATGCCTCTGCGTACAGGTTTCTGAACCTGCTGGCAGGGCGGCAGGTTCTGGGCCCTGCGCGATCAGAGCCGGGTGTCGAAGGAGTCGCAGAAGACGTTCTCGTTGAAGGTCCCCTGGAATGCGGACGTGCCCTGGATCTTGGCGATGGTGGCACGGATGGCTTCCCGGGATGCGGCATGGGCGTGGATGGCGGTTCTGACCATGGGCACGTCGATCAGGTGGTTCGGCTGGTTGAGTGACACGAACACGGTGGGAACCTCGGTGGCGTACCAGGGAATCTCCGCAGCCAGAGGGGTCGACCATTTGATCCTGATGGCGGCTTCCTGGGCGAAGCCTTTCACATTGGCGAAAACGAACGCCGCGTCGTACTTGTCCGCGTAGTCGTCGGTGGCTTCCTCCGCCATGATCCTCATGAAGTTCATGCCGGTTTCCCCCGCGGCTTGACGCTGGCCGGCCGTCCGGAAGAGGTGCACCTCGAACCCGGCGGCTTCCAGTTCCTCCTTGACGGTGTCCAGATACGCCAGGGGATCGGCGCGGGTGAAGTCGGCCCCGCCCGAGATCCCGTACAGCCGGATCCGTCTGTGCGTCGCCGGCGAGATGGGGAGATTGCAGGCGGTGTCCTTGACCAGGGTCACGGTCTTGTCCGCGATGTCCGCCGCCACGGCCCGGTGGGCCTCGCTGCCGATGACCCCGAGTGCCTCCACGGGCGGAACCAGCTGGTCCGCAGGGGTGCGGTGCAGCCCGAGGCTTGCCTTCAGTCCCAGGATCCGGCGCAATGCATCGTGCAGGCGCTGCTCGGTGAGAACACCCGTCCTGTAGCCGTCCAGCATGTAGCGGAAATCCTCGGCCGGGTTGCGGAAGAACAGGAACATGTCGCAGCCCGCCGCGATGGTCTCAGGAACCAGGTCCCTGCGCTTCCTGGCCTGGGTGAGCCCGACCATCTGCGAGGCGTCGGTCACGATCAGCCCGTTGAAGCCGAGCTCGCCGCGCAGCAGGTCCTGGAGCAGTTCGGGTGACAGTGTAGCGGGCAGGATGTCCGCATCCGCCGTGTCGGGCCGGAAGTGCCGGGACAGTTCCGGCGCGCCGATGTGCCCGGCCATGATGGACTGCACGCCGTGTCCGATCATCTCCCGGTACACGTGCCCGTAGGTCCGGTTCCACTCCTCGAAGCCGAGGGTGTTGTAGGAGGTGACCACATGCTGGTCACGTTCGTCCACGCCGTCCCCTGGGAAGTGCTTCATGGCGCAGGCGGTGGGTGATTCGCTGATGCCGTCGAAGTACTCCTTGGCACGCTCCACCACGACCTCCGGTGTATTGCCGAAGGCCCGGGTGGAGATGACGGTGTTCCGCCAGTTGTAGTGGATGTCCACGATGGGCGCAAACGCCCAGTTGCAGCCCAGTGCCGCGGTTTCGACCCCGGCTACCTGTCCCATCCGCCGGGCGATGGACTTGTCCGGATGGGACCCGGCCTGCAGGTGCGTGGACACGAACGTTCCGTCGTCGCAGCTCCCGGCTCCCCCCATCTCCGGGTTGGACGCCACCAGCAGCGGGATGCGGCTTTTGGACTGTGCGTAGCGGATATGCTCCTGCACTGCAGCTGAGGGTCCGGGGCGATACCGGATGCCGCCCACGTGGAAATTCTCCAGCACACCGTCGAGGTACTCCGGTGAGTAATCGTTGTTGTGGTTGACGAACAGCTGGCCGATCTTCTCCTCGAGGCTCATGCCCGTGATCGTCGATTCCACCCAGGCCACGGCGTCGTCGTCCAGATCGAACGGCGCGGCCCGAAGATCGACGTCGAACTGCTGCCCCTGGGCGCCGTAAGCATTCCTGCTGGCGGAGGCGGGACCTCGGACGGGAAGGGATCGGTCTGGTTCGGCTGCAATCGGGGAGGACATGGCTTCATCGTGGCCAGGGACCGTTCGCGCGACAAGGGATTGCCATTTGTTGGCGTAGACGACGCTTCCGGCTCCACCGACTCTCCGTGGTCGTACCGGTCGGGCCTCCCCGGGCACCCAGGGCAGCGACGCGCAGCGTTCAGCCGGACGAGCGCCGGCCGCCGGCCGGGCTCGACGTGGGCTGGTACCCACCGGCAGCGTGCAGGGCCTGGACGGCATCCTCCGGGCGCGAGGCGGCAGCCACGAACCCGTCCGGCCGCACGAGGTACAGGATGCCCGGGCGGAGGGGGGTCGATCCGGTGGTCGTGAAGCGGTGGAGGGGGAGTCCGAACTCCTGCGCCGTGGCTTCCGCGTGCCGGATCCCTGCCTCGTCCGCTGCATACAGGTGCAGCTGCCAGGTTGCAGAGCGCAGCACGTCGAAGTTCTCCCCGGTCCACTGCAGCCGCCTCCCGACGACGGCGTCCCGGCGTCGGCGCACGGTGCTCCCGTCCATCCAGTAGTGGATGCGGATCTGGCCGAGGTAACCCGCGAGGCGCCGCCCGAGCGGCAGGCGGGGCACCAGGGTGACGGCGACCGGCAGCACGACCCGGGGCACGTACCGGCGCACGGCCATCACGACCTTCGAGGAGGACGTCAGCCCGCGGAACACCAGATCCGTCGTGGTGAGCAGGCGCACCGCCACGGGCCGGCGTTCCGCCTCGTAACGGCTGAGGAGCGTCTCGGGCGCGCGCCCGGCGATGACATCGGCGAGCTTGAAGGCGAGGTTGTGGGCGTCCTGCAGCCCCGTGTTCATGCCCTGCGCGCCGACCGGGGAGTGGACGTGGGCCGCATCCCCGGCGAGGAACACGGAACCCGTGCAGAAATGCGCGGCGATCCGGTGGTGGATGCGGTAGGTGGAGAACCAGCGGTAGTCCTCGTAGGTCACGCCGAACGACTCGGCCATCCGGCGTCGCGCGAAGTCCTCGGTGACGGACGGGATGTCGTCGTCGCCCGCGGTGCCGATGAGCCGCTGGCCGTTCCTGCCCGTGGCGTCCGGTCGCATGGGGAAGGCGAGGAGGAACTCGGTCGCCTCCTGGCGGATGTTGACGGACGCGGGAGGAAGCCCGCTCACTCCCACCGCATCGATCAGGTAGAAGGTCTGCCGGCTGGTGGTCCCCTGGAACGCGATGCCGGACAGGGTGCGGACGCGCGAGGACGCCCCGTCGCAGCCGACGGCGAACCGCGCGGACACGGTTGCCGTGCCCATGGGCCCCTCGACGACGGCCACGACGCCGCCGTCCACCTGGTCCAGCGACCGCAGCCGGTGCCCCCAGCGGACGGATCCGCCGAGGACCTGCAGGTTGTCGACAAGGAGCCGCTCGTTGGCGCTCTGCTCCAGCATGTGCATCCCCGGATAGGGGGAGAGTCCCCTGCCAAGGCCGCCCAGCGGGACCGCAGGGAAGGCCGTGCGCCCGAAACCCGGCCGCACGGACTCGGCGTGCACGGCCTCGGCCAGCACCCGGTCCACGACGCCGAGCTGGTCGTAGATCTCCATGGACCGCGAGTGCACGCCCAGGGCGCGGGACTCCACCGTCGGGCCGTCCTTGCCGTCGATCAGCAGGACCCGGACGCCCAGCTTCACCAGCCAGTTCGCCAGCATCAGGCCGGTGGGGCCGGCTCCCACCACCAGGACGTCGACGCGCCCCGGGTCGTGCCGTTCGCCGTGCTCCATCGCGTCCTCGTGCTCCATGGCGGGCCTCCTCGCCGGTGCCGTTGATCAGCGGTCCAGGGTCGTGCAGATGCAGGCCCGGTTGCCCTCGGCGTCGGCCAGCACGGTGAAGGACGGCGCCCGGGTGGCATCGACCACGGTGCCTCCGGCGGCGACCGCCGCCGCGATGCGGGCGTCCGCCGCGTCGTGCGGCACCCAGAGGTCGATGTGGAATCGCTGCCTCGGCGTCTCGTGCGCGTCGGTGTGCTGGAACCATAGGAGCGGAACGCGTCCGGAGGGGTCGACGACGTCGTCGCCGTCCACCGCGCCGGAATCGCCTGTCAGCAGCGCCGCCCAGAACGGGCCGATCGCGGTCGGGTCGGCGGTGTCGAGGGCGAGCTCGACGACGGCGGGAGCCGCGGGGTCGGCGGCGATGCCGTGCGCGGAGGCGAGTTCGCTGATCGCCCTGGCCAGCCGGACGTCGCGCTCCGTGATGCCGGACGCATCATGGCTGAGGAGCTTCACGTCGACGTGCGGGTAGGTCAGCACGACGTCGGGGTGGTGGTCCATCTCCTCGGCGAGCTCGCCGATGGCCGCGACGAGGGCGAGGCCGGTGGAGAAGTTCCCGGTCAGGAAGCGGGCGTGGAGCGCCCGGGCCAGCTTCCGCCAGTCGCGCAGATCGGCGTCGAGGATCTGGCGGGTGCCGAGGATAGTCATGCGGCCAGTATGGCCCCGTCGGAGAGGCAGGAGAAGGTCTCCCGCCCGCGCGGTCGGCGGCCGAGGGGGCTGTGATTTGACTCTCAGTCCCCTACGGTTCAGGGTTTTATGTCTGTCATATCCGTCTTTACCCACGCAACCGCCGCTGCCTTCCTGCCCCGCGGCTGCGGAAGGAACACCTCCCCCATGTCTGATCCCGTTCTCTCGGCGCCGGCCTCGACCCGCGCCACCGGCCATTCCAGCTCCTCGCCCCACCTGACCCGGGCGCTGAGCAACCGCCACATCCAGTTGCTCGCCATCGGCGGTGCCATCGGCACCGGCCTCTTCATGGGCTCGGGCAAGACCATCTCGCTTGCCGGTCCCTCCGTGATCTTCGTCTACATGATCATCGGGTTCATGCTCTTCTTCGTCATGCGGGCCATGGGGGAGATCCTGCTGTCCAACCTCGAGTACAAGTCCTTCAGCGACTTCGCGGGAGACCTGCTCGGCCCCTGGGCCGGGTTCTTCACCGGGTGGTCCTACTGGTTCTTCTGGGTCGTGACGGGCGTCGCCGACATCGTCGCGATCTCCGGTTACGTGGACATCCTCGCGCCCGGGACCCCGCTGTGGATCCCGGCGCTGGCCACCCCGGTGGTGCTCCTGCTCCTGAACCTGCCCACGGTGAAGGCCTTCGGCGAGGCCGAGTTCTGGTTCGCCATCATCAAGGTCGTGGCCATCCTGGCCCTGATCGCCACCGGCATCGTCATGATCGCCACGCACTTCACCTCTCCCGCAGGGCAGGTCGCGAACCTCGCCAACATCTGGAACGACGGCGGCATGTTCCCGCACGGGCTGTTCGGCTTCATCCTCGGCTTCCAGATCGCGATCTTCGCGTTCGCCGGCATCGAGCTGGTCGGCACCGCCGCCGCCGAGACGAAGGACCCCGAGAAGACGCTTCCCCGCGCCGTGAACTCCATCCCCATCCGTGTGCTGCTCTTCTACGTCGGAGCGCTCACCGTCATCATGGCGGTCAACCCCTGGCGGACCATCGATCCCGCGAACAGCCCCTTCATCGGCATGTTCACCCTTGCCGGGCTCGGTATCGCTGCCGTCGTCGTCAACCTGGTGGTGCTGACCTCCGCCGCCTCGAGCGCGAACTCCGGCATCTACTCGACGTCGCGCATGGTGTTCGGACTGGCACAGGACGGCAACGCCCCGAAGTCCTTCGGCACGCTCAGCCGCCGCCAGGTGCCGCAGAACGCACTGCTGTTCTCCTGCATCTTCCTGCTCGCCGGGCTGATCCTGCTCTACTCGGGCGACTCCGTGATCGGCGCTTTCACGGTTGTCACCTCGGTGGCCTCGGTCCTGACCATGTTCGTCTGGTCCATGATCCTCATCAGCTACCTGGCGTTCCGCCGCCGCCGTCCGGAGCTGCACGAGGCATCGGCGTTCAAGATGCCCGGATCCGCGTTCATGCCGTACGTGGTCCTGGCCTTCTTCCTGTTCATGCTCGTCGCGCTCGGGCAGGCCGAGGACACCCGGCTGGCGCTCTTCGTCACGCCGGTGTGGTTCCTCCTGCTCGGAGCGGCCTGGTACGCCAACCGGAAGACGCCGCTGCAGCAGGCCCGCATCGAGGAGCACAAGGCCACCGTGCAGACCGAGCAGGCGGCCCGCGCAGGCCGCTAGATCCCGGAACGCCGGCCCGGAACGCTGCTCCGGAACATTGTTCCGGAAGACCCGCGCCAAAACACCGAAGGACCGTCCCCCGGGGCGGTCCTTCGGCGTCCTCCCGGAGTGCGGAGCGGCGGGACGTCGACGGTGTGCCCAGGTACGGATGCCATACTGCACCGATGGCCAAGAACAGGACTCCTCCCGGCCGCGGCGTCCTCGCCGCCCGCGTCGACGACGACCTGAAGGAGCGGCTCCGCGCCGCGGTGGTCCATCCCCACCTCCTTTTCGCGGGCAAGGCAGCCCTCGCGGCCGCGCTCGCCTGGACCTTCGCGCTCGCCATCCCGGGGGAGGCTTCCCGGTATCCGTACTACGCCCCGCTGGGTGCACTGCTCGCGCTGTATCCGACCGTCGCGGGAACGCTCAGGTCGGGGCTGCAGACGGTGGCCGGTCTCACCATCGGGATCATCCTGGCCCACATCGCCGTGTGGGCGGGGGACCCGAACTGGCTGACGATCGCCTTCGTCGTCGGCGTGGGCGTACTCCTCGCAGGCGCCCTGCGGAGGACGGCGGGCGGCGGCTCCGGGATCGCGTCCGCCGGGCTGTTCGTCCTGGTTATCGGCAACGACGACCTGGGGTACTCAATGGGGTACTTCGTCCAGACCGTCGTGGGCGTGGGCGTGGGTCTTGCCGTCAGCGCGCTGATCCTGCCGCCGCTGAACCTGGACGACGCCGTGGGGCAGGTGAGCCGGCTCCGCAGGACGGCGTCCCGCCAGCTCCAGGAGATGGGCGTGGCGCTCGAGGAGGACTGGGCGGCGGATGATCCGCGCTGGCCCCAGCGGCGGGACGACCTCACCGCCACGGTACGGAATGCCCGGGAGGCCCTGCAGTACGCGGACGAGAGCAGGAAGGGCAACGTCCGGCGGCGCTTCCATCCGCACGACGCGGACCGCGACCACCGGCACGTCGAGGTCCTCGAAGCCGTCGCGACCCACACGCTGAACATCACCAACATGCTGCAGGACGCGCTCCATGGAACGTCCCGCGAGCAGCCCCTGCCCGCCGCGGTCCGGCAGCCCCTGCAGCAGGCCTTCACCGCCGTCGGCGACGTCCTGGACCTGTGGACGGTGGAGGAGGACGACGCCGGGACGCTGCGGGTGGCCGAGCGGAGCCTGAAGGCACTCGAAATTGCTGCGTACGAGTCCTCGTCGAAGGACGTCCCCTTCGGCGCCGCGGCCGCGATCGGCATGAACCTGCACCGCATCCTGCAGGCCGTTCGGCAGGAGCAGGAGCAGGAGCAGGACATCGAGCAGGAAACAGGCCGGGCGGCTAGCTGCACTGCCCAGGGACACGGCGAGGGGCACCCCGAAGAGTGCCCCTCGCTACTGCGTGGAACTTCCTGCGTGAAATCCGCTCAGGTCAGGTCGCGGGTCTTCGCGAACCGGTCGATCGCCTTCTGCGTGGAACGGTTGGTGAGAACCTGGATGGTGGTGCTCACCACACCCGAGACGATCGCGAACACCAGGGCCGAGCGCAGGGTGTTCTCCAGCCCGTCCTTGCTCTTCGGTGGTGCTTCACCCGTGATCTTCTCCCACAGGAAGTCGACGAGCTTGGTCCCCACGAAGCCGGCGCCGACGCTCATGCCCGCGCCGAGCAGCTTGAACAGTACGTTCATGTCTCTCCTTCTGGTCCGGTAGTCCTCCGCCTAGCCTAGCCGCGGCGGGCGGCCCCCGGCACAGGAAGATGCACGCACGGACCCGGACCCTGCATGAGGCGGGCGGGCGCGCAACCACCTGCCGGGCTTCCCCTGCGGTGTAGGATCGGTAACGCTCAACCAACAAACGACAGGGGAGCGCCGATCCGCAGCATGCTGCGGGAACGGGCGCTGAGAGTGCGGACCGCCGCAGACCCTCGAACCTGATCCGGCTAGTACCGGCGAAGGGAGTCGAGTTCTCAGAGTGCACGGAAACTGCTCCGGCAGCCCCGCCACCCTCCCCTCCTGTACCTCAGGAGGAAACACCATGGCATCATCAACCGCCCTCAAGGGCACCTCTCCCCGCACCCGCCAATGGCGCGTCGTCGACATCGTGGTGGCCTCGGTCATCGCGGTCGCCGTCGGCGTCCTGTTCTTCGCATGGTCCGCGGGGTACTCGGGCATCAGCCTGCTCACGGCGGGCTTCCCGCCCCTGGCCGGGCTGTACTCCGGCGGCTGGCTCATCGCGGGGGTCCTCGGCGGGCTCATCATCCGCAAGCCGGGAGCAGCACTCTACTGCGAGGTCCTCGCCGCCGCGGTATCGGCCCTCATCGGAACGCAGTTCGGCCTGAGCGTGCTGCTCTCCGGAGCCATCCAGGGGCTCGGTGCCGAGCTCGTCTTCCTGCTCTTCCTGTACCGGAAGTGGAACCTGCCCGTGGCGCTGTTCGCCGGTCTCGGTGCCGGCCTCGCGCTCGCGATCAGTGAGAACATCCTCTACAACGCGCTGTGGACGTTCGAGTTCAAGCTCCTGTACACGGTGTTCGCATCCATCTCCGGCATCGTCATCGCCGGGCTGCTGTCCTGGCTCGCCATGCGGGGCCTCGCCAGGACGGGCGTGCTGTCCTCGTTCGCTGCGGGCCGCACGGCGGACGAGTGACACCAGCGCAGTCCCCGTCCACGGGAGCCGTCCACGTTCGCGCCCGGGGATGGGGCTGGCGCCACGCCGGCCGGAAGTCCTTCGCCGCACGCCGGCTCGATCTCGACATCTCTCCGGGGGAGCGGGTCCTGCTCCTCGGGGCCTCCGGCGCGGGCAAGTCCACGGTGCTCTCCGGCCTGGCCGGGCTGCTCGGCACCGACGACGAGGGCGAGCAGGAGGGTGAGCTCCTGCTCGACGGCGCGCAGCCGGCCGCTGCCCGGGGACGAGCCGGGCTCGTCCTCCAGGACCCCGAGACGCAGGTGGTCCTCGCCCGTGTGGGTGACGAGGTGGCCTTCGGGGCCGAGAACCTGTCGGTGCCGCGCGAGGAGATCTGGCTGCGCGTGGGTCGGGCGCTCGACGACGTCGGCCTCGACCTCCCCCTCGATCACCCCACGACGGCGCTCTCCGGGGGCCAGAAGCAGCGGCTCGCGCTCGCGTCCGTCCTCGCGATGGAACCCGGCCTGCTCCTGCTCGACGAGCCCACCGCGAACCTCGATCCCGACGGAGTCCTCGAGGTCCGCGACGCCGTCGTCCGCGTCCTCGAGCGCACCGGGGCCACGCTCGTCGTCGTCGAGCACCGCGTGGCGGTGTGGGCCGACGTCGTCGACCGCGTGGTCGTGCTCGACGCCGCTGGAGGGGTGCTGGCCGACGGGCCGCCGGCGAGCGTGCTCGCCGAGGGCTCGACCCGTGACCGACTGGCCGCCGCAGGTGTCTGGGTCCCGGGGTGGCAGCCGGTCGTGGGCGGACCGCCCCCCGCCGGCGGAGGCGAGGCCCTGCTGTCGGCCTCCGGACTGACGGTCGCCCGCACGAGGCGGGGACCGGCCGTCGTCGAGGACCTCGACACCGAGGTGCGCGCAGCCGGGGCGCTGAGCATCACCGGTCCGAACGGGGCCGGGAAGTCGACCGCCGCCCTGACGCTCGGTGCCCTGCTCCGCCCGCGCGCGGGACGGCTCGAGGCGTCGGCGGCCCTGGCCGGGACCGCCGGCGGCGACCCGTTCCGCTGGCGATCGTCGGAACTGGTCCAGCGCATCGGGACGGTCTTCCAGGAGCCCGAGCACCAGTTCCTCACCGGGACCGTCGCCGACGAACTGGAGTTCGGGCCGCGGCGTGTGAGCGGGGTCCAGGACATGCAGCGCACGGACGTCGCCGAGCGCCTCCGCCTCACCCACCTGCTGAAGGCCAATCCCTTCACACTGTCCGGCGGGGAGAAGCGGCGCCTGTCCGTTGCGACCATGCTCGCGACCGCCCCGCGCATCCTCATCCTCGACGAGCCGACGTTCGGGCAGGACGCCGGGACATGGGCCGAACTCGTCACCCTGCTGCGCGAACTGATCCACGAGGGCGTCTCCGTCCTCTCCGTCACGCACGATGCCGACTTCATCGCGGCACTGGGCGGCGCCACCCTGCACATCTCCGGCGGAGAGGGACGGCTGGTGACCCGATGAGCACCGACTACCTGACCCCGGTGCTGACCGGGAAGACGCTGCTGCGCGCCAATCCCGTGTCCAAGCTGTTCGCCGCCACCGTCGTCACGCTCGCCCTGATGGCGAGCATCGACTGGGTGAGCGCCGCGGTGGTCCTCGCCTGCGAACTCGCGCTGATGCCCCTCCTGGGCATCAGCGCGGTGGGACTGGCACGGCGGATCTGGCCGCTGCTGATCGCCGCGGCGATCGGCGCCTACGGAACCGCCCTGCTGGCAGAGAAGACGGGGCGCGTCCTGCTCGACGTCGGGCCGCTCCTCTTCACGGAGGGGTCGGTGGCGGCCGGCATCGCCGTCGGGCTGAGGGGACTGGCGCTCGCGCTCCCGGGCATCTTCCTCCTGCTCACCACGGACCCCACGGACCTCGCCGACGCGCTCGCGCAGAAGCTGCACCTGCCGCACCGCTTCGTCCTGGGGGCGCTGGCGTCGCTGCGCCTGGTCGGCCTCCTGGTGGAGGAGTGGGAGGCCCTCGGGCTGGCCCGGCACGCCCGGGGCATCGGCTCGGACGGCTCGATCATCGCGCGGACCCGCAACCTGCTGGGGCAGTCCTTCGGGCTGATCGTGCAGGCCATCCGGCGGGCCACCCGGCTGGCGACGGCGATGGAGGCCCGCGGCTTCGGCGGAGGACCGCGCACGTGGGCGCGCGAGAGCACCCTGGCGCCGCTCGACGCCGCTGTCGCCGTCGTCGGTCTCCTGATCGCCGGAGGTGCAGTGACGGCGGCCGTCCTGGCCGGGACCTGGAACTTCATCCTGTCCTGACCCGGACGACCGCCGTCGTGGCAGGACACTGCGCGCGGAGCGCCGCCCTCGACCGAACGGCGGGAGAAATGCCACAGGGGCTCCGCGTGTGCGGAGCCCCTGTGGTTGAGCGGATGATGCGGCAGGACCGCTACAGCACGTCCGCTACAGCACGTCCGAGAGGAACGACTTCAGCCGCGGCGTCTGCGGGTTGTCGAAGACCGCGGCCGGGGGACCGGATTCGACGACGACGCCGCCGTCCATGAACGTCACGGTGTCCGAGACGTTGCGCGAGAAGCCCATCTCGTGGGTGACGACGACCATGGTCATGCCCGCCGTAGCGAGGTCCGCCATGAGTGCGAGGACGCCCTTCACGAGCTCCGGGTCCAGTGCGGAGGTCGCCTCGTCGAAGAACATCACCTCGGGGTCCATGGCGAGCGCCCGGGCGATGGCCACCCGCTGCTGCTGGCCGCCGGAGAGGTTCCCGGGCCGTACGTCGGCCTTGTGCTTGAGGCCCACCAGGTCCAGCTGCGCGAGGGCCTTCTGCCGGGCCTCGTCCGCGGACATCTTCCGGAGCTTGCGCAGTGCGAGGGAGACGTTGTCCACCACGGTCTTGTGGGGGAAGAGGTTGAACTGCTGGAACACCATGCCGATGCGGCGGCGCAGCTCGTCCGGGTTGTCCATCAGGACGGACCGGCCGTCGAGCAGGATGTCGCCCTTGTCCGGTTCGATCAGGCGGTTCAGCACGCGCAGGAGCGTGGACTTGCCGGACCCGGAGGGGCCGATGACCGACGCCGTCGTGCCCCGCTCCACGTGCAGGTCGATGCCGCGCAGCACGTGGTTGGAGCCGAAGGAGAGGTGGAGGTCCCTGCCGGTCAGGGTCCCCGATTCGAGAGTCTTCATGCCTTCGCTCCTTCGCCGATCTTCGCGGCCAGTTCATCGGGCTCGGGCTTCTCCCGCTTGCCGACCCGCAGCCGGTTGTCGATGTAGTTGACCAGGTGCGTCAGCGGGATGGTCAGGCACAGGTACAGTGCTGCCGCCGCGATCAGCGGCGACAGGTTGCCCGTGGTGCTCGCGGAGTCGTTGCCGATCCGGAACAGTTCACGCTCGCTGGCGAGCAGCCCGAGGAAGTAGATCAGCGAGGACTCCTTGATCAGCGCGATGAACTGGTTCACCAGGGCGGGCAGCACGCGCCGCACGCCCTGGGGAACCACGACGAGCTGCATGGAGGAGCGGTAGCTGAAGCCCAGCGCGCGGGAGGCCTCCAGCTGCCCCTTCTCCACGCTCTGGATGCCGGAGCGGAAGATCTCACCGATGTACGCGGCGGCCATCAGTGACAGGGCGAGGATGCCCATCGGGAAGGGACTGGTGCTGCCGGTGACCTGGCGGTAGATCGGGCTGAGGCCGATGCCGATGAGCAGGATGATCACCACGGCAGGCACTCCACGGAAGATGTCTGTGTAGATGCGCGCCACCCAGCGGAGCAGCCGATTGCGGGAGATCCCCAGGATCGCGAGGACCATGCCGAGGACCGTCCCGATGATGCCGGAGGACAGGGCGAGGATCAGGGTGTTCCGCAGTCCGACCGCCAGGAGTTCGGGCAGGACCGCAGCCATTGCCTCCCAGTCGAAGAAGGTCTGCGAGAGCTGGTCAAGGGCATTCATGCAGGGACCGCTACTTTACTTCCACGGCTTTGCTGCCGGGCTTCCAGTCGGAGGGCATCTCGCGGTCCGGGTACCACTCCTTGGTGAGCTCGGTCCACGTGCCGTCCTCGATCACGGCGTCGAGCCCGGAGTTGAGCGCGTCGATCAGGGGCTGGTTCTCGCTGTTGACCGCGTAGGCCGTGAAGTTCTCGGTGTTGATGATGGTCTCGGCGATGGTGGTGTCATCGCCCTCCTTCACCTGGCCCGTGGCCTGCTGGGACGGGGCGACCCATGCGTCGACCTGACCGTTCTTCACGTTCGCGTAGACCGTGTTGTAGTCCGCGAAGCGCACGGGCTCGAGGCCAAGGGTGTTGGTCACGTAGTCGTCCTGGACGGTGCCCTGCACGACGCCGATGCGGGTGCTCTCCGACAGGGAGTCGAAGCCCGTGACCGAGGAGCCGTTCTTCGTGACGACGGCCATGTACCCGAAGTCGTAGCCGTTGGTGAAGCCGACGTTCTCGCGGCGGGCGGCCGTCGTGGAGATCGAGGAGGATCCGACGTCGAACTGCTTGTTCTGGACCTGGGCGAGCAGTGCGGAGAAGTCCGTGGACGCGAACTCGACCTCGAGGCCGAGCTTGTCGCCGATGGCGCGGAGCAGCTCGTTGTCGTAGCCGGTGAAGACGCCGTTCTCGATGAAGATGTTTGGCGGGGCGTCGGAGAGGGTGCCCACGCGCAGGGTCCCCTCCGTGATGAGGCCGAGCTTCGAGGTGTCGATCTCGTCGACCGGCGTGGTGTCGTCGGTCGTGTACTGGTCGAGCGACTGCTGGTCGCTGCCGGCGAGGGCGTCGGTGGTCGCGGTCGGCTCGCTGCTGCTACTGCTGTTGCTGCCGCAGGAGACGGTCAGCGCGAGGAGCGGGACGGCGAGTGCCGCGAGGACTTTGCGGGAGATGTTCATGGGGTCCTTCTTCGATGCTGGCCCGGGGTGCGGGCCGACTGGATGAGGTGGATCTCGGGGAGGAACGGATGGCTGCCGGGGAGGCTGCTGGCTGCTGGTGACACGCTCGCTGTTCTGGCCGTGCGCGTTGTGGCGGCTGCTGTCCCGGTTATCTCTGGGTGGTCCGCACGACGCCGTACTTGCCAACCGGGGGACTGGTCCCGGCGGCCGAATCTTCACCTGGAGCACCCCACTACGGGAGAGGGTTGCTGTCCAGCCGGCCAGGGCCGAGGGCTGGAGCTCTTGATTTCAAGAAAACGCTATGGCAGCACGAAGCGCCCGGTCAAAACGAAACTGCGCGGAAATCAGCGTTTGACGCGGTAAACGGCCTGTAGGGCAGGCTTTTGTGGTGAAAATTACACGAACCGGTCCACGAGGTCGGTCAGCTCGGCTGTGAGGGCGGGCGAGGATCGGAGGGCCTGGCCGTCGATCGAGAGCACGGGTGCGAGGAGCCGGATGCTCGAGATCAGCCATACCGCGTCGGCGTCGAGGAGGTGGTGCGGCTCGAGCGGGCCGTAGCCGAGTTCCCACCCCTGCTCCTTCGCCGCCGTGAACAGGGCGCTCTGGGACGTACCCGCGAGGATGCCGCTCTCGAGCTGCGGTGTCAGGAGTGTCTTCCGTCCGTCGCGGTCGTGGGCCAACAGCACGGTCGAGGTGGGGCCCTCCAGCACCTTGCCGTCCGAGGAGGTGAAGATGACGTCGTCGGCCCCGTGGGCCTTCGCGTAACGGAGGGCCGCCATGTTGACGGCGTAGGAGAGGGTCTTGGCGCCCATCAGCAGCCAGGGCGCACGCTGCGCCACGGTGCTGTCATAGCCGCGTTCGAGGAACAGGACCCGAAGTCCCGTCCTGCGCTGCTCGAGCGTCGACGCCGGCACGGGAGCGACCTGGACCCACGCCGTGGCACGCGCGGCGCCTTCGACCCCGCGCGTGGCGATGAGCTTCACGACGGCGTCACGGCGCTCCGGCTCCGCTGCCGCGAACTCCCGGAGGCCGGTGCGGATGGCACGGCTCCATGCCTCGGCGTCGGGGACCGTAAGGTCCAGGGCCGCTGCCGAGGACGCGAGCCTCGCCAGGTGCGCCTGCTCCTTGCGGGGAGACCCGTCGACGGCCAGGAGCGATTCGAAGATCCCGTCGCCGCGGGTGGCGCCCAGGTCGGTGGCCAGAAGCTGGGGCTGCGAGGCATCGACGACCCTGCCGTCGTCGTGGGCCGGGTCGAGGAACACGAGAACAGTCATGGCCCCCAGCGTATCCGCTCGCGCCCGACCACCCCTGTCTGTAGTGTGCGAGGGGATGCTCGGCACTCGGGTACCACCACAGGGGGTTGGGGAGCATGGCGGAAGAACGGGATGCCGCCGCGGAAGCCTTCGTGGCCGAGCTACGCACCGAGGTCCTGTGGGTCCAGTGGCAGCACAACGTGAGCGTCGGCGACAGTGATGCTGCGGCACTGATCGAACGGTCCAACGCCCTGTGCCGGGACGTCTGCCCGCCGATGCTGGTGGAGCTCAATGGCATGGTGTCGCTCACGCGGAGCGCTCTTCACGGTTTCGCGACTGCGCTGAACATCGCAGCCATGGCCATCGTCGGCCCGAGCGCGGTCGACAGGACACTGGCGGATTTCTTCGCCAGGGTGCACAACCCCCCGTACCCCACGCGCTACTTCGAGTGCCCGGCCGAGGCGCTGGCCTGGCTCACCGGACATCCGTACGGCCCCTGACGGCGGCGGTGTCAGGGCTGACGGTGCCAGGGGCTGACCGTGTCAGGAACTGACCGCGTCAGGAGCTGACGGGAATCCCCGATCGGGTGAGCGCCGTGATGAGCCTCTCCACACGGGCGAGGCCCGCGAAATTGCCGGCGTCGTCGGTCGCCATCACCGGATCGAAGCGGGTCGGGACATCGCCTGCTCGGTGAAGCCGGGGAACCGCAAAAGGGCTTCGAACCCGACGACGGTGCCCCGCGCCGTGTCCACGATGGGTTGGTACATCCAGACGATGCCCTCGCCTCGGCATGCCGCAGCGAGGCCCTGGAAGCACCGGCGGTCGGATCGGGATGCAACGACGTCAGTCAGGCAGGCAGTGTGTGGACCCGGACCGCTTCCCTGACTTCGGCGGGAAGGTCCGTCAAGCCGTGGGCCGTCGCGGTGTGGTTCCGTACGCTGGACAGGATCTCGTCGTCCGAGGCGCATACCCAGCGGGCGTCGCACCCGGGAACCACGTCGGGCCGCCGGAGGTGCGGGCGGAGGGACGGGGCCGGTGGTGTACCCGCAACCAGGGGTCGGATGCTGCTCGCGGTAAACCGCTTCCCGATACAGCAGTACCGTAGTAGAAAGCCTGCTGACGAATCGCGGGACAGGGACGCACTATAGGCGTCGTGGCGTCGTACTTCCGGCGGCCGGCGCGAAGGACTGGGAATGAATCGGCAGGCACACGTGCAACGGATCAGGGAGGCGCTGTCCAGCACGGGCCTGGGCTTCGAGGACGTGTGGCTCCGCTATTACTCGCTGGGTGGGCTTGTCTCCCAGTTCGAGATCGAAGCCTATGTGGGCGGTGTGCTGGAACTGCCCGTCGAGGAGTGCGACCTGCTGGCCGACGCGATGAACGAACTCCTGGCCGAGGCTCAGGGGGAGGGGGGTTTCCGGGTTCCACGGTGCTCCGAACACCGGCTGGACGCAGCACAGGAGTCCCCGAAGGATTCCCGGCGGGCACTCGGCCTCGCCGGAGCCTTCCTATTCACCGACGAGGAGCAGGAAGTCGAGCGGCTCGACGCGGTGTCGCGCACCGGACTGCTCGATACCGGCCAGGAGGAGCGCTTCGACAGGATCACGAGGGAAGCCAAGGAGTACTTCCAGTGCAGTTCGGTCATCATCGCACTGATCGACGACCACCGGCAGTTCCTCAAATCCGTCATCGGCCCGATCCAGCAGAACATGCCGAGGGAGATCTCCTTCTGCAACGCCACCATCCGGAACGCAGGGGCACTGATCGTGCGGAACGCGCTCGAGGACGATCGCTTCCGGCACAACCCGCTCGTTCTCGGGGAGCCGTACATCCGCTTCTACGCCGGCTACCCGCTGCGCGGGCCGGGCGGGTGGACGGTCGGCACCCTCTGCGTGATCGACCAGGAACCACGGGACTACTCCCACCGCGACGGCAGGAAGCTGCGGGTGCTGGCGCGCGCTGTGGAGGACGAGATCAACGGCCCCCGAAGCCTTCCCTGAGGTACTACGGGACGGCGCGTGCCCGCGGCGGTCGTAGGGCGGGCGGCGGCTAGAGCTGGGCGGCGTCGGCGGTGGAGGTGGACGCTCGGGCGGCGTCGGCGTCGTCGCGTCGGTCCAGTTCCTCGGTGAGCTCCTCGTTGCGCTGGCCCGTCTCGGGATCGACTTCGCCGTCGTGGACATACTCGTGCGCCATCTCGCGCTGGATCCTGCTGTTCAGTACTTCGACCTCGGACAGCTCCAGGGGCGTCAGGTCCTCGGGGAAGGGTTCAGAAGGGGTCAGCCGGGAGTTCATAGCACCTGTCTTCGGGAAACGAGCACGGTGGATACCCGGCTCGCTTCTGAACCGTCGCCGGCGTCGCCGGCTGGTCATCATCCTACTGACACGGCGCGCCTGACGGCCGTCAGGACCCATGGAACGGTGCGGCGCGTCGCGCCCACCGGCTATCCATGGTCCGGGAGAAGCGCCGCTTCGATAACGAAGCCGGACGCGCGCTGGTGCTGTGGCGCTGGAAAGGCACAATGGAGGTGCAATCGAACGCCACGAGCGACGACAGGGCCCTCCGGTTCCCATCGTCGCTCTCCCTGTGTTCGACCATTGGAAGAGAAGGGCTGGGCGCATCATGTCAGCAGAGGACCGTCACCGGCTTGCCGTCGCAGCAGCGGACAAGGAGGCAGCGGCGTTCGAACTGGATCATGCCGAATTGAATCTCCAGGAAGCCATCGTGGTCGCGCTCGAGCACGGCGAAGACCCGGAGGTCATCGCGGAGGTCGTCGATCTGGAGCCGGAGAAGGTCCTCGAGCTGAAAGGCTCCGTCGACCAGCCGCCACTGCCCAGCCTGGAGGACCTCACCTCGATGGCCCCTGACACAGCCGTGCCGGGAAGCGTCCCCGACGCGAGCTAGCGCCGGAGGTCGCGCCGGTCATCAGGGGCTTCCCCGGCCGTCACAGGGGAGGGGTCCGCGGTGGTGCTGATCGTCGCGGTGATCCCGTGGCTTCGAACGCCGCAGCGAGGCGCAGCAGCTCGGTGTCACGGTAGGCGGGTCCGGCGAACGTCAGTCCCACGGGCATCCCGATGTCGTGCATCATCCCCATGGGTACGGTGACCGTCGGTATGCCGAGGTGTCGGGGGACGAGGTTCCCGTTCGACACCCACACACCATTCCGCCAGGCGACGTCCGCCGACGCGGGGTTGGTGTCGCAGTCGGCCGGCCCGACATCCGCTGCAGCGGGGAAGAGGACGGCGTCCAGTCCGAGGCCCTCCATCCAGGACTCGAGGTCCACCCGTCGCGTCTCCTCGAGCCCCTGCAGTCCCTCCTCCAGATGCGGGATGTCCGTGAGGTCGACTGCCCCGTGGGCACGGATGTGCCCGGGGTATCCTGCGATGTCGTCGTCGAAGCCCGAGTACCGGTCGGGCAGCGCGCGACTGTCCGGAGGGAAGATGCCGGCGCCGTCGACGTCGGCGAGCGAGTCGAGGTGCGGGTCGCCGTTCGCCTGCAGGAAGTCGTGCCAGGCCCACGCCGAGAGGTCGACGATCTCGCTCCGCAGGTATCCGGCGCTCACCAGGCCACGGGTGCGGATGGTCGGCGCGCCGGGTCGGTCGCCCTCGTAGTTGGAGACGACGGGGAAATCCACCTCGATCACTTCCGCCCCGGCCCGTTCGAGGTCGGCCCGAGCTGCCGCCCATAGGTCCAGGATCGAGTCCCGCGTCCGGATGCGCTGCCCGGTCGGCCCACCGAGTCCCGGGGAGGACGCGGTGCCGGCGTCGGGGTCCCCGTTGATGTACATGCGCGGAACGCCGAAGCGCTTCCCGGCGAGGTGCCGGCGCGCGTCGTCGGGGGTGCGGGGCGCGAGGGACGGGTAGGAGTCCGGGCGCAGCGACGACGCCGGCGGGATGGCGATCCACGGCTGGATGCGCCAGAAGTCACCGCGCGCCTCGTCGTCGTCGGCGACGATGATGTCGAGGATCTCCAGCAGGTCTGCCATGGTGCGGGAGTGGGGGACGACGACGTCCATGGTGGGCACGAGGGGCCAGTTCCCGCGGACGGAGATCACGCCGCGCGAGGGCGTGTAGGCGCAGAGGCCGTTGTTCGAGGCCGGCGCCCGGCCGGAGGACCAGGTCTCTTCCGCGAGCCCGAAGGCGGCGAAGCTCGCTGCCGTCGCCGTCCCCGACCCGTTGGACGATCCGGAGGCGAACGCGGCGGTGAGGTAGTCCGCGTTGTAGGGGCTTTCCGCCCGCCCGTACACCCCGCGCTGCATCCCCCCGTTGGCCATGGGGGGCATGTTCGTGAGGCCGAGGAGGATGGCTCCGGCGTCGCGCAGCCGGCCGATGGTGAAGGCGTCCTGCTGGGCGACGAGGTCCTGGAACGCCGGTGACCCGGCGGCGACGGTCAGGCCCTTCACCTTATAGCTGTCCTTCGCGGTGTACGGGATGCCGTCCAGCGGTCCCCGTGCCTCGCCGCGCGCCCTCCGCTCGTCCGAGGCGCGTGCCTCATCGAGGGCGGAGGGGTTCATCACGACGACGGCGTTGAGCCGTATCCCGTCCTGGTCGTAGGCCTGTATCCGCTGCAGGTAGGCGGTGACGAGTTCTTCACTGGTGGTCCGGCCGGCCACAAGGGCCTCGCGGAGGTCCCGGATGGTCGCTTCGACGACATCGATCGGCATCAGTCCATCTCCTGACGGTTTCGCGGGGCCGGCTGCTGCTGGGTGATGCAGTGGATTCCTCCGCCGAAGGCGAAGATGTCGCGGGCGTCCACCAGTTCGATGGTCCGGTCCGGGTACGCGGCGGCGAGGATGTCGGCGGCCACCGCGTCGTTCGGGTCGTCGAAGGCGCAGAGGATGACGACGCCGTTGGCGACGTAGTGGTTGATGTAGGACCAGTCGACGAATCCGTCGTCGTCGCGGATGACGGTGGGCGCGGGCACGTCGATGATCGTCAGCGGCGTGCCCTCGGCGTCGACGGCCGAGCCGAGCGCGGAGCGCAGGAGGCGGGTCACCTCGAAGTCCGGGTGCTGGGGGTCGTCCTGCCGGTGCAGGAGCAGTGTCCTGGACGCGGTGAATGCCGCGACGATGTCCACGTGTCCCCGGGTGCCGAACTCGCCGTAGTCCCGCGTCAGGCCGCGCGGCAGCCAGACCGCATGGCGCGTCCCCAGGCGGGCATGGACCTCGGCTTCCACGGACTCCTTCGTCGCCGCCGGGTTCCGCCCGGGATCGAGCTGCACGGTGTCGGTCAGCAGGACCGTGCCGCGGCCGTCGATGTGGAATCCGCCGCCCTCGTTCACGAGCATGCTCTGCGACGCGCCCACCCCGGCGAGGTGTGCGACGGCCCGGCCGACGTGCTCGTCCCGGGACCATGCGGCCCAGTCCTGCGCTCCCCACCCGTTGAACACCCAGTCGACCGCGTCCACTGCTCCGTCGCGCCCGTGCACGAACGTCGGCCCGGAGTCTCGGAGCCATGCATCGTCGAGGGGGACGGCCTCGATGGCGATGCCCGCTCCCAGCATCGTCCGCGCCGCGTCCACGTCGGCAGGATCGGCGAGAACCGTGACCGGCTCGTACCGGGCGAGGGTTTCCGCGACCCGGACCCACGCCGCCCGGGCCCGGTGCAGCGTGCTGCTGCCGAGCTGCCCGAACGTGTCGTTGGCCGGGGGGAAGGCCATCCAGGTGCGGTCGTGCCTCGCCCATTCGGCGGGCATCGTTCCGCCAACGGGCGCCAGGCCCGGCACCTCGTCGGCCGGTGCGGGGCGGGGGGATCGTACGGAGTTCACGGGGATTCCTTCGCGGTACGGGAGGTCCGCCGCGTGGCAGGCGGAGCTGCCGGCGGCCTAAAATGAATGGCATTCATTATTTCGGACCACTGTAGGGGAAGGAGGAGACCTCGCACAAGCATCGGACCGGATATCCGTGGAACCGGCGTCAGTCCGGGGCGGGGAAGGTGGCGCCCAGCGCCGACAGGACGCCGCGGGCCTTGACACGCACTTCGTCCCACTCCTCCGCCGGGTCGGAATCGGCGGTGATCGCGCCGCCCACACCGAGCGTCAGGCGGGTGCCGCCGTCGTCGTCCTGCAGGACGAGGGTGCGGATCACGACGGCGAGGTCGGCGGCGCCGGTGAGGCTGAAGTAGCCCGCGGCTCCGGAGTACGGGCCGCGCGGGGCTCCCTCGAGGCGGTCCAGGATCGCCATGGTGCTGATCTTGGGCGCGCCGGTCATCGAGCCGGCGGGGAACGCCGACGCGATGACGCCTGCGCGGGCGCTTCCGGGCCGCAGCCGGGCGTCGATCGTGCTGACCATCTGGTGCACGGTGGCATAGGTCTCGATGGCGCACAGCCGGCTGACCGTCACCGAGCCCGGCACGGCGTGGTGCGAGAGGTCGTTGCGGAGGAGGTCCACGATCATGATGTTCTCCGCACGGTCCTTCTCCGAGGTCCTGAGGTCCTCGGCGAGGGCCGCGTCGGTGTCCGGGTCGGCCGAGCGGCCACGGGTCCCCTTGATCGGTTCCGCCCGCATCCGGCCGTCAGCGGTGAGTTCCAGGAAACGCTCGGGCGACGTGCTCGCGATGGCGAAGCCCGGGAAGCGGAGAAAGTGTGCGAACGGCGCGGGACTCGCGGTGCGCAGGCGGAGGTACGCGGAGAGCGGGTCGGTCCGTTCCACGCGTGCGGACAGCGACGTCGTCAGGCACACCTCGTAGGTGTTGCCCTCCGCAATCTCGTCCTGCGCCCGGCGGATCTTCCCGAGGTACTCCTCGCGCGAGTCGCGGACGGCGAAGCGGGGCACGCCCAGCGGGGGCGACGGGGGCGACGGGGGAGCGGGGGGCGGCGCCGCGACGGCGTCCCGTGCCCGCCGGAGCCAGGCGTCGCATTCCGGATCCGGCCGTCCGTCCGAGAGGGACAGCAGGAAGACGGCGCCGTGGTCGTGGTCGATGACGACGGCGCGGCCGGCGAAGAGGAGCGCGGCGTCGGGCAGGGCATCGCCGCCAGGCGCGGAGTCCGTGCCCCCCGTCTCCCGCTTCAGCTCGTACCCGAGGTAGCCCAGCCACCCGAGCCCGAACTCGCATCCGGGCACCTGGGGCGTCCGGATGGCCCTGCGCCCCCAGACGTCCTCGAGCCAGCGGAAGAAGGGCTCGCGGATGCGGGTCGTGACTGCTCCGGCGGTGATCTCCGTGATCCCGGCCCGGTGCAGCGCCTGCTGCCCGAAGACGCCGCCGGAATCGGCGAGGACGCTGAACCGGCTGCGGCCGCCGGGCTGCTGAGCCGCTGAGGTGCCGGCGTCGGAGCTGTCGAGCCATGCGGCGGTGGGGGCGCTGCCGTACAGCGCGGAGAAGAGTGCGGCGGGGTCCGGGACCGCGTCGATGCGCTCGCAGTCGACCGTGAGCCCGCGCCGTCCCGCACGCTCCGGCGCCAGCAGGACGGCGCAGGCGGGCAGGGCGGTGAGTGCGAGCCGGATCGCCCGGGGCTGCGGGCCGTGGTGGCCCTGTACGACGACGTCGGCGGCGGCGCACGGATCGTCGGAGGTCAGCCACGCCGATTCCTGGTCCGCCCAGCGCTGCCAGAAGGGCGCGTAGGTGTCGCCGTCGCGCTGGAGGGCGGAGCGGCGCCGGATCTCCTCGTCGGCCTCCACCCAGAGAACGACGTCCAGGTGGGCGCGGGCTGCGGCGGCCGCGGCGCCGACTCCTTCGAGGAGGACGATCTCGGCGGCCGGCGTCGTGCGCTCGGGCCCGTCCCGGCCCTCCTCCCAGTTCCAGGCGTTCCATCGCGCGGTCCGTCCCGCCTTCAGGGGGCGAACCACGCGGTTCACGTAGCGGTCTATGCCGTCGCCGAGCCCGTCCCACCCGGGGTAGATCTCCTCGAGGTGGAAGAGGCTGACGGTGTGGTGCTCGCGGAGGAGTGCCGCGAGTTCCACGGCGAGGGTGGTCTTGCCGGCGCCGGAGCGGCCGTCGATCGCGATGAGCAGGGGTGTCTCGGCAGGCACGGCTCAGGCCAGGGCGAGCAGCGCGCCGACGCCGACGAAGAGCGAACCGAAGGTGCGGTTCAGGAGGACCTGTCCGCGGTCGTCCTGCGTGAAGCGGCGGAAGGAGCGCGCGGTGCCGGCGTAGAAGAACCACATGACCAGGACGTCGATGCCGATGACGGTCGCGGCGAGCACCCCATACTGGGCGGGCAGCGGTTCCTCCGGCCGGATGAACTGCGGGATGAGGGCGAGGAAGAACACGATGGCCTTCGGGTTGAGCAGGTTGACCCACACGCCGCGCCGGAACATCGAGAAGGCTCCCTCATCACCCTGCAGTGCACGGATGTCGCTGCGCTCGGGCTTCTGGAGGAACTTCCGGACGCCGAGGTATGCGAGGTAGGCAGCGCCCGTGTACCGGATGAGGTTGAAGGCGAGGGGTGAGTTGGCGACGAGGATCCCGACGCCGGCCGCGGCGATGCCGATGTGCACCAGCAACGCGGCCTGCTGCCCGAGGATGCCCCAGATGGAACGGCGGAAGCCGACCGTCAGGGCGTTGCTCATGGTGTTCACGGCGCCGGCGCCGGGAACGAAGCTGATCAGCGTTCCGGCGCCGAGCAGCGCCAGCCAGAGGGAGGGATTCACCCGTTCATGGTAAGCGCCGCAGGTCAGCCGTCCGAACCGTCGGCGTCGAGCTCGTTGCGGACGTAGCGGACGACGCCGTCCACCGCGGCGTCGACCATCCGCCAGGTGGCTTCGAAGTCGCTCGCGTCGCCGTACCAGGGGTCGTAGATGCCCAGCTCCTCGAGGTCGGTGTCCGTCGTCGAGGGATCGAACTCGCGCAGCAGGTGGATCCTGTCCCGGGCGTCGTCGTTCGGTGCTTCCGACCGCAGCTCGCGGTAGTGGTCCAGGTCGAGGGCGAGGATGAGGTGCCGCTCGCGGTACCAGCCCGGTTCGAAACGGCGGGCCCGGTGCAGGTGGCTCTCGATGCCGAGTTCGGTCAGCTTCGTCGCCGCGCGCTCGTCGATGGGGCGGCCCGCCTCCCAGTCGGTGGTGCCCGCGGAATCCACGACGACGTCGCCTGCCATGCCGGCCTTCGCGAAGGCATGGGTCAGCATGAGCTCGGCCATGGGGGAGCGACAGATATTGCCGGTACAGACGGTGACGATGCGGTACATCCCGCCAGCCTAGCCGCGGATCCCGCGCTTGCACCCACTGCCCGGGCGGGGTGATCGCCGACGGTCCGGGAGCACGTGCTCAGTCCCGCGCGAGGATCTCCACGCTCGGCATGAGGAACACGGCGTCGTCCATCCGCGCCCACCTGCGCCAACCCTCGGCCAGGCGGTCGAGTGTCTGCTGGTCGGCGAGCCCACGGTCGAGGGTCTGCTCCGCGAAGGCCGAGTGCAGGACGCGATCCGCCCAGGACCCGGCGTGGAAGCTGCGCTCCTCGGGGGTGGCGTAGGTCCAGTTCGACGACGACACCTCCACGTGCGCGAAGCCGGCGGCGGACGCCCAGCCCGGGAGCCTCCGTCCGGCATCCGGCTCGCCGCGGTTGCCGCGCGCCAGGTCGCGGTACAGCGTCCTCCACTCCTCCAGTTCCTCGACCGCCGGATGCCAAGCCATGGCCCCGAAGTCGGCGTCGCGCGCGGCGACGATGCCGCCGGGACGCACCACGCGCCGCATCTCGCGGAGCGCGGCCACCGGGTCGGCGACATGCTGGAGGAGCTGGTGCGCATGGACGACATCGAAGGACTCGTCCGCGAAGTCGAGGTCGTAGACGTTCCCCTCACGGAATTCCACGTTCGCGAGGTCCCGGTGCGTTTCGGCCGCCTGGGCGACCACGTCCGCCGAGCTGTCGATGCCGATCACCGATCCCGGTGCCACGATGTCCGCGAACCCTGCGGTGATGCTCCCGGGGCCGCACCCGATGTCCAGCAGGTCCATGCCTGCCTCCAGGTAGGGCTCGAGGTAGGCGGCGGAGGACGCGACCGTCCGCGTCGCGTGCGCCGTGGTCACGCTCGGGTGGTGTCCGTGGGAATAGACCTCATCGCTCATTCCGGAAGGCTAACCCGCGGCAGGGCCCTCAGGAAGCACCGACGTCGTCCCGCGCCTCATTCTTGGCGGCAACCGTGGCGTCGGTTACCTTCCGCATCATGTCGAGCAGCAGGGCGAGCTGCTCGTCCGAGTACTGGTCGAACACCCCGCTGATGTGGCGGGCGAGCGGGGCGAACAGCATCGCGCCCGTGGCGCGCGCCTTCTCGGTCATCTCCAGGTGCACCTGCCGGCGGTCGACGTCGCTGCGGCGGCGCGTGACGTGGCCTGCGGAATCGAGGCGGTCGACGAGCGCGGTGGTGGCCGGCGAGCTCAGGTTCAGCTCCTCCCGGAGCAGCCCAGGGGTGACGGTGAGGCCGGCACTGGCCGCGCCCATCATGATGCCCAGGGCCTGGAGGTCGGTGCGGTAAAGGCTGTCGCGCTCGCTGGCGGCCTCGACGTAGCGGTCTGTCTCGATGGTGAACTGCCGCAGGAGTACCAGGAGTTCGTCCTTCGTCGCCATGGGTCCCGCCTCCTTTTCCTCCAGTTTAGGTCGGTTCCTATTATCTCCACCATGGATATACTTTATCGCAGAGATAATTCAGGAAGGTGGAGAGCGTCATGAGGAACAGCTGGTTGAGGGTGCTGCTGCCCGTCGTCGTCGTGCTGATCTGGCTGGTCGGGGCAGCGGTAGGTGGCCCGACCTTCGGCCGGCTCGAGGAGGTCTCCAGTAACGACGCCGCGTCCTTCCTGCCCGCGAGCGCCGAGTCCACGGAGGCGGGCGAGCTGCAGCAGCGGTTCAGCGACTCGGATGCCATTCCCGCGGTAATCGTCGCCGAATCTGACACGGCCATCGAGCCGCGGAACCTCGGCCTGTACGAGGAGATCGGGGTGGCGCTCGGTGAGGTGGAGGGGCTCGAACCGCCGGCCGCTGGGGCGCCCGCCGTCGCCGGACCCATCCCGTCCGAGGACGGGCTGGCCGTCCAGTACATCGCCTTCGTCTCCTCCGATGCCGAACTCGCAGAGGTGGTCGGGGAGCTGCGCACCGTCCTGACGGACGAACTGCCCGACGGCGTGACGGGATACGTGACCGGACCGGCGGGTTTCACGAACGACCTGGTGGAGGCATTCGGCGGCATCGACGGGATCCTGCTCGGCGTGGCGCTCGGAGCCGTGTTCGTCATCCTGCTGGCCGTCTACCGCTCCGTCGTCCTCCCGTTCCTGGTCCTCCTGACCTCGGTGTTCGCGCTCGCGACGTCGATCCTGCTGGTCTTCGGCTTCGCGAAGCTCGATCTGATCCAGCTCACCGGCCAGAGCCAAGGCATCCTGTCGATCCTCGTGATCGGCGCCGCCACGGACTACGCGCTGCTGCTCGTCGCACGCTTCCGTGAAGCGCTGGCGGAGCACGAGCTGAAGTGGGACGCGATGCGGGTGGCCTACCGGACGTCCGTGGCGCCGATCCTCGCGTCCGGTGCCACGGTGATCCTCGGGCTGCTGTGCCTGCTCTTCTCGGACCTCAACTCGAACCGGAGCCTCGGACCGATCGCCGCGATCGGCATCGCCTTCTCGCTCGGAGCAGCACTCACGTTCCTCCCGGCACTCCTGCTCCTCTTCGGCAGGGGCGCTTTCTGGCCGCTGCGCCCGCGCTACCACCCTCGGACCGCGGCCGCCGCACCCCGGGGCAGGCATGCGGCAGCCGCCGGACCCACCGGACTCGAGCAGGTCCGGGGCCTGTGGAGGCGGGTGGCCCTGCTGGTGGCCGGCCGCCCACGCGTCCTGTGGATCGCGTCCCTGCTTCTCCTCGTGGCCGGGTCCCTCGGACTGACCCAGCTGCAGGCCGGCGGGGTACCGCAGTCGGCCCTGATCCTGGCACCGTCGAACGCGGTCGACGGCCAGGAGGCGCTCGGCCGCCACTTCGACGCCGGGTCCGGCAGCCCGGTCTACGTCGTCGCACCGGAAGCCGATGCCGACGCCGCGCTCGCCGTCGTGTCCGCACAGGAGGGCGTCTCCGACGCCGCGCTGACCGCGGACCCCGGTGGCGCCGCCGTCGTCGAGGACGGCCGGGTGCTCATCAGCGGGACGCTCGAATACCAGGCGGATTCGGACCGGGCCGAGGACGTCGTCCGTGAACTGCGGACCACCCTCGACGACGCCGGCCCGGATGCCCTGGTAGGCGGTGTCAGTGCGGTGGCGGTGGATACCAACGACACCGCACTGGCGGACCTCGGGAAGATCATCCCGATCGTGCTGCTCGTCATCCTCGGAGTGCTGGTCGTCCTGTTGCGGTCCATCCTCGCGCCGGTGCTCCTCGTGGCCAGCGTCGCCCTCTCGAACGCGACGGCCCTGGGCGTCTCCGCGCTGGTGTTCAACGGCGTCTTCGGGTTCGAGGGCGCGGACGCCTCGGTGCCGCTCTTCGCCTTCGTGTTCCTGGTGGCGCTCGGCGTGGACTACAACATCTTCCTCATGACGCGGGTGCGGGAGGAATCGCTCCGGATCGGCACTCGGCCCGGGATCCTCCGCGGACTGGGGGTGACCGGAGGCGTGATCACCTCCGCCGGCGTCGTGCTGGCGGCGACCTTCGCGGCGCTCGGCGTGATCCCGATCCTCTTCCTCGCGCAGATCGCCTTCATCGTGGCGTTCGGTGTCCTGCTGGACACCGTGCTGGTGCGCTCGCTGCTGATCCCCGCCCTGGCGTACGACATCGGTCCGAAGATCTGGTGGCCCTCGAAGCTCGGCGCGGTGCCGTCGGCGCGGTAGCGCGGTGCTTCGTCAGGAAGCAGTGACGGTGACGGTCCGCGTCGCAAGGGCCTGGCCGGTGATCCAGTGCAGGAATTCGATCATGATCGTGTACTTCCCAGGAGTCGGAGGACGCAGGAGGATGTCGAACTTCTCTGCCGCGCCCGACTTGATAATGCTGGTGAGCAGCGGTTCCCCGGCTATCGACGGCTGCACGGCCGGTGCCGACGAGCCAGGGGTCGTCCAGAAGGGTCGGCCGTCGTGTGCGATCAGTTCGGCGATTCGCGCAGGCCGTCCGTCAGCATCCAGGAACCGGGTGCGTGTAGGGAAATAGTCGACGTTCACCATCCGCACCAGCGTCGGCATCTTGTCCCCGGTCACCACGTTCGCCTTCATCGCGGAGAGGGCCCAGACGCGATCGCCTCTCGGGCGGGCAGGAATGACGCCCCCAGCAGGTAGAAGTGCTTGGGCTCGAAGCGGTTGAGGCCCACGTCCTCGCCGGACAGCCCCGCGGCGTGGTTCAGCCCGTGCCACCGTGGATCGATCGAGTACGGTGCGATGAGCGTCTCCGTTGCGATGTCGTACAGGGGCCCTTCGGAGGAATGGCGGCGGGTTCCCGTCGGGGTGGGGCGGGCGGGGTCGGACGGCGGATCGACGATGAGGGCCCCGAACATGCCCATTTGGACGTGGAGGGGTGTGTTGACGTGGCAGTGGTAGAAGTAGGTGCCGGCGGAGCCCTTGTTCGGGTTGCCCCGCTGCGCAGGTTCGGGCCGCCACTGATAGGTGTAGCTGCCAGTCACCTCGAAGGAGGTGTGGCCCACGCCATCGTTGCGGGGATCCGGCTCGATGCCGTGCCAGTGGATCGTATGGACGTTCTTGCTCGGCTTGACCGTCCCGTGGAAGACCTCGCCTTCGGTCATCCGCACGAGCGGAGCAGGCAGCTGCCTGCCTGACGTCTCGTTCTGGAAACTCCACACCTCCCGGGAGGAGCCGTCAGGGAAGGTGAGCTCCCTGCTGAAGAAGTCGAGGTGCATCGAGACGTCCGGGCGGAGCGGGAACTCGGTACTAGGGCTGCCCTCTTGCGGCTGGTCCGACGCGAAATCCACCTGGCTCCGGAACGTGTGGTGTGCCTCGTCCCCCGTCGAACCCGGCAGGCCGGGCTCGACGGGGCCGTTGGCGAGCACCCAGTCGGCCATCAGACCGCCGGGGTAGAGTCCGCCCGCTGCCGTCTGCGACGGTTCGGCATGGCAGTGCATGGGATACTTCCAGTCCTCGTTCCTCGCGTTCCACACCGCGTCCACGGTCTCGGGCGGACGGCGGACCGAAAGCATCGCTTCCTTGCGTTCTCCCGCCTGGAGCTGGACCGTGTCCTCCCACTGCTGAAGGACGACGTCTCCCGCGGCGCTGACGCGGCCGCCTGATCGCGGGAAGTCGACGCCGTTGGCCCGCACAGTCCACACATGGTTCCCGTGGTAGTGCAGTTGGTGGTTCACGATGCCCGCGTTGAGCATCCTCATGAGCTGGCCGGTGCGGACTGCACCCGGGGCGGGGGACGCGCTGAAGTTGCGCACATCGGTATCCCGGGGATACCCCGAGGGCAGTGTGTCTTCCTCCCGATGCCTGTTGAACTCCACGTCGGTGGTGAGGGCCAGCGCTTGGAAACCGGAAAATCCGTTGAGCGTGAAATACCGTGGCACAGGTGGTGTGGTGCGCGGGTCGACGGTCTGCCCCTGGGAGGCGATGCGCGCCCAGTTCGGCACCACGTCGTGGCACATCCACAACCACTGGCGCTCGAACTCGGGTCCGTTCGGGCCGAGCCGCCAGGCATTCTGGGGGTCGATGACCACCAGGCCGCCGTACAGGCCCAAGGTTCTCTCCACGGGCTGGTTGCCGGGATCGGAGAACAGATACGTTCCGGGCACAGGAGCACGGAACTCCAGGAGCGTGGACTGTCCGGAAGCGATGGGTCCGCTGGTGACGTCCGCGCCTGCCGAACCCGCGCCGTGGAAGAGCATCTCGTGGGGCTGTGACAGTGTGTTGTGCAACAGGATGCTGATGGTGCTTCCTGTCTCGGCGATCAGTGTCCGCCCAGGGAACGAACTCGCCCAGTACGCACGCCGGGGGAGGAAATGCCGCTGGAGCGCCGGGTCCGGGCCCAGGGGGGCTGGTCTGCCGTACGGCGGCACCGGGGCATTCAGGGGATAGCTACGGCTGGGGACCACCTGTCCCGCGGCCGTGAATACCCATGGTCCCGTTGTCAGCGACGGGCTCGTGTCATTCATCCGGGTAGCCCTGTCACCGTATCCACGGTGGTAGACGAGCGAGCCGTCCACCATGGGCAGGAACCCCTCGTTGATGTACAAACTCAGCGGGCTCATGAGGATGCCCGGGTGGTGGACAGGGGTGGCAGGGCGAGACGTAGCGGTTCGTCCCGCACTGCATCCGAGACCTCGAGCTCGAAGCCGGTCTGGGAGTGCGGCGCGAGGTAGCTGATGAGGATGCGCTCCGTGGCTTTCGGAGCCAGTGCACCGGGACCGCGATCGGAGTCCTGGTGCGTGATGGTGATTCCCGACGGTGTGAGTGTCAGCCGTAGTTGAGCGGGGCTGAACAGCACCGGGTCACGGCCGGCATTGTGGATCTCCGCTTCAAGCACGAGCAGGTCACCCCACGTGAGGTTCACCGGTTGCGGCCACCCTGTGTCCTGCAGGGAGCTGCCGTGACCATGGTCATCAGTCGTTCCCGGCGCATCCCCCACCCTGACGTGGTGGGATCCCTCCCGGCTCCCGGCCTGGAAACGCGATCTGGCCGCTCTCAGGTCACCCGTTGCAGGGCGGCCCGACGCGTCAAGACGCGCGAAGCGCCCAGCGCGAAGGATGGCAACTCTGCCGAAGGCCGTGCCCACACTGGTGACGGCACTATCGTTGGTATGCGCGATCACGCCATACGTACCGCCGAGGGCCAGCAGGAGCGCCCCTCCGCTGATAGCAACGCCGAACTGGCGTCGGTTCAGGTTGCTGCTCGGAAAAGCGCTGGAATTCATGACTACCCCCATACGTTCGGAACTGCGGTCATCTTCGAGCCCTTAGCCTGTAAAAATCTTGCGATCGGTGCTGTCAGGCCTGCACAGCAGACGCACAGCTTCGCGAAAGCGCGGCTCTAGGTCAGGACGGGAGAGTAGGGGAACAGACACCACCCGCCAGGAGGACAGAATGATTGCCTACCGCCCCACCCCCGAACTGACCACCGGACGCACGGGCTTCAGAGCCGCCCTCGGGGCCATGGCCCTGGCCGCGGTCCTCGGCACCACCGCCTTCGCCCCGATCGGGGCCGAGGCAGGTCCGCTCGAGGCCTGACGCCGGCCCCGGTCCGCTACTCCGCAAGACCCGTACGGAATACTGGACCGCAACGCTCCGCCCGCATTCGCTCCGGCCTCGGCCGGTACCTCCGGAAGACACCAGGAAGACCCGATGGCCGACGCCTCGCACCACTCCATGACCGACAACCTGCCGCGCCTCGCGCATCCCGACGGCAGCCCGATCCGCGCCCTCGTCGTCGACGACGAGACGAGCCTCGCGGAACTCGTCAGCATGGGCCTTCGGATGGCGGGCTGGAGCGTGACGACGGCCGGTGACGGCGCCGCAGCCGTTTCCGCGGCGCGGAACTTCCGCCCCGACGTCCTGGTCCTCGACGTCATGATGCCCGGCGTCGACGGCATCGAGGCGCTCAAAAGGATCCGCACGTTCGCACCGAACGTCCCCGCCCTGTTCCTCACGGCGAAGGACGCCGTGCAGGACCGCATCTCGGGGCTCTCCGCCGGCGGCGACGACTACGTCACCAAGCCCTTCAGCATGGAGGAGCTCCTGCTGCGCCTCCACCGCCTCGTCCAGCGCTCCGGCGTCGCGGCGTCGGATTCCGCGGAACTGGTGGTCGGGGACCTCGTGATGAACGTCGACACGCGCGAAGTCACCCGCAATGGGGAGGACATCGCCCTGACCTCCACCCAGTGGGAGCTGCTGCGCTACCTCATGGAGAATCCGCGCCGCGTGGTCAGCAAGTCCCAGATCCTCGACAACGTGTGGAACTACGATTTCGGCGGCCAGGCGAACATCGTCGAGCTGTACATCTCCTATCTCCGGAAGAAGATCGACGCCGGGCGCACTCCCATGATCCACACCGTCCGCGGCGCCGGGTACGTGCTCAAACCCGCGGCTTCGTGACTCCTCCGCATCCCGCGGGCGCCCGACCGGGACGCCGTCCGCTGCACCTCCGCACGAAGCTGATCCTGGCGACCCTCGCACTGCTCACGGCGATCTGCGTGGCCATCGGCGTCCTCAGCCACCTCGCCATGAGCAGCTACCTCACGGGGCAGCTCGACGACGCGCTCACGCCCGCCGCCGGGCGCGCCGGTTTCCCCGGCGGGCGCCCGCCCGGCGACGACGACGACCGGCCCTTTCGAAACGTGGATCCGGAGAACGCGGCCGGCCAGCGACCGGGCACCCTCAACGCCGTCTTCTCTGACGGCGAGGCGCAGAACTCCGCGCTCGTGCAGGATGACGGCACCACGGAACCGCTCACCGACGCCGACCTCGACGTCCTCGCCGCCGTCGGCCCCGGCAGTGGACCCGCGGAACTGGAGCTTTCGAGCGGGCGCTACCGCGTCGATGCCGCGGCCCTGCCCACCGGCCTCACCCCCGACGGCTCCGTCCTCGTCACCGGCCTGTCCACCACCGAGCGCGACAGCACCCTCGTGTCCCTCGACATCACGGTGGCCGGGCTCTCGCTGGCCGGACTGGCGCTGACCGGGCTCGCAGGAACCGTGATCATCCGCCGGTCCCTGCGCCCCCTCGAGGAACTGTCGGCCGTCGCGACGTCCGTCTCGCAGCTTCCCCTGTCCTCCGGCGAAGTGGCCATCCCCGTGCGGGTCCCCCCTGCCGCAGCCCAGCCCGGTACGGAGGTCGGCACCGTAGGGCTGGCCCTGAACGAGATGATCGACCACGTCACGAGCGCCCTGCGGGAACGCCATGCGAGCGAGATGAAGGTGCGGCAGTTCGTGGCGGACGCGAGCCACGAACTCCGCACGCCCCTGACCTCCATCCGCGGCTACACCGAGCTGGTCCTCATGAGCGAGGCCGTGAGCCCGTCCGGACGGTCCGCGCTCGAACGCGTGGACAGCGAGTCGAAGCGCATGTCGTCCCTCGTCGAGGACCTCCTGCTGCTCGCGCGCCTCGACGAGGGCCAGCGCGGCGAGGCATCCGACGTCGACCTCACCGAACTCGTGATCGAAACGACGAGCGACGCGCAGGTGGCGGCGCCGGGCTACACCTGGAGCCTGGACCTGCCGGACGAGCCCGTCGAGGTGCGGGCCGTCGAGGCCGAGGTCCGCCAGGTGCTCATCAACCTGCTCTCCAACGCGCACAAGCACACGCCGCCGGGCACGGTGATCTCCACCGCCCTCGCAGTGGGGGAGGGACGCGCGAGCATCACCGTCACGGATTCCGGTCCGGGCATCGATCCGGCCTTCCTCGGCACCATCTTCACCCGGTTCAGCCGGGGGGACGCCGCGCGGTCCGCGAGCGCGGGTAGCACGGGCCTCGGACTCGCGATCGTCCAGGCGCTGGTCGAGGCGAACGGCGGGAGCATCAGTGTGACCAGCGAGCCGGGCCGCACGCAGTTCCGCGTGGACCTCCCGATCTCACAGCCCGCGCACATGCCGGACCAAGAGCACGTCTAGGCTCCTGCCGTAGAACTGGAGTATGACCCCAGCAGCACAGAGCACCACCGCCCGCTTCATCGTCGTCCTGGCAGGCATCGACGGTGCGGGGAAGACGACGGCCGCGCACGCCCTCAGCCGGCTCCTCGGGCCGTCCCGGCCCACCCTCGTCCTCGCCAACCACTCGGGACGGCGCACCGTGGCGGCGTGGCTCGACCGATCCGGACGAACACTCCCGGTGTGGGTCCTCGACCTCGCCGAGTCCGCTGTCCGATCGGTCAACGTGGTCGCGAACCACCTGCGCGCCCGGCGGTTCGACGGCGTGGTCATCATGGACCGGCACCTCTCCTGCCAGCAGGCGCTGCGCGGCTCCCGCGGGTTCGGCCGGAGCCGAATCCTCGGCGCCCTGGCACGGATGCTTCCCCCTGACGCCGTGGTGTTCCTCGATGTGAGCCCCGAGGAGGCCTACCGGCGGATCATGGCGCGGGGCACCGACGCGGAGAGCCTCCAGCACCTCCGGGCCTACCGGGAGGGTTACCTGGCACTTCCCGAATTCGCAGGCTTCTACCGCGTGGCGGCGGATGCACCCCTGCTGGCCGTCCTCGACGACGTCGAGGAGGTCATCAGCCGGGGGACGCCGGCGGCGGAGCGACCCCTGACCGGGGCCCGCGGATACCCATTCCCTGCTGTGGCAGGGCACAGCGGCGGTACAGCAATGCCGGCGAGGGTCGAGGTGGATCACTACTAGGCTCCTCACGTACCTTCCGCAAGCTTTGCGCAAGAACCCGTGGATGCTGCACCACAGGTACGGACCGTCGTTACCCTTGGGAGTGTGCCCACCCACCCGACTCCGCCACGTCCTGGCCAGCGCCAGGACGGCGGGACGGTACCCCCGCTCAACGACGCCGACCCGGCTGCGAACGCGCCCGGAAAGGCCGCACCGCTCCTCGATCCTGCCGTCCTCCGGGACATGGAACGGGACTTCCCGGGCACGTCCGTCGTCGAGCGGTTCGCCCGGGACTTCGCGGAGACCCTGGTGGGGAAGCTCAATCGGCTGGACCTCCGGTTCGGCGAAGGCGACGCACCACGCGCCGAGGATGCCGTCCTGAGCGTCACGACGTCGGCGGCGATGGTGGGCGCTACCCGCCTCACCCATGCCGCGATCGCAACGCAGCGGCTCATCGCGGCCGACGACCTCGAGGCCGCGCAGCGGTCGGTCGCCCTCCTCCGGGCATGCGCCTCTGACACCATCCGCGAACTGCAGGAGATCTATCCGGGGCGTCCCTGACCCGACGGTTGACCCGACGGTCGGGCGCTAACGCGACCGGGCCTGCCCGGGCAGGATCCGGAATCCGACCCCGCGGACAGTGATGATGAGCTCCGGATTCCCGTCGGCGCGGGCCAGCTTCTGGCGGAGGTTGGCGATGTGCACCTCGATGGCCCGTTCGTCGGTCCGGCTCACGAAGTTGTACCCGCGGTAGTCCCGGCCACGGGAGACACGCACCAGGTCCTCCTTGGTCCGCACGGCGCCATTGCTGCGCATCAGTTCGTGCAGCAGATTGAACTCCGTCTTCGTGAGCGGCAGCTCGATGCCCGAACAGGTCGCGGTGCGGGCATCGCCGTCCACCACGAGGCTGCCGTTCCGCAGGAGATGGTCCGACGACGTCCCGGCTCCTGCCTCGGCGGAGGAGGTGCTGGAGACGGCGGCGGGAGCCGGCGGCGCAGGCGTGGAGTGGACGTGCTGGCCGATACGGGGCCTGCGGAGCATCGCGTCGATGCGCGCCCTCAGTTCGCGGGGCCGGAACGGCTTCAGGATGTAGTCGTCGGCGCCCGCCTGGAGGGCCGTGAGGATGTCCGTCTCGTCCGTGCGTCCGCTCAGGACGACCACGTAGCAGTCGCTGGTGGAGCGGATCCGCCGGAGGACCTCGTACCCGTCGATGTCGGGCAGTCCGATGTCCAGTGTCACCACGACGGGGTGTTCCTGGCGGACCACGTCCACGCCCTCGCGCCCGGTGGTTGCGCCGCTGACCTGGAAGCCACCCTGCTCGAGGACGGCGGAGACGAGGTTGCGGATGTCGAGATCGTCCTCGATGACGACGGCGGCACGACGATCGCTCGAACTACTCATGACCTGACGCTCCCCGATGGTGCTGGAGCGCGCCCGGTGGATCGGCCGGCGATGCCTGTGCGAGGGCAAGGGAGTCGGCTGCTGAGGCCATGGTGGAGGCGACGCTGGTGAATTCGCGTGTCCGAGGCATATTCTCTGGACCTGTTCTCTTCGGCGGCCCGGCTGACCTCATGGGTCCCGTGGCTTTGCGTCCCCGGCTCACACCGGGTTTGCCTTTATCGACGAGCGGCTGCCCGCCCGATGATTTTAGCAACCTCCGGGAGCACGTCTACCCCTTGCTCCTAGTGGCACGGTCCCGGCGCTGATGCTCGTCCTCCAGGACCCCGCCGGCTGCTCACAGCCCTGGCACAAGAACGGCACACTGCAGCCAAAGGGCCGCTTCGTAGAACTGGGGTATGCCAACCTCTTCGAAGCCCCGCACGCCGAACCGCCTCCGCAAGACCATCCTCGCCTCGTCCCTCGCCGTGACCCTCGCCGCGGGCGGCACCACGGCCTGGGCCCTCGACCGTTTCGTCGTCGAGAAGGTGGAGATCTCGGACGTCTCCGCCTACGAGGCGGAGCAGGCGGGATCGACGGACAGCGAAACCGCCGCTGCCACGGACAGCGCCACCGACACCGCCACCGCCAGCGCCACCGACACCGACACGGAGACCGACACCGACACCGACACCGTCCTGACCGACACCTCCTACACCTCGGAGGACAGCAGCATCCAGATTTCCACCGTCGTCACGGGATCCGGTGATGAGACCGTCACCTACTACGTGGCCGACGTCGAACTCACCGATGCGACGACCCTCCGCTCGGCGTTCGCGGACGACAGCTTCGGCGAGAACATCACCGAGACCACCTCGGCCATCGCCGAGGCCAACAACGCCATCTTCGCCATCAACGGCGACTACTACGGCTTCCGCGACACCGGGATCGTCATCCGCAACGGCGTGGTCTACCGGGACGAGGGCGCACGGCAGGGCCTCGCCTTCTACACGGACGGCACCGTTCAGGTCTACGACGAGACCACCACGACCGCGGAGCAGCTGCTCGCGGACGGCGTCTGGAACACGCTGTCCTTCGGCCCGTCCCTCCTCGATGACGGCGAGATCGCGGCCGGCATCGAGGACGTCGAGGTGGACACCAACTTCGGCAACCACTCGATCCAGGGGGAACAGCCCCGCACCGCCGTCGGCGTGATCGACGAGAACCACCTCGTGTTCGTCGTCGTCGACGGGCGCTCGGACGGCTACAGCGACGGCGTCACGATGACCGAGCTCGCCGGGATCATGCAGGGACTCGGAGCCACGACCGCGTACAACATCGACGGTGGAGGGTCCTCCACCATGTACTTCGACGGCGAACTGGTGAACAACCCGCTCGGCAAGGGCGAGGAACGCGCCACCTCCGACATCCTGTACATCGGCCAGTAGGGGGCACCGGTGATCATCCTCATCCCCGGCTACCAACCCGACGGCAAGCTCCCGCAACTCGTCGGCGACCTGCTCGCCGCGGATCCCCGCCTTCTGGTCCTCGTGGTCGACGACGGCAGCGGTCCCCGCTTCGGCACCGTGTTCGACGACGCCCGCCACGCCGGTGCCACCGTGATCGGTTACCCGCACAACCGCGGCAAGGGGCAGGCGCTCAAGACCGGCTTCGGCTATGCGGAGCGCCACCACCCGGGGGAGGGCGTGGTCTGCGCCGACAGCGACGGGCAGCACGCCGTGCCGGACATCCTCCGCGTGGCCGCCCGCCTCCGCGGAACGGGCGGCTCCACGCGTTGGACCGGCTCCACGATGGTCCTGGGGGAGCGCGCGTTCGACGGCGACGTGCCTGTCCGGAGCCGCCTCGGCAACGCCCTTACGCGTATCCTGTTCCGGCTTGCGGCAGGCGTCCGGCTGCAGGACACGCAGACGGGGCTCCGCGGGTACCCCGCGGCGATGCTCCCGTGGCTGCAGTCGGTGCGAGGGGACCGCTACGAGTACGAACTGAACCTGCTGCTGCAGGCCGGCCAGGCGGGCCACCGGATCGACAGCATTCCGATCTCGACCATCTACCTCACCGGCAACAGCTCCTCCCACTTCCGGCCACTCGTGGACTCGGCACGCATCTACGCCCCTTTGCTCGCGTTCTCCCTGTCCTCGCTGGCCGCCTTCGGGATCGACCTGGCAGCCTTCGTGGTCCTCGGCCTGCTGACGGACTCCCTGCTCCTGGCCGTCGTGGGAGCGAGGGTCCTCAGCTCGTCGGTCAATTTCCTGGCGAACCGGCGCCTCGTCTTTGCCGAGGGCCGGCACCGGCCCCTGTCCGCCGCCGCCCTGCGGTACTTCACGCTCGTCGTCGCCCTGCTGGCCGCGAACTATGCCGGAATCTTCCTGCTCACCGACGCGGGGGTGCCGGAGGTCGCGGCGAAGGTCTTCACCGAAGCCGCTCTCTTCATCACCAGCTTCACCGTGCAGAAACGCTTCCTCTCGGGCAGGGGCGCGGCCCCCACGCTCCGCGTCCCCCGGCCCGCGCTCCCTCGGGGCAGCGGAACGGAAGCCGGGCCTGTCCCGCGGGCAGTGCCTGCACCCGAAGCGGTGCCGACCTTCACAACAGTGCCGCCACCGGCCGCGCCACGGGGCCGCCGCGTCGCCTGATCCTCGTCCTGAGTGCTCATATGCCGTGCTGTGCCCCGGCACAGTCCCGGCACAGCATGCGCTCGCATCGTAGAAGAAGACCATCCATCCACATCCTGGAGAAGATCCCATGAACATCCTGATCCTCATCGCCGCCGACCTGCTGGCGATCACCCTCCTCACCTTCGGCCTGTACCTACGCCGCCACCGCCGTCGCGACCTCGTGGTCTCCTACCTCGGCATGAATGTCGGAGTCCTCGCGGTGGCGACGGCCCTCTCGGGCTCGGCGGCCGGCGTCGGGCTGGGACTCGGGCTGTTCGGCGTGCTCTCGATCATCCGTCTCCGCTCCACCGAGCTCGCCCAGCACGAGGTGGCCTACTACTTCTCCGCCCTGGCCCTCGGCCTCATCGCTGGCCTCGGCGCAGAACCGCTCTGGCTCCCGCTGGCACTCATGGGCCTGATCCTCGCGGTCATGGTCATCGGCGACTCCTCCCGGGTGCTGCCCGGGTACCGGCACCAGACCGTGGTGCTGGACCAGGCCATTGGTGACGAAGCACTACTCCAGGTGCGCCTGGCGGAGGTCCTCAACGCCCGGATCCATACCGCCACGGTGTCCGAACTGGACCTCGTGAATGACAAGACCATCGTCGAGGTCCGCTTCGAAGTGGTGTCCGCCCCGGCAGGGCGCCAAACGCCGCTGACACCGGTGACGCCGTCGATCGCCGCGCTCCCGGAGAGCGGCTCGGCGGGCACCACCTACTACACCGACCTGCCCGAGCCCACGCCCGCCGCGGACCCGGCACACGTTCCCGCGACCGCCCCCGCGACACGGCACGACCAGGACAGCGTGGCAGGAAGCGCACAGGCGAGGGTGTCGTGACCGCCGGCGACTTCGCGGGCCTCGATGCCCGGCCTTCCATCAGCCTCGACGAGCTCATCGGCGCAGCCGCCCTGCAGACCAGGGTGGACCGGAAGTACGTCGTCGGCACCCGGCTGGCAGGCAGCGTTCTCGACGCCTTCGCCGCCGAGGTCCGCGTCCTCGAGATGCTCGGACGCCGTTCCTTCACCTACGACTCCGTCTACTTCGACACCCCCGACCTCGACAGCTACCTGCTCGCAGCCCATGGCAGGCGCCGCCGGTACAAGATCCGCACCCGCACGTACGTGGACAGTGGCACCAGCTTCCTCGAAGTGAAGACCGAGGGCGCCCGTGCGGCCACCGTCAAGGAACGCATCCCCTACGCGCTCTCCGACAGCCACCGCCTCACCCCCGAGGGCCTCGACTACGTCAACGAGACGCTGGCCTGCTCCATCGGCTCGGTGCCCTCCGGTGTCCTCGAGCCTGTAATCGAGACCCGCTACCGCCGCATCACGCTGTACCTGCCGGAATCGGAGAGCCGGGCGACGATCGACCTCGGTGTCACCTGGCGCAGGCCCGGAGGACGCCCCCACGAGCTCGACGGCGCGGTCATCCTCGAGACGAAATCGGGCAGCGCGGCAAGCGCCCTCGATCGCCACCTCTGGGCTTCCGGTATCCGGCCGAGCCGGATCTCCAAATTCGCCACCGGCATGGCCGCCCTCGACCCGGCGCTTCCCGCCAACCGTTGGCACCGCACCATCTCCACCTCCCTCCCGCTCCGCCCCCTGTCCCGCTGACCCGCTCGCTCCGACCTTCCGCCCTGACCAAAGGACTTCCCATGCTTATCGTTCGCCGTTCCGTATCCAGCACCACCCTCAAGACCTCCGTCGCCGCACTCGCGCTCGCACTGTCCCTCGCCGGCTGCGGCACCGGCACTCCGAACGCCGGCTCCACGACCACCACGCAGGACCCGGCGACGGCAGGGGCGACCGCCGAAGCACCTGCAGCGGATGACGCGACAGCTGAGACGGCAAGCGATACGACGGACGCGACCGCCGTCGTCGCCGCCGATGCCATCACCGAGGACACCCACTACGACGCCGACGACCTCACGTGGGATGCGGCAGAAGAAATCCCGGTCACCCTCGCGGACGGTGCGAGCAGCGCGACGGGGGACGGCGTCACCGTCGACGGCGACACCGTCACCATCACCGCAGCCGGGACCTACCGCCTGTCCGGAAGCCTCACCGACGGCCAGGTCGTCGTCGCCGCGGGGGAGGAGGACGTGGTGCGCGTCATCCTCGACGGCGTCGAGCTGGCGAGCAGCACCGGATCGCCCTTCGTGGTCACGAGTGCCAACGAGGCGCTCGTGTACCTGGAGGAGGGCAGCACCAACACCCTGACCGATGCCGACAGCTACGCGGACACCGGCACGGACGCCCCGAACGCGGCCCTGTACTCGACGGCTGACCTCACCATCGCCGGCTCCGGAGCCCTCACCGTCAACGGCAATGCCAACAACGGCATCGTCTCCAAGGACGGCCTGGTGCTGGCGGCCGGCGACGTCACCGTGGAGGCCGTGGACGACGGCATCGAGGGCAAGGACTACGTGGCCCTGCTCGGCGGGACCTACGACGTCACGGCCGGCGGCGATGGCGTGAAGTCCACCAACGCGGACGAGGACGGCCGCGGCTGGTTCACTGTGTACGGCGGGCAGCTCGTGGTGTCCTCGGGCGACGACGGCGTCAAGGCCGCCACCATCCTCACCGTCGATGCGGGAACGGTGAATGTCACCGAATCCGTCGAAGGGATGGAAGCGCAGCACATCGCGGTCAACGGCGGCACCGTCGGAGTGACCTCCAGCGACGACGGCGTGAACGCGGCGGGCGGATCGTCCGGCACCACCGGTGGCGGGGGCGGAATGGGCGGCGGCGGCATGGAGGTGGGCGACTACACGGTCAGCGTGACCGGTGGAACCCTGACCATCAACTCCGAGGGCGACGGCCTCGACTCCAATGGCGATGCCAGCATCACGGGAGGCACCGTCGTCGTGAACGGACCGACCGGCGACGGCAACGGCGCACTCGACGTGAACGGCGAACTGACCGTCGACGGCGGAACCGTCGCCGCGGCAGGCAGTGCCGGCATGGCCGTGACGCCGGGTTCGTCGTCGACGCAGTCGGGTGTGCAGCTCACCTTCGCCTCGTCGGTCCCCGCGGGTACGGCCGTCCAGATCGCCTCGGCGGACGGCACCGTCGTGGGCTCCTTCGTCACCACCAAGGACACTGCATCGCTGATCTTCTCCTCGGCGTCGATCACGGACGGGGAGACCTACACCGTCTACACCGGTGGCACCACCACGGCGACGGAGGGCATCACCGAGGGCACCCTGGACGGAGCCGACGAACTCGGAACCGTCACCGCGGGCGAGTACACCCAGTCGCAGGGACCCGGAGGCCGCTGATCCCGCCCGTATCCCCTTCACTCTAGGTAGACTGATCTACCTAGAGCGAAGGGGATGCGGAATGCAGGGGACCAAGGGATCGGCGCGGGAGCGCCTGCTCGGTGCGGCGTCGAGGTTGTTCTATGCCGATGGCATGACGGCAACGGGTATCGACGCGATCACTGCGGAAGCAGGGGTGGCGAAGATGAGCCTGTACAACAACTTCGCCTCGAAGGAGGACCTGGTGCTCGCGTACATCGACGCCCGTCACGAGGAGTGGCTGGAGCTGTACCGTCGCCGGTCCGGGAACGCCGCCGGCCCCATGGACGGGGTGATGGCCGTGTTCGACGCCTACATCGATCACGCGTCGGCCGCCTACCTGCGCGGCTTCCGGGGGTGCGGCCTCCTCAATGCGGCCGCCGAACTCCCGGTCGGCTCCCCGGGCCGTGAGGCGGTGCGCAGGCACAAGGAACAGGTGGAGGCCATCCTTGCCGGACACCTCACCGGCATCGTGCCTCCGCCGGTGGCGCGGAACACCGCTGAGCACCTGACGTTCCTGCTCGAGGGAGCGATGAGCCGGGCAGGCCTCGAAGGCCGGCCGGACCGCCTTGAGCGTGCCAGGACCATCGCCCGCGGACTGGTCGATTCCCTGTGAACCGGAACCGCCTCGTCGGCCTCGGCGCGATCAGTGCCACGTCCCTGCTCTGGGGGACGACGGGAACAGCTGCAACCTTCGCCCCGGGTGCCGGCCCCCTGGCGATCGGGGCGGCCGCCCTGGGCATCGGCGGCCTGTTGCAGGCCCTCATCGCCCTCCCGGCGCTGAGAGCTGCCCTTCCGGCGCTGCGCGCGAACCTGCCGGCAGTCCTCCTGGGCGCGGTGGCGGTGGGGATCTATCCCCTCGCGTTCTACAGCTCCATGCACTACGCCGGCGTCGCCGTCGGCTCGGTGGTGTCCCTGGCCTCCGCGCCACTGGCCTCCGGAGTCCTCGAGCGGCTCATCGACCGTCACCCGCTGAGCCGGTGGTGGATGCTGGCCGCGGGACTCGGCGTCCTGGGCAGCGCACTGCTGTGCCTGTCGAAGATGCAGGGCCCGGCCGGGGACGCCGCGGGGACCGTCATCGGCACGGGACTGGGCCTGGTGGCAGGCGGCACCTACGCCACCTACTCGTGGGTGGTCCATCGCCTCATGACCCGCCGGATCAGCCGGGCCGCCTCGATGGGTGCCGTCTTCGGCGGGGGAGGCCTTCTGCTGATGCCGGTCCTCCTCATCACCGGCGCCCCGCTCATCGCCACCACGGAGGCGTTCCTGGTAGCCACGTACATGGCGCTGGTGCCGATGTTCCTCGGCTACCTGCTGTTCGGGTTCGGCCTCACCCGCATCTCCGCGAGTACCGCCACCACTGTGACCCTCACGGAACCGGCGATCGCGGCGATCCTCGCCGTCGTCGTCGTCGGGGAACGGCTCGCCGCCGCAGGATGGATCGGCCTGGGCATCATCGGCGGAGCGCTGCTGATCCTCGCTTTCGCCCCGACCAATGCGGCGGCCCGGCAAGCGGATCAGCACCGGGAGGGCAGCCGGCAGCCGTCCCTCGGCCCGTCCACCTAGGACTACTGCTCGTCGTTCGCCCGTTCCTCGATCCAGTCGATCGCCGCATCGGAGAGGAAGATGCCATCAGTCCCGCGTTCGCCCATCCACCACGAGTCGGACGCGATCAGGCCGCCGGCGCGGCTGATGTCGGCCGCTACCTCCGGCGTCAGGGCGCTGCCGTTGTTCTCGATGAGCCAGTCCCGCGTCCGAGGCGTCACGGCCGTCCACCACTGTTCAAGGTCCATGCCGGAAGTATGCCACCGGTCCGCTTCGTGCGCGCGCCGCCGGCCGCAGATGGCTGGCGCAGATAAGGGTGCAGGGGTGCAGCTATTCTGCGGCTGCGCGTACCGTGGGCGGATGACCGCCACAGATCCGCGTCAGCAGCACATCGTCAGCACCCTCGTCGAGGCCCACCAGGACCTGATGGGGGCAGATCCGCTCGCCTTCCGTGCCCGTTTCCGCAAGATGGCGGCGGACCCCTACGCCTTCTACCGCGGCAGCGCGTCGCTGTTCTACACCGACATGGGGGAACTCCACGACCGGTGGGCGGACGAGCGCACGGGACGGGTCTGGATCCACGGCGACCTGCACGCCGAGAACTTCGGCACCTACATGAGCAACGAG